>NZ_JAQZAN010000001.1 GCF_028737255.1 Actinomycetospora straminea | reverse complement strand
GCACAACGAGATCTTGTCAGAGTCACGCCCGATGATTCATCAGACACGCCCTAGCCGACCAGCCGCTCGGCCAGCCGCGAGGCGGTCGAGCGGCGGCGGTAGGCCAGCCCGCCCACCACGGCGCCGGCGACCGCGCCCGCGCCGAGCACCGACGGCACGCCGATGCGGGCGGCCTTGCGCCCGGAGCGGAAGTCGCGGATCTCCCAGCCGCGGCGCCGCGCGAGCTGGCGCAGGTCCGAGTCCGGGTTGACCGCGATGGCGGTGCCGACGACCGAGAGCATCGGGGCGTCGTTGACCGAGTCGGAGTACGCCGCGCAGCGCCGCAGGTCCAGGCCCTCGCGGGCCGCCAGCGCGCGCACGGCGTGGGCCTTGGCCGGGCCGTGGAGCAGCTCGCCGACCAGGCGCCCGGTGTAGACGCCGTCCACGCTCTCGGCGACCGTGCCGAGCGCGCCGGTGAGCCCGAGACGGCGGGCGATGATGCGCGCGAGCTCCAGCGGCGTCGCCGTCACCAGCCAGACCCGCTGCCCGGCGTCGAGGTGCATCTGGGCCAGCGCGCGCGTGCCCTCCCAGATGCGGTCGGCCATGAGCTCGTCGTAGATCTCCTCGCCGAGCTCCACCAGCTCCGCGACCGACTGGCCGGCGACGAACGACAGCGCCTGCTCGCGGTGGGCCCGGACGTCGTCGGGCGTGCCCTCGCCGCCGAGCCGGAACTTGAGCTGCTGCCAGACGAACCCGCGCAGGTCCGAGCCCGAGAAGAAGTTCCGCGCCGCCAGCCCGCGGGCGAAGTGGAAGATCGACGCGCCCATCATCATGGTGTTGTCGACGTCGAAGAACGCAGCGGCGGTGAGGTCCGGCGGCACCCGCGGCGACGGCGGGTACTGCCGGATGTCCGGCGCCTCGGCCGCCGCGGCGGCCGCCGCGGGCCCGCCGCCGGCCAGCTCGCCGTCCGGGGCGCCCCCGGCCACGGCGACGTCCGCGGGGCTCTCGCCCGCGGTGGGGTCGGTGGTCGGGCCGGCGCTGTCCGGCACCGACTCGAGGAGCTCGGAGGCGGTGGGCCCACCGATCGCCGGATCGGCGAGGGCGGCCTCGGCGGACGCCTCGCCCGCGAGCCGTGCCGCCTCGCGCTCCGCCTGCATCCGGCGCTCGCGCCGTCGTCCCACCGGCGGACCCTCCCTGTGGTGTCCGTCCCCGGACCCGAGCCTGCCGGGGCGGGACGGAACGACATCGACCCCGGGGCGGTGCGACCTCACCCTAGACGGGAGGCACGACGGTCGGGGTGCCCCGCGACCGGCCCCACGACCCGGGCGGACGTCAGCCCAGGCTCAGACCGGGCAGACCGGGCAACAGCGGCGGCACGTCGACCTGCGGCAGCAGCGGCACCGGCAGCGGGACCTGCACCGGCGGCGGCGCGTCGTCGCCGGCGTCGTCCGACTCCCCGCCCGACCCGGAGTCCTCGTCCGCCCCGCCGTCCCGCGTCGACGACTCGCTCGAGCTGGTGCTCGTGCGGCTCGTCGTCGTGGTGGTGGTGGTCGTGCTCGAGGTCTCGGTGGCCGAGACGTCGGTGCGCTCCGGCGTCGCCACCGACGGCGAGGTGGAGGTGTCGCACTCGCGGATCGGCAGCGGGCCGAGGTCGTCGCTCTCCCCGCCGGTCGCGCAACGCTGCGGGCCGCCCAGGGCGGTCGCGCGCTGGCCGAGGCGCTGGAGCATCTGCTGGGACTGGGCCGCGGCGCCGCGCCCGTCGGTGTCGAGCGAGGGGCTCAGCGTGTCGATCCGCGCCGACTGCTCGCGCGCCCACTCGGCGAGCTGCGAGGGCGACGGCCCGCTCGAGCGGCCGGCCAGCGGGAGGATGAGGCGCGAGCCCGTGCGGGCCTGCTCGTCGAAGTCGCGCAGGTTCTCCAGCACCAGCGCGGCCTCCTCCGGGCCGATGCCCGCGGCGACCGGCCCGGCGCCCGCCGCCGTGGCGGTGTCGCGGCCGATGAGGTCGGACACCTCCTCCAGGCGGGTCGCGGCGAAGTCGAGGTGGCGCTGCCCCTTGGCCTCCTGGCCGCTGGTCAGCCCGATCTCGGCGCTCTCGGACGCCCGCTTGATGCCGTAGAGCATCTCGCCGGGCAGCGCACCGCGGCTGAGCAGCACCGTCAGGGCGCCGAGGAGCATGACCGCGCACGCCCCGCCGATCAGCGAGGAGATCAGGCGGGTCGAGCGCCGGCGGGTCGCGGCCCTCCCGGGACGACCGTCGCCGGGGCGGGTGCTCCCGCGGCGCGTGGTCGCACCGGCCCGGCCGGCCCCCCGACCGCCGACCGGACCGGAGTCGGGGGAGCGCAGCACGCGGGTGCGCTCGCGCGGAGGCGTCGCGGTGCCCCCGCCGATCTCGGCCATGACCTCGCCCATGACCTCGCCCATGACCACGGCCCGCATGCGGGCGCTCGCGTCGGCGTCGGGACCGATGGCGTCGCGCCCGGCGGCCCGCAGCGCGGCGGCGAGCTCGAGGTCGCGGGCGAGGTCGGGATCACGCATCGGATCCGGCCCGCCGCCCGCACGACCGGGATGCGGCGGACGCCCCGTGGCGTCCCGCTGCTCCCAGACGCGAGCGAAGAGCTCGTCGTCCTCGTCGTGCCCGCTCGACATGCCGCCCGTCCTCATCGTCCACGCGTCACTTTCCGTACGCGCCGTGCTCGTCGCTGGGTTGAACGACGAGACGGGCGACCGGTTACGACGATGCGGTGTGCGGTTCGAACCACAACGATGTGACTCACCGCAGCCCCTCGGGCAACAGTTGAGCGAGGCGGCGGACCGCCCGGTGCTGCAGAGCCTTCACGGCGCCCTCGTTGCGCCCCATGATCTCCGCGGTCTCGGCCACGGAGAGTCCCTGGAGGAAGCGCAGGGCGATGCACTCCTGCTGGTCGTCACCGAGACGGGCGACGCAGCGGAGCAGCTCGGCGTGGGTCGCGCCCGCGATGACCTCGGTCTCGGGGCTGGGTCGCACGCTCGACGGCGCGACGTCGGCGACCTCGGGCGTGGAGTGCTCGAGCCGGTAGCGGCTGGACTTCACGTGGTCGAGCACGAGGTTGCGGGCGATCGTCACGAACCAGGCGCCGATGTCGCGGCCCTGGTAGCTCACCGACGCGATCCGGCGGAACGCGCGGACGAAGGTCTCCTGGGTGAGGTCCTCCGCGGCCGGGCGGTCGCCCAGGCGGAAGAGCACGAACCGGAAGACGGTGTCGTGGTACCGGTCGAAGAGCTCGCCGAACGCCTGGGTGTCGCCGTCCTGGGCGAGGCGGACGAGCGCCCAGCCCTCGGCGGTGGCGCCGTCGTCGGGGAGGTCGTCCGCCAGCTCGTCGGCGAGCTCCTCGTCGACGGCCGTCCCGGCCGACGCCGACTCCTCGGGCAGCGCGCCCGTGTGCGGGTCACCCGGCGGGTGCAGCGGCACGGCGGCCGTGGGCACGCCGGGGTCGACGGGCGGGACGGCGAGGTCGGGCGGGCCGGCGAGGTCGGGCGGCGCGGCCGTCGGGGGCAGCGGGCCGGTGCCGGTGCGGGGCGCCGGCGGGACGGGCGGGGCGGCCGGGACAGCCGGGCCGGCCGGGCCCGCGGCCGGCGGCAGCGTGTCGGGGCGCGGCAGGCCGGACGGCGGGGTCGGGCGGCCCTCGGGGTGCCGGCCGGGGCGACCCGGACGGCGCGGCGGGGCGTCGGCGGGGGTCTGGTCCGGCGGGGGCCAGGTGTCCTCGCGGCGGCGCTGCGCCGGGTAGGCCACGGGCGCGGTCGGCGGGGCGACGGGGCCGTACCCGTTCGCCTGCCCGTGCGCGCGCGCGTCGAGCAGCGGCTCGGGTGGGGTGTCGGTGCCGGTCGCGCCGCGGGGCCGCCCCCCGGAACCGGCCACGGAACCCCCGGCGGAGCCCGCGCCCCGGCCGCGCCGGGCGCCGCCCCGCGCCGGCACGGGGCCGGCGCCGGGCTCGTCGGCGGGATCGGGTGCGGCGCGCCTCACGGCGCTCCGGGGAGAGTCGGGCGCATCGCGCGGGCCGCGGGCGCGTTGTGCACGACGGAGACACCGCCGGAGGCCGCCGGGACGGGGCGGGAGCGGGGCGCGAGGACCCGGACGACGGTCCGGATCGCGCGGCCGTCGCGGCGCGCGCAGGCGCGGCCGAGGTGACCGGCAGCGTCGGACATGCCCTCCCCCTCGATCGACCTTCCCCGACCGGAAATCCCCCCGAGGGGGCGTCGACGGGGGAGCATACGTGCGGCGTGAGTTGCCCGGACACCGGCGCGCCCGCGGGGGCACCGACCCTCTCCGACCTGCACCGACGGTGCGACGAGCGGCCATTCGGAGGTATCCCGGGGCTCCGCGTGGGGCCCCTGGGACCGTGCGAGACTGCCGCCGGGCGGTGCACCGGGGCGGTGCGGGACGGAGGCGACGCGGCGGTGGCGGACGAGCGGTCCGACGAGCGGGCGATGACGTCGGTGGGCGGTGCGACGGGCGGTCGCTCCGACGGGTCGACGGAGTCCGGGTCGCCCCGCGTCACCGGATCCGACGGTCTGCCCGACACTCTTGCGGGGACCTCGTCGGAGGACCCGGAGGAGTCGGAGGAGGCGGTCCGGGTCGTCGTGCTCGTGCGCGCCGACTGCCGGACCTGCGACCGGATGGAGGGCGTGGTGCGCGAGATCTGCGGCCGCGTCGGCGAGGAGCACACGGTGGTGGACGTCGACGGGCCGGGCGCCGACCCGGAGTGGCGCGCCGAGTACGGCGACCGCATCCCCGTCGTGCTCGTCGACGACGTCGAGATCGCCTCGTGGCGCCTGGAGCCCGACGACCTCGTGCGCGCGCTGGGTGCCCGGTGACCGCGCCCGCCCCGGCCGACGTGCCGATCCTGCAGACCGCCTCGTCGCTGGTGGAGCTGACGCTCGACACCTACGTCCGCCTGCAGCGCCTGGCCTTCGGCGGCGGGGCGTCCGCGCCGGCGCCGGTGCGCGAGCTGCTCGCGGCGGCCGTCGCGGCCCTCGAGCGGGCGCGCACCGACCTCGCCGAGGCCACGCGCGACGCCGGCGGGCGGGTGCAGACCGACCCCGACCCCGAGTACGCGCCGGTCGTGGAGCAGGCGCTGCCGACGGTGCGGGGCCCGGGTGACGCGGTCGGGCTCGCGCTGACCCTCGAGGACGTGCTCGCGCAGACGCTGGTCAGCGACGTCGTCGAGCTCTCCGCGCCGCCGGTGCGCACCACGGTCGCCGGGCACGCGGCGGCGGCCGCGCGGCGCAAGGCGCTGCTGCTGACCCTGCAGACGCTGCTCGCGAGCGGGCGGACCGAGCTCGTCGCCGTGCCCCCGGACCTGCTCGCCCTGCCCCCGGGCGCGGGCACCGTCGGCTTCCCCGACGTCCTGTTCCCCACGGAGAAGGCCTCGCCGCCGACCGAGGGGACGCCGCGATGAGCCCCCGTCCGCAGCCCCGGCCCCTCTCCCGGCGCGGCTTCCTCGTCGGCCTCGGCGCGCTCGCGGGCGCGGCGGGCCTCGCCGCGTGCTCGAACGACGCGCCGCCGGGTCCGCCGGCGCCGGGCGTCCCGCCGTCGCCCACGACCACCACGTCGACCGCCCCGGCGGCCTACGAGGGAGAGGTGGCCTGGATCGCCCTGGGCGCCGCGCTCTCCGGGCTCGCCGGCGACCTGCTCGGCCAGGCGGCCACCGGCGCCGCCCAGGGGCGCTTCGGCGCGGTCCCGGGCGTCGTGTCCGCGTACCTGTCGGGGGCCGCCGCCCAGCACGTCGCGCACGCGGAGGCGTGGAACCGGCTGCTCGCGGCGGGCGGGCGCCCCGCGGTCACCGGCTACCCCCTCACCGTCGAGCCCGCCCTGCGCGGCCGCCTCGACGCGGCCCGCGCCCCGATCGACCTCCTGGGCCTCGCCGCCGACCTCACGGGCACCGTCGCGGCCACCGTGACACGGATCGTGGGCGAGGTCACCGACGCGTCCGCGGTCACGCTCGCGGCGGGCGTCGGACCCGTCGTGGCCATGCACGGCGCCACCGCCGACTTCCTGCTGGGCCGTCCGCCCACCGCACCCACCGATCCCGTCGCCGGAGCGCTGACCCCCGACGCGCTCACGGTCTGACGCGGGCGTCCACCGGACGGCGCACGGGAGACGCCGGGTACCGCGCCGTCCTGCTCCGGACGGGGTTCGGGCGCGGCGTCGGAGCGCGACCGGTGGCAGACTGGTGGCCTCCGCCGGTCGGCACGACGCCTGCACGACGCTGTACGACACGGCGCGGTCCGCGTCGGCGCGGTGGGTACCCCAGCCCCCTGGTCCGCGGGTCGCGGCGATTTTGTGCGTGCGTTCACGAGCGCTAGCGTTGCCCGGAACGGTTCCGGGGACGTCCGCGTGGTGCAGTGCCGCGAGGTGCGGGCCCGCGCGAGGGGTGCGGAGGCCCGTCGCGCCGCGCGGCACGCGAGCGAGGGATGACAGGAGGCGCCCGGAAGTGACGGTCGACCGCGGCACCCGGCCCTCCCGACGCCCGGTGCCGTCGACCCGGACGCCCGAGGACGCCCTCGCGCCGGTCGACGCCGAGGACACGGGCGACGTGACCGACGCGACCGACCCCACCGACGCGACCGACCCCGCCGCCCGCCCCGTGCCCGAGGCGACCGTGGCCCGGCTGGCGGTGTACCTGCGCGTGCTCACCACCCTGCTCGGCGAGGGCCGCGGCACCGTCTCCAGCGAGGAGCTCGCCGCCGCCGCCGGCGTCAACTCGGCGAAGCTGCGCAAGGACCTCTCCCACATCGGTTCGTCCGGCGTGCGCGGGGTCGGGTACGACGTCGCCCGGCTCACCGCCGAGGTCGAGGCCACCCTGGGCCTGACGCAGCCGCACGCGGTGGCCCTGGTCGGGGTCGGCAACCTCGGGCACGCCCTGGCCGGCTACGGGGGCTTCGCGCAGCGCGGCTTCCCCGTCGCGGCCCTCTTCGACGTCGACCCGGCGCTCGTCGGCACCACCATCGGCGGCGTCGAGGTCGAGCACGCGGACGCGATCGGCGCGGTGTGCGCCGCGCGCGGCGTGACCATCGGCGTGGTCGCGACACCCGCGCCTGCCGCCCAGCGCGTCTGCGACCACCTCGTGGCCGCCGGCGTGCGCAGCATCCTGAACTTCGCGCCCACCGTGCTCGCCGTGCCGGCGGGGGTGGAGGTGCGCAAGGTCGACCTGGCGGTGGAGATGCAGGTGCTCTCGTTCCACGTCGCCCGCCGGCACGGGACGGTGCCGGCCGCGGGACCCGTAGCGGCCCCGCGCCCGACCCCGCGAGAGGCGGTCTCCCGATGAGCCTGCTCCTGGTCGGCGTCTCGCACCGCACCGCCGAGGTGCCGGTGCTCGAGCGCGTCGCCGTGTCCGGAGACGACACCCGCAAGGTGCTCGACGACCTGCTCACCGGCGAGCACGTCACCGAGGCCATGCTCGTGTCCACGTGCAACCGCGTCGAGATCTACGCCGTGGTCGAGACGTTCCACGGCGGCCTCACCGAGGTCACCGACGTCCTCGCCCGCCACGCGCACGCCGAGGTCTCCGACCTCACCGACCACCTCTACGTGCACTACGCCGGCTCCGCGGTGGAGCACCTGTTCTCCGTGGCCGCCGGGCTCGACTCGATGGTCGTCGGCGAGGCCCAGATCCTCGGGCAGCTGCGGGCGTCGTACGCCGAGGCCCGCGAGCTCGGGTCGGCGGGCCGGGTGCTGCACGAGCTGGCCCAGCAGGCGCTGCGCGTCGGCAAGCGCGCCCACGCCGAGACCGGCATCGACGCGGCCGGCGCCTCGGTGGTCTCCGAGGCCCTCGCCGACGCCGAGGCCGCGCTCGGGACGCTCGAGGGGCGGCGCGCGCTGATCGTCGGCGCCGGGTCGATGGGCGCCCTGTCGGCCGCGCACCTGCGCCGTGCCGGCGTCGCCGAGACCGTGCTGGCCAACCGCTCCGAGGCCAACGCCGAGCGGCTCGCGGTCTCGCTGCGCGCCGAGGGGGCGGCCGCCCGCGCCACCGGGCTCGACGCGCTGCGCCGCGAGATCGCCGCCGCGGACGTCGTCGTCGCCTGCACCGGCGCGGTCGGCACCGTCGTGGGCGAGGAGGACGTGCGCGGGGCCCTCGCGGCCCGCGACGCCCGTCCGCTGGTCGTCTGCGACCTCGGCCTGCCCCGCGACGTCGACCCGCGCGCCGCGGACCTGGCCGGCGTCACCGTCGTCGACCTCGCCGCCCTCGGCGAGCGGCTGCGCTCGGCGAGCGCGGGGCGCGCGGTCGAGGAGGCCCGCGCCGTCGTCGCCGAGGAGGTGCGCGCCTACTTCGCCGCCCAACGCACCGCGGAGGTCACGCCCACCGTGACCGCGCTGCGCCGGCGCGCCGCCGAGGTCGTCGACGCCGAGCTGCTGCGCCTGACCGGGCGCCTGCCCGACCTCGACGACCACGCCCGCGGCGAGGTCGCCCAGACCGTGCGCCGCGTCGTCGACAAGCTGCTGCACACGCCGACCGTGCAGGTCAAGCGCCTGGCGCAGGCGCCGGGCGGCGACTCCTACGCCGAGGCGCTGCGCGAGCTCTTCGAGCTCGACCCGCAGGCGCCGGCGGTGCTCGCGGCCACGGAGACGGTCCCCGGGACCGTGCCCGGCACCGTCCCGGTCGCGACGACGAGCGTCGAGCCCGGCGACGACGTGGACCAGGCCCTCAGCGGGGGGCGGCGATGACCGTGACCGACGCCGCGGACACCGCGACCCTCCTCGGCGAGGGCGCCCGGACCATCCGCGTCGGCACCCGCGCGAGCCTGCTCGCCCGCACCCAGACCGACATCGTCGCCTCGGCGCTGACCGCGGCCGGCGCCACGGTCGAGGTCGTCACGATCTCCACCGAGGGCGACCGGTCGCAGGCCGCGGGCACGCCGATCGCGGGCAGCGGGGTGGGCGTGTTCGTCACCGCGCTGCGCGACGCGCTGCTCGCCGGCGAGATCGACGTCGCCGTGCACTCCTACAAGGACCTGCCGACCGCGGCGGTGCCCGGCCTCGCGCTCGCCGCCGTGCCGGCGCGCGAGGACCCGCGGGACGCGCTGATCGCCCGCGACGGGATGGTGCTCGGCGAGCTGCCGCCGGGCGCGGTCGTGGGCACCGGCTCGCCGCGGCGCGTCGCGCAGATCGCCGCGCTCGGGCTGGGCCTGCAGCTCGTCCCGATCCGCGGCAACGTCGACACCCGGATCGCCAAGGTGACCCGGGGCGAGCTCGACGCCGTCGTGCTCGCCCGCGCCGGGCTGGCCCGCCTCGGGCGGGTCGGCGAGGCCACCGAGGTGCTCGACCCCCTGCAGGTGCTCCCCGCCCCGGCGCAGGGCGCGCTCGCCTGCGAGTGCCGCAGCGACGACCCCGCGCTCGGGCACCTCCTGCGCACCACCCTGCACGACGAGGGCGTCGCCCTGGCCGTCACGGCCGAGCGCACCGTCCTGTCGGCCCTGGGCTCGCCCTGCAGCGCCCCGATCGGGGCACTCGCCGAGGTCGTCGAGGACCTCGACGACGACGGACGCGTGATCGAACGGCTGTCGCTGCGCGCGGTGGCCACCACGGCGGACGGCGCGCTCGTGCGCGGTTCCGCCACCGGAGAGACCGAGGACGCCGAGCGGATCGGCCGGGAGCTGGCCGAGGAACTGCTCGCCGACGGGGCGGAGCCGTCGGGGTACGCGATGCCCGTCAGCGAGGCGGGGCCCCGTCCGGGCCCGGACGCCGTCGCCGGCGAGCTCCCGCCGCCCGCCTCCTGAACACCACGATGGGAACGGAAGACATGACAGCACCCTCGACGACCGCCGGCCGGGTCGCCTTCGTCGGCAGCGGACCCGGGGACCCCGGTCTGCTGACCGTGCGGGCACGCGACGCCCTCGCCGCCGCCACGCTGGTCGTCGCCGACCGCGGCGTCCCCGCCGACGTCCTCGGCCTGCTGCCGTCGTCGGTGACGGTGCGCCCGGTCGGGCACGCCGGCGACGACCCCGCGGCGGGCGGCCCGGCCACCGACGCGGTCGTGGCGCCGAGCTTCGCCGCCGACGACCCCGCCGGCACCGGCGCGGGCCCCGCGCCGGCCGACCCCGCGGCGCTCGCCGAGACGGTCGTGACCGAGGCCCGGGGCGGCGCCTCGGTCGTGCGCCTGTGCCTGGGCGACCCGCTCGTGCGCCCCGACGTCGTCACCGAGGTGCGCGCCGTCGCCGCGGCGGGCGTCCCCTTCGACGTCGTGCCCGGCATGCCCGCCGACACCGCGGTCCCGACCTACGCCGGCGTCGCGCTCGGCCCGGCCCACACCTCGGTGGACCTGACCGCGGGCGAGGCCGTCGACTACGCCGCGCTCGCCGTCGCGCCCGGCCCGCTGGTGCTGCAGGCCACGGCCGCGGAGCTCGCGGGGGCCTCGGCCCAGCTGGTCGAGAACGGCTGGAAGCCCGGCACGCCCGCGCTGGTCACCACGGCCGGGACCGGCTCGCGCCAGCGCACCGTCGAGACCAGCCTGGACAAGCTCGCCGCCGACGGCGCGGAGCTCGAGGGCACGCTGGTCGTGACCCTCGGCGACGCCGTCACCGACCGCGCGACGCTGTCGTGGTGGGAGTCCCGCGCGCTGTACGGCTGGCGGGTCCTCGTGCCGCGGACCAAGGACCAGGCCGGCGCCATGAGCGACCGCCTGCGCGTGCACGGCGCGGTGCCCGAGGAGGTGCCGACCATCGCGGTCGAGCCCCCGCGCAGCCCGGCGCAGATGGAGCGCGCGGTCAAGGGCCTGGTCGACGGGCGCTACCAGTGGGTCGTGTTCACCTCGGCCAACGCCGTGCGCGCCGTGTGGGAGAAGTTCGGCGAGTTCGGGCTCGACGCCCGCGCCTTCTCCGGCGTCAAGATCGCCTGCGTCGGCGAGGCCACGGCCGACGTCGTGCGCTCGTTCGGCGTGCACCCCGAGCTCGTGCCGGGCGAGGAGACCGAGCAGTCGTCCGAGGGCCTGCTCGACGTCTTCCCGCCGCACGACGACGTGCTCGACCCGGTCGACCGCGTCCTGCTCCCGCGCGCCGACATCGCCACCGAGACCCTCGCCGAGGGCCTCCAGCAGCGCGGCTGGGAGATCGACGACATCACCGCGTACCGCACGGTGCGCGCGGCGCCGCCGCCCGCGCCGGTGCGCGAGGCGATCAAGACCGGCGGGTTCGACGCCGTCTGCTTCACCTCGTCGTCCACGGTGCGCAACCTCGTCGGGATCGCGGGCAAGCCGCACGCCCGCACGATCGTCGCCTGCATCGGCCCGAAGACCGCGGAGACCGCCGTCGAGTTCGGGCTGCGCGTCGACGTCAAGCCCGAGACCGCCGACGTGCCGTCGCTGGTCGAGGCGCTGGCGGCGCACGCCAACAAGCTGCGGGCCGAGGGCGCCCTGCCCCCGCCCCGCAAGACGAAGGCCCGCAAGCGCTGATGTCCACCCCCCGATCCTTCCCGGCCGACCGTCCCCGCCGCCTGCGCGCCAACCCCGGCGTGCGGCGTCTCGTCGCCGAGACCGAGGTGCGCCCGCGCCACCTCGTCCTGCCGGTGTTCGTCGCGGAGGGGCTCGACGCCCCGCGCCCGATCTCGTCGATGCCGGGCGTCGTCCAGCACACCCGCGAGTCGGTGCGCAAGGCGGCGGCGGAGGCGGCGGCCGCGGGGGTCGGCGGGATCATGCTGTTCGGCGTGCCCGCCCGCCACGACGCGGTCGGGTCCGGCGCCGTCGACCCCGGGGGCATCCTCAACGTGGCGCTGGGCGACGTGCGCGCCGAGGTCGGCGACGCCCTGCCCGTCATGGCGGACACCTGCCTCGACGAGTTCACCGACCACGGCCACTGCGGGGTCCTCGACGCCGACGGGAACGTCGACAACGACGCCACCCTGCCGATCTACGGCGAGATGGCGGTGGCCCAGGCCCGCGCCGGCGCCCACGTCGTCGCACCCAGCGGGATGATGGACGGCCAGGTCGGCGTCATCCGGGCCGCGCTCGACGAGGCCGGGTTCCGCGACACCGCGATCCTCGCCTACTCGGCCAAGTACGCGAGCGCGTTCTACGGCCCGTTCCGCGAGGCCGTCGACTCGCAGCTGCAGGGCGACCGGCGCACCTACCAGCAGGACCCCGCCAACGGCCGCGAGGCCGCGCGCGAGGTGGCGCTCGACCTCGACGAGGGCGCCGACATCGTCATGGTCAAGCCGGCGATGGGCTACCTCGACGTCCTGCGCCGGGTCGCCGACGCCGCGGACGTCCCGGTCGCGGCGTACCAGGTCTCCGGCGAGTACGCGATGATCTCCGCGGCGGTCGAGCGCGGCTGGCTCGACCGCGAGCGCACGATCCTCGAGTCCCTCACGGGCATCCGGCGCGCCGGCGCGGACATCGTGCTGACGTACTGGGCCACCGAGGCCGCCGCCTGGCTGGACCGGTGACGGTGGCCGACCACGCGCCGGCCTCCCGGTCGGTGACCCCGCCCGAGGAGGAGCCCGGCCGCCCCGGGATCGTCACCGCGGCGATCGTGCTGTGGACCGTGCTCGGTGTCCTCATGATCGGGACCGCGCTGCTCTTCGGCCTGGGGCTCGCGTTCGGCGACCTCGACCCGGGCACCGGGCCGATCGCCGTGGTCGGTGCGATGGTCGTGCTCGCCGCCGCGGGCGTCGCCACCCTCGTCGCGGCCCGGCGGCTGCGCGGCGCGTCGCGCACCGCGCGCGCCGGGCTGACGGTGCTGGGCGCGGTGCTGGCGATCGCGGGCCTGGTCCAGGTCACGTTCCTCGGGGCCGGTGGCGTGTGGTTCGTCGCGTTCGTCGTCGCGGCGGGCCTGCTGCACCTGCCCGCGGCCCGGGCCTGGTTCGGCCGATCGGCATGACGGCCCCGGACGACACCCGCGCCGAGCCGGTGCTCTACGCCGAGACCGGCACCCGGCCCTGGATCCTGCTGTTCGGCCCGGTGCTCGCCGTCGCCGGGATCGGGCTGGAGAGCCTCGCGCCCGGCGGGGTGTCGGTGTCACTGTGGCTCGGCGTCGGGCTGCTCGTGTTCCTCTACACCCTCGTGCTCGTGCGCAGCCGCCGCCGCTTCCTGCGGGTCGAGCTGACACCCTCCGTGCTCGTGCAGGGCACCACCCGCCTGCCGATGTCGCAGGTCACGTCGCTGCGCCCGGCCGACGAGGAGCACCACGGCGTGCGGGTGCTCGGCGACGGCCCGGTCGTGCCGCGCCGCCTGCAGCCGGTGGTGCTGCGCCTGTCCGACGGCACCCGCGCGGTCGCGTGGGCGCGCGACGGGGCGGCGCTGCGCCGGGCGCTCGAGGACCTCCTGCGCACGCGGGCGGTGTCGTGAGGCGCGCGCTCCTGCTCACCGGCGCCGCCGTGGTGCTCGCCGTCGCCGCGGTCGTGCTGCTGATCGCCGGGGTGGAGGTCCGCGAGACGACGGGCGGGCTGCTCGTGACCCCGATCCGCCAGCTCCACCTCGTCGGCGGCCTCCTGCTCGGCGGCACCGTCGCGGGCGTCGCCGCGGTGCTCACCGCGCTGGTCGCCGTACCGGCACTGCGGGCCGCGCGGCGCGGGGAGACGACCGGGGACACCGAGCCCACCGGGACGGCCGGGACCACCGAGCCCGCCGGGACCACCGAGGCCGCCGGGAGCCCGACGGCCGGGCCCGCCGCCCCCGAGCCCACCGCACCCGAGCACGCGACCACGGCGACGGGGTCCGAGCGCACCGCGTGATCGCCTGATCGGGGGTCGCGACCGTATCCTCCGTCCGGCGCCGCGACGACCACCGTCCGCCGCAGCCAGGGGGAGGTCGGGATGACGGGGTCGCCGCCCGGTCCGTCGGGGGGTCCGGCAGCGGGATCGACCTTCGGCCCCTACCGGCTGGAGGGCCGCCTCGGCCGGGGCGGCATGGGCGAGGTCCACCGCGCCTACGACACCCGCCGCGACCGCGAGGTCGCCCTCAAGTGCCTGACGCCCGACCTCGCCGACGACCCCGAGATCCGCGAGCGCTTCGAGCGCGAGTGCCGCACCGCCGCCCGCCTGTCGTCGCCGCACGTCATCCCGATCCACGACTTCGGGGTCATCGACGGGCGCCTGTTCCTCGACATGCGCCTCGTCGAGGGCCGCGACCTCGCCCGGCTGATCGCCGACGAGGGGCCGCTCGACCCGGCCCGCGCGGTGGCGATCGTCGGGCAGGTCGCCGACGCCCTCGACGA
Source organism: Actinomycetospora straminea (assembly GCF_028737255.1). Classification (GTDB taxonomy): domain Bacteria; phylum Actinomycetota; class Actinomycetes; order Mycobacteriales; family Pseudonocardiaceae; genus Actinomycetospora; species Actinomycetospora straminea. The sequence continues at coordinate 666,406 of NZ_JAQZAN010000001.1, read as the reverse complement.
CGCCCACGCCCACGACCTCGTGCACCGCGACGTCAAGCCCGGCAACGTGCTCGTCAGCCCCGGGCGGGACTTCGTGCACCTCGTCGACTTCGGCATCGTGCGCCTCGCGCAGTCGTCGACCGGGGGTCGCGCGCTCACCGGCACCGGCACGACGCTCGGCACGCTCGCCTACATGGCGCCCGAGCAGTTCGAGGGCGCCGCGGTCGACCGCCGCGCCGACGTCTACGCCCTGGCCGTCGTGCTCCACGAGTGCCTCGTCGGCGCGCCGCCGTTCGACGGCGACATGCCGGCGATGCTGCACCAGCACCTCACGGTCACGCCGGCGCCGCCGTCGTCGCGCCGCCCGGGCCTGCCGCCCGCCCTGGACGCCGTGGTGCTGCGGGGCCTGGCCAAGCGCCCGGAGGAGCGGTTCGCCTCGGCGGGCGAGCTGGCGGACGCCGCGCGCGCCGCGCTCGAGGGCCGCGCGGTGCCCGCCCCCGTGCCCGCGCCGGCCCCGTCGCCGGGCGGGCCCGGCGTCGCTCCCGGGGCCGAGCACGGGCGCGCGACCTACGTCGGGCCGGGGACGGGCGCGCCGCCCCCGGGCGGCATCCGCTGGGACAGCGGGCCCCGGTCGGCGGGGGCACCGGTCAGCGGGCCGGGTGCTGCGCCGGCGCAGGCCTGGTCGCCGGCGGCTCCCGGCGGCCCGACCGGGTGGGGCGGGCCGAGCCCCTGGTCGCTCCCGCCGACGACGACGCCCGGCGGGCCGGGCGGGCAGGGCGGGCAGGGTGGCGCGGGCCGCCGCGGCCGCACGATCGCGATCGTCGTGGGCGCGCTGGTGCTGGTCGCGGCCGTGGTGGTCACGCTGCTCGTGGTCGTCGACCGCGGCTCGTCCGGACCGGTCGCGATCGCCACGGGCGCCCCGGCGACCCTCGCCCAGAGCTTCCCGGACAGCGCGGCGGGCGGCTGCGTGCCCGGCGACCCCAGCTTCTACGAGCAGCGGCCGTCGGCCGTGCGCCCGGTCGAGGTGGTGCAGTGCACCCGGGGTGACGCGACGGCCGCCTACGCCCGCTGGAGCACGCCCGCCGAGGCCGCGAACCGCGTGCTCTCGTACACCTCGGTGCCCTCGATCGACGGCCTGCGGACCTGGCAGCGCGGCGGCGTGGTGCAGGGCCCGTACTGGCAGACGACCTACAGCGGCGACTGCACGCTGCTCGCCGCCTACGAGGGTCTGGCCACCATGCTGCAGATCTACGCGCCGCAGGACCGGTGCGCGGGCGTCGCCGCGACGTTCGCGAGCACCCCGTGGCCGTCGGCCGACGAGCTGCGCGCGGTCGAGCGCACCATCCCGGCGGCGGCCCGCGCGGGCTGCGGGGCGGCGACGCCGACCGCCGGCACGTCCGGGATCGTCCCGCGCGAGGTGCGCAGCTGCACCGGTGCCGAGGGCACCACGGTGACCTGGTCGCGGTGGAACGGCGCCGGCGACGTCGCGGCCGAGGTGAACGCGCGCGGCTCGCGCACCGGCGAGACCGTGAGCTCCTGGAACGCGCCAGACGGGCCGCGCCAGGGTCCCTACATCGTCGCCGAGGACGGCGGGACCTGCCGGGGCCTGCTCGGGTGGGACGCCGCGCCCTACGCCGCCGAGGTCGTCGGCCCCGACTGCGCCGTCGTCGAGCGTGCCGTCACCGGGCTCCTGCCCCCGGCCGGCACGGCCCTGCCCGGCTGACGCGGCTCACGGTCCCGGCCACGGCGGGGCCCGCGCGCGGCTGGGAGACTGGCCCCGTGACCAGTACAGCGATGACGGGCACCGGCACGTCGAGCGTCGAGCGCAGCGCCGAGCTCTTCGCGCGCGCCGAGCAGGTGGTCCCGGGCGGGGTCAACTCCCCGGTCCGCGCCTTCCGGTCGGTCGGCGGCACCCCGCGGTTCATGGTGGCCGGCACCGGGCCGTGGCTCACCGACGCCGACGGCAACCGCTACGTCGACCTGGTCAGCTCCTGGGGGCCGATGATCCTCGGGCACGCGCACCCCGCCGTCGTCGAGGCGGTGCGCGAGGCCGCGTCCGCGGGCCTGTCGTTCGGGACGCCGACCGGCGGCGAGGTCGAGCTCGCCGAGGAGCTCGTGCGCCGTGTCGAGCCCGTCGAGCAGGTACGTCTGGTCAACTCGGGCACCGAGGCGACGATGAGCGCGGTGCGTCTCGCGCGCGGGTTCACCGGGCGCAGCGTCGTCGTGAAGTTCGCCGGCTGCTACCACGGCCACGTCGACGCCCTGCTCGCCGAGGCGGGCTCGGGCGTCGCCACCTTCGGGCTGCCGTCGACGCCCGGGGTCACCGGCGCGCAGGCGACCGACACGATCGTCCTGCCCTACAACGACCTCGACGGCGTCGCGCAGGTGTTCGCCGAACGCGGCCAGGACATCGCCTGCGTCATCACCGAGGCGGCCGCGGGCAACATGGGCGCGGTCGCCCCGGACGACGGCTTCAACGCCGGCCTCAAGCGCCTCTGCGGGGCCCACGGCGCGCTCCTCATCGTCGACGAGGTGATGACGGGGTTTCGCGTCTCGTCCGCGGGCTGGTACGGCCTCGAGGGCGTCGCCGGCGACCTCTACTGCTTCGGCAAGGTCATGTCCGGCGGGCTGCCGGCCGCGGCGTTCGGCGGGCGCGCCGACGTCATGGCCCAGCTCGCGCCGGCCGGCCCCGTCTACCAGGCGGGCACGCTGGCCGGGAACCCCGTGGCCGTCGCGGCCGGGCTCACGACGCTGCGCCACGCGACCCCGGAGGTCTACACGGCGCTGGACGCCCACGCCGACCGGCTCCACGGGCTGTTCACCGACGCCCTGTCCGAGGCCGGCGTCGTGCACACCGTCCAGCGGGCGGGCTCGCTGATCTCGATCCGCTTCGCCGAGGGGGAGGGGCGGAACTTCGAGGACATGCGCGCGGCCGAGACCTGGCGCTTCCCGCCCTTCTTCCACGCCCTGCTCGACCACGGCGTCTACGCCCCGCCGAGCGCGTTCGAGGCGTGCTTCATCTCCGCCGCGCTCGACGACGACGCGTTCGCGGTGATCGCCGACGCGCTGCCGGCCGCGGCGCGAGCGGCGGCCGCGGCCACCGCGCCGGAGGGTTCGTGAGCGCTGAGGGCACGGTCCGCACCACCGTCCACCTGGTCCGGCACGGCGAGGTCCACAACCCCGAGAAGATCCTCTACGGTCGCCTGCCCGGCTACGGCCTCTCCGACCGGGGCCGCGAGCAGGCGCGGCGGGCCGCCGCGCACCTCGGGGGCAACGACGTCACCGCCCTGTACGTCTCGCCGATGCAGCGCGCGCAGGAGACCGCCGTCCCGATCGCGGAGACGCTGGACCTGGTGCCGGTCACCGACGAGCGACTCATCGAGGCCGGCAACGCCTTCGAGGGGCTCACGGTCGGGGTCGGCGACGGGGCCCTGCGGCGGCCCGAGTACTGGCCGCTGCTGCGCAACCCGTTCCGCCCGTCGTGGGGCGAGCCCTACCTCGAGATCGCGCACCGCATGCTCGGCGTCGTGCACCGCGCGCGGACGGCGGCGGCCGGGCACGAGGCGGTGTGCGTGTCGCACCAGCTGCCGATCTGGACCCTGCGCCGCTTCCTGGCCGGCGAGCGGCTCTGGCACGACCCGCGCCGCCGGCAGTGCTCGCTGGGCTCGGTGACGAGCTTCGTCTTCGACGACGAGAGCCTCGCCGACATCGCCTACGCCGAGCCCGGCGGCGTCACCGACCCGACGGCCACGGGGGCCTGACGTGCGCGCGCTCCTGCTGGCGCTGGCGGCGCTGCTGCTCGTCGCCGGGTGCTCGTCGTCGGACGCCCCGGAGGGCGAGTTCACCTTCGGCGGCACCGGCGGGCGGACCACCGTCGTCTACGACCCGCCCGAGACCCGCGGGGTGCTGCCGGCGGTGAGCGGGGAGAGCCTGCTCGAGCCCGGCCGGCAGCTGTCGACCGAGGCGTGGCGGGGCCAGGTCGTCGTGCTCAACGTGTGGGGCTCGTGGTGCGGGCCGTGCCGGGCCGAGGCCGGCGCCCTCGACCAGGTCGCCGTCGCGTCGGCGCCGCGGGGCGTGCAGTTCCTCGGGATCGACGTGCGCGACCAGCGCAGCGCCGCCGCCGACTTCGTCCGCGACCGCGGCGTCGTCTACCCGTCGATCTTCGACCCGCCGGGCCGGTCGCTGCTCGTGCTGCGCGGCTACCCGCGCAACGCGGTGCCGTCGACGATCGTGCTGGACCGCCGGCACCGGGTCGCGGCCGTCTTCCTCACCGCGGTCCTGGCCTCGGACCTGCAGCCCGTGGTCGACCGCGTCGCGGCGGAGCCGGCGCCGTTGAGCTGACCGCGAGCTGATCACCTCCCGCGACCTCACCCGATCTGGGAGGCTCACCCACAGGACCGCTCCCCGGGGGTACTCGTGATCATCTTCGGCACCCGTCGCACCGTCACCCAGCTCGCCATGGTCGTGCTGACGTGCGTGAACTGTCACCGCTCGGCCGCCAACGCGGTCATCCGCGCGGTCACGAAGTTCACGCTGTTCTTCATCCCGCTCTTCCCGATCCGCACCCGGTACGCGACGCAGTGCACGGCCTGCGGCTTCCTCATGTGGGTCGACAAGGGCCAGGCCGAGCAGCTCCGGCAGGCCCCGCCGGCCGGCGCCGCGGGCCCGCCGCCGCTGCCCGGGCAGTACCAGGCGGGGCAGTACCCGGCGGGGCCGTACGGCCAGCAGCAGTACCCGCCGTACCCCCAGCAGCAGGCGGCGCCGGGCATGCCCGGCGCCGCCCCCTGGTCCGCGCCCCACGACGGCGGCACCAACGGCCACGCGGCGCGGAACAACTAGCGACCGCCGCTACCCGCTGCGGCGGGCGACGAAGTCGGCGCGGGCTCGCGCCAACCGGCTGTCCGTCCGCGGGCCGGTGCGGCGCGGGGCGGCGGGGCGGCCGTCGGTGCCCGCCGATCGGCCGCGGGCCGCGGCACGGCGCTCGGCGCGGTTGGCGGGCGCGGGCCGGGTGGACGGGATGGACTGCGCGGGCGGTGTGGCGTCTCGCACGGAGGACCTCCTGGTGGTCGGCGGACGCCGCCGGCGGGGGGGAGGACCGGACAGCCCGCACGGTCACGAGGGAGATCGACATCGACCGCACGGGCTCCCCGATCACGCCCGGGACGCGGGCGGCGGGAGGGCAGCGGAGGGGGCGCGGGCCGCGGACGGGCCCGGCGCCTCAGGAGTCGATGTCCACGAGCGGGGACGGTAGGAGCTCCCGGGCCGGGGCCGCCACCGAATTCCGGCGCCGGTCGGGGCCGTCTCCTACGACACATCGTCGGAGATCGGCCCCCGTGCTCACGCGCGCACGACCGCCGCGTCCTACCCTGGACGGGTCATGAACCTGACCGAGGTGGCCACGTCCGGCCCCGTCCTGCTCGCGGTGCTGCTGTCGGTGGCCGCGGGTGCGGTCAGCTTCGCCTCGCCCTGCGTCGTGCCGCTGGTGCCGGGCTACCTCGCCTACCTCGCCGGCCTCGTGGGCGCCGACGCCCCGGCCGTCACCGAGGACGAGGCGCGCCTCCAGGCCGCCGAGCGGCGGGCGGCCGTGACGGGCGAGCTCCCGACGGCCGGCACCGCGACCGCCGCGCCCCGCCGCTCGCGACGCCTCCGGGTCGCCGGGGCCGCGGCGCTGTTCGTCCTCGGCTTCACCGTGGTGTTCGTCCTCGGCCTCGGCTCGGTCGTCTGGCTCGCCGACGCCCTGCTCGCCAACGAGGCCCTGCTGCAGCGCATCGGCGGCGTGGTCACCGTGGCCATGGGCCTGGTGTTCCTCGGCCTCGTGCCCGCGCTGCAGCGCGACAGCCGCCCGCACTGGGTGCCGCGCACCGGCCTGCTCGGCGCCCCGCTGCTCGGCGCGACGTTCGGGCTGGGCTGGACGCCGTGCCTCGGGCCGACGCTCGCCGGGGTCGTCGCGCTGGCGAGCGGCACCGACGCCGGCTCCGCAGGCGTCCGCGGGATCGTCCTGCTGCTCGCCTACTGCGTCGGGCTCGGCGGGCCCTTCGTGCTCATCGCGCTGGGCGCCGGGCGCGCCGTGCGGGCCCAGGCCTGGCTGCGCGCCCACAGCCGGCGCATCCAGATCGTCGGTGGGGTCGCGCTCGTCGTCGTCGGCCTGCTGCTCGCCACCGGCCTGTGGGCCGAGATCGTCGCCCTCCTGCGCGGCCCCGTCGCCGGCTTCACCACTCCCCTGTAGGCCTGATGACCTCCACGCTGCAGGCTCCCCCGGGCGACGCCGGCCCGCCGCCGTCGCGCCCGGGCCGGGCGCGGCAGGCGCTCGCGCTGGCGCGCAACACCTGGCGCGGCCTGACGAGCATGCGGACGGCGCTGATCCTGCTGTTCCTGCTCGCCGTGGCCGCCCTGCCCGGCGCGCTGCTGCCCCAGCGCACGCCGAGCCCGAACGCCGTCGCCGACTACCTCGTCGCGAACCCCACCCTCGGCCCGTTCTTCGACGACCTCGGCCTCTTCGACGTCTTCGCCACCCCGTGGTTCGCGGCGATCTACCTGCTGCTGTTCGTCTCGCTCATCGGCTGCCTCGTGCCGCGGTCGTTCGAGCACGTCCGGGGCCTGCGCACCGAGCCGGTCTCGACGCCGCGCAACCTCGCCCGCCTCCCCCACCACGCGCAGGGCACCGCCGACGACGACCCGGACGCGGTGGTCGACGCCGCGCGGCGGCGGCTGCGGGGCTGGAAGGTCGCGGTGCGCTCCGAGCCGGGCGGCGTGCGGACGCTGTCGGCGGAGAAGGGCGCGCTGCGCGAGGTCGGCAACCTCGTCTTCCACCTCAGCCTCGTCGCCCTGCTCGGCGGCATCGCCGTCGGCAAGCTCTTCGGCTACGAGGGCCAGGTCATCGTCATGGCCGACGGCAGCGAGTTCTGCAACAGCGGCATCTACGCCTACGACTCGTTCCGCCCCGGCCTGCAGGTCGACGGCACCGGTCTCGACCCGTTCTGCCTCACCGTCGACGACTTCCGGGCGGCCTTCCGCCCCGACGGCCAGCCCGACTCGTTCGACGCCACCGTGCGCTACCAGGACACCGACGCCGTCGAGCGCGGCGACGGTGCGTGGCGGCAGCACGACCTCGCCGTCAACGCCCCGCTGCGCGTCGACGGCGAGCGGGTCTACCTGCTCGGACACGGCTACGCCCCGCGCTTCACCGTCACCTTCCCGAACGGCGAGCAGCGCGTCGGGCTGGTCCAGTGGCGCCCGGTCGACCAGGCCACCCTGCTCTCCGAGGGCGCGACGAAGATCGACCCGCCGGGCGTCACCGACGAGTCGCAGCGTCGCCGCTCCCAGCTCGCGATCACCGGCCTGTTCGCGCCGACCTCGTCGGGCGGCGGGCTCGTGACCTCGGTGTTCCCGGCCCCGAACGACCCGGAGGTCGCGGTCGACGTCCTGCGCGGCGACCTCGGCCTCGACTCAGGCCGCGCCCAGTCGATCTTCGAGGTGGACCGGGGCATGGTCGAGCAGGGCCGGCTGGTGCGCGTGGCCCGCGAGAACATCAAGCCCGGCGGGGAGATCGCCCTCGACGACGGCACCCGCGTGCGCTTCGACGGCGTCGAGAACTGGGTGTCGCTGCAGGTCTCCCACGACCCCGCGCAGACCGCCGTGCTCCTGGCGGCGATCGCGCTGCTCGGCGGGCTGACGCTGTCGCTGACGGTGCGGCGGCGCCGGTTCTGGGTGCGCGCGAGCCCGGCGCTGCCGTCTACGACAGGTGGTCGTACATTGGTGGTCCTCGGGGGCCTGGCCCGGACCGACCGGGCGGGCTACGGCGAGGAGTTCGGCCGGCTCGCCGCCGACCTGGTCCCGCCCCGCGCCGGCACCGGCGACGGCGAGCGGGGACGGGCACGGCCCGACCCGGCGGTGCCCGAGGACGAGCTCGACGAGCTCCACGACAGCGATGTGCCCGAGGGCCCCGCGCCCGACCGGAAGGACGACGATGGTCGTTGACGCCCAGCTGGGCCAGTTCGGTGACCTGCTGTTCGGCTCCGCGCTCGCGATCTACGTGCTCGCGATGATCCTGCACGCCGTCGAGCACGCGCTGCTGCGGCGCACGGGCACCGAGGAGGAGAGCGTGAGCCGGGTACCGGTGGCGGCCGGGGCCACCGCCGCGTCCGCCCGGTCCGGGGAGGGCCTCTCCTCCGAGGGGCGCTCCGGCGAGGGCCTCTCGGCCGAGGGTGCCGCGCTGGCCGCCGACCTCGACGAGCGGGACGCCCGCGACGCCGAGCCCCCGACCCGCCCGCCCCGCAGCCGCGCCGAGCGCTTCGGGCGCACCGGGGTCTCGCTGACCGTCCTGGGCTTCGCCCTGCACCTCGCGATGCTCGTCGTGCGCGGGTTCGCCGCCCAGCGCGTGCCCTGGGGCAACATGTACGAGTTCACCGCGGCCATCTCGCTGGTCGCGGTGGGCGCCTGGCTCGTGGTGCTGCGCCGCCGGCCCGAGCTGCGCCGCCTCGGCGCGTTCGTGCTGCTGCCGGTGATCATCCTGATGTTCCTCGCCGGCACGGTGCTCTACACCCAGACCGCGCCCGTGGTGCCCGCGCTGCGCTCGTACTGGCTCGTGGTGCACGTGTCCGCGGCCGTCATCGCCTCGGGCATCCTGCTGCTCGCCGGCGTCGCCAGCTGCCTCTACCTGCTGCGCGCGGCCCACGAGTCGAGCGGGCGCTTCGCCTGGACCTCCCGCCTGCCCTCGGCCGACGTGCTCGACCGCGTCGCCTACCGCGCCACCGCGATCGCCTTCCCGATCTGGACGTTCGCGGTGATCACCGGGGCGATCTGGGCCGAGGCGGCGTGGGGCCGCTACTGGGGCTGGGACCCCAAGGAGACGACGGCGTTCATCGCCTGGATCGTCTACGCCTGCTACCTGCACGCCCGGTCGACGGCCGGCTGGCGCGGGCGCCGCGCGGCCGTGATCAACGTGGTCGGCTTCGCGGTCATGGTGTTCAACCTCTTCTTCGTCAACCTCGTCGTCACCGGCCTGCACTCCTACGCCGGGGTCGGCTGAACCGGAGGGGCCACGCGGCGGACCCCCGGCTGCGCCGTTCCGGTCGTTCGGATCTCCCCGACGGGATACGGTGCGGCGCGCACGCGACGAGGGAGGACCGTGGCGATGGAACCCAGGGACGACGCCGGCGCCGAGCGCGAGGGCGGCCGGCCCCGCGACCCGGCGGCCGGGGCCTCCCCGTCCGAGGCCGCGGGCACGGCCGGCGCAGGCTCGTCGAGCGCCTCGGCGTCGAGCGCGTCCGGGGTGTCGGGGGGTGCCCCCGGTGCGGAGCCCGTCGCGAGCGCGCCGACCGATCCCGGCGCCCCGGCGTCCGGAGCGTCGTCCGGGGTGCCGTCCGGGGCCTCGTCCGGCCCGCCGTCCGGGCAGTCAGGCCCGTCCGGGCCGGCGGGGGAGGCGCCCGGGGTGGCGGCCCCGCCGGACTCGCCCGAGACCACGCGCCGCGTCGACACCGCCGAGGCCGCCCGGGGTGACGCCCCCCAGCCGCGGCACCCGGGGTTCGACCCGCGCGGCGGCGCCGGCCCGACCGGCCGCGTCGCCGGCCCGCCCAGCGACCGCGCACCGGTCGCCGGCCGCTTCACGACACCCGGTCGCGGCGCCTCGGCGCCCGCCGGCGGTCCCAACGGCGGGCCGTACGACCTGTCGTCGGCCCAGCTGCTGCGCCCCAGCAAGCGCCCGCCGCAGACGGGGTGGCGGCGCGCGCTCTTCGTCGGCACGGGCGGGCTGGTCAACCCCGGCGAAAGCCAGGGCGATGCGGAGCGCCGGGAGCTGATCGCGCGGGTCAACCAGCCGCTCCACGGCTGCTACAAGATCGCGATGCTGAGCCTCAAGGGCGGCGTCGGCAAGACGACGATGACCACCACGCTCGGCTCGACGTTCGCGTCCCTGCGCGGCGACCGCGTCATCGCCGTCGACGCGAACCCCGACCGCGGCACGCTGAGCCAGAAGATCCCGCTCGAGACCACGGCGACGGTGCGCCACCTGCTGCGCGACGCCGACCGGGTGCGGCGGTACTCCGACGTGCGCGCCTACACCTCGCAGGGCCCGTCGCGGCTGGAGATCCTCGCCAGCGAGCAGGACCCGGCGGTGTCCGAGGCGTTCAGCGAGGTCGACTACCGGCGCACGGTGACGTTGCTCGAGCACTTCTACAACGTCGTGCTCACCGACTGCGGCACCGGTCTCATGCACTCGGCGATGAAGGGCGTCCTCGACGTCGCCGACTCCCTGCTCATCGTCTCGTCGGCCTCGATCGACGGTGCCCGCAGCGCGTCGGCGACCCTCGACTGGCTCGACGCCCACGGCTACCGCGACCTCGTGTCCCGCTCGGTGGCCGTCATCAACTACGTGCGCCGGTCGTCGGGCAACGTCGACCTCGACCGCGTGTCCGACCACTTCGCGGCCCGCTGCCGCGCCGTGGTGCGCCTGCCCTTCGACCCGCACCTGGAGGAGGGCGCGGAGATCGAGCTGGACAAGCTCGCCTCCCGCACCCGCGCGGCCCTGCTCGAGCTCGCCGCGACCGTCGCCGACGACTTCGGCCGCGCCGGGTCACGGGTGCGCCGCCCCGTCCTGCCGCGCTGAGCACGGACGACGAGGGGCGCCCCGGTCCTCCGGGGCGCCCCTCGTCGGTGCGCACGGGGGTCTCAGCTGGAGGGCGGGTCCTCGCGCTGGATCTTCTCGTCGAGCGACCGGAGGAACTCCGGGTCGTCGTCCGGGGCGACGGACCGCCGCTGCGGGCGCCGCGGGGCCTGACGGGTCGGACCCGTCGGCGCGTCCTCGACCATGCCACCGGGTCCGCCGTCGCTTCCGGCCTGCGCCGCCTGGGCGGCCATCACCTTCCACAGCAACGTCCCCACGACGACCAGGACCAGCACGGCCACGAGGAACGGGATCACTCGGACGCCTCCAGCATCTCGACGTCTCCGGCTCGCGGACGGCTCCGCGGGCCGGTCGTCCACCACGCTACCGGTCGCGCCGGGAGTCCGCGTGGCGTGCGGGAGGTAGCCGTCGGGTGACGGTCGGGTGCTCGGGGTGAGCGGGACGGGTGGTGCGCACGGGTTCCCCGGACGGCGCAGCGCGCCGGGCGGGGGAGCGACGGGCGCGGCCGGCGGCACCACGGCCGCCGGTCGCCCCGCGTCGTCGAGCGGTCCTCGTGGTGCTAGGGCCGTGCCTCGCTGGTGAGTCCGTCGAGCAGCGTGCGGACCTCGGACTCGCGGAAGCGGCGGTGGCCGCCCGGGGTGCGGATGGAGCCGATGCGGCCGGCGGAGGCCCACCGGGTGACGGTCTTGGGGTCGACGCGGAACATCGCCGCGACCTCGCCCGGGGTCATGAGCCGTTCGCTGGCGTCGTGAGCGATGGTCATGTCACTCCACCTTCCCTATCGCTTCACCGTGCCCGCGCCGCCGGGGCCCGAAGTGCCGGGCCGGGGCGGAGCGGACGTAACAGAGCGAATCGTGACACCGGACCCCGTACGTACTCGAACGCTTGTATCCAGGTAAAGGGACCATAAAGGGCGAAAAGGGACACCTTCCGTGGGTCGTGGTCTCCCCGTGCGCGTCGCGCGGACCTGCCTACCCTGGTGGTGTGAGCTCCCAGGAACCCCGGTCCACCGAGGCCGCCGGCGCCGTGAGCAGCGAGCACGAGCCGTCCGGGCCCCCGGCGCCCTCCGAACCCTCCGCGTCCTCGGCCCCCGTCCCCGGCCCGACCTCCGGCGCCACGCCGCCGCCCGCCGCCGGCACCACCGGCAGCGTGGCCCTGGCGATCGTCCTCTACGTGGGCGCGCGCCTCCTGGTCGTGGCGGTCCTCGCCGGCGTCCTCGTGGCGGTGGGCCTGCCGCTGCTCGTGGCGCTGCTCATCGCGTTCGTCGTGGCCCTGCCGCTGTCGTTGTTCCTGTTCCGGGGCCTGCGCACCCGCCTCGCCGCCGAGGTCGACGCCGCCACCGCCTCCCGCCGCGAGCGCCGCGACCGGCTGCGCGCCGAGCTCCGGGGGGACCTGGACCCGGAGGGGCGGGAGTAGAGGGTTCGCCGGCTCGTCTCGTGTCGAGGGGCACGTTCGGCAGCTCCAGGGGCCGTTCGATCATGCGCAACGTGCCCCTCGGGGGAGCCGGGGTGCCGCGGTGACACTCCCGGGAGATCGTTCTGGAGAGCACCCCGCCGGCCCGTAGCGCCGAGGGGCACGTTCGGCAGCCCCGACAGCCGTTCGATCATGCGGAACGTGCCCCTCGCGGCAGCCCGGGCGCAGAGGTGTCCGCGCGCAGCTCTCCATCCCGATCTCTCGAGGGTGTCGCCGGCGCGGTGCCGCGGTGACACTCCCGAGAGATCGTTCTGGAGAGCACCCCGCCGGCTCGTCGCGGCGGGGCTCAGGTCAGCGCCAGCCCCAGGGCGGTGGCCGCGGACCACACGAGCAGGCCGAGGGCGGTGTCGCGCAGCACCGGGATCAGCTGGGGGCCCGTCGAGCCCGCCAGGACGCGGCGCAGGGCGGGCCCCAGCAGGATCAGCGCCAGGAGCCCGGCGAGCGCGCCCCAGGCGCGCAGGCTGAGCACCAGGGTCATGCCCAGCGGCACCACGACGAGCGCGGCGTAGAGCACGCGGGTGTCGCGGTCGCCGAGGACCACCGCGAGCGTGCGCTTGCCGGTGTCGACGTCCGAGCCGATGTCGCGCAGGTTGTTGGCGACGAGCACCGCGCAGGCGAGCAGGCCGACGCCGACCGACGCGCCGATCCCGAGCCCGCTGGCCCGCCCGGTCTGGACGAACTCGGTGCCGAGCACCGCGACCGGCCCGAAGAACACGAACACCGCGACCTCGCCGAGCCCGCGGTAGCCGTAGGGCCGGGAACCGCCGGTGTAGAACCACGCGCCGAGCAGGCACACGGCGCCGACGACGATGAGCCACCAGTGCCCGCTGTAGAGCGAGAGCACGACGCCGGCGACCGCGCCGATCCCGAAGCAGGTGAAGGCGGCGCGCTTGACCTTGTAGGGCTGGGCCGCCCCGGAGCCGACGAGGCGCAGCGGGCCCACGCGGTCGTCGTCGGTGCCGCGCACGCCGTCGGAGTAGTCGTTGGCGTAGTTCACGCCGATGACGAGCGCCACCGAGACGATCAGCGCGAGCACCGCGGCCAGCGGGTCGAACCCGGCCACACCGGCCGCCGCCCCGGTCCCCGCGAGCACCGGCGCGATCGCCGTGGGCAGCGTGCGCGGCCGGGCCCCCTCCACCCATTCCGCGACGGTCGCCACGTCGGGCGACCTTACTGGCCCTCGCTGGTCGGGTCAGCTACGCGCAGGGCGGCACCGGCGGCGCGCCCTGGATCCAGGCGGCGGGCACGTAGCGGTCGGGACGGGTGCGCAGCCACAGGTTGCTGGTGCCCTGCGTGCCCGCGACCGTGCTGCCCGCGACCTGGCACTGCACCTCGACCTGGGCGCCGTCGCCGACCACGCCGCTGTCCGCGGCCGCCGCGTCCGCGCCGGCCCGCTCGACCACGGGGCCGGCGCCGTTGGTCACGGCCCGCCCGAGGGCGGCGGACTTCGCCGTCCACAGGTAGTCGACCGTGACGAAGGCGTTGGTCCGGAGGCCGAGGCCCCAGAACGTGCCGTCGGCGAGGTCGATGCCCGCCGGGTTCTTCACCTGGCGCCCGAACCCGTCGCGCCCGCCGTTGTACCTGTTCTCGTACGCCGCCTGGGCCTGCGGGCGGCCCTGGGGGAGGTCCTTCCACTGCTCCCGCTGCGCGGGCGGGTTCCAGTAGTCGTCCTTGGTGTTCCACGGCCCGACGTCCCAGACCGGCACGGTCGCGCAGCGCCCGGCGTCGGTGCAGACCCGCACGCTGTAGTCCCCGCGACCCTTCGGCGACAGGGCGCGGCGCGAGGGCAGCGCGACGAACTGGTCGTTCGCGACGATCCGGTGCCCGTTGGCGGTGGTCCCGCCGACGAGGCCCTCGCGGGTGGCGAACACCCGGTAGCTCGCCCGCGGGGTGATGGCGCGCGGGTCCGTCGGCACCTGGTCGGCGAGCACCTCGAGGCTGCGCACCACCGGTCCGGGCACACCGGCCGGGGCGAGCAGCGCCAGGCGCGCGGCGACGGTGCGGGTCGGCTCGGGGAGGATCGCGGGCGCCCCGGGCGCGACCGGGATCCACTCGCTCCACTGGCCGTCGGCGTCCTGGCCGCGGACGTCGACGGTGACCTCGGAGCCGGCCGGCACGTCGCCCTGGACCGGGGCGTCGACGCGGTTGACCGGGGTGGCGAACTGGTGCGCGCCGAGGTCGAGCAGCCCCTGGCGCTGGGCGCCGCGCAGCGCCGCGGGGCCGGTCTCGGTGCCGTCGCGGGTGGTGCTCAGGCGAGCGGTGCCCTGGGCGACCTCGACACCGGTCGTCATCCCGGCGAGCGGCGGTGCCCAGCGCTGCGGGCCCTCGTCGGCGGCCCGGAGGTCGTCCCGGGACGCCGGGGCGCCGAGGGGCGGCGGGGGGTCGGCCCGCGCGACGGGCGTGCCGAGCGCGGTGGCGAGGGTCAGGGCGGTCGTCAGGACCCCGGCGGCCACGACGAGACCCGTCCGTCGCGTCCGCGGGGCGCCGACGACGCGCCCGGCAGGGGCCTGGGGTCGCGTCGTGTCGGTGCGCACGCTGCAGTGAACGGCGCGGTCGCGGGCCCGGGTGCCGACCGCGACGGAGATCCGCTCGATGGCGTGTCACCCGGTCGAGGGTTTCGCCACCCGTCCGGCGCGCCGCCTCGACGCCGGCGCGTACGTGGGGCAGACGTGCGGGACCCCCGGGGCTCCTGTGGGTGAGCGCACGCGGATCACCCGCCGGTCAGCGGGTGCGGCGGCCCGGGCGTCATTACCGTGGACGTGTGTATCCCTCGACGGCGCAGGCCCACGTGGTCGTCGACGAGTGGGTCCGCGCCGGGGTGACCGACGCCGTCGCGTGCCCCGGCTCGCGCAACGCGCCGCTGCTCGTCGCCCTCGACGCCGCCGACCGCGACGGCCGGCTGCGCCTGCACGTGCGCGTCGACGAGCGCGGCGCGGGCTTCCTCGCCGTCGGCCTCGGCACGGTGACCGGGCGGGTCGTGCCGGTCGTCGTCACCTCCGGCACGGCCGTGGCGAACCTGCACCCCGCGGTGCTCGAGGCGTCCCGCGCCGGGGTGGGGCTGCTCGTCGTCAGCGCCGACCGGCCTGTCGAGCTCGTCGGCAGCGGCGCCAACCAGACCGTCGACCAGGTCGGGCTCTTCGGCGTCGCCGCGCGCGCCTCGGTGGTCATGCCGCTCGCCGAGGACCGCCCCGGCGCCGCTCGCACGTGGCGCGCCGTCGTGGCCCGCGCGCTCGACCGCGCGGCCGGCACCACCGGCGGCGACCCGGGCCCGGTGCAGCTCGACGTCCCGCTGCGCGAGCCCTTGCTCGACCCCGCCGACCCCGACGATCCAGCCCCCGGCGAGCCCGACCCCGCGCTCGCGGGCCGCCCCGACGGCGCGCCGTGGACGCGCACGATCGCCGCGCCGCCGTCGTGCGCGCTCGCGCCGCTGCCGCTGCGCGCCGGGGTGCGCACGCTGGTGGTCGCCGGGTTCGGGGGCGCCACGGTGCCCGCGGGCACCCGCCTCCCCGAGGGCGTCCCGGTGCTCGCCGAGCCGACCTCCCCGCTGTGGACGGACCCGCACGGCGGCCGCGCGCTGCACGCCGGCACGTGGGTGCTGCCCGCCGCGCTCGACGGCCTGCGCGACGACCTGCGCCCCGAGCAGGTCGTCGTCCTCGGCCGCCCGACGCTGCACCGTGCCGTGTCCCGGCTGCTCGCCGACCCCGGTGTCGAGGTCCTCGCCGTGCCCGCGGTCGCCCCGACCGGGGGGCGGCCCCGGCCGGGCTGGACCGACGTCGCCGGCGCGGTGAGCGCCGTCGGCGCGCTCTCGGACCCCGACGACTGGAAGCCCGACGCCGCCTTCGCCGCCGCCTGGGCCGACGCCGACGACCGCGCGGTGGGCGTGCTCGGCCGCACCCCGACCGGCGCGCCCGCGCCGGAGCACCCCGGCATCCCCGGCGACGGGCCGGCGCTGGCCGCGGCGACGGTCGCCGCGCTCCCGTCCGGCGCGCACCTCGTGGTCGGCGCGTCCGCCCCGATCCGCGACGTCTCGCTCGCCGCGACCCCGCGCAGGGACGTCACCGTGCACTCCGCGCGCGGTGTCTCGGGCATCGACGGCTCCGTCTCGCTCGCGGTCGGCGTCGCGCTCGGGCACCGCGGTCCGACGTACGCCCTGCTCGGCGACCTGACGTTCCTGCACGACACCAACGGCTTGCTCGTGGGGCCCGAGGAGCCGCGCGGCGAGCTGGTCGTCGTCGTCGCGAACGACGACGGCGGCGGGATCTTCACCACCCTCGAGCAGGGCGCGCCGCGCTACACGGCGGCCTTCGAGCGCGTGTTCGGCACGCCGCACGGCACGGACCTCGCCGCGCTCTGCGCCGCCCACCGGGTGCCGCACCGGCGCGCCGAGCCCACCGACCTCCCCGCCCTGCTCGCGCCCACGGGCCGGCCGGGGACGCGGGTCGTCGAGGTGCGCATCGACCGGGGCACCCGCCGCGCGTCGGCGGAGCGCACCGCCGCCGCGGTGCGCGAGGCCGTCACCGGGGAGCCGCACGACTGAACCGGGCCCCGGTGTGAGCCGGAGGTGAGCCCGGGGAGTGACGCGTTCGTTTCCGCACGCGGTCACCACGGACGATCCGCCAGAATGCGGCGGCCCCCGAGCGGGCGACGAGAGGAGTGCGGCAGGCGTGCTGGTGCTGGTGGTGGCGCACGCGGTCGCGGCGCTGGCCGCACCCGCGCTCGTCCGGATCCTCGACCGGCGCGCCTTCCCGGTCCTCGCGCTCGTGCCCGCGGCGGCCTTCGCGTGGATCCTCGCCCAGCTCCCCGCGGTGCTCGCCGGGCCCGTGCCCGAGCAGGTCGTGCCGTGGATCCCCGCCCTCGGCGTCGACCTCGCGCTGCGCCTCGACCCCCTCGCGGCGACGGTGTCGCTGCTGGTCACCGGGATCGGGGCGCTGGTGCTGCTCTACTGCGCCCGCTACTTCCCGGCCGACGCGCGCGGGCTCGGGCGGTTCGCGGGCGTGCTGACGGCGTTCGCCGGCGCGATGCTCGCGCTCGTCTGGTCCGACGACGTGTTCGTGCTCTACGTCTGCTGGGAGCTCACGACCGTCTTCTCGTTCCTGCTCGTCGGTCACGACGCGCACAAGCGGGCGAGCCGCGCGGCGGCGGTGCAGGCGCTCGTCGTCACCGCGGCGGGCGGGCTGACGATGCTGGTCGGGCTCGTCGTGCTCTCGCAGGCCGCGGCCACCACCCGGATCTCCCAGCTCGTCGCCCACTTCGCCGGGCCCGCGCCGGTGTCGGCGGCGATCGTCGCCGGCGTCGTGTGCGTGCTCGTCGGCGCGATCACGAAGTCCGCGCTCGTGCCGTTCCACTTCTGGCTGCCCTCGGCGATGGCGGCGCCGACGCCGGTCAGCGCCTACCTGCACGCCGCGGCGATGGTGAAGGCCGGCGTCTACCTCGTCCTGCGCCTGGCGCCCGGGCTCGCCGACGTCGAGCCCTGGCGTCCGCTGGTCGCGGCGCTCGCGGTGACCACGATGCTGCTCGGCGGACTGCAGGCGCTGCGCCAGCACGACCTCAAGCTGGTCCTCGCCCACGGCACGGTGTCCCAGCTCGGGTTCATGATCCTGCTCGCCGGCGCGGGGACCCGTGACGGCGCGCTCGCGGCGATCGGGCTGGTCGTGGGCCACGCGCTGTTCAAGGCGTGCCTGTTCCTCGTCGTCGGCATCATCGACCGGCGGGCCGGCACCCGGGACCTGCGTGAGCTGTCCGGCCTCGGACGCCGCGCGCCGGTGCTGGCGACGGCGGCGATCCTCGGTGCCGCGTCGATGGCGGGGCTGCCGCCCCTGCTCGGGTTCGTCACCAAGGAGGGCTCGTTCGAGGCGTTCCTGCACGACGCCTACGGCGACGCGGCGATCCCGCTGCTGGCGCTGGTGGTGCTGGGCTCGGTGCTCACGGTCGGGTACAGCACGCGGTTCGTGTGGGGCGCGTTCTGGCGCAAGCCGGGCGTCGAGGAGGTCACCTGGGACGCGCCGGGCCCGCTCTTCGCGACCGCGCCCGTCGTGCTCGGCGTGGCCGGGCTCGCCGCCGGCGTCGGCGTGAGCACGCTGTCGCCGCTGTTCGTCGCCTACGCCGACACGCTGCCGGTGAGCTACCCGGTGCTGCTCGAGCTCGCGGTGATCCCGTCGATCGGGGTGGCGCTCGGGCTCTCGGTGCTCGCGGTGGCCCTCGGCTTCGTCGTCGGCCTGCCCCGCGTCAGCGCCCGCCTCACCGCGCGGTACCCGCTGGCCCCGGTCCGCGCCGAGATCACCTGGCGCGGGGTGATCCACGCGCTGGAGAACACCGCGCTGCGCGTCACGGCGCTCACCCAGCGCGGCTCGCTGTCGTGGATCCTCTCGACGATCTTCGCGGTGCTCGTCCTCGGTCCGGGGCTGGCGATGCTCCTCGGCGCCGGGCTCGGCGAGGTCGAGGTCGACCGGCTCGCCGACTCCCCGTTCCAGGTGCTCGCGGCCGTCATCGGCGGCGCGTGCGCGATCGTCGCCACCCGCGTGCGCCGGCGGCTCGGCGCGGTCCTGGTGGTCGGCGGGCTCGGCTACGCCACCGCGCTGATCTTCGCCCTCGCCGGCGCGCCCGACGTCGCGCTGACCCAGGCGCTGGTCGAGACGGCGACGCTCGTGGTCGTCGTGCTCGTGCTGCGCACGCTGCCCCGCGACATCGCCGACCGGCACACCCCGCGCCAGCGCGTGCGGCGCCTGCTCGTCGCCGTGCCGGTCGGGCTGCTGATGACCGGGCTCGGCGCGGTCGCGCTCGCCGCCCGCAGCGCGCCCCCGGTGTCCGCGGCGTACCCCGCGCAGGCCTACGGCTTCGGCGCGGGCGCGAACGTCGTCAACGTGACCCTGGTCGACATCCGCGCCTGGGACACCATGGGGGAGCTCTCGGTGATCGTCGCCGCGGCCACCGGCGTCGCGAGCCTCGTCTTCCTGCACCGCCGCTCCGGCGCCCCGCCCCGGGCCGAGGCGCAGCCCGTCGTCACGCCGACCACGCGCGCCGGCGGTTGGCTGCGCTCGGCGCGCCGCGGGGACGCCGACCGCGTGCTGCTCCTCGAGGTGATCACGCGCCTCGTCTTCCCGACGATGATGGTGGTCTCGGTGTACTTCCTGTTCGCCGGCCACAACGCGCCCGGCGGCGGCTTCGCCGGCGGCCTGGTCGCGGGTCTCGCGCTGACGGTCCGCTACGTCGCGGGCGGGCGCTACGAGCTCGGCGAGGCGGTGCCGGTGGACGCCGGCCTGCTGCTCGGTCTCGGCCTGCTCTGCGCCGGCGGCACCGGGGTGGGCGCGCTGCTGCTGGGTGGTGAGGTCCTGCAGACCGCCGTCGTCGAGGGCGACGTCCCGGTGCTCGGGCACGTCAAGTTCGTGACCTCGCTGATCTTCGACATCGGCGTCTACCTGATCGTCGTCGGGCTCGTGCTCGACGTGCTGCGCAGCCTCGGCGCGGAGCTCGACCGCCGCCGCGCGGCGACGTCGGGGACGGCGTCGCGTCCGGCCACCCGGCAGGAGGTGCCGTCGTGACCTCACCGATCGCGCTGCTCGCGCTCATCGGCGTGCTCTACGCCACCGGGGTCTACCTCATCCTCGAGCGCAGCCTGACCCGCGTGCTGCTCGGGATCCTCGTGCTCGGCAACGCCACCAACGTCCTCGTCATCGTCGCGGGCGGGCGCGCCGGCGCCCCGCCCCTGGTCGGCACCGCGCCGGACGCCGCGATGAGCGACGCCCTGGTCCAGGCCCTGGTGCTGACCGCCATCGTCATCACGCTCGGCGTCACCGCGTTCCTGCTCGCGCTCATCCACCGCACGTGGACCCTCGAGCGCGAGGACGACCTCACCGAGGACGTCGAGGACCGCTCGGTGCGCCGCCGCCTCGCCCGCGGCGAGCAGGAGGACGAGGAGGAGCTCGACACCACCGGCTGCGAGAGCACCGCCGACACCGACCCGGACGACACCGAGTCGGCCCCCGACCCCGCGCCGGTCACCGCCGGCACCGGACGGGAGGGGGCGCCGTGAACCCCGGCTCCAGCCTGCTCGCCACGCTGATGCCGCTGCCCGTGCTGCTGCCGCTGCTCGGCGCGGGGGCGACGCTCGTGCTCTCGCGGCGCCCGACGCTGCAGCGCGCGCTGTCGGTCGCCGTCCTCACGGTCGTCGTGGTCATCGCCGCGCTGCTGCTCGTGGCGGCGGTGCAGAACGGCCCGATCGTGGTCACCGTGGGGTCCTGGCCGGTGCCGCTGGGGATCACGCTGGTCGCCGACCCGTTGTCGGCGCTGATGCTGCTGACGTCGATGGCCGTGACCCTCGCCGTGCTGGTCTACGCGATCGGCCAGGGCGTCTACGACCGCGACGAGTCCACGCCGATCACGATCTTCCACCCGACCTACCTCGTGCTCGCGGCGGGCGTCGCCAACGCCTTCCTGTCGGGGGACCTGTTCAACCTCTACGTGGGGTTCGAGGTCCTGCTGATGGCGAGCTACGTGCTGCTCACCCTCGGCGGCACCCGCTCCCGGGTGCGCGCGGGCGTCACGTACGTGGTCGTCAACGTGGTGTCGTCGCTGGTCTTCCTCGTCGGCATCGCACTCGTCTACGCCGCGGTCGGGACGCTGAACCTCGCGCAGATCTCCACGCGCATGGAGGCGGTGCCGCCGGGTACGGCGCTGGCGATCCACCTCGTCCTGCTGACGGCGTTCGGCATCAAGGCCGCGGTGTTCCCGCTCTCGGCGTGGCTGCCCGACAGCTACCCGACCGCCGCCGCCCCGGTCACCGCCGTGTTCGCGGGCCTGCTCACCAAGGTCGGCGTCTACTCGATCATCCGTACCGAGATGCTGATCTTCCCGGACTCGGAGGTCACGCAGACGATCCTGCTGGTCGCGGCGGGGCTGACGATGCTCGTGGGCGCGCTGGGCGCGATCGCGCAGGCCGACATCAAGCGGGTCCTGTCGTTCACGCTCGTCAGCCACATCGGCTACATGATCTTCGGGATCGCGCTGGCGACCCCGCTCGGCGTGGCCGGCGCGGTGTTCTACGTCGTCCACCACATCACCGTGCAGGCGACGCTGTTCTGCGTCGTCGGGCTCATCGAGGGGGTGGGCGGCTCGACGTCGGTGACCCGCCTCGGCGGGCTGATGCGCGCCTCGCCGATCCTCGCGGTGCTGTGGTTCGTCCCCGCGATCAACCTCGGCGGCATCCCGCCGCTGTCGGGGTTCGTCGGCAAGCTCGGGCTGGTGCAGGCCGGGGTCGTCGACGGCTCCGCGATGGCCTGGGTGCTCGTCGCGGTCTCGGTGCTGACGAGCCTGCTCACGCTCTACGCCGTCACCAAGGTGTGGGTGCTCGCCTTCTGGCGCCCGGCCGACCAGATCCCGGTCCCCGAGGAGCCGGACCCCGCGGCCGACCAGGACGACGACGAGGACGGCGCGGACGGCGCGGACGGCGACGACGGCGAGGACGGCGAGCGCGCGGCGCGCCCCTCGTCGGGCGGCCTGCCGGGGGCCCCGGCGCCGCGCACCGGCACGCTGACCGGCGTGCGGCCCGGCACCGCCCGCACGATCGCGGGCGCCGAGGCGAACACCGGCGCGGAGGTCGACTGGCCCGTCGCCCGCACGGCCCCGGCCGACGGTGTCCCGCTGCTGTCCGGGCGGCTGCTCGGCGCGCCCGGCGACCGGGTCTCCCGGCGCCTGCCGAAGGTCATGGCGGGCGCGACCGGCGCGCTCGTCGCGCTCGGCCTCTCGCTCACGGTGGTGGCGGGCCCGCTCTACGCCGTCGCCGACCAGGCCGCGGACGACCTCGTGGCGCGCACCCCCTACATCGACGCGGTGTTCGCGCAGACCGTCGACGACCGGGTGGCCCGGTGAGCGCGGCCCGGGACCGGACGCCGGGCCCCGTCCCGCCCGACACCGCCGGCCTGCTGCGCCGCGCGGCCCCCGTGGTGTGGCTGGTGCTGGTCTGGGTCCTGCTCTGGGGGACCTTCTCGTGGGCCAACGTGCTCGGCGGGCTCGTCGTCGCGCTGGTGGTGCTCACGGTGTTCCCGCTGCCGCCGGCGCCGGGCCGGGGCTGGCTGCGCCCGCTCGCGACGCTGCGGACGGTCGGTCGGTTCGTCGTCGACCTCGTCGTCTCGAGCCTGCAGGTGGCGTGGCAGTCGCTGCAGGCCCTGC
This sequence comes from Actinomycetospora straminea, assembly GCF_028737255.1. Lineage (GTDB taxonomy): Bacteria > Actinomycetota > Actinomycetes > Mycobacteriales > Pseudonocardiaceae > Actinomycetospora > Actinomycetospora straminea. The sequence continues at coordinate 644,169 of NZ_JAQZAN010000001.1, read as the reverse complement.
GCCCCGGCGAGCCCATCCACAGCTCCGTGGTCGCGGTGCGGCTGGCGTCGTCGTCGGAGTTCGTCATGGCGATGGTCGTGGAGCTCCTCACGCTGGTGCCGGGCAGCGTGGTCATCGAGGCCCGGCCCGAGGAGCGCACGATCTGGGCGCACGTGCTCGGCGCGGACGACGACGCGGCCGTCGCCGCCTTCCGCGAGCAGGTCGCCCGGCTCGAGGCCGACGTGGTCGCCGCGCTCGGCCGGCCCGCCGCGCCGGTGACGTACGCGCCGGGCGCCGACACCGACGGGGAGCGATCGTGACCGGCCTGCCCGCCCTGCTCGACGGGATCCTCGTCGTCTGCCTCGTCCTGCTGGGCCTCTCGGCCCTGCTCGTCGTGGTCCGGCTGCTGCGGGGTCCGTCGGGGCTCGACCGGCTCGTGGCCCTCGACGTCCTCGTCGCCGAGTTCCTCGTCGGGCTCGTCGTGTACGCCGCGCTGACCGGCACCTCCGCACTCGTGCCGGTGGTGGTGGCGATCAGCCTGGTCGGTTTCCTGGGCTCGACGACGGTCGCGCGGTTCGTGCGCCGGGGGACCGACCGGTGAGCGCGCCGGTGCCGTTCCCGATGGCGCCCCCGGTGTCGCCCCCGAGCGAGAGCGGGCTCGAGGTCGCGCTCGACGCGGTGGGCACGGTCGCGATCGTGCTCGGGGTGCTGCTGACCCTCGTCGCCTCGGTCGGCCTGCTGTCGCTGCCCGACGTCCTGAGCCGCATGCACGCGGCCACCAAGCCGCAGGTGGTCGGCCTCCTGCTCGTCGTCCTCGGCGGCGCGCTGCACCTGCGCACCAGCGTCGACGTGTGGATGCTCGTGCTGGTCGGGGCGTTCCAACTGGTCACGGCACCGGTGACCGCCCACGTGGTCGGCCGGCTCGCGCACCGCGGCGACGGGGTGCGCCGCGACCTGCTCCACGTCGACGAGCTCGCCGACCGGCCCGACACCACCGACCCGGGTCCCGACGAGCCCGAGGCCGACGAGCCCGAGCCGGAGGAGCCCGAGCCGGCGACGCGGGGACGGGGCCGGGACGGCGGCGGCGGTGGCGTCGGGGCCGGCGGGGGCGGTCCCGACGGCGACGGCACGGCCGGCCGGAGGGGGCGCGACGGTGCTCCCTAGACTCGGACCGGTGACCCGGCTGTGGGAGCTGCTGCGGCGGGCCCGGGACCGGGCCGCGCCGGTGCTGGCGGACGCTGTGGCGCTCGTGCGCCCCGCGGGCCGGCGGGCCCCCGAGATCGTGGTCGTCGTCGGCGTCGTCATCAGCGTGCTGCTGGCGCTCGTGCTGGTCGGCGCCGGCCGCAACGACGCGCACATCGACGCCAACCGCGCCCAGGCCGTGGCCGAGGTGCTCGAGGGCGGCTCGCGCCCGCACACCTACGTCCGCTTCACCACGGTCGAGGGCGCGGTGCTCACGCCCGAGAAGGGCGTGTTCTACCCGCGGGGCCTGGAGCCGGGCCAGCTGGTCGAGGTCGAGTACGACCGCACCGACCCCGAGCTCGTCCGCGTCGCGGGCCGCACGTGGACCGAGGGCCTGGTGCCCGTCCTGCTCGGCATGCTCGGGCTGTGGGCGGTGGTCGGGCCCTCGGCGTGGGCGCTCGGGCGCCGGCGTCGCCGCCGCCGCGAGGCCGCGCAGGCGTCGGCGGCGTGGCGACGGGGCGAGGAGCCGGCAGACGGCGCCGCCGGGTCCGACGGCCCCGACGGTGAGGACGGCCCCGACGGTGAGGACGGCCCCGACGGTGAGGACGGCGCCGACGAGGAGCCCGAGATGGCCGGGACGGTGCGCCGGTGAGCGGCACCCGCGCGGACCTCGACCGCGACCCGAACGCCGTGGCGCGCATGTTCGACGGGGTCGCGGCGCGGTACGACCTCACCAACACCGTGCTGTCGTTCGCCCAGGACGTCCGCTGGCGCCGGGCCACGCGAGAGGCGCTCGCGGTCGGGCCGGGTGACACGGTCCTCGACGTCGCCGCGGGTACCGGGGTGTCGACGGTCGAGCTCGCCCGCACCGGCGCGCGCTGCCTCGCCACCGACTTCTCGCTCGGCATGCTGCGCACCGGCCGCTCGCGTCCCGCGACCCGCGGCCTGCCCTTCGTGGCCGCGGACGCGCTGCACCTGCCGTTCCCCGACGCCTCGGTCGACGCGGTGGTCATCTCGTTCGGCCTGCGCAACACCGTCGACCCCGACGCGGCGCTCGCGGAGTTCGCCCGCGTCACCCGCCCCGGCGGCACGCTCGCCGTCTGCGAGTTCTCCCGGCCGACCTGGGCGCCGTTCCGCCGGGTCTACACCGACTACCTCATGCGCGCGCTGCCCCGCGTCGCGACGGCGGTGAGCTCCAACCCCGACGCGTACGTCTACCTCGCCGAGTCGATCCGCGCCTGGCCCGACCAGGCCGCCCTCGCGCAGCGGATCGCCGCGGCCGGCTGGCGCTCGGTGGCCTGGCGCGACCTCACCGGCGGCATCGTCGCCCTCCACACCGCCACGCGCCCCGAGTAACCCCCACGAGCGATGCGGCATCACCGGCGACCACCGCCGGGATCGCCACATCCTCACCGGCGCGACACGCGGTGTTCCCGGCCCTCCGCCCGCAGAACCCCATCGATTGACCGTTCCCCGCCGAGGCCAAACCACCCTCGGCGGGCGATCACGCCATCCGGCTCCTACACTCCCTCCTGCCGAGCTAGTGAACGGATTCACAAGGGAGCCAGACGCCGTGTCCGCCACCACCGGAGCGCGCCGCAGCCCCGACAGCGACGCCGACGTCGTGGTCGTGGGTGCCGGTCCTGCGGGCTCCACGGTCGCGACGTACCTGGCGCGCGCCGGCCTCGACGTCCTCGTGCTCGAGAAGGCGACGTTCCCGCGCGAGAAGGTCTGCGGCGACGGCGTCACCCCGCGCGGCGTGAAGCAGCTCGTCGACCTCGGCGTCGACACCCGCGAGGAGGCCGGCTGGCGCCACCAGCGCGGCCTGCGCGTCATCGGGGGCGGCGCGAGCGTCGAGCTCGACTGGCCCGAGCTCGCGAGCTACCCGGCCTACGGCCTCGTGCGCCCCCGCCGCGACTTCGACCAGATGCTCGCCGACCACGCCCGCGCCGCCGGCGCCCGCGTCGAGGAGGGCGTCTCGGTCACCGGCGCGACCCGCGACGAGCGCACCGGGCGCGTCACCGGCGTCGAGGTCCGCCGCGGCCCCGGGCGCACGCCCGCGACGTGCACCGCGCCGCTGGTGGTCGCCTGCGACGGCGTCGGCGCCCGCACCGCCCTGAGCCTGGGGATCGCCAAGCGCGACGACCGCCCGCTCGGCGTCGCCGTGCGCCGCTACTACACGAGCCCGCGCCACGACGACCGCTACCTCGAGACCCACCTCGGGCTGCTCGACGGCCCGGGCGTCGGCCCCGACCTGCACGGCGGCTACGGCTGGGTCTTCGGGATGGGCGACGGCACCGCCAACGTCGGGCTCGGCGTGCTCGCCACGCAGCACGGCGACAAGCGCGACTACCGCGCGCTGCTGCGCTCCTGGCTCGAGGGCCTGCCCGAGGCGTGGGGCCTGACCGAGGAGAACGCCACCGGACCGATCGGCGGCGCCGCGCTGCCGATGGGCCTGTCGCGCACGCCGGTCTACCGCGACGGGCTCGTGCTCGTCGGCGACGCCGGCGGCATGGTCAACCCCTTCAGCGGCGAGGGCATCGCCTACGCGATGGAGTCCGCCGCGCTCGCCGCCGAGTGCGTCGTGCAGGCGATGGCCCGCCCCGAGGGCCCCGGCCGCGAGCGGGCGCTCGGCGCCTACCCGGTCGCGGTGCGCCACGCGCTGGGCCGCTACTACCGCGTCGGCAACCGTGCCGCGCACGCTCTCGGGCGCCCGCGGTTCATGCACCACGCGCTGCGCCTCGGCCTGCCGCGGCGCCGGGTGATGAGCACGGCGCTCAAGCTCTTCGCGGGCCTCACCGACGGGCGGGACGGGGACGCGGCCGACCGCGTCCTCGAGCTCGCCCTGCGCCTGGTGCCGCCCCTGACCGACCGACCCGACACCCCCGCGCGGAAGGGGGCCCCGGCGGCCGGACGCGCCGCCTGACCTCGACGGGTTAGGGCGCCCTGATCGGCGGACGGCCCGGTCGTCCTCATTAGGGTCCCCGTGGCCCGACGAGCGTGTTCCACCACACGGCCCTGCACGGGGGCCCCACCACGCGACACTCCCGACGCGCAGCACCGGGGAGGAAGGAGACGACGATGCTGGACCCCTACGTCCCGCTCATCGTCATGTTCGGTCTCGCGGCCGCGTTCGGGCTGTTCTCGGTGACGGCGGCGCCGTTCATCGGGCCGCACCGCTACAACCGCGCCAAGCTCGACTCCTACGAGTGCGGCATCGAGCCCTCGCCGCAGCCGGTCGCCGGCGGCGGCCGCATCCCGGTGGCCTACTACCTCACCGCGATGCTGTTCATCCTGTTCGACATCGAGATGGTCTTCCTCTACCCGTTCGCGGTGAACATCGACGCGCTCGGGTTGTTCGGCCTCGTCGAGATCGTGCTGTTCGTGGCCACCGTCGCCTTCGCCTACGCGTACGTGTGGCGGCGCGGCGGGCTGGACTGGAGCTAGAAGCATGGGACTGGAAGAGAAGCTCCCGAACGGGATCGTGCTGGCCAGCGTCGAGAGCCTGGTCAACTGGACCCGCAAGGCATCGCTGTGGCCCGCCACCTTCGGGCTGGCCTGCTGCGCGATCGAGATGATGACCTCGGGCGCCCCGCGCTACGACCTCGGCCGGTTCGGCATGGAGGTCTTCCGCCCGAGCCCCCGCCAGGCCGACCTGATGATCGTCGCGGGCCGCGTCACCAACAAGATGGCCCCGGTGCTGCGCCAGATCTACGACCAGATGGCCGAGCCCCGCTGGGTCCTGGCCATGGGCGTCTGCGCCTCGTCGGGCGGCATGTTCAACAACTACGCGGTCGTCCAGGGCGTCGACCACGTCGTGCCCGTCGACATGTACCTCCCGGGCTGCCCGCCGCGGCCCGAGATGCTCATCGACGCGATCCTCAAGCTGCACCAGAAGATCCAGAACGAGCCGCTCGGGCCGGTCCGCGCCGAGCTCGCGGCCGAGCGCCGCGCCCAGGGCGAGAAGCTCGAGCTGCTGCCCTCCTCGGAGAAGTACGCCAAGAAGGACCGGAAGACGGGGGAGGCGAAGCGCGAGCATGTCTGGTGACGAGAAGCCGCAGGGCACGCCCCAGACGCCCGGCACCGGCGCCGGCGGCGCGAGCGGGCCGACCGGGGCCTCGAACCCCGGGACGGCCGGCACCGCCTTCGGCCCGCAGGAGATCGCCCGCCGCGACGTCAGCGGCTCCACCGCCGGCCGGGCCCGCGAGGGCATGTTCGGCATCCAGGGCTCCGGCGACACGTCGGGCTTCGGCGGCCTGCGCCTGCCCGGCTACGCCCCGGCGCCCGCCGAGCGTCCCTACGGCGGCTGGTTCGACGAGGTCGCCGACGAGGCGGCCGCGGCGCTGGCCGACGACGGCGGCGCCGACCTCGACACGTGCGTGCACCAGGTGACCGTCGACCGCGGCGAGATGACCTGGTACGTCGACCGCGAGCACCTGGTGCGCCTCGCCCGCACCCTGCGCGACGACCCGGGCCTGCGCTTCGAGTTCTGCTCGGGCGTCTCCGGGGTCGACTACGGCGAGGGCGTGCCGCAGCAGCTGCACGTCGTCATCCACCTGCTGTCGATGACCTACCGGCGCCGGCTGCGCCTCGAGATCGCCCTCGACCTCGACGACGCGCGCTGCCCGTCGCTGGTCGAGGTCTACCCGACGGCCGACTGGCACGAGCGCGAGACCTGGGACATGTTCGGCGTGGTCTTCGAGGGCCACCCGAGCCTCACCCGGATCCTCATGCCGGACGACTGGAACGGCCACCCGCAGCTCAAGAGCTACCCGCTCGGCGGCATCCCCGTGGAGTACCACGACGCGGAGATCCCGCCGCCCGACCAGCGGAGGGCCTACACGTGAGCACGAGGGACGACACCCAGACCGGCACCCCGAGCGACCCGTACGCCGCCACCAGCCGCGAGACCACCGAGGGCACCGTCTACACGGTCACCGGTGGCGACTGGGACGAGATGGTCGACCAGACCGCCGGCGACGAGCGCATCGTCATCAACATGGGCCCGCAGCACCCGTCGACCCACGGCGTGCTGCGGCTCGTGCTCGAGCTCTCCGGCGAGACGGTGACCGACGCCCGCCTGGTCATCGGCTACCTGCACACCGGCATCGAGAAGAACTGCGAGTACCGCACCTGGACCCAGGGCGTCACGTTCGTGACGCGCGCGGACTACCTCTCGCCGATCTTCAACGAGACCGCGTACTGCCTGTCGACCGAGCGCCTGCTCGGCGTCGAGGTCCCCGACCGCGCCGCGACGATCCGCGTGCTCCTCATGGAGATCAACCGGATCGGCTCGCACCTCGTCGCGCTCGCCACCGGCGGCATGGAGCTCGGCGCGCTCACCGGCATGACCAACGGGTTCCGCGAGCGCGAGGAGGTCCTGCACCTGCTCGAGTTCCTCACCGGCCTGCGCATGAACCACGCTTTCGTCCGCCCCGGCGGCGTCGTGCAGGACCTGCCCGAGGGCCACGAGGAGCGCATCCGGTCGTTCGTCAAGGTGATGCGCGGGCGGCTGCCCGGCTTCCACAAGCTGCTCACCGGCAACCGCATCTGGCGCCAGCGTCTCGAGGGCGTCGGCTACCTGCCGCTCGACGGCTGCCTGGCGCTCGGCGTCACCGGCCCGATCCTGCGCTCGGCGGGCCTCGCGTGGGACCTGCGCGAGGTCGACCCGTACCTCGGCTACGAGCACTACGACTTCGAGGTCCCCACCGACACCGCCGCCGACAGCTTCGCCCGCTACCTGCTGCGGGTGGAGGAGATGAGCGAGTCGCTGAAGATCATCGAGCAGGCCCTGGAGCGTCTCGAGCCGGGCCCGGTCATGGTCGAGGACGCCAAGATCGCCTGGCCGGCGCGCCTGTCGATCGGGGCCGACGGCATGGGCAACTCGCTCGAGCACGTCCGCCGGATCATGGGCCAGTCGATGGAGTCGCTGATCCACCACTTCAAGCTGGTCACCGAGGGCTTCAAGGTGCCCCCGGGCCAGGCGTACGTGCCGATCGAGTCGCCGCGCGGCGAGCTCGGCGCGCACCTGGTCTCCGACGGCGGCACCCGCCCGCTGCGGGTCCACCTGCGCGACCCCAGCTTCGTCAACCTGCAGGCCGCGCCGGCGATGTCCGAGGGCGGGATGGTCTCCGACGTCATCGCCGCGCTGGCCAGCCTGGATCCCGTGATGGGGGGTTGTGACCGATGAGCCGTGCCCTGGGACCGGAGGCGCCCGCGGCGCCGCCGCAGGAGCCCGAGCACGCGATCGACGAGGCGGGCGGCACCACCGCGCAGCACGCCGGGCTGAGCACGGTCGACACCACGGTGTTCGACGGCGTGCGCGACCGGGCGGCGGCGATCATCGCCCGCTACCCGGAGCCGCGGTCGGCGCTGCTGCCGCTGCTGCACCTCGTCCAGCACGTCGAGGGCCACGTCTCCCGCGCCGGGATCGCGTTCTGCGCGGAGGCCCTGGAGATCACGACCGCCGAGGTCTCGGCGGTCGCGACCTTCTACACGATGTACAAGCGCGAGCCCACCGGGCGCCACCTCGTCAGCGTCTGCACCAACACGCTGTGCGCGGCCCTGGGCGGCGACGCCATCTACCGGGCCGTGGGCGAGCGGCTCGGCGGGATCGGGCACGAGCAGACCAGCGCCGACGGCACGGCCACCCTCGAGCACGCCGAGTGCCTCGCGGCCTGCGACCTCGCGCCGGTGCTGACCGTCGACTACGAGTTCTTCGACAACCAGACCGTCGACTCGGCGCTCGAGATCATCGACGCGCTGCGCCGCGGGGAGAAGCCGCACCCGACGCGCGGCGCGCCGCTGACCGACTTCCGCTCGGTCGAGCTGCTGCTCGCCGGTTTCTACGACGACCCGGCCGTCGGCGGCCTCGAGGCCGTCGCCGGGCCGTCGGCGGCCCCGGAGAGCCTGGCCGGCGCCCGGCTCGCCGAGGAGCGCGGCTGGACCGCCCCCGCGGTGCCCGACGAGGGAGAGAACGCATGACCGACCCCCTCACCCCGGTGCTCACGAAGCGCTGGCTGGGACCGGAGTCCTGGACGCTGCGCCACTACACCGAGCTCGGCGGCTACGAGGCGCTGGACAAGGCGCTGAACACGCCGCCGGACGACCTCGTCGCGCTGGTCAAGGACTCGGGCCTGCGCGGCCGCGGCGGCGCCGGCTTCCCGACGGGCATGAAGTGGAGCTTCATCCCGCAGGCCAAGCCCGGCGAGGAGCCCACCGGTCCGGCCGCGAAGCCCAAGTACCTCGTCATCAACGCCGACGAGGGCGAGCCCGGGACCTGCAAGGACACCCCGCTGATGATGGCGGACCCGCACTCGCTCATCGAGGGCTGCATCATCACGAGCTGGGCGATCCGCGCGCACTTCTGCGTGATCTACGTGCGCGGCGAGATCGTGCACTGCATCCGGCGCCTGCACGCCGCGGTGCGCGAGGCGTACGACGCCGGCCACCTCGGCAAGGACATCCACGGCAGCGGCTTCGACCTCGACATCGTCGTGCACGCCGGCGCCGGGGCGTACATCTGCGGCGAGGAGACCGCGCTGCTCGACTCGCTCGAGGGCCGCCGCGGGCAGCCGCGGCTCAAGCCGCCGTTCCCGGCGACCGCGGGCCTCTACGCCGCGCCGACCGTCGTCAACAACGTCGAGACGATCGCGACCGTCCCGTCGATCGTCACCGGCGGCAAGGACTGGTTCCGGACGATGGGCCGCGAGCGCTCGCCCGGACCGAAGATCTACTCGCTGTCCGGGCACGTGGAGCGTCCCGGGCAGTACGAGGCGCCGCTGGGCACGACGCTGCGCGAGCTGCTCGACCTCGCCGGGGGCATGAAGGACGGCATCCCGCTGAAGTTCTGGACGCCCGGCGGCTCGTCCACCCCGCTGCTCACCGCCGACCACCTCGACGTCCCGCTGGACTTCGAGGGCGCCACCGAGGCCGGCTCGATGCTCGGCACCACCGCGCTCATGATCTTCAACGAGACCGTGTCGGTCCCGTGGGCGGTCATGAAGTGGACGGAGTTCTACGAGCACGAGTCGTGCGGCAAGTGCACGCCGTGCCGTGAGGGCTGCTACTGGCTCGCCGGCATCCTGCGCCGCATGGTCGACGGCGAGGGCACCGAGTCCGACATCGACACGCTGCTCGACGTCTGCGACAACGTCCTCGGGCGCTCGTTCTGCGCGCTCGGCGACGGCGCGGTCTCGCCGATCACGAGCGGCATCAAGTACTTCCGGCAGGAGTTCGTCGACCTCTGCACGGCGCAGCAGCGCCACCCCGAGGTCGACCGGATCGTCGAACTGAGCGGAGCCAGCGCGTGACGGCGGCGTCAGAGAAGGCATCGGAGGCCCCGGCGAAGCCCTCGGAGCGGGACGACCTGCCGCCCGTCCCCGAGGGGCACGTGCGGCTGACCATCGACGACCGCATCGTCGACGCCCCGCAGGGCGAGCTGCTGATCCGCACCTGCGAGCGGCTCGGCATCGTCGTCCCCCGCTTCTGCGACCACCCCCTGCTCGACCCGGCCGGCGCCTGCCGCCAGTGCCTGGTCGAGGTGGAGATGGGCGGGCGCAAGATGCCCAAGCCGCAGGCCAGCTGCACGATGACCGTCGCCACGGACATGGTCGTCAACACCCAGATGACCTCGGCGGTGGCCGACAAGGCGCAGCAGGGCGTCATGGAGCTGCTGCTCATCAACCACCCGCTCGACTGCCCCGTCTGCGACAAGGGCGGCGAGTGCCCGCTGCAGAACCAGGCGATGTCGTCGGGGCGGGCGGAGTCGCGGTTCGTCGAGGAGAAGCGGACGTTCGCGAAGCCGCTGCCGATCTCCGACGAGGTGCTGCTCGACCGCGAGCGCTGCGTGCTCTGCCAGCGCTGCACCCGGTTCTCGCGCCAGATCGCCGGTGACCAGTTCATCGAGCTGCTCGAGCGCGGCGCGCACCAGCAGATCGGCACCGAGGAGACCGCCTTCGGCGAGGGCGAGGACTTCCAGTCCTACTTCTCCGGCAACACCATCCAGATCTGCCCGGTCGGCGCGTTGACCTCGGCGTCCTACCGCTTCCGCTCGCGGCCGTTCGACCTGGTCTCCACGCCCGGCGTCGCGGAGCACGACAGCTCGGGCGCGTCGGTGCGCCGCGACTGGCGGCGCGGGGCGGTGACCCGCGTGCTCGCGGGCGACGACCCCGAGGTCAACGAGGAGTGGATCGACGACAAGACCCGCTTCGCGTTCCGGTACACGCAGTCCGCGCAGCGGATCACGCGGCCGATGGTCCGGGGGGAGGACGGCGCGCTGGTCGAGGCCTCGTGGACCGAGGCGCTCGAGCGCGCGGCCGCCCTGCTCGTCGCCGCGCGCGACGGGTCGGGTCCGGCGCCGGTGGGCGAGGACGGCGAGGAGCTCGCGCCCAAGCGCGGTGTCGGCGTCCTGCCCGGCGGCCGCCTGACCCTCGAGGACGCCTACGCCTACGCGAAGTTCGCGCGCCTGGCGCTGGGCACCAACGACGTCGACGCCCGCGCGCGGGCGCACTCGGACGAGGAGCTCGACTTCCTCGCCGCGCACGTCGCGGGCACCGGCCTGGGCGTCACCTACGGCGACCTCGAGGAGGCGCCGGCCGTCCTCACCGTGGCCCTCGAGGTCGAGGAGGAGGCGCCGATCGTCTTCCTGCGGCTGCGCAAGGCCGCGCGGACGGGCACGGCGGTGCACCACCTCGGCCACTGGTCGAGCCCGGCCGTCGTGAAGACCGGCGGGCGGCTGGTGCGCTGCGCGCCCGGCCAGGAGCCCGCGGCGCTCGCCTCCCTGCCCGACCCCGTCGCCGAGGCGCTCGCGCAGCCCGGCGCCGTGGTGCTGGTGGGGGAGCGGGCGGCCGAGGTCCCCGGCCTCTACGCCGCGGTGTCCGACCTGGTCGCGCGCACCGGGGCCCGCGTCGCCTGGGTGCCGCGGCGCGCCGGCGAGCGCGGCGCGGTGGACACCGGCCTGCTGCCGACGGTGCTGCCCGGCGGCCGCCCGGTCGCCGACGACGCCGCGCGTGCGACTCTCGCCTCCTCCTGGGGTGTCGCCGACCTCCCCGCGACGCCCGGCCGCGACGCCACCGCGATCCTGCGCGCGGCCGCGGACGGCGAGCTCGCGGGCCTCGTGGTCGGCGGCGTCGAGCTCGCCGACCTGCCCGACCCCGACCTCGCGCGGGCGGCGCTCGCCGCGGCCGACGTCGTCGTCAGCCTCGAGCTGGCCCACTCCGAGGTCACGGCCCACGCCGACGTCGTCCTGCCGGTGGCCCCGGTCATCAACAAGGCGGGGACCTACCGCAACTGGGAGGGCCGCGACCGGCGGTTCGCCACCACGATCGACCCGTCCGGCGGCTCGGCCGGCCGGGTCGGCGGGACGGCGGCGACGACCCTGCCCGACTGCCGGGTGCTCGACACCCTCGCCGTCGAGATGGACGTCGACCTGTTCACCCAGACCCCCGAGGTCGCGGGCGCCGAGCTCGCCCGCCTCGGCACCGGCCGGCCCGCCACGCGGGGCGCGGTCCGCGCGCCCGAGCACGCCGAGCACGCCGAGCACGCCGGGCAGCCGGCAGCCACGGGCGACAACCCCGAGCTCCGCCTCGCCTCCTGGCGCCAGCTCCTCGACGGCGGCGCGCTGCTGGCCGACGAGCCCGACCTCGCCGGCACGGCCCGCCCGCCGCGGATCCGGCTCTCGGCGACCACGGCCCGCCGCCTCGGGTTCGCCGAGGACGACCCCGCCGAGGTCGAGGGCCCGCGTGGCTCGCTGATCCTGCCGGTGGAGGTCGCCGACCTCCCCGACGACGTCGTCTGGGTGCCCGCGCGGGTGCCGGGCGAGAACGGCGTCGTCACCCTCGCCGGTCTCGGGCTGGGCCACGGCGGGCCCGTCCGCCTCGGTGGCGGCAGCCCCTCGCACCCCGGGAGCCCCTCGTGAACCCGATGCCCCCGCCGGGGTACACGCAGACCCTCATCGCCGACGACCCGTTCTGGCTCACGGCGATCAAGGTCCTCGTGATCTTCGCCGGCCTCATGCTGGTCACGCTGTTCATGATCTGGTTCGAGCGCCGGGTCGTGGGCCGCATGCAGCAGCGGCCGGGCCCGAACTGGAACGGACCGTTCGGGCTGCTCCAGTCGCTGGCCGACGGGCTCAAGCTCGCGTTCAAGGAGGACATCCGCCCGGTCCTCGCGGACAAGGCGGTCTTCTTCATCGCGCCGGTGCTCTCGGTGGTGCCCGCGTTCGTCGCGTGGGCGGTGATCCCGCTCGGCCCCGAGGTCTCGATCTTCGGCGAGCGCACCGCCCTGCAGCTGACCGACCTGCCGGTGGGCGTGCTCGTCGTGCTCGCCTGCTCGTCGATCGGCGTCTACGGCATCGTGCTCGCCGGCTGGGCGTCGGGCTCGCCCTACCCGCTGCTCGGCAGCCTGCGCAGCGCCGCCCAGGTCATCTCCTACGAGCTCGCCCTCGGCCTGTCCATCATCGCGGTGGTCCTCTACGCGGGCTCGCTCTCGACCGCCGACATCGTCGCCGCGCAGTCGACCGGCTGGTACGTCTGGCTGCTGCCGGTGAGCTTCCTGATCTTCGCGGTGTCGATGGTCGGCGAGACCAACCGCGCGCCGTTCGACCTCCCCGAGGCCGAGTCGGAGCTGGTCGGCGGCTTCCACACCGAGTACTCGTCGCTGAAGTTCGCCCTGTTCTTCCTCGCCGAGTACGTCAACATGGTCACCCTCTCCGCGGTGGCCACGACGCTGTTCCTCGGCGGCTGGATGGCCCCGTGGCCGCTGTCGCTGATCCCCGGCGTCAACGAGGGCTGGCTGCCGCTGGTCTGGTTCTTCGGCAAGACGCTGGTGTTCCTGTTCGTCTACGTCTGGCTGCGCGGCACGCTGCCCCGGCAGCGCTACGACCAGTTCATGCGCCTGGGCTGGAAGCTGCTCATCCCGGTCAGCCTGCTGTGGCTGATGCTGGTGGCGACGCTGCGGGTGCTGCGCGCCGAGCTCACCACCGGCCAGATCCTCATCGTCGGCGGCGTGGCGCTCGTGCTGCTCGTCGGCGCGGCCCTGCTCATCCCGGACCAGGCGCCGCCGGACGAGGACCCCGAGCCGACGATCGTCACCGATTACCCCGTCCCGCCGCTCGACCTGGCCGTCCCGCCGACGCCCAAGCGTCGCCGCCGGGCCGTCGCCGGGTCCCGGGAGAAGGACCCGAGCGGCGAGACCGTGTCCGCCGGCGCCAGCCGGGAAGGAGAGCCCTGATGGGCCTGTTCGACGGGGTCGCCGGCTTCGGCGTCACCTTCTCGACGATGTTCCGCAAGGTCGTCACCGAGGACTACCCGCGGGTGAAGAAGGTGACCGCCCCGCGCTACCACGGGCGCCACCAGCTCAACCGCCACCCGGACGGCCTGGAGAAGTGCGTCGGCTGCGAGCTGTGCGCCTGGGCCTGCCCGGCCGACGCCATCTACGTCGAGGGCGGGGACAACACCGACGAGGAGCGCTACTCGCCCGGTGAGCGCTACGGCGCGATCTACCAGATCAACTACCTGCGCTGCATCGGCTGCGGGCTGTGCATCGAGGCGTGCCCGACGCGGTCGCTGACGATGACCAACGAGTACGAGCTCGCCGACGACGACCGCCAGGACCTGATCTACGACAAGGAGCGCCTGCTCGCCCCGCTGCTGCCGGGCATGGAGCAGCCGCCGCACCCGATGCGCCTCGGCGCCGACGAGCAGGACTACTACGTGCAGGGCCCGGAGATGGCCCGGCGCTCCGACGTCCAGGACGCGGTGCGCGACGAGGTCGTCATGGCCCCGGCGCGCGAGCCGGCGCCGCAGGACGGCGTCTCGACCGAGGCCGTGGAGCAGAGCTCGGTGACGAGCACCGGGGAGAAGCGGTGAGCGCCGTCGGCGCGATCGCCGCCGCGGCGCCGATGACCGGCGGCGGGGAGATGAGCACCGGCGAGTCGGTGGCGTTCTGGATCCTCGGCCCGGTGGCCCTGGCCGGCGGCCTGGGCATGGTCTTCGCGCGGAACGCGGTGCACTCGGCGCTGTGGCTCGTCCTGACGATGCTGAGCCTGGGCGTGCTCTACATGGTCCAGCAGGCGCCGTTCCTCGGGTTCACGCAGATCATCGTCTACACCGGCGCGATCATGATGCTGTTCGTGTTCGTGCTGATGATGGTCGGGCGCGACGCCTCGGACTCCGTGGTCGAGGTGCTGCGCGGCCAGCGCCTGGCCGCCGCCGTCCTCGGCGTCGGGCTGGGCGGGCTGGCCGTCGCCGCGGTCGCCGAGACGCTGACCGCCGTCGGCCCGGTGGGGCTCGGCCCGGGCTACGGCCCGGAGGCGCGCGGCAACGTCCAGGCGCTGGGCACCAGCATCTTCCGCGACTACCTGCTGCCCTTCGAGCTGACCTCGGCGCTGCTCATCACCGCCGCCGTCGGCGCGATGGTCTACACGTTCGCCGGCCAGGTCCGCCGGAAGCAGGCGGGCCAGCGCGAGCGCGTCGTCGAGCGCCTGCGCGGGCCGCTCGCGCAGTACGGCTCGCGCTCCGGGCCCGGCGTGTTCGCCACCGCCGACTCGGTCGCGACCCCGGCCCTGCTCCCCGACGGCTCGGTCGCCCCGGCCTCGCTGTCGAGGATCATCGAGGCGACCCGCCGCGAGCGCCTCGACGCCGACATCGCCGACGTGGCGTCCGAGAGCGGCCCGGCCGGCGAGGTCGACGCCCGGGCTCTGCGGGGCGGCGACGGTCACGGCGACGGTCACACCGACGGGCACGCCGGGCACGACGTCGGCAGCACCCACGACCGGCTCAGCGAGGGCTCCCACCGCGCGACCGGCGAGAGCGAGGGAGCCCGATGAGCCCCACGGTCTACCTGCTGCTCTCCGCGCTGCTGTTCGCCATCGGCGCGGTCGGCGTGCTGGTGCGGCGCAACGCGATCGTCGTGTTCATGTGCATCGAGCTCATGCTCAACGCGGTGAACCTGACGCTCGTCACCTTCTCCCGCATCAACGGGTCGCTCGGCGGCCAGATCATGGCCTTCTTCGTCATGGTCGTCGCCGCGGCGGAGGTCGTCGTCGGCCTCTCGATCATCATGGCCATCTTCCGCACGCGCCGGACGACCTCGGTCGACGACGCCAACCTGCTCAAGTACTGAAGGGGGTCGAAGAGACGTGTCGCCTCTGCTGGCCGCCGCTCCGCTCCCCGAGGTGCTCCCCGCCGAGGGAGCCGCGGGCGCGGCCTGGCTGCTCGTCGCGCTGCCCGCGCTCGGCGCGCTGGTGCTGTTCGTCGGCGGGCGCCGCACCGACCGCTGGGGGCACCTCCTCGGCGTCGCGACCGTCGTCGCGTCCTTCGTCGTCGCCGTCGTGCTCTTCGCGGGCTCGCTCGCGCTGCCGGCCGAGGAGCGGGTGCGCGACCTCGGGCTCTACGAGTGGATCGCCGTCGGGTCGCTGAACGTCGAGTTCGGCCTGCGCATCGACCCGCTGTCGCTGACGTTCGCGCTGCTCATCACCGGTGTCGGGTCGCTGATCCACATCTACTCCGTGGGCTACATGTCCCACGACCCGGACCGGCGGAAGTTCTTCGCGCAGCTCAACCTGTTCGTCGCGGCGATGCTCGTGCTCGTCCTCGGCAACGGGTTCGTGACGCTCTACCTCGGCTGGGAGGGCGTCGGCCTCGCGTCGTACCTGCTCATCGGCTTCTACACGGGACGCCGGTCGGCGGGGAGCGCGGCCAAGAAGGCGTTCCTCATGAACCGGGTCGGTGACGTCGGGCTCGCGCTCGCGATCTTCCTGCTGTTCGTGGAGCTGGGCACCACGCAGTACGCCGAGGTGTTCGCCCGGGCCGGTGAGATCTCGCCCGGCGCGCTGACCGCGATCACGCTGCTCCTGCTGCTCGGCGCGTGCGGCAAGTCCGGCCAGTTCCCGCTGCAGGCCTGGCTCCCGGACGCCATGGAGGGCCCGACCCCGGTGTCGGCGCTCATCCACGCGGCCACCATGGTCACCGCCGGCGTCTACCTCATCGCCCGGTCGAACCCGCTCTACGACCTCGCGCCGGTGGGCCAGCTCGTGGTGACCATCATCGGCGCGATCACGCTGCTGATCGGGGCGATCGTCGGCTGCGCCTACGACGACATCAAGAAGGTGCTGGCCTACTCCACGGTGAGCCAGATCGGCTACATGATGCTCGCCGTCGGGCTCGGGCCGGTCGGCTACGCCGCGGCGATCGCGCACCTGCTGACCCACGGCTTCTTCAAGGCGGGCCTGTTCCTCGGCGCCGGCTCGGTGATGCACGGGATGGCCGACGAGACGGACATGCGCCGCTTCGGCGGGCTGTGGCGGCACATGCCGGTGACGTTCTGGACCTTCACCGCGGGCTTCCTCGCCCTGATCGGCTTCCCGTTCTTCTCGGGCTTCTACACGAAGGACCTCATCATCGAGGCCTCGCTGACCGCGGGCCCGGTGGCCGGCTGGATCCTCGGCGGGGCGGCGCTGCTCGCGGCCGGGCTGACGGCGTTCTACATGACGCGCCTGATGCTCATGACCTTCTTCGGGCCCGAGCGCTGGCGCGACCTGCACCCGCGCCGCATCGACGCCGCGGACCTCGAGGACCCGCCGGAGCACTACCACCCGCACGAGTCGGTGGCCTCGATGACGGTGCCGATGATCCTGCTGGCCATCGGGTCGGTCGGGGCGGGCGCGTTCCTCGTCGGCGGCGAGCGCCTCGGGCACTACCTCGAGGCGTCGCTCGGCGTCCCCGTCGAGCCCTACGACGTCCCGGCCGTGTTCTACGTCGGCCTGGTGCCCTACCTCGCCACCGCGCTGATGCTCGTCGGCGCCGGCACGGCGTACCTGCTGGTCGGGCGCCGCGAGGTGCCGGTCGAGCGGCCGCAGCGGGTCAGCCTGCCGGTCCGCGCCGCGCGCGCCGACCTGTTCGCCAACGCGATCAACGAGGGCCTCATCGCCCGCCCGGGCATCTGGCTCTCCCGCGCGCTGGTCTACCTCGACAACCGCGGCGTCGACGGGGTCGTCAACGGCACCGCCGCCATGCTCGGCGGCACGTCGGGCCGGCTGCGGCGCACGCAGACCGGCTTCGTCCGCTCCTACGCCCTGACCATCCTCGGAGGTTCCGTCGTGCTCGTCGCGGCCCTCCTCACCGTCGGCGGTCTCGGCGGATGAGCGCGCTGCTCCTGGCCCTGCTGCTGGTCCCGCTCGTCGGCGCCGCCGTGTGCGGTGCCCTGGCGACCCGTGAGGACCTCGACCGCGCCGGCCGGATCGTCGGCCTCGCGTTCGCCGCGGTCTCGCTCGTGCTCGTGGTCGTCGTCTGGTCGCAGTTCGCGACCGGCCCGGGCACGCCGCGCTTCCAGTTCGCGCTGTCGGTGGACTGGATCCCCGCGTTCGGGACGCGCTTCGCCCTCGGCCTCGACGGCATCGCGCTGACGATGATCGCGCTGCTCGCGGTCCTCGTGCCCGTGGTGCTGGCGTTCGCGTTCACCGAGAAGCTGCCCCCGGGCCGCACCGGCGCGGGGTTCACCGCGTTGATCCTCGCGACGCAGGGCGTGCTCGTCGGCGTCTTCGCCGCGACCGACGTGTTCCTGTTCTACGTGCTGTTCGAGGCGATGCTCATCCCGATGTACTTCGTCATCGGGCGCTTCGGCGGTCCGCGGCGGCAGTACGCCGCGGTGAAGTTCTTCCTGTACTCGTTCCTCGGCGGGCTGATCATGCTCGCGTCGGTGATCGGGCTCTTCGTCGCCAGCGACACCCGCCTCGGCGAGGGCACCTTCGACTGGACCGCGCTGCAGGGGATGGCCGCGCAGCTGCCGCTGTCGACCCAGATCTGGCTCTTCCTCGGGTTCTTCGCGGCGTTCGCGATCAAGGCGCCGCTGGTGCCGTTCCACACCTGGCTGCCCGACGCCGGTGCCGAGGCCCCGATCGCGGGCGGCATCATCCTGCTCGGCCTGCTGGACAAGGTCGGCACGTTCGGCTTCCTGCGCTACACGCTGCCGCTGTTCCCGGCGGCGTCGCAGGAGCTCGCGCCGCTGGTGCTGACGCTCGCGGTGATCGGCGTGCTCTACGGCTCGCTGCTCGCCGCCGCGCAGACCGACCTCAAGCGGTTCGTCGCCTACACCTCGATCGCGCACTTCGGCTTCATCGCGCTCGGCATCTTCGCGTTCTCGTCGCAGTCGATGGTCGGGTCGTCGCTGTACATGGTCAACCACGGCATCTCGACGGCGATGCTCTTCCTCGTCGTCGGGCTGCTCATCCGCCGCGGCGGGACCTCCGCGATGACCGAGTACGGCGGCGTCGGGCGGGTCGCGCCGCTGCTGGCCGGGATGTTCCTCATCGCCGGGCTCTCGACGATCTCGCTGCCGGGCACCAACTCGTTCATCAGCGAGTTCCTCGTCCTGCTGGGCGCGTTCCCGCGCGAGCCGGTGTTCAGCGTCATCGCCACCGTCGGCATCGTCTTCGCCGCCCTCTACATGCTCTGGGTCATCCAGCGCACGATGACCGGGCCGCTGCGCGGTGCCGCCGTGGTCGGTGACGGGCCGGGCGCGGCGTCGGCGGCGACGTTCGGCGGGTCCGGCGGCGACACCGGAAGCGACGCCGACGAGTCCTGGATGCGCCGCACCACCGCCCGCTTCGGCGACCTGACCCGGGGCGAGGTCGCGGTGCTCACCCCGCTGGTCGCCCTCGTCCTCGTGCTCGGGTTCTTCCCGGGCCCGGTCCTCGAGGTCCTCGACCCGACGGTGTCGGCGACCCTCAGCGAGGTCGGCGTCGCCGACCCCGTGACCCCGAACGGAGTGCCGCGATGACGGGTCCCCTGGCGCCCGCGTTCCCGACGGTCGACTACGGGGCGCTGGCCCCCGTGCTCATCGTGCTCGGCGCCGCGTGCCTCGCGGTCCTGCTCGAGGCGCTGCTGCCGATGCGGGTGCGCGGGCGGGTGCAGCTCTCGCTGACGCTCGTCGCCGTCGTCGCGGCCCTGCTCGCGGTGATCGTGCGGGCCACCTCGGGCGCTCCCGCGGTGTCGACGCTCGCCGGCGCGATCGCCGTCGACGGGCCGGCGCTGTTCCTCTGGGGCACGCTGCTCGCCCTCGCGGTGCCCAGCGTGCTGCTGCTCGCCGACCGCTCGGTCGAGCCGGGCGGGGCGTTCCTCGCCGACCCGGTCGCGCTCGGCGAGGCCGAGGCCGAGCAGCGGGCCCGCGAGAAGGCCGGGGTGGGCGCGCGCAGCGGCTCGTCGGGCTCCTCCGGCCGCGCCGGCGGGTCGTCGGGCGGGCGCCTGACCGGCCGCGGCGGCCAGCCCGTCGAGGGCCACACAGAGATCTACGCGCTCGTGCTGTTCGCGCTGGGCGGCATGCTCGTCTTCTGCGCGTCCGACGACCTGCTGACGATGTTCGTCGCGCTCGAGGTGCTCAGCCTCCCGCTGTACCTGCTCTGCGGGCTCGCGCGGCGCCGGCGGCTGATGAGCCAGGAGTCGGCGGTCAAGTACTTCCTGCTCGGCGCGTTCTCGTCGGCGTTCTTCCTCTACGGGCTCGCGCTGCTCTACGGCTACGCGGACTCGGTGAAGCTCACCGACATCTCGCTCGCCGCCGCGGGCTCGCTGCGCCCGGACTCGCTGCTGTTCGGCGGGCTCGCGCTGCTGGTGGTCGGGCTGATGTTCAAGGCCTCGGTGGGCCCGTTCCACACGTGGACCCCGGACGTCTACCAGGGCGCGCCGACCTCGGTGACCGCCTTCATGGCCGCCTGCACCAAGGTCGCCGCGTTCGGCGCGATCCTGCGGGTGTTCACCGTCGCGTTCGGCTCCACGGTGTGGGAGTGGCGCGGGGTGCTGTGGGTCGTCGCCATCGTGTCGATGGTGATCGGTGCGGTGCTCGGCCTCACGCAGACCGACGTCAAGCGCATGATCGCCTACTCGTCGGTCGCGCACGCCGGCTTCCTGCTGCTGGGCGCGATGGCGATCACGCCGGCGGGCCTGTCGGCGACGCTGTTCTACCTGCTCGCCTACGGCTTCACGACGGTCGCGCTCTTCGGGCTGGTGTCGCTGGTGCGCGGGCCCGACGGCGAGGCGACGCACCTCTCGGCGTGGGCGGGGCTCGGGAAGCGCTCGCCGGTGGTCGCCGCGGCGGTGACGTTCCTCATGCTGGCGCTGGCCGGGATCCCGCTGACCAGTGGCTTCACCGCCAAGTTCGCGGTGTTCTCCGCGGCGCTGGCCGACGGCATGACGCCGCTGGTCATCGTGGCCCTCGTGGTCAGCGCGGTCGCCGCGTTCTTCTACCTGCGCCTCATCGTGCTCATGTACTTCTCCGAGCCCGCCGCGGACGGTCCGACGGTCAGCGTGCCTGGCCCGTTCACGACGGTGGCGATCACACTGGGGGTCGTGGTGACCCTGCTGCTCGGCGTCGTGCCGACCGCCGTCCTCGGATGGGCCGACGGCCTGTCCTTCCTGGGCTGATGACCGGCCCCCAACTGACCCAGGTCGCGGGACTGCCGATCTCCGACCCCGACCTCGCCGCCGCCGTGACCGACGGCCTCGACCGCGTCGAGGAGCTGCTGCACCGCGAGGTGCACAGCGACTACCGGTTCGTCACCGAGACGTCGCTGCACCTCATCGACGCCGGCGGCAAGCGCTTCCGCCCGCTGCTGACCCTGCTCGCCGCGCAGGTGGCCGGCGGCACGTCGGAGGACGTCGTGGTGGCGGCGACGTCGGTGGAGCTCGTGCACCTCGCGACGCTCTACCACGACGACGTCATGGACGAGGCCGTCATGCGCCGGGGCGCGGACAGCGCCAACGCGCGCTGGGACAACTCCGTCGCGATCCTCACCGGCGACTACCTGTTCGCCCACGCCTCGCGGCTCGTCTCGCAGCTCGGACCGGACGCGGTGCGGATCATCGCCGAGACGTTCGCGGAGCTCGTCACGGGCCAGATGCGCGAGACGCGCGGGCCCCGGGACGGCGAGGACGCCGTCGAGCACTACCTGGCCGTGGTGGCGGAGAAGACGGGCTCGCTGATCGCGACCTCGGGGCGCTTCGGGGCGATGTTCGCGGGCGCACCCGACGAGCACGTGACGGCGATGCGGCGCTTCGGGGAGATCATCGGGACGGTCTTCCAGGTCTCCGACGACATCATCGACATCGCCTCGCCGTCCGGGGCCTCGGGCAAGACCCCGGGCACCGACCTGCGCGAGGGCGTGCCGACGCTGCCGGTGCTCTACGCGCTCGCCGGGGACGGCCCCGAGGTGCCGCGGCTGCGCGAGCTGGGCGTCGGCAGCCGCGAGCTCGGCGACGACGAGGTGGGCGAGGCGCTGGAGCTGCTGCGTGGCTCGCGGGGCCTCGACGAGGCGCGCCGGGCCCTCGACGAGCGCGCCGACGCCGCCCGCGCCGAGCTCGCGACCCTGCCCGACGGTCCCGCCCGCCAGGCCCTCGCCGCCCTCCTCGACTACACGGTCGCCCGCACGAGCTGACCTCCGTGCGTGATCTTCTGAGCCATCGCTCGGAAGATCACGCACGGACGGGACGGGCGCGCAGGGCGTCGGCGGTGAACACGACGAGCGCGGCCCAGACCAGCGAGACGCCGATCCAGCGCGACGCCGGCATCGGCTCGCCCGCGACGAACACGCCCCAGAGGAACTGCAGCGTCGGGTTGACGTACTGCAGCACGCCGAGCGTGGCCAGCGTCAGCCGCTTCGCGCCGGCGGCGAAGAGCAGCAGCGGCAGCGCGGTGACGGGCCCGGCCGCCATCAGCAGCAGCGCGTGCCCGACGCCGTGGCCGGTGAACGTGCCCGCACCGGTCGCCTGCAGCCACACGATGAACACGATCGCGAGCGGCCCGAGCAGGAAGCCCTCGGCGGTCAGCCCGGGCACCGGGTCGAGCGGGACGCGCTTCTTCACCAGCCCGTAGACCCCGAAGCTCATCGCGAGCACGAGCGTGATCCACGGCAGCCGCCCCGTGCCGACCGTCAGCACGACGACGGCGACCACGGCCAGCCCGATCGCCACCCACTGCACCGGCCGCAGCCGCTCGCGCAGCACGAGTACCGCGAGCAGCACCGAGATCAGCGGCGTGCCGTAGTAGCCCAGCGCGGCGTCGACGACGTGCCCGTGGGTGGTCGCCCAGATGTAGACGCCCCAGTTGACGGCGATGAGCACCGACCCGGCGAGGATCAGCGCCCACGTCCGCCACGCGAGCCCGCGGAGGTCCGCCCACCGCCGGGCGACGGTGATGACGCCGAGCATCCCGATGAGCGTCCACGCGACGCGGTGGGCCACCGACTCGACGGCGTCGGCGGGCGCGAGCAGGGGCCAGAACGCCGGCGAGAGCCCCCACAGCGAGTACGCCGCGAGCGCCGCGGCGTACCCCCGCCCCGCACCCGACACCGGCGCCCGGACCTCGGGCGCGGTGTCGGGCGCGGTGCTACTGCTCGTTCTCGGGCTCCGGCAGGACCGCCCAGGTGTCCCGGCCGGACAGCAGCGCCTGCAGGTCGTCGCCCCGCTGCTGCGCCTGCTCCGTGGCCGCGGCGACCTGGGCGCGGGCGCCGTCGTCGTAGGTCGGGCGGTCGACCTTGCGGAAGATGCCGGTGACGGTGTGGGTGAGGTCCTGATCCGACAGCCGCGAGAGCGCGAAGGACTGGGTCGGGTCCTCCTCGCCGGCGCGGTGGACGACGACCGCGTCCTGCCCCACGTCGGCCACCTTCGCCACCTCGAGCCCGCCCGTCGCCGAGCGCACGACGCCGTACTCGCCGTCGTTGCCGAAGGTGATGGGCTCGCCGTCGACCAGCTTGATCAGCCGCTCGGCCACGTCGTCGCCCTTGCGCAGGACGTCGAACGAGCCGTCGTTGAAGATCGGGCAGTCCTGGAAGATCTCGACCAGCGAGGCGCCGCGGTGCGCGGCGGCCTGGCGCAGGACCTCGGTGAGGCCCTTGCGGTCGGAGTCCAGCGCGCGGCCCACGAACGTCGCCTCGGCGCCGAGCGCCAGCGACACCGGGTTGAAGGGGGCGTCGATCGAGCCCATCGGCGTCGACTTGGTGACCTTGCCGGTCTCCGACGTCGGCGAGTACTGGCCCTTGGTCAGCCCGTAGATCCTGTTGTTGAACAGCAGGATCGTGATGTTCATGTTGCGGCGCAGCGCGTGGATCAGGTGGTTGCCCCCGATCGACAGCGCGTCGCCGTCACCCGTCACGACCCACACCGACAGGTCCGGGCGCGTGACCGCGAGCCCGGTGGCGATCGTCGGCGCGCGCCCGTGGATCGAGTGCATGCCGTACGTGTCGAGGTAGTACGGGAAGCGCGACGAGCAGCCGATGCCCGAGACGAACACGATGTTCTCGCGCTTGAGGGAGAGCTCCGGCAGGAACGAGCGCACCGACGCGAGCACGGCGTAGTCGCCGCAGCCCGGGCACCAGCGCACCTCCTGGTCGGAGGTGTAGTCCTTGGCCTTCTGCGGCGCGTCGGTGGTCGGGACGAGGTCGAGACCGCCGACCCCGGGGGTCGGCAGATCGGTGGCCGTCATGCGGGCAGATCCCCCTTCACGGCGTCGGTGAGGACGCCGGCGAGCTCCTCGGCCTGGAACGGCAGGCCGGCGACCTTGGTGTAGGAGTGCGCGTCGACGAGGAACTTCGCGCGCAGCAGCATCGCCAGCTGGCCGAGGTTCATCTCCGGCACGATCACCCGCCGGTACGAGCGCAGCACGTCCCCGACGTTGCGCGGCAGCGGGTTGAGGTGGCGCAGGTGCGCCTGGGCGACCGACATCCCGGCGGCGCGCACGCGACGGCACGCGGCACCGATGGGCCCGTACGACGAGCCCCAGCCCAGGACCAGGACCTCGGCGTCGCCGGTCGGGTCGTCGACGGTGAGGTCGGGGACCTCGATGCCGTCGATCTTCGCCTGGCGCAGCCGGACCATGCGGTCGTGGTTGTCCGGGTCGTAGGAGATGGTCCCGCGCCCGTCGGCCTTCTCGAGGCCGCCGATGCGGTGCTCCAGCCCGGCGGTGCCCGGGATGGCCCACGGCCGCGCGAGGGTGTCGGCGTCGCGCAGGTAGGGCCAGAACTCCCCGGAGCCGTC
The DNA here is from genome assembly GCF_028737255.1 of Actinomycetospora straminea. Classification (GTDB taxonomy): domain Bacteria; phylum Actinomycetota; class Actinomycetes; order Mycobacteriales; family Pseudonocardiaceae; genus Actinomycetospora; species Actinomycetospora straminea. The sequence continues at coordinate 619,987 of NZ_JAQZAN010000001.1, read as the reverse complement.
GGGGGCGTTCGCCTCGGTGGCGAAGGTGACCGAGAGGTCGGGCAGCGTCGCGACGTCGGGGATGCGCCAGGGCTCCGAGCCGTTGGCGATGGCGCCGTCGGAGAGCAGGAACACCGGGGTGCGGTAGGTCAGCGCCATCCGCACGGCGTCCAGCGCGGCGTCGAAGCAGTCGGCGGGCGACTGCGGGGCGATGATCGGCACCGGCGCCTCGCCGTTGCGGCCGTACATCGCCTGCAGCAGGTCGGCCTGCTCGGTCTTGGTCGGCAGGCCGGTCGACGGCCCGCCGCGCTGCACGTCGAGGATCAGCAGCGGCAGCTCGAGGGCCACCGCCAGGCCGATCGTCTCGGACTTGAGCGCGACGCCCGGGCCCGACGTCGACGTGACGCCCAGCGCCCCGCCGAACGACGCGCCCAGGGCGGCACCGATGCCCGCGATCTCGTCCTCGGCCTGGAACGTCGTGACGCCCATGCCCTTGTGCTTGGAGAGCTCGTGCAGCACGTCCGACGCCGGCGTGATCGGGTAGGTGCCGAGGAAGACCGGCAGCTTCGACTGCTGGCTGGCGGCCACGACGCCGTAGGCGAGCGCGAGGTTGCCGGTGATCTGCCGGTAGGTGCCCTCGGCGAGGCGCGCCGGGGCGACCTCGTAGGTCACCGCGAAGCTCTCGGTGGTCTCGCCGTAGTTCCAGCCGGCCCGGAAGGCGAGGATGTTGGCCTCGGCCAGGTCGGGCTTCTTCGCGAACTTCTCGCGCAGGAACTGCTCGGTGCCCTCGGTGCCGCGGTGGTACATCCACGACAGGAGGCCGAGCGCGAACATGTTCTTCGCGCGCTCGGCGTCCTTCTTGCTCATCCCGGTCGGCTCGAGCGCGCCGCGCGTCAGCGTCGCCATGGCGACCTGGTGCGTCGTGTACGGCTCCAGCGAGTCGTCCTCGAGCGGGTTCGACTCGTAGCCCACCTTGGCGAGGTTCCGCTTGGTGAACTCGTCGGTGTTGAGGATGAGGATCCCGCCGTGCGGCAGGTCCTTCAGGTTGGCCTTGAGCGCCGCCGGGTTCATCGCCACCAGTACGTCGGGGCGGTCGCCCGGCGTGAGGATGTCGTAGTCCGCGAAGTGGAGCTGGAAGCTCGACACCCCGGGAAGCGTCCCGGCAGGGGCGCGGATCTCGGCGGGGAAGTTCGGCAGCGTCGCGAGGTCGTTGCCGAAGGCCGCGGCCTCCGAGGTGAACCGGTCGCCGGTCAGCTGCATGCCGTCACCCGAGTCACCCGCGAAGCGGATGACCACGCGGTGGGTCTGGCGCACCTCCCGACCGGCCGGCCCGACGGCGGCGTCAGTGCTCATCGAGCTCTTCCCGTCCCTTCACGTGACGTGGGTCGGTTCCTCTGTAGGAGCTGACCACCCAGGCTAACCTCATCGCGCACGCGATCTCCGGCGGCTGGTCGCGGGTCACACGCTGGACCGTGCAAGCTCCGATCAGGTCCGGGTGCCGCGCCGTCCCTGCGCCGTCCGGGGGCCGAGCTACTTCTTCCCGGTGGCTTCCCGCACGCGCGCGAGCCCCTCGCGGAAGCCCTCCGAGCGCAGCGACTCCAGCTGCGGGCCGACCTCGACGGCGACGGCGTCGCGGTGGCGGTCGAGCCGCCCGGTCGCGCGCAGGCTCGCCTTCGTGGCGACGACCAGCTCGCGCGGCGCCGCCCCGGCCACCGCGGCCATGCGCAGCGCCTCGGTGACCGCGGCGGAGCGCCCGTCGGACCCCTCGCCGGTCGCCACCCGCAGCACCAGCCCGACCTCGGCGGCGCGCGCCGCGTCGAGGCCCTCGCCGCCGAGCAGCATCGCCGTCGTCACCTGCGGGCCCATGAGGCGCTGCGCCATCCACGTCATGCCCCCGCCGGGGTGCACGCCCAGGCGCAGGAAGCCGGGCTCGAAGCGGGCGCTCTCGCCGGCGATGCGCACGTCGGCGGCGAGCGCCAGGTTGAGCCCCGCGCCGACCGCGGGCCCGTCGACCGCCGCGAACGTCGGCAGCGGGCACTCCGCCAGCGCCAGGAACCCGGCGTAGATGTGCTCGAGCGCGTCCGGGCCCGCCTCGCCCGCGGCCGCGAGCTCGTCGAGGTCGCCGCCGGCGCAGAAGGCGGGCTTGGGGTCGTCGTCGCCGGTGACCACGACGGCGTGCACCGACGGGTCGGCCGCGACCTCGCCCAGCACCGCGACCAGGCGCTCCGAGAGCGCCGCGGTCATCGCGTTGCGCCGCTTCGGGTCGGAGACGGTGAGGAGGGCGGTACCGGCACGGGCACCGTCGAGGCGTTCCACACGGACGTCCGGGGAGGTCATGGGGTCAGCATGCCGTCCGCGTGACGCGGCTCGCGGCCCGGGAGCCGTCCCCGTCGGTAACGTGCGGTGCGTGCCGATCTCGATCGAGCCGCCGGCGGACGCCGAGGCGCCGCAGCGCAACCCCAAGGCGCCCGCCCCGGGCGAGCGCACCACGTCCCACTTCGAGGGCTGCCGCGGCTGCGGCGACGTGCCCGGCAGCCTGCGGGTGCGCTCGTGGGTCGGTGACGACGGGGTGTCGGTGATCAGCCGCTTCGACGTCCTCTCCGAGCACCAGGGGGCGCCGGGTCTCCTGCACGGCGGCATGCTCATGACGGCGTTCGACGACGCCCTCGGCACGGCGTACACGCAGGTCACCCGGTCCGCGGTGACGGCGCGGCTCGAGACCGACTTCCGCCGGCCGGTGCCCGTCGGCGCCACGGTGTGGCTGCACTCGCGCGTCGACGCCCGCCAGGGCCGCAAGATCTACGTCTCCGGCGAGGCACGCCTCCACGCCCTCGACGGGGAGGTCGTCGGCACCGCCCGGGCGCTGTTCCTCAAGGTCGGCGTCGAGCACTTCCTGCGCCACGGCCGCCCCGAGGACCTCGAGGCCCTGGGCGCCTCCCGCGAGGTGATCGAGGCGGCGCGCGGGGCGGGCTGAGCGCGGGAACGGGCGGGCGCGCCCCGGCGTTGACCCGGACGGGAGATCCGTCCGAGGGGAGGTACCGGTGCGCAACGGGCTGAAGACGGCCGCGCTGCTCGGTCTGATGAGCGCGATCGTGCTCCTGATCGGCTCGCTGTTCGGGCGCACCGGGCTGCTGGTCGCGCTGGTCGTGGCCCTCGGCGTCAACGGGTACGCGTACTTCTTCTCCGACCGCATCGCCCTGCGCGCCATGCACGCCCGCCCGGTCGGCGAGGCCGAGCAGCCGGCGATGTACCGCATCGTGCGCGAGCTCGCGACCGACGCGCACCAGCCGATGCCGCGCCTCTACGTCAGCCCCACCGAGGCGCCCAACGCGTTCGCCACCGGCCGCAACCCGCGCAACGCCGCCGTCTGCGCGACGACGGGCATCCTCACGCTGCTCGACGAGCGCGAGCTGCGCGGCGTCCTCGGCCACGAGCTCTCGCACGTCTACAACCGCGACATCCTCATCTCGTCCGTGGCGGGCGCCCTGTCGAGCGTCGTGTCGTACCTGGTCCTGGCCGCGCAGCTCTTCGGCGGCAACCGGAACCTGCTCGCGACCATCGCGGTCGCCGTCATCGGGCCGTTCGCGGCGGCCATCATCCAGATGTCGATCAGCCGGTCGCGGGAGTACCAGGCCGACGCCAGCGGCGCGACGCTCACCCACGACCCGCTGGCCCTGGCCTCGGCGCTGCGCAAGCTGCAGTACGGCACGGCCGTCGCGCCCCTGCCGCCCGACCCGCAGCTGGTCAGCCAGTCGCACCTGATGATCGCCAACCCGTTCCGGGCGGGCGAGGGCCTCTCGCGGATGTTCTCCACGCACCCGCCGCTGGACGACCGGATCGCGCGCCTCGAGGCGATGGCGCGGGGTTGACGCCCGCTCGAGCCGGCGATCAGATGACCGCAGCGTCGCGTCCGGGCCGGTGTCAGACCGGCGGATGGAGGCGCCGGAGCCCTGGAGCGACCCACCCCGTGGCCGTTCGCATCGACCACCTCGAGGTCATCACCCGCCGGTACGGGTCCGGTGGGTGAGGTCCGGCGGGCCGGCGTCGGCGACGCGGCGACCGTCGCCGGCCTGCTCCACGACTTCAACACCGAGTTCGCGACCGAGACCCCCGGCGTCACGGTGCTGACTCGGCGGCTGCGGCAACGGCTGGCCGGCGACGACCTCGTCGCCCTGGTGCACGGCGAGCCCGCCGACGCGCTCGCCGTCGTCTCGTTCCGGCCCAACGTCTGGTTCGACGCGCCGGTCGCGCTGCTCGACGAGCTCTACGTGCGCCCGGACCTGCGCGGACAGCGGATCGGGCACGCGCTGCTCGAGGCCGTCGAGGCCCTGGTGGACGGGCGGGGCGGGCGGATCGTCGAGGTCAACGTCGACGGGGAGGACACCGACGCACGGCGCTTCTACGCCACGCACGGCTACCTGTTCATCGAGCCCGGGGCGAGCGAGCCGAGCTACTACTACGCCAAGGAGTGGTGAGGACCCCGACGCGGACCGGGGACCGACCCCGAGGTGCCGGGGCGCGGCGCCCCCCACCGTAGACGGATGAGCCTCACCGCCCGCCAGACCGAGCGGGTCATCCGCGTCCTCCTCCTCGCCGACCGGGAGGCGGTCCGCGCCGGCGACGCCCGGCTCGGCACCGCCCACCTCCTGCTCGCCCTCGCGCTCGACGAGCGCGACCACGGCGGCCGTGTCCTCGCCGCGGTCGACCTCGACGCGGCCCGCGACGAGGTCGCCCGCCGGCGCACCGGCGTCGGCGACCCGCGCGCCGCGCACCGCCCGCACACCCCCGGCGCGGTCGCCGCGCTCGACGCCGCGGTCCGGGTCGCCGACGCCGCCGCCGACCCGGTGCTCGGCGTCCGCCACCTCCTGCTGGGCGTGCTCGCCGACGACGCGGAGGACGCGGCCGTGGTCCTGCGAGCGCTCGGTGTCGACGTCGAGCGGGTCGTCACCGACGCCCGGCGCGACCTGCTCGCCGACCGCAGCGCCCGCCCCTACGCCGCCACGGAGCCGGTGATGTCGCAGCTCGACCGCGTCGTCGAGCTGCTCCGGCGCCTCGACCGGCGCCTCGACGCGCTCGAGGGCGGCGCCGTCAGCTGAGCGCGGCGATCGCGGCGCGGGTGGCGTCGGCGTCGAGGTAGTCGTCGGTGTGCTCGAACTCGGCGAGCCGCCCGCTGGTGCCGTGCAGGAAGCCGAGCCGGACCGCGCTCGTGCCGTGCAGGGCACCGAGCGCCCAGTTCGTCGCGACCCGGGTCATCGTCGCCGGGGCGCGCAGGGCCCAGAGGTGGTACGCGCGGGTGACGGTGGCGCCGGGCAGCCCGCTGAGGTCGACACCGAAGGGCTTGGCGACGGCGTCCGAGCCGCCGAGGTCGACGACCATCCCGAGGTCGCGGTGGCGGTAGTCCGTCGTGGGGCGCCCGGCCAGCCCCGCCGCGACGTTCGCCGCGGCGACGGGTGCCTGGCGCGAGGCGTGCTGGGCGGTGGGCGGGCAGACCGCCCCGCCGCCGGACGCGAGGTCCGGGACCGCGGCGGCGTCCCCGAGGGCCAGCACCTCGGGCCGGTCGGGCACCGACAGGTCGGCCCGCACCACGAGCCGGCCGTGGTCGGTCTCGGCGCCGAGGTGCGCCATCAGCGGGCTGGGCGCGATCCCCGCCGCCCAGATGAGCGTCCGGGTCGCGAGCCGCCGGCCGTCGGAGAGCGTCACCGACCCCTCGTCGGCGGCGGTCAGGCCGGTGGACAGGTCGACGTGCACGCCCCGCGAGGCCAGGACCCGCCGCGTGTCCTCGCTCAGCCGCCGGCCGAGCCCGGGCATCAGCGCGTCGTGGTGCTGCACGACGTGCCAGGTCACGAGCGACGGGTCGAGGCGGGGGAACCGGCGGGCGAGGTCGGTCGTCATGAGCTGGAGGTTCGCCGCGGTCTCCACGCCCGCGTAGCCGCCGCCGACGACGACGAAGCGGCAGCGGCGGTCCCGCTCCTCGGGGTCGGTCGACGTGTTCGCGATCTCGAGCTGGGCCAGCACGTGGTCGCGCAGGAACGCGGCCTCGGCGAGCGTCTTGCACCCGCGGCCGTGCTCGCGCAGGCCGGGAATGTCGGCGACCCGCGTGACGCTGCCCGGGGCGAGCACGAGGCGGTCGTAGGGGAGGGCCTCGTGGTGGCCGGTGATGCTCTCGACGAGGACCCGGCGCGCGTCGAGGTCGACCCCGACCGCCCGCCCGGGGACCACCACCGTGCGCCGCAGCCACGTCGACAGCGCCACCGTCGTCGCCGGCGCCGGGAGCAGACCGGCCGCGACCTGCGGCAGCAGCGGCAGGTAGAGCATGTAGTCGTCGGGGGCGACGAGCCGGACGTCGGCCTCGGGGACGAGCTTCTCCAGTCGCCGCGCGACGGCGGCTCCGGCGAACCCGCCGCCCACCACGACGATGCGATCGGTCACGGGCCCTGCCTACCGCACCCCGGTCACGCCGTCCGGTCGACGCTCCCCCGACGGAGGACGTCCCCGCGGAACTCCGCCGGATCGATGCACGGGCCGGCCTCGGCGAGCCCGTCCCCGACGCGCCCGACGACCCAGCACGCCGGGCCCGCGGGACCCGTGACGAGCTCGATCGGGTCGTCGGCGGGCGGCGGCGCCGACACCCGCGCCGACACCTGCGTCGCGACCCAGCCCGCCGCGAGCAGCAGGAAGACGAGCACGGCGGCCACGAGCGCCCACGTCCTCGCGGAGCCCGACGTCCTGGTGCGCATGCCCCGACCGTCGTCGACCGGAGGCGGCGCCGGCTCCGGGATCGCCCCGAGTTCCACCCTGAGGCGGGCGTCGCAGGACGTCCGGCCGGGCGGCGGGTTGCCTCGGTCGTCCGCATTGACCCCGTGCGGGTGGTTCGCGTGCTCTCCCCCTAACGACCGCGGATCTCCCGGCGACTGATCTCCCGAGCGCAGCGACCGCGCTACGCCCCGTCACCGCCGAGGAGAACCTCCGTGCCCGCTCACCGCGCCCCCCGCCGCACCCGCCGTGCCCTCGCCGCCGCCCTCGGCGGGCTGACGCTGGTGAGCGTCGTCGGCCCCGGCGCGGGGATGGCGTTCGCCGCCGACGACCTGAACTGCGGGGACTTCCGGTACCAGGAGGACGCGCAGGCCGTCTACGACGCCGACCCGTCCGACCCCAACGGCCTCGACGGGAGCGACAACGACGGCCGCGCCTGCGAGAGCCTGCCGAGGCGGGGATCGTCGGTGAGCGAGGAGCTGGGTCTCGGCAGCGGATCGTCGAGCTCGTCGGGCTCGAACTCGTCCAGCTCCTCGCACTCGTCCGGCTCGAGCTCGTCCGGCTTGTCGTCCGGCTCGACGCACCGGGTGTCCACCGACGCGCCGGCCCGGTCCTCGGCGCAGGACCGCGACTGCGCCGACTTCGACTCGCAGGCCGAGGCCCAGGCCGTCCTCGACGACGACCCGAGCGACCCCGAGCGCCTCGACGCCGACGACGACGGCATCGCCTGCGAGTCGTACGCCTACGGCGAGGACGTGGAGACCGAGCCGGCCGCCGTGACGTCGGGCTCCGGCGACCACGACGACGACCGGGCCGCGGACGACGCGCCGCAGTACCCGGTCGGTGGCGTGGAGGCCGGCGACGGCTCGAGCCCGTCCGGCGGCGCCGACGCCCTGGCCTACGGCCTCACGGGCGCCGCCGCGCTCGCCGGCGCGGTCCTGGTCCGCCACGCCCGCCCCGGTCGCCACCGCCGGGTCGAGGCCTGAGCCCCGGGCGGCCCCTCAGCGGTGGTGCGTGGCGGTGGCACCCGCTGAGGACGGTCAGGCCGACAGTGCCGGGCCGAGGAGCAGGCCGCCGTCGATGACGAGCTCCGAGCCGGTGACGAAGGCGGCGTCGGGGGAGGCGAGGAACAGCAGTGCGCGGCTGATCTCGTCCGGCTCACCCAGCCGCGGGACGGCGAAGGGCTCGGGGTCGAAGGCCTCGGCGATGGCCGGCACCCCGTCGGCGAGCGGCTCGGTGATCAACGGTGTGGCCACCACCCCCGGGGTCAGCGACACGACGCGGATGCCGTCGCGGCCCAGCTCCAGCGCCGCGGTCCGGGTCAGTCCGCGCACGGCCCACTTCGCCGCGACGTAGGGTCCGAACGCCGCCGTGCCTCCGTGGGCCATCGTCGAGGCGACGGTGACGACCACGCCGCCGCCGCCGCGGCGCATCGAGGGGGCGACCGCCCGGATGCCGAGCGCGGTGCCCGTGACGTTCACGGCGGTGACGGTGTCCCACAGGCTCCGGTCGGCGTCCTCGAGCAGCGTCGGCGGGTGCTGGACGCCGGCGTTGGCGACGAGGACCGAGATCGGCCCGAACCGCTGCTCGGCCGCCGCCACTCCGGCCGCCCACTGCTGCTCGTCGGTGACGTCGAGTCGGACCGCGAGCGCCCGTTCCCCGAGCTGCTCGGCCAGTGCGGCCCCGGCCGCCTCGTCACGCGCGGCGATGACCACCGCGGCGCCCTCGCGGTGGAACGCCTGCACGTGGCTGCGTCCCATCCCGCCGGTGGCTCCGGTCACGAGCACCGTGCGTCCCTCGAAGCGTCCCACCGTTGCCTCCTCGCTCAGCGAGGTGAGTCGGTCCGCTCACCTCACGACGAGGAGATCACTGGCAGCGAGGTGAGTCAAGCGGCTCGCCTCGTGGGCCGGTCTCCGGCAGGATGGTCGTCGTGGACGGGACCGAGTCGGCGCCGGCGGGACCGTCGGGAGCGGCGCGGTACCACCGTGACCTGGCGCGCAGGAATCGCGAGGCGCTCCTCGGCGCTGCTCGCCGGCTCTTCCTCGACCTCGGCTACGACGGCACCTCGCTGGCGAAGGTCGCGGCCGAGGCCGGGGTCTCGCGGGCCACGCTGTTCAAGCAGTTCCCGACCAAGGCCGAGCTGTTCAGCGCGATGGTGACCACGTCGTGGGCGATCGGGGACGAGCAGGCCCCGCCCGTGCCCGGGGACCCCCTGGCCGCCCTGACGACGCTCGGCACCCGCTATGCGGACCTGTTGACCCGCCCCGGGATGGCCGACCTCTTCCGCATCGTCATCGCCGAGCTCCCGCGCTTCCCCGAGCTCGGGCGCACGCACTTCGACCTGGGCAAGATGCCGTTCTTCGACTCGGTGCGCGACCACCTGCTCGCCGAGCAGCGCGCCGGCACCCTGCGGTTCTCCGACGCCGACCTCGTGGCCACCCAGTTCCTCGGCATGATCGCCAACTACGTGCTCTGGCCCCGGATGCTGCTGCTCGACTGGGACCCGGACGCGGCGAGCGTGGCGCGTGCTGTCGAGGAGGCCGCGCTGACGGTCCACGCGCGACACGCGACGGCCGAGGGCCCCGGACCTGAAGGCGCGGCTCGGCCCGGGGGCGTCAGCGGTAGTTCGTGAACTGCAGGGCGATGTCGAAGTCGCGCTCCTTGAGCAGCGAGATCACGGCCTGCAGGTCGTCCTTCTTCTTGCCGGTGACGCGGAGCTGGTCGTCCTGCATCTGGGCCTGGATGCCCTTGGGGCCCTCGTCGCGGATGACCTTGGAGATCTCCTTGCCCTTGTCCTTGGAGATGCCCTGCACCAGCGAGCCGGTGACCTTGTAGGTCTTGCCCGACAGCGACGGCTCGCCGACGTCGAACGCCTTCATCGAGATGCCACGCTTGATCAGCTTCTCCTTGAAGACGTCGATCGCCGCGGTGCAGCGCTCCTCGGTCTCCGCGGTGATGGTGATGGCCTCCTCACCGGCCCACGAGACGTCGGCGCCGGTGCCGCGGAAGTCGAAGCGCTGCGAGAGCTCCTTGCTCGCCTGGTTGAGCGCGTTGTCCACCTCCTGGCGGTCGACCTTGCTCACGACGTCGAACGAGGGGTTGGCCATCGTCGTCCTCCCTGACGTGTCGGCCGGGTGCGGCGCGGGGCCCCGGCTGCGCGGCGGCCGGGCCCCGGCCTGTAGTCTTCCCGACGCCGTCCCCCGGGATGGCACACCCTGGCGGGTTGCCCGAGCGGCCAATGGGAGCGGACTGTAAATCCGTCGCGAAAGCTTCGAAGGTTCGAATCCTTCACCCGCCACCACCAGCCCCGTTGCCTCGCTGACCAGCGACGACGGGGCTGACTCATGATCACGGTCATGTTCGGCTCCGTCCGGCTGTGACCGACCCTGCGCGGGTGTCTACGGACGATGCGCGGACAGATCGATCATGAGGGTCCTCCCTGAGAGCCTCGAAGATCCGTCTGCGCTCCGCGTCCTCGGGGCCGACGACGCACTCGGCATCGACGCGTGGCAGCACGTTCACGCTGTGAACGAGCCACTCCGCCCACCTGTGTTGCCGGAACACCCGCAGCTGCCGGGCCGTGCACTCAGCGCGCAGCCACGGCAGGAAGCACTGTGTAGACCAAACGGCCCTGCCGGCAGGCGAGGCGCCGGCGAGATAGTCAACCGTCATGGATTGGGCTGTTCTAGGACCGGCGGTCTTCTCGTTAGTAGGCGTCGCTGTCGGGGCTCTTGGCTCTTTCGGCGGTGTGCTCATCACTCAGCGGACCACGAAGCAGCAAGCCGCCGTGCAACTCGCTGCGGCGAGACGGACCGAGAAGAAGGATGCGATTCTTGCCTACCTTGACGTGGTCGAGGACTCCTGGGTACTGATGGACGGGCTATGGGGGAGGCGGCCGCTTGTATCCAAGGCTGGCGAGCCCCTTGACGACGCTGCGGATGTGGAGCGCGAAAAGCACCGACGGAACAACGACGTCTGGCACCATCAAAACAGACTCAATTTGGTGACGCCCGAACCGGTGCGGACAGCGGCCCGGACCCTCACGCAGAGGATCTACGAGGCGACCTATCACGCTGATCAGGTCGAGACCGTTTTGTGGAAGCACGTCAGTCCCGCAGAAGCCGAGTTCCTCGAGGCCGCCCGCAAAGACCTAGGAGTCGAGGAGCTGGGCGACGTGTCGCGGGATCGCGAGTAACACTTCGTTGCGGCTGTTCGTCCCTGTCCTGGCCCTATAAGGACGCGCCGAACCTTGACCTTTCAGTCTTCGATCGTTCACACCGCGCCGTCTGTCGCAGGGCACAATCACAGGACCAATGGGCCCGTTTCCCTACCGCGGGTCTAAACGGGCACCACCTCACTGCGAACCCCTCGCGAGGGCTTCGAACGTTCATTGCTGCCTCGCTGAACAGCGACGACGGGGCCGACGATGCTGCATACGGATGGATCATGACGGGTCCTCGCCCAGCGCCTCGATGATTCGGCGACGCGCCTCGTCCTCCTGGCCGACGATGCACTTGGCGTAGACGCGTAGGAGCACGTTCACGCTGTGCCCGGCCCACTCGGCGACCTGCGGTGCCGGAACACCGGAGTTCAGCCAGGTCGACACGGCGGCGTGCCGGAGGTCGTAGGGCCGGCGCGCGAGTGGTGAAGCCACCTCCGAGGCCGTCAGGGCCTTCTCGCGGGCGTCGCGCCAGACCCGCTGGTAGACGCTGCCGGCCAGCGGGCCACCGCGAGCGCCACGGAACAGCCGGCCCTGCCGGTCGACGCCGAAGCTGTCGAGGTGGTCGCGCAGCAGCCGGACCAGCGGCGGGGGAGCGGGCACGATCCGCACGTCCTGACGTCCTCGGTGCTTGAGCCCGCGCGGCTCCCGGCGGGTGGCGAGCCCGGTCCACGCGCGGCCGGTCTCCGGGGCCGAGCCGGTGAGGTACAGCTCGCCCCAGCCGTCCTCGGGCAACGTCAGCGCGTCGCGGCGGAGCTCCACGGCCTCGGCCGGGCGGAGGGCGGCGTAGTAGATCGCGGCGAAGAACGCGACCAGCGCTGGCCCGGCCTTGCCCTGCACCTTCACCGCCTCGAGCAGCGAGCGTGCCTGCGCCGGGTTGACCACCGCCCGCGGGTTGACCGTGTCGGCCAGCTTCGGCGCGCTCCAGCGGATCGTGCGCAGCGGGTTGGACCGCAGCAGCTCCCGTTCCACCGCGTACTCGACAATGTTGAAGAACGTGGCGCGCTTGCGGGTCACGGTGCTCGCGCTGGCCGGCGTCCCGTCGAGCCGCAACGTGAAGCGGTCCAGGACGGCACGCACGAGCACGGTGTCGGCCAGCGCCGAGACCGGCACCGTGTGCTGAGCCAGCCAGCGCGCCGCCGCGGCCATCTCCTCGTCAGCGGGCGGGCCGGCGGCGCGAACGGGCGCGTTGAAGGCCCAGGCGTAGAGCGTGGCCCGCAGGACGTCGTCGTCCGGCCGGCCGCGGTCGGTGGTCAGGAGAACCGGCGTCGTCGTGGTCAGCGACTCCGCGATGCCGCGCCGGCTCTTGCCGGCCTGACGGGGCCACTTCATGTCGACGTAGTCGCACGCCAGCTCGAACCAGGTCACCACGGCGACCTCGGGCGCTGATGACACGGGCCGGCCGGTCGCCAGGTCGAACGGCTCCCCGCGCCGGATCGCGCTCACCAGCTCGGAGCGGAACCCGTCGGCCTGCTTGGGGTGCGGAAACGAGTCGTGCCACTCGTGGCCGGCGACGATCCACCGCACGCGGTACGTCGTGCCGCGGGCGCCCTCGCGCTTCTTCACGCCCCACACCCGAACGTCGAGCGTGGTCTCTCGTTCCGGCGCCATCAGGCCGGGACCTCGCAGCCGTCGAGCCAGGCGTCGAGATCGGCCCGACGGACGCGAATGGCACCGTTCGGGAGCCGGATGCACTTCGGCGCCTTTCCGAGCTGGCGCCACTGGTAGAAGGTCGAGCGCGCGACCTGCAGCTCGTCGCAGACCTGCTCGACGGTCAGCTTCTCCACCGGCCAACGCGGTGCCGGAACCCGGGCGCTCACGCCGCCGCTCCGTCGATTGCCGAACACGGGAGGTCTCCCGAAGCTGCGAGCTGGGCCGCGGTGTACTCCGCGCGCCATCGCTGGCGTTCGGCGATCGCAGCCAGGAGCAGCACCGGGCGTCCAGGCACGTCCGGATCGTTCGGCCGGGTCGGCTCCCAGCGCACCGCCGGATCGCCGGTGGTGGTCCGGGTCGTGGGGGTGATCCCGGCGTCGGCGAGCAGTTGCCGAACGAACGCGGTCCGGTCGGCGCGGTGGTCGTCGAGGGTCTTGCCCGACCACTTCCGCGAGACGAGGACCCGACGTCCACCGAGCCCGAGCGTCTCCGCGCGGTGCGCCTTGCCGCGACAGACACCGGGCGTCGTGCGGGCGCCGGCGCCCTTTGGTGTCACGCCGTAGAGCAGCCACACCGCACAGCGGGGCGAGCACGGCGTCATGGCCAGCTCGGCGTGCAGCCGGCGGGCGTGGGCGCGCTGGCGGTCGCTCACCGGCCGCGCCTGCTCCTCCTGCTCCTCGCCCTTGGCCGCGGCCGAGAGCCTGGCGGCATGGCTGACACTCTTCGTCAGGTACTTGGTTAGGTAGCCGATGTGGCGCCCGGCGTCCTCGGTGCCGCCGAGGATGCCCTTCACGTGCACCTGCTCCCCGAAGCGCACGACGTGCGCGGGCTCGGTGACGGCGTCGCAGGCGTCGTCCCAGGAGGGCAGGGCCGTTCCCGTGTCCGGGTCGGTGAACACCCGCCGGACCGCGTCCCACTGGGGCGGGCGGTCGGCGGTGTGGACGGCCTGGTCGTGCGCGGGCCACCACACCTGGTGATAGGTCGCCTCGGTGATCGCACGCACGTCGGTGCGGGAGATCGAGCCCCGGACGGCAGCGTGGAAATGCGGAGCGCCCCGGCGCTGCGGTTCGACGGTGCCGAAGTACTGGACCTCCCACCCGACGCAGCGCCGGGTGTTCTGCCACAGCCGGTCGAGCAGGGCCGCGAAGTGGATCGCGTCGCGGGCCGCACGCCGGTAGTCGTAGCTCGCCGGGTCCACCGGCGTCCCGTCCTCGCGGACCCGGCCGTAGCTGCCCAGCGTCCAGGTGACGAACGTCGAGGGCCGGTAGCGACCGGCGCCGAAGGTCTGTCCGACGGTGCGGTCCTCCACCGGCCGCCGCGGGAGGTTCGGGGCGTCCTGACGTCGTCGGGTGGACCGCTTGCGGCGTGCCCGTTCCGGCGGGTCAAGGGGAGCCAGCCGGCCGCGCACTCCGAGCGCCCGCAACTGCTCGTCCAGGTCCTCGACCTGCTCCGCCAGCTCCTCGGCCGTCTCGTCGTCACCGCGTTCCCGGGCCGCGCGGTAGGCCACCACGAGATCGGCCCGCGCGCCGACGATCTCCTTCTCCTCGTCGGTCGGCTCGCGCGGGGACAGGTCGGGCTCCTCGTCGAGGTGCCACCCCTCGCGACACTGCGCCATGCGCAGGGTCCGGGCCTTCACCGCGCACGGGCCGCAGACGTCCTCCCGCGTCGACCCGCACGCGACGGGCACGACCTCGGTGCGGCCGGCCTGGGTGTCGATCCGCCGCAGCGCCACCGGCCGGATGCAGACGCCATGCTCAGCGGCCATCGCCCGGGCCACGTCAGCAGCCATCGGGAGCACCGACCGCTCGGCCGGCGTGCTCGCGCCGGCCACCACCTCGCCGTCGTCGGTCACGAGGACTCACCGCCCTTCGTCGGGGCGCTCTTGGCCTTCTTGCGCGGGGCGGGCTCGTCGCGCTGAACGGGGATCACCGATGAGATGTCCTCGCGGGTCGGGCTCGGGTAGGTGCGGGCGAGCCAGCGCATCTGCTCGTCGTCCACGTAGACCGACCGGACCTTGGTGAGCGTCTGGCCCTCGTCGTCGACCACGTAGCCGATGCCCGGCGTCAGCGCGCTGATCTGGTCGCAGCGCGCGCCCCGGTCCCGGGCGCCGTCGCCGAGGACCATCGCGACCTCGGTCTTCTCCGTCATCCGCAGCCCGACGCGCGTGGTGAACAGCCCGCGCAGGTCAACGACCTCCTTGCGCGGGTCCTGCACGCATCCGACGACTGAGACGCCCGGGGCGCGGCCCTTGGTGAGCAGCTGCCCGAGCGCGGCCTGAGCACGGCTGCGCAGCGTGCGATCGGCGATGTAGGTGGTCAGGGAGGCCACCTCGTCGACGAGGACGACGTAGAACGGCTCGGCGGTCGTCGGCACGTGCTGACGCGTTCGGGAGCGCAGTTCACGGGTGCGCTGCGCGGTCAGCGCGGCCGCGGCCTCCAGACCGACGACGAGGTGTTCGTCGCTGTCGGCGGCCAGGAGGTGGAACAGCTCGGCGTACATGCCGAACTCCATGCCGCCCTTCGGATCGATCCCGATGACGCGCACGAGGCCGTCGCGGATCGCCGGGGCGAGCGCGACCAGGAGGCCGGCGACCATCGACGACTTGCCCGAGCCGGAGGCGCCGGCCATCAGCACGTGCCGCCCGAGCAGCCGCAGCCGCCAGGGCGAGCCGTCCTCCCGGCGCCCGAGCGGGAGCGCTTCCAGGTCGACGGCGTGCGCCGAGCTCGGGGGAGCGGTCGGCTCCATCAGCGTGTCCGCGCAGATCACGCGCAGCCACACCCAGCCGCGTCGCCGGTGGGCGAGCACCCGGACGTCGAGGGCCCGGAACTCGGAGCGCAGCTCGTCGGTCCGCTCCTCGAGGTCCTCCCGCGTCACGCCGGGGCAGAGCTGGACGGTGAGCAGATCGGCGTGCGGACCGAGGCGGCACCACAGCAGCCGGGGCACGACGAGACGGGCGGAGGCGTCGCGTGCCTGGAGGCCGGCCGAGGCCATGAGGTCGGCGAAGCCGCTTCGGTACCGGATGCGCCGGCCGAACCGGAACACCCGCGAGGAGATCAGGCGATCGAACGACGCACCGTGCGACCACCACCACGTGACGCCGGCAGCCAGCGCGACCGCCAGGACCGCCAGGAAGCCGGCGACGCCCTGCATGGCGCCGAGGAGCACCGCCAGGGCGACGACGGCCCCGAGGATCGGAACGTAGGCCAGCAGCCAGATCGCCATCACGGCGGCCCACACCGCCAGCAGAGCCAGGCGGAACAGACCACGCCCGGCGGCGAGCCCGAGACGGCTGGAGAGGGTGTCGGGCTCCCGCACGATCGCCGTGCGCTGGACGTCGGCGCGACGTCGGATCGTCGAGCCGCGGAAGGGCTGGTGCGTGAACATCTACGGCTCCTGTGGGGACGATCGACCGGTGCGCGGGGATCGAGCGGTGCCGAGTACGGCCCGACGGGTGGCCGCACGACGACGCAGCGGAGCGGCGTCGAACAGGGCGGCCTGATCGAGGTGGTCAGGGCACCGGCGAGGTGCGTTGCGGCGTCGCTCGATCCGCGCCCGGCAGACCTCGCAGCGGTCGGACACGATCGGTTCCGCCTTCGGGGTGCTCATGCGACCGCACCTCCCAGGTCGGGCTCGCCGCGCTGCTCACGGGCGAGCCGGGTCCGCTCGGTGGGCGTCAAGCCGGCGACGACCCCGTGACGTCGCCCCGAGTGCTCCCAGCTCATGACGTCGTCCAGGCACGCCGCCTGGACGGGGCAGAACTCGCACACGGCGCGGCAGGTGGCGACCGCATCGGGATCGGAGGGCTCGGGGAAGAACAGGTCGTCGAGGCCGTCGCACGTGGCGTGCTGTCGCCAGGACGGCGGTCCGTCGCCGTCGAAGAGGACCCGGCGCAGCACGAGTCGGACGGTCGCCGGGTTGTGGAACTCGCGTCCCGGTCCGACGTCGCGTCGCAGGCGAGAGAGGACCGGTTCGGGCGTGTGAACTGGTTGCGGGGTCTGAGGTGGGGAACTCATCGTCGTGCCTTCCGGGGTCGGGAGGCACACGACGGACCGGGACGGCGGGACCCGCGGTCACTACCGTGGGCGACGCGCTCCGGCACCGTCGTGTGCGGAGGGGCGAAGGCGCCGGGACGGGGAGAGGTTGGTCGCCAGGACCCGCCCCGGCGCCGAGTCAGACGGAGCCGCAGGCTCCGCGGATCGCATGCTGGGCCGCCAACAGTTCCGCGACGGCGGCGGCGAAGCAGTCCGAGAGGCGGACCAGCTCGCCGGAGTGCAGGAACAGCGTCAGCCGGCTCCCGGTGCGTTCCTCGACGTCGAGCGTGACGCGATCCTCGTCGGCGTGAACGATGAACCCCATCTGCGCGTCGGGCCGGACATGCACGCCGACCGTCATCGCGATCCCGGGCTCGGGCGACTCGACGCCGGCCATCACGCGGCCTTCCCGTCGGTCGGGTCCTGGCCGCTGGAGGGCGTCGCGCTCGCGCCCGACCCTCCGGAACCGCGGGACGACGAGCGAGGAGCAGGCGCACCCTGACCCGCCGGGGTCCGCATGCCGGTCGCGCGCAACGTGTAGCCGAGGCGCTTGTACTCGCCCTGGCCTTCCAACTTCGGGGCAGCGGTCATGCCCTCGAACTCGATCGGCCGGACGACGATGCCCGGCGCGACCTCGATGCCGTCCGGAGGCACCGGCTGGTGCTCGGCCAGCACCGTCACCGAGACCGACTTGTCGGCCTCGCGCGTCGCCGACGGGTCCGAGACCGTCACGCGCCACATCCGCTTGCCGGTCTCCTCGTCGACCTGCTGACGCACGGGCCGGCCCTTCGCCCGGTCCTCGCGCGACTGGTACTCGGTCACCGCCGAGACCTCGCCCATCATCAACCCGCCCTGCGGGAACACCGTCTCGAACTCGACCGGGAACCTCTGCCCGTAAGGGACTGCCATCACCATCTCCTCGTCACAGGGGCACGCGTGCCCAGGTACCGAGGAGCGTACGCACTTAAAGTGCGGGTGCCGCACTAATTGTGCGGGTCTATTCGGGTGGTCTTGTCAGGTCACTCGCTGTGCCAGATCGCGAAGCTCCTGCGAGCCCGTGCGGTCGCTCTGGACGAGGTCGGCGACCAGCTCGCGGACACGGGCATGGCTCTCGAACTGCTGCGGAGCGAGGTCGAGGCCCTGGCGCAGGGTCGCCACAACGGCGTCTGTCTGGCGAAGCTGGGCCTGCGCACGAGCGACGTCAATGAGGAGCCGGCCCTGCCGCTCGGGGGAGAGTCCGGAGGCGTCGACCGTCTCGGCGACCCGGAGCGCACGACCTGCGTCGCCCAGCTCGACCGCCACCGCCACGTCATGCAGGAGCACATTCGTCGGCCCGAACTCGGTCTCGTAGTCGTTCCGGTCCTCGCCCAGCCCGTCGGCTGCCGCCCGGGCCTCGTCGAGGTAGAGATACGCCATGCGCGCGTCGTTCAGCCGCGCCGAGGCGACCGCGAGCTGGAGCTTCAACGCGCCACGGACCGCGATGGCGGGGGCGTCGCCCTCGGCGGCTCGCTCGTCGAGCGCGTGTGCCGCCGACTCGGCGGCACGGATGGCGAGGTCGAAGCGTCGTGCGACCTGGAAGACGATCGCGAGCCGGAACGCGCCCTCGGCCATCAGCAGCGGGTCGTCGGCCTTCTCCGCGGCCGTGATGGCGCGGTCGACCGCGACCCACGCGGCGCCGGTCTCGCCGAGCTTGGACAGCACGCCGGCCACGGCGAGATACGACCGTGCCTTGGCCACGTTGACGACGATCTCGTCGTCGCCGCTGGCGTTCCGCGCGGAGCGCTCCAGCTCGGGGAGGAGGTCGGTCAGGAGCGTCGCCAGCTCGTCGTACTGCGACCCGTGGGCGTACTCCCACGCCTTGACCGCTTGCCGGTCGAGGTCCCGCACGTCGAACGGCCGCGTGCCGGCCAAGACCGCGTGGAGTGCGTCGCTGGACGAGAGCGCGAGGCTCAGGGCGCTCGCCGCCGGCTCGACATCGGCCTGGACGATCTTCTGGTCCGGCGCCAGCTCGGCGACCGGAACACCGAGAGCATCCGCGAGCCGTTCGAGCACGCTCATGCGGTCGATCCGCCGTGCGCCGCGCTCGACCTGGCTTAGCCACGTCTCAGAGCGGTCGAGCCGACTGGCGAACTCCGCCTGAGACAGGCCAAGCTTCTTGCGCAGGAACGCGACGCGCTGGCCGAAGGCTCGCTGGTCGCCCGGCGCGCTCACTGCGGGAGGTTCTTGCCGCCAGTGGGCGTCAGGAACTCCACCCGCGTCTCGACGATGTACTGGTCACGCTCGCTGAGGAAGCGCTTCGTGTGCGGCTGACACTCGTGCGCCTCGAAGGCGTCGCGGTCCGCGTACACCTCGTAGAAGACCCGGGCCAACGGAGCGTCCTCGACCGTGTGCACCGCGTACAAGAGCGTGCCCGGCTCCTGCTCGCGGATGCCAGGGGCCGTCTCGGCCACGAGCCGGTCGAACCCCTGCGCTGCGTCCTCGTCTTTGAGGTCAAAGCGGACGGTCAAGCTAAACATGTCATCCTCCGAGTGCGGTACCGCACTCAGAGTACCGACGGCCCGAGGGACAGAGACCAAGCGCAAACGTAGCTGCCTGTCGATAGACGGCCTCTTGACTCCGTTGAGCGAGGTCCGACGCGCATCCCAGGCGACGAACCGTCGGTGTCGAAGCCGCTGCAGCCGCAGATGGTGCACCCAGTCGGACCGTCTATGTCGCGGATGGCGGCTCCGACGTGTCCGCGCCAGGCCCCACCCGAAGTGCCGCCAAGCGCTACATCACGTCCCGGGCCTGATCGTACTCTAAATGGGTGACAGCGATCGAGCATTTGTCAGTATCCCCCCCCATGGACGACGGGTCGCAACGACAGAGCGTGTAACGAAACCGACCTTGTGCCTCGATAGCGTGAACGACAGAGAGCGGCCGGGCTCCGGCGGCGGACGACATGTTGCGTGATCTACCAACTCTCACTCACGCTCTGTGATTGCGGAGGACTCGTTCTTGAATTGCGGCTTCTGCACGGCCAGTTACAGCGATGTGGTAACCAGTGCTCCGATTCCCCGGATTGGCCGCTCACGATGCGTCACTGGCAGCGGCCTCAACGGTCGCGGAGAACGAGTCCGCAGCGCCGACCTGTCCGCGGTTGACGGAACATGATCGAGAGCTTTCGTCGGCCTCAGTTGACGGGTCTCGTCGTTCTCCTTGCGATAGTTGTGCTCTTATCCGGATGCTCGGGTCCAACCGGCCCCGACTCCCGCCTGGTGACTGGTCCTGTGACGGGGCGAGTCATCGCTCTCGACGGGTCACCTCTCGCCGGCGCGGAGATCTCCGCCGGTGCCGAGAGGACGCGTAGCGACGCGAACGGCTTCTTCTCCGTCCCTGTCGCTCCGGGAGGTGCCTGGATCTCTGCGTCGCGCGCAGGGTTCCTGGGCCGGACCCGAGCCGGCTTCCAGGGCGATCCGTTGCTAATTCGGATGACTCCGGACGACGGCGAGACCGTTGCTCTGCAGTTCGGGGGCGACGTGATGATGGGTCGCCGCTTCTTCGATCCGAACGAGGACGGTGTGACGTCCGACGGGCTGATCAAGGACCCGTCGAACGTGGAGGAGCACGTCTCGCTCCTCAGTTCGGTCGCGCCTCTCTTGGCGCAGGCCGACCTGACTGCGGTGAACGTCGAGAGCCCGATCTCTGACGAGCCATTCGTGAACGCCCTCGGTCCGCGGACGGACCGCGCCCACCCGACGAAGGAGTTCGTCTTCGCGAGCGGGCCTGCGATGCCCGAGGCGCTCGCCACCGCCGGCGTCGACGTCGTCGGTCTGGCGAACAACCACCAGTACGACCTCCTCGAGCCGGGTGTGAGGTCCACGGTCGACGGTTTCGCGCGGGCAGGCTTCACTCCCGGCCTGAGGCAGTTCGGGCTGGGCAACTCCGTGGATGCGGCCTACGTCCCTGCGGTGATCGGCGCCAAAGGAGCGCGCTTCGCCTTCCTGGGGTGCACAACGATCACGGGCACGGAGAACCCGATCTCCTACGTTGCGGGCCCGGGCAAGGGCGGCGCCGCGCCGTGTGATCCGGGCCGTGTGCGCGACTCGGTGGCCGCAGCGAGCGCTTCCGGGGCCGTCGTGATCTTCAGCGTGCACGGCGGCTTTGAGTACGGGAGGCAGCCCTCTGGGCAGGTCGAGTCCTACACGGCGATCGCGCGCCAGGCCGGCGCGACCCTCGTGGTCAACGCGCACCCGCACGTCGTGGGCGGGATGGACTGGGACGGCGGGAGCCTTGCGGCGTGGTCACTCGGCAACCTGGTCTTCGACCAGACGGTGTGGCCGACGTTCCAGAGCTATGTCCTCAACGTCCACGTCCGGCGCGGCCAGATAATCCGTGCGTTCCTCGAGCCGGTGGCGATCGAGGGCTATGTCGCCCGCGGCATCAGGTCTGACCTCGCGGAGCGGGTAACCCGGACGGCCGGAGGCCTGAGTCGCGGACCGTTCGTGATGGAGGACGGAGCACTGGAGCTCGACGTCGCCAGGGCGTCATCGACGGCTCGTCGGTTGGCGACAGTGGAGCCGCCGGACGACGGGCGGATCAGTGAGGTGACGCCGGGCTGGATGCCCCGTGAGGCCACGCCTGGCGTCGTCGACCTGGGCCGCGATCTGCTCTGGAGCGGCGAGTTCGAGAACGACGTGCTCGGCGTCGGCCCGGGCGCGCTGTGGACCCAGGGGCCGGACACCCGGGTCGTGCCGGACGACGCCGCCGGACGCGGACTCGTCTACGAGCTCCAGCGCGACAACGGGGACCCTGCTCCTGCCATCGGTACCACCACCCATCGTCTGTTGTTGACCGACCCGAACTCGGAGCGCCTGCGTCGGTTGAACAAAGACGACGAGGAGCCCGGCACGCGTGCGACGCCGCTCCCTGTCGCTCGTCCCGCCTCTCGGGCCCGGGTCTCGTTGGCCGGGTCGGTGCGTCTCTCTCAGGGAGCGCAGCTGGAGCTCCAGCTCTCCTGGTTTGCGGACACGCGCGGGCCGTCGACCGGGCAGACGGTGCGGGTCCTCCACGGTGAGACGGACCGCGGGGGTTGGCAGCCGTTACGGATTGACGCCGACGCGCCTCCAGACGCTGTGGCCGTCGGGGTGTTCGCCCGACTGACGTCGCCCGCCGATATGCGAGGCGACGGCACACCGGACGAAGTCAGCGCGCGTCTCGACGCGTTCCGGCTCATCGAGTGGTCGGTGCCGGGCGCCATGGCTCCGTCTCAGGCCACACACGTGCGGAGTGCACCCGGAGGGTCTGTCCGACTCGAGGGTTCGAGCCTCGGGACGGGGGAGCAGCTACCTCCACCACTCCTTCCCCTCGGCCCGTGAACACAGGTCGTCCCGCTCTCGGCACCGGCGGGACGCGCACACCACAGACGACGAAACAGCCGGCGCCCGGATCACCACGCGCTGCGGCAGCACGAGGACCAGAAACAACCCGGGGGGAGAAATGACCGTGACAAAGGCACCGTCGGAGAGGGACGAGAGCGGAGGTACGCGCGCGTCGCCCATGTCCCTGTACGCCTTCCCGCCGATCAAGTTCCCATCAGGTGTCGGCGTGGCGCCTGCCGCGCTGTTCGTCACGCTCCTGATCGCCGCGGTGGTGTTGATCGCCCTGCCCGCCGCTGTCGTGGACGAGCGGACCGGACTCGCGACCGGTGGCACGGAGCACCCGGCGCTCGTGGTGGGGCTGTCACTCGCCCTCGTCGCGATGTGGGCCTACGTCGCCCTCCGACGCCTGATCGTGACGCCTATCCGTCTGCTGCGAGTCGACCTCGAGTCGGCAGTGGCCGGAGCCGGCCCCGAAATCCGTACCTCCATGAACCGCGAAGTCGACCGCATCGCGGACACCGTCCGAGGCGACTTTCCCGAAGGTCGGCGCCGCACCGTGACCTCGGCGGCCATCTTCTGTCTGGTGGGCGCTGTCATCACTTCCTGGGTCGTCCTCACCCCGTTCGCCGTGAGTGAGGGCCACGTCTCGGAGCCCGCTCTGGCCGGTGGCGCCCAGGAGGCTACTGACGGTGCTGCCGCCGTCGTGCGGCACGAACTCGAGAGCGCTCTGTCCGGACTGGACGCAGTGGCAGTCGGCAGCACCGCGCTCACCGATCCCGCCAGTACAGCGGCTCGCGCGGTGCTGACCCGGCCCCTCTTCAAGGGCGCGTACGTCCTCGACGCCGACGCACGGACTCTGGCCTCCGCCGGTGACGGCACCGCGACCCTGACCGCCGTGCCGAGGCCGGGCCTCTCGCTGCTCAACTCTGGAGGGGCCGAACCGCATCTCGTCGCCACCTCGACGCTAAGTGACGGGCGTGCGCTGGTCGGTCAGTTCGACATCCGCGCGCTGAACGACCACCTCCGGACGCCCTCATCGGCGATCACGGTCGTCGACACGGAGATGCGGACCATCCTGAAGAGCTCCGGCTACACGGCCTTTGAGCCGCTGCAGGGCGACGACCTCCGTCAGGCGGCGCGGCGAGCTCTCGACGGGGCTCCGACCACGTCGGCGCTGCCGACACGTGCACCCACGGTGGTCACCGCGGCTCCGATCGGGTACGGAGACGCCAGCGCGACGCTGCGCCTCGTCGCCGTTGGAGCGCACGACCCGTCGACCGCGCTGTACGCGAGCAATCCGGTGAAGCGGACGTCAGCCGTGGTCGCCGGGATCGCCGGCGTCCTCGCGCTTGTCCTCCTGACGTGGACCTACATCTCGGCGATCCGCCCGCTGAGGTCGCTGGCCGATCACGCTCGAGCGATCGCTGCCGTCCCCGCGGGGGGTCCCACTCCCACACCCGTTCCGCCGGAACGACTCAACGAGACGGGCGCGATCGCCGCGGCGTTGAACCACATCCTCGCTCGGGTGCTGGTGTGGAGGGCCAAGGCGGACGGCGAGGCGACGTCGACCGACGACGAGACGAGGGTGGTCAGCGACCCGGAGTCGTTCCTGGCGCCCACAGTCGTGCTCCGAGTGACTCAGCGGCCGACCGGGCCGGGAAGCGCGGACGAGCTGACCCGAGCCGACACCCTGCTCCTCGAGCGTGGCCCACTGATGACGGTGGGCCGCTGACATGGGCTTCCTTTTCACCGTCTACGCGGTCGGCTGTCTGATCGCGCTCGTGGCGGGTGTGGCCGAGCAGCGGCGTCACCACAAGCATCTCGAGACCATCCCGACGAGGATCGTCATCAACGGCATCCGCGGGAAGAGCTCGATCACGCGGCTCTGTGCTGGCGCCCTCCGGGGTGGAGGCCGCCTCACCGTCGCCAAGACGACCGGCACGGCGGCTCGCTTCATCAGGCCGGACGGCGAGGACGAGCCGATCCACCGGAAGTTCGGCCTGGCCAATATCGTCGAACAGATCGACATCGTGCGACGAGCAGCTGCGTTCGGTCCGGATGCGCTCGTCATCGAGTGCATGGCGGTGCTCCCGGACCTCCAGGAGGTCAACGAGCAGAAGCTAATCCGGTCGACCATCTGCGTGATCTGCAATGTCCGTGAGGATCACCTGACCGAGATGGGTCCTACACTCGACGACGTCGCTCGGTCGTTGTCCCGCTCGATGCCGGTGGGCGGCATCTGCGTCACAGCGGAGCAGGACCGCGTGGACGTGCTCCGAAAGGAAGCGCAGCGCCGAAACTGTCGACTCATTGAGGTCGACCCCGAGTCCGTCAGCGACTCCGAGGTGGCCCGCTTCCCCTGGATCACGTTCAAGGAGAACGTTGCCGTGGCCATCGCCGTGGCGGCACTGTGCGGGGTCCGTCGGGACGTCGCGCTCGACGCCATGGTCGCCTCTCGACCAGACCCCGGCACCGTCGCGGTCAGCACGCACGACCTCGGGGGACGCACGGTGTCGTTCGCGAACATCTTTGCGGCCAACGACCCGGAGTCGACGCTTAAAAACGTGCGGCTCCTCGAGGATCGCGGACTGATCGGACGCCCATTGAACCTGGTCATCAACTGCCGAGCCGACCGCATCGAACGCAACGGGCAGATGGGCGAGATGACCTCGCAGCTGATGCCCGACCGTGTGGTGGTGATCGGAGAGCAGACGCGCTCGGCACGAGCGTCGATGTCGCCGGCCATGGACGAGAGGACCGTCGAGCTCGGTGGCCCCCTCGACTTCACGGCACTCGCGGACGCCCTCGTCACCGATGCCTCCGGAGCGGCGTCGATGGTGGCGGTCGGGAACATCCACGGCCAAGGAGAAGTCCTGCTTGAGCGCATCGCGGAGTCGCCCACGGCACATGCGGCAATCCCGGCGCCCGCGCCGTCCGAGACGACACTGCTGATCCCGGCGCAGCGGCGGACGCTGTTGTGATCGGATTCGGAGCGCTGCCGTCCGAGGAGGCGACGATCGCGCTCGCCATCGGGCTGCTCTTGGCACTGGGGTGCTACCTCACGACCAACCTCTCGCCGGGCGGCATGATCACGCCGGGATGGCTGGCGCTCGCAATGGCCGAGGACACGCGAAAGGTCATCGTCATCGTCGCGGTGACGGCGACCACCTACCTGGCCACACGGGTGCTTCAGAGGCACGTCATCCTCTACGGCAAGCGACTCTTTGCCTCGGTGACAATGGTAAGCGTCCTCCTCTCCATCGGCCTGTTCCTCCTCATCCACCGCGACTATCCCTTGCTGTTCTCCAGCGAGACGCTCGGGTTCATCATCCCGGGCTTGATCGCTTACCAATTGGTTCGCCAGCCAACTCGTCCGACCCTGCTCTGCACGCTGACGGTCAGCGCACTGGCCTACGGCGTCCTCGTGGTCGGACTCCTGCTCGGCCTGGTCAGTACTCGATGAAGGACTCGACTTGAAGCGAAGAGTGCCGGGAGAGCGCGGTGGCTCCCACGCCATCGGAATCATCGTCGTGGGCGTCCTCGGCGTTGTCGTCGGGCTCGTCGCCGGCGTGCTGCTCGTCCCGTTCTCGGGCTTCGCGGGTGACGACGATGCGGCGGCCCTGCCGTCTGCGGACCCTGCGGGCTTCGTCTTCGAGCGGATCGGACCAGGCGTGACCGAGGTCCGGGATCAGCAGGACATCACGGTCGCCACCCTCACCGAAGGCGCCCGAACGGTCACCCTGGCTGGGCCACTGCGGGTCTTCGCCGAGAGCGGGACGAGGGCCTCGGTCGAGACGGGGCAATGGGTCCGCCTGGCGCCGCAGCCGTGGCACGCCAGCGCTCAGGACGAGACGTGGGCGCGGACGTGGCTGTCGCATGCGCTCGCCGAGCGCAGCCCGGACATCCTCGAGATCGCGACGCAGTACGTGCAGGGCACTCCGGACCAGGTCGACGCCGACGGTCTCCGCTTTGCGGGCGACGCGGCGTTCGGGCCCGAGCTCGACAACGGCAAGCGGCAGATCGGGGCCGACTTCTACGACTTCCTCGACCGGCCCTGGTCGTTCGGGGACGGCACTGAGAAGACACCCAGCGCGGGTCAGGCGGGCGCATTGGACTGCTCCGGGTTCCTCCGCATGGTCTACGGGTACCGGTCGGGCCTGCCCCTGCTGGCGGGAGACACTGGTGAAGGCTTGCCCCGTCGTGCCGACTCTATGGCGCACGATGGGCCGGGCACCCTGCTGCTCGAGGACGAGGGGTCACGACCCCTCGATCTCGCGAACCTGAAGCCGGGTGATCTCCTCTTCTTCACGACGGACGACGAGCCCGACATCGATCACTCGGCGATCTACCTCGGTCTCGACAGCGACGATCGACACCGCTTTATCTCCAGTCGGGCCGGCGCGAACGGACCAACCATGGGCGACTTTGGCGGGGCCTCGGTGCTCGACGGCGACGGATTCTTCGCGGAGCGCTTCCGCATGGCCCGACGGGTCTGACTCCCGCCGGCTCGCAGCCCTTCACGGCGAGCGCACCCATTCCGCTTTCATCTACGCGCAGCACTGGGGCAGCAGTAGGTGCGAGATCTACATATATGAGGGCCGTCAGCGTCAAAGCCGCGACCCTGCCGAATCCGGCTCTAGGGGATCAAGGCGCCGCCTGCGGCGGCGCGGTGCCAAGCGCCGTGCGGCCACGGCTCGGCGGTCTCGCGGCGTCGGTCTCGTGGCGCTGCGCGCGGCTGGCGCCGTGCTCGGCCACGGCCCGCCGACGCTGCCGCCGAGCCGCACCCGCAGTTGTTCGCGCAGAGCCGCCGCGGCGACCCGATGATCGAGAAAGCGGACACCCTGTCGTTACGACCGTAAGTGCTCCTTGCTCGCCGCCGGAAAGGCGAGGACCTGGGTGGCCAAGCGTGCCCCGAGCCCGTCCTCGGCAAGTCGACATCCGAACTCGACGTACCAACTGAGCTCCCGAGCGACCAACTCACCGAGCGCGCCGGGGTAGACCCGCCGGGAGTGCTCAGCGGCCGCCCGCAAGCGCGACTGCTCGTGGAGCTGGAGCTTCGCGACACGTCCTGAGATCATTGGCTGGGCCGAGACCGCATGCGTCGCGATGGCGCCGTGCGCGACGGCAGTGGCCCACGTTGGAGCGGTCATCACCCCGCCTCCTCGACCTCGGCCAGCACCTCAGCAGCGAGGCGGAAGATGAGGTTGTCTCCGGTCAGGCGAAAGCCGAACTCCGCGTATGCCCGTAGTTCGCGGCTGACAAGCTCCCCGAGGGCGCCCGGGTAGGCAGACGCGGCTCTGCGAGCGGCCTCGAGGTACTGCGCTCGCTCGTCACACCCCAGTGCAGGATCAGGGAACAAGGGGGCCTCGTGTCGCACGATCCTCTCCAATGCTCGTGCAGCGTCGCCGAAAGAATCACAGATTGTGACAGTCGTTCGGGTCGGGAGCCAGCGTTGACGCCCGGATGGCTTATCGCTCGCCTAGTGAAGCAACTATAAGTAGTCGATGGCACATCCTCCCGCGCGGCGCACATAGTCGAACGACGGGCTCCGCCCGGACCCGACACCGCTCGGAGATCAGGGGGTAGGGCGGGACGGCGGTGACCTCCTCGCGACGCGCCAGAGGCCAGCCAGTCCGCGGGCCACTCCGCGCCAGGCGGGAAGGAGTACCTGGCACTCCGGACCCACGGCCCGGCCGGGGAGGACCCGCGCCGCGACGAGATCACCACCGGGACCGGTCCTGTGTCCGTACGGACTATTCACGGGCGGGAGCCAAGATCGCTCACGTCGTCGCAGGTCAGATGCACAACGGGCGCGCACTGTAAATCCGTCGCGAAAGCTTCGAAGGTTCGAATCCTTCACCCGCCACCACCAGCCCCGTTGCCTCGCTGACCAGCGACGACGGGGCTGACTCATGTCCGGCCGAGCACTCGCGGAGCGTCGAGGCGGGGCTCCTCGACGACGCGGGGCGGGCCGTCGCCGTCGAACTCGTAGCCCACGAAGACGTCGGGGACGGCGGTGAGGTCCGCCCAGTAGAAGCGCAGCAGGGTGCCGTCCGGGTCGGTCACGTCGACGACCGCCTCGTGGGGCGTGCGGTCCTGGATCTCCGTGCACGTGGCGCCGAGCGCCGCGCACCGCTCCCGGACGCCGACGAGGCTCTCCCGAGTCGCCATGTGCAGGCCGACGACGTCGAAGCCCGTCAGGTCGGGGTTGCCGGCGCAGTGCCGACGCAGGCGCAGGGCGAGGTTGAACCCACCCTCCTCCGCGTGCAGTACCGCTCCGCGCAGCTCACCGTCCTCGACGAACTCGTAGGCCAGCGCGAGGTCCATGAGGCGGCAGTACCAGTCCACGCTGCGCGCGAGGTCGGTGACCGGCAGCTTGACGTGCAGGACCTTCGTCATCCCGATGCCCACGGCCCGGCTCCTCAGATCTCGGCGAGGGAGAGGTTGTTGCGGTCGGGGTCGAGGAACCACGCGATCCTCGTCCCGCCCGGCGCGGTCCAGATGCCGCGCTCGTCCTGGCCCATGCCCTCGTAGCGCGTGAACTCCACACCGCGCCCGGCGAGCTCGTCGACGGCGGACGCGAGGTCACGGACTCGCCAGCCGAGCACCGTGTACGGGGCGGCGGCCGGCGTGGGCACCTCGGTGATCCGCAGCATCGTCCCGTCGACGTCGGCGACCAGCGCGAACGGCCGCTCGTCGGCGAGCTCCAGACCGAGCACGTCGCCGTAGAACCGCTCCGCGGCGTCGAGGTCGGAGACGCCGACGAAGCCCATGAGTCGTCCCTCCACGGCCCCAGCGTCCTCGGGGCCGCAAGACCTCAGCCGACGATCTCGTTGAGGGCCAGGAGGTTGCCCTCGGAGTCGTACAGCCAGGCGCTGCGGACCGGGCCGTAGTCGGTGACGACGCCCTCCGCCCGGCCGGCCTGCCCGGCGAACGTGCCGCGCTCGGCGCCGGGGTCGTGGAAGCTGACACCGCGTGTCAGGAGCTCGTCGACGATGTCGTGCAGACCCGTGACCAGGAACGCGACCACGGGGTAGGGCACCGGGCGGCGGTCGGGGATCTCGGTGACGACGACGCGGGTGCCCTCCGCGGCGGTGAACATCATCGGGTCGTCGTCGGGGCCGGACACGAGGGTCATGCCGAGCACGTCGCGGTAGAAGGCGCGGGCGCGGGGGCCGTCGGCGGCGGGGAGCACGGGGTTGAGCGGGAAGCGGGAGAGCACGGGTTCCTCCTCGGGGCGGACGGTGGCGAACAGTCCAGCGGGGAGAGCGGACAGGAACGGTCCGCCTCAGCTCAGAGCCGCCCGCTCACCGTCTCGACACCCGGGCCCTCGAGCGCGTCGAGGCCGGAGCGACGGCCGGTGGCGACGAGGAGCAGGTCGCCGGACGGGCCGCGCACCTCGTCGGCGCCCTCGCCGTGGGACCAGTCGGCGTCCGTCGCCACGAGCCGCAGGCCGGCGAGGCGCTTCGGGGCGCCGTAGAACGAGGCGCCGAGGGTGTGGTCGAGCGCCGGGACCACGTGCTCCGCCGGCATCGGGAGCCGGATGGACAGCGGGCGGGTGAGGTCCTGCCCGTGCACGAGGACGTCGACGAGCGGGTCCCGGGGCTTGGTGCCGAACGGGCGCCCGGTCCAGGTCGCCGACTCGCGGTACTGGGCCGCGAGCTCGGCCGGCGAGTACTCCGCGGCGCGGGCCCGGGCCGAACGGTCGATCATGCGGTTGATGTCGAAGCGCGCGGCGATCATGGCGCGCACGGCCTCGAACGGCGTGAGCCGCGAGGTCAGCGTGAGGTGGGCGACGAGGGTCTTCACCGTCCAGCCGGCGCACAGCGTCGGCTGCGTCCACTGCTCGGGCGTCAGCGCGTCGATCACGTCGGCGAGCCGCAGGCGCTCGGCGGAGATCGCGGCGTGCAGATCGGCGGCGTCCACGGTGTGCTCCCTGATCGGCGGGAGGCAGACGCTAGCGCGGGCCCCCGTCGCGGTACATCGTCATGCGCACCGTCGTGCCGCCGTCGCGGCTGCTCGCGACGCGCACGAGGTCGCAGAGGCGGTGGGTGAGGAACAGGCCGTACCCGCGCCCGTCCTCCGGGTCCGGCGGGTAGCGCCCGACCAGCGGGTCCTCGATCCACCCGCCGTCCTGGACCTCGGCGACGACCCGGTCGTCGGTGTGCCAGAGCGAGAGGATGCCGCGGCCCGCGGTGTGCACGACGGTGTTGACGGCGACCTCGTGGACGGCGAGGCAGAGGTCGGCGACGCGGTCGGGCGCCAGGCCCGCGCCCGCCGCGTGCTCGGCCACCGCGCGGCGCACGGCACGCGGACCGTCCGGGGCGCCGAAGACCAGCGTCTCGCCGAGCTCGGGCGGCTCGGGCAGCGCGCCGAGCACCGCCTCGGCGAGCTTGAGCGGGTCGCCGTACGTCGCGTTCTCCACCGGCGCGCCGTCCTCGACGAGCAGCGGGTGCGCCGCGCGCGCGTCGGCGGCGGTGTCCGCGTCCAGCCGGCGCGTGTCGTACGGGCACAGCATCGTCACGGGCCGCACGGCGAACGCGAGGTTGGTCAGCGCGTCGTGCTGGAGGTAGGCGGCGCGCTCGTCGGCGGGACGGTCGGCCCACAGGCCCTGGCCGACCACGCGGGCGCGCCGGCCCGGGTGGCCGTCGACGAACTCGTGCAGCGCCGGGACCAGCCGCGCGGGGTTGCGCCCGAGGCGGCGGACGTCCTGGAGGACCACGGCCGCGGCGTCGGCGCCCAGGGCGTCGCGGATCGGCCCGAGGTCCTCGCCGGGCAGCGCGATCACGACGGCCTCGTCGGCCTCGAGGCCCGCGCGCACGTGGTCGACCACGCCACGGACGAAGCACGCCTCGTCGTCGTAGAAGAGGGCCGCGTGCTCGAATCCGGTGGCACCGACGCGGCGATGACGTCCGACGTCCGACACGTCATCACCCCCACACCATCACTCGATCGATGGCGTCGTCCCCCGGCAGGACGATCCTCGCCGCACCGCGTGCGTCGGCGACACCGTGTTCCGCTCAGCGGGCGGGGCCCTGCGGCGGACGGTCGTCGCCGACGCGTCACCGTGTCGTCACGGTGCGGTCACGACGGGACGCCGGCGATTACACCGCGTCGGCGCCCCGCTCCCCGGTCCGGACGCGCAGGACGAGATCCAGGGGCGTCACCCAGAGCCGCCCGTCGGGGTGCACGGCGGCGGCGATCTCGTCGACGACGCGGTCGACCAGCTCGTCGTGGACGATCGTCTCGATGCGCAGGCACGGCGCGAGCCCGTCCTCGACGACCTGCCCGCGCCGCAGGCTGCGCGACCCGGACGCGCCGAGGGTGCTGACCTCCGCGATCGTCATCCCCAGCACCGCGTGCCGTTCCAGCGCGCGACGGACGCCGTCGAGCGCGTGGGGCGGGATCATGGCGTGCACCGTCTTCACCGCGCGGCCTCCTGTCGGTCGCCGTGACGCTACGGGCCCCCGGGCCTCGGGGCGAGTGCCTCTCCCTAGGCTGCCGCGGTGCCCGCGCAGCGCCCGGTCGTCCTCGTCCTCGGTGGCCGCAGCGAGATCGGGGTGGCGCTCGCGTGCCGCCTCGCCGCGTCCGGCCGCGCCGGCACCGTCGTGCTGGCCGCGCGGCGCGCGGGCGAGCTGGCGGCCGAGGAGGCGGCGGTGCGCAGCGCCGGCGCCGAGGTCGCGTCCGTGGAGTTCGACGCCGACGACCTCGCCGCGCAGGCCGGGGTGCTCGACGCTGTCGAGGCCGCGCACGGCCTGCCGGACACGGTGGTCCTCGCGTTCGGGGTCCTCGGCGACCAGGCCCGCGCGGAGCGCGACGCCGCGCACGCCGCGGCCGTCGTGCACACCGACTACGTCGCGCAGGTCGCGGTGCTCACCGAGGTCGCGGCGCGGATGCGGGCGCGCGGGTCGGGCGAGATCGTTGTGTTCTCGTCGGTGGCCGGGGTGCGGGTGCGGCGCGCGAACTACGTCTACGGCAGTGCGAAGGCCGGCCTCGACGGGTTCGCGTCGGGCCTCGCGGACGCGCTGCACGGCAGCGGCGTGCACCTCACGCTCGTGCGCCCGGGCTTCGTCGTCGGGCGCATGACGGCCGACAGCGGGCTCGACCCGGCGCCGCTGTCGTCGACACCGGGCCAGGTCGCCGACGCCACCGCCGACGCCCTGACCGCCGGCCGCGACGTCGTCTGGGTGCCGGGCGCGCTGCGCGTGCTCTTCACCGTGATGCGCCTGCTGCCCCGCTGGGCCTGGCGCCGCCTGCCGCGCTAGGTGCGCTGCGCGCAGGTGAGCAGAAAGAAGTGCCCCAGCACTTCTTTCTGCTCACGAGCGCCGGAGGCGCACCTCAGCGGTGGGTGATCGCGGCGGAGGCGCCGGGGCCGAGCTGCTGGCCGGTGACGGGGACGTCGCCGAGGGCCTCGTCGATCGCGGTGAGGGTGTCGGCGGTGAGCTCGATCCCGGCGGCCGCGGCGTTGGCGTGGACCTGCTCGGGCCGCGAGGCGCCCACGATCGCCGACGCCAGCTCGGGGCGGCGCAGGACCCAGGCCAGGGCCATCTCGGCCATCGACAGCCCCGCCCCCTCGGCGATCGGGACCAGGCGCTGCACGGCCTCGAGGGTGCGATCGGTCAGCTTCTGGCGGATGAACCCGTTCATCTCGTCGCTCGCCGCGCGGGAGTCGACGGGCACCGGCTCGCCCGGCTTGTACTTGCCGGTGAGCACACCCTCGGCCATGGGCGACCAGACGATGTTCGAGATGCCGTGCTCGGCGGTCGTCGGGAAGACCTCGGCCTCCGGGGCACGCCAGAGCATCGAGTACTGGGGCTGCGAGGACACGATCGTCACGTCGTCCGGGCACGCGGCGAGGCCCGCGCGGATCTGGTCGGGCGTCCACTCGCTGATGCCGAGGAAGCGCGCCTTGCCCGCGCGCACGACCTCCGCGAGCGCCTCCATCGTGTCCTCGATCGGCGTCTCGGCGTCGAAGCGGTGGCACTGGTAGAGGTCGACGTGGTCGGTGGCGAGCCGCCGCAGCGAGGCGTCGATCTGCTTGTGGATCTGGGCGGGCGACAGGCCCCGGTCGGTCCTCGACATCGGGAAGTAGACCTTGGTGGCGAGCACGTAGTCCTCGCGCCGGTAGTCGGCGAGGATCCGCCCCCACGCCTCCTCGGCCGCCCCGCGGCCGTAGACGTTGGCCGTGTCGAAGAACGTGATGCCCGCGTCGAAGGCGGCCCGCGTGCAGGCCGCCGTCGCGTCGGCCTCGACGCCGCCGGAGTAGGTCAGCCAGGAGCCGAGGGAGATCTCGGAGACCTGCAGGTCGCTCGAACCGAGCTGGCGATGGCGCACTCCCGTACCGTAGGTCCGGTCGTCGGCCGCGGCCTGCGCAGAGATCGACGCTACCGGCCGGCGGAAACAATCCACCGATCGGCGCACCAGGGCGACCGGCTGGCGCAGTCAGCTGTGGCCGACGTGTGAATTGACGCGACAGCGGTCTCGGTGTCGAGGCCCGGCTGGCACGATGGTCCGCACGAGCTCGCGAGCGGCCCCGACGCCGGACGGCACCGATGCCACGACGTCGCGCGGGTCTCCTCGGGTCACGGCCCGGGTCCTCGCTCCACCGATCGTCGTAGGGGTTTCGTGAACGTGTTGCTGGCGCCGCTGCGTCCTCTGGCCGATGTGCTCGACCTGACCGCGGAGGCCGTCGCCGCCGTGGGCACCGTGTCGGTCGCCGCCCTCGGGCTGGTGCTGACGCGGCTCGAGCCGTCGGACGAGGCGCCGCACCTGCAGGTCGTCCGCGGCCGCCACCCGCAGAACTGAGCAGGACCTCGACGACCTGCTCACGGCTGCGGCGTCGAGTCCTTCCGGTCGCGCAGCAGCTCGTTGAGCGTGCGCAGCTCGTCACGGATCTCGGTGAGCAGCCCCGGGATCTCGTGGCTGCGCTCCCAGTGCGGGGTGACGTCGATGCCGAGCTCGCCGAGCTCGCGCTCGTAGAGCTCCGCGAGCAGCGTGCGGTACGGCTCGTCGGGGACGGTGCCGTTCTCCCAGCGCGACAGCTGGGTCTTCAGGCTCGCGGCGCTGGCGACGTCCACCTGGCCCTGTTGGGCGAGCTCGCGCAGTCGCGCCACGGCCGTGGTCTGCGACCACCCTCGATCACGGCGGGCATCGCGCAACGAGACCACGCCGTCACAGTAGACGACCCTCCCGACGGGGGCCGGTGAGGCCGGAGCTGCCCCGGAACTCTCCAGGGACTCTGTCTAAGACGGCCCGCGACGGGGCGAGCGCGTCGCCCGCTTGGGGGCCGGCAGGCGTGACGAACGCCGCGGGGCGGGGGTCGCGTTCCCCCCGCTCTCCGGGACCGTCCCGTTGCGGGAGCCGCCGTCGGGGGCCTCCGACGGCGCGGACGACGCCGACGGCGCGGACGGCGCGGGCTCCTCGCGCGGCGCCGGCCGCATCGTGTCGGCCCCGGACCGCGACCGCGAGCGCGCCGGGCGCAGCATCCGCCGCCCGGTCGGGCTGCCGCCCTCGACCGCGTCGGGCGGGTCGTGGCGGCCCAGGAACGCGCACAGACGGGCCCACGTCGTGTCCTTGGCGGCCCGGCCGGTGAGCACGCCGAGGTGGCCGCCGGGGGCCGTGGTGAGGCGGGTGTCGGCGCCGAGCAGCCGGCGGGTGCCCGTGCGGACGGCGCGCGGCGGGACGACGCGGTCGCTCTCGCCGGCGACGAGCAGGACGGGGCGGTGCAGGTCGCGCAGGTCGACGACCCGGTGTCCGACGGGGACGCGGCCGGCCTCGAGGTCCTCGGGGGTGACCATCGCGCGGAAGTAGGTGCCGACGTACCGGGCCTGCTCGCCGATGAGGGCCCGCACGTCGTCGACGGCCTCGATCTGCGCGAGGAAGTCGCGGTCGTCCAGGCGCGTGATCATCGTCAGCGGCGCCGTGAGCAGCTCGTCGAGTGAGCCGAGCCCGAGCGCGCGCAGCAGGCGGGGCAGCGGCATGAGCGCCAGCAGCGTCTGCAGGGTCGCGAGCACGGGTCCGCCCGCGGCGATCGCCAGCGGGCGCGCCCGCACCACCAGGGGCACCTCGTCGAGCTTGAACGGCGTCGCGATCGCCGTGACCGAGGCGATCGGGAGGTCCGGGTGGCCGGTCGCGGCGAGCACCGCGTGCAGCCCGCCGATCGACCAGCCGACGAGGTGCACCGGGGCGCCCTGGTGCGCGGCGCTGACCGTCCGCACGACGTGGGGGAGGATCTCGTCCACCCAGCGTTCGAGGTCGGCGGGACCGGGGGTGATCGCGCCGCCGTGGCCGACGAGGTCCTCGTCGTCGACCTGGTAGACCGACCGGCCCTCGCCGACGAGGTGCTCGACGAGGCTGTTGCCGCGCCGCAGGTCGAACGCCACCCCGCAGGCGCCCAGCGGCGACACCAGCACCACCGGTGCGCCCCGCAGCCGCGCCGTGGGGTGCACGGCGTAGCGGTAGGTGCTCACCGAGCCTGCGCGCGCCAGCCCGTGCGCGCGGCCGACGCCCTCGACGCCGGCCTCGCCCGGCCCGGTGTCGAACGCGGTGCGGGGCATACGGCGCAGGTCCGCGAACGGGCCCTCGAGCACCCGCGAGCGCATGTTGCCCACGGCGCGCCACGCCCCGGCCGGGGTCAGGATCACGGGGCCTCCTCGGGCGGGGTGCGCGAAACCGTCGTCAGAGCCTAGGTCTGGTGGACGACCCCCGCCTCCTGCAGCTTCGCGATCCGGTCACGGTCGACGCCCCAGTCGGCGAGCGCCTCCGCGGAGTGCTCGCCGGGCGCCGCGGGCGAGGTCGGCGTGCCGCTCGGGGTGCGGCTGAAGCGCGGGGCGGGCGCGGGCTGGGTGACGCCGAACGCCTCGACGTGCAGGCCGCGGGCCTGGTTGTGCGGGTGCTCGACGGACTCCTCCATCGTGAGCACGGCGGCGACGCAGGCGTCGGTCGGCTCGAGGTCGGCCGCCCACTCGTCACGGGTGCGGGTCGCGAACACCTCGGCGATGCGCGCGCGCCACTCCGGCCAGCGGCGCATGTCCCATTGGCTGCCGGCGATCTCCTCGCCCTCCAGCCCCAGGCCCTGCATCAGCGCGGCGTAGAACTGCGGCTCCAGGGCCCCGACGGCGACGTACCCGCCGTCCGCGCACCGGTAGTGGTCGTAGAACGGCGCGCCGCCGTCGAGGAGGTTGGCGCCGCGCTCGTTCGGCCACAGCCCGCCCGCGCGCATCCCGTAGACCATCGCCATCTGCAGCGCGGCGCCGTCGACGATCGCGGCGTCGACGACCTGGCCGCGCCCCGACGTGCTCCGCTCCACCAGCGCCCCGAGGACGCCGACGACCAGCAGCATCCCGCCACCGCCGAAGTCGCCGACGAGGTTGATCGGGACCGCCGGCGCCCCGTCCCGGCCCGCCATGTGCGCGACGACGCCGGCGGTCGACAGGTACGTCAGGTCGTGCCCGGCGCGCGAGGCCTGCGGGCCGTCCTGGCCCCAGCCGGTCATGCGCCCGTAGACGAGGCGCTCGTTGCGGGCGTGGCAGTCGTCCGGGCCGAAGCCGAGCCGCTCGGCAACGCCCGGGCGGTAGCCCTCGAGCAGCACGTCGGCGGTCTCGACGAGGTCGAGGAGCACGGCGAGGCCGTCGGGGGACTTCAGGTCCAGGGCCACCGACCGCCGCCCGCGGGCGAGGACGTCCTTGTCGGTGTTGCCGAGCGAGAGCCCCCGCCCGCCGGCGGGGCGGTCGATGCGCAGCACGTCGGCGCCCATGTCCGCGAGCATCATCGCCGCGAACGGGCCGGGCCCGATCCCCGCGACCTCGATGACCTTGACGCCGTCCAGCACACCCATGGGGCCCTCGTCCTCCTCGTCGTGGGGCGGTCGGGCCGAGCGTACGAGACAGTCAGAGCTGACGGTATGGGTGCGGTTGCCGTTCAGCGTGCCGCGTCCTCCGCGTCGGCGAGGAGGTTCCCGGCAGCCGAGACCAACTCCTGGGTGACTTTAAGAGGCGGAGCGATCGCCGAGAGGCTGTCAAGCACGCCCGCGGCCCAATTCAGGCAGCTCCTGGCATTGTTCCGGTTCATCCAGTCCAGGAACCGGTCCTTCCTCCGCCGCCAGCCGTCGAGCTTCATCCACCCGGGCCGCCCAGTGAGCCCTTCTTCCACCAGCTTCTCGGATGGAATACCTCGTACGGCCTGTTCCGGACGTGCCGGAGATCCGACGGGCCCAAGGGTCTCGTCCAGCACGCGACGCAGCTCCAAGCGGCGTTGGGTCGACAGAAGCCCCTGGGGCTCGGAGGCGACATAGCCCAGCACCTGCCGGAGCTGGCGGAGGAAGATGATGTAGTCCTCCTGGGTTGGTCCGCGGAACTCAGCCGAATCGGGATCGTCTGCTTCGAGCATGCCCACCCCTCGACGATCGGAAGTTCTTCAAGTGCCGACTGCCGGGTCTTCGTCGCTGACCCGAAGGACCCCCCACATCCCCTGGGTCACGGCCCAGCGGAAGACGCCGCTCCGGTAGGCATGGTCGCCCTCGTGCTCGGCCGTCATGGCGATGTCGTGCACGACGTCGGCGGTGAGCCCCGAGAGTCCGCCGACCTGGGCTGACGCGGCGCCCAGCCACGGCCCCATCGGCCATTGCTGACCGTGGAGCGTGAACGTGTGGTTCCGCGGCTTGTCGCAGGCGCCGACGAGCCGGAGCCAGAGCGTCTCGCCCTGCCGCGCCGACCATGTCGGCGTCGGCGGCTCCTCGCGCAGCTGCGTGCGCGGGTGCACCGGGCGGCACCGGTAGTTGATGCCCTTCTGGCCCGCGTCCTCGGGGTCGTCGCCCGGCACGACGTCCGCGATCGGTGAGGTCAGGTCGCCGTAGGCGTAGTGCCGCAGACCGTCCTGCCAGAACAGCACCTGCTCGTTCGCCGTCCGCCCGTCACCGTGGCGCACCGTCGTGTGCGTGCCGGTCCAATCGTCCGGCTCCCAGCCCTCGGGCTCAACGACGACCGCACCCACGAGCCCGTGGTGCCGGTGGTTACGGATGTCGCCCATGTCGTGCAGGTAGCAGACCTGGCCGATGTCCTTCCCCAGCTCGGGGTCGGCGTACCACCAGTAGCAGCGCCAGTTCTGCCGGTCGTGCCCGTGGTCGTGGTCCTCGACCACCAGGTCGTGGCCGGGGCCGTGCCCGTGGTCCTCCTCCAGTGGCAGGGGCCGCACCGTCGAATCGCGGTTGCGACCGACGTGCGCCCCGTCGTCGGCGACGACGTCGTATTGCAGCAGCGCGGGATGCAGGGAGACGCGGGGGCTGACGGTCCGGCGGTGCTCGTCGAGGGGCAGGGCAGGCGGGTGCGGCTCCGGCCCGAAGCGCGGGAGCAGCGGGTCCTCGTAGCGACCGGTCCACCCGTCGCGGGCCTCGAACCCGTCGCGGGGCAACCGCACCTCGTTGATCAGGCAGACGCGCACCCACTCCCCCGGACGGCACCGCAGCACCAGGGGCTCGGGCCCGTTGTCGTGAGGCTTCGGGCCGATCCGCCAGTCCCCGTTCACCCAGGGCTCCTCCAGCGGCTCCTCGGATCCGGACTCGCGGACCTCCGGCGCCGCGTACGGAGACCCCGGCGTGTCGACCACCTCGTAGACGAGACCGAAGGGATCAGTGAGCCGCCGCCCGTCGTACTCGTGTTCGATCCGTCGGGCCCGCACGGTGTAGCTCCGGTCGGGGTGGCGCGGTCGCTCGAGCGGCTTTGGTGTCACCGCACGGGGAAGGGGGGCGAGGGGCGAGCCGGGGAGGAGGACACGGACCAGGCCCCAGCACCCCAGCCAGAGGTCGTCCATCGCGCTGAAGCGCCACAGGTGGTCGCCGACGTCGTAGGGCGACGTGCCGTCGCCGTTGACGTCGAGCGTGAAGGCCTCGGAGATGCCGAGCGTCTGCTGGTTGACGAGGGTGGAGATGGCCTTCTGCCACTCCCGCCGCCAGCGCAGACCGTGGGTGACGAAACTGTGCTGCTCCTCGTGGGAGCCCTGGATGAGCCGGACCCGCAACCGCTCGCCGGCGTAGGTCGGGATGATCGGGGTCTCGGGGTCGCGCAGCCACGACGAGCGCTCGACCTCGTCGGCGTCGCCCGGTTCGGGCGGGTCCTCGCGTCCTCGGCGTCCCGAGTCCGTGGCAAACCAGTCGGTGGGGTTCGGTCCGCGAGCCGTCAGGGGCGCGCAGCGGTAGTTGACGGCCATGGTGCCCGGATCGTCGTCGCCGCCGAGCTCACCGGGCGGGTTGAGTGGACGTTCGTCGCGGTCGTAGAGCGGGACGAAGTCCCCGACGCCGAGACAGGCCTCCCGGAACGGGTCGATCTCGCTCTCGGGGAGCGATGTCACGATGGCGCTGGCACCTGTCCACGCGTCACCAGCGGGAGCCACGGCGAGCGCGGTCTCGTCGAAGTCGTGCTCCTCGTTCCGCACGTCGTCCGCCCGCGGCAGCAGGCGGACCAGGCGAGGACCGGGCGTCCACGACGAGCCGGGTGGCTCGGCGATCAGTGCGGCGAAGAGACCTCGCTTCTGGCGGTAGTTGGCGAGCAGGTGGTCGTGGAAGAAGCACGGGCCGAACTCCTCGTCGACCACCCAGCGGTGGAGGCTGACGTTCGCCGGGAGAGGGACGTCGCCGACACCCGGTACCGCTTCCCGGCAGCTCGCCCCGGACAGGTAGTTCCAACCGGTGGAGGAGCCGTCGGCGGCCAGCACGTCGAACTTGACGAGGTGGACGTGCAGACCGCACTCGACCGGGAGCTGGGTCAGGTCGAAGTGATCGGGCGGGATCGTGCCGAGCTCGTTGTGCAGGCGCAGCTCGACGACGTCGCCGTGGTTGGCCCGGATGAAGAACGGTTCTCTGGGATCGCCGGACCCCGGCAGCGGGAGATCGGTCCGGCGGCCGTTCACCACGGTGCTCACGTGCCGTAGCTCGTAGAAATGCCCGTGGTGGTCGTGCCAACCGATGCGGTTGTAGGTCATCTGTTCCTCGGCGACGGCCACGTCGAACGAGACGACGCGGTTCGCCGCCGGTACGGCAGCCGTGGCGTTCCACGAGCGTGCCTGAGTGTCGAGGGCGACGAAGGGGGCTCCCGGACGCTGCGGGGCTCCCGGCGCGAACGCTGCTGCTTCGGTCGGCGAGGCGGCCGGGAGGCTCAGCAACCGACGTCGCCCGGACACCTGGTTCGGGGCGGCGGCCGGGGGCGGCGGGGACTTCTGCGGCACCGCGGCGTCGACGAACCAGGGGAAGCCGACGCGGTGCCCGGCGGGGAGGGGGAAGGCGGGGTGGCCGAGCTGCGGGGCGTCCTCGGGTCGACGTCCGGGCAGCGGCTGCAGCGGGGGGCAAGGGGTGCCGTCCGGGAGTGCCGCGTCCTCCCCCACGAGCACGTCGAAACTCCGCCACAGCCCCCACATGCCGTGGTGGAAGTGGGGATAGAGGTGGCAGTGCCAGATGATGTCCCCGAACGCGTGCTGCCGGCTTCCTGACCCGTAGAGCGGGTCGATCGTGAAGCCGGCCTGCGGTCCGATGGTGATCGAGTCGAGCAGTTGCGAACCGCGCTCCTCGCCCGGGCGCCACGTGCTCGGGGCGGCCGTGTCCGTCGGGATCGCGTGCCACTGGTGCACGTGCAGGTGGAAGACGTGGGTCTCCTTGACACCGGCGTGCACGAGCCGCACGCGGCAGGGGTCGCCGCGGTAGGCCCGCAGGATCGCCGTCGCGGGGTCGCCGAAGAGCCAGGAGCTGTGGTGCTGCTCCTCGCCGGCCACCCGCTCGATCCACGTGTCGTCGGAGCGTCGTCCGATCCAGAACTCCTCCGCGAGGGTGTGGGGGTGGATCTCCCGCTTCACGGCGCGCAGGTCGTGCGGGCTAGACGACGCCGGCGTGC
This sequence comes from Actinomycetospora straminea, assembly GCF_028737255.1. Lineage (GTDB taxonomy): Bacteria > Actinomycetota > Actinomycetes > Mycobacteriales > Pseudonocardiaceae > Actinomycetospora > Actinomycetospora straminea. Next base: position 579,117 of record NZ_JAQZAN010000001.1, on the reverse strand, counting down.
CGGGGGTTCCGGCACTCCCGTTCTCCTCTGTGAGGCGGGCGTACTCGCGCATCCTGTGCGGGAGCCGGTTCGGCATCGGTTCGGCCCGATACGACAGCGGCATGACCGTGTGCTCGCCCCCGCCGATGTGCAGGGCGCTGTGGATCTCGGGCTCGTCGTGGATGAAGATCGTGAACTCGCGGTGCGGGCGCCACTGCTCGCCGTCCGACGTGAGGTCGACGTACTCCTCGATCGCGGACACACCGCTCTCCCGGTGGATGTCGACGTCGAGGGCGCAGCCGAGATCGGAGTCGGTGACGTCGTCCCCGGTGACGGGATCGAACCACCGGGCGACCTCCGGTTCGACGAGCAGCGTGCCGAACAGGCCGTGGACATTGGATCCGTCCTGGGTGCCACGGACGTCCGCGAGGTCGTTGAGCGGCCACACCCCTTCGGTGTCGGCCTCCCACCGGTAGGTGATGGTCCCGCCGAAGCCCACCGTCGTGTCCGAGTTCGCGACCACGTGCGCGCCGTCGGCCGCCCGCACGCCGTCGACCAGGCCGGCGCCCTGCCGATGGAGCCCGACGCGGCGACGCCGTACCTCGTTCCGCAGCGTCACCTCGACCGTCTCGCCCAGACGGGCCCGGAGGACGAGAGGTCGCGCTGCGGGGAGCGGCCGGAGGGGGTTGACGCGGTTGTAGACGGTCGCCTGCGCCGCCATGGACGGTGCGACGTCGTTGAAGGCCAGCTGCTGGAGCTGGGCCTTGCTGAAGCCGGTCTCCGCGCGGAGTCGGGGCAGGTCGGAGGTCCACTGCTTGTCGATGGCCGCGAGGCGGTCCGCGATCGCCCCGGTCAGGACCGAGAGCGCGGCCGTCCACCGGCAGCGCCAGCCCTGACGGACCGCCGGGTCGCGGTGGACGCCCTCGACCTCTCCGTCGGTCAGCTCGTCGAGGATCGTCGTGATCTCGTTGACCGTAGCGTGGTAGTGCTGCTCGATCTCCCGCCTCGTCGGCGCGATGTCGAGATCGGGACCCCCCTCGTCGGCGGCGTCGGCGACGAGGACCTCGCCACGGTGGGCGAGCAGATCGGCGTGGGCGACGAGGGTCGTCCGCAGGAGACGCTCCATCTCCTCGTACCGGTCGAGGCCGTCGATGAGCATGGTGATCAGCTGCCGTCGACGATGGGCCTCCGGGAGCCACTCGTCGTCGGCCCGCCACTGGTCGCGGACCCATCGCAGGAGCGGCGCGACGCTGCTCGGTGCGTAGAGCAGGCCGTTGCGGTCGTGGTCGCCGTCGAGCGTGTAGACGATCGGGAACTCGAGCGCGGTGACGTGGTAGGTGCGGTCGGGCATGGGGGCCTCCGACGGGAGCGGCGTCAGGCGCCGAGGAGCGGGTGGACCAGGGCCGATGGGAGGAGGCCGGCGAGCAACACCAGGCCGAGGAGGACGAGGGCGGCGCCGGTCGCTCGGGCGACGACGCGCCCGCCTGGCAGGAGGCGCTCAGCGGCCATCACGACCGCGAGCACGACCATCACCGGCAGCGCGAGCGCGCCGGTGCCGAGGCAGAGCACCATGAGGGCCCAGCAGCAGCCGACGCACGAGACGCCGTAGGCGCCCGCGATCGTGATCGCGTCGCCCGTGGGACCGCGGCGGCCCCAGAGGCGCAGGGCGAACCAGCGCGGCGTGCGGCAGGCCGTCAGGCAGGCGTTCTTGACCGGCGTGAACTGGTAGAGCCCCGCGAGCAGGACCACACCACCGGCGAGGCGTGTCGTGGTCACCGGGGAGGCGTCGGCGAGCGTCACGCGGAGCACGGCGGCGCCCGAGACGAGCACGGCCCCGACGGCGACCCAGATCCCCACGAAGGCGGCGAGGGCACCGAGCCGGCGCGCCGCTCGGCCACGGCCCGTGAGCAGGCCGCCGAGCAGGCCGACCAGGGGTAGGGCCGGTGGGAGCATCATCGCGAGGACCATCAGCGCCCAGCCCGCGAGCGCGATCGCGACGGAGGTCGTCGTGGCGTGGCCGTGCTCCTGGTGCCCCGCGGCCGAGGTGTGGACAGCGACGACCCCGACCCAGGCGCCGGCAGCGAGGGTGAGGACGAGGGCCGTCGCGCCGGCGCGCCCGTCGACGCTCGCGAGGTGTCGGAGCGGTGCGCGGAGGGCCATGGCGTGTCCCTTCCGTCCGCGATCCGATCAGTACCGGTAGTGGAAGTCGCCGCGCATTCCCGACCGAGCGGTCGCCTCGATGTAGCCGCCTCCCCGCAGTGCGGGAACGGCGATCCGCAATTCCTTGCCCTGCTGGGCCGTCGACGGACCGGCGATCTGCAATTCACGGTGGAGCGCCGTGTGGTTTATCTCCAACGGCTGCGTCGAACCGTCGAAGGTGAGCGCTGAACCGTGCGCCGCGACGAGAGGACAGTCGGCGTCGCCGATACGGATCGACCAACCGTCGGCGGTCGTGGTGATCGTGATGGGCGCGCTCTGCACCGCGAGCACGGTGCCGGTGACCGTCATGAGGACCCCGAGGGGATCCTTGCGGTCGGCGACGAGTTCCCCGGTGAAGGCCTTCTCCAGCGACTGGTGCTCGCGGTCCACCGCGCCGTCGTCGACGAACAGCACCGTGGTGCTGCGGCTGTCGCGCCGGGCCGGGCCATGGCTCGTGACCGCAGCGACATTGCGGCCACCGACCGGGACATCGCCGATCGTGCCGTCCTTGATGTCCCACGCCACGAGTCCGGTGCAGTGACCCTCGTCGGGATTGTCATCGACCCAGCACGGGCACAATTCGAAACAGTCGCAGGCCTCGATGAAATGACCGTGAAAATCGTAGATCACGACGCCCCCCGATGCGTTCGACGTTGCGTGAATTCCGTCGACGTCGTGACGATTGTGGTCGGCGTGAAGTGTGAGGCGGCAGGCGCCGTTCGGGGGAAATGTGGCCGGAGTGATCGGTATTCGTCGCATCGCGCGAGTGATCGCATTCACGCAGTGATGGGATCTCACGCGGACTATGTGTTCGGGCACGGAGAGGTGCGAAGACGCGAACGGCGCCCTCGCCCTGGGAAGCAGCGAGAGCGCCGTTCGTTCTCGAACACCACGCGCAGCCGGCACCGTCGACGACGCCGACCAGGTCAGACGGGGCTCACTCCCCGCGCAGGGACTGGCCCTTCTCCGCCTTCTCGACCAGCGAGGCCGGCGGGTTGAAGCGCTCGCCGTAGGCCTTGGCCAGGATGCGGGCGCGCTCGACGAACCCGGGCAGGCCGCCGGGGTAGCCGTCGATGTACTGGGCCACGCCGCCGGTCCAGGCCGGGAAGCCGATGCCCATGATCGAGCCGATGTTGGCGTCGGCGATGGTGTGCAGGACGCCCTCGTCGAAGCACTTCACGGTCTCGAGGGCCTCGGCGAAGAGCATGCGCTCCTGCATGTCCTCGAACGGCAGGTCGCCCTGGGCGGCGCCGAACTCCTCGACCAGACCGGGCCACAGGCGTGTGCGCTTGCCCGACTCGTCGTACTCGTAGAACCCGGCGCCCGACGAGCGGCCCTTGCGCCCGAGCTCGACCATGCGGTCGATGATCGCCTCGGAGGGGTGCTCGTTCCAGGTGCCGCCGGACTCCTCGACGCCGCGACGGGTCTCCTGGCGGATCTTCTGCGGCAGCGTCAGGGTCAGCTCGTCCATCAGCTGCAGCGGCGGGGCCGGGTAGCCGGCCTGCGACCCGGCCTGCTCGATCGACGACGGCGCGGCGCCCTCGCCGAGCATCGCCACGGCCTCGTTGATGAACGTGCCGATCACGCGGCTGGTGAAGAACCCGCGGCTGTCGGAGACGACGATCGGGGTCTTCTTGATCTGCAGGGCGATGTCGATCGCCTTGGCGAGCGTCGCGTCGCTCGTCTTCTCGCCCTTGATGATCTCCAGGAGCGGCATCTTGTCGACCGGCGAGAAGAAGTGCAGGCCGATGAAGTCCTCGGGCCGGTCGACGCCCTCGGCGAGGCCGGTGATCGGCAGCGTCGAGGTGTTGGAGCCCAGGACGGCGTCGGGCGCGAGGTGCGGCAGGATCTCGGCGAAGACCTGCTTCTTGAGGTCCGGGCTCTCGAAGACGGCCTCGATGACGAGGTCGGCGCCCTGGGCGGCCGACGCGTCGTCGGTCGGCGTGATGCGCGCGAGCACCTCGTCGGCCTTCTCCTGCGTCGACTTCCCGCGCGAGACGGCCTTGTCGAGGATCTTCTTCGAGTAGGCCTTGCCCTTCTCGGCGTTCTCCTGGCTGACGTCCTTGAGGACGACCTCCAGGCCCGCCATCGCGCAGGAGTACGCGATGCCCGCGCCCATCATCCCGGCGCCGAGCACGACGACCTTGCGCGCCGTGTGCTGCTCGTAGCCGTCGGGGCGCGAGGCACCCTTGTTGATGGCCTGCAGGTCGAAGAAGAACGCGCGGGTCATGTTCGTCGACACCTGGCCGCAGGCGAGGTCGGCGAAGTAGCGCGACTCGATCTGGCCGGCGTTGTCGATGTCGACCTGCGAGCCCTCGACGGCCGCGCACATGATGTTGTACGGCGCGGGCATCGGGGCGTTCTTGAGCTGCTTGCGCAGGTTCGCCGGGAACGCGGGCAGGTTCGCCGCGAACTTCGGCGTCGACGGCGTGCCGCCGGGGATCTTGTAGCCCTTGACGTCCCACGGCTGCGCGGCCTCGGGGTTGTCCTTGATCCACTGCTTGGCCCGTGAGATCAGCTGGTCGGGGCTGTCGACGACCTCGTGCACGAGGCCCGCCTCGAGCGCGGCCTTCGGGTTGCGCTGCTGCCCCTGCAGCAGCACGTTCATGAGGCCGTCGGCCAGGCCGAGCAGGCGGACGACGCGCACCACGCCGCCGCCACCGGGCAGCAGGCCGAGGGTGACCTCGGGCAGGCCGATCTTCGAGCCCTTGGCGTCGAGGGCGATGCGGTGGTGGCAGGCCAGCGCGATCTCGAGGCCGCCGCCGAGCGCCGCGCCGTTGATGGCCGCGACGACCGGCTTGCCCAGGGTCTCCAGGCGCCGCAGCAGGCTCTTGATCTGCTGCGACTGGTCGAAGACCTTCTGCGCGTCGGCGCGCGTGTACTTGACGAGGTCGTCGAGGTTGCCGCCCGCGAAGAAGGTCTTCTTCGCCGAGGTCAGGACGACGCCGGTGATCGAGTCCTTCTCGGACTCGAGACGCTGCAGCGTCTCGGCGAAGTCCTCGCCCCACTTGGCGTTCATCGTGTTGGCCGAGGCGCCCGGTTCGTCCATCGTCAGCGTGACGATGCCGTCGCCGTCGGCCTCCCACCGGAACATGTTGTCGGACACTGCGGGATTCGCTCCTGTCGTCAGGTCGGTCGGTTCCGGGGGTGCGGTCAGACCCGCTCGATGATGGTCGCGACGCCCATGCCGCCGCCGATGCACAGCGTCACGAGGGCGCGGCGCAGGTCGCGGCGCTCGAGCTCGTCAACCATGGTCCCGACGAGCATCGCGCCGGTGGCGCCCAGCGGGTGGCCCAGCGCGATCGCACCGCCGGCGACGTTGGTGCGCTCGTGCGGGAAGCCGAGGTCCTTCATCAGCTTCATCGGCACGGCGGCGAACGCCTCGTTGATCTCGAGGAGGTCGATGTCGTCGACGGTCATGCCGGCCTTGGCCAGGACCTTCTCGCACGCGGGCGTCGGGCCGGTCAGCATGATCGTCGGGTCGGCGCCGGAGACGGCGGTGCCGACGATGCGGGCACGCGGGGTGAGGCCGTTCTGCTTGCCGGCCTCCTCGGTGCCGAGCAGCACGAGCGCGGCGCCGTCGACGATGCCCGAGCTGTTGCCCGGGTGGTGCACGTGGTTGATCGCCTCGACCCAGTGGTACTTCTGCAGCGCCACCGCGTCGAAGCCGCCCATGTCGCCGATGCCGGCGAACGACGGCTTGAGGCCGGACAGGCCCTCCATCGTCGTCTCGCGGACGTGCTCGTCGTGGTCGAGCACGGTGAGGCCGTTGCGGTCGACGACGGGGACGATCGAGCGGTCGAACGCGCCGTCGGCCCACGACTTGGCCGCGCGGGTCTGCGACTCGAGCGCGTAGGCGTCGACGTCCTCGCGGGCGAAGCCCTCGAGGGTGGCGATGAGGTCGGCGCCGATGCCCTGGGGGACGAAGGAGGTCTTGAAGTTCGTCTCCGGGTCCATCGCCCAGGCGCCGCCGTCGGACGCCATCGGGACGCGGGACATCGACTCGACGCCACCGGCGACGATGAGGTCCTCGAAGCCGGAGCGCACGCGCTGGCCGGCCTGGTTGACGGCCTCGAGACCCGATGCGCAGAAGCGGTTGAGCTGGACGCCGCCCACGTGGTCGGGCAGGCCCGCGGCGATCGCGGCGGTCTTCGCGATGTCGCCGCCCTGGTCCCCGATCGGGGTGACGCAGCCGAGGACGACGTCCTCGATCTTGTTTGGGTCGAGCTCCGGGTTGCGCTTGCGCAGCTCGTCGATCAGGCCGACGACCAGCGACACCGGCTTGGTCGCGTGCAGCGAACCGGTGGCCTTGCCCCGGCCGCGCGGGGTGCGGAGGGCGTCGTAGATGAATGCCTCGGTCACGGGTGTGTCCCTTCGCAGGTGCGAGCCGACTGCTCTCAACAGTCATCATGGACTGTTTTGTGCTGCTGTCAACGTGTCCTACTGGCGAGTAGGGTCGTCCGGCTCTCGTTGACACGCTGCCAACGACTCGCGATGGTGAACGTCGTGGCACACACGGCGGCTCCGCAGGTCGACCCGGACTACGACGTGATCGTGGTGGGCTCCGGCTTCGGCGGCTCGGTCACCGCCCTGCGCCTCACCGAGAAGGGCTACCGCGTCGGCGTGCTCGAGGCCGGCCGCCGCTTCGCCGACCAGGACTTCCCCGCCACGTCGTGGCAGCTGCGCGACTACCTGTGGGCGCCCTGGGCCCGCTGCTTCGGGATCTTCCGGGCCGACCCGCTGCGCGACGTGCTCGTCCTGTCCGGCGCCGGGGTGGGCGGGGGCTCGCTCGTCTACGCCAACACGCTCTACCGCCCGCCGCGCTCCTTCTACGAGGACCCGCAGTGGGGCGGCATCACCGACTGGGCCGACGAGCTCGACGCCCCGTACGACCAGGCGTCCCGCATGCTCGGCGCCACCACCTACCCGCGGGTCTCGCCGTCGGACGCCGTGATGCGCGACGTCGCCGAGGAGATGGGCGTCGGCCACACCTACCGGGCCGCCGACGTGGGCGTCTTCTTCGGCGCCCCGCCCGGTGAGGAGGTGCCCGACCCGTACTTCGGCGGCGCCGGCCCCGCGCGCCACGGCTGCCTCCACTGCGGCGAGTGCATGACGGGCTGCCGCCACGACGCCAAGAACACGCTGGTCAAGAACTACCTGCACCTCGCCGAGGCCGCCGGGGCGCAGGTGCTGCCGATGACGACGGCGACGCGCATCCGCCCGCGCGACGGCGACCTGTCCGGGGCGTCGGGCTACGAGGTCGAGGTGCGCGCGACCGGGCGACCGGGCGGGCGACGCACGCTGCGGGCGCAGCAGGTGGTCGTCGCCGCGTCGGCGCTCGGCAGCCAGCGGCTGCTGCACCGGCTGCGGCGCCGCGGTGACCTGCCCCGCATCTCCCCGCGGCTCGGCGAGCTCTCGCGCACCAACTCCGAGGCGATCCTCGCCGCGCGCACCGCGAGCGACGTCGCCGACTACACCACCGGCGTCTCGATCACCTCGTCGATCCACCCCGACGCGCACACCCACGTCGAGCCCGTGCGCTACGGGCGCGGCTCCAACCTGCTCTCGCTGCTCTCGGCCGTCCTGGTCGACGGCACGACCGCGGCGGGCGACGCGACGCTCGGCGAGCGCGGACCGTCGCTGCGGCGCATCGCCCGGGCGCTGGTGCGCTCGCGGCGCGAGCTCGTCGCGCTGCACCGACCGCGGCGCTGGGCCGAGCAGTCGATCGTGCTGCTGGTGATGCAGACGCTGGACAACTCGCTGACGCTGCGCCCGCGCCGCGTCCTGCGCGGCCTGCGCTCGCGGCCGGGCGAGGGCACCCCGAACCCGGCGTGGATCCCGGCGGGCCACGAGGTCGCGCGCCGCGTGGCGCGGCGGATGGGCGGCTTCCCGGTCGGCGCGAGCTCGACGCTGGTGAACCTGCCGGTGACCGGCCACTTCCTCGGCGGCGCGGTGATCTCCGCGTCGCCCGACACCGGTGTCGTCGACCCCTACCACCGGCTGCACGGGCATCCCGGCGTCCACGTCGTCGACGGGTCGAGCGTGCCGGCGAACCTCGGGGTGAACCCGTCGCTGACGATCACCGCGCTCGCCGAGCGCGCGATGTCGCTGTGGCCCAACCGCGGCGAGCCCGACCCGCGCCCGGCGCCGGGGGAGCCCTACCGGCGCGTCGCCCCCGTCGCCCCCCACCGCCCCGCGGTGCCGGCCGACGCGCCCGGGGCGCTGTGGAGCGGGAGCACGACCACCGACCTGCCCAGCCCGAGGATCGGAGCACCGACATGACCTCCTACCCGCCCGAGCCCTGGACCCTCGTCGGCCGCATGGACCTGTCGACCTTCCTCGTGCCGACGGACACCCTGCCCACCGCGACCTGGCCCGACGGCTGGTCGCCGCTCGCGCTCGCCGGCCGCACGCCGGTCGGGGCGGCCTGGGTCGACTACGCGCCCGGCGGGGTCATGAGCTACCGGGAGCTGCTGGTCGCGGTCGCCGGCCGCGTGGGGGCGCGCGTCCGCCCGCACGTCGTCGCGATCTGGGTCGACAGCCCGGCCTCGCGCGACGGTGGCCGCGAGCTCTGGGGCATCCCGAAGGGGCTCGCGAGCTTCACGGGCTTCGACGAGGGCACGCCGAGCATCACCGTCGAGGGCACCGAGCGCCCCGCCGCCCGTGCCGTCCTGCGCCGGGGCGCGCGCCTGCCCGGGCGCCCGCGGGTCGGGTTCACGCTGGCCCAGGAGCGGCACGGCCGCTGCTGGCAGAGCCCGGTGACGAGCCGCCACGGCATCGGCCTGCTCCGCGCCGACTGGACGTTCGACCCCGAGGGCCCCCTGGGCTTCCTCGCCGGCCACCGCCCCCTCGTGTCGGCGACCCTCCACGACTTCGCCATGTCCTTCGGGATGACGCCGCACGACCGCGCGCAGGTGGGTCAGCCTGGCGTCCACGCTGACGCTCAACGTCAGAAAAGCCCCCGGCTCGGCTCCGCGACACGCCGATGACCGCCCCCGCTCGCGGCCGGCGTCTCGACCCCGACGCGCGCCGCGAGGAGATCGTCGCCGGCGCCCTGCGCCTGTTCGCCGAGCACCCGTACGCCGCGGTCTCGACCACCGACCTCGCCCGCGAGGCCGGCGTCGCGCGGGGCCTGATCAACCACTACTTCGGCACGAAGCGGGCGCTCTACCTCGAGGTCGTGCGCCGGCTGACGACGATCCCCGAGGTCGCGGTCGAGGAACTGCCGCCCGGCACGGTCGAGGAGCGCACCGGCGCGGCCGTCGACTGGTTCCTCGACGCCGTCGACCGTCACCGCGGCCTGTGGCTCGCGGTCGGAACGGGCGCGGCCGGTGACATCGACGTCGACGCGATCCTCGCCGAGGCCGACGAGATCGCCGCCGACCGCGTCCTCGCCGCCCTGGCGCCCGACGCGCCGGACGACCCGTACCGGGCGCGCGTGCGCTCGTTCTTCGGCCTGGTCCGCTCGGCGTCCCGGGAGTGGCTGGTCCGCGGCACGCTCGACCGCGCCGGCACCCGCGCGCTCCTCGTCGACGTCCTCCTCGCGGTGCTCCACCGGGACAGTCAGGTTTGACCGTTCGCGGTCCTGGCGGCACGATCGTCTCGACACGACCACGACACGGTGACGACGACGTACTGACCACGCGGACGGGAGGGGCACCGATGGTGAGCCCACGGGCAGCCGCCGAGCCGGAGCGGCGGTCCCGCGAGCAGCGGACGTCCGACAGTCGCACCCGCATCCTCGACGCGGCCGTCGCCTGCCTTGTCGAGTCGGGCTACGCGGGCACGACGACGCTGACGATCCAGAACCGCGCCGGGGTGTCCCGCGGCCGGCTGCTGCACCACTTCCCGTCCAAGGAGAACCTGCTCGTCGCCGCGGCCCAGCACCTCGCGACCAGCCGGTTCGCCGCGGACGGGCTGGCCCGTGCCGACCTGCCCGCGGCCGACGTCGACGCCGACGCGCGCCTCGACCAGGCCGTCGACGTCATGTGGTTCACCTACCAGCAGGCCTACTTCTGGGCCTCGGTCGAGCTGTGGACCGCGGCGCGCACCGACGAGGCGCTCGCCGCCGCGCTCCTGCCCGCCGAGCGGCGCCTGGGCGCGGCGATCCGCCAGACCGTGGACGCGTTCTTCGAGGACTACGCCGACCCGGCCCGCGCCGCCCTGCTGCGCGAGACGCTGCTGACCAGCATGCGCGGGGTCGCGCTGACCTACGGCTTCGACCCGCGCGACCCGCGGACCGACCCGCACCTCGAGCAGTGGAAGCAGCTCGCGCGCCTGCTGCTGTTGCCGGGGACGTGACCCCGCGCATCTCCTCGGCGCGACCGATCAGATCAACGACTTCAGGGTCTCCAGCGAGGACTTCACGGTGTGGTGGTCCGGGTCGAGCGGGGCGATGTTGAGCTGGGTGACCCCGGCGGCCGCGAACTCGCGGACCTGCTCGGCGACCTCGTCCTCGGTGCCGATCAGCGACACCGCGTGGACGAGCTCCTCGGGCACCTTCTCGGCCGCCTCCTCCTTGCGCCCGGACAGGTACAGGTCCTGGATCTCCGCGGCCTCATCGGCGAACCCGTAGCGTCCGGCGAGGTCGTTGTAGAAGTTCTTGCCCTTCGCGCCCATCCCGCCGACGTACAGCGCGAGCTGGGGACGCACGTGCTCCCGCAGCTTGCCGGAGCCCGGGCCGACCGCGAACGGCACGTTCACCGCGGTCTGCAGCTCGCCCAGCGCCGGGTCACGCCTGGCCTTGCCGGCCTCGAGCGACGCGCCCCAGACCTCGGCCGCCTTGCCCGGGTGGAACCAGATCGGCTCCCACACCTCGGCGAGCTCGGCGGCCATCTCGACGTTCTTCGGCCCCAGCGCGGCCAGCATGATCGGGATCTGTTCCCGCACCGGGTGATTGATGATCTTCAGCGGCTTGCCCAGGCCCGTGCCCTGGTCGGCCGGCAGCGGGATCGTGTAGTGCTTGCCGGAGTACTCGACGCGCTCGCGGCGCCAGACCTGGCGGCAGATCTCGACGATCTCGCGCGTGCGGCCCACCGGGGCGTCGTACTTCAGCCCGTGGAAGCCCTCGATGACCTGCGGGCCCGAGGCGCCCATGCCGAGCACGAAGCGACCGTCGGAGACGTAGTCCAGCCCGGCCGCGGTCATCGCCGTCAGCGACGGCGTGCGCGTGTAGATCTGCACGATCCCGGACTCGATGTGCACCCGCGACGTGCGCGCCGCGATGTAGCCGAGCTGGCTGACCGCGTCGAAGCTGTAGAGCTCGGCCACGCTCACCGCGTCGAGGCCGACCTCCTCGAGCTCGACGAGCTTCTCCACTGTCTCGCGGAAGCCGCCCCGGGCGTACGCGAGCCCCATCCCGATCCTCATGGCGCTCACCCCAGCACCACCCGTCCGATGATCTCCTTCATGATCTCGGTGGTGCCGCCATAGATCGTCTGCACGCGGGTGTCCAGGTACGCCTTCGCGACCGGGTACTCCTTCATGTAGCCGTAGCCACCGTGCAGCTGCAGGCAGCCGTCGATGACCTCCTTGGCGGTCTCGCTCGACCAGTACTTGGCCATCGACGCGTCGGCCGGCCCGAGCTTGCCCTCGTTCAGCTCGGTGATGCAGCGGTCGACGAAGGTGCGCGTGACGGCGAGCTTCGTCGCCATCTCGGCGGCCGAGAACCGCACGGTCTGGAGCTTCGCGAGCGGCTTGCCGAACGCGGTGCGCTCCTTGACGTAGGCGACCGTGTCCTCGAGGACGCGCTCGGCCCCGGCGATCGCGCCGACGGCGATCGAGAGGCGCTCGCGGGGCAGGTTCTGCATCAGGTAGATGAAGCCCTTGCCCTCCTCGCCGAGGAGGTTGGTGGCGGGCACGCGGACGTCGGTGAACGACAGCTCCGCGGTGTCCTGGGCGGACATGCCGATCTTCTCGAGGTTGCGCCCGCGCTCGAAGCCGGGGGTGTCGCGCTCGACGGCGATGAGGCTGAAGCCGTGGGCGCCGGCGTCGGGGTCGGTCTTGGCGACGACGATGACCAGGTCGGACATGATGCCGTTGGTGATGAAGGTCTTCTGACCGTTGATCACCCACTCGTCGCCGTCGCGGACCGCGCGGGTCTGGATGCCCTGCAGGTCCGAGCCGGTGCCGGGCTCGGTCATGGCGATCGCCGTGATCATCTCGCCGCTGCTGAAGCGCGGCAGCCAGCGCTGCTTCTGCTCGTCGTCCGCGAGCTCGATCAGGTAGGGCGCGACGACGTCGTTGTGCAGCGAGAAGCCGAGCCCGCTCGTGCCGGCGCGCGCGACCTCCTCGGTGACGATCCACTGGAAGCGCAGGTCCGACGTGCCGCCGCCCCCGTACTCCTCGGGGACGTCCATCGCGAGCAGGCCGGTCTTGCCGGCGGCCAGCCACACGTCGCGGCTGACGTGACCCTGCTTCTCCCACTCCGCGTGGTGGGGGACCGCCTCCTTCTCGAGGAAGTCCCGCACCATCTCGCGGAAGTCGTTGTGCTCGTCGGAGAAGATCGTGCGCTCCACCGGGTGGCCCCTCCTTCGGGGACGTGCGGACGCCCACCGTGAGGCCGGCGGGCCCGTGACCGTGCAGGTGCCGCCCAGCGTGGCTGCACCGGCCGGTAACAGTCAAGCCTGACTCTTCCGCGATTCCGTATGACCAGTTACGGTCGCGCCTGCCCTGTGGTCGGCGTCACCACGGCCCCGTGTCGTCCGTGTCCTGTGGAGGTCCCCCGTGCCGTTCCGGCTGACCGACGTCGTGCGCCAGCACGTCGGCGACCCCGACCTGGTGGCGATGACGTTCGAGGGGGAGAACACGACGTACGCCGAGCTCGACCGCCGCGGGGGCCTCGCCGCCCGCGCGATGGCCGCGGACGGCGTCGGCGCGGGCAACCGCGTGGTGTGGCTGGGGAAGAACCGCCCGGAGTTCTTCGACCTGCTCTTCGGCGCCCCGCGCGTGCGCGCCGGCACCGCGCCCCTGAACAACCGGCTCACCCACGACGAGCTGATCGCGATCATCGAGGACTCGGCCGCGCCGCTGGTCGTCCTCGGGCCCGACTTCGCCGACCTGCGCGGTCGCGTCGAGGGCATCGACGCCGTGCGGCGCGTGCTCGTCGTCGGCGACGACTACGAGGGCTGGCTGACCGCGTCCGACGAGGTGCTCGACCCGCCGGAGGACGCGCAGGACGACGACTGCGTGCTGCAGCTCTACACCTCGGGCACCACCGGCCTGCCCAAGGGCGTCGTCCTCACCCACCTCCAGTTCGCCGCGCTGCTCTCGGTCGGCGACCACTGGGGCTTCGACACCGAGTCGGTCGGCCTCGTCGCCATGCCGCTGTTCCACATCGGCGGCTCGGGCTTCGCCCTGGTCTGCCTGTCGTTCGGGGCGCGCTGCGTGCTGATCGCCGACATCGTCCCCGACCAGCTCCTCGCGACGATGGCCGACGAGGGCGTCACGAACGCCTTCCTCGTGCCCGCGGTGCTGCAGTTCCTCACCCAGGTGCCGGGCGCCGCCGACCGCGACTGGTCGAAGCTGCGCGCCATCGCCTACGGCGCCTCGCCGATCACGAGCACCGTGCTCGAGCGGGTGCTGACGACGTTCCGGGCGCCGCTGTTCCAGCTCTACGGGTCGACCGAGACCACGGGCGCGATCAGCCAGCTCGACCCCGACGACCACGACCCCGACGGCCCGCGCGCCCACCTCATGCGCTCGGCGGGCAAGGCCTACCCGTGGGTCGAGCTCAAGGCCGTCGACCCGGCGACCGGCGAGGACGTCGCGCCGAACACCGTCGGCGAGATCTGGATCCGGTCGTCGCAGGTCACGCCGGGCTACTGGGCGCGGCCCGAGGAGACGGCGAAGGCGCTGTCCGGCGGCTGGTTCCACACCGGGGACGCGGGCTACCTCGACGAGGAGGGCTACCTGTTCCTCACCGACCGGATCAAGGACATGATCGTCACCGGGGCCGAGAACGTGTACCCGATCGAGGTCGAGAACGTCCTGTCCGGCCACCCCGACGTCGCCGACGTGGCCGTCATCGGCGTCCCGGACGAGAAGTGGGGCGAGGCGGTCAAGGCCGTGGTCGTGGCCAACGAGGGCTCCGAGATCGACACCGACGCGCTGCTCGCGTGGTGCAAGGAGCGCATCGCCGGCTTCAAGCGCCCGCGCTCGATCGACGTCGTCGACGCCCTGCCGCGCAACCCCTCGGGGAAGATCCTCAAGAAGGACCTCCGCAGGCCGTACTGGGAGAACGCCGAGGGACGCCAGATCGGGTAGGGGACGGCCACCGACCCTGCTGAACCGATCCAACCCAGGATCGCCGGTTTCCGGCCACGGAGGGTCGGGCACGCTTCCTGCAACAGGCCGCGTCGGGCTTCGGGGGCTCGACGACAGGCCGTCCGGGGCCGGTCCCGCTCCTGACGCTGGGGAGCAGTCAGGAGTGCGGACCGGCCCACCTCTTCCTCCGGGCCCTTCCGGCCCCCACGACCCCGCCGATCGGGTGCGTCGTCCGCCGAGCGGGCGGGTACAGCGGTGTCGTGACGGTTGAGAACACAGGCGTCGCGCTCGCTCGGCAGGCGGTCGAGGCGCTGCGTCGCCTCGACGGCGAAGGACGGACGCTGCGGCCCGACGGCGTCGATCACTTCACCTGGTCCGCGGACGTGCTCGACGAGCTCGCGCGACTGGCCGACCTGCTGGGGCGCGCGGTGGAGAACGTGACGGGCGAACCCGCGGCGGGCGTCGAGACGCACGCAGAGGCGCTGGCCACCGCGATCGTGGCGCACCGCAACTCGCTGCTGCGACACGGGCGGGGCGAGCATCCTTTCCCCGTCGGCGCTGACCGCCTGCTCCCCCCGGTCATCGCCCGTCACGGGGCGGGGAGCGCGCCGGTGACGCTCGCGACGGAGAAAACCTCCGCGTATGGCACGGATCGCAACGCGCGCCTGACAACAGCGCCGTAACATGGATTGTGTCGGCCGCGCCCCCCTCGGCCGACCATGGTTCCGGGAGCGCATCCCCCCGCGCTCCCGGAACCCCCAGCTTCACCGCTCCGCGACGTGCTCCAGCACGAGGTCCGCGAGCCGGTCGGGGGCCTCGTCCGGGATCCAGTGGCTGACCCCGGCGAACACCTCGAGCCGGTAGGGCCCCGTCACCCACCGCGGGTTGCGCTCCACCGAGGCGCGCGAGACGGCGCTGTCACCGTCGCTCCAGACCATCAGCGTCGGTGTCGCGACCGTCACCCGCAGCCCGCGGTGCTCCCAGAACGGGGTCGCGCGGTACCAGTTGACCGCCCCGGTGAGGGCCGGTCGCAGCCCGCCCTTCGCGGTGAGCGCCGCCTCGTCGCGCCGCGCCCGCTCCGCGGTCTGGCCCGTGCGGCGCACCGCGGCCGCGAGGCCACCCGGGCGTCCGAGGAACCGCTCGGCGAGGGCGGGGACCTGGAAGAGGTAGACGTACCAGGACAGCGCGAGCTGGCGGCTCGACACCATCGCCGCCATGAACGCCGCCGGGTGGGGCACCGAGACGGCAGTCAGCGTGCGGACGCGCTCCGGGTGCAGCGCCGCCAGCGCCCACGCGACGATCGCGCCCCAGTCGTGGCCCACCACGTGCACGGCGTCCGCGCCCGCGGCGTCGGCCAGCGCGACCACGTCGTCGACGAGCTCCTCGACGCGGTACGCCCGCCGTCCCGCGGGCCGCGCGCCCGGCGAGTAGCCGCGCTGGTCGGGGGCGAGGACCCGGTATCCCGCGTCGGCGAGTCGGCGGGCGACCGGCTCCCAGCTGGCCGCGGTCTGCGGGAAGCCGTGCAGGAGCAGCACGGGCACACCGTCCGCGGGTCCGTGCTCGGTGACGTCGAAGCGCAGCGCGCCGCGGGTGAAGGAGTCCACGCCCGTGATCGTGCCCGCCCGGACCCCGCGCCGCCGATCTCCGCGACGCGCGCGACACGTCGGTCGAAGTGGAGCCTGTCGGCGCAGCCGTTCCGTTACGGTCGGTGCGCACCGTGCCCGACCGGGGGCGCGACGCGGGGTCCGGGACGACGGGAGCGGCGGCAGCGCATGTCCAAGGGCTTGAGACGGTTCCTGATCTTCGTGGTCGTCGCCGTCCTGCTGTTCTTCGTGATCTCGCAGCCCGAGGGCGCGGCCGACGTCGTCCGCTCCATCGTCGCGATCATCGGCGAGGCGCTGTCCTCGATCGCCCAGTTCTTCCGCTCGCTCTTCTAGGCAGGAGCGAACTCGCCGGCCGCGTAGCGCTCGCGGAGGCGGTGCTTGACGAGCTTGCCGGTGGGCGTGCGGGGCAGGTCGTCGGTGAACACCAGGCGCCGGGGCGTCTTGTAGCGCGCGATGCGGCCGCGGACGTGCTCGAGCAGCTCGTCGGCCAGCGCCACCGAGGGCTCGTGGCCCGGCGCGGGCTGCACGACGGCGAACACCGACTCGCCCATCTCCTCGTCCGGCACCCCGATCACCGCGACGTCGAGCACCGCGTCGTGCAGCGTGAGGACGTCCTCGATCTCCTGCGGGTAGATGTTCACGCCACCCGAGATGATCATGAAGCTCTTGCGGTCGGTGAGGTAGAGGTAGCCGTCGGCGTCGACGTAGCCGAGGTCGCCGGTGGTCGTCCACGTCTCGTGCTCGGGGTGCTGCGCGCCGCGGGTCTTCTCCGGGTCGTTGTGGTACCGGAACGGCACCATCTCGCGCTCGAAGTAGACGGTGCCGACCTCGCCCGGAGCGAGCTCGCGTCCGCTGTCGTCGCAGATGTGGATGGTGCCCAGGCCGGCCCGTCCCACCGAGCCGGGCCGTTCGAGCCACTGCGCCGAGTCGATGAACGTGATGCCGTTGGCCTCGCTCGAGCTGTAGTACTCGTGCAGCACCGGGCCCCACCAGTCGATCATCGCCCGCTTGACCTCGACCGGGCACGGCGCCGCGGCGTGGATCGCGACCCGCAGGCTGGAGACGTCGTACCGGCGCTTCGTCTCCTCGGGGAGCTTGAGCATCCGCACGAACATCGTCGGCACCCACTGGCTGTGGGTGACGCGGAAGCGCTCGATCGCCGCGAGTGCCTGCTCGGGGTCGAAGCGGTGCATCATCACGACGGTGCCGCCGGTCGACTGGATCGTGGCGCCGAAGCGCAGCGGCGCCGCGTGGTAGACCGGCGCCGGCGAGAGGTAGACGGTGTCCTCGCCGAAGCCGTACATGGGCTTGAACACCGCGATGTAGAGGTCGCCGGGCTCGTCGATCTGGCGCTCGGGCAGGTTCGGCTTGATGCCCTTGGGGCGCCCGGTGGTGCCGGAGCTGTAGAGCATGTCGCCGCCGCGGGGCTGGTCGCTCATCGGCTCGGCGCTGCGGGCGCCGACGACGGCGTCGTAGTCGTCGTGACCCGGCACCGGGCCGCCGAACGCGAGGCGCAGCGTGATGCGCGGCGTGTGCTCGACGACGGCCTGCGCCAGGTCGGCCTTCGCGGCGGAGACGACGAGGACGCGGGCGCCGCAGTCGTCGACGATGTAGGCGGCCTCGTCGGCGGAGAGGTGGTGGTTGACGGCCGTGACGAGCAGGCCGGCGCGCTGCGCGGCCCAGTAGACCTCGAAGACGCGCGGGTGGTTGTCCGAGAGCAGCGCGACGACGTCGCCGCGGCGCAGCCCGTGCTCGTGCAGCGTGCGGGCCAGGCGCACCGAGCCGTCCTCGAGCTGGCGGTAGGTCAGGCCCTCGCCGGTCTCGGCCATGACCACCGCGGGGCGATCGGGGTGGGTGGCGGCGAACGTCCCGGGATACATCGTCGTCTCCTCGGAGATCACGGTGGGCGGCCGCCGTAGAGTAGATTATGTTCTGTTCGAGGGGAACCGACGCCGCGGGAGGACGACGCCGATGCCCACGGCCACCCGGCAGTCCTACTTCGAGCAGGCGCTGCGCCTCCTCGCGCGCGAGGGCCGCAACGCCCTGCGCATCGGGCGGCTGTGCGCGGCCGTCGGCGTCACCAGCGGGTCCTTCTACCACCACTTCGGCAGCTGGGAGGGCTTCGTCGCCGCGCTGCTCGAGCACTGGGAGCGCGAGGAGGTCGGGCGCATCGTCGAGATGGTCAACGCCAGCGACGACCCCGTCGAGCGCGTGACGCGCATGAAGTACCTGGCCCTGACCGTGCCGCACGAGGCCGAGACTGCGATCCGGGCGTGGGCCACCGTCGACCCGCGCGTCGAGGCGGCCCAGCGCGCCGTCGACCGCGGGCGGGTGCAGGCGCTCGCCGACGTCCTCGCGCCGGTGGTCGGCGACGAGGGGGAGCGCGCGCGGCTGGCGGCGCTGGGCATCGCGGTGCTCGCCGGGCACCAGCAGATCGCCGGGGTGGTCGACGTCGACCTGGGCGACCTGCTCGACGAGTTCGAGGCGGCCGTGCGCGCCCGGGCCGACGTGACCTGGGAGTCGCCGGTGGTCGAGGCCGACCCGTGGCGGGGCGACGGCCGGGCGGACAGCCGCGCCGACGCGTGCGAGGAGCGGTGATCGTGGGGGATTTCCTGGTGTCCGGTGTCAGCGTGGACGCCAGGCTGACACACCCCGTGCGTCAGTCGGCGTAGCGGGGGGCGCGGCCCTCGGCGAAGGCGGTGACGGCCTCGGTGAGGTCGTCGGAGATCAGCGCGGAGGCGTTCCAGGTCGCGATCTGGTCGAGGCCGTCGGCGACGGAGTGGTCGCGGGCGTAGGTGATCGCGTGCTTGGTGCCGCGCAGGGCGAGCGGCGACTTGGCGGCGAGCCCGCGGGCGACCTCGGTGACGTGCGCCAGGAGCGCCTCGGGGTCGTCGGTGTCGACGCACGCGTTGACCAGCCCGATCGTCGCGGCCTCGTCCCCGCGCACGTCGCGGCAGGTGTAGGCCATCTCGCGGGCCCGGCCCTCGCCGACGATCCGCGGCAGGCGCTGGAGCACGCCGACGTCGGCGGCGAGGCCCATGTCGACCTCCTTGAGCGAGAACCTCGTGCGCGGCGTCGCGTAGCGCAGGTCGCAGACCACCGCGAGGTCGAGTCCGGCGCCCACGCATGCGCCCTGGATCGCCGCCAGCACCGGCACGCGGCAGCGCTCGACGGTGGTGAGCACGTCCTGGAGGTCGAGGATCAGCCGGCGCAGGCCCTCGCGGGCGCGGCCCGGGTCGGCGCCGGCCGGGGCCATGGCCTGGATCTCGGCCAGCATCGACAGGTCGATCCCGGCGCAGAAGTGCCGGCCGGACCCGGTGAGCACGACCGCGCGCACCCCCGGGTCGTCGTCGAGCGCCCGGAACGTCGCACGCAGCTCGTGCCACAGCGTCCGGTCCAGCGCGTTCGCCGCCTGCGGGCGCTCGAGGCGCACCGTCGCCACCCCGCCGTCGTGGGTGACCGACAGCGCCGTCGGGGCCGGCGCATCCAGCGTGCTCACGTCCCGTGCTCCCTTCGTCGAGCCGTTCGGCGCCGACGCTCTCACGTCCGGAAGGCCCGGGCCCGTCCGGTGGTTGGGGCGGGCAGGACGGTCACGCCGTCCGTCTCCCGAGCCCGAGGAGCCCGTCATGTCCACCGCCGTCCCCATCACGGGATCCACGCCGGCCCCCGCCCGCCCCGGCGTCCCGAGCCGCACGGCCGACCGGGTCGGCCGCGGCCTGCTCGTCCTCGACGCCCTGGCCGCGCTGGCCGCGTTCGCCGGCGGCCTCGCCGCGATCGCGACCGCACCCCCCGACCTGCTCGTCGTCGAGGGGTGGCGGACGTTCGGCTACCTCGTCTTCGTCGGCCTGTGGACCATGCTCGTGCTGCGCCCGCGCGGCGCGCCGGGCGTGTGGGAGCTGGTGTTCCTGCACAAGGTCGCGATGGTCGTGTTCACGCTCGCCGTCCTCGACGCACCCGGGGCGGTGACGGCGCTGGGCGTCGACGCCGTGCTCGTGGTGACGACCGCGGTGGCCTACGTCCTGACGCGCGGCTGGCTGTCGTGGCGTCCGGCCGCGTCGCCTCACCGCGTGTGATCGAATGGTGACGCAGGTCTCGCCTCCGTAGCATCACGTACGTTACGGTCCCTCCCGTCGACACCACCGACGGCCAGGGGAGGCACCGTGAGGATCAACGTTGACTGGGACAGGTGCACCGGCATGGGGATGTGCGAGTCCCTCGCGCCGGACGTCTTCGAGGTCGACGACGACGGGTCGCTGATCCTGCACACCGAGGAGATCTCGGCCGACCAGGAGGGTGAGGTCCGCGAGGCCGTCGCCGCCTGCCCGACCGAGGCGCTGTCGCTCGACGGGCCCATCGACGCGTGACGCACCTCGTCGTGGTCGGCGCGTCCCTGGCCGGGCTGCGCGCCGTCGAGGCGGTCCGGCGCGACGGGTTCGACGGCGAGGTGACGCTGGTCGGGGCCGAGGAGCACCTGCCCTACGACCGCCCGCCCCTGTCGAAGGAGTACCTCGCCGCCGAGGAGTGTCCCGACCCGCGCTACCGCGAGGAGGAGACCTTCGCCGGCGACCTCGACGTCGCGCTGCTGCTGGGCACGCCCGCGAGCGCGCTGGACACGGCGGGGCGGACGATCGCCGTCGGCGACCGCACGCTGTCCTGGGACGGCCTGGTGATCGCGACGGGCGCGCACGCGCGGACGCTGCCGGGCACCGAGCACCTCGAGGGCGTGCACACCGTGCGCACCCTCGACGACGCCGTCGCCCTGCGTGCGGCGCTGCGCGGCGGTGCGCGGCGGCTCACCGTCGTCGGGGCGGGCTTCATCGGCTCGGAGGTCGGCGCGGTGGGTCGGAAGCTGGGGCTCGAGGTCACGATCCTCGAGGCGCTCGAGACCCCGCTGGCCCGCGCGGTCGGCGAGCGGATGGGACGCGCGCTGACCCACCTGCACCGCCGGCACGGCACCGAGGTGCGCACGGGCGTCGCGGTGGAGGAGGTGCTGTCGAGCGACGGCCGGGTGACCGGCGTGCGCCTGGGCGACGGCACCGAGGTCGACACCGACGTCCTCGTCGTCGGCATCGGGGCGAGCCCGGCGACGGACTGGCTGGACGGCTCCGGGCTGACGATCGACGACGGGGTGGTGGCCGACGAGACGCTGGCCGCCGCCGACGGCGTCTACGTCGCGGGTGACGTCGCTCGCTGGCCGAACGCGCTGTTCAGCGACGTCGCGGGCGGCACCATGCGCCTCGAGCACTGGACCTCGGCGGCCGACCAGGGCGGGCGGGCCGCCCGCCACGCCGTCGACCCGGCGGCCGCGAAGCCCTACGAGACCGTCCCCTACTTCTGGTCGGACTGGTACGACGGCCGCGTCCAGTTCGTGGGCATCGCCCCGGAGGGTGCGGACGAGCAGATCGAGGTCGTGGCGGGCGACGACGCGCAGGGCGGCCCGTTCACGGCGATCTATCGGGCGGGCGACCGGATCGTCGGCGCGCTGGCGGTCGACATGCCCGCCGAGGTCATGAAGTACCGCCGGCTCATCGGCGGGCGCAAGACGTGGGCCGACGCCCTCGAGCTCGCCGAGCAGCGCCGCGTGCAGCGGGCGCAGAAGCAGGCCGCGAAGGAACGGGGAGAGGGCGCATGACGGACACGGCGGGCACCACCACGGTCTCCGGGCGCGAGCTCGACCCGCTCGACCTGTCGTCCCTGCGCTTCTGGGGACGTCCCATGGCCGAGCGCGACGCGACGTTCGCGGAGCTGCGCGGTGAGCGGCCGATCTCCTGGCACCGCCCACCGGAGGGCATGCTCATGCCCGGCGAGGACGACCCGGGGTTCTGGGCGGTCGTGCGCCACGAGGACATCGGCCACGTCAGCAAGAACCCGAAGCTCTTCTGCTCCGGGCAGGGCGTGCAGTTCCAGGAGGCGCCGCCGGAGCTGCTCGAGGCCACGCAGTCGTTCCTCGCCATGGACGCGCCGCGGCACACGAAGCTGCGCAAGATCGTCAGCGCCGCGTTCACGCCGAAGCAGGTGGCCCGCGTCGAGGACCGGATCGCAGAGCGGGCCCGCACGATCGTCGACCGGCTCCTGGAGCACCTCTCCGACGGCTCCGACGGCGACTTCGTCCAGCTCGTCGCCAAGCAGCTGCCGATGGGGACGATCTACGACCTCATGGGCGCGCCCGAGGAGTACCAGGACTCCCTCGCCGAGGCCGCCGACCTGCTCGTCGCGACCAACGACCCCGACGTGCTGGAGAACCTGGGCCTCGAGGACCCGCTCGCGGCGGCCGGGCAGGCCCTGATGAACCTGCTGGGCCCGGCGACGGAGCTGGTCGAGGCCCGGCGCCGGGAGCCCCGCGACGACCTCATGACCAACCTCGTGTCGGCCGAGGTCGACGGCGAGAGCCTCACCGACCCCGAGATCGGCGCGTTCTTCGTGCTCCTGTCGGTGGCCGGCAACGACACCACCCGCAACACGATCGCCCACTCCATGCGCCGCCTGACCGAGGAGCCCGAGCAGCGGGCGTGGCTCGCCGAGGACCTCGACGGCCGGATGAAGGGTGCGGTCGAGGAGTTCGTCCGGCACGCCTCGCCGGTGCTCACCTTCCGCCGGACGGCGACCCAGGACACCGAGCTCCGGGGCCAGCGGATCGCGGCGGGCGAGAAGGTCGTCATGTTCTACGAGTCGGGCAACAGGGACGAGTCGGTCTTCGTCGATCCCCTGCGCTTCGACCTCTCCCGCGATCCCAACCCGCACGTGGGCTTCGGGGGTGGCGGACCCCACTTCTGCATGGGCAACATGCTCGCGCGCACCCAGTTGCGGCAGATCTTCTCGCAGCTCCTGAGCCGGGCCCCCGGCCTGGAGGTCGGCGAGCCGGAGATGCTGCGCAGCAACTTCGTGCACGCGGTGAAGACGATGCCCTGCTCGCTGTAGGGGCCAGCGCCGTCCCGACCCGGGACCCTCACGCAGGGAGCACGACGTGGTGCGACCCCCGACCCTGGTGCTCTCCGGGGCCCGGTCACGGGCCGAGCGGGAGCTCGTCCGCCAGTGGACGTCCTCGACCTTCGGCGACGCCGACGCCGACGACGGCGCGGTGCGCGTGGTGCCCGACGACGCCCGCGAGCTCGCGGGCGCCCTCGACGGCGCGGGGCCGGACACCACCGTCGTGCCCGTGCGCGTCGTGTGGCCGCCCGCCGAGCGCGACTCGTCGGACGCGCCGGCCCTGGGCGACCTGCTGTCGCTGAGCGCCCGGCGCCGCGGCCTGCGCCACCTGCACGCCCGCGTGCGGGGCTGGTCGACCTCGCGCGGGCGGGTGGTCGCGGGCGATGCGGCATCGCTGGCGGAGCTGCGCCGCGAGGGCGACCGCGAGCTCGGGACGCCGGACGGCGCCGGGTTCGTGGCGTTCGTGCGCCGGCGGGCGACGCTGGCGTGCGACCGCGCCGAGCGCCGGCTCACCGGTGACCGCTACAAGGTGCCGCGGCTCATGGCCGAGCAGATCGTCGCGTCGGCCGCGGTCCGGGAGCGGGCCGCGGGACTCGCGGGCGAGCTCGACGTCCCGGTCGACGAGGTGCTCGCGCGCACCGCGCGCTGCCTGGAGGAGATGGCCGCGGTGCAGAGCCCGCCGGCCATCGAGGCGTTCCGTTCGGTGATGAGCCCGCTGCACCGCCGGGCGTGGGACCTCGACGTCGACACCGCGAGCCTCGGTGACCTGCGCGAGCAGGGTCGTCGCCGGCCGCTGGTGTTCCTGCCGTCGCACCGCAGCTACGCCGACCCGCTCGTGCTCGCGGAGGTGCTGCACGCCCACGACTTCCCCCGCAACCACGTGCTCGGCGGCAACAACCTCGCGTTCTGGCCGCTCGGCACGCTGGGGCGCCGGGCGGGGATCGTGTTCATCCGCCGCAGCTTCGGCGACGACGCGGTCTACAAGTTCGCGGTGCGCGAGTACTTCGGCCACCTCCTCGACAAGCGCTTCAACCTCGAGTGGTACATCGAGGGCGGCCGGACGCGCACCGGCAAGCTGCGGCCCCCGAAGTACGGGCTGCTGCGCTACCTCGTCGACGCCGCCGACCAGCTGGGAGAGGATTCGCCGGGCCGCGACCCGCTGCTCGTCCCGGTGTCGTTGCACTACGACCAGCTCCACGAGGTGGGCGCGCTGGCCGCCGAGCAGGGCGGCGCGGGCAAGAAGGCCGAGGGCCTGGCGTGGCTCGCCGGCTACATGCGCGACCAGCAGCGGCGCATCGGCTCGGCGCGCGTGCGCTTCGGCGAGCCGATCAGTCTGCGCGACGCCCTGGCCGAGGCCGGCGAGGGGCCGTCGCAGCTGGAGAAGGTGGCGTTCCGGGTGGCGGTCGGCATCAATCGCGCCACGCCCCCGACGCCGACCGGGGTGGTGACGTTCGCGCTGCTCGGTGCGGGCGGGCGCGCGCTGACCCTCGAGCAGGTCCGGGCCGTGGTCGCGCCCCTGCGAGGACTGCTCGGCGAGGAGCCGTCGATCCGCGCCCTCGACACCCCCGACGGCGTCGTCGACACCCTCTCCCGGCTCGTGTCGGTGGGCGTGGTCGAGTGCTTCGAGGGCGGCCCGGAGCCGGTCTGGTCGATCGGCCCCGACCGGCACCACGTGGCCGCGTTCTACCGCAACGGCCTGCTGCACCACCTGCTCACGCGCGCGGTGCTGGAGACGGCGCTGTTCACGGTCGCCGCCGAGGGCCGCGAGCTGGCGCACGACCAGGTCCTCGAGGCGTGCTGGGACGCGGCGCTGGCCCTGCGGGACCTGCTGAAGTACGAGTTCTTCTTCCCCCGCAAGCGCGACTTCCGCGACGAGCTGCTCGCCGAGCTCGACCGCCTCGCGCCCGGCTACCGCTCGGCGCCCGCGTCGGCCGACGGTGCCGCCGAGCTGCTCGGGCGGGCCGAGCTGCTCGTCGCCCCCGGGACGCTGCTGCCGTTCGTCGAGGCGCAGTGGGTGGTGGCGACGGTGCTCGCGGACCACGAGGGCGCCCTGGAGGACCGGGGGGCGTTCCTCGACGCGTGCACGGGCCTGGGCCAGCAGTGGTGGCGCCAGCAGCTGCTCCTCGGCGCCGACGTCGTGTCCCGCGAGCTGTTCACCTCGGCGCTGCGGGTGGCGGACAACCGGGCGCTCCTCGGCGCGGACGCCGACCCGGGCCGGCGCGCGGCCTGGCGGGACGAGGTCGCCGCGGTCCGGTCGCGGCTGCGCCGGGCCGACGAGCGCGAGCACGCGCTGCGGGCGGACGTGTGGGGAGGGGAGCGCGATGCCGCAGGGTCGTGAGCTCCCCGACGACGCCGCCCGGCGTGCCGCGATCCGCGCGGCCCCGTCGGGCAGCGTGGTCGTCGTCGACGAGACCGCCCTGCTCGCGACGTCCGCGGTCGCCGCACACGCCGGGGAGGCGCTGCGCTCGGGACGGACGGCCTGGCGCGCGCTGCCCGGCGACGTCGCGCTGCTCGCCGGCGCGGGTGACGACGAGGCCGCCGTACGCCGCCTCGTCGCGGGCTGGGCGGGCCAGGACGAGGAGGCCGTCGCCCGGCGGGCGCGCACGATCCTGCGCGACGAGCTGGGCGCCTCGCTGCGCCCGGAGATGTGGTCACTGGTGCTCGAGCACCGCCGCGCGGGCCACCACGTCGTCCTCACCGGCCACGCGCCGCGCCCCGTGCTCGCCCCGCTCGCCGAGGACCTCGGCGCCGACGAGCTGGTCGCCACCCAGGTCGAGGTGCGCGACGGCGTCGTGACCGGCGAGGTCGCGGGCCCGGTGCTGCTCGACGGCCGGGCCACGGCCGACGCGCTGGCCGGGCGGCGGCTCGCGTTCGTCTACGCCGGCCCGGGCGCCGACGCGCTGCTCGCGCTCGGCGAGCGCCCGGTGGTCGTGAGCGAGACCGCGGGCCGCGACGGGCGGCCCGGGCTCGTCGTCGCCCCCCGCGGCGGGACGCTCGCCACCCCGGGCGACGTCCTGCGCACCGCCGGCTTCTACGGCGCCCTGCTCGGCGCGGCGGGCACCGCGGCCGCCGTCGGGCTGGCCCGCCGGTCGCGGCGGCAGATGGTCGACCTGACCTGCTCGGTCACCGGCGACCTCGGCCTCGCGCTCGCGGGCATCGACGTCGAGGTGCGCGGCGCGGAGCACCTGTGGTCGGCGCGCCCGTGCGTCTTCGTCTTCAACCACCAGTCGAAGATCGACGTCGCGCTGCTCATGAAGCTGCTGCGCGGCGGGTTCACCGGTGTCGCGAAGGCCGAGGCCGCGCAGATCCCGCTGTGGGGCGCGATGTTCAAGCTCGCCGGGGTCGCGTTCGTCGACCGCGGCAACACCCGGCAGGCGCGCGAGGCGCTCGAGCCGGCCGTGCGCAAGCTGCGCGACGAGGGCTGGTCGCTGGCGATCGCGCCGGAGGGCACGCGCTCGCCGACCCCGCGGCTCGGGCGGTTCAAGAAGGGCGCGTTCCACATCGCGCTGCAGGCGGGCGTGCCGATGGTGCCGATCGTCATCCACGACGCCGGCGAGGTCATGTGGCGCGGGCACCAGACGCTGCGGGGCGGCACGGTCCACGTCGACGTGCTGCCGCCGATCGACACCTCGGACTGGTCCGCCGAGACCCTCACCCAGCACGTCGAGGACGTCCGCGAGCGGTTCGTCGCGGTCCTGGAGGGCGCCCGATGAGTCTCGACCCGACACCACCGCGCAGCGACGACGGCCGCCTGCTGTGGTCGCGCTCCGAGGAGCTGACCGGTTTCGAGGCGCTGATGTGGCGCGTCGAGGCCGACCCGCGGATGCGCTCGACGGTCGTGATCGTCGAGACCCTCGATCTCGAGCCCGACTGGGACCGCTTCGTCGCGGCCACCGACTGGGCCTCGCGGGTCGTGCCGCGCTTCCGCGAGCGGATCGTCACCCCGTTCCTCGGCGCCGGGACGCCGCACTGGGCGCTCGACCCCGACTTCGACCTGCATTACCACGTTCGCCGCCTCCGGCTGCCCGACGGCGCGGGCCGCGACGGCCTGTTCACGCTGGCCGAGCAGATCGCGATGACGCCGCTCGACCCGTCGCGACCGCTGTGGGAGGCGACGCTCGTCGGCGGGCTGCCCGACGGCGGGGCGGCGCTGCTGTTCAAGCTCAGCCACGTCCTGTCCGACGGCATGGGCCTCGCGCAGCTGCTCGCCGGCCTGCACTCGCGCAGCCGGGAGCCGATGTCGGACAAGCCCCAGCCGCCGCCCCCGTCCGGACCGCCCGCGACGCTCTCGCGCGAGGTCGTGCGCCAGGTCCGCAGCGACCTCGGGCTGGTCGGCGGCGCCGCGAAAGGGCTGCTGGGCATGGCCGCCTCGCTGGTCCGGCCCGACCGCGCGGTCCGCGACGTCACCGCCTACCTCGTCTCGGCCACGCGGGTGCTCTCGCCGCCCCCCGCGCCGCCGCTGCCGGTGCTCGCCGACCGCAGCCCGTCCTGGCGCTTTCGCACCCTCGACGTGCCCTTCGCCGAGCTGCGCGCGGCGGGCAAGTCGGTCGGCGGGTCGGTCAACGACGCCTACGTCGCGTCGCTGCTCGGGGCGTTCCGGCGCTACTCGGCGCGGCGCGGGGACCCGCTCCCGCCGGACCGGCTCATGCCCGTGACGCTGCCGGTGTCGATCCGCCGCGAGGAGCACGAGCCCGGCGGCAACCACTTCGCGCCGGCGCGGCTCTCGGCGCCGGTCGGGATCGTCGACCCGGGCGTGCGGGTCACGGAGGTCCGCCGGCGGATGAAGGCCGCGCTCGCCGAGCCGGCGCTGGAGAGCATCGAGATCGTCAGCGCGGGGCTCGCACGGCTGCCGGGCGCGGTCGTCGCGCGCTTCGGCGGCGGCGCCACGCGGAGCAACGACCTGCAGGCCAGCAACATCCCGGGCCTGCGGGGCGACGCCTACCTCGCCGGCGCGCGGATCGAGCGCAGCTATCCCTTCGCCCCGCTGCCCGGGTGCGCGGCGATGATCGCGATGGTCACCCACGGCGACACGTGCTGCGTCGCGGCCAACCTCGACGCGGCGTCGTTCGCCGACCTCGAGGGCTTCGACCAGGACCTCGCCGACGGGTTCGCCGAGGTGCTGGCGCTGGGCGCCCGCCCGTGAGCGGCGAGCCGCTGGTCCTCCTGCACGGCGCGAGCATGTCCGCGCGCGCCTGGGACCCGGTCCGCGCCGCGCTCGAGGCGCACCACGAGGTGCTCGTGCCGACGCTGGCCGGGCACCGCGGCGGCGCGGCGTGGCCCGACGGCACCCCGGTGGGCGTCGCGGGGATCGTCGACGACGTCGAGACGCTCATGGACGACGCCGGCATGCCGACCGCGCACCTCGTCGGCAACTCCCTGGGCGGCTGGGTGGCCCTGGAGCTCGCGCGGCGCGGGCGCGCCCGCTCCGTGGTCGCGCTCTCGCCGGCCGGCGGGTGGGGCTCGGGGTGGGACCTGCGCCGGCTCGTGTGGTCGTTCCGGCTGGGCTCCGCCCTCGCCGGATCCTCGACCCTGCGCACGGCCGCCCGCCGGCCGTGGGTGCGCCGCGCGCTGCTCGGGCGGGTGCTCGAGCGCGGCGACCGGGTGCCGACCGAGGACGTCGGCGAGCTCTTCGACGACCTCGCCGGCTGCGTGATCCTCCACGAGCTGCTCGACGGGGCGGCCGAGCACGGGGGCGTCGCCCCGTTCGACACGCTGCCCTGCCCCGTGCGGGTCGCGTGGTCGGGCCGCGACCGGCTCATCCCCTGGCGGCGCCACGGTGTCGCGCTGCGCGACCGCCTGCCCGGCGCCGAGTTCGTGCGGCTGCCCCGCGTCGGCCACGTGCCGATGTGGGACGACCCCGACCTGGTGGTCGACGCCGTCCTCGGCGTGACCGCCGCCCACCGACCCCACGCGCAGGAGGCGTCCGCATGATCGGCACCGAGACCGACCTGGAGATCGACGGCCGGCAGGGGCGGGTGGTCGTGCGCCGCCGCGACCCCGACGGCGCGCCGCGGCGGGTCGTGCTCCTCGCCCACGGCTACGGCGAGCACTCCGGGCGCTACACCCACGTCCTCGACCGCCTCGCCGGCGACGGCGCCGTCGTCTACGCCCCCGACCACCTCGGGCACGGGCGCTCCGCGGGCGAGCCGGTGCTCGTCACCGACCTCGAGGACGTCGTCGAGGACCTCGACCAGGTCCGGCGCACCGCCCGCAACGAGCACCCGGATCTGCCGATCGTGCTGCTCGGGCACTCGATGGGCGGCCTGATCGCCGCCCGCTACGCGCAGCGCTTCCCCGACGTCCTCGCGGGCCTCGTGCTCACCGGGCCCGTCGTCGGCGGCAGCCCCGGCATCTTCGGGCTGCTCGAGCACGACCCGATCCCGGACGTCCCGATCGACCCCGCTGTGCTCTCCCGCGACCCGGCGATCGGCGAGGCGTACGCGGCCGACCCGCTCGTCTGGCACGGGCCGTTCAAGCGCCCGACGCTCGAGGCGTTCGTCGCCGCGGTGGAGGCGGTCGCGGCCGGGCCGGGCTTCGGGGAGCTGCCCGTGCTGTGGGTACACGGCGAGGACGACCAGCTCGTGCCGCTCGCGTCGACCCGCCCGGTCATGGAGAAGCTCGCCGGCAGCGACCAGACCACGCGGATCGACCCCGGCGCGCGGCACGAGATCCTCAACGAGACCCACCGCGACGAGGTCCTCGACGACGTCGCCGCCTTCGTCGCCCGCGTCGCCTAGACGGGCGCGGGCTCGCCCTGGCCGGTGAGGACCCGGCGCAGCAGGTGCATGGCGAGCACGACCGAGCGCTCGCGGATGTCGCCGCGCTCGCCGGGCAGGACGGGGTCGCGCGCCAGGGTGCGCCCGTCGGCGGTGCGCACGCAGAAGCAGACGTAGCCGACGGGCTTGGCCTCGGTGCCCCCGCCCGGTCCGGCGACGCCGGTGATGGCCACCGCGATCGTCGCCCCGAAGCGGGCGAGGGCGCCGTCGGCCATGGCCTCGGCGACCTCGGGCGACACCGCCCCGTGGGCCTCGATGAGCTCGCGCGGCACGCCGAGCAGGTCGGCCTTCGCGTCGTTCGAGTACGAGACGACGCCGCCCGCGACGTGGGCGGACGCCCCGGCCGGCGCGGTGAGCCGGCCCGCGAGCAGGCCGCCGGTGCACGACTCGGCGGTGGCGATCACCTGACCGTCGAGCAGGTCGAAGAGCAGTTCGTCGATCGTCTGGCCGGTGCGCGAGAACACGGCGCGCCCGTGCTTCCGGTCGATCTCGGCGACCACCGCGTCCCGGGCCTTCGCGGCGGGCGCCGAGGCGGGGGCGTGGCGCAGATCGACCTCGAGGGTGAAGTCGCGCAGGCAGGTCGTGATCTCGAGCGGCTCGAGGTCGGTGTGCTCGCCGACCTCGCGCAGGGTCGCGGCGATCTCGGACTCGGGCACGCCGAACAGGCGCAGGTGGGTCTCCGTGTAGGGCGCGGTGCGGGCGAGCACCGCGCGCAGCGGCTCGCTCGCGAGCGCCTCGTCCCACATCGCGCGAACCTCGCGGGGCGGCCCGGGCAGCACGAGCACCGTCGGGCCCCCGCGTTCGGGGTGGGGCGGGACGGCGAGGCCCGGCGCGGTGCCGGCGGGGCGGATCGGGGTCGCGCCGCGCGGCACCATCGCCTGCTTGCGGTTCGCGGCGGCCAGCGCGTCGGCGTCCCACCGCAGCCGGTCGGCGAACTTGGCGATGATGTCGCCGACGACCTTCTCCATGTGCTCGTCGAGCTCGAGCGGCCGGTCGGTCTCGGCGGCGACGACCTCGGCGGTCAGGTCGTCGGCGGTGGGCCCGAGCCCGCCGGTGGTGACGACGAGGTCGACGCCGTCGGCGGCGAGGAAGCGCAGCGCCGCGGCCATGTCCTCGCCGCGGTCGCCGACGAGCACGAGGTGGGAGACCTCGACGCCGAGCTCGCCGAGCTGCTCGGCCACCCAGGGCCCGTTGCGATCGGTGACACGCCCGGTCAGCAGCTCGCTGCCGGTCGCCACGATCCCCGCCCGCACGCCCTCGTCGGCCACGTCGCACCCCGTTCCCGGTCCCCGGCTGGGTCCCGCCCTGGTCTCGCCCCGGTCCCCGTCATCCCACCAGAGCCCGGTGGCGGCCCGCAGCGGAGCGGACCGGCGGGGGCGCCGCGCGCCGCCGCCACGGACGGGGTGCGTCCTCCTGCACATCTGTACCGGTGGGTCATCGTTGGGCGGGGTACACGGTGCATGATGGTCCGGGTGAGTGAACTACCCGGCGGTCAGGTGATCACGATTTGTTGCGTACGGTGAACGCAGCGAAGATGTGATCCGGGTGCGTACGAGTCGCGAGCCGGGGTCGGCGCCCGCCGGGGAACGACCGGGAAGGGGAGTGGTGCCGTGAGCCACGCGCCCTTCGTGTCGGCCGCACCGGCAGCACCCACAGCACCGGTCGCTGCCGGGACGGCCCCGCCGACGGTGCTCGTGCTCGGCGCCCTGCTCGTGCTCGTCCTCGCGGCGGTCGTGGTCGGCCTGGTCGTCACCCGCGCCCGCCGCCGCCGGCACGACGCCGCCACCAGCGCGCTCGCCGAGCGGCTGCGCCGCGACGCCCACCGCGACGCGCTGACCGGCCTGCTCAACCGCGAGGGCTTCCTGCACGCCGTGACCGGGTCGGGCGGGGCGGTCGCCGTCGTCGACCTGGCCCTGCTCGGGCAGGTGAACGACACCCTGGGCCACGCGCGCGGCGAGGTGTTCGTCCGCCTGGCCACCGAGCGCCTGGTCGGGGTGCGCCTGCCCGTCCTGCACGGCGCGGCCCCGGTCGCGGCCCGCCTCGAGGGCGACACCTTCGCCGTGCTCCTCCCCGGCGTCGACGGCCACGAGGCCCACCTCGCCGCCGAGGACCTCCGCGAGCGCCTGCTCGCGGCCTACCTCGTGGAGGGCGTGCGGTTCGAGCCGCCGGTGGTCGTCGGGGTCGCCGCCGACGGGCCCTGGCTCGCCGACGTCCCGCAGGGCCCGGAGCGGACCGCCGCGCTGCTGCGCCGCGCCGACGTCGCGCTGGCCGCCACGCGCGACGGCGGCGACCCGGTGCGCTGCTACGAGCCGAGCATGGGCGAGCGGGCGGCCCGCCGGCTGCGCCTCATCCGCGGCTTCTCGGCGGCCGTCGAGCGTCGCGACGTCCGCGTCGACTTCCAGCCCGTCGTCTCGCTCGGCGAGCGCACCGTCGTCGGGGTCGAGGCGCTGGCGCGCTGGGACCACCCCGAGCTCGGCCTGCTGCTGCCCGACGAGTTCGTGCCCGTCCTCGAGGCCACCGGCCAGATCGCCGAGCTGACCTCGTTCGTGCTCGACGAGTCGCTCGCCGCGGCCCGGCGCTGGCTCGACCGCGGGATGCGGCTCTCGGTCGCGGTCAACGTCTCGGTCGGTAACCTCGGCACCCCCGGCTTCCCCGACGAGGTGGCGACGCTGCTCGCCACCCACCGCGTGCCCGCCGAGCTGCTCACCCTCGAGCTCACCGAGTCCGGCGTCTCCTCCGAGCGCGAGGTCGCGCTGCCGGTGCTGCGCCGCCTGCACGCCCTCGGCTGCCACCTCGCCGTCGACGACTTCGGCACCGGGCAGTCGTCGCTGGCCCACCTGCGCCGGCTCCCCGTCGACCAGGTCAAGATCGACAAGAGCTTCGTGCTCGGCATGGGCACCGAGTACGGCGACGTCGCGGTCGTCCGCGCCATCGTCGAGATGGGCCACACGCTCGGCCTCACGGTGGTCGCCGAGGGCGTCGAGCAGGCCGCCGTGCGCGTCGCCCTGGCCGAGATGGGCTGCGACGTCGCGCAGGGCTACCTGGTCTCGCGGCCGCTGCCCGCGCGCTGCTTCGACACGTGGCTGGACTCGCTCGACGTGCTCCCGGGCGAGCCCGGCGCCGCACCGGGACCCCGGACGCTGATCGCGTGACGCGGGGTCTAGACTGGTGCACGCCCTCCGGGGCAGGCCCCTTTAGCTCAGTCGGCAGAGCGTCTCCATGGTAAGGAGAAGGTCTACGGTTCGATTCCGTAAAGGGGCTCTCGGTGAGCAGCCGGCGGACCTGGGTTCGCCGGCTTCGTCGTGCGAGGGGACACCTCGCCCGGCGGGGCTCACCGCGGCGGTGTAGCTCAGTCGGTAGAGCAAACGGCTCATAATCGTTGTGTCGCCGGTTCAAGTCCGGCCACCGCTACCAGCCAGGCCCCGCGGGCCCTGCCCGCGGCTGCAGCATCGACAGCGAGAGGAACCTCCGTGGCCACCACCGACATCCGTCCGAAGATCACGCTGGCCTGCGAGGAGTGCAAGAACCGCAACTACATCACGCGGAAGAACCGGCGGAACGACCCCGATCGCCTGACGATCAAGAAGTTCTGCCCGCACTGCGGCACCCACCGCGGTCACCGCGAGACGCGCTGACCTCCTCGCCCCGTGCCGCTCGACGCGTCGTTCGCGGGCCGCTCGTGGCCCGCGGAGACCTACGAGGTCTCGCTGGAGAAGGTCCGGGAGTTCGCGGCCGCCATCGGCGCCGACGACCCGGTGCACCACGACCGTGACGCCGCGCGGGCGGCGGGCCACCCCGACGTCGTCGCCCCGACGACGTTCCCGGTGGTGTTCACCTGGCCCGCCACCCGTCGCGTGGTCGACGACCCGGCGCTCGGTCTGGACTTCGCGCGCGTCGTGCACCGCGACCAGTCCATCGAGGTCACGCGGCCCCTGTACGCCGGCGACGTCGTCACCTCGGTGGTCGTCGTCGACGAGATCCGCGACCTCGCGGGCAACGACGTCATCACCTTCCGCGTCGACGTCACGGACGCCGACGGCGCCGCGGTGCTGACCACGCGCGCGACCCTCGTCGGGCGCGCCGAGCCCGGGGGCGAGCAGGCATGAGCGCGGTCAGCGACGCGAGCGCCGGCGACCAGCTCGAGGCCCGCACGGTGACGATCACCCGTGCCGACCTCGTCGCCTACGCCGGCGCCTCGGGCGACCTCAACCCGATCCACTGGAACGAGCGCGTCGCGGTCGAGGTCGGGCTGCCCGGCGTCATCGCCCACGGCATGTTCACGATGTCGCTCGCCGCGCGCTACGTCGCCGACCTCGCGGGCGACCCGACGGCCGTCGTGGCCTTCTCCACCCGCTTCACCCGCCCGGTCGTCGTGCCCGACGACGACACCGGCGCCACCCTCGAGCTCGGCGCCAAGGTCACCGACGTCGCCGACGACGGCACGCGCACGGTCGGCGTGACCGCCATGCACGAGGGCAAGGGCGTCCTCGGCAAGGCCGTCGCCACCGTCCGCCCCCGCTGAGGGCGCGATCTCGTTGTGCAGCGAACGCGCTGTTCGCTGCCTCTATGCGTGCAGAGTCCCCGTTCGCGAGCGAAGTAGTGGTGTCCACCCGCCCGCGAACGCGGAGTTCGGACGCGTAGAGGCAGCGAACAGCGCGTTCGCTGCAACTGCCCCCGACCGCCGCTACGCCGCCGCGGGCACGCCCAGGGCGGCGAGCACCGCCCGGGCCATCGCCGCGGCACCGAGAGCGTTGGGGTGCACCGGGGCCGCGGGCGCCGTCGGCAGCAGGCCCTCGATCCACCGCTCGCCCGGCAGCGCGCACACGTCGTGGCCCACGGTCGGCGTGGCGGTGTCGACGTAGGTCGCCCCGCCCCCGGCCGCCGCGTCCGCGATCTCGGTGTTGAGGTGGCCGAGCACGCCCCGCAGGTACGCGACGTCGCCGGGCGTGTACGGCACGACCGGGTAGCAGCCCGGGCCCTCGGCCGGCAGCACCGACGGGTAGCCGACGAGCAGGACCCGCGCGGCCGGGGCGCGGCGGTGGACCTCGGCGAGGACGTCGTCGAGACGGTCGCCGAGGGCGTCGACGCGCGCCTCGAGCTCGTCGTGGCTCGCCTCGGTCCAGCGGTCGCGGCAGGGCGTGCCGACCGGGGACGCGCTCACGCAGCTGCGGACGATCTCGCCGAACCCGATGTCGTTGCCGCCGATCCCGACGGTGACGAGCTGGGTGCCGGCGCCCAGGGCGTCGTACTGCGGCGGGTTCTGGCCGCCGTCCACCGTCTGCGCGGCGGCGAGGTCGCGCGTCCGCGCGCCGCTGCAGCTGACGTCGGTGAGCTGCGCGCCGGTGCGCTCCGCGACGAGGTGCGGGTAGTTGTTCACCGACCGCTGGCAGCCCGGCGGGGGCCCGGCGGGCGCGCCGGTCAGCGGTGAGCTGGTGTACGAGTCGCCGAGCGCGACGTAGACCTGCCCGGCCGGCAGCGGCGCCGGGGCCGCCGACGCCGTCGGGGTCAGCAGCAGGGCGACCAGCCCCACCAGGGCGGCCACGGACAAGATCGGCCGACGGCCCACCGGTTCCCCCTCGTTCCCCCGGCCCCGGCGGGACCGTCGACCCATGATCGCCGGTCTCAGCGGGCCTCGGCCAGCAGGTCGGTCATGCGGGTGACGCCGGTGCGCAGGTCGTCGTCGCCGAGGGCGTAGGACAGCCGGAAGTACCCGGGGGTGCCGAAGGCCTCGCCCGGCACCACGGCCACCTCGGCGTGCTCGAGCACGAGCGCGGCGAGGTCGACGCTGGTCTGCGGGCGCTCGCCGCGGATCTCCTTGCCGAGCAGCCCGGCCACCGACGGGTAGGCGTAGAACGCGCCGCGGGGCGTCGGGCAGGTGACGCCGTCGATCCCGGAGAGCAGCTCGACGATGAGCCGGCGGCGACGGTCGAACGCCTCGCGCATCGTGGCGACCGCGTCCAGGGGCCCGGTGACGGCCGCGAGGGCCGCGCGCTGGGCGACGTTGCAGACGTTCGAGGTCAGGTGCGACTGCATGTTGACCCCGGCCGCGACCACGTCGGCGGGCCCGATCATCCAGCCGACGCGCCAGCCGGTCATCGCGAACGTCTTGGCGACGCCGTTGAGCACGACGCAGCGGTCGGCGATCTCGGGCACGGCGACCGGCATCGACACGTGCTCGGCGCCGTCGTAGACGAGGTGCTCGTAGATCTCGTCGGCGATGACCCAGACGCCGTGCTCGGCGGCCCAGCGCCCGACGGCCTCGACGAGCTCGCGCGGGGCGACGGCGCCGGTCGGGTTGGACGGCGAGCACCACAGCAGCGCCTTGGTGTTCGGGGTGCGCGCGGCCTCGAGGGCCTCGACGGTCGGCAGGAAGTCGGTCGACTCGTCGGTGTCGATCTGGACCGGGTCGCCGCCGGCCATGCGCACGGCCTCGGGGTAGGTCGTCCAGTACGGCGCGGGCAGGAGCACCTCGTCGCCCGGGTCGATCAGCGTCGCGAAGGCCTCGAACACGGCCTGCTTGCCGCCGTTGGTCACCAGGACCTGGCGGGCCTCGACCTGCCAGCCCGAGTCGCGGGCCGTCTTCGCCGCGATCGCGTCGCGCAGCTCGGGCAGGCCGGCGGCGGGGGAGTAGCGGTGGTTCTTCGGGTCCGAGCAGGCCGCGATCGCGGCGTCGACCACCGGCTGCGGGGTCGGGAAGTCGGGCTCGCCGGCACCGAAGCCGATGACGGGACGCCCGGCCGCCTTGAGGGCCTTCGCCTTCGCGTCGACCGCCAGCGTCGCCGACTCCGCGATCCCGCCGACACGGGCGGAGATGCGGCGGTCGGTCGCGGAGGGCTGCAGGGAGACCGACGAGGACGACGTGACCGATGCCATGTCCGAGAATTCTGGCAGACCGGCCCGCGGCGGCCGGGCACCGGGAGGAGGGTCCGGGGCGGGCCGGAGGAGCGGTGCCGGGGCCGGGGCACGGCCGTCGGGGAGCACGTGCGTACCATGGTTCTCCGGGACGGTTCGTCCGTCGCTCCCGCGCGCTCGTCGACGGTGCGGAGGTGGCGCGTACCGGCCCGCGGCGGTCCTCCGGGGCCGCCACAGGGGCGTAGCTCAATTGGCAGAGCAGCGGTCTCCAAAACCGCAGGTTGCAGGTTCAAGTCCTGTCGCCCCTGCACCGACGACGGTGACGCCCGCCGGCCCGGCGGAGTGGTGGACGAGGACGGTGAGGACGGCGCAGTGAGCGAGGACAGCAGCCGGCGTCGGCGCGCGAGCGACGACGACGACGCGCGTCCGGTCACCGCCGCCGGCCGTCGACGCCGCGCCGGCGCGGCAGGGAACGGCACCGGCGGGGACGCGGACACGGCGAGCGGCCGCCCCGGCAAGGGCACGGCCACCCCGACGCGGGACCGCGCCTCCGCCGAGCCGCAGGGCTCGCTGATCACACGGCTGCGGCGGTTCCTGCGCGAGGTGGTGGCCGAGCTCCGCAAGGTGCACTGGCCCACCCGCCGGCAGATCGTGGTCTACACGTTCGTCGTCCTCGTGTTCGTGGCGTTCATGGTGGCCCTGGTGGCCGGACTCGACTGGGTCTTCGCCAAGGCCGTGTTCGCCCTCTTCGGCTGACCGTTCCGCCGAGCGGCCGGCCGGGCACCGCGCCGCGGTGCCCGCCGTGCAAAGGAAGTGAGACAGAAGTGACCTCCGCAGGATCCGGCGCAGAGTCCGAGAACGGCACCCCCGACGGCGGTGAGCCCGAGCTCGTGGGCGAGTCGCGCACGCGCGGCGTCATGGTGCGCGAGGGCAGTGGGACCTACGGGGACCTGAGCACCGAGGAGAACCCCGCCACGCTGGACGACGGCGAGGTGGCCCGCGCCGCCCAGGAGGCGCGCGAGGAGTCCGACGCGGACGACGCCGAGGACACCGACGCGGACGGCGCCGAGGACACCGAGGTCGACCCCGAGGCCGACCTGCGCGCGGCGCGTGCCGCCCTGGGCGCGCCGGCCGACGAGGCCGACTCGGACCTCCCCGAGGAGTCGGCGGGCACCGGCGACGTCGCCGCCCGCGGCGACACCGAGGACGACCTGCAGGTCGACGAGGCCCCCGTCTCCGCCGAGGCCGCCGAGGTCGAGGAGGAGGAGGTCGACCCGGCGCAGGCCCTCAAGGACTCGCTGCGCCTGGCCCCGGGCGACTGGTACGTCGTGCACTCCTACGCCGGCTACGAGAACAAGGTGAAGGCGAACCTCGAGACCCGCGTGCAGACGCTGGACGTCGAGGACTTCATCTTCCAGGTCGAGGTGCCCACCGAGGAGGTCACCGAGATCAAGAACGGGCAGCGCAAGCAGGTCCAGCGCAAGGTGCTGCCCGGCTACATCCTCGTGCGGATGGACCTCAACGACGCCTCGTGGAGCGCGGTGCGCAACACGCCGGGCGTCACCGGCTTCGTCGGCGCCACCTCGAGGCCGTCGCCGCTGACGCTCGACGAGGTCGTGAAGTTCCTCCTGCCGCGCCAGGAGACGCCGAAGAAGGCGAAGGGCGCGGAGAAGGCCGGTGCCGAGGACTTCGGCGGCAAGCCCGCGGTCGAGGTCGACTTCGAGGTGGGCGAGTCGGTGACCGTCATGGACGGCCCGTTCGCGACGCTCCCGGCGAGCATCTCCGAGGTCAACGTCGACGCCCAGAAGCTCAAGGTGCTCGTCTCGATCTTCGGCCGGGAGACCCCGGTCGAGCTCGGGTTCAATCAGGTCTCGAAGATCTAGAGCCCGGGACACGGACAGAACAGGAACAGGGAAGTCATGCCCCCGAAGAAGCGACGGCTCTCCGCGGTCGTCAAGCTGCAGATCAGCGCCGGCGCGGCGACGCCGGCCCCGCCGGTCGGCCCGGCCCTGGGTCAGCACGGCGTCAACATCATGGAGTTCTGCAAGGCCTACAACGCCGCCACCGAGGCGCAGCGTGGTCAGGTCGTGCCGGTGGAGATCTCGGTCTACGAGGACCGGTCCTTCACCTTCGAGCTCAAGACCCCGCCGGCGGCCAAGCTGCTGCTCGCCGCGGCCGGCGTGAAGTCCGGCAGCGCGACGCCGCACAGCAAGAAGGTCGGCTCGGTGACGCAGGACCAGGTCCGCGAGATCGCGCAGACCAAGATGCAGGACCTCAACGCCAACGACCTCGACCAGGCCGCGAAGATCATCGCCGGTACCGCCCGGTCGATGGGCCTCACGGTCTCCGAGTAGACAACCGCCGGCCACCCGGCCGGCGCTCCGTGGGAGGGCCGCGCAGCCCCCACCACACCTGATCCACGAAGGACAGTCATGAAGCGCAGCAAGAAGTACCTGCAGGCCGCCGAGAAGGTGGACTTCGACAAGCTCTACAGCCCGCTCGAGGGCGTCAACCTGGCCAAGGAGACGTCGACGACGTCGATGGACGCGACCGTCGAGGTCGCCATGCGCCTGGGCGTCGACCCGCGCAAGGCCGACCAGATGGTCCGCGGCACCGTGAACCTGCCGCACGGCACCGGCAAGACCGCCCGCGTCATCGTGTTCGCCACCGGCGACACGGCCGCGGCCGCCGAGTCCGCGGGTGCCGACGTCGTGGGTTCCGACGACCTCATCGAGCGCATCCAGGGTGGCTGGCTCGAGTTCGACGCCGCCGTCGCCGCGCCCGACCAGATGGCCAAGGTCGGCCGCGTCGCGCGCATCCTCGGCCCGCGCGGGCTCATGCCGAACCCGAAGACCGGCACCGTCACCCCGGACGTCGCCCGCGCCGTCGCCGACATCAAGGGCGGCAAGGTGAACTTCCGCGTCGACAAGCAGGCCAACCTGCACCTCATCATCGGCAAGGCCAGCTTCGACACCGAGAAGCTCGTCGAGAACTACGGCGCCGCGCTGGACGAGATCCTGCGCGCCAAGCCGTCGGCCGCGAAGGGCCGCTACATCAAGAAGATCACCGTCACCACGACGATGGGTCCCGGCATCCCCGTCGACCCGAACCGCACGCGGAACCTGCTCGCCGCCGAGGCGTGAGGGCCCGGTCCCGGTGCCCTGCTGCGGAGGGCGCCGGGACCGCCGCGTAGACTGACAACAGATCGAACCCCGATCCACCGAAGACCGCTGGTCTCCTCGCCGGGCTCGCCCGGCCGAGGACGAAGGGCCCCACGACGGGGCGGCCCGCGCAGGAGGACGAGGCTCGCGACGCCCGCCGGGCCCCCAGCCCGCGCCGTCCGACGTCCCGTGCGCCTGCGCACGGGGCGTTTCGTCGTTCCGGGCCCGGACCAGGCGGTCGCCCGAGGACAGAGGAAGGAGGCGCGGATGCCTGACCCGACGCGAGCTCCGGCCGCCGACAAGGTCGCGGCCGTCGCCGAGATCGCCGCGGAGTTCCGCGACGCCTCGGCCATGGTCGTCACGGAGTACCGCGGCCTGTCGATGAAGCAGATCTCGCAGCTGCGCCGCTCGCTGGGCTCGGACGTCACGTACGCCGTCGCCAAGAACACGCTGGTCAAGCGGGCCGCTGCGGACGCCGGCGTCGAGGGCCTCGACGACCTGCTCGTCGGCCCGACGGCCATCGCCTTCATCGCCGGGGAGCCCGTGGACGCCGCCAAGGCGCTCCGCGACTTCCAGCGCGACAACAAGGCCCTGGTCGTCAAGGGCGGCTACATGGAGGGCCGCGCGCTCTCGGCCACCGAGGTCGAGCAGCTCGCCGACCTCGAGTCGCGCGAGGTGCTGCTCGGCAAGCTCGCCGGCGCCATGAAGGGCAACCTCGCGAAGGCCGCCGGCCTGTTCAACGCCCCGGCCTCGCAGATCGCCCGCCTCGCGCAGGCCCTGCAGGACAAGCGTGCGGCCGAGGGCAGCTCCAGCACGGAGGAGGCCGTCGCCGCGGTCGAGTCCGCGGACGCCGAAGCCAGTGCCGACGCCTGAGTCGGCCCCACCCCCCCACACCACCCCTGATCGATAGGAGCGCCACCATGGCGAAGCTGTCCACCGACGAGCTGCTCGACGCCTTCAAGGACATGACCCTCATCGAGCTCTCCGAGTTCGTG
Source organism: Actinomycetospora straminea (assembly GCF_028737255.1). Taxonomy (GTDB): domain Bacteria; phylum Actinomycetota; class Actinomycetes; order Mycobacteriales; family Pseudonocardiaceae; genus Actinomycetospora; species Actinomycetospora straminea. Next base: position 538,360 of record NZ_JAQZAN010000001.1, on the reverse strand, counting down.
AAGAAGTTCGAGGAGACCTTCGAGGTCACCGCGGCCGCGCCGGTCGCGGCCGCCGCCGCCCCGGCCGCCGGCGGTGCCGCCGCCCCGGCCGAGGAGGAGAAGGACGAGTTCAACGTCGTCCTCGAGGCCGCCGGCGACAAGAAGATCCAGGTCATCAAGGTCGTCCGCGAGGTCGTCTCGGGCCTGGGCCTCAAGGAGGCCAAGGAGCTCGTCGAGAGTGCCCCGAAGCCGATCCTCGAGGGCGTCAACAAGGAGGCCGCCGACGCGGCCAAGGCCAAGCTCGAGGAGGCCGGCGCGAAGATCAGCCTGACCTGATCGACGCGCGCGAGCGCAGCAGGACCGCACGCACGGGGCGGGGACCTTCGGGTCCCCGCCCCGTCGTCGTCCCCGGGGTCGGACGTGCGGGTTCCCGGATCGCGAGTGGTCCCGGTCACGTCCGGCGCCGCGCGTCCGGGTGTCGCGCGGCCCGGCGGTGAGCCGCCGATCGCCGGGGCGAGCGGTCGGTCGCGCTCCACCGATCGCGTGGCAGCGTCCGTTCGTCGCCACCCGGACGGCGCAGCACGTGCCCGTGACCGGCGGAGAGGGACCCGGCGGCTGCCTTGCTTTCCGGATCAGTAACCTCCCCTCTCATCCGTCGTTGTAGACGTGACTCCCCTCTCGCGGGGTGCCGGCTCGAGGGCGTCGGTAACAGGGCGTTTCGCGCGTCGACACCACGGTGAAAGCAGGAGGAACTGCATGGCCGGCGTCGAGGTCGGGATCAAGAACCTGTCGAAGTCGTTCGGCAGCTCCAACATCTGGTCCGACGTGACGTTGACGCTGCCCGCGGGCGAGGTGAGCGTCCTGCTCGGCCCGTCCGGGACGGGCAAGTCGGTGCTCCTCAAGTCGATCATCGGCCTGCTCAAGCCCGAGAAGGGCTCGATCTTCATCCACGACACCGACCTCGTGCGGTGCTCGGAGTCGAAGCTCTACGAGATCCGCAAGCTGTTCGGCGTGCTGTTCCAGGACGGCGCGCTGTTCGGGTCGATGAACCTGTTCGACAACATCGCCTTCCCCCTGCGTGAGCACACCCGCAAGGGCGAGAAGGAGATTTCGGACATCGTGATGGAGAAGCTCGACATGGTCGGGCTCTCCGGTGCCGAGGACAAACTGCCCGGCGAGATCTCGGGCGGCATGAAGAAGCGCGCCGGCCTGGCCCGCGCCCTCGTGCTCGACCCCGAGATCATCCTCGTCGACGAGCCGGACTCGGGCCTGGACCCGGTGCGCACCGCGTACCTGAACCAGCTGATCGTCGACCTCAACGCCCAGCTCGACGCGACGATCCTCATCGTCACCCACCACCTCGGGACGGCGCGGTCGCTGCCGGACAACATCGGCATGCTGTTCCGCAAGAACCTGGTGATGTTCGGCCCCCGCGAGGTCCTCCTGACCTCCGAGGAGCCCGTCGTCCAGCAGTTCCTCCAGGGCCGTCGCATCGGTCCCATCGGGATGTCCGAGGAGAAGGACACCTCCCAGATGGAGGCCGAGATGGAGGAGCTGAAGAAGAAGGGCGGCTCGGCGGAGTCCGAGGAGTCGTTCATCGACCCGCAGCTCGAGGTCAGCGAGGGCGTCCCGGAGCGCAAGGCGGTGCAGCGGCGCAAGGACCGCGTCATGCAGGTCCTGCACACCCTGCCGCCGAAGGCGCAGACGGCGATCCTCGAGCAGCTCACCGAGGAGGACCAGGAGCGCTACGGCATCTCCCGGGACCAGGACCGCACCGAGCTCATCGAGATCACGCGCAACAACCCGCCCGAGGACGCCGACCCCTTCGGCTACCAGGCCATGCAGGAGGCCGCGGACAACTCGATGGTCGAGGACGCCCCGGCCGGCGAGGGCGAGGGCGAGGGCGACCAGGCCGGCAGCGGCGACCCGGACGCCGACGCGGAGGCCCGCAAGGCCCCGCCGGCGCCGCCGGAGTCCGACGAGCCCCTGGTCGGTGTCCCCGCCGACGAGGACGCCGGCGGCACGGTCGTGCTCCCGCAGGCCGGCGAGCACACCAAGAGCGAGGACGAGCAGTCCGACGAGGCCGGCAACCCGCCCGAGCAGCAGCAGGGCTCGGACGACCAGGCCCAGCAGGACCAGGACCAGCAGGACACCCAGCAGGTCCACCGCGACGAGACGCCGACCGAGCAGTTCCAGGCGCAGGGCGGGGCCCAGGGCCAGCAGGATCAGGGCCAGCAGGATCAGGGCCAGCAGGATCAGGGCCAGCAGGACCAGGGCCAGCAGACGACGCAGCAGGTCGCGACCGCCGGGGCGGCGGGCGCGGCCGGTGCCGCCGCCGGTGCCGCCGCGGCCTCGTCGGGGTCGTCGGACGACCAGCCGACCGGTCGCCACCACTGGCGCGGCGACCCCGAGCAGGCCGCCCGCACCGGCGACCAGGGTGTCGCCGGGCTCGTGCCCATGGCGGCCCGCCCCGCGGGCCAGCAGCAGGGCCAGCAGCAGGGTCAGCAGCACGGTCAGCAGCAGGGCCAGGGTCAGCAGCAGGGCCAGGGCCAGCAGCCGGGTCAGCAGCGCTCCGGCCGCGACTCCGGGCACTCGGGGTGGGCGCAGCCCAACCCCGGTCAGGACGCCGCGCCCGACCCGCAGGGCGAGGCCGCCGCCGATCCCCCCGCCGAGGGCGGTCCGGGCTCGACGGAGCAGACCGCGCCGGCCGACGACGGCACGGCGCGTCCGCAGTCGCAGGACACCGGCGTGCCGCGCGGCCGCGAGGACGACGACCAGGGCCTCATGGGCGGCCTGCGGCGCATGTTCCGCCGGGGTGACTCGTGAGTTCTCGTCTCGCCGCCGGCAACTTCCCGGGGGCCGGCGCGCTGTCGTCGACCGGCAAGCTGTTCGCCCTCGGCCTCGACGTCGTCGTCGGGATCTTCCAGCGCCCGTTCCAGACGCGCGAGTTCATCGACCAGTGCTGGTTCATCTCGCGGGTCTGCATCCTCCCCGCGGCGCTGGTGTCGATCTCGTTCGGCTCGGTCATCTCGCTGCAGCTCGGGTCGCTGATCCGGCAGTTCGGTGCCCAGTCGTTCTCCGGCGCGGCGAGCACGCTGGCGGTGATCCAGCAGGCGGCGCCCGTCATCTGTGCGCTCCTGGTGGCCGGGGCCGGCGGATCGGCGATCTGCGCCGACCTCGGCGCCCGCACCATCCGCGAGGAGATCGACGCCATGGAGGTCCTCGGCGTCAACCCGATCCAGCGGCTCGTGGTGCCCCGCGTCCTCGCGTCGATCCTCGTCTCGGCGCTGCTGTTCGGACTGGTCTCGATCGTCGGCGTCGCCGGCGGCTACTACTTCAACGTCGTGCTGCAGGGCGTCACCCCGGGCGCCTACGTGCAGGGCTTCTCCGCGCTGTCGAAGCCGACCGACCTGCTGGTCGGCTTCATCAAGGCAGCGCTGTTCGGTCTCGCCGCCGGGATCGTCGCCGCCTATCGCGGCCTCAACCCCGCCGGCGGCCCGAAGGGCGTGGGGGACGCGGTCAACCAGGCCGTGGTCATCACGTTCATCCTGCTGTTCGCGATCAACCTGGTCGTGACGGCGATCTACCTCAACCTCGTCCCGCCGAGCAAGTTCTAAGCCAGTAGCTCTCTTGTTCTGACCGCCGCTCCCCAGGCCAGGATTTGATGACGATCACTTCTCGCGCACGTCGCGCCGTCGAGGCGCCGTTGGGTGTCCTCGACACCCTCGGCGACCAGGCGTCGTTCTACACGCGCACCATCGGCTGGATCCCCAAGTCGGTCACGCGGTACCAGCGCGAGGTCCTGCGCCTGCTCACCGAGGTGGCGTTCGGCTCGGGCGCGCTGGCCCTCATCGGCGGCACGGTCGTCATCGTCGCCACCCTGACGTTCTTCACCGGCTCGGTCGTCGGTCTGCAGGGCTACTCGGCCCTGAACCAGATCGGTACCTCGGCGTTCGCCGGCTTCGTCACCGCGTACTTCAACACCCGCGAGGTCGCGCCGCTGGTCTCGGCGCTGGCGCTGTCCGCCACGGTCGGCGCCGGCTTCACCGCCCAGCTCGGCGCGCAGCGCGTGTCGGAGGAGATCGACGCGCTCGAGGTCATGGCGGTGCCGTCGCTGCCGTTCCTGGTGACGACCCGCGTGGTCGCCGGCTTCATCGCCGTCATCCCGCTCTACGTCATCGGCCTGGTGGCGTCGTACCTCGCCTCGCGACTGCTGGTCACGAACTTCTACACGCAGTCGCCCGGCACGTACGACCACTACTTCAACCTGTTCCTGCCACCACAGGACGTCATCTATTCGTTCATGAAGGTCCTGATATTCGCCTTCGTGATCATCCTCGTGCACTGCTTCTACGGCTACAACGCCAGCGGCGGCCCCGCCGGCGTGGGCGTCGCCGTCGGCAACGCGGTGCGCAACTCGATCGTCCTCTTCACCGTCTTGGACAACCTGTTGACCCTGGCCATCTGGGGCACCACGACCTCGATCAGGATCGCCGGATGAGCGCACCCACGCAGGAGCGCGAGGACTACGCGCCGCCCGTCAAGGACAAGCGGCCGCCGCTGAGCCCGCTGCGCCGCCGGCTCATGGGCCTGGCTCTCGTGCTGCTCATGCTGCTGGTCGTGGCGTTCTGCCTGGCCAACTTCAACAAGCTGTTCAAGCCGGTCGAGATGGTCACGCTGCGGACCGACACCGCGGGCAACCAGCTCTCGCCGCAGGGCGACGTCAAGGTCCGCGGGATCATCGTCGGTGAGATCCGGTCCATCGACAGCGACGGCTCGGGTGCGGTCGTCGAGATGGCGATGGACCCGGACTTCCTGCCGACCATCCCGAGCAACACGACCGCGATGCTCATCCCGAAGACGCTGTTCGGTGAGCGCTACGTGTCGCTGTCGATCCCGCCGAACGGGAGCGCCCGGCCGCTGCAGGAGGGCGACACCATCGCCCAGGACCGGTCGGAGAACGCCACCGAGACCGAGCAGGTGCTCAACAACCTGCTCCCGGTGCTCACCGCGGTGCAGCCGCAGAAGCTCTCGGACACGCTCGGCGCGGTCTCGCAGGCCCTGTCGGGTCGCGGCGAGGAGCTCGGCGACACGCTCGTGCTGCTCAACCAGTACGTCGAGGGCGTCATCCCGGCGCTGCCCGACCTGCAGGCCAACCTGCGGGCGCTGGCCCCCACCGCGGACATCTACAACGTCGCGGCGCCGGACCTGATCCTGGCGCTGGACAACCTGGTGACGACGAGCCGCACGCTCGTCGAGCAGCGGGCGGCGTTCGAGTCGACGTTCCGGTCGGTGACGTCGGCGGCCAACGTGACCACGGACTTCCTGGTCGCCAACCGCGACAACATCATCGCCCTGGCGGCCTCGGCCCGGCCGACGCTCGAGCTCCTCGCCCGGTACAGCTCGGAGTTCCCGTGCCTGTTCCGGCAGCTCGCCGATCTAGCGCCATTGATCAACAACGTCCTGAGCCCGACCACCGGTGTCCTCATCGAGGCCGAGCTCACGATCGACAACGGCAAGTACGTGCCCGGTGAGGAACCGCAGTACCTCGACGACCGCGGGCCGCGCTGCTACCAGATCGAGGGCCAGGCGCCGCAGTTCCCGCCGGGCGGCCCCATCCGTGACGGGTCCATCCCGCCGGACCCCTCCCGCGGCACGCAGGACGCGTACGCGGGCGGTGCGGGCGAGGAGATCGACGAGGACTCCGACACCGGCAACGAGGCGGCCAGCACCGCCCGCACCGGCGGGGGCCGCACCGAGGGCCAGGCCGCTCCCGGGCGCGTCGACGGCGCCAACATCGGCCTGCCCAACACCCCCAACTCACCGGAGGAGCGCCGCCTGGTGACCGAGGTGACGGCGCTGCAGATGGGCGAGACCCCGTCGCAGGTGCCCTCCTTCGCGCCCTACCTGACCGCAGCGACGCTGCGCGGAGCGCCGGCGGTGGTCCGGTGAGGGGGCTCGCCGCACCGCTGATCAAGCTGGCGATCTTCACGATCATCACCGTGCTGTCGGTGGCTGTCCTGCTCACCGCCATCCAGAACAGCTACTTCGGCAGCACCGAGGACTACAAGGCGCGCTTCACCGACGCCTCCGGCCTCATCGCGGGCAGCGACGTCCGCATCGCCGGCGTCCGGGTCGGCCAGGTCACCGAGGTGCAGCTGGTCGACCGGAACGTCGCCGAGGTGACGTTCAAGGTCGACGAGACGCGCCGGCTCCCCGTCGGGTCGATCTTCTCGATCAAGTACCAGAACCTCGTCGGGCAGCGGTACCTCGAGGTGGCCCGCGGCAACGGACCGATGAACGCGACCCTGCGGCCGGGGGCGACGATCCCCGAGAGCCAGACGCGGCCGCCGCTCAACCTGACCGTGGTGTTCAACGGCTTCAAGCCGCTGTTCCAGGCCCTGAGCCCGAACGACATCAACCAGCTGTCGTTCGAGATCATCCAGGTGCTCCAGGGCCAGGCCGGGACGGTGAACTCGCTGCTCGCCCGGACCGCGTCGCTGACCGCGACGATCGCCGACCGGGACGCGGTCATCGGGTCGCTGATCAACAACCTGAACCTGGTGCTCGACACCGTCAACGCTCGCGACGAACGCCTCTCCGGGCTGATCGTGTCGCTGCAACAGCTGGTCAGCGGGCTCGCCGCCGACCGCGTGCGGATCGGGGAGACGCTGCAGCCGATCGCCGACCTGACGACGGCGACGGCCGGCCTGCTCGACGAGGCGCGACCGCCGCTGCGCGACGACATCGTCCAGCTCGGCCGGCTGTCGGAGAACCTCAACGACAACCGCGCGCTCGTCGAGGAGTTCCTGCGCCTCACGCCGCAGAAGGCCAACAACTTCGGCCGGGCCGGCAGCTACGGGTCCTGGTTCAACTTCTACCTCTGCGCGGTCGGCGGCACCGTCAGCTTCGACCCGCTCCCCCTGCCCCCGATCGACCTCGGTTCGGTCATCCAACTCCCTGATGTGGCGAACCGATGCAGCGGATGAAGCCGTTCCGCAAGCGGAACCCCCTCCCCATCGGCGCGGCCAGCATCGCGATCATCCTGCTGCTGATCGCCGCGTCGCTGAACGTCAAGGACCTGCCGCTCATCGGTCAGGGCCCGACGTACACGGCCCGCTTCAGCGAGTCGGCCGGCGTGCTGCCCGACGACGACGTCCGCGTCGCCGGCATCCGCGTCGGGACGGTCACCGACCTCACGCTCGAGGGCAACGACGTCGTCATCTCGTTCAAGGCGCCGGACGCCTGGATCGGCGACCGGACCTCCGCCGCGATCGAGATCAAGACCGTCCTCGGGCAGAAGTACATCGCGCTGGAGCCCGCGGGGGAGCGGCCGCTGGATCCGGACCAGGCCATCCCCCGGCAGCGCACCCGCGCGCCGTTCGACGTCATCCAGGCGTTCTCGCAGCTGTCGACGACGGTCGAGGACCTCAACACCGACCAGCTCGCGCAGAGCCTCGGTGTCCTGTCGGACACCCTCGACGGCGCGGCGGGGCCGGTGCGCGGCGCGCTGGACGGACTCTCCCGTCTCTCGCGGACGATCTCGTCGCGCGACCAGGAGCTCGCCCGCCTGCTGGCCAACACCCGCACCACGACGCAGGTGCTCGCCGACCGGGACCGCGAGGTCGAGCGCCTCATCAACGACGGCAACCTCCTGCTCTCCGAGCTGCGGGCGCGCAAGGCGGCCATCGACAACCTGCTCAACGGCACCATCGCCCTCGCCGCGCAGCTGCGCGGCCTGGTCGCCGACAACGAGGCGACGCTGCGGCCGACCCTCGAGCAGCTCGAGGGCGTGCTGCGCACGCTCGAGGAGAACTCGGCGAACCTGGAGAACGGCCTGCGGCTGCTGGCCCCCTTCGTCCGGGTGTTCGCCAACGTCGTCGGCAACGGGCGCTGGTTCGACGCCTACATCTGCAACCTCGACCCGCCCGGCGACCAGGTGTGCGATCCCGGCTCCACCATCGACCCGACCAGCCTGGCAGGGCTCTTCAACCCGGCGCTGCTGCAGCAGATCCTCGGCAACGCGCTCGCCCAGCTCGCGGGCGTCGGGCTGCCGGACCTCCTGGGCCCGACGTCGGATCCGACCCAGCTCGTGACCGTGATCCAGGGTCTGAGCCCGGCGGACCTCACCCAGCTGCAGACGATCCTCAGCGGCGGCACGGAGGCCCAGCCCGGGCTGAACCAACAGCAGCTCGCGATCCTCTTCCCGAACGGAGTGCCCGATCTGAACGCGCTGACGGAGGCACTGGCGCCGGCAGCCGGCGGTCTGCTGCCCGGCGGTGGCGCTCCGGCCGGCGGTGCCCCGGCCGGTGACGCGGCTCCCGCCGCCGGCCCTGCTCCCGCCGGCGCTGCCCCCGCGGGCGACGGCGAAGGCGGAGGCAACTGATGTCGAACCGCATGGTCGACTTCTTCGAGAGCGCGTCGCGCACGCTCGCGGCGGCGCTGGTCATCGCGCTGCTCGCGACGGCGGGGCTCTGGTACGTCCTGCAGCGCGGCAGCCAGCGCACGGTGACCGCCTACTTCGACAACACCGTCGGCCTCTATGTCGCCAACGAGGTGACGATCCAGGGCATCCCGGTCGGGACGGTCGACGAGATCGTCCCGCAGGGCGACGTCGTCCGGGTCGTCCTCAAGGTCGACAACGAGGCCCCGGTCCGGGCCGACGCCCAGGCCGTCATCGTTGCTCCGACGCTGGTCAGTGACCGGTACATCCAGCTCGGCCCGACCTACGAGAACGGGCCCCAGCTCGCCGACGGTGCGGTGATCCCGCTCGAGCGCACCGGCACCCCGGTCGAGCTCGACCGCGTCTACCAGAGCCTCGACACCATCGCCCGCGCCCTCGGGCCGAACGGCGCCAACCAGCAGGGTGCGCTCAACCGCCTCCTGACCTCCTCGGCGGGCGCCCTCGGCGGCAACGGTGAGCTGCTCAAGAGCACGATCACCGAGCTCGGGGGCGCGGTCGGCACGCTGGCCGACAACCGGGACAACCTGTTCGCGACGGTCGACAACCTCGGCCAGTTCACGAACATGCTGGCCCGCAACGACGGCGCCGTCCGCGACCTCAACAACCAGCTCGCGGACATCGCCGCGTTCCTCGCCTCGGAGCGCGGCAACCTCTCGACGGTGCTCGCGACGCTCCCGCCGGCGCTGGACGACGTCGCCCGCTTCATCCGGGACAACCGCGACATCCTGCGCACCGATGTCCGTCGCCTGGCCAACATCACCGACATCCTGGTGCGGCAGCGCCGGGCGATCACCGAGTTCACCAACGTCGCTCCGCTCGCGCTGGGCAACCTGACGAACTCGTACAACGCCCGCTCCGGGACGCTCGACGTGCGTCCGGTGCTGGCGCCGGAGCTCTTGGGCGCCGGGCTGGACCCGCGGGCCCTGCTCTGCAGCCTGCTGGCCAACCAGCCGGGACTGCCGAACGCGCTCGCCCAGCCGCTCGATCCGGTGCTGACCAACGTGGCCCGCGCATCGGTCGTCTGTGGCGCGCTGCTGGGCGGCACCGACACGGAAGGAAACGTCGTCGGGAACTCGCCGCTGGGGCTGTCCCTGGCCCCCATCCAGGACCTGCTCGGGCTGCTCAACCAGCAGCCGTCCCTCGACGCGCTGGTGCCCTTGACGGCCCTGCCCGGAGGGGCCCCGGCCGGAGCCGGCGGCGACGCCGGTGCAGCGCCCGCCGAGGGTGGCGGAACCGCCGATGCCGGCGCCGCGACCCCGACCGAACCGGGCGCCGGGATCCTCGGCTTCGACACCGTCGGAGGTGGGCAGTGAGCGCACCGCACCGCCCCTCGGGGACGGCGTCGCGCCGCACCCGGGTGGTGACCCTGCTGGTCGTGGCGCTGGTCGCGCTGACCGGCTGCGGCATCCAGTCGCTCCAGGAGCTCCCGCTGCCGGGCGGGGCGGCGCTCGGTCCGGAGCCCTACACGGTCACGGCGCAGTTCACGAACGTCGTGGACCTCGTGCCGAACAACAGCGTGCGCGTCAACGACGTGCCCGTCGGCGTCGTCCGTGAGGTCTCGCTGGCGCCTGACGGCTGGACCGCGCAGGTGCGGGTCGAGGTCAACGGCGCCGTCGTCCTGCCGGGCAACGCGACCGCCCGGCTGCGCCAGACCAGCCTCCTCGGCGAGAAGTTCGTGGAGCTCCTCCCGGCACCCGGCGCCCCGGCCCAGGGACGCCTGGCCAACGGCGCGGTGATCCCGGTCGACCAGACCGACGTCGGCGCCCAGGTCGAGGAGGTCCTCGGCGCGCTGTCGCTGCTGCTCAACGGCGGTGGGGTCGAGAAGGTCCAGACGATCGCCCGCGAGCTCAACGCCGCGACCACGGGCAACGAGGAGCAGCTGCGCTCGCTGCTCACCAACCTCGACACGCTCGTCGGCACCCTCGACCGGCAGAAGGCCGACATCGTCCGCGCCATCGACTCGCTCGAGCGGCTCACGCGCACGCTGGTCGATCAGCGTGCGCGCATCGCCAACGTCATCGACAACCTCGGGCCGGGCCTGGACGTGCTCAACCAGCAGCGCGGCCTGCTCGTCGAGACGCTGCAGGCGCTGCGCCGGCTCTCGGACGTCGGGACCGACGTCATCCGGCGGAGCCAGGCCAACACCGTGGCCGACCTGCGGGCCCTCCAGCCGATCCTGCGCAACCTCGTGGAGGCGGGCGACGCCCTGCCGCGGTCGCTCGAGATCCTCCTGACGATCCCGTTCGCCGACAACTCGCTCAACGTCATCAAGGGCGACTTCGCGAACATCGACGTCAGCCTCCAGATCAACCTCCAGGACCTCCTGACGACCATCCTCAACAGTCCCGAGGTGCCCGGCGTGGACGCGATCTTCAAGCTCCTGCAGACGCCCGGCACCACCCCGCAGCCCGCAGGCGGGGCAGGCGGGGGCACGGGTGCAGGCGCCCAGAACACCGCCGGACTGGTCCCCCAGCTCCCCGGCCTCGGCACCGCGGACGGCGGAGGGAACGGCGGATGATCGGCACCAAGACGCTGCGCCTCGTGGCGTTGTTCGCGGTCATCTCGATCGTGGGCATCGGCTACGTCGGCCTGCGCTACGTCGGCGCGGACTCGCTCATCGGCCTCGGCCCGTACACCGTGCGTGTCCAGCTCGCCGACTCCGGCGGGATCTTCCCGGACGCCTCGGTCAGCTACCGCGGCGTGGAGATCGGCAAGGTCGGCGACATGCGGGTCACCCCGCGCGGCCTCGAGGTCGAACTCGAGATCGAGCAGGACTCGCCCGAGGTGCCGGCCTCGGCCACGGCGGTGATCGCGAACCGCTCGGCGGTCGGTGAGCAGTACGTCGACCTCCAGCCGCCGAACAACGCGGGCCCGTACCTCGAGGACGGGTCGGTCATCCCGATGGAGCGGACGCGGACCCCCGTGCCCGTCGACCAGCTCCTGGCCGACGTCAACGCCCTCGCCACGTCGGTTCCCCTGCCGGAGCTGCGCACCACCGTCGACGAGCTCTTCAACGCGTTCGACCGCGCGGGCCCGGACCTCCAGCGCCTGCTCGACGGCACCAACGCGCTCGTGCCCGACGCCATCGCCAACCTGCCGACATTCCGGCAGCTGCTGCGCGACGGGCGGATCGTGCTCAACACCCAGGTGGACCTCGGCCCGCAGATCATCTCGCTGAGCCGGGACCTGCAGCTGTTCACCGCGCAGCTCAAGGCGGACGACCCGAACCTCCGGCGGCTGGTCAACTCGGCGCCACCGGCGGCCCGCGAGCTCGAAGGCCTGATCCGCGATGTCGGACCGGACCTGAGCCGGGTGATCGCCAACCTGTTGACCATCACCCGCATCCTCGAACCCCGCCTCGCGGGCGTGGAGCAGGTGCTCGTCACGTACCCGGCACTGTCCGCGGCGGCGCCGTCGGTCCTGCAGGACGCCGGCGACCCCGGCCCCGACGGCCGGGTGCACTTCGGCCTCGTGCTGAACATCGCCGACCCGCCGTACTGCACCGAGGGCTACCTGCAGCCCGACGCGGGCTGGCGGCGGGCCGACGAGAAGGACTTCATCCCCATGGACACCAGCGTGCGCTGCGCCGAGGCGCCGCCGGTCAACGTCCGTGGCGCCCAGAACCTGCCGCCGCCCTACGACTCGGAGAACCCCGGCAACCCCGCCGAGGCCGGCGGATCCAACAAGCCGCAGAATGCACCGCAGGACACGACCGCGCTGGCCTCGCTGCCCGCCGGCGGTGTCCTGGAGGGCAGCACGCGCGGCGCGCCCCCGGTGATCATCCCGGGCCTCGGCAGCGACTGACCCCGAGCACGACCCCGCCGGCGCTCCCCGATATGCCCGGCGGACGACCTGAGGAGCTGAGCGCCACGTCCCCGACGACGGCCCAGAAGGCCCCCGAGACCGATGAGGCCACCGACAAGCCCGCCGCGACCCCCGAGCAGCGGCGGCGGCGCCTGGTGACCGTGCTGGCGGTCCTGACCGTCCTGGCCCTGGCGGCCGCCGTCGCGAGCGGCGTCTACTGGTGGACCGGGACCCAGAGCAGCGACGCGAACGCCGCGGCGATGCGCGACGAGGCGATCGACGCCGCCGAGCAGATCGTCGTCAACATCAACACGGTGCGGCCGGCGACGCTCGACGCGGACCTGAACGCCGCGCAGACGTCCCTGACCGAGCCGATGCTCGGCGAGTACCAGCGGGTCCGGCAGCAGTTCGCCGAGAACCTGCGCCAGTCGCAGGCCGAGGTCATCGCGGCGCCGGTCTCCGCGGCCCTGACGGCCTTCGATCCGCTGCACGAGCCGCCGACGGCCTCGGCGATCGTGGCGATCGACGTCAACGCCCGCAGCGCCACCGCGCAGCCCACGTCCAAGCAGCAGCTGTTCCTCGTCGAGATGATCCGCACGCCCGACGGCTGGAAGGCCGCCAAGGCGACGCCCTCGACCGGACAGCAGTAGCCGCGGCCGACACCAGAAAGGGGGAGTGACCGTGCCACCCCGCTCCCGCACGAAGCCCGGCTCCACCGCCCGCCGTCCCAAGGTCGCCGGCCTGCGCCAGCACGCCCACGCGGGCGCCGGTGCCGGCACCGTCGACCCGGTCGACGCGCCCGATCTCGACGACCGCCTCGACGCGGCCGTCGTCGACGACCGGGTCGCGCCCGAGCCGGACACGGCCCCGGACCACGCGGCGTCGCGCCCGAACGGCACGGCGGCGACGCCGGTCCCGGACGTCCCCGAGGCGCCGACCGCCGAGCCGGAGACGGACGCCGAGCCCGACCCCGTCGCGTCCGCCGAGACGACCGCCCTGCCGGCGCCGGTCACCGACGAGGCCGCGGTCGACACCGCGGCCGGTGCGACGACCGAGGCCGCCGCGGCGCCCGACACGGCGACCGAGACCGAGACCGAGACCGAGACCGCGACCGAGACCGCGACCGCGCCGGGCAGCCGGACGGCGGACGCGACCGCGGCCGACGAGGCCACGGACGCCGATGCCGAGACCACCGAGGCCGGCGACACCGCCAAGGTCGCCGCCACGACCGTCACGACGCCGCGCCCGAAGGCCCGCCGGGGCACCACGCGCATGACCCCGCGCGCGGACGCCGGCACGGCCACCAAGGAGCGGCCAGCCGGCGACGTCGCGGCCCTGACGCGCGCGGCGAAGCCCACGCGCACCGGCGGGAAGGGCGCGGGCTCCCCGAGCCGCTTCGCGCGCGAGCGGGCGGCCCTGACGCGCTTCGGCGCCTCGCGGGCGCTGCCGGTCGTGCTCGTCGTCGTCACCGTGCTGTGCCTGGCCCTCGGCGGCCTGGCGTTCTGGCAGGGCCGGCAGGCCTGGACGAGCGGGCCGGTCAGCAACCAGGCCGTCGTCGACGTCGGCGGCACCGCCGAGCTCGTCGGCCAGAGCCGCGAGGCGATCGAGAAGATCTTCTCCTACGACTTCTCCCGCCTCGACGACTCGGCCGACGCTGCCCGGACCATGTCGACCGGGCAGTTCTCCCAGCGCTACATGGCGGTCTTCGACCAGACCATCCGCCAGCCCGCGCAGCAGCAGCAGCTCAAGCAGACGGCGACGGTCGTCAACATCGGCGTGACGCAGATGCGCGACGACCGGGCCACGGTCATGGCGCTGACGCAGTTCTCCGCGCAGCGCACGACCACCGGGCAGTCCACGAACGCCCCGGGCCTGCTGCGTCTGGAGATGGAGCGGGTCGACGGGCGCTGGAAGCTCGCCGAGCTGACGCCCCTCACCGCGCAGCGCTGATCTCGAGCACGACGCGCCGGGCGCGCCACGCGGAGAGCGTGGCGCGCCCGGCGTCGTCATGTGTGGCCTGACCTGCACCGGGTCCGCTGTGCCGCGCGGGCGACACCAGGCGCGCCCCACTTGACTCCGGGGGCACGGGCGGTCACTCTGTTCGCAGCGCGGCGCCCCCGCGTCCGACCCCGGAGGTCGAATCCGCCCCAGGCGGAGGTCCCTCCCGGCGCGTCACGAGGGGGGGCCGTTCGACAGGTGCCGCCATGCGTGGCTAGACTGTCGGATCGCGCTGCCCTACGTCTGTTCGCCTATCCGTGTGCCGACGCCCGGGCCGCGTCCACGCCGCCCGGTGCGCTGCGCCGCGCCCCCGGACGGTGAAGCTACTGACAGCGTTCAGACAGCGTTGTTCCGGAAGGACGCATCTTGGCAGTTACCCGCGCCACCAAGGTCTCGAACCACCACGCGTCGTTCCCCGGGGCACCCACCCGGGTCTCCTTCGCCAAGCTGGACCAGCCCCTCGAGGTTCCCGACCTGCTCGCCCTGCAGACCCAGTCGTTCGAGTGGCTGGTCGGCAGCGAGGAGTGGTTCGAGCGTCGCGTGGAGGCGGGTGAGGAGCTCCCCGTCGGTGGCCTGGAGGAGGTCCTCTCCGAGATCTCCCCCATCGAGGACTTCTCCGGCTCCATGAGCCTGTCCTTCTCCGACCCGCGCTTCGACGAGGTCAAGGCCTCCGTCGAGGAGTGCAAGGACAAGGACATGACGTACTCGGCCCCGCTGTTCGTCACGGCCGAGTTCACCAACAACACCACCGGTGAGATCAAGTCCCAGACGGTCTTCATGGGCGACTTCCCCGTGATGACCGACAAGGGCACGTTCATCATCAACGGCACCGAGCGCGTCGTCGTGTCGCAGCTCGTCCGCTCGCCGGGTGTGTACTTCGACCGCACGGTCGACAAGACCACCGACAAGGACGTCTTCAGCGTCAAGATCATCCCGAGCCGTGGTGCCTGGCTCGAGTTCGACGTCGACAAGCGCGACACCGTCGGTGTGCGCATCGACCGCAAGCGCCGCCAGCCCGTCACCGTGCTGCTGAAGGCGCTGGGGTGGACCACCGAGCAGATCCAGGAGAAGTTCTCCTTCTCCGAGACGCTGCTGGCCACGCTGGAGAAGGACTCCACCGCCGGCCAGGACGAGGCGCTGCTCGACATCTACCGCAAGCTGCGTCCGGGCGAGCCGCCGACGCGCGAGAGCGCGCAGACGCTGCTGGAGAACCTCTTCTTCAAGGACAAGCGCTACGACCTGGCGAAGGTCGGCCGCTACAAGGTCAACAAGAAGCTGGGCTCCGCGGTCGACCCGTCGGTCGGGACGCTCTCCGAGGACGACATCATCAACACGATCTCCTACCTCGTGCGCCTGCACGCGGGGGAGACCGAGGTCGAGACGGAGACCGGGACGATCCCGGTCGAGACCGACGACATCGACCACTTCGGCAACCGCCGCCTGCGCACCGTCGGCGAGCTCATCCAGAACCAGATCCGGGTGGGCCTCTCCCGCATGGAGCGCGTCGTGCGCGAGCGCATGACGACCCAGGACGTCGAGGCCATCACGCCGCAGACCCTGATCAACATCCGGCCCGTCGTGGCCGCGATCAAGGAGTTCTTCGGCACCTCGCAGCTCTCGCAGTTCATGGACCAGACCAACCCGCTCGCGGGCCTGACCCACAAGCGCCGGCTCTCGGCGCTGGGTCCGGGCGGTCTGTCCCGCGAGCGCGCGGGCATGGAGGTCCGCGACGTCCACCCGTCGCACTACGGCCGCATGTGCCCGATCGAGACGCCGGAAGGCCCGAACATCGGCCTGATCGGGTCGCTGTCGAGCTTCGCGCGGGTCAACCCGTTCGGCTTCATCGAGACGCCGTACCGCAAGGTCGTCGACGGGGTCGTCATCGACCAGATCGACTACCTGACCGCCGACGAGGAGGACCGCTTCGTCGTCGCGCAGGCCAACGCGCCGCTCAACGAGGACGGCCACTTCACCGAGGACCGCGTCCTGGTGCGGCGCAAGGGCGGCGACGTGGACCTCATCGCGCCGACCCGCGTCGACTACATGGACGTCTCGCCGCGCCAGATGGTGTCGGTCGCGACGGCCATGATCCCGTTCCTCGAGCACGACGACGCCAACCGCGCGCTGATGGGCGCCAACATGCAGCGCCAGTCGGTGCCGCTGCTGCGCTCGGAGTCGCCGCTGGTGGGCACGGGCATGGAGCTGCGGGCCGCGGTCGACGCCGGTGACGTCATCGCCACCGACCGCGCCGGCGTGGTCGAGGAGCTCTCCGCGGACTACATCACGATCATGGACGACGAGGGTCAGCGCACGACCCACCGTCTCCACAAGTTCACGCGGTCCAACCAGGGCACCTGCATCAACCAGAAGCCGATCGTCTCGGAGGGCGACCGCGTCGAGGCCCGCCAGGTCCTCGCCGACGGGCCGTGCACCGAGGACGGCGAGATGGCCCTCGGGAAGAACCTCCTCGTGGCGATCATGCCGTGGGAGGGCCACAACTACGAGGACGCGATCATCCTGTCGCAGCGTCTCGTGCAGGACGACGTCCTGACCTCGATCCACATCGAGGAGCACGAGATCGACGCCCGCGACACCAAGCTGGGCGCCGAGGAGATCACGCGGGACATCCCGAACGTCTCCGAGGAGGTCCTGGCCGACCTCGACGAGCGCGGCATCATCCGCATCGGTGCCGAGGTCGCGGACGGCGACATCCTCGTCGGCAAGGTGACCCCCAAGGGCGAGACCGAGCTGACCCCCGAGGAGCGCCTGCTGCGCGCCATCTTCGGTGAGAAGGCGCGCGAGGTGCGCGACACCTCGCTGAAGGTCCCGCACGGCGAGACCGGCAAGGTCATCGGCATCCGCGTGTTCTCCCGCGAGGACGACGACGAACTGCCGCCCGGGGTCAACGAGCTGGTCCGCGTCTACGTGGCCCAGAAGCGCAAGATCTCCGAGGGCGACAAGCTCGCCGGCCGCCACGGCAACAAGGGCGTCATCGGCAAGATCCTGCCGGTCGAGGACATGCCGTTCCTCGCCGACGGGACGCCGGTCGACATCGTCCTCAACACCCACGGTGTGCCGCGACGCATGAACATCGGCCAGGTCCTGGAGACCCACCTCGGGTGGATCGCCAAGAGCGGCTGGGAGGTCGACCCGGACAACACCGAGGAGTGGGCGGTGAACATGCCCGACGACATGCGTCGGGTGGAGCCGGACACCAACACCGCGACGCCGGTGTTCGACGGTGCGCGCCAGGCCGAGATCCAGGGTCTGCTCTCGTCGACGCTGCCCAACCGCGACGGCGTGCGGCTGGTCGGCGAGGACGGCAAGGCGCAGATCTTCGACGGACGGACGGGCGAGCCCTACCCGCACCAGATCGCGGTGGGCTACATGTACATCCTCAAGCTGCTGCACCTGGTGGACGACAAGATCCACGCCCGCTCGACGGGGCCGTACTCGATGATCACCCAGCAGCCGCTGGGCGGGAAGGCGCAGTTCGGCGGTCAGCGCTTCGGCGAGATGGAGTGCTGGGCCATGCAGGCCTACGGCGCGGCCTACACGCTGCAGGAGCTGCTGACCATCAAGTCGGACGACGTGCTCGGCCGCGTGAAGGTCTACGAGGCCATCGTCAAGGGCGAGAACATCCCCGAGCCGGGCATCCCGGAGTCGTTCAAGGTGCTGCTCAAGGAGCTTCAGTCGCTGTGCCTCAACGTGGAGGTGCTGTCCTCGGACGGCGCCGCCATCGAGATGCGCGACGGCGACGACGAGGACCTCGAGCGCGCCGCGGCCAACCTCGGCATCAACCTCTCGCGCAACGAGTCGCCGTCCGTCGACGACGTCGTCAACTAGCACCTCGCTGCCCCGGGCCGGGAGTCACCGCTCCCGGCTCGGGGACCGCGGACCCTCTCTAGAAAACAGCTCACCCATCCAGGGGAGAACCTTTGCTCGACGTCAACTTCTTCGACGAGCTGCGGATCGGTCTGGCCACCGCCGACGACATCCGCCAGTGGTCCTTCGGCGAGGTCAAGAAGCCCGAGACCATCAACTACCGCACGCTCAAGCCCGAGAAGGACGGCCTCTTCTGCGAGAAGATCTTCGGCCCCACTCGGGACTGGGAGTGCTACTGCGGCAAGTACAAGCGCGTCCGGTTCAAGGGCATCATCTGTGAGCGCTGCGGCGTCGAGGTGACCCGGGCCAAGGTGCGCCGCGAGCGCATGGGCCACATCGAGCTGGCCGCGCCGGTCACGCACATCTGGTACTTCAAGGGCGTCCCCTCGCGCCTGGGCTACCTGCTGGACCTGGCGCCCAAGGACCTCGAGAAGATCATCTACTTCGCGGCCTACGTGATCACCGAGGTGAACGCGGAGCAGCGGCACAACGACCAGTCGACGCTCGAGAACGAGATCGCCGGCGAGCGCAAGCGTCTCGAGACGCAGCGCGACAACGACCTCGAGGCCCGCGCCCAGAAGCTCGAGAGCGACATCGCCGAGCTCGAGGCCGAGGGTGCGAAGTCGGACGTGCGCCGCAAGGTCAAGGAGGGCGGCGAGCGCGAGATGCGCCAGCTGCGCGACCGTGCGCAGCGCGAGCTCGACCGCCTCGACGAGGTCTGGACCACGTTCACCAAGCTCGACCGTGGCCAGCTCATCTCGGACGAGACGCTCTACCGCGAGCTCTACGACCGCTACGCCGACTACTTCACCGGCGCCATGGGTGCCGAGGCGATCCAGAAGCTCCTGGAGACCTTCGACATCGAGGCCGAGGCCGAGAACCTCCGCGAGACCATCCGCAGCGGCAAGGGGCAGCGCAAGCTGCGCGCGCTCAAGCGGCTCAAGGTCGTCGCGGCCTTCCAGGCCACCGGCAACCGGCCCACCGGCATGGTGCTCGACTGCGTCCCGGTCATCCCGCCGGACCTGCGCCCGATGGTGCAGCTCGACGGTGGCCGCTTCGCGACGTCGGACCTCAACGACCTGTACCGCCGGGTCATCAACCGCAACAACCGCCTCAAGCGCCTGATCGACCTCGGCGCGCCCGAGATCATCGTCAACAACGAGAAGCGGATGCTGCAGGAGGCCGTCGACGCGCTGTTCGACAACGGCCGCCGCGGTCGGCCGGTGACCGGGCCGGGCAACCGCCCGCTCAAGTCGCTGTCCGACCTGCTCAAGGGCAAGCAGGGCCGGTTCCGCCAGAACCTGCTCGGCAAGCGCGTCGACTACTCGGGCCGTTCGGTCATCGTCGTCGGCCCGCAGCTCAAGCTGCACCAGTGCGGCCTGCCCAAGCAGATGGCGCTCGAGCTGTTCAAGCCGTTCGTCATGAAGCGGCTGGTCGACCTCAACCACGCCCAGAACATCAAGTCCGCGAAGCGGATGGTCGAGCGCCAGCGCGGCCAGGTCTGGGACGTGCTCGAGGAGGTCATCAACGAGCACCCGGTGATGCTCAACCGGGCGCCCACGCTGCACCGCCTCGGCATCCAGGCCTTCGAGCCGCAGCTGGTCGAGGGCAAGGCGATCCAGCTGCACCCGCTCGTCTGCGAGGCGTTCAACGCCGACTTCGACGGTGACCAGATGGCGGTCCACCTGCCGCTGTCCGCCGAGGCGCAGGCCGAGGCCCGCATCCTCATGCTGTCGGCGAACAACATCCTGTCGCCGGCGTCGGGCAAGCCGCTGGCGATGCCCCGCCTCGACATGGTGACCGGCCTGTACTACCTGACCCAGCGGCGCGAGGGCGCCACCGGCGAGGGCCAGGCCTTCTCGTCGCCCGCCGAGGCGATCATGGCGTACGACCTGGGGTCGCTCGACCTCCAGGCGCCGATCCGGATCCGGCTGAACGGCAACACCGTGCCCGGGCCGGGGATGACGAACGGCGAGTACGAGCCGGGCCGCCCGTGGCTCGCGGAGACCACGCTGGGCCGGGTGCTCTTCAACGAGCTGCTGCCGGAGGACTACCCCTTCGTCAACGACCAGCTCCCGAAGAAGCGCCAGGCCGCGATCATCAACGACCTGGCCGAGCGGTACTCGATGACCGAGGTCGCGATGACCCTGGACCGGCTCAAGGACGCCGGCTTCCACTGGGCCACGCGCTCCGGGGTCACCATCGCCATCGACGACGTCGTCGTGCCCCCGCGCAAGCAGGAGATCCTCGACGAGTACGAGGCGCGGGCCGAGCAGGTCAACAAGCGCTACCAGCGCGGTGCGCTCTCCTACCAGGAGCGCAACGACGAGATGGTGCGCATCTGGGGCCAGGCCACCGAGGAGGTGGCCAAGGCGATGGAGGACAACTTCCCCGCGGACAACTCGATCTCGCGGATCGTCGCCTCCGGCGCCGCCGGCAACATGACCCAGGTGCGTCAGCTCGCGGGCATGAAGGGCCTGGTCGCGAACCCCAAGGGTGAATTCATCCCGCGGCCGATCAAGTCCAACTTCCGCGAGGGCTTCTCGGTGGTCGAGTACTTCATCTCGACCCACGGCACGCGCAAGGGTCTCGCCGACACCGCGCTGCGCACCGCCGACTCGGGCTACCTGACCCGGCGCCTGGTCGACGTCTCGCAGGACGTCATCGTCCGCGAGGTCGACTGCGGCACCGAGCGCGGCATCCCGATGCCCATCGGCGAGGAGGGCCCGAACGGGCTCGTCCGCGACGTGCACGTCGACACCAGCGTGTACACGCGCACGGCGGCCTCGGCCGTCACCGACGCCGACGGCAACGAGCTGCTCGCCCGCGGCGCCGACATCGGCCAGCAGGCGATCGACGCCCTCCTGGCCGCCGGCGTCGGCAAGGTCCGCGTCCGCAGCGTCCTGACCTGCGACTCGGCCCAGGGTGTCTGCGCCCGCTGCTACGGCCGCTCGCTGGCCACCGGCAAGCTCGTCGACGTCGGCGAGGCGGTCGGCATCGTCGCCGCGCAGTCGATCGGTGAGCCCGGCACGCAGCTGACGATGCGCACCTTCCACACCGGTGGCGTCGCGGGTGAGGACATCACCACGGGTCTGCCGCGTGTGCAGGAGCTCTTCGAGGCCCGCGTCCCGAAGGGCAAGGCGCCCATCGCGGACGTCGACGGCCGCATCCAGCTCGAGGACGGCGACAAGTTCTGGAAGATCACCCTCATCCCGGACGACGGGAGCGAGGAGGTCGTCTACGACAAGCTGTCCAAGCGCCAGCGGCTCGCGACCCTCGAGGTCGACGGCTCCGAGCGCCCGCTGCAGGACGGCGACCACGTCGGCGTCGGCCAGCAGCTGCTCGAGGGCACGGCCGACCCGCACGAGGTGCTGCGCGTGATGGGCCCGCGTGAGGTGCAGCTGCACCTCGTCGACCAGGTGCAGAAGGTGTACCGGTCGCAGGGTGTGTCCATCCACGACAAGCACATCGAGGTCATCGTCCGGCAGATGCTGCGCCGGGTGACGATCATCGACTCGGGCGCCACCGAGTTCCTGCCCGGTGGTGTCGTGGACCGCGCCGAGTTCGAGGCGGCCAACCGCCGCGTCGTCTCCGAGGGCGGCGACCCCGCCGCCGGCCGTCCGGTGCTCATGGGCATCACGAAGGCCTCGCTCGCCACCGAGTCGTGGCTGTCCGCCGCCTCCTTCCAGGAGACGACGCGCATCCTGACCAACGCGGCGATCGAGGGGAAGTCCGACAGCCTCGTGGGGCTGAAGGAGAACGTGATCATCGGCAAGCTGATCCCGGCCGGCACCGGCATCAACCGGTACCGGAACATCCAGGTCCAGCCCACCGAGGAGGCCCGCGCGGCGGCCTACGCGCTGCCGAGCTACGACGACGGGTACTACGCCCCGGACGTCTTCGGCTCCGGCACCGGCGCGGCCGTGCCGCTCGACGACTACGACTTCGGTCAGTTCCGCTGACCTGAGTAGTCCGCACGACACCGGAGGGCGTCCCCGCTGCTGGCGGGGGCGCCCTTCGTCGTGCGCGGTCCCGCCGGCGTCCGCGGGTGATCACCAGGTCGAAAGCACCCCAGGAGGGGGCCGCGCGGTGCCTTTCGACCTGGTGATCACGGGCGCGGGGGCCGGGCGCGGGGTGGCGGTTGGCGGGTTCGGCGGGTCGGCGGGTCGGCGGAATGCGGGCCGGACGTGGCGCGTTGCACACCTCGGGCGGCGGGCGCGGGTGTCGCTTGCAGCGACGGGACGCGCGGGTATCCTCGCCACCAGTCCGGTCGGTGCGGTGGAGTCACCCGCGGCGGCATGGCTCCCGTGCAGACGGGGGTCGAGGACGTCCGAGGGGCCGCGGCGCAGGACACCGACGGCGTCGCCGGGCCGCTGCGAGCGGCGTCCGGCACCCTGATCCGACCCGCTGCGACGTGCCCTCACGCACGCGCGTACCCTGGTGTCCAGTGCCCGACGTGGTCGGGTCGCTCCGCGTGCCCCGGATGTGCGGTGCGCCGGTCCGAAGACCCTCGAGGACCCAGGCGCCCCCGATGACGGGGCGGTCCGCCGCCGGCGTGCCGTGTCGCGGGGCAAGCGAGCCCGATCAGACAGCAGCAGAGGAACGGAAACAGCCGGTCGATGCCCACCATCCAGCAGTTGGTCCGCCGGGGCCGCGAGGACAAGGTCGAGAAGACCAAGACCGCGGCCCTCAAGGGGAGCCCGCAGCGCCGCGGCGTCTGCACGCGCGTCTACACCACCACGCCGAAGAAGCCGAACTCCGCGCTGCGCAAGGTCGCGCGCGTCCGGCTCTCGAACGGCATCGAGGTCACGGCCTACATCCCGGGTGAGGGCCACAACCTGCAGGAGCACTCGATCGTGCTCGTGCGCGGCGGTCGTGTGAAGGACCTGCCGGGCGTTCGCTACAAGATCATCCGCGGTGCACTGGACACGCAGGCGGTGAAGAACCGCAAGCAGGCCCGCAGCCGCTACGGGACGAAGAAGGACAAGAGCTGACATGCCGCGCAAGGGACCCGCTCCGAAGCGTCCGCTCGTCGCCGACCCGGTCTACGGGTCGCCGCTCGTGACGCAGCTCGTGAACAAGGTGCTCGTCGACGGCAAGCGCTCGCTGGCCGAGCGCATCGTCTACGGGGCGATGGAGGGCTGCCGCGAGCGCAACGGCGCCGACCCCGTCGTCACGCTCAAGCGGGCGCTGGACAACGTCAAGCCGGCCCTCGAGGTCCGCAGCCGCCGCGTCGGTGGCGCGACCTACCAGGTGCCGATCGAGGTCCGCGCCGGCCGCTCGACCACGCTGGGCCTGCGCTGGCTGATCACGTACTCCCGGGCGCGCCGGGAGAAGACGATGATCGAGCGGCTCACGAACGAGCTGCTCGACGCCTCGAACGGTCTCGGGGCGAGCGTCAAGCGTCGCGAGGACACGCACAAGATGGCGGAGTCGAACAAGGCGTTCGCGCACTACCGCTGGTGACCGGCCGGGCCCGGGGGTGAGACCCACCCCCCGGCCCGCAGGTCCGAGAACACCCGCCGCGGGACCCGCGGCGACGAACCGACGGGAAGAGGAATTCCGTGGCACGCGAGGTGCTGAACGATCTGGGCAAGGTCCGCAACATCGGGATCATGGCCCACATCGACGCGGGCAAGACCACGACGACCGAGCGCGTCCTGTTCTACACCGGCATCAACTACAAGATCGGTGAGGTCCACGACGGCGCGGCCACGATGGACTGGATGGAGGAGGAGCAGAAGCGCGGCATCACGATCACGTCCGCCGCGACGACCTGCTTCTGGAAAGACCACCAGATCAACATCATCGACACGCCCGGCCACGTCGACTTCACGGTCGAGGTCGAGCGCTCCCTGCGCGTCCTGGACGGCGCGGTCGCCGTCTTCGACGGCAAGGAGGGCGTCGAGCCGCAGTCCGAGACGGTGTGGCGTCAGGCCGACACCTACAACGTCCCGCGCATCTGCTTCGTCAACAAGATGGACAAGCTGGGCGCGGACTTCTACTTCACCGTGCAGACGATCAAGGACCGTCTCGGCGCCAAGCCGCTGGTCCTGCAGCTGCCGATGGGGTCGGAGTCGGACTTCTACGGGGTCGTCGACCTGGTCCGCATGCGCGCGCTCACCTGGCGCGGCGAGGTCTCCAAGGGCGAGGACTACGCCGTCGAGGAGATCCCGGCCGAGATGGCCGACCAGGTCGAGGAGTACCGCACCGCGCTGATCGAGTCGATCGCCGAGAACGACGAGGCGCTCATGGAGCGCTACTTCGCCGGCGAGGAGCTCACGCCCGAGGAGATCGAGCACGGCATCCGCGCCGTGACGGTCACCGGCGACTACTACCCGGTCATCTGCGGCTCGGCGTTCAAGAACAAGGGCGTGCAGCCCATGCTCGACGCCGTCATCGCCTACCTGCCGGCGCCGACCGACGTCCCGGCCGTCAACGGCACGCTGCTCGACGGCGAGACCGAGGTGCAGCGCCACGCGACGACCGACGAGCCGTTCTCGGCCCTCGCGTTCAAGATCGCTGCGCACCCCTTCTACGGGAAGCTGACCTACGTCCGCGTGTACTCGGGCAAGCTCTCCCAGGGCACGCAGGTCATCAACTCGACGAAGGACCGCAAGGAGCGCATCGGCAAGCTGCTGCAGATGCACTCCAACAAGGAGAACCCGGTCGACGAGGCCCGCGCCGGCCACATCTACGCGGTGGTGGGCCTCAAGGACACGACCACGGGCGACACCCTCTGCGACCCGCAGAACCCGGTGATCCTCGAGTCGATGACCTTCCCGGAGCCGGTCATCTCCGTGGCGGTCGAGCCGAAGTCGAAGGCCGACCAGGAGAAGCTCTCGACCGCGATCCAGCGTCTCGCCGACGAGGACCCGACGTTCCGCGTCAACCTCGACGAGGAGACCGGCCAGACGATCATCTCGGGGATGGGCGAGCTCCACCTCGAGGTGCTGGTCAACCGGATGAAGTCCGACTTCAAGGTCGAGGCCAACATCGGCAAGCCGCAGGTGGCCTACCGCGAGACCATCCGTCGGACGGTCGACAAGTACGAGTACACGCACAAGAAGCAGACCGGTGGCTCGGGGCAGTTCGCCCGCGTCATCATCAAGCTCGAGCCGCTGGAGAAGACGGCCGACGGCCCGCTCTACGAGTTCGACAACAAGGTGACCGGTGGTCGTGTGCCGCGGGAGTACATCCCGTCGGTGGACGAGGGTGCGCAGGACGCCATGCAGTACGGCGTGCTGGCCGGCTACCCGCTGGTGGGTCTGAAGCTGACGCTGCTCGACGGCCAGTACCACGAGGTGGACTCGTCGGAGATGGCGTTCAAGGTGGCCGGGTCGATGGCGCTCAAGGAGGCGGCCCGCAAGGCCGACCCCGCGCTGCTCGAGCCCGTCATGGCCGTCGAGGTGTCGACGCCCGAGGACTACATGGGCGACGTCATCGGCGACCTCAACTCCCGCCGTGGCCAGATCCAGGCCATGGAGGAGCGGACCGGCGGCGGGCGCATCGTGCGCGCGATCGTCCCGCTCTCGGAGATGTTCGGCTACGTCGGCGACCTGCGGTCGCGGACCCAGGGCCGGGCGAACTACTCCATGCAGTTCGACTCCTACGCGGAGGTCCCGGCCAACGTGGCCAAGGAGATCATCGCCAAGGCGACCGGCGAGTGACGCGGGTCCGCGGCCCGGGTGCGCCCCGGGTCGCGGACCAGGTCGCGGGCCGTCACGCGGGCTTCGCTAGCCTCGTGACGGCCCTCTCGGTCCTCCGAGACACGGCAGGACCCACACCGACGAGCACCACCCGACCCGGGCCCACCACACGAGGGACGGGTCAGGAAAGAACAGTCCAGGAGGACGAGAGCAGTGGCGAAGGCCAAGTTCGAGCGGACCAAGCCGCACGTCAACATCGGCACCATCGGTCACATCGACCACGGGAAGACGACGCTCACCGCGGCGATCACCAAGGTGCTGCACGACAAGTACCCCGACCTCAACCAGGCCTCGGCGTTCGACATGATCGACAAGGCCCCCGAGGAGCGGCAGCGCGGCATCACGATCTCGATCGCGCACGTCGAGTACCAGACCGAGAAGCGCCACTACGCGCACGTCGACTGCCCCGGGCACGCCGACTACGTCAAGAACATGATCACCGGCGCGGCCCAGATGGACGGCGCCATCCTCGTGGTGGCCGCCACCGACGGGCCCATGCCGCAGACCCGCGAGCACGTGCTGCTCGCCCGCCAGGTCGGCGTCCCCTACATCGTGGTGGCGCTGAACAAGGCGGACATGGTCGACGACGAGGAGATCATGGAGCTCGTCGAGATGGAGGTCCGCGAGCTCCTGTCCTCGCAGGACTTCCCCGGCGACGACCTCCCCGTCGTCCGCGTCTCGGCGCTCAAGGCGCTCGAGGGCGACGCCGAGTGGGGCAACGCGATCATGTCGCTGATGGACGCCGTCGACGACGCCATCCCCTCGCCGGAGCGCGACACCGACAAGCCGTTCCTCATGCCCGTCGAGGACGTCTTCACGATCACCGGCCGCGGCACCGTCGTCACCGGCCGCGTCGAGCGCGGCATCGTCAAGGTGAACGAGGAGGTGGAGATCGTCGGCATCCGCGCGAAGTCGACGAAGACCACCACCACGGGCATCGAGATGTTCCGCAAGCTGCTCGACGAGGGGCGCGCCGGCGACAACGTCGGTCTGCTCCTGCGCGGCATCAAGCGCGAGGACGTCGAGCGCGGCATGGTCATCGGCAAGCCCGGCTCGATCACGCCGCACACGGAGTTCGAGGGCCAGGTCTACATCCTGGGCAAGGACGAGGGCGGGCGGCACACGCCGTTCTTCAACAACTACCGCCCGCAGTTCTACTTCCGGACCACCGACGTCACCGGCGTCGTGACGCTGCCGGAGGGCACCGAGATGGTCATGCCCGGTGACAACACCGAGATGTCCGTCCAGCTGATCCAGCCGATCGCCATGGAGGAGGGCCTCCAGTTCGCCATCCGTGAGGGTGGCCGGACGGTCGGCGCCGGTCAGGTCACGAAGATTCACAAGTAGGTCTCTCTCCGGGACCCCCGGTGCAGGGCCGCGACAGCGGCCGTGCGACACTGGAGTCCTAGCTCGCACGGGGCGGCCGGCTCATGCGGTATCGAGCCGGCCGCCCTGCTGTGAGCAGGGGTCCGAGAGCCACACCGTGGGCCCGGGTCTTCCGGCCGTGCCAGCCACGCGCCGGGAGGCCCACCGTGCCGGTCCCTCACGGGGCGCGGGACGGACACACGTTGAACAGCGCGAGGTCCGCGGGCCCGCAGCGCGCGCGAGCGCGGGGCGGAGCCCGGCGACGGATTCGACACGCCCGACCGCGTGGACCGGTGACGGTCCCGGTCGGGGACGCGGATCCGGCCGGCACGCACCGGGGCGTCTCGAGAACCTGGCCAGCCACCGGGGGCGCATGCCCCGGGTGGGACGAGAAGAGGAACGGCAAAGCCACCATGGCGGGACAGAAGATCCGCATCCGGCTCAAGGCCTACGACCACGAAGCGATCGACGCGTCGGCTCGGAAGATCGTCGAGACCGTGACGCGCACCGGCGCCTCCGTGGTCGGGCCCGTGCCGCTGCCCACCGAGAAGAACATCTACTGCGTCATCCGCTCGCCGCACAAGTACAAGGACTCGCGCGAGCACTTCGAGATGCGCACGCACAAGCGACTGATCGACATCGTCGACCCCACGCCGAAGACGGTGGACGCGCTCATGCGCATCGACCTGCCGGCGAGCGTCGACGTGAACATCCAGTGAGGCCGGCCGTGACCAACGCAGCTGCAGCACACACGTACCCGGCCAAGCCGGAGCGGAAGATGAGCGGCGTCCTCGGCACCAAGGTCGGGATGACGCAGGTCTTCGACGAGGCCAACCGCGTCGTCCCCGTGACCGTCGTCAAGGCCGGTCCCTGCGTCGTGACGCAGGTCCGCACGCCCTCGGTGGACGGCTACAACGCCGTCCAGATCGCCTACGGCGCGATCGACCCGCGCAAGGTGAACAAGCCCGAGACGGGCCACTTCTCCAAGGCCGGCGTGACCCCGCGGCGCCACCTCGCCGAGCTCCGCACGAGCGACGCCAGCGACTACGAGGTCGGCCAGGAGGTCACCGCCGAGGTGTTCGCCGCCGGCGCCGTCGTCGACGTCTCGGGCACGAGCAAGGGCAAGGGCACCGCCGGTGTCATGAAGCGCCACGGCTTCGGCGGCCTCGGGGCCAGCCACGGCACGCAGCGCAAGCACCGCTCGCCCGGCGCCATCGGCGGCTGCGCCACCCCCGCGCGCGTCTTCAAGGGCACGCGGATGGCTGGCCGCATGGGCCACGTCAAGACCACGACCCAGAACCTGACCGTGCACGGCGTCGACGCCGACGCCGGCCTGCTGCTGATCCGCGGCGCCGTCCCCGGCCCGCGCGGCGGCCTGGTCCTCGTCACGACGGCCAGCAAGGTCGATCCCGCGAAGGGCGGTGCCCAGTGACCTCGCCTGATTCCTCCCGGGCCGCCGACGGCCACACCCCTGGCCCCGACGAGGCCGAGGGCCCCGACGCGGCCGAGCAGACCGCCGCCGGCACCGGTTCGACGACGGCCGCGGCCACCGCGACCCTGCAGACCGCGCGCCGGTCGGGCTACTCGGCCGGCGAGGCCCGCCGCCTCGCTCGCCGCGACCGCCACGCGCAGGCCGCCGGCGAGACCCGCTCGGTCCCGGTGCACACCCCCGCGGGCGGCACCGACGGCACCGCGGAGCTCCCGGGCGAGCTGTTCGACGCCCCGGCCAGCACCGCGCTGATGCACCAGGTCGTCACCGCGCAGCTCGCGGCGGCCCGCCAGGGCACGCACGACACCAAGACGCGCGGCGAGGTCCGCGGCGGCGGCAAGAAGCCGTACCGCCAGAAGGGCACCGGCCGCGCCCGCCAGGGTTCGGTGCGCGCGCCGCAGTTCACCGGCGGCGGCACCGTCCACGGGCCGACGCCGCGCGACTACGACCAGCGGACCCCGAAGAAGATGAAGGCGGCGGCCCTGCGCGGCGCGCTGTCGGACCGCGCCCGTCACGAGCGCATCCACGTCTTCTCGGCGCTCGTCGACGGCACGGCCCCGTCCACCAAGGGTGCGCGCAGCGCGCTCGAGGCGGTCGTGACGCCGAGCCGGGAGCACCGCACGGTCCTCGCGGTCATCGCCCGCGAGGACGAGGCCGCGCGCCGCAGCGTGGCCAACCTGCCGGCGGTCCACCAGCTCACGCCGGACCAGCTGAACACCTACGACGTCCTGCGCGCCGACGACGTGGTCTTCACGACCGCCGCGCTCGAGGCGTTCGTGGCCGCCCGCTCCACGGGTGGACAGGAGGTCGAGAAGTGATCGCCGACCCGCGAGACGTGATCATCGCGCCGGTCATCTCCGAGAAGAGCTACGGCCTCCTGGAGGAGCGCCAGTACACCTTCCTGGTGAAGCCGGACGCGAACAAGACGCAGATCAAGATCGCCGTCCAGGAGATCTTCGACGTGCAGGTGGCCAGCGTGAACACGCTGAACCGCGAGGGCAAGCGCAAGCGCTCCCGCCGCGGCTTCGGCAAGCGCAAGGACACCAAGCGCGCGGTCGTGACGGTGACGCCCGAGAGCCGGACCATCGACGTGTTCGGCGCGCCCGGGGCAGGGAGCTGACCATGGGAATCCGCAGGTACAAGCCGACGACCGCCGGGCGGCGCGGCGCGAGCGTCTCGGACTTCGCCGAGATCACGCGCGACCACCCGGAGAAGTCGCTGATCCGCCCGCTGCACAACAAGGGCGGCCGCAACGTCACCGGGCGCATCACCACCCGGCACCAGGGCGGCGGCCACAAGCGGGCCTACCGCGTCATCGACTTCCGTCGCCACGACAAGGACGGCGTGCCGGCCAAGGTCGCGCACATCGAGTACGACCCGAACCGCAGCGCGCGCATCGCCCTCCTGCACTACCTGGACGGCGAGAAGCGCTACATCATCGCGCCCGAGCGCCTCGGGCAGGGCGACACGGTGGAGGCCGGCCCCAAGGCCGACATCAAGCCGGGCAACAACCTGCCGATGCGCAACATCCCCACCGGCACGGTGATCCACGCGATCGAGCTCCGTCCCGGCGGCGGCGCGAAGATCGCCCGCTCGGCCGGCGCCCGCGTGCAGCTGGTCGCGAAGGACGGGCCGTACGCCCAGCTGCGGATGCCCTCGGGCGAGATCCGCAACGTCGACGTCCGCTGCCGCGCCACCATCGGCGAGGTCGGCAACGCCGAGCACTCGAACATCAACTGGGGCAAGGCGGGCCGCAACCGCTGGCGCGGCAAGCGCCCGCAGGTCCGCGGTGTCGCGATGAACCCGGTCGACCACCCGCACGGTGGTGGTGAGGGCAAGACCTCCGGTGGTCGCCACCCGGTCAACCCCGCCGGCACCCCCGAGGGCCGCACCCGGACCCGGAAGGCGAGCGACCGCATGATCGTGCGCCGCCGCAAGACCGGCAAGAACCGCAAGAAGCGCTGACGAGAGCAGGAGGGAGCGAAGCGATGCCACGCAGTCTCAAGAAGGGCCCGTTCGTCGACGACCACCTGCTCAAGAAGGTGGACGCGCTCAACGAGGCCAACCGCAAGACCGTCATCCGGACCTGGTCCCGGCGGTCGACGATCATCCCGGACATGATCGGCCACACGCTGGCCGTCCACGACGGGCGCAAGCACGTCCCGGTGTTCGTCTCGGAGTCCATGGTCGGGCACAAGCTCGGCGAGTTCGCCCCGACCCGCACGTTCCGCGGGCACGTCAAGGAGGACCGCCGCTCCCGTCGTCGCTGACGACGGACGAGCGCGGGACCCCCATGGCCCGAGACAAGGAAGGTACGTCCGAATGACCGCAGCAGCCGACACCGCCACGGACCCCCGCGGGGCCGTCGCGCGGGCGCGCTACGTGCGCATGTCGCCGATGAAGGTCCGCCGCGTGGTGGACCTCGTCCGCGGCATGCCCGTCGGCCAGGCCGCCTCGGTGCTCCAGTTCGCCGAGATGAAGGCGGCCGGCCCGGTGGCCAAGGTCGTCGCGAGCGCGGTGGCCAACGCCGAGAACAACTTCGACCTGGACCCGGCGAACCTCGTGATCTCGACGATCACGGTGGACGAGGGTCCGACCATGAAGCGGTTCCAGCCCCGCGCGCAGGGCCGGGCGTACCGCATCCGGAAGCGGACCAGCCACATCTACGTCGAGGTGACCGAGGTCGCCGCGCCGCAGGGCGGCCGTCCGCGCGCGAAGAGGAGTGGCCGCTGATGGGCCAGAAGATCAACCCGCACGGCTTCCGCCTCGGCATCACCACCGACTGGAAGTCGCGCTGGTACGCCGACAAGCAGTACGCCGACTACGTCGCCGAGGACGTCAAGATCCGTCGCATGCTCTCCAAGGGCATGGAGCGCGCCGGCATCTCCAAGGTCGAGATCGAGCGCACCCGCGACCGCGTCCGCGTCGACATCCACACCGCGCGTCCCGGCATCGTCATCGGCCGCCGCGGCGCCGAGGCCGACCGCCTGCGCGGCAACCTCGAGAAGCTGACCGGCAAGCAGGTCCAGCTCAACATCCTCGAGGTCAAGGGCGCCGAGGCGGATGCACAGCTCGTCGCGCAGGGCGTGGCCGAGCAGCTGTCCAACCGCGTGTCGTTCCGCCGCGCGATGCGCAAGGCCATGCAGTCGGCCATGCGCAGCCCGGGCGTCAAGGGCATCCGGGTGCAGTGCTCCGGCCGTCTCGGCGGCGCCGAGATGTCCCGCTCGGAGTTCTACCGCGAGGGGCGCGTGCCGCTGCACACGCTGCGCGCGGAGATCGACTACGGCCTGTTCGAGGCCCGGACCAACTTCGGCCGCATCGGCGTGAAGGTCTGGATCTACAAGGGCGACGTCGTCGGCGGGAAGCGCGAGTCGGAGCGCCAGGCCGCGCTCGACGCCGCGACCCGTGACCCGCGCGGTGGCCGCGGCAACCGCGGCGACCGTCCGCGCGGGCGTCGCTCCGGTTCCTCGGGCACGACGGGGACGAGCACCGAGGCCGGGCGCGCCGCCGCCGAGCAGGCCAACCAGACCGCCGGTGCCAGCACGGGCGGGGCCCCCGCGGGCGCCGCCCCCGAGGCCAGCACGCAGACGGAGTCCTGAGCCATGCTGATCCCCCGCAAGGTCAAGTACCGCAAGCAGCACCGGCCGGACCGGACCGGCGCCGCCAAGGGCGGCACCCAGATGTCCTTCGGTGACTACGGCATCCAGGCCCTGGAGCACGCCTACGTCACCAACCGGCAGATCGAGTCCGCCCGTATCGCCATCACGCGGCACATCCGCCGTGGCGGCAAGGTGTGGATCAACATCTTCCCCGACCGGCCGCTGACCAAGAAGCCGGCCGAGACCCGCATGGGTTCCGGGAAGGGCTCGCCCGAGAAGTGGGTGGCGAACGTGAAGCCGGGCCGGGTCATGTTCGAGATGAGCTACCCCAACGAGGCGACGGCCCGCGAGGCCCTGCGCCGCGCGCAGCACAAGCTGCCGATGCGCTGCCGCATCGTGAGCCGTGAGGAGACCTTCTGATGGCCGCCGGAACCCCCGCCGCCGAGCTGCGCGAGCTCACGAGCGAGGAGCTCGTGGCCCGCGCCCGCGAGGCCAAGGCCGAGCTGTTCAACCTGCGCTTCCAGATGGCGACCGGACAGCTGGACAACAACCGTCGACTGCGGACCGTGCGCCACGACATCGCGCGCATCTACACGGTGATGCGCGAGCGCGAGCTCGGCCTGTCGGTCGCCCCCGACGAGGAGGGAGCGGCATGAGCGAGACCCAGGACACGACTCCGTCCAGCTCGGGGGCGTCGGCCCCGGAGCGCGACGAGGAGCAGCAGGTCCGGTCCGAGGTGAAGCAGGGCGAGAACGCCCAGCAGAGCCCGGCCGGCGCCCGCAACGACGACCGCGGCCTGCGCAAGGTGCGTGAGGGCCTGGTCGTCTCGGACAAGATGGCCAAGACCATCGTCGTCAGCCTCGAGGACCGGGTGAAGCACCCGCGCTACTCGAAGGTCATCCGGCGCACGAAGAAGGTCAAGGCGCACGACGAGAACAACACCGCCGGCCCCGGCGACCGCGTGCTCCTCATGGAGACCCGGCCGCTGTCGGCCACGAAGCGCTGGCGTCTCGTCGAGATCCTCGAGAAGGCCAAGTAATCACCCGAAACCATCCGCCGCGTGCGGGTAGGTCAGGAGAGACGAAG
The DNA here is from genome assembly GCF_028737255.1 of Actinomycetospora straminea. Classification (GTDB taxonomy): domain Bacteria; phylum Actinomycetota; class Actinomycetes; order Mycobacteriales; family Pseudonocardiaceae; genus Actinomycetospora; species Actinomycetospora straminea. The sequence continues at coordinate 504,982 of NZ_JAQZAN010000001.1, read as the reverse complement.
TGATCCAGCAGGAGTCGCGGCTCCGGGTCGCCGACAACACCGGTGCACGGGAGATCCTGTGCATCCGTGTGCTCGGCGGGTCCTCCCGGCGGTACGCGGGCATCGGCGACGTCATCGTGGCGACGGTCAAGGAGGCCATCCCGGCCTCCGGCGTCAAGCGCGGTGACGTCGTGAAGGCCGTCGTCGTGCGCACCCGCAAGGAGAAGCGCCGTCCGGACGGCTCGTACATCAAGTTCGACGAGAACGCCGCCGTCATCATCAAGAACGACCGTGAGCCCCGCGGGACCCGCATCTTCGGCCCGGTGGGCCGCGAGCTGCGCGACAAGAGGTTCATGCGGATCATCTCGCTCGCGCCGGAGGTGCTGTAGCAGATGAAGGTGAAGAAGGGCGACACGGTCGTCGTCATCGCCGGCAAGGACAAGGGCGCCAAGGGCAAGGTCATCCAGGCCTACCCCGACCGCGAGCGCGTGCTCGTGGAGGGCGTCAACCGGATCAAGAAGCACACCGCCCAGTCGGCCAACCAGCGCGGTGCCCAGAGCGGCGGGATCGTCACGCAGGAGGCGCCGATCCACGCGTCGAACGTGATGGTCGTCGACGCCGACGGCAAGCCGACCCGCGTCGGCACCCGCGCCGGTGGCGAGGGCGAGCCCAAGCGCGTGCGCGTCTCGCGGCGCAGCGGGAAGGACCTCTCGTGACCAGTACCGAAGCTCCCGAGACGACCCGTCCGCGGCTGCAGCAGCGGTACCACGACGCGATCAAGGACGCGCTGCAGGAGCAGTTCGGGTACGCGAACCCGATGCTGATCCCCGGCGTCGTCAAGGTCGTCGTCAACATGGGTGTCGGCGAGGCCGCGCGCGACTCGAAGCTGATGGAGGGCGCGGTCCGCGACCTCACCCTCATCGCCGGCCAGAAGCCGGAGATCCGCCGGGCCCGCAAGTCCATCGCGCAGTTCAAGCTGCGCGAGGGCATGCCGATCGGCGCCCGCGCCACCCTCCGCGGTGCGCGCATGTGGGAGTTCCTGGACCGGCTGCTGACCATCGGCCTGCCGCGCATCCGCGACTTCCGCGGCCTCTCGCCGAAGCAGTTCGACGGGTCGGGCAACTACACGTTCGGTCTCTCGGACCAGACGATGTTCCACGAGATCGACCAGGACTCGATCGACCGGCCGCGGGGGATGGACATCACCGTGGTCACCTCCGCGACGACCGACGAGGAGGGCCGGGCGCTGCTCCGTCAGCTCGGCTTCCCGTTCAGGGAGAACTGAGATGGCGAAGAAGGCACTGGTCAACAAGGCCGCGCGCAAGCCGAAGTTCGCGGTGCGCGGCTACACCCGCTGCAACCGGTGCGGGCGTGCCCGCGCGGTGCTGCGCAAGTTCGGGCTCTGCCGGGTCTGCCTGCGCGAGATGGCGCACCGGGGCGAGCTCCCGGGCGTGAGCAAGGCGTCCTGGTGAGGTCGGTGCACGACTCCCGCGACCTCGACGAGGACGCCCCGCGCGAGGGCGCGATCGACCCTGCGCTCCTGCGCCTCATCCAGCGCGTCGCCCACCGCGAGCACCTGCTCGACGGCACGGTGAACTCCACGGCGCCGCGCGTCCGTACGACCGCTGACAGAAGCTCCGCACGCCGCAGGCCCGCCATCGGGAGCGCGCGCACGCGCGCCACCCGGGGAACCACGGCGAGGAAGGTGACCTGGTCATGACGATGACCGACCCGATCGCGGACATGCTCACGCGCATCCGCAACGCCAACTCGGCGTTCCACGAGAGCGCGACCATGCCGCACAGCAAGCTGAAGGCGCACGTGGCGCAGGTCCTCCTGGACCAGGGCTACATCGCCGGCTACCGCACCGAGGCCGCCACCGTGGGCAAGTCCCTCGTGGTCGACCTCAAGTACGGGCCGAACCGCGAGCGCAGCATCGCCGGCATCAAGCGGGTCTCGAAGCCCGGCCTGCGCGTCTACGCGAAGTCGAACGAGCTCCCGCGGGTGCTCGGCGGCCTCGGCGTCGCGATCATCTCGACGTCGTCCGGGCTCCTGACCGACCGGCAGGCCCACCAGCGACGGATGGGCGGGGAAGTCCTCGCCTTCGTCTGGTAGCGGGAAGGGGAACCGAACCATGTCACGCATCGGCAAGGCCCCGATCACCGTGCCGTCGGGCGTCGACGTCACCGTCGACGGTCGCGAGGTCACCGTGAAGGGGCCCAAGGGCACCCTGAGCCACGTGGTCGACGAGCCCATCACGGTCTCGCTCGACGACGGCGTGCTCTCCGTCCAGCGTCCCGACGACGAGCGGGAGAGCCGCGCGCTGCACGGCCTGTCCCGCTCCCTGCTCAACAACCTCGTGCAGGGCGTGTCGCAGGGCTACGAGCGCAAGCTCGAGATCCACGGCGTCGGCTACCGCGTGCAGCTCCGCGGCTCGGACCTCGAGTTCGCGCTGGGCTTCAGCCACCCGGTGAAGATCACGCCGCCGGACGGGATCACGTTCGCGGTCGAGAGCCCCACGCGGTTCTCGGTCCAGGGCATCGACAAGCAGCTCGTCGGCCAGGTCGCCGCGAACATCCGGTGGCTGCGCCGCCCCGACCCCTACAAGGGCAAGGGCGTCCGCTACGCCGGCGAGCAGATCCGCCGCAAGGTCGGGAAGACGGGCAAGTGATGGCTGAGAACAACGGCACCACGACGAGCGCCGCGCCCACGAACAAGGCCCGGGGCCACCTGGGCAAGAACGTCTCGGAGACCCGCCGCGCGGGTCGTACCCGGCGCCACGTCCGGCTGCGCAAGAAGATCGCCGGCACGCCGTCGCGCCCGCGCCTGGTCGTCACCCGCTCCACGCGGCACATCACCGCGCAGGTGGTCGACGACATCGCCGGCCACACGCTCGCGCACGCCTCCACCCTGGAGGCCGACGTGCGCGGCATGGAGGGCGACAAGAAGGCCCAGGCCGCGGAGGTGGGCAAGCTCGTCGCCTCCCGCGCCAAGGAGCAGGGCATCGACGCGGTCGTCTTCGACCGCGGCGGTCGCCGGTACCACGGCCGCATCGCGCAGCTCGCGGATGCGGCCCGCGAGGGGGGTCTGCAGTTCTGATGACCGCGACCCCCGTGAACAGCAACGGAAGGAACCCCTGATGCCGGGACGCACTCGGCGCGACGGACCGGCCGGCTCCAACCAGCAGGGCGGCGAGCGCCAGGGCGGGAGCGCCGGCCGGGACCGCCAGCAGGGCGGCCGCGACCGGTCGCAGGACCGCACCCCGCACCTCGAGCGGGTCGTCGCCATCAACCGCGTGGCCAAGGTCGTCAAGGGCGGCCGGCGCTTCAGCTTCACCGCCCTGGTCGTCGTCGGCGACGGCGACGGCATGGTCGGTGTCGGCTACGGCAAGGCCAAGGAGGTGCCCGCCGCGATCGCGAAGGGCGTGGAGGAGGCGAAGAAGAACTTCTTCCGCGTCCCCCGTGTCGGCGGCACCATCACCCACCCCGTGCAGGGCGAGGAGGCGGCGGGCGTGGTCCTGCTGCGTCCGGCCAGCCCCGGTACCGGTGTCATCGCCGGTGGCCCGGTCCGCGCGGTGCTGGAGTGCGCGGGGATCGCGGACGTGCTGTCCAAGTCCCTGGGCAGCCAGAACGCGATCAACATCGTGCACGCGACCGTCGCGGCGCTGAAGGCCCTGCAGGTGCCCGAGGCCGTCGCCGCCCGTCGTGGCCTGCCGATCGAGGACGTGGCGCCGGCGCGCATGCTGCGTGCCCGTGCCGGGCAGGGGGCGTGATGGCCGACCTCAAGGTCACGCAGACCCGCTCGGAGATCGGCGGGAAGCGCAACCAGCGCGAGACCCTGCGGTCGCTGGGGCTGCGGCGGATCGGCGCGAGCGTCGTCCGTCCCGACACGCCCCAGAACCGCGGGCTGATCAACACGGTCCGTCACCTGGTGACGGTGGAGGAGGTGTCCGGCAATGGGTGACTCGCCCATCAAGCTGCACCACCTGCGCCCGGCGCCCGGGGCCAAGACCGCGAAGACCCGTGTGGGTCGCGGTGAGGCCTCCAAGGGCAAGACCGCCGGTCGCGGCACGAAGGGCACCGGCGCCCGGAAGAACGTCCCCTCGTCGTTCGAGGGCGGCCAGATGCCGCTGCAGATGCGTCTGCCGAAGCTCAAGGGCTTCCGCAACCGCAACAAGGTGGTCTCGCAGGTCGTCAACGTCGGCGACCTGGCGCGGCTGTTCCCCGACGGCGGCGAGGTCGGCCCGGCCGAGCTCGTCGCGGCCGGCGCCGTGCGTCCGGGCCACCCCGTCAAGGTGCTCGGCACCGGCGAGGTCGGCTCGGTGGCGCTGCGCGTGAGCGCGCACGCCTTCTCGGGCTCGGCGAGCGAGAAGCTGTCCGCCGCGGGCGGCAGCGCCACCGTCGTCGAGTAGCAGTACTCCCGACGCCCGCCGGCCCCGCGGCCGCTCCGCACCAGGAGCGGCCCGGGGCCGGTCGTGTGTCCCCGTGTAGTCTCGCTCCGGGTCGGCTCGACCGGCCCGCCCCGGCCCCCGGCGCCCGTTCGCGGCGCGGGGCCTGGACACCCGGCCGGCGCGGCCCGAGGCGCGCGCCCTGGCCGAACGACATCTGGAGGTCCGAGTGCTCGGCGCCGTGCGGTCAGCCCTGGCCACACCGGACCTGCGCAAGAAGATCCTGTTCACGCTCGGCATCGTCGCCGTCTACCGCCTGGGGGCCACGCTCCCGGCGCCCGGCGTCTCCTACTCGAACGTGCAGGAGTGCCTGCGGCAGGTCCAGGGCAGTGACGCGGCGAGCGTCTACTCGCTGATCAACCTCTTCTCCGGCGGGGCGCTGCTCCAGCTGTCGATCTTCGCGCTGGGCATCATGCCGTACATCACGGCGAGCATCATCGTCCAGCTGCTGACGGTCGTCATCCCCCGCTTCGAGCAGCTGAAGAAGGAGGGGCAGAGCGGTCAGGGCAAGCTCACGCAGTACACGCGCTACCTGACCATCGCCCTGGCGGTCCTGCAGTCGACGGGCATCGTGGCCCTGGCCGACCGCAACCAGCTCTTCCAGGACTGCGACCCCGCCCAGTTCCCGATCCTGCCCAACGCCGACATCTTCGACCTCGCGGTCATCGTCATCGTCATGACGGCCGGCACCGCGGTGATCATGTGGTTCGGCGAGCTCGTCACCGAGCGCGGGGTCGGCAACGGCATGTCGCTGCTGATCTTCACCTCGATCGCGGCCCGCATCCCGGCCGAGGGCAACACGATCCTCCAGAACGCCGGCGGCCTCGCCTTCACCGTGGTCTGCGCGTTCGGGCTCGTCATCATCGCGAGCGTCGTGTTCGTCGAGCAGGGCCAGCGGCGCATCCCGGTGCAGTACGCGAAGCGGATGGTCGGTCGCCGGATGTACGGCGGGACGTCGACGTACCTGCCGCTCAAGGTCAACCAGGCCGGCGTCATCCCGGTCATCTTCGGCTCGTCGCTGCTCTACCTGCCCGACCTGCTCTCGCGGATCACGGGCAACCAGGACTCGGGCTTCTCCCGGTTCGTGCAGACGTACCTGGCCAACCAGTCCAACTGGCTGCACATCCTCCTGTACTTCGCCCTCATCATCTTCTTCACGTACTTCTACGTGTCGATCACGTTCAACACCGAGGAACGTGCCGACGAGATGAAGAAGTTCGGCGGGTTCATCCCCGGCATCCGGCCCGGGCGGCCCACGGCCGAGTACCTGAGCTACGTGCTGTCGCGGATCACCTTGCCGGGCTCCATCTACCTCGGCATCATCGCCGTCCTGCCGAACTTCTTCCTGGGCCTGACCGGTCAAGGACAGAACCAGAACTTCCCCTTCGGGGGCACGGCTGTTCTGATCATGGTGGGCGTCGGGCTGGACACGGTGAAGCAGATCGAGAGCCAGCTGATGCAGCGCAACTACGAAGGTTTCCTGCGCTGACCGGGTAGTCGGGCGGAGCGCAACGAGTGACAGCACCGGTGTGGGTCGAGGGAGTGACGTCGTGAGGATCGTGCTGGTGGGCCCGCCGGGAGCGGGCAAGGGAACGCAGGCCGCGCGGCTGTCCGAGCGACTGGACGCGCCCCACATCTCCACCGGCGACATCTTCCGCGAGAACATGAAGAACGAGACGGACCTCGGCAAGGAGGCCCAGCGCTACGTCGACGCGGGCGACCTGGTGCCGGACGAGGTGACCGTCAAGATGGTCAAGGACCGTCTCGCGCAGCCCGACGCGCAGGAGGGGTTCCTCCTCGACGGCTTCCCCCGCAACGCCGCGCAGGCCCGCGAGCTCGAGGACGTCCTGAGCGAGCTCGGCCAGCGCCTCGACGCGGTGCTGGTGTTCGAGGTCGACGACGAGGAGCTCGTCAAGCGCCTCACCTCGCGCGGGCGCTCGGACGACACCGAGGAGACCATCCGGCACCGCCAGGAGGTCTACCGCTCGGAGACCGAGCCGCTGATCGAGCACTACCAGGACATCGCGGTGCGGGTGGATGCCGTCGGGTCGGTCGAGGAGATCACCGACCGCGCCATGGACGCCCTCGCCGACGAGCCCGACGACTGAGTGGGCCAGGGCCGCCGCTCCAGCCGCCTCACCGAGGTCGTGTCCGCGGGGGTGGGCGGCATCGCCGACCGGGTCCGGGGGCGCCTCGTGGAGCTGAAGACACCGGGTCAGGTGGACGCGATGCGCGCCGCCGGGCTCGTGGTGGCGTCCGCGCTCGCCGCGGTCACCGACGCCGCGCGCCCGGGGGCCACCACCGCCGACCTCGACGGGATCGCCGACGCCGCCATCCGTGACGCCGGCGCCGTGCCGTCCTTCCTCGGCTACCAGGGCTTCCCGGCCTCGATCTGCGCGTCGGTCAACGAGCAGGTCGTGCACGGCATCCCGTCGGCCGAGCAGGTCCTCGCCGACGGTGACCTCGTCTCGATCGACTGCGGGGCGATCCTCGAGGGCTGGCACGGCGACGCCGCGGTGACGCTGCTGGTCGGCACCCCGCGCACCGAGGACGAGGCGCTCTCGGCGGCCTGCCGGTCGGCGATGGAGGCCGGGATCGCGCAGCTCGTGCCGGGCGGGCGGCTCGGCGACGTCGGGCACGCGGTCGAGGAGGAGGCGCGCCGGCGTGGGGCGGCGGACGGCCGCGAGTACGGGATCGTCGCCGACTACGGCGGGCACGGCATCGGCACCTCGATGCACATGGAGCCGTTCGTGCCCAACCTCGGCCGCGCCGGGACGGGGATGCGGCTGCGCACGGGGATGGTGCTCGCCATCGAGCCGATGCTCACGGGCGGCACCGACGAGACCGAGGAGCTCGCCGACGGCTGGACGGTCGTCACCGCCGACGGCAGCCGCGCCGCGCACTGGGAGCACTCGGTGGCGGTCACCGACGACGGCCCGCGGGTCCTCACCGCGCCCGCGTCCTGACGACTGGATAGCGGAACTATCCGCTCGCTGCTAGGCTCGGTCGCGAGTCGAGGAGCGGGGTGGTCGGCGTGACCGAGGCAGTGGCCGGGCCGGGCAGCGGGATCGGGACCGGGGTCGGGACCGGCGGGCTGCGGGTGGCGGACGCCGACCGCGAGCGCGTGGCTTCGGTGCTCGAGCGCGCGCACGCCGAGGGGCGGCTGACGCTCGCGGAGTACGACGAGCGCGTGCGGGCCGCGCACGGCGCCGTGGTGGCCGCGGACCTCGCGCCGCTGACCGCGGACCTGCCGGCAGCCCCCGCGGCGACCCCTGCCGCGACTCCCGCGACGGCCCCGGCCCGCCGGCCCCGCGTGACGGCGCTGCGGGTGGCGGTCGCGGTGTGGGCGGCGGTGTCGGTGATCAACCTGGTGATCTGGGTGGCCGTGTCGGTCGGCACGGGCGGGGCGGTCGCGCCGTGGTGGATCTGGGTCGCCGGCCCGTGGGGTGCGGTGCTCGCGCTGCAGGCCCTCGGCGCCCGGGCGGGGCTCGCGCCGCCGGCGCCGTTCGGCTGCGCCGGGTCCCGGGCGCTGCGGCGCTGACCAGGGCCAGGCGAGGTCGCGGGCAGCACCCCGGTGACGAGGCACTCGACACGCCGCGCGTACACTTGACGGCTGGTGCGCGTGTCGTGCCGGTGGCCGCGCGCGCTCGTGCGTGGACGCCGTCCGCGTCGCGCACACCGCGTCCGCCGTTCGCCCGTCGCGAGCAGCGCCGGACACCGGGGGACGCCAGCGTACGTCGATAGGAATGCGGAGGACATGGCGAAGAAGGACGGCGCCATCGAGGTCGAGGGCCGGGTCATCGAGCCCCTGCCCAACGCGATGTTCCGGGTGGAGCTCGAGAACGGGCACAAGGTCCTGGCGCACATCAGCGGCAAGATGCGTCAGCACTACATCCGGATCCTTCCCGAGGACAAGGTCGTCGTCGAGCTGTCGCCCTACGACCTCTCGCGCGGCCGGATCGTCTACCGCTACAAGTGAACCGGGACAGCCTCGGAGTGAGGAAGAGGACGTGAAGGTCCAGCCGAGCGTCAAGCGCATCTGCGCGAAGTGCCAGGTGGTCCGCCGTCACGGGCGGGTCATGGTGATCTGCGACAACCTGCGCCACAAGCAGCGCCAGGGCTGACGCCGCCGCTCACCGGTACCACCGAGCACCGCCGCGGTCGCGCGCGACCGCACCAGAGAACCTCCCCGCACCTACGTCGACACCGACTCGGCGGAGCACCCCCGGCACGGGAGGCCGGGGCCCGCAGCGCCAGCGCTGCGGGACGGGCGGGGAGCCAGACCTCCCGGACGACACGAGGAGCACGTCGCCCCATGGCACGACTCGCCGGCGTCGACCTCCCCCGCGAGAAGCGGATGGAGATCGCGCTGACCTACATCTTCGGGATCGGCCGCAGCCGGTCCAAGGAGATCCTCACCGAGACCGGCATCGACCCCGACCTGCGGTCCAAGGACCTGTCGGACGCCGACGCCGCCACGCTGCGCGCGTACATCGAGAACCACTTCCGGGTCGAGGGCGACCTGCGCCGCGAGGTCCAGGCGGACATCCGGCGCAAGGTCGAGATCGGCAGCTACCAGGGGCTGCGGCACCGCCGCAATCTCCCGGTGCACGGGCAGCGGACGAAGACCAACGCCCGGTCGCGCAAGGGCCCCAAGAAGACGGTTGCCGGCAAGAAGAAGGCCACGCGCAAGTAAGCGCGCCCCGCCGCACGGCGAAGCCGATCGACACCTCAGCCAGGAGTATCTGAATGCCACCCAGGACCCGCCAGGGCGCGGCCGGGGCCAAGAAGGTCCGGCGCCGGGAGAAGAAGAACGTCTCCCACGGCCACGCGCACATCAAGAGCACGTTCAACAACACGATCGTCTCCATCACCGACCCGACCGGCAACGTCATCAGCTGGGCGTCGGCCGGCCACGTGGGCTTCAAGGGCTCGCGCAAGTCGACGCCGTTCGCCGCGCAGATGGCCGCGGAGAACTGTGCCCGCAAGGCCGCCGAGCACGGGATGAAGAAGGTCGACGTCTTCGTCAAGGGCCCGGGCTCGGGCCGCGAGACCGCGATCCGTTCGCTGCAGGCCGCGGGCCTCGAGGTCGGGACGATCTCCGACGTCACCCCGCAGCCGCACAACGGCTGCCGTCCGCCGAAGCGTCGCCGGGTCTAGGCGGAGAGGAGAACACGAGATGGCTCGCTACACCGGCCCCGCCACCCGCAAGTCCCGCCGCCTCAAGGTCGACCTGATCGGCGGCGACAAGTCCTTCGAGCGTCGCCCGTACCCGCCGGGGCAGCACGGTCGGATCCGCATCAAGGAGTCCGAGTACCTGCTGCAGCTGCAGGAGAAGCAGAAGGCCCGCTTCACCTACGGCCTGCTCGAGAAGCAGATGCGCGCCTACTACGAGGAGGCGAACCGTCGCGAGGGCAAGACCGGCGACGAGTTCCTCCGCCTGCTCGAGTCGCGCCTCGACTCGGTCGTCTACCGCGCCGGGCTCGCGCAGACCCGCCGCCAGGCCCGCCAGCTCGTGGGCCACGGCCACTTCCTGGTCAACGGCCAGAAGGTCGACGTCCCCAGCTACCGGGTGACGCAGTACGACATCATCGACGTCCGGGAGAAGTCCCGGAACATGCTGCCCTTCGTGGTGGCGAAGGAGAACTTCGGCGACCGGCCCGTCCCGGGCTGGCTGCAGGTCGTCCCGGACTCGCTGCGCATCTTCGTCCACTCCCTGCCGGAGCGGGCGCAGATCGACACCCCGGTGTCGGAGCAGCTGATCGTCGAGTTCTACTCGAAGTGAGCGGTACCCCGGCCCGGGCAGCCTGCTCGGGCCGGGTCGGGTTCGGCGTCAAATAGCGGACGCCGCATCGGAAGGAAAATCGCACGTGCTGATCTCCCAGCGTCCTGCCCTCTCCGAGGACGCCATCGACGACACCCGCTCCCGGTTCGTCATCGAGCCGCTGGAGCCGGGTTTCGGCTACACCCTCGGCAACTCGCTGCGTCGCACCCTGCTGTCGTCCATCCCGGGCGCGGCCGTGACCAGCATCCGCGTCGACGGGGTCCTCCACGAGTTCACCACCGTCCCGGGGGTGAAGGAGGACGTCACCGACATCATCCTGAACCTCAAGGAGCTGGTCGTCAGCTCGGAGGAGGACGAGCCGGCCACGATGTACCTGCGCAAGCAGGGCCCCGGCACCGTGACGGCGGGCGACATCGTCCCGCCGGCCGGCGTGACCGTGCACAACCCCGACCTCCACATCGCGACCCTGAACGACCAGGGCCGCCTCGAGGTCGAGCTCGTCGTCGAGCGCGGCCGCGGGTACGTCCCGGCCGCGCAGAACAAGGCGTCCGGCGCCGAGATCGGCCGCATCCCGGTCGACTCGATCTACTCGCCGGTGCTCAAGGTCAGCTACAAGGTCGAGGCGACCCGCGTCGAGCAGCGCACCGACTTCGACAAGCTGATCCTCGACGTCGAGACCAAGCCGTCGATGACCCCGCGCGACGCGATCGCGTCCGCCGGGCGCACGCTCGTCGAGCTCTTCGGCCTGGCGCGCGAGCTCAACGTCGACGCCGAGGGCATCGAGATCGGTCCCTCGCCCGCCGAGGCCGACTCGATCGCCGCGTTCGCGATGCCCATCGAGGACCTCGACCTCACGGTCCGGTCCTACAACTGCCTCAAGCGGGAGGGCATCCACACGGTCGGCGAGCTCGTCGGCCGCTCGGAGGCCGACCTGCTGGACATCCGCAACTTCGGTGCGAAGTCCATCGACGAGGTCAAGATGAAGCTCGCGGGTCTCGGGCTGGCCCTCAAGGACAGCCCGCCCGGGTTCGACCCGTCCGCCGCGGCGGCCGACTACCCGTCGGAGGGCTTCGAGTCCTACGGCTCGGACGGCGGCTTCGGCGGCTACGGCGTGTCGGACGACGACGGCCAGGACTACGCCGAGACCGAGCAGCTGTAGTACCCCTCTTTCAGCGACTCTGACGTGCTGCCCCCGCCCGGCCCGCTCGCGGGCCGGGCGGAAAGGCGTCACGAGACAGGAGCAGTGCCATGCCCCAGCCCACCAAGGGCCCGCGGCTCGGGGGTTCCCCCGACCACCAGAAGCTGATGCTGGCCAACCTGGCCACGTCGCTCTTCACGCACGGCCGCATCCACACCACGCGGGCCAAGGCCGAGCGCCTGCGCCCGTACGCGGAGCGGCTGATCACCAAGGCCAAGAAGGGCGGCCTGCACAACCGTCGCCTCATCGCGGAGCAGATCCGCGACAAGGACGTCGTGCACCGCCTCGTGGCCGAGATCGGCCCGTTCTTCGCCGACCGTCCCGGCGGCTACACGCGCATCGTCAAGACCCTGCCCCGCAAGGGCGACAACGCGCCGATGGCCGTCATCGAGCTGGTCAACGAGCGGACCGCGTCCGCGGAGGCCTCGCAGGCCACCCGCACCGCGGCGCCGCAGACCTCCTCGGGCCCGGGCGCCGAGGTCGGCGGCACCGCGACCGGGGCGGCCGCCACGGCCGCGACGATCGCGGCGGCGGAGTCGGATGCCTCCCCGGAGCCGGCCGAGCCCACGGACGCCGCGGCGGCCGAGGGCGTCGGGACCGACGACGACGCCCCCGAGGTGCCGGAGGCCGAGGCGGCAGCGGAGTCGAGCTCGGAGGACGCCGACTCGTCGGCGACCACCGACGTGCCCGAGGGGATGGCCGACAACGCCGCGTCCGCCGCCGGTCTCGACGTGTCCGAGGACGCCGACTCGTCGGCGACCACGGACGGCGAGAAGTCCTGACCGACCGCACCGCACACCGCGAGCCCGCTCCCGACGCCGGGGGCGGGCTCGCGGTGTCTGTACGTCGCCACCGCCTCGACCTGGCCTACGACGGCACCGACTTCTCGGGCTGGGCGCGCCAGCCCGGGCTGCGCACGGTGCAGGGCGTGCTCGAGGAGACGCTGGCGACGATCTGGCGGGTGCCGGTGGCGCTCACCGTCGCCGGGCGCACCGACGCGGGCGTCCACGCCGACGCGCAGGTGTGCCACGTCGACCTGCCGGCCGAGGTCGAGCCGCACCCCGGCGTCGTCGGGCGGCTGGCGCGGATGCTGCCGCCGGATGTCAGGGTCCGGGCGGTGACGCCGGCGCCGGAGGGGTTCGACGCCCGTTTCTCCGCACTGCGCCGCCACTACGAGTACCGGGTCAGCACCGCGCCCTGGGGGCCCGAGCCGCTGCGCGCCCGCGACACCCTGCGCTGGCCCCGACCGCTCGACGTCGACGCGATGAACGAGGCCGGCCGGGGGCTCTTGGGCGAGCACGACTTCGCCGCGTACTGCCGCCCGCGGCCCGGGGCGACGACGGTGCGCGAGCTGCAGCGCCTCGCGTGGACCCGCGCGCCCGGCGAGCACGACGTCCTCGCCGCCCGCCTGTCCGCCGACGCGTTCTGCCACTCGATGGTCCGCTCGGTGGTGGGCGCGCTGCTCGCCGTCGGGGAGGGTCGCCGGCCGGTGTCCTGGCCCGCGGCGCTGCTGGGCGCGGGCGAGCGGTCGAGCGAGGTCACGGTCGTGGCCGCGCGCGGCCTGCGGCTGGTCGGCGTGGACTACCCGGACGACGCCTCGCTGGCGGACCGGGCCGTCACCACGCGGCGCCGGCGCGACGAGCCCTGACACCCCCTGCTCAGCCGCCGCTGCCGTAGGGGCGGGTGAGGATCTCCAGGACGTGGCCGTCGGGGGAGTCGAAGTAGGTGCCCCGCCCGCCGTCGTTGGTGTTCTGCCCCGGCCGGCGACGGGCCGGGTCGGCGAAGGTCGGCACGCCGCGGTCGCGCAGGCGCCCGGCGATGACGTCGAACTCCTCGTCGGGCACGAGGAACGCGTAGTGCTGGGGATGGGGGTCCTCGACGTGCATGTGGTCGAGGTTCGTCCCGTGTGCGACCTCGACGACCGTGAACGGCCCGTAGTGCGTGGCGGCGGGCAGCCCGAGGACCTCGGTGAGGAACGCCGCGCCGGCGTCCGGGTCCCGGGACTCGACGATGGTGTGGTTCAGCTCGATGGGCATGGTCCGAGGGTCCGACCTCGAGCAAGGTCGAGGTCAAGGGCTCAGGGCACGCTGACGGTCACCGTGCCGTCCTCGTCGACCCGGCAGGGGATCGGGACCAGGTCGCAGCCGGCCGGGTCGACGCCGCGGCCGGTGGCCACGTCGAACGCGTAGCGGTGGTTGGCGCAGGTCAGGACACCGTCGGCGAGCGTCCCGCGCTCGAGCGGCCAGGCGCGGTGCGGGCAGCGGTTGTCGTAGGCCCGCACGCCGTCGGGCACGGCGACGAGGAGCACCCGCCGGCCGCCCGCCATGACCGCCGTCATCCCGCGGTCCCGGAGCTCGGCGAGGGACAGAACGGGCGTGTCGACGGGCATCGCGACCTCCGGCGAGCGGGTTGACGCCGGTCACGCTAGTCGCCGCGGCGCACCGGTCCCAGGATCGCGGACTCGCGGGGGCCGGTCACGAGGTCGACGCGGCGCCACAGGTTGCGGCCGAGGAGGACGGCGCCTCGATCCGGGAGGGTCCGCAGGGTCTCGGTCATCGCCGGGGTGAGCCGCCAGAGCCGCCCGGCGAGCTCGGCCTCGTGCGGGGGCAGGCGTTGGAGCAGGACGAGGTCGGCGTCGTCGGCGAGGTCGGACACGGCCGGCACCAGGGACGGGAGCACGACGAGCGTCGTCTGCCACGAGCGCCGCGAGGGGGAGGGGCCGCGCGCGGTCGCCCCGCGGTCGTGGACGAGGAGCAGCGGCGGGCCGTCGGGGACGGCCAGGTCGGGCGGGGGTTCGCCGACGACGCGCACGCCCTCGTCGTCGCCCTCGTCGTCGCCCTCGTCGTCGCCGTCGTGCGCGCCGGCCCGGCGCACCGCCTCCCACGCCGGGGGGCGCCCGGTGACGACGACCGCGCGCGTCCCCGTGGCGACGGCGCGCAGCGTGACCTGGCGGGCGAGGTAGAGCCCGCCGAGCAGGACGACGCGCGTCGGCTCGGGACGCACGAGGGACACGGCGACCGGCTCGCCGTCGGGGTCGGCACCGAGCAGCACGCCCGCGGGGCGCACGGGCGGGCCGAGGGCGTCGAGGAGGGCGGGCGACACCGAGAAGGTCGGCGCGAGCTCGGGCTCGGCGCGGGTGGGCGCGGTGCGGCCGACGGACCCGGGCGGCCCGGGCGTGGTCACGGCAGGGCCCCGAGCGGGAGCGTTGCGGCGAGGGCCGCGGCCTGCTGGCCGTCGAGGGCGTCGAGGGCCACCCCGAGCCCGTGCCCGCGGGCGACCAGCTCGCGGCCGCACTCCTCGAGGGCGTCGGGGGTGTCGGCCGTGAGGCGCACGGTGCCGCGCAGCCCGACGGCATCGTCGTCCGGGCGGCCCTCGCGGCCGGCGTGCGGGTCGGGCTCGAGGGTGAGGGCGAGCGTGCACGTGCGGCCGGTGGTGACCGTCAGGCCGGTGAGCCGCTCGGGCACCGCCCCGGTGGGCCAGCCGGTGACGGCGTAGGCGGCGTGGCCGACCTCGCCGACGACCACCGCCCGCCAGTGCTCGGTGAGCCGCGCGGGCTCGTCGTCCGCGTCGGCGGCCAGGGTGGCGGCGTCGAGGACGTCCTCGGCGGAGAGCGGCCGCACCGGCGTCCCGTGGTCGGCGAGCACCCGGCCGATCCGCGCGAGCGCCCCGATGACGGCGCGGTGGGCGCCGAGGACGCCGCCGCCCCGCTCGGCGACCGCGTCGGGGCAACGCGCCGGGTCGAGGCGCACGACCAGCCACGCCTCGCGCCGGGCCAGCGGCGGCAGCGACCCGAGCACCTCCCGGTAGGCCGCGGCGGCGGGCGTGTCCCCGGCGACGGGGCGGCAGTGCCAGACGGCGCTCACGGCGTCGAGCACCACGCCCCGGTCGGCGAGGCAGCCGGCGAGGGCCGCGAGCGGGAACGACGCGGCGCCGGCGTCGGCGTCGCCCGGGACGAGCGCGGTGCCGTCGGGCCCCGCGGCCTCGACGGCGAGGACGGCGCTCCAGCCCCCGCCGTGGCCGAGCAGGCCCACCTCGCGGCCGTCGTGGTCGCGGGTGGTGGCGACGGTGAGGTCGCCGGTGAGCAGACGCAGCACCCGCAGGCGCGGGTCGGCGTCGTCCCCGGCGTCGGCGGGCTCCGCCTCGCGCTGCCGGACCCGCAGCCGGAAGCGCAGCGCGAGCCCGACCCACTGCACGAGCCAGCGCCGGCGGACCCGCAGCAGGCCGACCAGCAGGCCTGCGGACAGGACGACCCCGGCGAGCGGCAGGAACCGCCGGTCGACCGCGACGAGGGCCACCGCGAGGGCCAGGCCGACCTCGACGACGACGATCGCGGCCAGGGGCACCGGGCCGAGCGAGGGCCCGGCGGGCCGGCGCTGGGCGGTGAGAGGAGCGCGGGCGGGGGCGACGATGACGCTCACGAGGTCCCTCCCCGCCGGCGACGGACCGCGGCGGCCACCGCCAGGGCCCCGAGGAGGAGCAGGGCGCCGCCGGCGATCCAGCCGTACGGGGGCGCGCTCGGGGCCGGCGGGGCGGGCGGGGTCTCCGGGGTGACCTCGGGCCCGGTGCGCGGCGGGTCGCCCCGCACGGCGGCGGCCGCGTCGAGCACGCCGTAGCCGACGGCGTCGTCCCGGGTGCCGGGGACCAGGCCGGGCGGCGGGGCGGCCGAGCGGACGAGGGCCGCGGCGATCTCGCGGGCGGGGGTCTCGGGCTCCTGCGCGCGCAGCAGGGCCGCGGCGCCCGCCACCCGCGCCGCGGCGAAGCTCGTGCCGACCAACGGGGCCGTCGCGCCGTCGGGGCCCGCGAGGCCGGTGGTGAGCCCTCCGCGGGCCGCGAGCGAGGTCGGTGCGCGGCCGGGGGCGGCGATGTCGACCCACGGCCCGGCGAGCGACGAGGGGTCGGGCGCGCCCGCGTCGTCGACCGCGCCGACCGCCAGGACGTCGTCGCCGAACCAGGCCGGGACCGGGACGCTGCGCAGCTCGCCGCCGGTGTTCGGCGCGCAGCCGGGCCCGGTGTTGCCGGCGGCCGCGACCACCACGACGCCCCGGTCCGCGGCCTGGCGCAGCGCCGCCCGCAGCGCGCCGAGGGCGGGCGCGGCGGCGGGGTCGGTGGCCTCGGCGGGGGTGCGGCACGCGGTGAGGGCGAGCGCGAGCACCCCGACCCCCGGGGTCTGCGCGGCGTGGCGCACGGCGCGGGCGAGCGTGGTGACGTCGCCGACGCCGGGGCCGTCGGGGCCGCCCCAGAAGGCGCTGGTCTGGCGCACGGCGAGGACGCGGGCGCCGGGGGCGACGCCGACGAGGAGGTCGTCGGGGGCCGGGGCGGCGGCGATCACCCCGGCGACCGCGGTGCCGTGCCCGTCGCAGTCGTCGAGACCGGAGTCGCCCGCGACGAAGTCGCCGCCGTCCTGCACGTCGATCCGCGGCACCGCGGCGACGCCGGTGTCGACCACGGCGACGACCTGGCCCTCGCCGCGTCCCGCGGTCCAGGCGGCGGCCGGGTCGGGGCCGGGCGGCAGGTCGGCGACGGCGAGCCCGGTGGTGGCCGGCGCGAGGGGCTCGGGGCAGGGCGCGAGGCGGCGGGCGCCGGGGACGGCGTCGGGATCCGGGTCCAGCGCGGCGAGGGCCGCGGGGTCGGCGAGGGGTGGGGTGGGGGCGGCGCCCGGCCCGGGGGCGGCGTGCGCGGGTGCGGCGAGGGCCAGCACCAGCAGCACCGTCAGGGCGAGCGGGGCGCGGGTCACAGGAGCCGCATCGCCGTGTACAGGTCCATCACCGCCAGCGCGATCGGCAGCACCGCGGCGATCCCGACGGCCTCGGCGACGTCGACGGCCCGGCGCGCGACCGGCGAGAACCGCCGGCGGGGCACGACGACGCCGAGCACCAGCGCCAGCGCGCCCGCCGCGAGCGCCGTCGCCGGCACCGCGAGCACCGCGACCAGCGGCGGCGCGACGTGCAGCCAGCCGACCAGCAGCCCCGCGCCGGCGAGCAGGGCGCAGACGAGCAGCGCGACCGCCTGGACGCCGTTGGCGTAGGTCCGCGAGCGCAGCCCCAGCAGCACGGTGAGCAGCGCGGCGAGGACCCAGCCGGCGACGCCGCGCCAGCCGCTCGCCGGCGCGAGGGCGACGACCGCGACCGCGCCCGCCGTCACCGCGCCGCACCCCACGACCAGGCCCGACAGGGCGGCGTGCGCGCGGTCGGCGCGGCGCTCGATGTCGGCGTGCTCGGCGACGCCGGGGTCGTCGGCGAGCTCCTCGGCCGACCCGGGGACCCGCGGCAGCGGGAGGTGGGCGAGCGCGATGCCGGTGCGCGGCAGCAGCGCGGAGGCGACGAGCGCCAGCGCGCCCGCCCCGGCGGCGATGCCCGCGGCGTCGCCCGCGTCGACGACCGTGGCGACCCCGGCGGCGAGGACCAGCAGCACGGCCGCGGTGAGGACGCCGAGCAGCGCGGCGACCCCGGTGCGCCCGGCGCTGCCCAGCGCGAGCAGGCAGGTCGCGGCGGTGACCGCGGCGAGCGCGGCCCCGAGCAGCAGCTGGGGCGCGCCCGACGTCGCGGTCAGCGGCCCCGGCGCGGCCCACGGCACGGCGGCGACGCCCACGACCCCGGCGAGCGCCACCGCGCCGACCGCGAGCACCGACCCCGCGCCGGCGTCGTCGAGCACCCGCGTGCCGACGATCGCCGCGGCGAACGCCCCCAGCGCCGCGACCCCGGCGACCGCGGCGGTGCCGAGCCCGCCCGCGGTGCCCGGCGCGCGCCCGGCGACGACGAGGGCGAGCACGGCCACCGCGAGGCCCAGCGCCAGCCCGCACAGCCCGAGCACCCGCGCGAGCCCCGGCCCCCACGCGCGGTAGCTCGCCGGCGTCGCCTCGGCCACCGCGTCGACGACGTCGTCGAACAGCGGCGGCGGGGCGGCGTCGGCGCGGCGACGCAGGACCAGCTGGTCGCCGTCGAGGACGCCGAGCGCGGCGAGGGTGCGCGACGGGTCGACCGGGCCCTGGCCGAGCGGGGCGAGCGTCCAGCCCCCGCCGCGCGCGCCGGCCGCGGACTCGCCGGTCATGTCCAGGAGGACGGGCAGGAGGTCCGCGAGCGGGACGTCGGGCGGGAGCGCCACGTCCACGCGGGTGCGGGGCGCGAGCACCGTGACCCGGCTCGCCGCGGCGACCGCGCCCGACCCGGCGGGCAGCGACGCCCGCTCGGCCGCCGGCGCCACCCGCGCCTGCGCGCCCGTCGGCGTCCCGGGCAGTGCGGCGGCACCGGCGCCGCCGGCACCGCCACCGCGACCGTTCCGGGCCGTGCCTGTCATGCGCTCCCTCCCCGCCCCGGGGTGCGGGTGTGCTGTTGCTCGAGACGGACCCGGCGCGGCCCGCGGCTCCCTAGTATGGCCGGACCGAGGGGACGGGGTGGTGCGATCGGGGGAACGGGGGATCGGGCGATGGGCACACGGGTCTTCCGGCGCGCCGCGCGCCTGGCGCCCCCCGCGGTGCCGTCGGGCGAGGTGCACCTCGAGGCGCCCCCGGAGATCCCCCGCGCGGTGCCCACCTCGCCGCTGCTGCGCCTGTTGCCGCTGCTCATGGTGGTCGGCTCGCTCGGCTTCATCGTCGTCATCGGCGTCGACAACCCCACCTCGTGGCTCTTCGGCGGGATGTTCGCGCTCTCGACGCTGGGGATGGTCGCGGGCGGCGTGACCCGCGGCGGGGGCCAGCGCCGTGCCGAGGCCGACGAGGACCGCAAGGACTACCTGCGCTACCTCGCGCAGATGCGCCGCCGGGCCCGCGAGACCGCGGTGGAGCAGCGGCGCGCCCTCGAATGGACCCACCCCGACCCCGCGGCCCTCGTCGGCCTCGCCCGGGGCCCGCGGATGTGGGAGCGCCGGCCCGCGGATGCCGACTTCGCGCACGTGCGCGTCGGACGCGGCTCGCAGCGCCTCGCGACCGCGCTCGTGCCCCCGCAGACCGGCCCCGTCGACGACCTCGAGCCGGTGTCGACGGTCGCGCTGCGCCGGTTCGTGCGCACCCACTCGATCGTCCCGGACCTGCCGACGGCGGTGTCGCTGCGCGCCTTCGCGTCGGTGGCGGTGGGCGGCGCGGACGCCGCGACCCGCCGCGGGCTCGTGCGCGCGCTGGTCGCCCAGCTCGTCACGTTCCACAGCCCGGACGACCTCGTCGTCGCGGTCGCGGCCACCGGTCCCGCGCGGGCGGAGTGGGAGTGGGTGAAGTGGCTGCCCCACGTCGCGCACCCGCGCCTGACCGACGGCGCCGGGCCGGTGCGGATGGTGACGTCGTCGTTGGCGGCGATCGAGTCGTGGCTGGCCCCGGAGCTCGCCGGGCGCGCCCGCTTCGCCCGTGGCGCCGCGCCCGCCGCGGACACCCGCCACGTGGTGGTCGTGCTCGAGGACGCCGAGGTCGCCGGCACCGAGACGCTCCTGCTCGAGGAGGGCCTCAGCGCGGTCACGGTCGTCGACCTGTCGGACTCGCTCGGCACGCTGACCGCGCGCCGCGGCCTCGGGCTGGTGCTCGACGCGGGAGGGGACGGCCGGATCGGCGCCGTCGGGCGCCAGGGCACCGAGTGGTTCGGCCGCCCCGACGTCCTCGGCGCGGCGGAGGCCGAGGCGCTGGCCCGGCGGCTCGCGCCGTGCCGCACGCCGGTGGTCGCGGGCGGCGAGGACGAGCCGCTGCTCACCAGCCCCGGCATCCTCGAGCTGCTCGGCGTCGACGGGGAGCCCGACACGTTCGACGTCGCCGCCGCGTGGCGCCCGCGGCCGCTGCGCGACCGGCTGCGCGTGCCGTTCGGGGTGTCGGCCGAGGGGGAGCCGGTCGAGCTCGACATCAAGGAGGCCGCGCAGGAGGGCATGGGTCCGCACGGGCTCTGCGTCGGCGCGACCGGGTCGGGCAAGTCCGAGCTGCTGCGGACCCTCGTGCTGGGCCTCATCACCACGCACTCGTCCGAGGCGCTCAACCTCGTGCTCGTCGACTTCAAGGGCGGCGCCACGTTCGCCGGGCTCGCGCCGGCCCCCCACGTCGCGGCCGTCATCACCAACCTCGCCGACGACCTGAGCCTCGTCGACCGCATGCAGGACGCGCTGGCGGGGGAGATGCAGCGCCGCCAGGAGCTGCTGCGCGCCGCGGGCAACCTCGCAGGAGTCACCGAGTACGAGCGGGCGCGGGAGAACGGCGCGCCGCTCGAGCCGCTGCCGACGCTGTTCGTCGTCGTCGACGAGTTCTCCGAGCTGCTGAGCCAGAAGCCCGACTTCGCCGAGCTCTTCGTCGCCATCGGGCGGCTCGGACGGTCGCTGCAGATGCACCTGCTGCTCGCCTCGCAGCGCCTCGAGGAGGGGCGGCTGCGGGGCCTGGACTCGCACCTGTCGTACCGGATCGGCCTCAAGACGTTCTCGGCGTCGGACTCCCGCGCGGTCCTCGGCGTCCCCGACGCGGCGGAGCTGCCGCCGGTGCCGGGGTCGGGCTACCTCAAGGTCGAGTCGTCGTCGATGGTCCGGTTCAAGGCCGGCTACGTGTCCGCGCCGCACCGCAGCGCCGAGCGGGTCGCCCCGGACCCCTCCCCGGTCTCCCGCGAGTCCTCGCCGCGCCCGTTCTCGGCGCGGTGGGTCGAGCCGGCCGCGCCGACGGTGCTGGAGGCCCGCGCCCCCGGCCCGCCCGCGGTCATCGGCCCGCACGGCCCGTCGGTCCCGCGCGGTGCCGGTGGCGGGACGCCGTCGGTGCTCGACGTCGTCGTCGAGCGGCTGCGGGGCCAGGGCCCGCCCGCCCACGAGGTGTGGCTGCCGCCGCTGGCCGACCCGGCGACGCTCGACGCCCTGCTCCCGCCCCTCACCGAGACCCCGGACCGCGGCCTCGCCGCCCCCGGCTTTCCCGCCAACGGGGCGCTCGCGGTGCCGGTGGGCATCGTCGACCGGCCCTACGACCAGCGCCGCGACGTGCTGTGGGCCGAGCTCGCCGGGTCGGCGGGGCACGTCGTCGTGGCCGGCGGGCCGCAGTCGGGGAAGTCGACGCTGCTGCGCACCCTGGTCGCCGGCGCCGCCCTGACGCACACCCCGGCCGAGGTGCAGTTCTACGCGGTCGACCTCGGCGGCGGGACGCTCGCGGGCCTGGCCGGGCTGCCCCACGTCGGCGCGGTCGCGGGGCGCGGCGAGCCCGACCTCGTGCGCCGCACCGTCGCCGAGGTGGCCGCGCTGCTCGCAGGCCGGGAGCGGTGGTTCCGCGAGGCCGGGGTGGAGTCGATGGCCGACCTGCGCGCGCGACGGCGACGCGGCGAGCTCGCGCCCGGCACCGGGGGCAGCGACCTGCTCGGCGACGTCTTCCTCGTCGTCGACGGCTGGCACGCGTTCCGCAGCGAGCACGAGCAGCTCGAGCAGACCGTGATCTCGCTGGCGACGGCCGGGCTGTCGTACGGCGTGCACGTCGTCATCACCGCGAGCCGGTGGGCGGAGCTGCGCCCGGCGCTCAAGGACCTGCTCGGCACGCGGTTCGAGCTGCGCCTGGGCGATCCGTCGGAGTCCGAGGTCGACCGGCGCACCGCGGCCGTCGTGCCCGCCGGGCGTCCGGGTCGCGGCCTGTCGCCGGACAAGCTGCACGTGCTCACCGCGCTGCCCCGCCTCGACGGGGTCGCCGACGCCGCCGACCTGGGGCGCGCGACCGCCGAGCTCGTCACCCGGGTCGCCGCCGCGTGGACCGGGCCGGGCGCGCCGCGGGTGCGGCTGCTGCCCGAGCTCGTCGGGGCCGAGGCGCTGCCGGGGGCCGACGAGGGCCCGCCGCACCTGCTGCCGCTGGGCCTGTCCGAGGACCGCCTGGCCCCGGTGCTGCTCGACGTCGCCGCCGATCCGCACTTCGTCTGCTACGCCGACGCCGAGTCCGGGAAGACCGCGCTGCTGCGGGGGCTCGCGCACCAGATCGTCACCCGGTACCGCCCCGACCAGGCGCGCCTCGTGATCGTCGACTACCGGCGCTCGCTGCTCGGGGCCGTCGCGAGCGACCACCTCATCTCCTACACGTCCTCGGCACCGGCCCTGACCGACGCGATGGGCGAGCTCGTCGGCTCGCTGCAGCGCCGCCTGCCCGGCCCCGACGTCACCCCCGAGCAGCTGCGGGCGCGCTCGTGGTGGACCGGGCCGGACGTGTTCGTCCTCGTCGACGACTACGACCTCGTCGCCGGCGCCGCCACCAACCCCCTCGCGGCGCTGCTCGACCTCCTGCCCCAGGCCCGTGACGTCGGCCTGCACCTCGTCGTCGCGCGCCGGACCGGCGGGGCGTCGCGGGCGATGTACGAGCCGGTCCTCGCGCGGCTGCGCGAGCTCTCCTCGCCGGGCATCGTCATGAGCGGCAGCCGCGACGAGGGCGTCCTGCTCGGCTCCGTGCGCCCGGGCCCGCAGCCGCCCGGGCGGGGCTGGCTCGTGGGCCGCCGGCACGGCGAGCGCCTCGTGCAGGTGGGGTGGCGCGCGCCCGACCCGCCGATCACGGGCCCGGTCCGTCCCGCCGGCGCGGCCGGCGCCGACCCGTGAGCGACGGCCCCACGGTCGCGATCGACCTGGGGGTCACGACGGTGGCGGCGGCGGTCGACGCCGCGCCCCCGCGTGAGCCCGTCGAGACCGTCGACCCCGCCGACGTCCGCGCCCGCGAGGGCGCGCCGGTGGAGCTCGCGGCGGTGTTCGCGCCCGCCGACGGCACCGCGCTCGCGGTCGGCGCCGAGGCCCGGCGCCTCGCGGTCACCGACCCGTCGCGTTACGAGCCGACGCCGCGGCTGCGCGTCGACGAGCCCGACCTGCTGCTCGGCACACGCGTGGTGGGGGTGTCCGAGGCGTGGGGCGCGGTGCTCGCCGGGGTGCTCGACCGCGCCGGGCCGCTGCTGCGCGGCGGGCGCCCGCGCCGGCTCGTGCTGACGCACCCGGCCGGCTGGGACGGCGGGCGCCGCGAGGTGCTGCGCCGGGCCGGGTCGGGGCTGGCCGAGGAGCTCACCCTCGTCGCGGAGCCGGTCGCGGCGGCGGCCCACGCGGCGTGGATGCGGCCCCGCGACACGGCGCGACCGCAGCCGCTCGCGGTGCTCGACCTCGGCGCCCGCGGGGCGTCGGCGACCGTGCTCGCCCCGGAGCCCGGGCGCTGCGGCGGCGCGGCGGTGCTCGCCCACCGCGACGACGACCGCTTCGGGGGCGACGACGCCGACGACCTGCTGCTCGGCCACCTGCTCACGACCCTGGGCGACGAGCCGGACGCCGACGTCGACCGGGTCCGCGAGGTGGTCGCCGGCACCACGCTCGCCGACCGCCGGCACCGCCAGGTGCTCCTCGACGACGTGCGCGCCGCGAAGGAGCAGCTCTCCGACGCCGAGCAGGCCGCGGTCCCGCTGCCCGGGCGGGTCACGGCCTCGTGGCTCTCACGCGGCGAGCTGATCGAGGTGCTGCGCCCGGCGCTGCGCGGGGTCGTCGATCTGCTCGCCGACACCCTCGCCGCCGCGGGCACGGGCCCCGAGCACCTCGACGATGTGTGGCTCACCGGCGGCGGCGCGCGGATCCCGCTGCTCGCGGCGCTCGTGCACCGCGAGCTGGGCGTGCCCGCGACCGTCGCGCCCGAGCCCCGGCTGGTCGTCGCGCGGGGCGCGCTGGTGGTGGCGCGCGAGGAGGAGGCGGCGCGGCCGGGGGGTGCGGGGTCGGGTGTGGGATCGGGAGCGGTGCCGGGCCCGCCGAGGCCGCGCGTCCCGGCGGTCGCGGCGCCGGTGGGGGCGGCCGTGACGGGCGCCGCCGGGGCGTGGACCGGGGCGTGGACCGGGGCGGCGGGGCCCCTGCTGGATCCGCCGACGGTCGAGCTGCCCCCGGCCGAGCGGGTGTGGGCGCCCGCGCCGCGCGGGGGCGAGGTCACCGACGACCTGGGCGGGCGGGTCGACGGGCCCGAGGCGAGCCCGGACTGGCTGACCCCGACGTCGCCCGGCCGTCGCGACGCGCTGCTGCCGGTGCGGCGGGTCGGCCGCGACGACTCCGACCCCACCGACCGCACGGGCCCCGCCGACCCGGTGCCGCCCCTCGAGCCCGACGGCCCCGTCCGGTCCCGGCGCCTGCCCGCGCGCCGACCCCGACCACCGGCGCGGGGACGGGTGGGCGTCGGCGCGGTGATCGTCGCCCTGCTGGCGGTGGTCGCGCTGGTCACCGGGGTGGTGCTCGGGGCCCGCGCGCTGCAGGGCCCGACAGGCACGACGACGGTCGTCGGCGGGCAGGCGTTCGTCGCGCCGCTGGGCTGGGTCCTCGCGGGCGGCGACCCCGCGGCTCGGCGGGTGCTACTGCGCCCCACCGACGCGCCGCGGGGCACCGACCTCGTCGCGGTGCAGGAGAACCCGCTCGACCCGGCCGCCGCGACCGACCCGGACCGCGCCCGCGACCAGCTCGCCGCCCAGTACGAGGCGGCCCGCGCGGCGGGCGACCCGGTGGCCGACTACGACCCGCGCGCGGAGTTCGGCGGGCGCGACGTCGCGCGCTACCGCCAGGACCCGGCGCCGGGCGTGCGGGTCGACTGGTTCGTGGTGCTGTCGTCGCCGTCGATGGTGAGCGTGGGCTGCCGGCACGGCACCGACGAGGCCGACGCGCGCCGCGTCCTCGCCGCCTGCGAGCAGGTCGTGGAGACCCTCGAACCCGCCGGCTGACTTCTCCGAAACGGCCACCACGCCGCCCGCGCGGTCGTCATGCTCGATCCGCAGGCGAGCACACGGGGCGGGCGCCCCGCGAGGAGAGG
This sequence comes from Actinomycetospora straminea, assembly GCF_028737255.1. Classification (GTDB taxonomy): domain Bacteria; phylum Actinomycetota; class Actinomycetes; order Mycobacteriales; family Pseudonocardiaceae; genus Actinomycetospora; species Actinomycetospora straminea. The sequence goes on along the minus strand of NZ_JAQZAN010000001.1, from coordinate 479,859 downwards.
AGGTGCGGCGTGGCTGGAGGATTCGGGACCCAGACCGGCGTCATGACGGAGGTCGCCAACCGGCTGGAGACCATCAACGGGGAGCTGCAGGGCCGGCTCCAGGCGTTGCGCGGGCGCGTCGAGCCGCTCGTCGCCGAGTGGCAGGGCCGGGGTTCCACCGCGTTCCAGGGGACGATGGCCAACTGGTCCACCGACGCGAAGCGCATCAACGACGCGCTGCTGGGCATCGCCGGCCGGGTGCGCGCCGGTGGCGTGCAGTACCAGGCGACGGAGGACGACATGAGCCGGCTCCTCAACGTCCTGGGCGACGGTGGCGGCGCCGGTGGCGGCGCCCCGACCGCCCCGTCCGCCGGGACCATCAGCAGCGCCCTCGACGGCCGCTGAGCCCGGCGCCCAGCCCGCCCGAGACCCCTCCCGAGACACCGGAGACGAGGACGAGATGACCAGCCCCGACAACATCAAGGTGCGCTTCGGCGCCATCGCCCAGGCCGCCCAGGACATCCGCACCACCCAGGCGCAGATCGAGCAGGAGCTGGCGGACATCCGCACCGCGGTGGGCCAGCTCGCCGTGTGGGACGGCGCGTCGTCGGACTTCTACCGCACCCAGCAGCACGAGATCGACACCGCGTGGCAGGACCTGAACCTGCTGCTCAACAAGATCGCGGCGAACACCCAGCAGGCCGGTGAGGGCTACGAGGACGCGGAGCGCCGGGTCGGCATGATGTTCCGCGGCTGAGCCGTGATCGGTCCTGCGGGGGGTGGTCGGCGTGCTCGGAGGAGGGACGCGTACCCTGGAGGATCGTTGCGCGGTGTACGTCCCGCGCCCGCTCGACCACACATCGGCCTCTGCGCCGAGCCCGCCCAGCCGTCCGTGACGAGGTAGCTTCCGTGCGCACGTTCAGTCCGAAGCCCGGCGACATCGATCGCGCCTGGCACGTCATCGACGCGTCCGACGTCGTCCTCGGGCGCCTGGCCAGCCAGAGCGCCCAGCTGCTGCGGGGCAAGCACAAGCCCACGTACGCACCGCACGTCGACACCGGTGACTTCGTGATCATCGTGAACGCGGAGAAGATCGCCCTCACGGGCAGCAAGCGCGACGACCGCTTCGTCTACCACCACAGTGGGTTCCCGGGCGGCCTCAAGGCCCGCACCGTGGGTGACGAGCTCGAGCGCTTCCCGGCGCGGCTGGTCGAGAAGGCCGTCAAGGGCATGCTCCCGAAGAACCGGCTGGGCCGGGCGATGGCCAGCAAGCTCAAGGTCTACGCGGGCCCCGAGCACCCGCACGCCGCGCAGAAGCCGGTGCCGTACGAGATTCGACAGGTGAGCCAGTGACCACCCCCGACGACGCAGCCGACCTGCCCGAGGTCGCCGACAACGACGCGGCGCAGACGCTCGCCGAGGCCGCCGACCTCCCCGAGGGCGCCGAGGCCGCCGTGGGCGGCACGCCGACCTCCGCCACCGACGAGCCGGGCGACGACGAGGTCCTCGCCGACGTCGTGACCGACGGCGACGAGGCCGACGGCGACGCCGCCGAGACCGACGTGTTCGGCGAGACCGCCGCCCCGGTGTTCGCCGGGATCGACCGCCCCGTCCAGACGGTGGGCCGTCGCAAGAAGGCCATCGTCCGCGTGCGCCTGGTGTCCGGCAGCGGGCGCATCGTGTGCAACGGGAAGGCCTTCGAGGAGTACTTCCCGAACAAGGTGCACCAGCAGCTCATCCGCGAGCCGCTGGTCGTCACCGAGCGCACCGAGCAGTTCGACGTCTACGCCACCCTCCACGGCGGCGGGACCTCCGGGCAGGCCGGCGCGCTGCGCCTCGGGCTCGCCCGCGCGCTCACCGAGGTCGACCCCGACGACCGTCCGGGGCTCAAGAAGGCCGGGTTCCTCACCCGCGACCCGCGGGCCACGGAGCGCAAGAAGTACGGCCTGAAGAAGGCCCGGAAGGCGCCCCAGTACTCGAAGCGCTGATGGGGGGCCACGCTCCCCGTCTGTTCGGCACCGACGGTGTCCGGGGCCTGGCGAACGGCGACCTCTCGCCCGAGCTGGCGACCGCCGTCTCGGCGGCGGCGGCGGGCGTGCTCGCGGAGCACGCCCGCGCCGACGGTCGCCGTGGCGCGGCCTCGCGGCCGGTGGCGGTCGTGGGTCGCGACCCCCGCGCCAGCGGCGAGATGCTCGAGGCCGCGGTCACCGCGGGCCTGAGCGCGGCGGGTGCCGACGTGCTGCGCGTCGGCGTGCTGCCGACGCCGGCGGTCGCGTACCTGACCGGCGTGCTCGACGCCGACCTCGGCGTCATGATCTCGGCGTCGCACAACCCGATGCCCGACAACGGCATCAAGCTCTTCGCCGCCGGCGGGCACAAGCTGCCCGACGCCGTCGAGGACGAGATCGAGGCGCACGTCCGCGAGGCCGCCGCGACCCCGTCCGGCGGTGCCGGGCCGCGGCCGACCGGGCGCGACATCGGCCGCGTCCGGGACGTGCCGAACGCCCTCGAGCGCTACGTCGAGCACCTGGCGGGCGCGACGCCGACCCGGCTGGACGGCCTGCACGTCGTCGTCGACTGCGCCCACGGCGCGGCGTCGGCGGCGGCCCCGCGCGCGTACGCCGCCGCGGGTGCCCGGGTCACGGCGCTGCACGCCGACCCGGACGGCTGGAACATCAACGAGGGCGTCGGCTCCACGCACATCGACGCGCTCGCCCGCGCCGTGGTGGAGCAGGGCGCGGACCTCGGGATCGCGCACGACGGCGACGCCGACCGGTGCCTCGCGGTGGCCGCCGACGGCAGCGTCGTCGACGGCGACCAGATCCTCGCGGTGCTCGCCCTCGACATGCTCGAGCGCGGCGAGCTCACCGACGCCACGCTCGTCGTCACGGTGATGAGCAACCTCGGCCTGCACCTCGCGATGGCCGACGCCGGGGTCGCGCTGCGCACCACGGCGGTCGGCGACCGCTACGTGCTCGAGGAGCTGCGGGCCGGCGGGTTCGCGCTCGGCGGCGAGCAGTCGGGGCACGTCGTGCTCCCCGCGCACGCCACCACCGGCGACGGCCTGCTCACGGCGCTGCGGCTCATGGCGCGCATGGCGCGGAGCGGACGCACGCTCGGCGACCTGGCGTCGGTGATGACCCGGCTGCCGCAGGTGCTGGTCAACGTGCCGGTCGCCGACAAGGCCGCGGTCGGCTCGTCGCCCGAGGTCGCCGACGCGGTCGCGGCCGCCGAGGCCGAGCTGGGTGGCCGGGGCCGGGTACTGCTGCGGCCGTCGGGCACCGAGCAGCTCGTGCGCGTCATGGTCGAGGCGCCGACCCAGGTCGTGGCCGGCGAGGTCGCCGACCGCCTGGCGGGCCTCGTCTCGGCGGTGCGCTGAGACGACGCAGAGCCGGCTCCGACGCAGCACGGCCGCGCGCCCGCGGTCGACCGGGCACGCACGGTGCCGATCCGGGCCCGGCTCCGGTCCCCGACGTCACCCACGTGGTCCCGCCGGTCCCGGGTTCCCGCCCACCGGTGTACCGCCACGCGTTAACCTGGCGGTGGTTCCGCGGACCCGACGCCGGGCGCACGGGACGCGGACGTCGGCACACCCCCGCGGCAGCGCGGGCCGGACGCGGAGGACGCGGATGGACTCGGTCCCGCCCGTTCACGGCCCGGCACGCGGTCTCGACGACGTGCTGGCCGAGCTGGGCGGCGGCCCCGACGACGTCCCCGACGACGCCGACCACACCGACCACACCGACCACACCGACACCGACGACGGCCCGCCCCCGGACCTGCCCGAGGTCGTCGAGGCGGTGAGCGGGCGCGCCCGCGACCTCCACCGTCTCGCCGACCGGCTGGGCGGTGACGACGCCACCACGGGCGGGCTCTCCGCGGTGGCCCTGCTCCGCGCGCACGCGGGCGCGGTGGGCGACCTCGCCGAGCACCTCCTCGCCGCCGGCGGCGGGCACGCGGACGGCACGCCCGGCACCGCGGCGGCGGACGCCGACGGTCCCGAGGACGCCGGTCCGGGCCCGCGTCCCGCGGCGGCGCGCGGCGTGCCGCGCAGCGTCGGGTGAACCGTCCCGACCGCCCGCTGCGGCTCGCCCCCGCCGCCGGCCCGGTCGACCTCGCGGGGCCGGATCGCCCTGCCCTCCTGAGCGCCGTCGACGCCGCGGTCGGCGTGCTCGCCACCCACCTCGCGCGCTGGTCGGCGCTGCCCCCGCGCTGGCGGGGTGTGCCCGCCGGCCCCGACACCGACCCGGCGACGATCCGCCGCGCCGGCGCCGAGGCCCGCGAGCTGCCCGATCCGGTCGCGCTCGCGGCCCAGGCCGACGCCCTGCGCGAGGCCGTGACCCTGGTCCGCCGCCAGCACGTCGACACCGCCGAGGACCTCGGGCCGCTGTGGGACACGTGGGCGGGCCCGTCGGCGGACGCGGTCCAGCGGCGGGTGTCGGCGCTGGCGCGCTCCGCGCACGGCCTGGTCACCGAGCTCGGCGACACCGCCGACGTCCTCGAGGTCGCCGCGGCGCGCGTGGCGGCCGGGGTGCGCGACCTCGCGGCCGGCGCGGCCGCGGTCCGTCCCGCCGACCCGGTGGGCGGCCTGCTGCCCGCGCAGGTCGATGCCCTGCTCGCGCGGGTGCGCACCGATCCGGCGGTCGAGGCCCCGCTGCGCGCGTGGGCCGCGGACCTCGAGGAACGGGCGGGCGCCTTCCTCGCCGCCGCGGCGCGCAGCCGCGCCGTCGGCCGCGAGGCCGGGGCCCGGGTCCGCGAGCGCCTGGCCGCGGGCGGGGGCGATCCGCTCAGGCCGAGCGGAGCTCCGTCCCCTTGACCGCGCCGTCGAACGCCGCGGCGTAGCGGTCGTCGCCGCCGAGGCGGTGGAGCAGGAACCCGGTCAGCAACGCGCGGGTGAGGGTGCGCGTGGCGGCCTCGCCCTTGCCGTCGAGCAGGACGTCGCTCCAGTGCCGGCCCTCGAGCAGCCCCAGGTGGGTGGCCTTCTTCAGCGTGCGCAGCGACGACTCGCCGGCCCAGGCGTCGGCGAGGAGCTCGGCGCCGGCGGCGGGCGGCGAGACGAGGTCGCGGCCGTAGGCGAGGTGCATGCCGGGCAGGTGCACGGCGCGGGCGGCCTCGACCGCCGAGGGGCGGGTGTCGGTGATCGCGATCGTCGCCACGGCCTGGATCGCGACGCCGTGCCCGACCTCCCAGTACGGCTCGCCGACGGCCTGCACGCGGGTGTCCGCGGCGGGCACCGCGGCGGCGAGCACCGCCGAGCCCGCGCCCATCCCGTGGCCGGCGACGCCGAGCTTGTGGGGGTCGACACTGACCGCGGCGCCGCGGGCGGAGCCGCCGAGCCGCACGCCGGCGCAGACGCCGAGCGCGGTGCGCAGGTCGTGGGCGAGGCCGCGGTGGGAGCCGACGGGGCCGCGCTGGGTGTCGGGTGCCGCGGCGACGATGCCCCAGGAGGCGAGGTGGCGCAGCAGGCCGAGGTAGCGGGCGGCGGGCTGCAGCCAGTCGTGGCCGAACGCCACGGCGGGCAGAGCCGTCCCCGAGGCCGGCGTGAACACCACGCCCGGCAGGCCGACGAGCGCCAGCTCCCCGCGCAGCACCGGGTACGGGCCGGGCCGGGAGAGCTCGGCGACCAGCGCCTTGGGCGCGAGGGCCTTGCCTCCGATCACGCCGCCTCCGATCACGCTCGCCATGGCCCGGGAACCTAGCGGAGCGGGCCGGTGACGGCCCGTCGTGACCCGCCCGGCGCAGCCCCGGCTCGGCCCCCGGCCCCACGGGCGGGGAGGGCCGCGGAACGCCGTCGTTACCCTGAGGCGCGTGTGCGGGATCGTGGGATACGTCGGCTGGCGCGGTGCCCAGGAGGTCCTCGTCAACGGATTGCGGCGCCTGGAGTACCGCGGGTACGACTCCGCGGGCGTCGCCGTGGTCGACGGCACGGGTGGGCTCGAGGTGCACCGGGCGGCCGGGCCGCTGGACAACCTCGTGGCGGTGCTGCCCGAGGAGGACGTGTCCGGCACCACCGGGATGGGGCACACGCGCTGGGCCACGCACGGCCCGCCGACCGACCGCAACGCCCACCCGCACCGGGACGTGACGGGCAAGGTCGCCGTCGTCCACAACGGCATCATCGAGAACTTCGCCGCGCTGCGCGCCGAGCTCGAGGCCGAGGGCGTGGAGCTCGCGAGCGACACCGACTCGGAGGTCGCCGCCCACCTCGTGGCACGGGCGTTCGGCGCCGATCCGGACGCCGGCCTGACCGCCGCGGTGCGCGCGGTGGTGGCGCGGCTCGAGGGCGCGTTCACGCTGGTCTTCACCCACGCCGACCGCCCCGACGAGATCGTCGCCGCGCGCCGGTCGTCGCCCCTGGTGGTGGGCGTGGGCCAGGGCGAGATGTTCGTGGCGTCGGACGTCGCGGCGTTCATCGACCACACGCGCGACGCGGTCGAGCTCGGCCAGGACCAGGTCGTCACCCTCACCGCCGACGGGGCGGTCGTCACCGACTTCCACGGCGAGACCGCCAGGACGCGTCCCTTCCATGTCGACTGGGACATCGCCGCCGCCGAGAAGGGCGGCCACGACTTCTTCATGCTCAAGGAGATCGAGGAGCAGCCGGCGTCGCTGGCGGACACGCTGCGCGGGCACCTCGTCGACGGGCGGGTCGTGCTCGACGAGCAGCGCCTGTCCGACCAGGAGCTGCGCGACATCGACAAGGTGTTCGTCGTCGCCTGCGGCACCGCGTACCACGCGGGCCTGCTCGCGAAGTACGCGATCGAGCACTGGTGCCGCATCCCGGTCGAGGTGGAGGTCGCGAGCGAGTTCCGCTATCGCGACCCGGTGCTCGACCGCTCCACCCTCGTCGTCGCGATCTCCCAGTCCGGCGAGACCGCGGACACCCTCGAGGCCGTGCGCCACGCCCGCGAGCAGAAGGCGCGGGTGCTGGCGATCTGCAACACCAACGGCGCGCAGATCCCGCGCGAGTCCGACGCGGTGCTCTACACCCACGCCGGCCCCGAGGTCGGGGTCGCGGCGACGAAGACGTTCACCGCGCAGGTCATCGCCTGCTACCTCGTGGGGCTCGCGCTGGCGCAGACGTTCGGCACGAAGTACGCCGACGAGGTCGCCCGCGAGTACGCGGAGCTGGAGTCGAGCGCCGACGCCGTCGCCCGGGTGCTCGAGGCGGTCGTCGAGCCGACCCGGGCGCTGGCCCGGGACCTCGCGCCGTCGAAGGCGGTGCTGTTCCTCGGCCGCCACGTCGGGTTCCCGGTGGCGCTGGAGGGCGCGCTCAAGCTCAAGGAGCTCGCGTACATGCACGCCGAGGGCTTCGCGGCCGGCGAGCTCAAGCACGGGCCGATCGCGCTGATCGAGCAGGACCTGCCGGTGGTGGTCGTCATGCCCTCGCCCAAGGGCCGCGCGATCCTCCACCAGAAGCTGCTCTCGAACATCCGCGAGATCCAGGCCCGCGGCGCCCGGACGATCGTGGTGGCCGAGGAGGGCGACGAGACCGTGCGCCCGTTCGCGGAGCACCTCATCGAGGTGCCGGCCGTGTCCACGCTGCTCCAGCCGCTGGTCGCGAGCATCCCGCTGCAGGTCTTCGCCGCCGAGGTGGCCCGCGCCCGCGGCTACGACGTCGACAAGCCCCGCAACCTCGCGAAGTCGGTCACGGTCGAGTAGCGGGGTATGTGAGCGAAATTCCGGCTATAGCCGGGAATTTCGCTCACATAGGCCGGAGGAGGCAGCCGGGGTGTACGGCGTCTGGACGCCCGAGCAGGTGCGCGCGGCCGAGGAACCGGTGCTGGCGCGCACGCCGGAGGGCGCGCTGATGCGCCGGGCGGCCCGGGGCGTCGCGCAGGTGGCGCTGGCCGAGCTCGAGCGCCGCACCGGTGGGATCGCCGGGCGCCGGGTCGTCGTCCTCGCCGGCGCGGGCAACAACGGCGGCGACGGGCTCTGGGCCGGCTACGAGCTGCGCCGGCGCGGGGTCGCGGTCACCGCGGTCCTGCTCAGCCCCGACAAGGCACACCCCGCCGGGCTCGCGGCTCTCGGGCGGCAGAAGGGCCGCGTCGTCACCGCGGTCGAGCACGGCGTCTCCGCCGTCGACCGCGCCGACCTCGTCCTCGACGCGATCGTGGGCACCGGCGCGCGGGGCGGGCTGCGGCCCGGGGCGGCGACGCTCGCGGCGGCGGCGGCCACCGCGCGCGTGCCCGTCCTCGCCGTCGACACCCCCAGCGGCGTCGACCCGCTCACCGGCGTCGCCGCCGACGAGGCCGTGCGGGCGGCGCGCACCGTCACCTTCGGCGCCCGCAAGCCCGTCCACGTGCTCGCGGCACCCCGCTGCGGCCCGGTGACGCTGGTCGACATCGGCCTGGGCCCCGAGCTGCCGCCCGCGCCGATCACCGTGCTCGAGGACGCCGACGTCGCCGCGCGCTGGCCGGTGCCCGGGCCCTTCGACGACAAGTACACCCAGGGCGTGGTCGGCATCGCGGCCGGCTCGCGGACCTACCCCGGCGCCGCGGTCCTCGCGTCCGGCGCCGCCGCCCTGGCCACCAGCGGCATGGTCCGCTACGCCGGGAGCGCCGCCGACGAGGTGCGCGCCGCGTGGCCCGAGATCGTCGCCACCGACACCGTCGGCGAGGCCGGCCGCGTGCAGGCGTGGGTCGTCGGCCCGGGCCTCGGCACCGACGACGCCGGCGCGCAGACCCTCGCCGACGTCCTCGACGCGGGCCTGCCCGTGCTCGCCGACGCCGACGCGGTGACGCTCCTCGGGCAGCACGCGGAGCTGCGGGAGCGCGCGCGGGAGACCCCGGTGCTCGTCACCCCGCACGCCGGCGAGTTCGGTCGCATCGCGGAGCTCACCGACGACCGCGTCGACTCCGCCCGACGGGCCGCCGCCGACCTCGGCCTCACCGTCCTGCTCAAGGGCAACGCCACGATCGTCGCCGCCCCCGACGGCCGCGTGCTCGTGCACCCCGCCGGGAGCGCCTGGCTCGCCACCGCCGGGTCGGGCGACGTGCTCTCCGGCGTCGCCGGCGCGCTGCTCGCCGCCGGTCTCGACCCGTGGTGGGCGGGCGGCTGCGCGGCGCTCGTCCACGCGCGCGCCGCGGAGATCGGCGCCGGCGCGCAGGAGGGGCCCGGCTCGCCCGTGCCCGCCTCGCACGTCCAGCGGGCCCTGCCGGCCGCGATCCGCCAGGTCCGGGAGGCCCGATGACCACGAGCACACGGACGCACCCCCGCGTCGAGGCCCGCATCGACCACGACGCCGTGGCGCACAACGTCCGGCTCCTCGCGGGCCTGGCGCGGGACTCGGGCGCCGCGACGATGGCCGTCGTCAAGGCCGACGGCTACGGCCACGGCGCCCCCGAGGTCGCCCGCACCGCGCTGGACAGCGGCGCCACGTGGCTCGGCGTCTGCACGCTCGAGGAGGCCGCCGAGCTGCGCGCGGCCGGCATCCGCGCGCCCGTGCTGTCGTGGCTGCACCTGCCCGACGAGGACTTCGCCCCCGCCGTCGCCGACGCCGTCGACGTCGGGGTCTCCTCGCGCGCGGAGCTCGCGGGCGTCGTCGCCGGCGCGGCCCGGGCCGGGCGGCCCGCCCGCATCCACCTCAAGATCGACACGGGGCTGAGCCGCAACGGCTGCCCGCCCGGGGCGTGGGGCGACCTGCTGGCCGCGACCGAGGCGGCGCGCGCCGCGGGCGACGTCGAGGTGGCCGCGGTGTGGTCGCACCTCGCGCACGCGGACGCCCCCGACCACCCGACGATCGACGTGCAGGCCCGGCGCCTCGACGAGGCCTGGCGCGCCGCGGGCGAGCGGCTCGGCGGCCCGCGGCCGTGGCGGCACCTCGCGAACTCCGCCGGCACCCTGACCCGCCCCGACCTGCACCTCGACCTCGTCCGGCCCGGGATCGCCGTGTACGGGCTCGACCCGCTCGAGGCCCCGGACCATCACGGTCTGCGCCCGGTCATGACGTTCCGCACCCGGGTGGCACTGGTCAAACGGGTCGCGGCCGGGGAGGGTGTGTCCTACGGCCACGAGTGGATCGCCCCCGACGACCGGGTGCTGGCACTGGTGCCGACGGGGTATGCGGACGGCGTGCCGCGACGGCTCGGAGGGACGATGACGGTGCAGCTCGCCGGTCGGCGCCGACCGGTCGTGGGCCGCGTGTGCATGGACCAGGTCGTGGTCGACCTGGGCCCGGCCGACGGCGACCCGCCCGCCGTCGCGCCCGGCGACGAGGTCGTGCTCTTCGGGGCCGGCGACGCCGGCGAGCCCACGGCGCTCGAGTGGGCGCGCTGGCTCGACACCATCCACTACGAGGTCGTCACGGGCGTCGGCTGCCGTCCACGGGTGACGCGCACGCACGGGACGCCCTCGTGAGCGACCACGATCGCCACCACCACCACCTCTCGCCCGGGGCCGTCGCCGGCGCCGTGGCGGGCACCGTGCTCGGCGGCGCGGCCGCGGCCGGTGCCGTCGGCGCGGGCCGGGTCCGCTCGCGCATCCTGCGCCAGCGCGAGCGGCTCTCCGAGGAGGAGAAGGCCCATCCGTCGCAGCTCGGCCTGCTCCCGCCCGGGCGGGAGTCGTCGGTGGCCGCGGACGACGGCGTGCGGCTGTCGGTCGAGGAGGTCGACCCGGTCACGCCGGGCGCGAAGGCCGAGCTGACCGTCGTGCTCGTCCACGGCTTCGCCCTCGACCGCAAGTGCTGGCACTTCCAGCGCCGCATGCTCTCCGAGCTCACCGAGCCGGCGGTGCGCACCGTCCTCTACGACCAGCGCCGCCACGGGCGCTCGGGGCAGGCGAGCGCGCGGTCCTGCACCATCGCCCAGCTCGGCGCCGACCTCGACGCGATCCTGCGCGCCGTCGTCCCCGAGGGCCCGGTCGTGCTCGTCGGGCACTCCATGGGCGGCATGACGATCATGGCGCTGGCCGAGCGCAACCCGAAGCTCTTCCGCGAGCGCATCGTCGGCGTCTCGCTGCTGTGCACCTCGGCCGGCGACGTCATGGCGGGCGGTCTCAAGCAGGCCGTGCTCTCGCACCGCAACCCGACGGTCAGCGTCCTGGGCCGCATCGCCCACGCCCAGCCGGTCTTCGCCGACCGCGTGCGCCGCGCGGCCGGCAACGTCGTCTGGGCGTTCGTGCAGGCGCTCTCGTTCGGCGACCGCACCACCGACCCGGCGCTGGTCGACCTCGTCGACCGCACCATCGCCGCGACGCCGCTGGACGCGCTGACCTCGTTCGCCAACACCCTGTCCACGCACGACCGCCGTGCCGCGCTGGCGGGGCTGTCGCAGTGCGAGGTGCTGGTCGCGGGCGGCACGCGCGACCGCATGATCCCCTACGAGCACTCCGAGCTGATCGCCGCGGAGATGCCGCACGCCGAGCTGCTGCCCCTCGAGGGCGCCGGGCACATGGCGATGCTCGAGCAGCCCGGGGAGTACGACGCCGCGCTGCTCGAGCTGCTGCGCCGCTGCACCCACCGCAGCCAGGTCCTGCGCCGGCTGCGGCCCGGCCGGACCGCGGCCACCGACCGCCCGCGCCGCGGGCTGCGCCGTCCCCGGCGACGGGCCTGATGGCCGCCGACGTCGTCAGCGAGCGGCGCGTGGTGCTGCCCAGCGCCGCCGACACCACCGAGCTCGGGCGGGACATCGGCACGCGGCTCGGTCCCGGCGACCTCGTCGTGCTCGCCGGCCCGCTCGGCGCCGGCAAGACCTGCCTCGCGGCCGGCATCGGCGAGGGCCTCGGGGTGGAGGGGCCGATCACCTCGCCGACCTTCGTCATCGCCCGCGAGCACCCGCCGCTGCCCGAGCCCCTCGGCGGGCGCGGGGTCGTGCTCGTGCACGTCGACGCCTACCGCCTGGGCGTCGGCACCGGCGACCCCGACCCGCGCGATGTCGCCGCCCAGCTCGACGACCTCGACCTCGACACCGACCTCACCCGCGCCGCCGTGGTCGTCGAGTGGGGCGAGGGCGTGGCCGAGCACCTGGCGAGCGAGCACCTGCTCGTCCGGCTGGACCGGTCCGGCGCCGACGAGACCCGCGAGGCCCACCTGCAGGGACCGGCGCGGCTGGTCGCTCCGTAGGGTCTCCTGCCGTGCTCGTCCTGGCCCTCGACACCGCCACCGCCCGCATCACCGCCGGGGTGGTCGAGCTCGACGCCGACGGACCGCCCACGACCCTCGCCGCCCGCGACGCCGAGGGCGCCCGGGCGCACGCCGAGCTGCTGGCGCCCGCCGTCGCCGACGCCCTCGCCGCGGCCGGGCGCACGCGCGCCGACCTCGACGCGGTGGTCGCGGGCCTCGGGCCCGGGCCGTTCACCGGCCTGCGGGTCGGGCTGGTCACCGCCGCGGCGATGGGCGACGGGCTCGGCATCCCCGTGCACGGCGTGCCGACCCACGACGCGCTGGCCGCCGGCACGCGCGGGCGCGTCCTGGTCGTCACCGACGCCCGCCGCCGCGAGGTCTACTGGAGCCTGCTGGTCGACGGCGTCCGCGTCCACGGTCCCGAGGTCGTCGCGCCCGCCGAGCTCGCCGCGCGCCTCGGCCCCGACGGCGACCTGGGCCCGGTCGACCGGGTCCTCGGCGACGCCGCCGCCCAGGTGGGCGCCGCGACCGTGTCGCCCGGCCCCACCCCCGACGGCCTCGTCGCCGTCGCCGCGCCGGCCCTGCGCGCGGGCGCCGACCCCGGCCCGCTGGTGCCGCTCTACCTGCGCCGCCCCGACGCCGTCCCGCCGGGCGCGCCGAAGGCCGTGACGCGCCCGTGAGCCGGCCGTGACGGGTGCCGTCGTCCTCGACGCGCTGACCCCCGACGACGCCGACCGCTGCGCCGAGCTCGAGGCGATCCTCTTCCCGGGCGACGACCCCTGGAGCGCCCGGGCGTTCCGCACCGAGCTGCGCGCCGGCCACCATTACCTCGCCGCGCGGGAGGACGGCGAGCTCGTCGGCTACGGCGGCGTCGCCCTCATGCCCGCGCGCCTGGGCCAGCAGGCGGAGGCGGAGATCCACACGATCGGCGTCGACCCCGCCCACCAGGGCCGGGGCATCGGGCGGGCGCTGCTCGCAGGCCTGCTCGCCGCCGCCGACGCGATCGACGCGACCACGTTCCTCGAGGTCCGCGTCGACAACGAGGCCGCGCTGGGCCTCTACCGCAGCACCGGCTTCACCGTCCTCGGCACGCGGCGCCGGTACTACGCCTCGGGCGCGGACGCGTTCACCATGCGGCGCGACCCGCCCGACGCCCCTCGTTGATGGCTTGGCACTCTCGGCGCTAGAGTGCCAATCAGCACGGCGTCGGAGCCGTTCCGGCACCCGCGACGGCGGGACGGCCAGCCGGCGCCGTGATGGCAGAGGAACGCCATCCCGACCCCAGGACAGGTGGAGGTCACCGCTGTGGCCAGCGTGAACATCAAGCCGCTCGAGGACAAGCTCGTGGTGCAGGCCAGCGAGGCCGAGACCACGACCGCCTCCGGCATCGTCATCCCCGACACGGCCAAGGAGAAGCCCCAGGAGGGCAAGGTCCTGGCCGTCGGCCCGGGCCGCGTCGACGACAACGGGAACCGCATCCCGCTCGACGTCGCCGTCGGCGACGTCGTCATCTTCTCGAAGTACGGCGGCACCGAGGTCAAGTACAATGGCGAGGACTACCTGATCCTCTCCTCGCGTGACGTGCTGGCGGTCGTCAACTAGGACCCCCGCGCGCACACGTCGATCGCCGCCCCGGTGGCCCCACGGGGCACCGGGGCGGCGTCGTTCCGCGGGACAGGAAGGGATTCAGTGCCCAAGCAGATCACGTTCGACGAGACGGCCCGTCGCGCGCTCGAGCGCGGCGTCGACCAGCTCGCCGGGGCGGTGACGGTGACCCTCGGACCCCGGGGTCGCCACGTCGTCCTGGAGAAGAAGTTCGGTGGTCCGACGATCACCAACGACGGCGTCACCATCGCCCGCGAGATCGAGCTCGACGACCCGTTCGAGAACCTCGGCGCGCAGCTGGCCAAGAACGTCGCCACCAAGACCAACGACGTCGCGGGCGACGGCACGACGACGGCGACGGTGCTCGCCCAGGCGCTCGTGCACGAGGGCCTGCGCAACCTCGCCGCCGGCGCCAACCCCTCGGCGCTCGGCGCCGGCATGGTCGCCGCCACCGAGAAGGTCACCGAGGTGCTGCGCTCCCGGGCCACCCCGGTCGACGGGCGCCAGGGCATCGCCGCCGTCGGTGCGGTCGCGAGCCGCGACCAGACGATCGGCGACCTCATCGGCGAGGCGATGGAGAAGGTCGGCGAGGACGGCGTCATCACCGTCGAGGAGGCCTCGACGCTGGCGACCGAGCTGGAGATCACCGAGGGTCTCCAGTTCGACAAGGGCTACATCTCGCCCTACTTCGTCACCGACAACGACTCGATGGAGGCGGTGCTCGAGGACGTCCAGGTCCTGCTGCACCGCGAGAAGATCAGCGCCATCTCGGACCTCCTGCCGCTGCTGGAGAAGGTCGTCGAGGGCGGCAAGCCGCTGCTGATCATCGCCGAGGACGTCGAGGCCGAGGCGCTCTCGACGCTCGTCGTGAACTCCATCCGCAAGACCGTCCGCGTCGCCGCGGTCAAGGCGCCGTTCTTCGGTGACCGCCGCAAGGCGTTCCTCGACGACCTCGCGGCCGCCCTGGGCGCGACCGTCGTCAACCCCGAGGTCGGCATCAAGCTGGCCGAGGTCGGCCCCGAGGTGCTCGGCACCGCGCGCCGCGCGGTCATCACCAAGGACACGACCACCCTCGTCGAGGGCGGGGGACACCGCGAGACGGTCGACGCCCGCGTCGCCCAGATCCGTCGCGAGATCGACGAGACCGACTCCGACTGGGACCGCGAGAAGCTCCAGGAGCGGTTGGCGAAGCTCGCCGGGGGCGTCGCGGTCATCAAGGTCGGCGCGGCCACCGAGACCGAGATGAAGGAGCGCAAGCACCGCATCGAGGACGCCATCGCCGCCACCCGCGCCGCGGTGGAGGAGGGCATCGTCCCCGGTGGCGGCAGCGCGCTGCTGCACGCCGCGGCCGAGCTCGACGGTGGCCTCGGCCGCACCGGCGACGAGGCCACCGGTGTGGCGCTCGTGCGCCGGGCGCTCTCGGCGCCGCTCAAGGCGATCGCCCGCAACGCGGGCCTCGAGGGCTCGGTCGTCGCGGCCAAGGTCGCGGACGGGAGCTGGGAGACCGGCTACGACGCCGCGAGCGAGACCTACGGCGACCTCATGGCCGCCGGGATCATCGACCCGGTGAAGGTCACCCGCTCCGCCCTGGAGAACGCCACCTCGATCGCCCGCATGGTGCTCACCACGGAGAGCGCCGTCGTGGACAAGCCCGAGGAGGCGGAGCCGGCGGCCGCCGCCGGTGGCCACGGCCACGGGCACGGCCACTAGTCGGTCGCGCCGAGGAGGTACGCAAGGAGGTACGGCAGCCGGCGCTCCGTCGCGCTGACCACCGACCTCCGGCGCGCTCCGGTGGTCGCCCGAGCGACGACGACGACGGGCCCCCATCGCCGCGAGGCGGTGGGGGCCCGTCGTGTGTCCGGGGGCTCGTGGGAGCCGCGGCTTCAGCTCAGGCGGCGGGGGCAGCCGGTGGCGGCCGCGACGCGCTCGGACTCCGACATGCCGCCCCAGATGCCGTAGGGCTCGCCCGCGGCGATGGCGTGACGGCGGCAGGGCTCGAGGACGGGGCAGTCGCGGCACACGGCCTTGGCGCGGCGCTCGCGGTGGGCACGGGCCGGCCCGCGCTCGCCGTCGGGGTGGAAGAAGAACGCGCTGTCCATGCCCCGGCAGGCCCCCAGGCGCTGCCAGTCCCAGATGTCGGCGTTGGGTCCGGGAAGCCGGCGGACGTCGGCCATGGGCCACCTCCACGTCTGAAAGACCCGCGGGTCCGGCTGGGTCCGACTGCGACACGGCCGTCGCGGTGCCGGGGCTCCACACCGTGCCGTGCCGGTGATCACGCTGTGTGCGCATCTGGGCGCCCACCGCGACCACCGCGATGGACCCTATGGCGGTTGTGCACGAGCCGTCCAGGGCATGCGACGTGCGCCATTCCCCGATCCATGCATCGGTGAGCGGTCGCCTACATGTCGGGGTTCTTGCCGAACCGGCTCCGATCCGTGATCATTCCCCGCACGCGGAGTACACGACGGTGTCGCCCGACGGTCGTATCCGATGGATCTCCGGTCGTCACCGTAGGGTCGCCCGCACGTTGAACAGGGGGAGGGTCACCACACCGGCCGGTCGACGTCGCGGCCGCCGCCGATCAGTCGTGGAGGCCCTCGGCCCCATCGAGGCGTGGACCGTCCTGCGCCCGTCGAACGAGGAGAGCGCATGGACCGGCAGGCCGAGCGGGGACCCGACCGCGCACGCGAACCGGCCGGACGGCGGACCGAATTCGCTCCGATCGGCGGGTCAAGCTCGGCGCCCCGTACGCCGATGGGGGAGAGTGCTCGCTCATCGGCTGCAGGGTCGCTGCAGAAAGGAGCTCCCGTGACCACGGTGCTGATCTGCGACGACCGTCGCAGCGTCCGTGAAGGCCTCACCAGGGTGATGTCCGCGGTCCCGGGTGTCCACCGCATCGACTGCGTCGCCCACGGCGACGAGCTGCTCACCCGCTTCTCCCGCCAGACGGTCGACGTGGTGCTGGTCGGGACGCAGCGCGCGGTGCCCACCGGCGTGGAGGCCACCCGCCGGCTCGTGGCGGCCCACCCGCAGGCCAACGTCATCGTCTTCGGCGCGCCCGACGACTCCGGCAGCATCGCCGCGGCCATCGCCGGCGGCGCCCGGGGCTACCTGCGCTGGGACGCCTCGCGGCCCGAGCTCGTCGCCGCCCTCGCCCACACGCTCGCCAGCACGTCGGTGCCCGCTCCCCGCACCCCGGCCGACACCGGCGTCCAGCTCACCGAGCGCGAGCTGCAGGTCCTGCGCGGCATGGCCCAGGGCAAGAGCAACGGCCAGATCGGGCGCGAGCTCTACCTCTCCGAGGACACGGTCAAGACCCACGCGCGGCGCCTCTTCCGCAAGCTCGGCGTGCGCGACCGTGCGCAGGCCGTGGCGCACGGCTTCCGACGGGGCCTGGTCTCCTGACCGCGTCCCGGAACGACGGTCGTTCGGGGGGTCCGGCCGACGTGGCACGCGGGGTGCACGTCGACGACGTCCCGACGCCGGTCATCGGCATCCCGCGGGCGGTCCACCGCGCCGCGGACCGGTGGCGTGCCCCGGATCGGGGGAACGCCGCGCCTCCGCCGTCCTGGCCCGCGCAGGGGCCGCGAACGGCCCGCTACCCTGAGCCGACCATGTCGGCGCCCGGCCCGCTCACCTCGGCCGGGACGTCGGAACGTCCGGCGGTGGCCGGTGCGTCGACGGCGGTGCCGTTGCGTCCGGAGTCACCGCCCCGCGTAACACCGGGGCCACGTGGAGCGATGACTGACGCAGGGAACGATCTCGAGGGACTGGTGGCCGCCGCCAACGACGGCGACCGCTCGGCCCTCAACCGCGTTCTCGCGATCATCCGACCGTTGGTCGTGCGGTACTGCCGTGCGCGCATCGGCCGGCAGGAACGGTCGGCGGTCTCCGCCGACGACGTGGCCCAGGAGGTGTGTCTCGCCGTGCTGACCGCGCTGCCGGGCTACCGCGACCAGGGCCGCCCGTTCCTCGCCTTCGTCTACGGCATCGCGGCCCACAAGGTCGTCGACGCCCACCGGTCGGTCGCGCGCAGCCGCTCCGAGCCCGTGGAGGAGTTCCCCGAGGAGCTCGATCCCCGGGACGGCCCCGAGCAGCGTGCACTGAACGGAGCGTTGTCCGTCCAGATGGGTCAACTCCTCGACACACTGCCGCCCAAACAGAGGGAAATCCTCGTGCTGCGTGTCGTCGTTGGACTGTCGGCGGAGGAAACCGCGGAAGCGGTCGAGTCCACCCCCGGGGCGGTGCGGGTGGCCCAGCACCGGGCGTTGTCGAAACTGCGGACCGCGGTGTCCGCGATCTCGGAAGAGGTGAGTTGAGTGGGCGGCCACCGGGCGTCGGGCGGGTCCGAGGGTGACCTCGTCGACGGCCCCGTCGACCTCGCGGCGGTCCGGGCCGACGACGCCCTGATCGACGCGCTCGCCGGCGGCGCCGGCGGAGCGGGTGACATCGCGGCGTACGGCTTCGGCGGCACCGATGACGACCGTCTCGCGGCGATCCTGGCCGCGTGGCGGGCCGACATCGAGGCCGACCCGATGCCGGAGCTCGTCACGCTGGACGAGGCGGCCGAGGCCGTCGCGGCCGGCCATGACAGTCGCGACCGGCTGCGGTCCCGCGGACGGCGCCGCATGCCGTTCGCGATCGCGGCGGTCGCCGCGGCCGTGGCCTGCGCGGGCCTGACCGTCGCGGTGCACGGCGCCATGCCCGGCGACACGCTGTGGGGCGTCTCCAAGGTCTTCTTCTCGGAGCGCGCGCAGAGCGTCGAGCGCGTCGAGGAGGTCCGCACGCGGATCGAGGCCGCCAACGGCGCCCTCGCCCGCGGCGACACGCAGGCGGCGCGCAACGAGCTCGCCCAGGTCAACATCGTCATCCCGCAGGTCGCGCCCGAGCAGCGCGCCCCGCTGGTGGTCGAGCGTGACCGGGTGCAGAGCTCCATCGAGGCCGACCCGTCGCCGTCGGCCCGCGAGCCCGCCTCGGGCTCGACGGAGCCCTCGCCGGAGGCCCCGGCGGCGGGCGCGGGCCAGACGCCGGAGGACACGGTCTCGCCGAGCCAGGAGGAGCCGGCGGCTCCCCAGCCCGAGGACCCGTCCGCGCCGGCGGCGGAGGACCCGGCGACGCCGGACACCCGCGACTCCGAGGACCCGGCCGTGACCGATTCCACGAGCCCGGGCGCCACGTCCTCCACGCCGAACTGACGCGGCACCGACCCAGGACGCCGAACGGCCCGGCCCCCGCGAGGGGACCGGGCCGTTCGTGCGTGCGGGGCGGGGTTACTCGGCGAGCGTGGCGTCCGCGAAGCCCCGGCAGTACTCCCAGGTCACGTAGGACGCCGGGTCCGGGTCGAACGGGGGCTCGTGGGGGCGCATGTGCCCCTCGTCGAGCAGCTGCTGGAGGCTCGCCCGCAGCAGGTCCCAGTCGTGGTAGTGCTGCTCGGAGCAGTCCTCGCAGTCGACGACCACGCCGCGGATGCCGCGCGGGGCGAGCAGCGCCTCGAACACCGCGAGGTCGCCGAGGTCGGCGACCACCTCGTCGCGTTCGGCGTCGTCGAGCGGCGCGTCGTCGAGGGCGTCGGCATCCGGTCCCCCGAGCGCGCGTGCGGGGTCCGCGGGATCCCCCGCGAACGGATCGGGCGGCAGCGCTTCGTAGGCCACGACCAGCAATTTACCCGTCCTGCCGCGCGCGTCACCCAGCGGCGGTGTGCGCGCCCGGGGGACCCCGTCGGAGTGCGGACTACCATCGAGGGCATGGTGCTGACGGACCCCGGTCTGCCCGAGAAGTTCGCGTTGCTCGGACTCACCTTCGACGACGTCATGCTCCTGCCCGGTGAGTCGGACGTCGTGCCCTCGGAGGCGGACACCTCGGCGCAGCTGACCCGCCGGGTCACTCTGCGGGTGCCGCTGGTCAGCTCCGCGATGGACACCGTCACCGAGTCGCGCATGGCCATCGCCATGGCACGCCAGGGCGGGATGGGCGTGCTGCACCGCAACCTCCCGGCCGAGGAGCAGGCGGCGCAGGTCGAGGTGGTGAAGCGGTCGGAGGCCGGGATGGTCACCGACCCGGTCACGTGCTCGTCCGACGACACCCTCGCCGACGTCGACGCCCTGTGCGCCAAGTTCCGCATCTCCGGGCTGCCGGTCGTCGACGAGGTGGGGCGCCTCGTGGGCATCATCACCAACCGCGACATGCGGTTCGAGGTCGACCACTCGCGCCGTGTGCGCGACGTCATGACCGCCGAGGACCTCGTCACCGCGCAGGTCGGCGTCACCGCCGAGGCCGCGCTGGGGCTGCTGCGCCGACGCAAGATCGAGAAGCTGCCGCTGGTCGACGGGGCCGGCATCCTGCGCGGGCTCATCACGGTCAAGGACTTCGTCAAGACCGAGCAGTACCCCATGGCGACGAAGGACCCGGACGGCCGCCTGCTCTGCGGCGCCGCGGTGGGTGTCGGCGACGACGCGTGGTCCCGGGCCATGGGGCTGGTGGACGCCGGGGTCGACGTGCTCGTCGTCGACACCGCCCACGGCCACTCCCGCGCGGTCACCGCGATGGTGGCGAAGCTCAAGCAGGAGCTCGGCGAGCGCGTCGAGGTCGTCGGCGGCAACGTCGCCACGCGCGCGGGCGCCCAGGCGCTGGTCGACGCCGGCGCGGACGCGGTGAAGGTCGGCGTCGGGCCGGGCTCGATCTGCACGACGCGCGTCATCGCGGGGGTCGGCGTCCCCCAGATCACGGCGATCCACGAGGCGGCGGCCGCGGCCGCGCCGGCGGGCGTGCCGGTGATCGGCGACGGCGGGCTGCAGTCGTCGGGCGACATCGCCAAGGCGCTCGCCACCGGCGCGAACACCGTGATGCTCGGCTCGCTGCTCGCGGGCACCGCCGAGACGCCGGGCGACCTCGTCCTGCTCGACGGCAAGCAGTTCAAGACCTACCGGGGCATGGGCTCGCTGGGCGCGATGCGCAGCCGCGGGCAGCAGGGCTCGTACTCGAAGGACCGCTACTTCCAGGACGACGTCCTCTCCGACGACAAGCTGGTGCCCGAGGGCGTCGAGGGCCGCGTACCCTTCCGGGGGCCCCTCGCCCAGGTGGCCCACCAGCTCGTCGGCGGTCTGCGGGCGGCGATGGGCTACACGGGCGCGCGGACCACCGCGGAGCTGCAGCGCGCGCACCTCGTCCGGATCACGGCGGCGGGGCTCGCCGAGTCCCACCCGCACCACGTGACGATGACCGCCGAGGCGCCGAACTACGGCGCGCGCTAGTCAGGAGAGCCCGCCGTGCGCGAGCAGGTCGAGATCGGGCGGGGCCGCAGCGCCCAGCGCAGCTACGTCTTCGACGACCTCGACATCGTCCCGTCCCGGCGCACCCGCTCCTCGTCGGCGGTGTCGACGGCCTGGCAGCTCGACGCCTACCGCTTCGAGCTGCCGCTGCTGACCCACCCGACCGACGCCGTCGTCAGCCCCGCCACCGCGGCGCGGGTCGGCGAGCTCGGCGGGCTCGGGGTGCTCAACGCCGAGGGCCTGTGGGCGCGGCACGCCGAGGCCGAGAAGGCGCTGGCGGAGGTCGTGGCGCGCGCCGCCGTCGACCCGGCGGAGGCCGTCGCCGAGCTCCAGCGCCTGCACGCCGCGCCGGTCCGGACGTCGCTGCTCACCGAGGCGCTCGAGCGCGTCCGCGCGACCGGCGCCACCGTGGCCGCCCGCGTGAGCCCCCAGCACGCGCGGGAGCTGACGCCGACCCTGCTGGCCGCCGGCGTGGAGGTGCTGGTGGTGCAGGGGACGATCATCTCGGCGGAGCACGTCGGCGGCGAGGAGGCCGTCGAGGGCCCGCTGGACCTCGAGGACTTCATCGAGTCGCTCGACATCCCCGTCGTGGCCGGCGGGGTGGGCGACTACCGCACGGCGATGCACCTCATGCGCACCGGCGCGGCCGGCGTCATCGTCGGCTACGGGCAGTCGACGGCGACGTCCACCGACGCCGTGCTGGGTATCGGGGTGCCGATGGCCACCGCGCTCGTCGACGCCGCGGCCGCGCGCCGCGACCACCTCGACGAGACCGGCGGGCGCTACGTCCACGTCATCGCCGACGGCGCCATGAGCACCTCGGGCGACATCGCCAAGGCCATCGCCTGCGGCGCCGACGCGGTGATGCTCGGTGAGCAGCTCGCCGCGGCCGAGGAGGCCCCGGGGGGCGGCTGGTACTGGACGCCGGCGGCGGCCCACCCGTCGCTGCCCCGCAGCGGCATCAGCCGCGTGCCGACGGTGGCGCCCGACCTCGCGACCGTGCTCACCGGACCCGCCCGCTCGGGGGCCGGCACGATGAACCTCTTCGGTGCCCTGCGGCGCGCGATGGCCAAGACGGGCTACTCGGACCTCAAGGAGTTCCAGCGCGTGGGTCTCTCGGTCCGCCGCTAGCGCCGGTGCTGACCGGCTGCGATCAGCCGATCTCCCTCGGAAGTGGCCCTGGACAGGGGGCCTGACCTGCGCTGTCGTCATGACCATGACGACGCGTCCGTGGCCCGCGTGGCCACGGCGCGTCGCCGTCGGCCCGGTCTTCGTCGGTCGCCGGGACGCGCTCGCCGTCGTCGACGCGGCGTACGAGGCCGCGCGGGCGGGGCGCCCGGGCATCGTCTGGGTCGAGGGCGAGGCGGGCGCGGGCAAGACGGCGTTCCTCGCGCGCGCGACGGCGGGGCGTCGGGCGGCCGCCGTCCTCACCGCCACGGGCGACGCGGGGGAGAGCGGGCTCGCGCACGGGCTGCTCGACCAGGTGGTCGCGGGCCTGCCCCCGGAGCTCGTCGACCGCTTCCCGCTGCTGCGCGGCGACCGCGCGCCGCGGGCCGACCCGCTGGCCGTCGGCGCGGACCTCCTCGGGGCGCTGGGCGCGGTCCCGGGCGAGGACCCGGTGCTCGTCGTGCTCGACGACCTGCAGTGGGCCGACCCGGCCTCGGTGCGGGCGCTGGTGTTCGCGCTGCGGCGGCTGCGCCACGACCGGGTCCTGGTGCTCGCGGGCCTGCGCCACCCCGCGGGCGGGCCCGGGGACGTCGACGACCCCGCGCCGACCGACGCGTGGTGGGAGCGGCTGCCCGCGACGGGGGAGTCGGTGCACCGGGTGCGGCTCGAGGGCCTCGACCCCGGCGAGCTCTCGGAGCTGGCCGCCGCGCTGGACCGGCCGCTGGGCTCGATCGGCGCCGCCGACCGGCTGTGGCGGCACACGCGCGGCCACCCCCTGCACGCGCGCACGCTGATCGAGGAGCTGCCGCCCGAGGTGCTCGCGGGCACCGCCGACGTGCTCCCGGCTCCGCGCAGCCTGCCCTCGGTGCTGCTCGTGCGCCTCGCCCGCGCCGCGCCGGCGACCGCGTCCCTGGTGGTCGCGACGGCCGTGCTCGGCGAGAGCGCCCCGCTCGCCCTCGCCGCCGCCGTCGCGGACCTCGACGACCCGTCGGACGCGCTCGACGAGGCCGTCGGGCTGGGGCTGCTCGAGGAGCTGCCCGGCGGGCCGCCGGCGCGGATCGGCTTCGTGCACCCCCTCGTGCGCGCGGCCGTGCGCGGTGACCTGCCGCCGGCGCGGCGCCGGGCCGTGCACGCCGCGGCGGCGCGCCGGCTGACGGGACGCGCCGCGCTCGCGCACCGCGTCGCGGCGGCCGCCGGCCCGGACCCGGCGCTGGCCGCGGAGATCGAGGAGCTGGTCGCCACGCCCGGCGCGGCCCTCGCCGGCGCCGACGCCGCGGACCTCCTGCGCGCCGCCGCCGACCTGAGCACCGAGCCCGTCGACCGCGAGCGCCGCCTGCTGGCGGCGACCTCCCGGCTCGTCGCCGACGGCGAGATCGCGCGGGCGGTGGCGCTCGAGGAGGCGGTGACCGGCTGCGGGCCCGGACCGTGGCGCGCGGCGGTGCTGGGGCAGCTGGCGCTGTTCACCGGCCGGTTCGGGGTCGCGCGGGAGTGGTTCGCCGCGGCGGCCGCGACCGAGCCGGGCGACCCGGGGGAGGAGCGCCCCGGCGACCGGGCGCGGGCGGGCGCGGCCGCCCACCTCGCGGTGC
The DNA here is from genome assembly GCF_028737255.1 of Actinomycetospora straminea. Taxonomy (GTDB): domain Bacteria; phylum Actinomycetota; class Actinomycetes; order Mycobacteriales; family Pseudonocardiaceae; genus Actinomycetospora; species Actinomycetospora straminea. The sequence continues at coordinate 456,193 of NZ_JAQZAN010000001.1, read as the reverse complement.
TCCAGCTGCTGCAGGGCGACCCCGAGCGCGCGGTGGCGACCGCGGCCGGCGCGCTCGCCCACCACGCCCGCGGCGACGACGTGCGCCTGCCCGCCGGCTTCGCGCTGGTCGTCGGGCTCGCCGTCGCGGGCCGCGGGGCCGACGCGCGCGCCGTGCTCGACCGCGCCTCGGACCCCGACGGCGGCCCGCCCCGGGTGGACGCGCTGCTGGTCCGCGGCGTGCTCGCGACGCTCGCCGGCGACGACGCCGCGGCGGCCGCCGACCTCGACGAGGCGGTCCGCCGGGCCCGGGCCGGCGAACCCGTGCGGGGGCTCGCGATCGCGCTGGCGTTCCGGCCCGCCGTGCTGGACCGCGTCGGGGTGCCGGACGGCGTCGTCGAGGGGTTCGAGCTGGCCGTCACCCTGGCCCGCGACGGCGGCACCGCGCTGCCCGGCGCGCTCGCCCACGCCTTCGCCGCCGAGGCCCTGGCGCTGCGGGGCCGCGCCGACGAGGCCCGCGCGCACCTGGCGGCCGCGGCGGCGTCGGGCCCGCGGTGGTGGGGCCGCGACCTGTACGGCGCGATCGCCGCCGCCCGGCTCGCCGAGGTCGCCGACGACCCCGCCGCGGTCCTCGAGGCGCTGGCGCCCGCCCGCGACCCCGCGGTCCGGGCGCTCGCCGACGGTCTGGGCCTGCTCGCGCCGCGGGTCCTCGAGACCGAGGCGCTGCACGCGCTGGGCCGCGCCGACGAGGCGGCCGCGGCGCTGGCGGCGCTGGAGGAGCGGGCCGGGGACACCGCCGGGCGCTACCGCGTCGACGTCGCCCGCCTGCGGCTGGTCCTCGTACCCGGCGAGCCGGTCCCGCGCTCGGTGGCCGAGGCCGGCCTCGACGGGATCGTCGCCCCGCACGCGCTCGCCCGGCTGGAGACCGAGATCGGTCGCCGCCTGCTGGCCGCCGGCGAGCGCCGGGCCGGCGTCGACGTCCTGCGCGGCGCCCGCGACACCCTCGCCCGGCTCGGCGCGGCGCCGTGGCGGGCGCGGTGCGAGGAGCTCCTGCACGCCGCCGGGCTCACGCCGTCGGGCGGCGACGACTCGCTGGGCCTCACGCCGCACGAGGAGGCCGTCGTCGCGCTCGTCGCCCGGGGCCTGACCAACCGCGAGATCGGGCGCGACCTCTACATCACCCCGCGCACGGTCGCCTACCACCTGTCCAACGTCTACGCGAAGCTCGGCGTCACCTCCCGCCGGGAGCTGGTGCGGCTCCGCCGCACGTGAGCAGAAAGAAGTGCTCCAGCACTTCTTTCTGCTCACGAGCGCCGAAGGCGCACCGGGACTGGAAGCCGGACTGGAAGGTCCGGACGGGGTGGGAGACCCCTCGCGCGGCGCACGCTCGACGGCGTCGCGGAGGAGGACGCCATGCACCTGACGGTCGATCTCCTCCGCACGGCCGACGGGCGTCTGGAGGGCACCGTGATCACCGAGACCGGTCGGGAGCAGCCGTTCTCCGGCACGCTCGACCTGCTGCGCATCCTGGAGGACCTGCAGCCCGCGCCGCCCGCCCACGGCCCGGACGAGCGGTGGCCGCGGTGAAGCCGGCGACGCCGCGCTCGGCGGCGGTCCTGGGGCTCGTCTTCGCCGCCCTGTTCGTCGCCGCGCTGGTCACGGTCAACGCGGTCCCGCACCTCGACGCGCCGGTGTCGGCCTACGGCGCGTTCTACGACGGCGCGGGCGACACGGTCGTCACGGCCGTCGCGATCTACCTCGTGCCGCTGGCCGGGATCGCGTTCCTGTGGTTCGCCGTCGCGCTGCGCTCGGTGCTCGACGGGTTGGCGAGGACGCCCTCGGCGATGGCCGACGGCCTCAACCTGCTCTCGGGCGTGCTGTTCGTCGGGCTGCTGTTCGCCGGCACGGCCGCGCTCGCGACGCCGGTGCTGCTGACGACGATCGGCGGCGGCGCGCCGCTCGACCCGGAGATCGCCCGGGGGCTCTCGGCGCTGGGCTACGGCCTGGTCTTCCTGTTCTCCGTGCGCGGCGCGGGCATGTTCGCGCTGACCACGACCACGCTCCTGCGCGCCGCGGGCGTGATGCCCCGCGGCGTCGCGGTCGTCGGCTACCTCCTCGCGACCTGGCTCCTGCTGACCGCGACCGACCACCCCGCGAGCCTGCTCGTCCTGCCGGCCTGGGTGGTGCTCGTCGCGGTCGCCCTGCTGCGCCACGACCGTCGGGTCCGCCGCGAGCACCCCGACCCGAGCCCCACCCCGGCATCCGCCGTCCTGACCCCGAGGAGCGAGCCATGACCACCACCCCTGAGGCCCCCGGTCGGTCGCTCGCCGACATCCCGGGACCGAAGCCGCTGCCGATCATCGGCAACGCCCGCGACATCGACACCCACCGGCTGGTCCAGAGCATCATGGAGCTGGCCGACGAGTACGGCCCGATCCTCCAGCTGCACACCCCGGCCGGGACGACCTACGTCGTCTCCGGGCTGGAGATGGTCCAGGACCTCTGCGACGACAGCCGCTTCGACAAGCTCGTCGGCACCGGTCAGCGTGAGATCCGCAAGACCCACACGAGCGCCGGGCTGTTCACCGCCGACACCGCCGACCCGCTGTGGAAGTCCGCGCACGACATCCTGCTGCCGAGCTTCTCCACGTGGGCGATGAAGGGCTACGTCGACCCGATGGTCGACATCGCCCAGCAGCTGATGCTCAAGTGGGAGCGGCTCAACCCCGACGAGCCGATCGACGTCGCGGGGGACATGACCCGGCTGACGCTCGACACCATCGCGCTGTGCGGCTTCGGGTACCGCTTCAACTCCTTCTACCGCGACACCCAGCACCCCTTCGTCGAGGCGATGATGGAGTCGCTCTCGGAGAGCCTCAAGCGCCAGCAGATGCTGCCGGTCCAGATCAAGCTCCGCCGGGGCGCGCAGCAGCGCTTCCTCGCGAACGCGAAGTTCATGGACGACACGATCGACAAGATCGTCAAGGAGCGGCGCGCGTCGGGCGACCCGGGCACCGACCTGCTCGGGCACATGCTCGTCGGCACCGACAAGCAGGGGAACACGCTGCCCGACCACAACATCGTCGCGCAGTGCGGCACCTTCCTCATCGCCGGACACGAGACGACGAGCGGGCTCCTGTCGTTCGCCGTGTACTACCTGCTCAAGCACCCCGAGGTGGTCGCGCGCGCCCAGGAGGAGGTCGACCGCGTGCTCGGCACCGACCCGGGCGTCGCGCCGACCGTGGCGCAGATCGGGCAGCTCGGCTACGTCCGGCAGATCCTCGACGAGACGCTGCGGCTCTGGCCCACCGCGCCCGCGTTCACCCGCCAGGCCCGCAGCCCGGGGGAGACGGTCGGTGGGTACGGTCCGTTCGACCCGGGAACGGGGATCGTCGCGCTGACCCCGATGCTGCACCGCCTGACCGAGGTGTGGGGTCCCGACGCCCGCGAGTTCAACCCCGACCACGTCGCCCCGGAGCGCCTCGACGCGCTGCCCCCGAACGCCTACCGGCCGTTCGGCTCCGGGCAGCGGGCCTGCATCGGGCGGCAGTTCGCGCTGCAGGAGGCCGTCCTGGTGCTCGGGATGGTGCTGCAGCGCTTCGAGCTCGTCGACCACGCGGACTACCAGCTGCGGATCAAGGAGTCGCTGACGATCAAGCCCGAGGGGCTCACGATCACCGTGCGGCCCCGCGAGGGCCGCACGTGGGGGTCGGCGGCGCGGCCGGCGGCCGTGGCCGCCGCGGAGCCCCGGCCCGCGAGCCTGCCCGTCACCCCGGCCGACCGGCACGGCACCCCGCTGCTCGTGCTGTTCGGCTCCAACCTCGGGGCGGCCGAGGACCTCGCCACCCGCATCGCCCGCGACGCCGGAGATCGCGGGTACACCGCCCGCACCGCCGCGCTCGACGAGGCCGTCGGCGAGCTGCCGACCGAGGGCGCCGTCGTCGTCGTGACCTCGTCCTACAACGGGGAGCCGCCGGACAACGCCGCCCGGTTCTGCACCTGGCTCGACTCCGACGCGGCGTCGGCGGCGGGCGTGCGCTTCACCGTCTTCGGCTGCGGCAACCGCGACTGGGCCGCGACGTACCAGGCCGTGCCGACCCGCGTCGACGCCGGACTGGAGGCCAAGGGCGGCACCCGCGTGCACCCGCGCGGCGAGGGCGACGCGCGCGGCGACTTCGACGGGCAGTTCGACGACTGGTACCGCGGGCTGTGGGACGACCTGGGCGCCGCGCTCGGGCTCGACGCGACGACCACGGCGACCGCCGCGAGCGGACCGCGGCTGGCGGTGTCGCTCGAGCAGCGCCGCACCGCGAGCCCGGTGCTGCAGTCGTACCGCGGCCAGGCGGCGACGGTGCGCGTCAACCGCGAGCTCACCGCCCGCGGCGGTGGCGGTGGCGGGCGGTCGGTGCGCCACCTCGAGATCGCGATGCCCGCCGGCATCTCCTACGGCACCGGCGACCACCTGGGCGTCCTGCCCCGCAACCCGATGGGGCTGGTCAACCGCGTCATCCGGCGCTTCGGGCTCGACGGCGGCCAGTTCGCGACGCTGACGGCCAACGGCAGCGCGCCCACCCACCTGCCCGTCGGCGAGCCCTACCCGCTGCTCGCGATCCTCGCCGGCTGCGTCGAGCTGCAGGACGTGGCCAGCCGCGCGGGGCTGGCGGCGATGGTGGCGGCGATGCCGGAGGGGCCGGCGCGCGACGAGCTCGCGGCGACGGTCGGCGACGACGACGCCGCCAAGGAGCGGTACCGGGAGACGATCGCCAAGCCGCGGCGCACGCTGCTCGAGCTGCTCGAGCAGCACCCGGAGTGCGACCTCGGGTTCGCCGCGTTCCTCGACCTGATGCCGCCGCTGCGCCCGCGCTTCTACTCGATCTCGTCGTCACCGCAGGTGTCGGCGGACGTGGCGCTGACGGTCGGGGTGCTCGAGGCCCCGGCGCGCTCGGGCGACGGCACCTACCGCGGCGTGTGCTCCGGGCACCTCGACGACGTGCCCGAGGGCGGCACGGTGTTCACGTTCGTCCGCTCGCCCAGCATCGCCTTCCGCCCGCCGGCGAACCCGCACGTGCCCATGATCATGGTGGGGGCGGGGACGGGCATGGCGCCGTTCCGCGGGTTCCTCCAGGAGCGCGAGGCGCTGCGGGCGAAGGGCGTGCCGATCGCGCGCTCGCTGCTGTTCCTCGGCTGCCGCGACCCCGAGGACGACCTGCTCTACGCCGACGAGCTCGCCGCGTTCGAGAAGGCGGGCGTGGCGACGCTGTTCCCGGCGTACTCGCGGGTGCCCGGCTACCCCTACCGCTACGTCCAGCACGCGCTCGAGGGCGCCGCCGACGAGGTGTGGGCGGCCATGCAGGCCGACGCCGTGGTCTACGTCTGCGGCAACGCCTCGACCATGGCGCCCGGGGTGCGTGCGGCCCTCGTGGCGGTGTTCCGCGCGAAGACCGGCGCGGGCGAGGCCGACGGCGCGGCGTGGCTCGCGGGCCTGCGGTCCTCGGAGCGCTACCTCGAGGACATCTGGGGCGAGACCGCGGTGGTGTGACCGGTGCCGGCGCTCAGGCCTCCTGGCCGCCGGCGGGCTCGTCGTCGGGCTCGAGGTCGCGGGCCAGCTCGCCGGCGAGGAGGTCGACGCTGGCCTGCGCCCCGGCCTCGTGCTCGTCGGCGGTCAGCGTGACCTCCTGCCCGGCCGCGATGCCCAGCTCGACCACCCCGAGCACGCTGCGCGCGTCGGCCGAGCGCCCGTCGTCGACCACGACGTGCACCCGGGCCGGCTGCGCGCGGGCGGTGGTGCAGAAGCGCCCCGCGGCCTCCTCCCCGAGCCCGCGGGGCGTGGCGACGACGACCTGGCGCGCGATCACGTCCCCAACCTACGTCCCGTGCCGGCCACGATCTCCCGGAGCTCGACGAGGTCGGCGGCACCGGGAACCAGCGAAGGGCCCCTCCGGTCGACGAGATCGACCGGAGGGGCCCTTCGCTCGGTACGGGCCGGGCGGGGTCAGGCGTCGAGGTCCGTCGCGAGCAGGTCGGCGAGGGTGTCGACGCTGCTCTGCGCGCCGTCCTGGCCGGGGTCGGCGCTCAGCGTGACCTCCTGCCCGCCGCGGACGCCGAGGCCGAGCACCGAGAGCATGCTGCGCGCGTCGGCGGTGCTGCCCTCGGCGGTCGCGACGGTGACGGTGGCGGGTTGGGCCGCCGCGGCCCGGCAGAACACGGCGGCGGGGCGGGCGTGCAGTCCGATCGGGGTGGCGACGACGACCTGTCGGGAGATCATGCTGGGCTCCTGGGTGGGCACCGGGACGGGCTGGGCGACGGGCTGGGGCTGGGGGTGCGGGGCGGTCACGCGGACGCTCCCGCCGTGGTGGCGGCACCGGCGCGCGAGGGCTCCGCGGGGGCTCCGCCGTCCGTCTCGCCGTCCGTCCCGCCGTCCGTCCCGCCGTCCGTCCCGCCGGCCGTGTCGCCGGCCGGCTCGGCACCGGACCCGGCGGGACGGCGCCGCGCGAAGGACTTGAGGGCGACGACCAGCGCGGTCGCCACAACGGTCCCGATGACGACCGCGGCGAGGAAGCCGAGCGGGTTGCCCATCAGCGGCACCACGAAGACGCCGCCGTGCGGGGCGCGCAGGGTCGCGCCGAAGGCCATCGACAGGGCGCCGGTCACCGCGCCGCCGGCCATGATCGCCGGGATGACGCGGAACGGGTCGGCGGCGGCGAACGGGATGGCGCCCTCGGAGATGAACGAGGCACCGAGCAGCCACGCGGCCCGCCCGTTCTCCCGCTCGACGTCGGTGAACAGCGACCGGCGCACGACCGTGGCCAGGGCCATCGCGAGCGGCGGGACCATCCCGGCGGCCATCACCGCGGCCATGATCGTCAGGGCGGTCGGCGACGCGGTGGTGAGGCCGGCGACGGCGAAGGTGTAGGCCGCCTTGTTGACCGGGCCGCCCATGTCGAAGCACATCATCAGCCCGAGCAGCAGGCCCAGCAGCACCGCGTTGGTGCCGGAGAGGCCGTTGAGCCAGTTCGTGAGGCCGTCGGTGGCCGCGGCGATCGGGCGCCCGACCACGACGTACATCAGCAGGCCGACCACCGCGGTCGAGATCAGCGGGATGACGACCACGGGCATGATGCCCGCGAGCGCCCGTGGCACCCGCCAGGTCTTGATCCACATGACGAGCCCGCCCGCGACGAACCCGGACACCAGGCCCCCGAGGAAGCCCGCGCCCGTCGTCACGGCGATCGCGCCGCCGACGAAGCCGGGGACGAGCGCCGGGCGGTCGGCCATCGCGTAGGCGATGTAGCCGGACAGCACCGGGACGAGGAAGTTGAACGCCGCCGACCCGATGCCGAAGGCGAGCGCGCCCCAGGCGGTGAGGGAGCCGGCGTCGAAGCCGCCGGACAGGATCGTCTCGTAGAGCGGCTCGTCCTCGGGGAGGTTGATCTGGTAGCCGCCGAGCGCGAAGCCGAGGGCGATGAGCAGGCCGCCGGCCGCGACGAAGGGGATGACGAAGCTGACGCCGGTCATCAGCCAGGCGCGGACCCGCGACGCGGCGCCGGGGCCGGCCGGGGCCTTGGCACCGGCGGGCGTGGCCGGGCTGCCGCCGCCGGCGGTGGCCGGTGCCGCGGTGCGGGCCGGGGCCTCGGCCGCGGCCTGCTCGGCCTGGGCGATCAGGCCGGGAGCGCCGGAGATGGCCTTCTTCACCCCGACCTGGACCAGCGGCAGGTGCGCGAAACGCTCCTTGTCGCGGACCTCGACGTCGGCGGCGAAGATCGCGGCGTCGGCCTCGGCGAGCTGTTCCGCCGTCAGCGGGGTCGAGCCGGCCGAGCCCTGGGTCTCGACGGTGAGGGTGTGTCCCGCCTCCTCCGCGGCGATCTCGAGGGCCTCGGCGGCCATGTACGTGTGGGCGATGCCCGTCGGGCACGCGGTGACGGCGACGATCTTCACGCCGACACCTCCTTCGCGATGAAGTCGGCGGCCTGCGCGGCGTCGGTGGCCTGGCGCAGGGTGTCCTTGAAGCTGCTGCGCATGAGCCGGCGGGCCAGCGCGGCCAGCACGGTCATGTGCTCGTCACCGCCGCCGGCGGGGGCGGCGATGAGGAAGACGAGGTCGGCCGGGCCGTCCTCGGCGCCGAAGTCGACGCCGGCGGCGCTGCGGCCGAAGCCGAGGGTCGGGACGGTGACCGCGGCGGAGCGGCAGTGCGGGATGCCGATCCCGCCCTCGAGCCCGGTCGGCATCTGGGCCTCGCGCGCCTCGACGTCGGCGAGGAACTGCTCGAGGTCGCTGACGCGGCCGGCGGCGACGAGGCGCTCGGCCAGCGAGCGCACGGCCGCGGCGCGGTCGCCGGCGGGCAGGTCGAGGTCGACGAGGTCGGCGGTGATGAGGGCGGTGCTGGTGGTCATGCTGCCTCTCCGGTGAGGTCGAGGGACTCCTCCGGCGCGGACGCCGGCTTGACGGACGAGATGTCGATGTCGGCGGGGCCGGGGACGGCGGTCCCGGGCAGTCCGACGGCGGCGGCCCCGCAGGCCACCGCGTGCACGAGCGCGTCGGCCGGGGACGCGCCGGATGTGCGGGCGAGCAGGTAGCCGGCCAGCGTCGAGTCGCCGGCGCCGACGGTGCTGCGCACCGCGGTCACCGGCACGCTCGCGGTGTGCCAGGTGCCCTCGGGCGCCACGACGACGGCACCGGCCGCGCCGAGGCTGACGAGCACCGTGTCGATCCCGCCGCCGCGCAGGTCCGCCGCGGCGGCGAGGACGTCGGCGAGGCGGGGCAGCGGGTGGCCGACGAGCTCCGCGAGCTCGGCGACGTTCGGCTTGACGAGGTCGGGGCCGGCGGCGACGGCGGCGGCCAGCGCCGGGCCGCTGGTGTCGACCGCGACCCGGGCGTCACCGCGCCGGGCCGCGGTGACGATGCGGGCGTGCAGGTCGTCCGGGGCGCCGCGGGGCACGCTGCCCGCGGTGACCACCCAGGCCGCGGGCGCGGCGTGGGCGGCGACGGTGTCGACGAGCGCAGCCACCTCGTGGGCGTGGAGCTCGACACCCGGCTCGTTGATCTTGGTGGTCGTCCCGTCGGCCTCGACGAGCGCGGTGTTGACGCGGGTGGTGCCGCGCGCCGGCGTGCTCACCGGCTGGATGCCGGCCGCGCGCAGCAGCGTCGCGAGCTCGCCGGTGCCGCCGGGCATCACCGCGAGCGTCGGGTGGCCGAAGGCGGCGAGGACCCGCGAGACGTTGACGCCCTTGCCACCGGGGTCGACCCGGGAGGCGTCGGCGCGCAGGACGGCGCCGCGGACGAGGGCGGCGACCTCGACGGTGCGGTCGAGGCTCGGGTTGGGGGTGACCGTGACGACCATCGGCCCCGCGCTCCCCCGGGTGCTCACGCGATCACCAGCTCGGGCCCGGCGGCGCGCAGCGCGTCGGCCGCCCCGGGGTGGGCGGTGGTCAGGCCGGCGTCGGTGACGAGCGTGTCGACCATGTCGAGCGTCGCGAAGCGCGAGAACGAGTCGGCGCCGTACTTGCCGGCGTCCGCGACGACCATCGTGCGGGCGCCGGCGCGGGCCATCGCGCCCTTGACCGCGGCCTCGGCGACGTCGGGCGTGGTGAGCCCCCGGTCCACCGAGAAGCCGTTGGTGCCGAGCACCGCGACGTCGACGTTGACGCTCTCCAGCGTCTGCAGGGCCCAGCGGTCGACCGCGGAGAGCGTGGTGCCGCGTACCCGCCCGCCGATCATGTGGACGGTGATGCGGTGCCGCCCCGCGAGGAGCGTGGCGATCGGCAGCGCGTTGGTGACGACCGTGAGCTCGACGTCGTCGGGCAGCAGCGCGGCCATGCGCGCGGTCGTGGTGCCCGCGTCGAGCAGGATCGTCGACGCCGGGCCGAGCTCGGCGACCGCGGCCTTGGCGATGCGGTCCTTCTCCTCGCTCGCGGTGGTGTCGCGCTGGGCGACGCCGGGCTCGACCTCGAGACGGCCCGCGGCGATGGCCCCGCCGTGCACCCGGTGCAGCAGCCCCTGGCGCTCGAGCGCGGTCAGGTCGCGGCGGATCGTCTCGGTGGTGACCCCGAGCTCCGCGGCGATCGCGGTCACCTCGAGGCGACCGAGCTCCTGGGCCCGGCGGACCAGGATCTGGTGACGCTCGGCGGCGTACATGCCCGATCACCTCCGGTTCTGTGTTGGTCTGGTTGGAAGTTTGTGGTTTTGCCTGTGGACTGTCAAGGGTTCCTCTCGTAGCGTTCTCGTCGGCGACACACCGACGTCACCCGCGAGCCCGACGAGGGGAGCCCACGATGAGCACGACCGAGACGCAGCAGGAGGAGGCGGTCCTGCGCGGGACCCCCGCGAGCCGCGGGGCGGCGGTGGGGCCGGTCGTCCGGGTGCCCGAGCCGCTGGGGGAGCCGGCGGCGGGCCCGGCGATCCCGGCCGAGCGCCGCGAGGCGGAGGCCGCGCGGATCGCGCCGGCGGCGGCGGAGGTCGGCGCCCGGCTCATGGCGCTGGGCAGCAAGCCGGGGCTGGACCCCGACGTGGCGAACGTGCTGTTCGCGACGTCGATGATGGCCGAGGACCCGGCGCTGCTCGACGCCGCCGGCGCCCACGTCCGCGACCACGGCACGCCGCCCGCCCGCGCCGTCTACGAGGCGGCGGCCGGGTTCGTCGCGGCGCTGCAGGCCGCGGGCGGCTACATGGCCGAGCGCGCCGGCGACGTCGTCGACGTCCGCGACCGGATCGTGGCCGAGCTCCTCGGCGTGCCGGCGCCGGGCGTGCCGCCGCTGTCCGGCCCGTCGGTGCTCGTCGCCCGCGACCTCGCGCCGGCCGACACGGCGACCCTCGAGCCCGCCACCGCCCTCGCCCTCGTCACCGAGGAGGGCGGGCCGACCAGCCACACCGCGATCCTCGCCCGCTCGCTCGGGGTGCCCGCGGTCGTCGGCTGCCGCGGCGCGGCGTCGCTCGCCGAGGGCGCCCTCGTCCGCGTCGACGGGGCCGCGGGGACCGTCGAGACGGTCGCGGCGGGCACCGCGGTGGGCGTCGACCTCGCCGCCGCCGGGCCCACCGTCGTGACCGGTCCCGTCACCACCGCCGACGGCCACCGCGTCGCCGTCGTCGCCAACATCGCCGACGCCAAGGACGCCGCGCGGGCCGCGGAGGTCGGCGCCGAGGGCGTCGGCCTGCTGCGCACCGAGCTGACCTTCCTCTCCGCGGCCACCGAGCCCTCGCCCGACGACCAGCGCGCCGGCTACGCCGCGACCATGGCCCCGCTGCACGGCCGGCCGGTCACCGCACGGACCCTCGACGCCGGCGCCGACAAGCCGGTGCCCTTCCTCGCCATGGCGCCCGAGCCCAACCCGGCGCTCGGGGTGCGCGGCCAGCGGGTGTTCGACCAGGGCGTCGCCGATCGCGACGGCGTGCTCGACCGCCAGCTCGCCGCCCTCGTCGCGGGCGCCGCGGAGGCCGGGGTGCGGCTCAAGGTGATGGCCCCGATGATCGCGACGGCCGCCGAGGCGCGCCGGTTCGTGACGCGGGCGCGCGCCGCGGGGGCGGACGAGGTCGGCGTGATGATCGAGGTCCCGGCCGCGGTGCTCGGGGCGCGCGAGCTGCTCGCCGAGGTCGACTTCGTCTCGGTCGGCACCAACGACCTCACGCAGTACCTCTTCGCCGCCGACCGCCAGTCCGGCGCGCTCGCCGGGCTCAACGACCCGTGGCAGCCGGCCCTGCTGCGCCTGCTCGACCAGCTCGGGCGGGAGGCCGCGGTGACCGCGACGCCGGTCGGCGTGTGCGGCGAGGCAGCGGCCGACCCGGACCTCGCCGTCGTCCTCGTCGGGCTGGGGGTGACCTCGCTGTCGGCGTCGCCGGCGGCGCTGCCGGCGGTGGCCGCGCGGATCGCCGCGCTGGACCTCGACACCTGCCGCCGGGCCGCGAGCGCCGCGCTCGCCGCGCCGGACGCCGAGGGCGCCCGGGCGACGGCGCGGGAGGTCGCCGCAGCCGGCTGACCGCCTACGTGCCCTTCACGTTGACGATCTGGCGCAGCGTGTGCCGGACCTCGACGAGGTCGGCGGCGTCGGCCATGACCACGTCGACGTCCTTGTAGGCCGCCGGGATCTCGTCCAGGAACGCCTCGGTGTCCCGGAACTCGATGCCCGCCATGGCCGCCCGCAGCTGCTCGTGCGTGAAGGTCTTGCGGGCCTTCGTCCGCGAGTACGCCCGGCCCGCCCCGTGGGGCGAGCTGTGCAGCGACTGCGGCTCGCCCTTGCCGGTGACCACGTACGACGCCGTGCCCATCGACCCCGGGATGAGGCCGGCCCGGCCCGCCGCGGCGTCGATGGCGCCCTTGCGCGAGACCCAGACCTCCTCGCCCGCGTGGGTCTCCTGCACCGTGTAGTTGTGGTGGCAGGAGATCCGCTCCTCCTCCACCACCTCGGTGCCGACGAACTCCGCGGTCTGCCGGACCACCCGGTCCATCATCTCCTCGCGGTTGAGCAGCGCGTAGTGCTGCGCCCACCGCAGCTCGCGGATGTAGGTCCAGAACTCGTCGGTGTCCTCGGTGAGGTAGGCGAGGTCCTGGTCGGGCAGGTCGACGCCGGCGCACGCCGCGCGGGCCACGGCGGTGTGCCGCTGCGCGATCTTGTTGCCGACGCCCCGGGAGCCGGAGTGCAGGAACAGCCACACCCGGTCGGCCTCGTCGACGGTGACCTCGATGAAGTGGTTGCCGCTGCCGAGCGTGCCGAGCTGCAGCTCCCAGCCCTTCTTGTCGCCCGCCGGGTCGAACCCGGCCTCCTCGGCGAGCTTCGTGAGCTCCTCGATCCGCGGCTCGGCGGTGGCCACGACCTTGCGGTTGTGGTGCCCGGCCGAGAGCGGGATCGCCCGCTCGATCGCCTCGCGCCGCTGCGCGAGCGACCCCTGGGCCCGCAGCTCCGACACGTCGAACCGCGTCCGCACCGCGGCCATGCCGCAGCCGATGTCGACGCCCACCGCCGCCGGCATGATCGCTCGCAGCGTCGGGATCACCGAGCCCACCGTGGCGCCCCGGCCCAGGTGGGCGTCGGGCATCAGCGCGACGTGCGGGTGGATGAAGGGCATGGCCGCCGTGCGCTCGGCCTGGGCCAGCGTGCCGTCGTCGAGGATCGACGCCCAGTTGAGCAGGCGCTCGTTGATCTTCTCCATGGTCCGTCTCCTCTCCGCGGCTCGGGGTGCCGGCGGACGGGAGGACGGTAACCAGGCGGACCGGTCGTGCACCTCCGGTTTACGCGACCCCGAGCTCGGCGGACATCGCCGCCGTCGACTCGAGCAGCGCCGCCGTGACGTCCTCGAGGACCTCGGGCGACGCCGCCCGTTCCGGCAGGGCCAGGGCCACGACGAGCGGCAGCGAGTCGCCGGTGGTGAGCACCGGCGCGGCCACCGACGCGATGCCGGGGATGACGCCGCCGGACGTCAGCGCACAGCCCCGGTGGCGCACCTCCTCGGTGATCCGGTCGATCTCCGCGGGCGCCGGTTCCGCACCCTGCGCCCGCAGGACGGGTTCGGTCAGGGTGCGGGGGAGGTGCGCGAGGTACACGCGGCCGACCGACGACGTCAGCAGCGGCATCGTCGCGCCGACCCGCACGGTGATGGGGAGCGCGTAGGCGCCGTAGTCCCAGCGGACGATGACGGGGCCGTGGTCGCCCCAGACCGCGAGGTTGACCGCGTGCCCGGTCCGGTCGCGCAGTCCGGGGATGTACTGCGAGACCAGGCCGACCTCGTCCATGCGCCGCAGCGACTCGGCGCCGAGGCGGCGCAGCGCCGGCCCCATGTCGTAGAGCCCCGAGCTGCGCGACTGCGCCACCATCCCGGCCCGGCCGAGGCTCACCAGGTAGCGGTGGGCCTTGCTCGCGCCCATGCCGCTGGCGTGCGCGATCTGCGTGAGGCTCATCGGTCCGCCACCGCGCTCGAGGGCGTCGAGCACGGTCATCGCGATCTCGACCGACTGGATGCCCTGGCGCGCGGAGCCCGACGATCCGGGTGGGTCGGTGTCGTCGTCCGTGCCGGCGGGGGCCACGACGTCGACCCTAGTCGTGACGCCGTGGCCCCCCGTGCTCACGCGGTGACCCGCGGGGTGTCCGGGTCGGCGGTGCTGCGGGAGCGGATCGCGGGGACGGCCGCGGCCAGGAGCGCACCGAGCACGCCGGGGACCGCGAACAGGTAGAAGTTCCACGCCACACCGAGCCCGGAGGACAGGATCGCCGCGCCCAGCAGTGGTCCGGCGATCGCGCCCAGGCGCCCGATCGACAGCGCCCAGCCGATCGCGCGTCCGCGCAGCTCGGGCGGGTGGTGGCCGACGATGTAGGCGTTGGTGAGCACCTGCGAGCCGATGAGGCCGAGGCCGCTGACGAACATCAGCAGGAACAGCAGGCCCAGGGCCGGGCGAGCGCTCATGACGAGCAGGCTCGCGGCGCCGGCGAGGAACGCGACGGCGACGACGGGCTTGATGCCGACACGGTCGGCGATCTTGCCGCCGAGCACCATGCCCACGCCCGCGCCGACCCACATGGCCGCGGTCTGCAGCAGCGACGAGCCGAGCGAGTAGCCCGCGGTCTGCATGATCGTCGGGAGCCAGGTGCTGATGCCGAACACGAGCAGGAGACCGCAGAACGACATCGCCCAGAACAGCAGCGTCGCGCCGCGCACACCGGGCGCGAGCAGGGGACGCAGGCCGAACAGCTCGCCGCGGCCGGGGCCCGGCGCGGGGCCGTCGGCGGCGTGCACCGGGCTCTCGGGGAGCAGCCGGATCGCCAGCGGCAGCAGGACGAGGGCGGGAGCCGCGCCGATCACGTAGATCCAGCGCCAGCTGCCGCCCGTGAGCAGGGCGGCGCCCAGCAGCGGCGCGAGCAGGGCGCCCGCGGCGTAGCCGGACATCATGATCCCGACGTTGCGGGCCCGGCGTCCCGGTGCCGAGAGGTCGGCGACGTAGGCGGTCACCGTCGGGAGCACGATGCCCAGCCCGACACCGACGCCGAACCGTGCGGCGCCGAACAGGGCGAAGCCCGGGGCGATCGCGCACACGAACATGCCCAGGGAGAACAGGGCCGCGCCGCCGATCAGCAGGCGCCGGCTGCCGGCGCGCCGGATCGTCGCCGCGCAGATCGCGGCACCGACCAGCATGCCGATGGCCACCAGCGAGCCCACGGTGCCCGCGGACGCCTTGTCCGCGTCGACGGCGGGGTCGGCGAGCAGCGAGGGGACGGTGACGCCGTAGCAGGCGAGGTCGTAGCCCTCGAGGGCGGCGAAGCCCGCGGACAGGACCAGGACGAGGCGCTCGGTGGCGCGGGTGGGTGGTGCGGTCGGCACGGTGGCTCCAGGCGGCGTCGGTGGAGAAGGGGGTCAGTGGGTCACGAGCGCGGGCGCGCCCAGGGCGGCCGCGAACGCGCGGGCGAGGGCGTCGACGGCGGCCGGGTCGGCGGCGGTGCCGTGGACGTAGAAGTCGGGGCGGACCGCGACGGCCGTCGCGTCGTGGGCCGCGAGCCAGCCGAGGTGCGTGCCCTCGACGTCCACCACGTGGCCGGGGGCGAGGCCGACCGGCGGTGCGCCGGACGCGTGCAGCGGCACCACGCGGACCCCGGCGTCGGCGAGCGCGGCGACGACGTCGGGGGCGAGGGTCACCCGCCCGGCGTCGACCAGCAGGTGCGCGCCGGGCCCGACGACCTGGTCGAGGCGGTCGCGCCGGGTGCCGTCGTCGACCCACCCGTCGACCCAGCCCTGCACCATCAGCGCGCCGCGCCCGGCACACGGCTCGTCGGCGAGCAGGCCGTCGACCAGGCCCGGGAAACGGATCTCCTCCGGGTGCTGGTCGGCCGCACGGCGCGCGAGCAGGACACGGTCGCGCTCCGCGGCGCGTGCGGGGTCGCGCACCGTCTGCTGGCGACCCAGCTCGATGCCCTTCTCGATCACCGCGCGGACGTGGGGCTCGCGCTCCTGCTGGTAGGTGTCGAGCACCTCGTCGCCGAGGCGTCCGCGCAGGACGGCGTCGAGCTTGAAGGCGATGTTCTGGGCGTCCCGGACGCCCGAGCACATGCCCTGCCCCAGGAACGGCGGCATCTGGTGGGCGGCGTCGCCGGCGAGCAGCGTGCGCCCGACCCGCCAGCGGTCGGTGACCAGCGAGCGGAACGTGTAGGTGGCGACGCGGATGAGCTCGGCGTCGTCGGGGGAGAGCCAGCGCCGGGTGCGGGCCCAGACCTTGTCGGGGTCACGCTCGGTCGCGAAGTCGTCGACCGAGTCGAGCATGTAGCTGAACCGGTGGTGCGCCGGCCCGAGCGAGATGATCGAGGTCGGGCCGGCCGGGTCGCCGACCTGGCGCGCGGTCGGCACCGCCGGGGGCGCGGCGGGGTCGCGGAACCGGAAGTCGCAGACCATCCACGGCTCGGAGAACCCGTAGTCGTCCATCGTCCGCCCGAGCGCGGCGCGCACGAAGCTGTTGCCCCCGTCGCAGGCCACGACCCAGCGGGCACGCACCCGGCCGGGCCGGGGGCCGCCGGTCGCGAGCTCGACGTGGTCGCCGTGGTCGGTGAGCCCGGTGACGGGGGTGTCGAGCCGGACCTCCGCACCGGCGGCACGCACCCGCCGGTCCAGCGCCGACTCGAGGTCGGGCTGGTACATCATGTACCACTCCGCCCACCCGCTGCGGCCGCGCTCGGCGAAGTGGTGCTCGATGAGCAGCTCGCCGGCGGCGTTGCGCCACTCGTAGTTGCGCTGCACGTGGATCCTCGGCAGCAGCTCCTCGGCGATCCCGACGCGCGCGAAGGTCCGCATCGTCTCGTCGTCGAAGATCGCCGCGCGGGGGAGGTTGTAGAGCCCGGCGTAGCGCTCCAGCACGACGACGCGGTGCCCGGCGGCACCGAGCAGCGCCGCGGTCACCATCCCGACCGGCCCGTAGCCCACGACGGCCACGTCGACCGTCCCGTCGACGTCGTCGGTCTCGATCATGCGCTGTCCTCCTGTGAGGTTTGACACCGCCGAACCGTAGGATTCATCATTGAGCAAGTCAATGCACGATGGTGAAACGGATCGAGGGCAGGATGCGCACGATCGGCCTGGAAGAACACTTCGTGACCCCGGAGCTCGCGCCGTACGGCAAGGGGACGGCGACGATCGCGGAGCCCCACGTGTGGGAGGAGATGTCGCGCCGGCTCCTCGACCTCACGGGCGCCCGGCTCGAGCGCATGGACGCCGCCGGGCTCGACGTCCAGGTGCTCTCGCTGAACTCGCCGGGGCTGCAGGCCGAGCCGGACGCCGCGCTCGCGGTCTCGCGCGCCGCCGCCGTCAACGACCTGCTCGCCGGGACGATCGAGGCGCACCCCAGCCGCTTCGCCGGGTTCGCCGCGCTGCCGCTGCAGGACCCGCAGGCCGCGGCCAAGGAGCTCGAGCGCTCGGTGACCCAGCTCGGGCTGCGCGGCGCGCTGGTCAACGCCCACACCCACGGCCGCTACCTCGACGACCCCGAGCTGCGGGTCGTGTGGGAGTACGCGCAGGGCCTGGACGTGCCGCTCTACCTGCACCCGGCGAACGGCGTCGATGCCGCCCACGTTCTCTCGGGCCACCCCGAGCTGATCGGGCCGATGTGGAGCTGGGGCACCGACACGGCCTCGCACGCGCTGCGGCTCATCTTCGGTGGCGTGTTCGACGACTTCCCCGAGGCGAAGCTGCTGCTCGGGCACATGGGCGAGGCGCTGCCGTTCACGCTGTGGCGCCTGGACTCGCGCTGGGACTTCCACGCCCACCACGGCATCGAGCTCGCCCGCGGCCGGCCGTCGGAGTACCTGCGGCACAACCTCTACATCACGACCAGCGGGGTCTGCTCCGCCGCGCCGCTCCTGTGCTCCCTGCTCGCGCTGGGGTCGGACCACATCCTCTTCGGCACCGACTACCCCTTCGAGGAGATGGACGTCGCCACCGAGTTCCTGCGCACCGCCCCGGTCAGCGAGGCCGACCGGGAGAAGATCGCGCACGGGAACGCCGAGCGACTGCTGCGGCTGTGAGCGCCACCCTCACCGACGAGGTGCTCGCGAGCTTCGCGCGGACCCCCGACGCGCGGCTCCGCGCGGTCCTCGAGCGGGTCGTCGTGCACCTGCACGAGCTGGTGCGCGAGGTGGAGCCGACGGTCGCGGAGTGGGAGGCCGCGATCGGGTTCCTCACCGCGATCGGGGCCGCCTGCGACGAGACCCGCCAGGAGTTCATCCTGCTCTCCGACGTGCTCGGCGTGTCGTCGTTGGTGGAGGCGCTCAACGGTGCCCCCGTCGAGTCCGGGGGCACCGAGAGCACGGTCCTCGGCCCGTTCCACGTGACCGCGTCCCCACCGCGGGAGCTCGGCGACAGCATCGACGACCTCGGCGGCGGTCGGCGGGCCCTCGTGACCGGCCGCGTCGTCGACCCCGCGGGGAACGCCGTGCCGGGTGCGGAGATCGACGTGTGGCAGTGCACCGAGGACGGGTTCTACGACGTCCAGCAGCCCGAGCGGCAGCCCGCCGGCAACGGTCGGGGGCTCTTCCGCGCCGACGCCGACGGCCGGTTCCGCTTCCGGACCGTCGTGCCGGGCCACTACCCGATCCCGACCGACGGGCCGGTCGGCGCGCTGCTGGCGGCGACCCGCCGGCATCCCTACCGGCCCGCCCACGTCCACCTCCTCGTCGGCGCCCCCGGCTTCGCGACGCTGACGACGCACCTGTTCGTGCGGGGCAGCCCCTACCTCGACGCCGACGCGGTGTTCGCGGTGAAGGAGGGGCTGGTGGTCGACTTCGCCGAGGTGGACGTCGACACCGCGGGAGACGGGGCGCCGTGGAGCCCGACCGTCGACGACGGCCTGGACCGCCCGTACCGGCACGCCGACGTCGAGGTCGTCCTCGTCCCTGCCGGGCTAGCGTCGGCTCCGTGAGCCTCTCGTTCGTCCACGACGCGCTCCCGATGCGGGTGGTCTTCGGTCCCGGCCGCCTCGCCGACCTGGGCGGGGAGGTGGACCGTCTCGGCCTGCGCCGGGTGCTGGTGCTCGGCACCGCCGAGCAGGAGGCGGCGCTGCGGGCGACCGCCGACGGGCTCGGCGGGCGCGCCGCCGGCGTCTTCGCGGAGGCGCGCCAGCACGTGCCGGTGGCGGTCGCGGCCGCGGCGGCGGACCGGGCCCGCGAGCTGGGCGCCGACGGGTGCGTCGCGGTCGGCGGCGGGTCGTCGGTCGGGCTGGGCAAGGCCGTCGCCCTGCGCCACGGTCTGCCGGTGGTCGCCGTCCCGACGACCTACGCCGGCTCGGAGATGACCCCGATCTGGGGCCTGACCGAGGACGGCGAGAAGCGCACCGGCCGCGACCGTGCGGTGCTGCCGCGCACCGTCGTCTACGACCCCGAGCTGACGCGCTCGCTGCCCGTCGGGCTGTCGGTGACCAGCGGGCTCAACGCCGTCGCGCACGCCGTCGAGGGGCTGTGGGCGCCGGACGGCACGCCGATCACCGCGCTGATGGCCGAGGAGGGCGTCCGCGCGCTGCTCGCCGCGCTGCCCGCGATCGTCGAGCGGCCCGACGACCTCGACGCCCGCTCCGGGGCGCTGCAGGGCGCGTGGCTGTGCGGGGCGGTGCTCGGGGCGACCACGATGTCGCTGCACCACAAGCTCTGCCACGTGCTCGGCGGCTCGTTCGACCTGCCGCACGCCGAGACCCACGCGGTGGTGCTGCCCCACGTCGTCGCCCACAACGGGCCCTCGGCACCCGCGGCGGTGGCGGCGCTGGGCCGGGCGCTCGGCGTGGCGGCCGGGCCGAACACGGAGGCGGACAAGGTGGCGGACACGGTGGCGACGGCGCTCGCCGACCGGGCCCGCGAGCTCGGGGCGCCGACCTCGCTCGCGGCGATCGGGATGCCCTGCGATGGGCTGGCGCAGGTCGTCGACGCGGTGCTCGCCGCGCCCTACGCGAACCCCGCGCCGGTGACGCGCGCGAGCCTCACCGCGCTGCTCGAGGCGGCGTACCAGCCGGCGTGAACGCCAGGGCGAGGTGCGCGTCGAGGGTGGCGAGGGCGTCGGCGGGGTCGAGGTGCCCACCCAGGACGTGCACCGCCAGGCCCTCGACCAGCGACAGCAGGCCGGTGGCGGCGATCTCCGGGTCGAGCGCGCCGGGTGCCGAGCGGACCTGCGCGGCCACCGCCGCGCGCATGCCCCGCGTGTCCTCCCGCAGCCGGGCCGCGACGTCGGGGCGGCTCGCGGCGTAGGCGTGGAAGGCCACGGCGACCCGGCCCTCGAGCTCGCGGTCGGCGTCGAGCGGGAGCAGCTGCACGAGCAGGGCCCGGACGAGACGGCGCGGGTCGCCCTGAACGTCGGGGTCGTCGGCGAGCCGGGCCTGCACGCGCGCGGCGACGACGTCCAGCGCGAAGATCATCATCTCGTCCTTGGTGCGGAAGTAGTGCTGCACCATCCCCGCGGTCACGCCGGCCTCGGCGGCGACGTGGCGCAGGCTCACGTCCATCAGCCCCCGCTCGGCGGCCACGCGCAGCAGCGCGTCGGCGAGGAGCGTCCGGCGTTCGTGGTGGTCGACCTGCTTCGGCACGTTGCGACCGTATGGCCTCCTCGGTTACGTTGCACCTGCAATGCAACGAGGAGGACCCCGTGACGACGCTGCCGCTCGACCGTCCCGACCCGACCGCCCCGCCGGCGGACTACCGGCGGCTGCGGGAGCACGAGCCGGTGGCCCGGGTCGTCGGCCACGACGGGGCGCCGGCGTGGCTCGTCACCTCCCACGACCTGGTCGCGACCGGCCTCGCCGACCCGCGCCTGGGGCTCACGCCGCCCGGGGTCGCGGTCGACGAGCGTGCCTCGCTGTTCCGGGACGGCCCGGCGCACACCCGCCTGCGCCGCCTCGTGGCCCGCGCGTTCACGCCGCGCCGGGTCGCCGAGCTCGCACCGCGGGTCGAGGCGCTCGCCGAGGAGCACGTCGCCGCGCTGGTCGCCGCCGCGGACCACGGGCCGGCGGACCTCGTCGACCTCGTCGGCGCGCCGCTCGCCGTCGGGTCGCTCGGCCTGCTCCTGGGCGTCCCGCTCGCCGACCACCCGCACTTCCGCGGCCTCGTCGACGACGCCCTGCGCGCGGACCCGATGGCCGCCGCGGAGGACCCCGCGCTGCTGGCCGAGGCCGAGCGGGCGTGGGGCGCGCTGATGGCGTTCACCGCCGAGCTCGTCGCCGCCGCCCGCGAGACGCCGGGCGACGACCTGCTCGGCACGCTCGTGGCGGTGCGCGACGCCGACGACGGCCGCCTCGACGACGGCGAGCTCGTCGCGCTGGTCACGGCCCTGCTCGCGGCGGGCGTCATCACGGTGCGGGGCGGCCTCGCGGTCGCGGTGGTGCGGTTGCTGGCGGACGACCTGCTCGCCGGGCTGGCGGACCACCCGGACGTCCCGGGGCTCGTCGACGAGCTGGTGCGGCGGACGGGCGTCGAGGTGTTCCCGCGCTGGGCGCAGGAGAACCTCGAGCTCGGCGGCGTCGCGATCGCCGCGGGGGACCGGGTGCTGCTGCGCCTCGAGGCCGCCAACCACGACCCGGCGCGCTTCGCCGAGCCCGAGGCGCTGCGCCCGGGGCGGGCGGGCCCGCACCTCGGCTTCGGGCGCGGCCCGCACCACTGCCTCGGCGCCGCCCTGGCCCGCCTCGAGCTCACCGCGGCCCTGACCGCCCTGTCCCGCCGGGCCCCGGGCCTGCGCCTGGCGGTGCCGCTCGCCGAGGTGCCGTGGCACCGCGGCGAGGTCGACTCCGGGCCGCTGGCGCTGCCGGTGGTGTGCGCTCCGCGCTCGTGAGCACTCTGGAGTGCTGTGGCACTTCGAAGTGCTCACATGAGCGCAGCTCACGTCACACCAGCTCGGAGTCCCGCACCTTCTGGAAGCCGCGCGCCATGCGCCGCTTGGCCGGCGGGATGCGGTCGACGATCCGCATGCCCGTGCGCTGCGCCAGCACCGACAGCGGCCCGATCACCGGGCGCCGCGCGGTGCCGTCGTCGTTCATGAACTCCAGCGACTCGCGCACGGCGAGGGCCGCGTAGCGGCGCATGAGCTCCTCGTACTCGCCGACGCCCTCGAGCAGCGAGAGCTCGCCGTCACGCACGCGCACGAGCCGGTCGCGCAGCTCGCGGGCGTCGCGCAGCGCGGTGTTCGCGCCGGCCCCGCGGCCCGGTGTCATGGTGTGGATCGCGTCGCCGACCATCGTCACCGTGCTCGGCGTCCACGCCGGGACGGGGTCGGAGGTCCGGATGGCCAGCGTGACCGTGGAGCCCGGGTCGGCGGTGGCGATCAGGTCGAGCCAGCGGGGGTCCCAGCCCTCGCTGAGCTCGCCGGCCAGGGCGAGGGCGTCGCGGCCGGTGCGCTCGAGGAGGTCCGGCGGCGCGATCGAGCGCGACGTCGTGATCGCCCAGGAGACGTGGTCGGTGGTGTTGTCGAAACGCAGGCCGGGGTGGCGCGCGATCAGCTCCTCGTCGTTCCGGCTGCCCCACGGCATCCGCATCACGTGCGTGATCCCGAACTGGCCGCGCCGGTCGAAGTACATGCCGAAGCCGTGCCGGACCTGCTCCGGGACGAGGCGCTCGGACCGCTCGGTGAGCAGCGTCTTGCCGCCGATCGCGACCAGCCCGGTCTCGGTGTGCGTCGCGTGCGGGAGGTACTGGCGGCGCACCCGGGAGCTCGCCCCGTCCGCGCCGACGAGCAGGTCACCGGTGTCGCTGCTGCCGTCGTCGAAGTGCGCGGTGACCCGGCCGTCGGCGTGCCGGGTGTAGTGGGTGAAGCGGCGGTCGAACGTGATGACGTCCTCCATGCCCGTGAACAGCACCTGGCGCAGCGTCATGCGGCTGACGTTGTGCTCGCCGTCCTCGGGGGCGTCGCTGCTGTGCGGGAGGTCGGCGAAGTCGATGCTGATCAGCGTCCGGTACCGCTCGGTGAGCATGGCGAGCGTCGTGTAGGGCGCCGCGGTGGTGGCGACGAACGTCGCGAACAGCTCCGGTGGGAGGCAGGACCGCAGCGCGCGGGCACCGTTGGGCGAGATGCCGACGCGGTAGCCGTGCAGGCCGCTGGTGCGCGTGCGGTCGCGCTCGTGCACGGCGACCTCGATGCCCGCGCGCCGCAGCCCGTGCGCGAGACACATCCCGCCGGTGCCGGCCCCGATGATGATCACCTTCATGGCGCGTCCTCTCCGCCGGCGTCCACCCGGCGTGCGATGTCGGTCAGGGCGGCGCGGTCCCAGCGCAGGGCGCCGGAGCGCAGGTCGTCGAGCAGGGCGGCGATCCAGGCGACGTCGGTCTCGAGGTGCGCGATGGCGTACTCGGCCTCGACGACGACGATCCGCGGCAGGAAGCCGGGCGCGTGCTCGAGCTCGCGGCACACCCGGTCGAGCTCGCCGCGCCGGTCGGACAGGCGCAGGGCCAGCGCGTCGGCGGCGACCTCGGGCTCGAGCAACGGGAGGTAGGCGAGCGCGGCGGTGAACTCGGCGAACTCGTGGCGGGGCGCGGTGAGCATGTCGAGCGTCCACGTGACCGCGAGCTCGCGGCCCGCGTCGGTCGCCGCGTAGACGGTGCGCTCGGGGCGCGTCGCCTCCCGCTCGGTGGCGGCGACCACGAGCAGCCCGTCGCGCACGAGCCGGTCGATCGTCTTGTAGAGCTGCGAGCGCTGACCGACGTTGACCACCTGGTCCTTGCCGCGTTCGCGCAGGAGCTGCTGCATCCGGTACGGGTGCATGGGCTCCTCCGCGGCGAGGGCGAGGACGGCGAGGGCGAGGCCGGAGCGCTGGGTCATGGTGTCGACGATACTAGTGTCGTCGACACTATGACGGCAAGGGTCGATGGCTGGCGGGGATCTGGACAATGGTGGGCGTGACCGCCAGCGGTGATCGCCCCGTCCTCGTCGTCGACTACGGCGCGCAGTACGCGCAGCTCATCGCCCGTCGGGTACGGGAGGCGCAGGTCTACTCGGAGGTCGTGCCGCACACGACGCCGGTGGACGAGATGCTCGCCAGGGACCCGGCCGCGATCGTGCTCTCCGGCGGGCCCGCGAGCGTGTACGAGGAGGGGGCGCCGAGCATCGACCCGGCGGTGTTCGACGCCGGCGTGCCGGTGTTCGGCATCTGCTACGGCTTCCAGCTCATGGCCGGCGCGCTGGGCGGGGTCGTCGAGCACACCGGGGCGCGGGAGTACGGGCGCACCGAGCTCGCGGTGACCACGCCCGGGCGGCTGCACGACGACCTGCCCGACGCCCACCCGGTGTGGATGAGCCACGGCGACGGCGTGACGAAGGCGCCCGAGGGCTTCACGGTCACCGCGTCCTCGCCCGGCGCACCGGTCGCCGCGTTCGAGGACGTCGAGCGCCGCTTCGCCGGCGTGCAGTACCACCCGGAGGTCGGGCACTCGCCGCACGGCCAGGAGGTGCTGCGCCGCTTCCTGCGCGACGTCGCCGGCGTGGACGCCGACTGGAACACCGCCAACATCATCGACGAGACGGTGGCGGCGGTCCGCGAGCAGGTGGGTCCCGAGGGGCGCGCGATCTGCGGGCTGTCGGGCGGGGTCGACTCCGCCGTGGCCGCCGCGCTCGTCCAGCGCGCCATCGGCGACCGTCTGACCTGCGTCTTCGTCGACCACGGCCTGCTGCGCGAGGGCGAGCGGGGCCAGGTCGAGCGGGACTTCGTCGCCGCGACGGGCGTCGACCTCGTCACCGTCGACGCGGCCGAGACCTTCCTGCGCGAGCTCGACGGCGTCGTCGACCCGGAGGAGAAGCGCAAGATCATCGGGCGCGAGTTCATCCGCGCGTTCGAGGGTGCGGCGCGCGACGTCGCGCAGGGGAAGGGTGCGGACTTCCTCGTCCAGGGCACGCTCTACCCCGACGTCGTCGAGTCCGGCGGCGGGTCCGGGGCCGCGACGATCAAGTCGCACCACAACGTCGGCGGGCTGCCCGACGACCTGCAGTTCTCGCTGGTCGAGCCGCTGCGGGCGCTGTTCAAGGACGAGGTGCGCCGCGTCGGCGCCGAGCTCGGGCTGCCCGAGACGATCGTGCGCCGCCAGCCGTTCCCGGGCCCCGGGCTCGCGATCCGGATCATCGGGGCCGTCGACGCCGACCGCCTCGCGACCCTGCGCCGCGCCGACGCCATCGCGCGCGAGGAGCTGACCTCCGCCGGACTCGACGAGGTCATCTGGCAGTGCCCGGTGGTGCTGCTCGCCGACGTGCGGTCGGTCGGGGTGCAGGGCGACGGGCGCACCTACGGCCACCCGGTGGTGCTCCGCCCGGTGTCCAGCGAGGACGCCATGACCGCGGACTGGACCCGCCTGCCCTACGACGTGCTCGAGCGCATCTCCACGCGCATCACCAACGAGTGCGCCGAGATCAACCGCGTCGTCCTCGACGTGACCAGCAAGCCGCCGGGGACGATCGAGTGGGAGTAGGTGCGGCTGCGCGCACCCGATCGGCGTGCTCCCCTTGTCCTGGTGCTACAGGCCACGGAAGTGCTCACGAGACCGGAGGTCACGGTGGCTGAGACGATCTTCAGCGAGATGTCCCGGCTCGCGCTGGAGCACGACGCGATCAACCTCGGTCAGGGCTTCCCCGACACGCCGGGGCCGCGCGAGGTCGTCGACGTCGCGGTGGCCGCGATGCACAAGGGCTGGAACCAGTACCCGCCGGCCGTCGGCATCGCGTCGCTGCGGAGGGCCATCGCCGACCACCAGCGGCGCTGGTACGGCCTGGACGTCGCCGCGGACGGCGGGGTGGTCGTGTGCTCGGGGGCGTCGGAGGCGCTGTCGTCGGCGATGACCGCGCTGCTCTCGCCGGGCGACGAGGTGATCGCGCTCGAGCCGTACTACGACCTGTACGGGGCGACCGCGGCACTGCTCGGCGCGCGCCTCGTGCCGGTGCGCCTGCACGCGCCGGACTACGCGCTGGACGCCGCGGCGCTGCGGGCGGCCGTCACCGACCGCACCACGATGATCGTCCTCAACACCCCGCACAACCCGACCGGCGCGGTGCTGTCGACCGCCGAGCTCGAGTCGGTGGCGCAGGTCGCGCGGGACCACGACCTGGTCGTGCTGTCCGACGAGGTCTACGAGCACCTGGTCTTCGACGACAACCGCCACGTCCCGATCGCGACGCTGCCCGGGATGTTCGAGCGGACGATCACCGTCGGGTCGGGCGGCAAGACGTTCTCGGTCACCGGCTGGAAGATCGGCTGGGCGACGGGGCCGGCGGACCTCGTGGAGAAGGTGCTCGGCGTCAAGCAGTGGTTCTCGTTCGCCGCCGGCACGCCGCTGCAGCACGGGATCGCGGCGGGCCTGGAGCTGCCCGACGAGCGGCTCGCGCACCTCGGCGACGACCTCGCCCGCAAGCGCGACCTGCTCACCGACGGTCTGCGCGAGCTGGGCCTCGAGGTGTTCCACTCCAAGGCGACCTACTTCGTCACCGCCGACGTCGCGCCGCTGGGCGTCACCGACTCGCTGGAGTTCTGCCGCTCCCTGCCCGAGCGCGTGGGCGTGGCGGCGGTGCCGAACCAGGTGTTCCACGCCTCGCCCGTGGGCGTCGAGACCCAGGTCCGCTTCGCCTGCTGCAAGCGCGACGAGATCCTCGCCGACGCCCTGCTGCGGCTGCGCAAGCTGTGAAGAGGGTCAGGCCCGCGATCGGGCCACGCCCTCGGTGGTCATCTCCGCCTCCGGCACGTAGAGCCGCGGCGCGAGCAGGCCGCTGACCACGGTGACCAGGGCGATGCCGACCAGCAGCAGCCCCGGCGCCCACGACCCGCCCCCGGCCGCCGCGAGCACGGCGGTGGCGACCAGCGGCACGAAGCCCGACACGATCCCGGCGAGGTTGGCCGCGAGCGCGATGCCGCTGTAGCGCAGGCGCGCCGGGAAGAGCCGCGCGAGCAGGTCGCCGGAGACGGCGTAGGGGATCGAGAGCATGGCGACGCCGAGCGTCACGCCGAGCACCACGGCGACGCCGTTGCGGGTGTCGAGCAGCCAGAACATCGGCAGCGCCACGAGGGCGGAGGCGATGCCGCCGGCGACCGTGACGCGCGCGGCCCCGAAGCGTTCCGCGAGCCGCCCGCCCAGGACGAGCACGCCGATCTCGACCACTGCGGCGACGAGCGTCGCGCCCAGGGCGAGCGGGCGCGGCAGGTCGAGGTCGCCGGTGGCGTAGCTGATGACGAACGTGGTGGCGAGGTAGAAGCCGCCGACCCCGAGCAGCGCCGACCCGGCCCCGACGAGCAGCGCGGGCCACGCCCCGGTGACCACCTGCGTGACCGGCGCCGAGGCGCGGGCGTCCTCGGCGAGCAGGCGGTCGAACAGCGGCGACTCCTCGACGCGCCGGCGCAGCCACAGCGCCACCCCGAGCAGCGGGAAGGCGACGAGGAACGGGATGCGCCAGCCCCAGGCGTCGAAGTCCTCGGGCGGCAGCAGCGCGACCAGCAGGAACGCCCCGGACGACAGCAGCGTCCCCACCGGCGACCCGATCTGCGGCATCGCCGCGTAGCGCCCGCGCTTCTCCGGCGGGGCGTGCTCGACGGCGAGCGTGATCGCCCCGCCCCACTCGCCGCCGACCGCGACGCCCTGCAGCAGGCGCAGCAGCGTCAGCAGCACCGGCGCGGCGACGCCGATGTCGGCGAACCCCGGGAGCACCCCGATGAGGCCGGTGACGGCGCCGATCATCACGACGGTGATGAGCAGGCACGCGCGCCGGCCGATCCGGTCGCCGAGGTGGCCGAAGACGATCCCGCCCAGCGGCCGGGCGACGAAGCCGACGGCGAACGACGCGAACGCGGCGAGGGTCGCGACGACGGCGTCGTCGGTGGCGAAGAACAGGCGGTTGAACACCAGCGACGCGGCGGTGCCGTAGAGGAAGAAGTCGTACCACTCGAACGCGGTGCCGACGAAGGCGCCGACCGCGACGCGGCGGGCGTCCGCGGCGGTGGGGGTGGGGGCGGGCGTGCGGTCGCTCATCGCGGTCCTCCGTCGGGCGGCAGGTCCAGGACGTCGGCGCCGTGGGTGGCGCGCCCGCCCCGCAGGGTGGCGACGACGTCGATGTCGCCGAGACGGTCGGGATCGACGCGGAGGGGGTCGTCGCCCAGGAGCACGAGGTCGGCGACGAAGCCGGGCGCGAGCCGCCCGCGGACGTCCTCGTCGCCGGCGATCCAGGCGGCGTCGACCGTGTAGGCGCGCAGGGCGGTGTCGGCGTCGACGGCCTCGTCGGCGGCGAGGGTCCGTCCCGACGACGTCCGCCGCTGCACCATCGACTGCATCCCGCGCAGGGGGTGCCCGTCGGCGACGCACGGACGGTCGGAGCTCGCCGGCACCCGCAGCCCCGCGCGCAGGAAGGACGCGTGGCGGTAGAGCAGGTCGGCGCGGTGCTCGCCGACGGCGGCGATCATCGAGTCCCCGATCTCGTACAGGAACCGGGCCTGGGGGACCGGGGTGACCCCGAGATCGGCGAGGCGGGCCAGGGCGGCGTCGTCGACGACGCCGGCGTGCTCGAGGCGGTGCCGGGGTGGGCGCACGCCCGGCCAGGGGGTCCGGGCCGCGTCGGCGAAGGCGTCGAGCGCGGCGTCGACGGCGCGGTCGCCGATCGCGTGCGCGGCGACCGTCCACCCGCCCGCCACGGCCTCGACGACGGCGGCGTGCAGGACCTCCGGGTCGTCGCCGAGGTAGCCGGCCTCGTCGCGGTCGGCGTAGGGCTCGCGCATCGCCGCGGTGCGGGAGCTCAGCGCGCCGTCGAAGAAGATCTTCATGGGTCCGACGCGCAGGTCGAGGTCCCCGAGCCCGGGGCGCAGGCCCAGGTCGAGGCCCCGGCCGGGCTCGCCGGGCGTCGCGCGCAGGACCGAGGTCTCGGGCATGAGGTCGACGCGCACCGCGAGGTCGCCGCGCTCGCGGGCGAGCTGGTAGGCGGCGAGCTCGCGGGGGGAGCGCCCGATCCACCCGCCGCCGATGCCGGCCTCGGTGACGTGGGTGAGGCCCTCGCGGGCGAACACCGCGGTCGCGGCGGCGATCGCGTCGGCCAGCTCGGCGACGGGGTAGGGCCGCAGCAGGTCGCCGGCCAGGGCCTGCGCGGCCTCGAGCAGGACACCGGTCGGCGCGCCCGCCCCGTCGCGGACGACGACCCCACCGGCGGGCACGGTGGCGGTCCCGTCGAGGACCCCCGCGCGGTGCAGCACCTCGCTGGAGACCGCGCAGACGTGCGCGGAGCGGTGCTTGAGCCACACCGGCCGCCCGCCCCCGACGCGGTCGAGCACGTGGCGGTCGGGCGAGCCGCCGAGGGCGACGTCGTCGTAGCCGCTGCCGATGACGAAGGCGTCCGCGGGCAGCTCCGCGGCGCGGGCGGCGACGGCGTCGTACAACGCGTCGAGATCGGTCACGCCCGCGAGCGGGATCTCGGCGAGCGACTGCCCGAACCAGGCGGCGTGCTGGTGCGCGTCGTCGAACCCGGGCACGACGGTGGCGCCGTCGGCGTCGACGGTGCGGCGGGCCCGCACCCCGGCCGGCAGCGCGTCGTCGTCGAGGACCGCGAGCACGCGGCCGTGGTGCACGGCCAGGGCCCGGGCCCGCGGGTGCTCGTCGTCGAGGGTGCGGACGTCGGCGCCGGTCAGCAGCAGGTCGATCTCCATGCCCCTCCTCAGGCCAGGTGGTGCAGGCGGGTCAGGGGCAGGGCGACGGCGTGGTGCAGCGGCACCTCGCGGCCGTCCACCCGC
Organism: Actinomycetospora straminea; assembly: GCF_028737255.1. Classification (GTDB taxonomy): domain Bacteria; phylum Actinomycetota; class Actinomycetes; order Mycobacteriales; family Pseudonocardiaceae; genus Actinomycetospora; species Actinomycetospora straminea. The sequence goes on along the minus strand of NZ_JAQZAN010000001.1, from coordinate 426,556 downwards.
ACCGGGGACGGCTCGCCGGGGATCTCCACCCGCGGCGTCGCGGTGTTGTGGAGCATGTCCGCGGCGCCGAGCCCGCGGCTGCCGGCGACGGGCAGGTAGCGCGGCCCGGACGGCAGGGCGGCGCGGGCGGCCGGGTCGTCGAGGCAGGCCGCGGCGACGAACTGGTGCGCGAGGCGGGCGGGCGCGCCGCCGCGGGCGCCGTGGAACCCGCGCATCCGCCGGGGCTGGGTGAGCCGCGTCGACCCCGACCCCGACCCGGCGGCGCCCCACGCGACGAACCCCGACTTGATCACCAGCTCGGGCGTCGCCCCGAACCAGGCGGGCGACCACAGCACGATGTCGGCGAGCCGGCCGGCCCTTAGCGAGCCCACGTGGGCGGCCAGCCCGTGGGCGACCGCCGGGTTGTGCGTCAGCTTGGCGAGGTAGCGCAGCACGCGGGCGTTGTTCGCGACGTCCGGCCCCGTCTCCCCGGCGAGGTGGGCCTGGACGTGGGCGAGCTGCCAGGTGCGGCGCACGGTCTCGCCGATGCGGCCCATGCCGAGCGCGTCGGAGTTGACGATGGCGATCGCCCCGTCGTCGTGCAGGCGGTTCTCCGCGGCGATCGCGTGCTCGCGGATGCGGCTCGCGGCGATGCTGCGGTCGCTGGGCAGGTCGGGGTGACCGCGGTGCACGGTCATCGTCATCGGCCCCAGCTCGCGGACGGTCGCCGGTGTCAGGGGCAGGGTCGGTGTCGTCGAGGACGTCAGGACCGCCGGGTCGCCGACGATGCGCAGCAGGTCGGGGTGCCCGCCGCCGCCCTCGACGTGGTACGCGTGCACGGTCCGCCCGCCGACGGCGTCGAGGGTGTCGTCGAGGTAGCCCGACTCGTTGAGCGTGTCGGTGTGCAGGGCGACGGGGAGGTCGGCCTGCTCGGCGACGCCCAGGCAGGTGTCGACGGCGTCGGGGCCCGCGCCCCAGTCCTCGTGGACCTTGAACCCGCCGGCGCCGGCGAGCACCGCCCGCTCGAGCAGGTCCGCCGACCCCGAGGAGCCGCGGGCGAGGAACGCGGCGTTCACCGGGGCGCCGGTCCACGAGGCCATGAGCGTGTGCAGGTTGGGCGCGGGGTTGGCGCCGACGTCCCACACCCCGCCGATGCCCATCCCCACCATCGTCGTCACGCCGGTGGCGAGCGCGGCCGGCGCGAGGTCGGCGTTGGAGAGGTGGACGTGGGAGTCCACGACGCCCGGCGTCGCGATGAGGCCCTCGCCGGGCACCATCGCCGTGTGGGCGTCGACGACGAGCTCGACGCCGTCCTGGACGTCCGGGTTGCCGGCCCGCCCCACGCCGACGACGCGCCCGTCGGCCACCCCGATCGACGTCTTGCGGACGCCGAGGACGGGGTCGAGCAGCAGGACCCCGAGGACGACGAGGTCGAGGGCACTGTCGCGCGGGGCCCGGTCGGCGACCAGGGCGCCCTGGCGCGCGGTCTTCCCGCAGCCGCCGAGCATCTCCTCGCCCGGCTCGGTGTCGTCGGCCTCGACCTCCACCCACAGGTCGGTGTCGGCGAGGCGGACGCGGTCGCCGGTGGTCGGCCCGTAGACCCGCGCGTAGGCGCCCCGGTCGAGGCTGCTCACCGGGCACCGCCGAGGTGGACGGCGGTCGCTCCTCGCGAGGCGCCGGCCTCGACGCGCAGCGCCGTGCCGGCGGGGAGGTCGAGGCGCAGATGCGCGGGATCGGTGCCGTCGTCGACGTCGACGCGCAGCCGGCGGTTGAGCCGGTCGAGCGGGACGTGCGAGGTCACCCAGACCGCCTGCTCGCCCTCGTTGCGCAGGACGACCCCGGACCGCACGCGGCCGGGGGCGAGCTCGACGGTGCCGGGCGCCGGGCGGACCGCGCCGGGCCCGTCGGCGGAGGGCGGGCCGAAGGGTCGGTCGACGTGGACGAGGGTGGTGCCGTGCGGGAAGAGGGCCTCGACCTGCAGCGAGGGCACGGCCGCGGGCACGCCCTCGACCAGCTGCCCGGGTCCGACGACCTCGCGGGCACGGCGCACCACGTCGTCGAGGTCGAGCCCGTCCCAGGCGAGCTCGCAGATCTCGTCGCACACCAGCGCGATCGCCTCGGTCGCGCCGAGCCGCGCGCCACGGGCCAGCCGCCGGCGCGCGAGCTCCGCCGCGCCGTGCAGCAGCACCCTCTCCTCCTCGCGCGGGGTGAGGTGCAAGGGCGGCCTCCCGGGCGGCGGGTCGGGGTGGGCGGGGCGGGGTGAGCGGAGTGGGTGTGTGCGCGGTGGGTGAGCGGCCCAGCGTGCCCTGTGACGACGGCCGGGGGGAAGGCGTCGCGGCCGTGTCACTCGCCGTGGCAGCCTGGCGTCCATGCTGGCGTTGGAGGTCAGGAAAGCCGCCACGATCACTCCCACCATCACCACGCCGGCCGCAGCGGCCCCGGGGTGACGACGCGCCGCAGCATCGCGTGCAGCGCGCCCAGCGACGCGCCGGGCAGCACGTCGCTCCAGCCCGCGACCACCTCGGCCGCCGCCTCCTCCGCCGCGCCCGTGCACGCCTCGCCCGCCGGGGTCAGGCGCAGCAGCCGGGCCCGGGCGTCGCGGGGGTCGGGCTCGCGCACCACGTAGCCCCGCGCCACGAGCCCCGCGACGAGCTGGCTCGCGGCCTGCTTCGTCGTGCCGAGGTGCTCGGCGAGGTCGACGACCGTCGTGTCCGCCGCCGCGATCCGCGCGAACGCGAAGCCGTGGGCGGGACGCAGGTCGTCGTAGCCGCGGGCGGCCAGGCCCTCCTGGACGCCGTCGACCACCTCCGTCGCCGCCCGGAGCACGAGCATCGCCAGGTCGGTCGCCGCGCGGTCGTCCACGGCCACGAGCTTGACAGGGTGGTCAAGCGAGCTGACCATATGGTCAACCAGATTGACCAGAAGGAGACCCGATGCCCGTCCTCCGTCCCGCCGACGCCGTCCGTCACGAGGCCCACGGCGCCGCGTTCCACGCCCTCGTCGCCCCGTCGCGCGGCAGCGCCGAGCTCTGCGCCTGGCGACTCGAGGTCCCCGCCGGCCAGGTCGGCGCACCGCACCGCCCGAGTCGCGAGGAGGTGCTGCTCGTCCTCGACGGCGACCTGCACGTGACCCTCGACGGCGTGGCGACGCCGGTCGTCGCCGGCGACGTGGTCCTCGTGCCGACCGGCGCCGAGCTCCGGGTCGACGGCGGGGGCGCACCGGCGTCGGTGTGGGTGACGACGTCGCCCGGGCTCGAGGCGGAGCTGGCCGACGGCTCGCGTCTCGTCCCGCCGTGGGCGAGATAGTTCGACAGTCAAGAGGTATGATGATGGAGTGACTGACATCGTGGTCGTCGGTGGCGGGCCCGGCGGCGTCCTGTTGACCTACCTGCTCGCCCGCGGCGGGGCGTCGGTGACGCTGCTGGAGTCGCGGCGCGACTTCGCCCGGCGCTTCCGCGGGGACACGCTCGCGCCGGGCGTGCTCGAGTACCTCGACACGCTCGGGCTGGCGCGGCCGCTGCTCGACGAGGTGCCGCACACGCGCTCGGACGCCTTCCGCTGGCACACCGCCGAGCGCACCTGGACCCTCGTCGACTACCGCGGCGCCAGCCGGCGGTTCCCCTTCTACGCGCTGATCCCGCAGGCGTCGTTCCTGCCGTGGCTCGCGGAGCGGGCGCGGGCCCACGGCGCCGAGATCCACATGGGCGCGCGGTTCTCGGCGCTGCGCCACGACGCCGACGACCCCGCGGGTCGCGTGTGCGGCGTCGAGTACAGCGTCGACGCCGTCAAGCACACGCTGGACGCCGCGCTGGTCGTCGGCGCCGACGGGCGGAACTCCAAGGTCCGCGCCGCGTCCGGGCTCGCCGCGACCGAGCTGGGCGCGAGCCTCGACATCCTCTGGCACGCCTTCCCCCGCCGCGCCGACGACCCGTCGTACTCGGGGCTGGACCTCTTCGGCACGCCGACCGGCAGCGTCGCCCTGCTCGACCAGGGGCGGGACTGGCAGCTCGGGTGGACGATCCGCGCCGGGTCACTGGCGGAGGTCCGCGCGCGGGGGATCGGGGCGCTGCGGGCGGCGGCGGTGGGCGTGCTGCCCTGGCTCGAGGGCCGCCTCGACGACCTCGACGACGTCGCCGACCTGACCCTCCTGCCCGTGCGCATCACGACCGTCGAGAGCTGGACGCGGCCCGGGCTCGTGCTGCTCGGGGACGCGGCGCACGTCGTGTCGCCGGTGGGTGGCAACGGGATCAACCTCGCGCTCGCCGACGCCGCGGACCTCGCCAACCGGCTGATCGGGCCCCTGCGCCGCACCCCGCCCGACCCGGCGCAGCTCGACGACGCGGCGGCGGGACTCGAGGTGGCGCGCCGGCCGGCGGTGGAGCGCGAGCAGCGCGGCCAGGTGCGCACGGAGCGCCTGGCGGCGAGGAGGATCGCGCAGGGTGACGCCGGGCCGCCGGAGGCCCTGCGCGCCCTGGCCCGCGTGCCGGGGTTCCCGCGCCTGGCGGGGCGGCGGGCGCGGGTCGAGGTGCCGGCGCCGGTGCCCGTGATCGCCGCCGGCGCGCCCTGACCGCACGGGGTCGGCGTGGAGGGGCAGCGAACGACTCCTTCGCTGCGTCCCACGCAGCCAGGGACGCCCTCGCCCCGCGGGGTGGCGCGCCGATCGAACGCAGCGAGGGACGCCCTCGCTGCCTCCCACGCAGCCGAGGACGCCCTCGCTCCACCACCCCGGTCTCACGCCAGGAGCGGGGCCAGGTCGCCGGCGTGGGTGTGGAGGAGGTCGACGAGCTCGGTGTTCGGGGCCGCGACGCGCTCGGCCGGGCCGGTGAGGGCGAGGCCGGCGACGAGGCGCCCGTCGTCGGGGGCCCGGACGGCGACGGCGAGGCAGCCCAGCGTCGCGTGGAACTCCCCGCACTGGCGCGCCAGCCCGGTCGCGCGGACCTCGTCGAGGCGCCCGGCCAGCTCGTCGCGGTCGACGACGGTCCGCGGGGTCAGGCGCGTCAGCGGGCCGTCGGGCAGGCCGTGCTCGGCGAGCAGCAGGCGCCCGAGGCCGCTGGCGTGGGGGTGGCGGGAGAGCTCGTCGGCGTCGGTGGGCGGGTGGTCGGGGTCCGGGTCGAGGAACGTCAGCCGGTGCCGGTCGAACGCGACGAGGTGCGCGCCCCAGCGGACGCGCTCGCGCAGGCGCCGCATCACCTGGCGCGCCGCGGTCGGCGCCGCCACCGACGACGGGGCGAGGTTCGCGCTGCGCCGGCCCAGGGCGAAGCCGCCGAGGTCGGGCAGCCGCACGAGGTACTCCTCGGCGACGAGCAGGTTGAGCAGGCGGTAGGTCGTCGCGGGCGGGATGCGCAGCGCCGTCGAGATCTCCTTCGCGGTGATCCCGACCCCGGCCGCCGCGACCTCCTCGAGGATCGCCAGCGCGCTGCGGACGGCCTGTGGCTGCCGGCCGCTGATCGAGCCCGAGGTCACCGACGTCACCGCGCCCGCACGGCCAGGACGTCGGCGGTCGTCGTCTCGTCGTAGACCCCCATCGCCCGCAGCGCCGGCCCCCGCAGCCGCCGCAGCAGCAGCCAGCCGCCGGCGCCGACCACGACGAGCGCGGCGAGGGTCACCACCAGTCCGGTGCCGGCGTGCAGCACGACGACCACGGCGGTGGCGGCGAGCGCGACGGAGGCGAGCACCGCGGTCACGACCACCCCGCGGGTCAGCTCGCCGATCCGCGCGAGGAAGCGGGGCGCGGCGACGCAGACCAGCAGGTAGGCGGCGAGGAAGGCCAGCGTGCCCACCGAGAGGAGCCCGCCGAACACCGCCTCGGGCGTGATCCCGGCGAGGGTCCCGACCACCACGACCGCCGCGAGCACCGGCACCGTGACCCCGACGGCCACCGCGGGCGTGAGGTGCCGGCGGTGCGTGCGCCCCAGGGCCGCCGGCGCGAGGCCCTCGCGCGCGAGCGAGAACAGCACGCGGACCAGCGTGTTCAGGGCGGCCAGCGCGCACGCGCCGAACGAGGCGACGATGCCGGCGTCCATGAGCACCGAGGCCCAGCTCAGGTCGCCGGTCGGCGGGCTCGTCACCCCGGACGCCGCCGCCCCGGGCGCGGCGAGCAGGACCAGGGTCGCGACGAGGTAGAGCACGGCGGTGACCGCCGCGGTCGCCCCGATCGCCCGCGGCACCGACGCGTAGGGCCGCCGGGCCTCGACGCCGAGCGTCGCCGCGCTGTCGAAGCCGATGAACGCGGCCAGCGCCGGCAGCACGCCGACCGCGACACTCCCGACGCCGACCGCCCCGACCCCGGTCCCGGCCGGCACCCCGGCCGGCACCCCGGTCGGTGCCGTCGTCACCGCGAGCGCCACGAGCACGACGAGGATCAGCCCGATCGACGCCGCCTCGATCACCAGCATCACCCGGCCCGCGAGCCGCACGCCGCGGACCGCGCACACGGCCACCGTCACCGCCAGCACGACGACGAGCGCGACGCCCGCCCCGACGGCGCCCACGCCCGGGAGCAGGCGCGCCACCAGCGCGCCGCCGTACCAGGACACCCCGGAGAACGCGGCCGCGACGAGCAGGCCGTAGCCGACGACCATCGCCACCGCGCAGGCGTAGGCGCCGCCCGCCCCGAGGCCCTTGGCCGTGAAGCTGTACAGCCCGCCGGCCGCCGCCATCCGTCGTGCGAACACCGCGATGCAGGCGGCGACGAGCCCGACGAGCACGGCGGCCACGGCGAACGACCACGGCGCGCCGCGTCCGGCGACGGCGATGACGAGCAGCGGCGTCGAGGCCATCGCGCCCGCCGGCGCCGTGGTCGCCACGGACTGCGCGAACACCCCGAGCGGGCGCAGCGTGCGCCGGTGCAGGCCGGCGACGGGCGACCGCGCGCGCAAGCCGGGGATCCGCGTCACGCCGTCACCGTAGAGCGCGGACCGCCCGGAACGAAGGGCCCGCGACCCGAACGAGAACCACGCCCGACAGTTTCTCGTTCGACCCCGACAACGGCGCCACCGTTCTCCGTTCGGAGAAAGCCGCGGCCATTTCCCGTCGGGAGCGAGAGAGCGGATCTCGCCGACGACCGTGCAGCTCAACGAGGGGTTGACCCCGCGGGAACGCCTCCGCAAACGTGACGCGCGACATTTTCGCTGTCCCCGCGCAGCCCCCCGCCCGCCATTGTCCCGGGAGTCGCCATGGCCGCACCCGCCGAATCCTCCGCACCACCCGCCCGCCTCTCGGGTGCGCTCGGTGTGGGGTCGATCGTCTTCATGGTCATCGCCGCCGCGGCGCCGCTGACCGTCATCGCGGGCACCATCCCGCTGGGGGTCGGCGCCGGGAACGGCGCGGCCTTCCCGATGACCTTCGTGCTGTGCGCGGTCGTCCTGCTGCTCTTCGCCGTCGGCTTCTGCGCGATGAGCCCGCACGTCCCCGACGCCGGCGCCTTCTTCACCTACATCCGCCACGGGCTCGGCCGGCCCCTCGGGCTCGGCGCCGCGTTCCTGGCCCTCGCCACGTACACCGCCGTGCAGGCCGCGGTCTACGGCTACATCGGTGCGGCGATCGACGAGCTCGTCACCAGCTTCGGCGGCCCGAGCGTGCCGTGGTGGGCGTGGACGCTGCTCGTCGTCGCGATCGTCGGCGTGCTCGGCTACCGGCACATCGAGCTCTCGAGCCGCGTGCTCGGGGTGCTGCTCCTCGCCGAGATCGCCATCGTGCTCGTCCTCGACGTCGTCGTCGTGGCGCGCGGCGGCGGGGCCGAGGGCTTCTCGACCGCCCTGTTCGACCCCGCGCAGGTCGTGTCCGGCGAGGTCGGCATCGCGATCATGTTCGCGATCGCGAGCTTCATCGGCTTCGAGGCCACCGCGGTGTTCCGCGACGAGGCCCGCGACCCGCAGCGCACCATCCCGCGCGCCACCTACCTCGCGCTCGTCATCGTCGGCGTCTTCTACGCCCTCTCGACCTGGGCCATCGTGTCCGCGTGGGGCGACGACGCCGCGGTCGCCGAGGCCGGCGCGAACCCGGCGACGTTCCTGCTCACGACGTTCGAGAACTGGCTCGGCCCGGTGGGCCTGCACCTCGTCACGATCCTGCTGGTCACGAGCCTGTTCGCGGCGATCCTCGCGTTCCACAACGTGGCCGCGCGCTACTGGTACGCCCTCGGCGGGCACGGCGCCTTCCCCGGCGCCGTCGCGCGCACCCACGCCCGCCACGGCTCGCCGCACGTCGCCTCGCTCGCCCAGACCGTGCTCGCGGCCGTCCTCGTCGTGATCTTCGCGGTCGCGGGCCTCGACCCCGTCGCCCAGGTCTTCGCGTGGATGGCGGGCACCGCGACGCTCGGCGTGCTCGTGCTCATGGTCCTGACCTGCGTCGCCGTGCTCGCCTTCTTCGCCCGCACCGGCGTCGACCGCCGGGTGTGGCACACGCGCGTGGCGCCCGCGCTGGGCCTCGTCGGGCTCCTCGTCTGCCTCGCGCTGACCATCAACAACTTCGCCACGCTCATCGGTGGCTCCACCGGCCTGGCCGTCGCCATCGGCGCCGTGCTCGTCGTCGTCTTCCTCGCGGGCGTGGTCATGGCGCTGGTCCGGCGCCCGACGGCGGTCGACGGAACCGATCCGGACAACACGGACGGTGTCGCGCCCCGCACCCCGCGCGAGAACGTCTGAGACGCAGCCCGGTCCAGCCCCGACCCACCCCCACCCCAGGAGGAGTGCCCGTGACCGCCACCGCCCCCACGTCCACCGGCGTCGCCCCCGGCGCCGCCACGCATCCGCTGGACATGGCCACCTCGGAGGAGTTCCGCACGGTCCGCGAGGTGCTGGCCGACGCCGGGCTGCTCGGCGAGGCCGTGCGGTTCTGCTTCGCCGGTCTCGAGGAGCCCGACAAGGCCACCGTGCTCGCCCACACCGACGGCGACCCGATCGACCGGCGCTTCCGCGTGCTGCTGCTCGACATGAGCGGGGCGCCGTCGCGCGACGTCGTCGTCTCCGCCACCCGCCGCGAGGTCGACTCGGCCGTCGAGCTCGACCCGGCCACCAGCGGCCAGCTCCCGATCATCGACGCCGAGTTCGAGATCATCGAGGGGATCGTCAACACCTCCGACGAGTGGCGCGACGCCCTGACCCGTCGCGGCATCGACCCCGACGCGGTGCGCGCCGTGCCGCTGTCGGCCGGCGCCTACTACCCGGAGGAGGTCGGGCACCGCATGGCGCGGGTGCTGGGCTTCCGCCAGGACCACGAGAAGGACTCGCCCTGGGCCCACCCCGTGGACGGCCTGGTCGCCTACATCGACCTCATCGCCCGCGAGGTCACCCGGGTCATCGACCACGCCGAGATCGCCGTCCCCGACGAGCCGGGCAACTTCGACGACCCCGAGCAGGTCGGCCCGCAGCGCACGACGCTCAAGCCGATCGAGATCACCCAGCCCGAGGGCGTCAGCTTCACCCTCGAGGGCAACCGCCTGCGGTGGGAGGGCTGGGACCTGCGGATCGGGTTCAACGAGCGCGAGGGCCTGACCCTGCACCAGATCGGCATCCACGGCCGTCCGGTGATCTACCGCGCGTCGATCGCCGAGATGGTCGTGCCCTACGGCGACCCGTCGCCGGTGCGCTTCTGGCAGAACTACTTCGACGCCGGCGAGTACATGTTCGCCCGCTACGCCAACTCCCTCGAGCTCGGCTGCGACTGCCTGGGCGAGATCCGGTACATGGACGTCGTGGTGGCCGACGACCTCGGCGAGCCGCGCACCATCACCAACGCGATCTGCCTGCACGAGGAGGACTACGGGGTGCTCTGGAAGCACACCGACCTCTTCACGAACGCGCAGGAGACCCGTCGCCAGCGCCGCATGGTGGTCTCGTTCTTCACCACCATCGGCAACTACGACTACGGCTTCTACTGGTACCTCTACCTCGACGGCACGATCGAGTGCGAGGCCAAGCTGACCGGCATCCCGTTCACCTCGGGGATGCCGTCGGGCGAGCACCGGTTCGCCACCGAGGCCGCGCCCGGGCTCGGGCTGCCGTTCCACCAGCACCTGTTCTCGGCCCGCCTCGACATGACCGTCGACGGCACCGCGAACGCGGTGGAGGAGGTCGAGGCGGTCGCGCTGCCCGTCGGCGAGGACAACCCGTGGGGCAACGCGTTCGTGGAGTCGCGCACGCGCCTGACCCGCGAGTCGGACGCCGCGCGCCTGGCGAACCCGGCGAGCAACCGGAGCTGGCAGGTCGTCAACCCGGGCAGGACCAACCGGTTCGGCCGCCCCGTCGGGTACGCGCTGCACGCGGAGGGGAGCCCGACGCTGCTCTCGGACCCCACCTCCGTGGTCGCGGGCCGGGCGGCCTTCGCGACACGGCACCTCTGGGTCACCGCGTACGACGCCGACGAGCGCTACCCCGCGGGTGACCACGTGAACCAGCACCCGGGCGGCGCCGGCCTCCCGACCTGGACCGCCGCCGACCGGAGCCTCGACGAGGACGGCCGGGGCGCCGACGTCGTCCTCTGGCACACCTTCGGCCTGACCCACGTGCCGCGGCCCGAGGACTGGCCGATCATGCCCGTCGACTACGCCGGCTTCCGGCTGATGCCCGTCGGGTTCTTCGACCGCAACCCCACGCTGGACGTGCCGCCGTCCTCGAACGGGCACTGCCACTGACGACTGCCACTGACGACTGCCACTGACGACTGCCACTGACGCGTTACTGGCTGGTATCGCTCGCCGGGCGAGCGATACCAGCCAGTAACGGTCGGGCGGGGGTCAGGAGCGGCGGCGCACCGTCACCCAGAGGACGGAGACCCCGACGCCGACGGCGGCGAGGACGAGCACCCAGCGCGGGTCAACGCTGACCAGGGTGCCGGTGACGGCGAGGACCGCGACGACGATCGCGGTCAGCCCCGCCACGAGGGCCAGCGGGTCGGGACCGGGACGCCGGGCGGGGGCCGTGCCGGCGTGGGGGTCGGCGTCGGGGTCGGGGTCGCTGTACGGGTCGCGGGCGCCGGTGCCCGTGGCGGTGGTCGTGTCGACCGCGTCCACGTCCTCGTGGATCGTGTACGGGTCCCGGGGCGTGTGCTCAGCCACGGCGCACCTCCACGTCGCCGCCGCCGCTGACGGCCTGCAGGTCGATGACCGGTCCGCCCGGCCCGTCGGGGCCGAGGTCACGGATCGGCCCGGTGCCGAGGCAGGTCGCGTCGCCGCCGCCGGACTCGCAGGTCGCGGCCACGTCGGCGTTCGCCGGGACGATCACGGTGACGTCGCCGGCGCCGCTCTGCGCCTGGGTGCGCACCGGCGCGGAGCCGGGCGGGACCGCGGCGAGCGCGCGCAGGTCGAGGGTGATGTCGCCGTAGGCCGTCTCGTACGCCGGCGCGACGGCGTACGGGGCGGGCGCCCAGGTGGCGTCGCCGAGGGCCTGGACCGCGCCCGAGCGGTCGTCGGTCCACGGGGCGACGCGGTCGTCCCACGGACCGCCGCGGCCGGGTCCGCCGTTGGCGGCCGCCACGAGGATCAGCGCGAGCGGCACGGCGGCCACGACCAGGCCGCGCCCGCGGTGCAGGAACGCCCCGACGACGAGGCCGGCGCCGACGACGCCCAGCGCGGTCGCGATCACCGCGGTGACCCCGAGCGGCAGGACGCCGAGCAGGCCCAGCCCGGCGACGGCCGCGGCGGCGAGCAGTGCGGCGGCGAGCGTCACGGGCACGAGCCGCGAGCGCGGCGGCTTCGGGGCGGGCGGCTCGGCGGGCTCGGGCAGGTCCCACGCGAACGGCGCGGCACCCAGCGGGTCCCACGAGGGCGGGCGCGGGGTGTCGGTGGTGTCGCCGGTCGCGGGGTCGGCGGCGTGGACGCCCGCCGCGGGCGTGCCCCCGTCCGCCGGCGCGATCGGGCGCTGCGGGTCGCGCAGGTGACCGCGGGTGCGGTGCAGCGCGTAGAACAGGCCGACCACGGTGACGACGCCGATGACGGTGCCGAGGTCCCCGGAGAACGCCCCGGCGACCGCGATGACGCCGAGGATGCTCCCGAGGACGATCGCCCACACCGGGGTCTCGCGGCGCCCGTGCTCGTCGACGCGCGGCAGCACGAGGACGCCGGCGAGGTAGACCAGCAGGCCGATGCCGTAGAACGCGGCCACGACGAACGCGACCCGCACGATCGTCGGGTCGATCGCGTAGCGGCGCGCGATCGCCGCTGCGACGCCCGCGACCTTGCGGTCCTCCTTGAGGCGGGCGGGGCGCGTGCCCCACATCTCGCGCAGCGTCGAGCCGACGTCGGCGCCGGCCGGCGCCCGCGACCCCTGCCCCGGACTGCTCATCGTCCTCATCCTCCCTCGTCGACCGCCGGAGCCGGGCTCCGCGGCGCGTGTCCCCGCCGGCCACCTCCGGGCCGGCTCGCCCCACCGAGACTGGGCGAGGGGGAGGCCCGCGGAATCCGGGAGCGACCCCGGTCCCCACCCCGAGCCGACCCCGAGGACCCCGGGGGTCGCACCGGAGCCACCGGGGGCCGGTGACGTGTGACGATGGATGACGTGGAGGACGTGGCACCCCGGCCCGACCGGGTCGACACCGGGGTCGGCCCTGCCATCGACCCTGCCGTCGACCCTGCCGTCGACCCTGCCGCCACCAGCACGGACGGCGCGGGCGGCACGGACGGCGCGGCCCCGAGCCCCGCCACGGCTCCCGCGCCCCCGGCGGCTCCGACCGCTGCCGTGGTGCGCCGCGTCCGGCGCCGGCGGGAGGGCGCGGTCATCGCCGGCGTCGCCGGCGGCATCGCCGACCACCTCGGCGTCGACGTCCTGCGCGTCCGGCTCGTGTTCGTGCTGCTCGTGGCCGCCGCCGGCGCCGGGTTCGCCGCCTACGCGCTGCTCTGGCTGTTCTGCCCGATCGAGCCGCGCGGGGTGCGCCGCGCGGTGCCGCCGCGCGAGCGCCGGCAGGGCCTCGGGCTCGCGACGCTGGGCGTCCTCCTCGCGCTCGTGCTCTCCGGGATCGGCGGGCAGCTCTCCGGCTGGGTCGTCGGGCCGCTGGCCGTGGTGCTCACCGGTGTCGCGCTGGTGTGGCGCGAGGCCGACACCCCGGACGCGGAGGCGGGCCTCGCGCAACGCTCGCGCCGGCTGGTCGGTGGCCGGCTGGGGCTCCTGCGGCTGCTCGCGGGCGCGGTGCTCGTGACTGCCGGGATCGCGGCGTTCCTGCTCGGCAACGTCGACCTCTCGCAGGTGCAGTTCGGCCTCCTCGCCGCGCTCGCGACGCTCGCCGGGGTCGTGGTGCTGACCGTCCCGTGGTGGATGCGGCTGGTCCGCGAGCTCGGCGCCGAGCGCCGCGAGCGCATCCGCGGCCAGGAGCGCGCCGACATCGCCGCGCACCTGCACGACTCGGTGCTCCAGACCCTGGCGCTGATCCAGAAGCAGGCCGGCGAGGACGTCGCCGGCCGCGAGGTGCGCCGCCTGGCCCGCAGCCAGGAGCGCGAACTGCGCGCCTGGCTCTACGGCCCGCCCGGCGGCGATGCGGGACACCCGGCGGGCGCCGGGGACGCCACCTTCGCGGCGGCGCTCGCGTCGACGGCGGGCGAGGTCGAGGACGACTACGGGCTGCGGGTGGCGCCGGTCGTCGTCGGCGACGCCCCGCTCGATCCCGACACCACCGCGCTCGTCGCCGCCGCCCGCGAGGCCATGGTCAACGCGGCCAAGCACGCGGGCGTCGACGAGGTCGACGTCTACGCCGAGGTGGAGCCCGAGACCGTCGAGGTGTTCGTGCGCGACCGCGGCCGCGGCTTCGACCCCGACGCCGTGCCCGAGGACCGTCGTGGCCTCGCCGGGTCGGTGCGTGACCGCATGACCCGCCACGGCGGCCGGGTGCGGCTGCGCACCGCGCCCGGCGAGGGCACCGAGGTCGGCCTGGTGCTGCCCCGGGCCCGGCGCGGCACGCACGGCGCCCCCAGCAACGGCACCAGCGAGACGCCCCTCGAGGAGGAGGCCCGATGACCGAGCCGTCCGGCACCACGTCCGGGACACCCGACGAGCTCGTCACCGTCGTGGTCGTCGACGACCACGCCCTGTTCCGCCGCGGGGTGCGCGCCGAGCTCGAGTCGCTGGCGCGGCGCACCGTCAGCGTCGTCGGTGAGGCGGGGTCGGTCGACGAGGCCGTCGCGGTGATCGGGCACCGGAAGCCCGACGTCGTGCTGCTCGACGTCCACATGCCCGACGGCGGCGGGGCCGCGGTGCTCTCCCGCACCCGCCCCGAGCACCCCGACGTCGTGTTCCTGGCGCTGTCGGTGTCCGACGCCGCCGAGGACGTCATCTCCGTCATCCGCGCCGGTGCCCGCGGCTACGTCACCAAGACGATCTCGGGCCGCGAGCTCGCCGACGCCGTCGTCCGCGTCAAGGCCGGGGACGCCGTGTTCTCGCCGCGGCTGGCGGGGTTCGTGCTCGACGCCTTCGCCGACCGTCCGGGAGCGACCGGCGTCGTCGACCCCGAGCTCGACCAGCTCACCCGCCGCGAGCGCGACGTGCTGCGGCTGCTCGCGCGGGGCTGGTCGTACAAGGAGATCGCCGCCGAGCTCGTCATCTCGGTGAAGACCGTCGAGACCCACGTGTCGAGCGTCCTGCGCAAGACGCAGTCGTCGAACCGCCACGAGCTCTCGCGCTGGGCGAGCGACCGCCGGCTCGTCTGAGCCGGGAGGCTCAGCCCTCGTCCCCGCCGTCGTCGGATCCGTGGTCGGAACCGTCGTCGGATCCGTGTCCCGGGTCGTCGTCGCCGGAGCGGCCCCCGCGGTCCCCGCGGTCCCGATCGTCGCCGTGGTCCCCGTCGTCGCCGGCGGACTCGGCCGCGCGCGACGGGGACGCCGAGGTGGTCGGACCCTCCGCGAGCGGCTGGTCGAGCTGCAGGCCCGTCGCGGCGGCGCGCGGGCTCGCGCCGTCGACGCTCTCGTCGCTGTCGATGAGCCACCGGCCGTCGGGGCCGCGGACCATCCCCAGCTCGTGGACCTCGCGGATCGGGTCGCGACCCTGGGGCACGAAGTCGAGCGTCGCGCGCACGGTGTCGCCGTCGACCGCGGTGGCGTCGACGACCTGCACCGACGCGATCGTCGTCCAGAACGCCTGGTAGCGCGCGAACCCGCCGGTCTGGCCCTGCAACCCCGGGCCGAGACGGGCCCAGCCGGCGGCCTCGTCGCCGGTGACGACGCCGTAGTAGTCGCGGACGGCGGCGACCATGGCGGCGGCCGGGTCCGGGTTCGCGGCGTCGGGTGACGCCACGGTGGCGCCCGTCGAGTCGGAGCCGTTGCCCGAGAGCAGGGCGACGCCGACGATGCCGCCCGCCGCGAGGGCGACGAGCAGGACGAGGACGACGATCGCCGCGGTCGGCCGGCGCGGCGTGCGGCGGCGGGCCGGCGCGTCGGGGGCGGGCAGGCCCTGGCGGGTCGGCGGTCCGACCGGACCGGGGCCGCTGCCGGGGCCCGTGGCCCGACCGGCCGGGCCGGCGAGCCACGGGTCGGACGAGTGCCGCGCCTCGGGGACCGACGCGGCCGCCGCGCCCGGGGCGACGAGGTCGGCCAGCGGCTCCTCGGTGCGCCCGCCCGCGTGTGCGATGCGGCCCAGCTCCTGGCGGGCCTGCGCGGCGCTGGGGCGCTCGGCCGGGTCGTCGCGCAGCAGGCGCATGAGCAGCGCGGTCAGCGGCCCGGCCTGCGCGGGCGGTACGACCTTGCCGGCGGCGACGTTGTGCAGCAGGGCGAGGGCGTTGTCGTCGGCGCCGAACGGCGGCATGCCCTCGACGGCCGCGTAGAGGGTCGCGCCGAGGGAGAAGACGTCGGACGCCGAGGTGGAGTCCTCGCCGCGGGCCACCTCGGGCGCGAGGTAGGCGGGGGTGCCGGCGAGCATCCCGGTGCGCGTGAGCGTGAGGTCGCCCGTGGCGCGGGAGATGCCGAAGTCGGTGATCTTGACGGTGCCGTCCGCGCCGAGCAGCACGTTGCCGGGCTTGACGTCGCGGTGGACGATGCCGGCTTGGTGGGCGGCGTCGAGGGCGTCGGCGACCTGCCGCCCGATGCGCGCCACCGTCCGCGGCTCGAGCGTGCCCTGCTCGCCGAGCACGTTCGCGAGGCTGCGCGAGGGCAGGTACTCCATGACCAGCCACGGCTCGTCGCCCTCGATGGAGGCGTCGAACACCGAGATGGCGTGCGGGTGCTGCAGCCGCGCGGCGATCCGGCCCTCGCGCAGCGTGCGCTGGCGGACCTCCTCGGCCTCGCGGTCGTCCAGCCCCGCGTGCAGGAACACCTGCTTGACGGCGACGACCCGGCCCAGGCGCTCGTCGGTCCCGCGCCAGACCACGCCCATCGCCCCGGACCCGATGCGTTCCTCGAGGCGGTACCGCCCGGCGACCACGCGGGGAGAGCTCACCGGCTGCTCCGGGTCCGCGGGTCCACGGGGGTCACAGTAGAGGTCCCGACCGGGTGACGACCACGCGCCCGGCGGCGGACCAGCTCACCGCCGGCCCGCTCAGTCGTCGCCGTCGCCGGAGCTGCCGCCGTCGCCGGTGTCGGCGCTGCTGCCCTCGTCCGCGGCGTCGTCGCTGCTGCTCCCGGCACTGCTGCCGCTGCTGCTGCCGGCGCTGGAGGCCCCGTCGTCTCCGCTGTCGCCGGCGGCCCCGTCGTCGCCGCTGGCGTCGTCCCCGCTGGCGTCCCCGCTGAGCCCGAGCAGCCCCTCGACGCCGTCACCCACCGCGTCGGTCGTGTCCTCGACGGTGTCGCCGGTCGTGTCGACCACCGACCCGACGGTGTCCGCGGTGTCCTCGACGGTCTCCTCGACCTCGTCCGTGGTGTCCCCCACCGCGTCGCCGGTCTCCTCGACGGTCTCCTCGACGGTCGAGGAGACCCCCTCGACGGTGTCCGCGGTGTCCTCGACCAGCGGTGGGGTCGACCCGCCGGTGGCGTCCCCGACCGCGTCGAGGGTGTCGGTGAGGGTCTCGCCGGCGGGGGCGACGACGTCGGCCGCGGTGGCGCGCAGGGTGGTGGCGGCCGTCGTGCCGGTGTCGCCCACGGCGCCGGACACGGTGCCGGCGAGGGGGCCGACGACGTCGTGGTTCGCCGAGCGGACCGTGCTGCCGACGGTCGCGCCGGCGTCGCGGACGCCTCCGGTGACGGTACCGACCGCCGGGTCCGCGACCTGCGACTCGAGCGAGCGCAGCGTGCTGTTCACCGTGCCGCCGAGGCCGGTGACCGGCCCGCCGAGCGGGCCGGGCAGGGGGCCGCCGAGCCGGCCGGTGGTGCCGTCGACGACGACGCCGACGGTGCCGACGAGGCCCGGGGGGCGCGTCGGGGCCGGCGTCTCGCCGCCGAGCAGGCCGTCGAGCACGCCGCCGACCCCGCCCACGGTGGTGCCGAGGCCGTCGGTGACGCCGGTGACCGTGGTGTCGAGCCCGTCGGCCAGCGTCTCGACGGTGCGCCCGGCGCCGGAGACCGTGGTGCCGAGGCCGTCGGTGGCGTTGCCGACCGTGTCGCCGACGCCGCCCACGGCTCCGCCGACCACGCCGCCGGTCCCGCCGATGACCTCGCCGGCTCCGTCGACCAAGGGACCGATGACGCCGCCACCGCCACCGCCGTCGCCCCCGACGGGTGCGCCCGGGGTGCCGGGCCCGACGGGGACACCCGGGGCGCCGGGGCCCCCGGGGACGACGCCGCCACCGCCGCCGGGCGGGGCCACACCGCCCACGCCCCCCGGCGCCGCGGTGAGGGGGCCGTCGACGCCGGCGAGCCCGCCGCCCGCGACGGCCGCGCCGCCGGGCGCGCCGAGGCCCAGGCCCAGGTCGGAGGCCGCGGCGCTCAGCGTGATGCCGGTGCCGAGGGGCAGGCCGTCGGGGCCCAGGACGACGCCCGGGATCGCGCCCGGCGTGCCGGGCAGAACCGGGACGATGCCCGCCCCGGGCGGGAGCGCGACCGGGCCGCCGGGCGACGGCGCCTCCTCGACGGGCAGGCCCGGCAGGGGCAGGCCGGCGATGCTCGCGACGGTGCCGGCCACGAGCAGGGCGCCCGTGGTGGCGCCGAACGTCCGGGTGTTCGTGCGGCGGAACGGGTTCGTGCGCCGGCGCGCCGACCGCCCGGGGGTGGGCAGCGGGCGCACGAGAGCGGGGCCGGTGTCGCCCTGGCGGACGAAGGCCCGCAGGTCGGCGGCCGCCGCCGCGCGCGCCGCGCCGAGGTCGGAGACGGGGCCGTCGGGCCGGGCCCCGGCGGGAGCGGGCCCCGCCGTGGTCGTGCCGGCCGCCTCGGCGGCCTCGGCCGCCTCCAGCGCGGCGGCGAAGGCCAGGGCCGCGTCGAGCTCGGTGGAGCCGGTGGCGGTGGCGTGGGTGCTGTCCGGGGTCGCGACCGGGGTCAGGGCGGGCCGCCGCTCGTCGCGCGTGGCGTCGTCGGTAAGGGTCGTCGGCGGCGCGGAGCGGGGCTCCGGCACGGCCTCGCCGCGCTCGGCCTCGCGGACGCGGCGGGCGGAGGCGGTGAGGCGCGCGAGGAGCTCGGTCACCGGGACACCGTCGGTGTGACGGGCCTCGTCCTGGTGCGGTACGGGCGGCAGGTCGTCGACCGGACGTCGGGGCACGGGAACCAGATCGATCGGTACCTCGCCCGGCGTTACGCCCTCCGCGAGTCGGTCGTCGGCGCCCGGACCACCACCGGGCAGGGCGGGCGGAGGGACGGTCGGCGGGGCGACCAGGGTGCCCGTGACCTCGGCGGGCTCGTCGAACCACGCGTGCCGGCCACCACGCTCGTCCATGTCCCTCTGCTCCTCGTCCCGTGTCCACTCCCCGTGGGGGAATAGCTACTCGGGGCGTCACCCGGACGTGCAGAGCCGTCCAGGGGACGAGGTGCGACCGTTCGTGTCCGGGCGCCCAGCGGCCGTGTCAGCGGGTTGGGCCGAACACGGACGTTCGCTCGCCGGACAGCCCACGCTCATGCACCGGTGGGCGCCGGAACGTGACCGCTGGGCTCAGCGCGGCGGGGCGGCGAGCCGCTTGCGGGCCCCCTGGAGCTGGTTCGTCGCGACGAGGCCCACGCCACCGCCGACGAGCAGCCCGATGACGTCGAGCGGGATGCCGCCACCCGTGAGGAGCAGCGCGACGAGCGCGCCCAGGGCGAGGCCGCCCGCCGCCGGTAGCCGCTTGCGCGCGTCGGTCGCGAGGTGCGCGGCCCCCGGGCGCTTGGAGGCCACCGACGAGATCATGAGCAGGTAGCCGCCGTAGCCGACCGCGGCGAGCAGGCTCAGCACGGTGACGATCGTGGCGATCAGGTCGATGACCGTTCCCATGGCACCAGCGTGCCACCACCGGCGTGTGGTCGGCGCTCGTCGGACCCCGGAACACCTCAGGGTGTCGGGTCGGGGTCGGGACCCGCGCCGGGTGCTAGCGCCGTCCCGGGAGCGTCAGGCCCGACCGCCCAGCCGCCCGCGCCCGAGACGCAGCAGCAGCATGGCGAGCTCCCGGCCCTCGGTCCCGAGGTCGCGGAACCGGGCGAGGACCTGCATCTCGCGGTTGTAGACGATCCGGGGCCCGCCGGCGGCCATCCGCGCCAGCCCGATCCGCTGCGAGATCTCCGAGCGGCGCTTGACGAGGCGCAGCAGCTCGGCGTCGATCGCGTCGATCTCCTCGCGCAGCGAGGGGATCTCGTCGGCGGTGGCCGGGGCGAGCGGGGCCGGCGCGTCGGTGGACGCGGGGGATGCGTCCTCGGACCCGGCGTCGGCGGCGCTGTCGGTAGGGCTGTCGGTGGAGCTGGTCGCGGCACTCACGGGGGATCGGCCTCCAGGGTGTGTCCGGGTGGTTCCCGGGTCGGTGGGCCCTCGCGACCCCGGACACGAGAACGCCCCGGGGTCCGTGGACTCCGGGGCGGCGTGGCAGCGCGGCGGGCGCGTCAGCTGACCACGGGCACCGGGGTCCGGTACCCGTAGAAAAATCGACGAAACTGCGCGCGCACGGCGGTCATCATGCCATCGGCGCGGCGTGCGACCAAACGGCCGCCCGGTGGACCTCCCCGGGCCGCCACGCCGCCGCGACTGTCGGAGGGCCCCGGTAGCGTGGACCGACGATGAGCACCGGTCCCGCCACCCGCCACGCCGCGTCCGACACCACGTCAGACGTCGGGTCGGGCCCGCCCGTGCGTTCGGCGGCGTCCGCCCTGTCCCGGCGGCTGGCCGCGGCCGCCGCGGGCGGCGACGACGCGGGGGCCGGCGCCGCGCTGCGCCGCGACACCGACCGTCCCGACCCGGCGGACGACCCGCTGCTCGAGGGCATGAACCCCCCGCAGCGCGAGGCGGTGGTGCACACCGGGTCGCCGCTGCTCATCGTCGCCGGCGCCGGATCGGGCAAGACGCGGGTGCTCACCCACCGGATCGCCTGGCAGATGCGCCACCAGGGCGTCGGGCCGGGCCAGGTCATGGCCATCACGTTCACCAACAAGGCCGCCGCCGAGATGCGCGAGCGCGTGGCCGCGCTGGTGGGTCGCCGGGCGAACGCGATGTGGGTGTCGACGTTCCACTCGATGTGCGTGCGCATCCTGCGCCGCGAGTACCGCCACCTCGAGCTGAGCTCCACGTTCTCCATCTACGACGCCGACGACTCGCGGCGGCTCGTCGCGTCGGTGGCGCGCGGGCTCGACCTGGACGCCAAGAAGTACTCGCCGCGCGGGCTGCTCGCCCGGATCTCGGCGTGGAAGAACGAGCTCGTCTCGCCCATCGAGGCCGCCGACGCCGCGGCCACCGAGGCGGAGAAGCGCACGGCCGAGGTCTACGCCGTCTACCAGCAGCGGCTGCAGCAGTCGAACTCGCTCGACTTCGACGACCTCATCGGTCGCACCGTCGACCTGCTGACCCGCTTCCCCGACGTCGCCGAGTACTACCGGCGCCGGTTCCGGCACATCCTGGTCGACGAGTACCAGGACACCAACCACGCGCAGTACATGCTGGTCCGGGCCCTGGCGGCGGGCAGCGAGGACGGCGCGGTGCCCCCGGCCGAGCTGTGCGTGGTGGGCGACGCCGACCAGTCGATCTACGCCTTCCGCGGCGCCACCATCCGCAACATCGTCGAGTTCGAGCGCGACTACCCCGAGGCGCGCACCATCCTGCTCGAGCAGAACTACCGCTCCACCCAGCGCATCCTCACGGCCGCCAACGCCGTCATCAGCCGCAACCCGGACCGTCGCGACAAGCGGCTGTGGACCGACGCGGGCGACGGCGAGCTGGTGGTCGGCTACGTCGCCGACAACGAGCACGACGAGGCGGCGTTCGTCGCCGCCGAGATCGACCGGCTGGTCGACGCGGGCGAGGCGCGCTTCGGCGAGGTCGCGGTCTTCTACCGGACCAACGGTCAGTCGCGGGTGTTCGAGGACGTGTTCATCCGCCTCGGGCTGCCGTACAAGATCGTCGGCGGCGTGCGCTTCTACGAGCGCCGCGAGGTCCGCGACGCGATGGCCTACCTCAAGGTGCTCTCGAACCCCGAGGACACGGTCTCCCTGCGCCGCATCCTCAACGTGCCGAAGCGGGGCATCGGCGACCGTGCGGAGTCGGTGGTCGCCGACGCGGCCGACCGCGAGCGCATCACCTTCGCCGCCGCGCTGCGCCGGGCCGCCGCGGGCGAGGTCCACGGGCTGGCGACGCGCTCGCAGCGCAACATCGCCGACTTCGTCGAGATGCTCGACGGTCTCGCCGGGCTGGTCGCCGAGGGCACGTCGGTCGACGAGGTGCTCGAGGCGATCCTCGACCGCTCGGGCTACCGGGCCGAGCTCGAGGGCTCGGAGGACCCACAGGAGCAGTCGCGGCTGGAGAACCTGCAGGAGCTCGTCAGCGTCGCGCGCGAGTTCGTGCAGGACGCGCTCAACGCCGAGGGCGTCGAGGACGCCGCCGGGGAACAGACGGTGGAGCAGGCCGAGGGCACCGACGGCCAGGCCGTGCCGGGCTCGCTCGAGGCGTTCCTCGAGCGGGTGTCGCTGGTGGCCGACGCCGACTCGATCCCCGACGGCGGCGACGGCGTGGTCACGCTGATGACGCTGCACACCGCGAAGGGCCTCGAGTTCCCGGTCGTGTTCACCACCGGCTGGGAGGACGGCGTCTTCCCGCACTCGCGGGCGCTCGCCGACCCCGCCGAGCTCTCCGAGGAGCGCCGGCTCGCCTACGTCGGCATCACGCGCGCCCAGCAGCGGCTCTACCTCTCGCGCGCGGTCATGCGCTCGGCGTACGGGCAGCCGCAGGCCAACCCGCCGTCGCGGTTCCTCGACGAGGTGCCCGCCGACGTGTGGGAGTGGCGCCGTGTCGAGCCCAGCTCCGAGCGGTCCTCGCCGGTCGGGCGCACCCGCTTCGGCTCCGGGCGCTGGGCGAGCCCCGGCACCGACCTGTCCGGCCGGGCCTCGCGCCCCTCGCCGATGCGCCCGGACTGGAAGGAGGCGCCGACGATCTCGCTGGACGTCGGCGACCGGGTGAGCCACGACAAGTACGGCCTCGGCACGGTGGTCACCGTCGACGGCGTCGGCTCGCGGGCCACGGCCACCATCGACTTCGGCTCCTCGGGCACCGTGCGGCTGATGCTCATCGGCGGCGTGCCGCTGACGAAGCTCTGACCGCGCTACCCCCGGTGGCGGGCTCCGGCTCGGGGGTCGGCGCGCGGGTCGGTACTGAGCGCGGAGAAACGACGAGGGCCCCGGAGCGCGTGCTCCGGGGCCCTGGCCGTCTTGCGGGGAGCGGACTAGTCCTGGGGGGAGCCCAACGAGATGCCGCGCTCGGCGAGCCACGGCAGCGGGTTGACCTTGCGGGAGCCGTCCTCCCACACCTCGAAGTGCAGGTGGGGGCCGGTGGAGCGGCCGCGGTTCCCGATCTCGGCGATCTCCTCGCCGGCCCGGACCCGCTGGCCCTCCTCGACGTAGGAGCGGTTGACGTGGCCGTAGACGTTGATCGTGCCGTCGTCCAGCTCGACCTTGACCCACATGCCGAAGCCGCTGGCCGGCCCGGACTCGACGACGGTGCCGTCGGCGACCGAGACGATCGGGGTGCCGATCGGGCCCGCGATGTCGATGCCGCGGTGCGACGAGCCCCAGCGGGCACCGAAGCCCGAGGTGAAGCGACCCTCGGCCGGGCGGACGTAGTCGGGGCGCGCGGCCTCGGCGGCGGCGCGGGCCGCGGCGGCCGCGCGGTCGGCGGCCTTGCTCAGCGAGCCGACCTGGTGGCCCTCGTCGGCGGTCGCGGTGTCCGCGGATCCGGTCGAGGCGGTCGCGGCCGGCGAGGTCACCGGCAGGACGCCCGAGGTGGCCGCGTCGAGCCCGGTGGCGCGGGACGAGGACACGTCGCTCGTCGTCGCGCGGTCGGAGGCCAGGGCCAGCTCGGCGGTCGTCGGCGCGTCGGACAGGGCGTCGAGGCCGGCGAGGCTGTGCCCCGCGGTCGCGAGCGCACCGGCGGCGACGGCGGCGACGGCGAGGCGCCCGCGCAGCGGCGAGGGCCCGCGGCCGGCCGGCGGCGCGGGCCGTGGCGGGGGGCCCGGGTCGAGGTCGCGACGCCGGGGACCGCCCTGCGGCGGGCGGGGCGTGCGGCGGTCCCGGGGGTCCCGGTGCTCACGCGGCAGCTCGCGCAGCGTCTCCTCGCGGGGGAGGTCGCGGTACGCAGGACGCGGGTGGCCGCCGGTGGTCGGACCCGCGGGCCGCTGCGGCGCGGGCGCCGGGGCCACGGGGCCGGGCCGCAGCCCGACGGGACGGGCGGGGACCTCCGGCGCGCGGCCGGTGCCGCTGACGAACCCGGCGGCGTCACCGCCGCGGCGCCCGCCCCGGGCGCCGAGACCGGGCAGACCGGCACCGAGGCCGGACAGGTCGGGGAAGCGCGGTCCCGCGGGGCCGCCACCGAAGCCGCCGGCGAGGGCGGGGGTGAGGCCGAGGGAACCGAAGAGGGGCGCGGACGGCGGGCGCGGGGAGCTGTTCGCCAAGACCATCCTTCCCGCGGATCGGGGCCGGTCACGGCGACATCCAGGGCGGGAATTCGGGGAGTGCCCTGACGGAACGTTCGGGGTCGTTCCGTATGTCGTTCGTGACCTGACCGTGATGAGGACGGCGAGAAGGTAGCGACGCGGTCACGGGCTGAGCAAACGACAGGAGTGCCCCGAGCCGGTCGCTACGCCGTGCGTGCGGGCGTGCGCGCCGAGCGGTCGTCACCGTGTCGGGTGACCCCTCGTCGCTCGGTCGGACGTGTCCTCCCCGTTCGGCGCGCGCCCCCGGCGGGCCGTCACGCGCGGTCGACCACTCACCCGGCGGCGCGGCCGGGACGGTGTCCGGATCGACCCGGGATGGCCCCGAATGCCCGAAACGCCCCGGTCAGCCCGCCACCGCGCGCGCCGAGCCCGCCCGGTCGCGGCCGCGCAGCGGCCGCCGGGACAGCAGGCGGGTCACGAGGTGCACGACCTCCGGGTCGATCGTCATCGACAGGTGCCCGACGTGCTCGAGCTCGACCTCCGTGACCGCGAGGTCGGGGTGGGTCAGCCGCGCCGCCGACTGCGGGATGATCAACTGGTCCTGGCGGCTCCACACCGCGAGGAACCGCGTGCGGCAGTCCGGCGCCGGCTCCGCGAGCTCGCGCAGGAGGTCCGATCCGGGCTGCAGCTGCTGGGGGACCCGCGTCGGCGGCAGGAAGTGGGCGATGAGGCTGCCGCGGTGCGGGGTCCCGAGCGTCACGAGCGTGTCGACGCGCGCGTCGCCCCCGAGCCGCTGCACGTAGTAGCGCGCCATCAGCCCGCCCAGCGAGTGCCCGACGATGTGCACCCGGTCGGCGCCCGTGCTCGCGCAGAGCCGCTCCACGTGGTGGCCCAGCTCGCGGGCGGCGGCCCGGATGTCGCCGGTGAACGCGGTGAGGACGCTGAAGTTCACCGCGTGCACCACGCCGAAGCCGCGGCGGCGCAGCGCGCGGGCGAGCAGCGCGAAGATCGAACGGTTGTCGACGATCCCGTGCACGAGCAGCACCGGTGTCGTCGAGGACTCCATGTCGGAGACGACCAGGCTGCGCTGCGCGGGGGACAGCGAGGCGGTGCGGTGGTGGACGAACGTGCCCGCCGGGCGCAGCACCTCGTCGACCAGGCCCCAGGGGTAGAGGGAGACGTGGACCGCGGTGTACGCGATCTCGACGGCCAGCCCGCGCACGCCCGCCGGCACCCCGACGGTGCGCGCCGCGTAGCCCAGCCCTCGCCAGACCGCGCCCGCGATGGTCGCCAGCGGCCGCTCGACGGGCGCGGCGAGACCCGCCGGCTCGGTCCCCGGCTCCTCGGCAGGGGACATGACGCCCGTCACGTCCATGAGGTGGACGTTAAGGGTTGTTCACGCGAACAGTCGCGGTAGGACGTGCCCGGACCGATCAAGTACGACCCCGATCGGGCGCACCCGATCGCACGCCGGAACGATTCAGCACCGCGCTGACCGGCGCGTGTGTCCGGTGTCGCCCCCGTCGCACCGCCCGGGTACCCGTCGCGTCGATAGGGTCGCCGCGCATCCGTCGAGACGTGGGCGCGCCACCGGAGAGGTGGGCGCCACGCGACCTCGCCCGGCCGCCGCCGCGGGCGGCGCCCCGGGGAGTTGGTGAGGAGAGTTCACGAGTGGACCTGTACGAGTACCAGGCGAAGGACCTCTTCGCCGCCCACGGGGTGCCGGTGCTGCCCGGGCGCACCGTCGACACCGCCTCCGAGGCCGAGCGGGCCGCGCAGGAGATCGGCACCGCCGTCGTCGTCAAGGCGCAGGTGAAGACGGGCGGTCGCGGCAAGGCCGGCGGCGTCAAGCTCGCCGAGACCCCCGCCGAGGCCAAGGAGAAGGCCGAGGCCATCCTCGGGCTCGACATCAAGGGCCACATCGTCCACCGGGTCCTGGTCACCGAGGCCAGCGACATCGCGCAGGAGTACTACTTCTCCTTCCTCCTCGACCGGTCCAACCGCACCTTCCTCGCCATGTGCTCGGCCGAGGGCGGCATGGAGATCGAGGAGCTCGCGGTCGAGCGGCCCGAGGCGCTGGCCCGGGTGCCGATCGACCCGATCGCCGGCGTCGACCGCGCGAAGGCCGACGAGATCGTCAAGCAGGGCAACCTCCCCGCCGAGGTCGCCGACGAGGCCGCGCAGGTCATCGTCAAGCTCTGGGACACCTTCGTCGGCGAGGACGCGACGCTGGTCGAGGTCAACCCGCTGGTGCGCGACCCGCAGGACCGGGTCGTCGCGCTCGACGGGAAGGTCACCCTCGACGAGAACGCCGACTTCCGGCACGAGGCCCACTCCGAGCTGGTGGACGAGCGCAGCCAGAACCCGCTCGAGGCCAAGGCCAAGGAGAAGGGCCTCAACTACGTCAAGCTCGAGGGCGGCCAGGTCGGGATCATCGGCAACGGTGCCGGCCTCGTCATGTCCACCCTCGACGTCGTCGCGTACGCAGGTGAGCAGCACGGCGGCATGAAGCCCGCCAACTTCCTCGACATCGGCGGCGGCGCGTCGGCCGAGGTCATGGCGGCCGGCCTGGACGTCATCCTGGGCGACGAGGACGTCAAGAGCGTCTTCGTCAACGTCTTCGGCGGCATCACCGCCTGCGACGCGGTGGCCAACGGCATCGTCGAGGCGCTGAAGATCCTCGGCGACAACGCCACGAAGCAGCTCGTCGTCCGGCTGGACGGCAACAACGTCGACGAGGGCCGCCGGATCCTCGCCGAGGCGAACCACCCGCTGGTCACGGTGGTGGACACGATGGACGACGCGGCCGCGAAGGCCGCCGAGCTGGCGGCAGGGGCGTAGAAACGATGTCGATCTTCCTCGACGAGAACAGCAAGGTCATCGTCCAGGGGCTCACCGGCTCCGAGGGCATGAAGCACGCCACCAAGATGGTGGCGTCCGGCACGAACATCGTGGGCGGCGTCAACGCCCGCAAGGCGGGGACGAGCGTCGAGATCACGGGCCGGGACGTGCCGGTCTTCGGCGCGGTCGAGGAGGCCATGAAGGAGACCGGGGCGGACGTCTCGGTGCTCTTCGTGCCCCCGAAGTTCGCCAAGGACGCCGCGGTCGAGGCCATCGACGCCGGCATCGGGCTCGCGGTGGTCATCACCGAGGGCATCCCGATGCACGACTCCGCCTGGTTCTGGGCGCACGCCTGCGCCAACGGCAACCGCACGCGGATCATCGGCCCGAACTGCCCCGGCATCATCAGCCCCGGCAAGTCGAACGCCGGCATCATCCCCGCCAACATCAGCGGCGCCGGGAAGATGGGCCTCGTGTCGAAGTCGGGCACGCTGACCTACCAGATGATGTACGAGCTGCGGGACATCGGCTTCTCGTCCGCCATCGGCATCGGCGGCGACCCGATCATCGGCACGACGCACATCGACGCCCTCGAGGCGTTCGAGGCGGACCCCGAGACCGAGGCCATCGTCATGATCGGCGAGATCGGCGGCGACGCCGAGGAGCGTGCGGCCGACTACGTCAAGGCCAACGTCACCAAGCCCGTCGTCGGCTACGTTGCGGGGTTCACGGCTCCCGAGGGCAAGACGATGGGCCACGCCGGCGCCATCGTCTCCGGCTCCGCGGGGACCGCGCAGGCCAAGAAGGAGGCGCTCGAGGCCGCGGGCGTCAAGGTGGGCAAGACGCCGACCGAGACCGCGGACCTCGCGCGCTCGCTGGTCAACCGGGGCTGACGACCCGGCCGACCGTCACCGCGCCACCGTCGACGTCGTCGTCCCGGGAGGACACCTCATGAGCTCACCGACGCAGGGCCCGCCCCCGGGCGGCCCGTCCGGCCAGCGGCCGGGCCAGACCGGCCCCGGCGGCTGGGGCGCCGGCGGCGGCTCGCCCTACGGGGGGTCCTCCTGGGCCGGCGCCGGCCAGCAGCAGCCCCACGGCGCGCCCGGTCAGGGCGGGTACGGGGGCTACGGCGGCCAGGCGCCCGGCCAGGGCCAGACGCCCGGTCAGGCGCCGGGGCAGGCGCCCGGCCAGGGCTACGGCCAGGGTGCCGGGCAGGGCTACGGCCCGGGTCAGCAGGGTCCCGGTCAGCAGGCCCCGGGTCAGCAGGCCCCGGGTCAGCAGGCGCCGGGTCAGCACGCGCCCGCGCAGCAGGCGGGCTGGGGTCAGGGCGGGCCGAGCACCGGTGGCTTCCCCTCCGCCGCGACGACGGTGACGCCCGCGCCGGACCTCGGCGGCGGGACCGGCGGCGGGACCGGCGGCGACGCCGGCACCGGGCCGACGGCCCGGGGCGGCGCCACCCGCGGGGCCTCCGGCGCCGAGCGGGGCGTCGCGCTCGCCGCGGGTGCGCTCGCGCTGCTGGCCTACATCCTCGGGTTCTTCGGCTCCGCCGAGGCGTCGGGCGTGGCGTCCGACCTCAGCGCGGCCTTCGGATCGCTGTTCTACATGCCGCTGGTGGTCGCCGGCGGCCTGCTCACCGCGGCCTCGCTGCTGCCGCGTGGCCCGCAGACGCTGGTGCCGGGCGCGGTCGTCGGCGTGACCGGGGCGCTGGCGATGCTCCCGCTCCTCGCGTACGCCGACTCCCTGCTCGTCGTGCAGGTGGTCCTCGCGGTGCTCGCCGCGATCGCATCGGTCGTGGCGGTGCTGTTCGGCGCGGGCGTCATCAGCGCGCCGGCGGGGCGGCCCGCGTCGTCGGGCTTCGGCGCGCCGGCCGGTCAGGGCACGGGGCCGCAGGCCGGCGTGGGCGCGGGAACGCCGCCGCCGACCATGGCCGGTCCCTGGGGTGGCCCGGGCGGGCCGCCGTCGGGCGGCATGTCCTCGCCCGGCGCGCACCAGCAGCCGGGCTACGGCGCCCCGGGCGCGGCCACCGGCCCCGGCTCCGGGCAGTTCGCCGCCCCGCGGGGTCAGGGTCTCGGGGGTCAGCAGGGCCAGCAGGGTCCGGGTGGCCCGCAGGCTCCGGGCCAGCAGGGTCCGGGCGGGCAGCAGGCCGGTCCGCCGTCCGGCCCGTTCGGCGCCGGCTACGGGTCCTCGGCGGCCACGACGCAGGTCGTGCCGGGCGCCACGGCCGCCGGCCAGGGCGGTGAGGGCGGCACCGGCAGCTCCCGCTCCGACCGTTCCGACCGCGACGACGCCGTGACCACCACGACCGAGGGCGCGCCGTCGTCGACGTCCGGCGCGGGCGGCCCGTCGTTCGGCAGCTACGGCTCCGGCGAGGGCACGTCCACTGCGGACACCGGGCCGAGCACCCCGCCGCAGGGGTCCCCGGCGAGCGCACCGGGCGGGACGGGCGGGTCGTCCACGCCCGGCTACGGCATCCCCTCCACCGGCTGGGGCGCCCCGTCGAGCGGCGCCTCGTCGAGCTCGTCGAGCCCGTCGAACGGCCCGGTCGTCCCCGCACCCGGGTCCGAGCACCGTGGCGCCCACCAGTCCGGCGAGGACCCCGGCCGCCCGCGCGAGGCCGCCGAGGGCCCGTCGGCCGACGACCGTCGCGGCGAGTGGGGCTCCCCGCGCTGACCGGACGGCGCGCGGCGTGGGAGCGCCGGCCGGGACCCGTCGGCTGACATGGTCGGGTCGTGACCGTGCGGACAAGCCCCTCGCCGCGGCGCGGTGGCCGGGGCGGCGGTCGGCGTGAGGCCGCCGGTTCCGACGGGACGGAGGCGACGACGGGCGCCCCCGCCTGGGTCCCGGTCCTCGCGCGGGTGGCGCTCCTGCCCCCGCTGACCTGCTACGGCATCGCCGTGGTGGTGGCCGGCGTCGTCGCGGCGCTCGCATCGGGCACCACCCCGGGCGGCGAGCCCGGCCTGGGCCAGGCGCTGGCCGTCGGGATCCCGTTGTGGCTGGTCGCGCACCTGGTCCCGCTGCAGGTCACCGGCGTCCCGCTGGGCGTGCTGCCCCTGGCGCCCGCGGCGCTGCTCGCGGTCCTGGTGGCCACCGTCGCGCGGGGCGCGGTGGTGCGCCTCGAGGGCGACGGGCGGCCCGCCGGCCTGCTGCACGGGGTCGGGGTGCCGGTGGTCGCGACGGCCGCGGCGGCGCACGCGGTCATCGGCGTGCTGGCCGCCGCGCTGCTCACGCCGGAGACGGTGGTCGACGCCTCGCCCGGCCTCGCCGGCGTCGTGTGCGGGGTGCTGGCCGGGCTCGCGGCCGTCGCGGGCGTGGCGCGTCCGTGCGGGCTGCTCGCGCTGCCGCGCCGCCTGCCGCGGTGGGCGCGCCACGGCCTGCGTGGCGGGCTCGTCGCGACCGCGGGGCTGCTCACCGCCGGCGCCGGTCTCCTGCTCGCGGCTCTGCTCGCGGACGCGGCCGCGGTGGCGGACGTGGTCGCCGACGTCGCGCCGGAGGCGGGCAGCGGCGCCGGGCTGACGCTGCTCACGCTCGCCTACCTGCCGAACGCGGTCGTCGGGGCGGCGTCGTGGCTGATCGGGCC
This sequence comes from Actinomycetospora straminea, assembly GCF_028737255.1. Taxonomy (GTDB): domain Bacteria; phylum Actinomycetota; class Actinomycetes; order Mycobacteriales; family Pseudonocardiaceae; genus Actinomycetospora; species Actinomycetospora straminea. The sequence continues at coordinate 396,289 of NZ_JAQZAN010000001.1, read as the reverse complement.
CGGGGTGTCGATCGGGGCCGCCTCGGCGACGCCGACCGCGATCAGCTCGGGCCTGCTCCCGCCGATCCCGCTGGCCGCCGTCCTCCCGCAGAGCCCGCCGCCGACCTGGGCCGGGCTCGCGTTCGCCGTCCCGCTCGCCGTCGGGAGCCTCGTCGGCTGGCGTCTCGCGCCGACGGCCCCGGACGCGGCGACGCGGGTGCGCGAGGTCGTCGTCGCGGCCGTCTCCGCGGCCCTGCTGCTCGGGCTGGCCGCGGCCGTGTCCGGCGGGCGGCTCGGGGCGGGCCCGTTCGACCCGGTCACCGTGCCCGCCGGCCCCGTCGCGCTGGCGGTGCTGGCCTGGGTGCTGGTGCCTGGTCTGGTCGTCGCCCTGCTCGCGGTGCCGATCGGGACGGCCTCGGACGACGCGGACGACGCGGACGAGTCGGACAACTCGGTCACCCGGCGGCGGTCGCGATCGCGGCGCCCGGCGGCCCCGGCGCGGACCGCGGAGCGGACCCCGGAGCAGGAGCCCGATCCGGCGCCCGCGGAGGAGGCCGGGTCGGCGGCCGAGCCCGAGGGCTCCGAGGGCCCCGAGGGCTCCGAGGGCGTTGCTGCTGGTGGTGACGGTCGCAGCTAACCTGGGCGGGACATCCACATCCGCCCGGGAGCAGCGCTGACCACCACCGAGCCGCACCGGCTGATCCTGCCCGTGCCCGCCCGCGTCGTCGTCCTCGCCTCCGGGTCGGGGAGCCTGCTGCAGGCCCTGCTCGACGCGTGCGAGAGCGCGGACTACCCGGCGCGGGTCGTCGCGGTCGTCTCCGACCGGGCCGGCGTCGGCGCCCTGGACCGCGCGACGGCCGCGGGGGTCGACATCGCCGTGGTCCGGCCCGCCGAGTACGGCGACCGCGTCGTCTGGGACGCCGCGCTGGCCGACGCCGTCGCGGCCGCCGAGCCCGACCTCGTCGTGTCCGCGGGTTTCGCCCGGCTGCTCGGCGAGACGTTCCTGGCCCGCTTCGGCGGCCGCACCATCAACACGCACCCGGCCCTGCTGCCGGCCTTCCCCGGCGCCCACCCCGTGCGCGACACCGTCGACTACGGGGTGAAGGTCACCGGCGCGACCGTGCACCTGGTCGACGCCGGCGTCGACACGGGGCCGGTCCTGGCCCAGGAGGCCGTCGGGGTCGAGCCGGACGACACCGAGGACACGCTGCACGAGCGCATCAAGGTGGTCGAGCGCCGGATGCTCGTCGAGACCGTGGCCGCGCTCGCCCGCCACGGCGCCACCGTCACCGGACGAGGAGTGAACATTCCGTGACCGCCACCGAGGCCCACCCCACCACCGGCGTCGAAGGGCGGCGTCCCGTCCGTCGCGCGCTGGTCAGCGTGTTCGACAAGGCGGGCCTGCTCGATCTGGCCACCGGGCTGCACGCGGCGGGCGTCGAGGTGGTCTCCACCGGGTCGACGGCCGGCCGCATCCAGGACGCGGGCGTGCCGGTGACGCGCGTGGAGGAGGTCACCGGGTTCCCGGAGTGCCTCGACGGGCGGGTCAAGACGCTGCACCCGCGCGTGCACGCGGGCCTGCTCGCCGACATGCGGCTGCCCACCCACACCGAGGCGCTCGAGTCGCTGGACATCGCGCCGTTCGACCTGCTCGTGGTCAACCTCTACCCGTTCACCCAGACCGTCGCGTCCGGCGCCTCGCCCGACGACTGCGTCGAGCAGATCGACATCGGCGGCCCGGCGATGATCCGCGCGGCCGCGAAGAACCACGAGTCCGTCGCCGTCGTCACCGACCCGACGCGCTACGCGTGGGTGCTCGAGCAGGTCGCGGCAGGCGGGGTGACGCTGGCCGACCGGCGCGGCCTCGCCGCCGAGGCGTTCCGGCACACCGCGTCCTACGACGTCGCGGTGGCGTCGTGGATGGGCAACGTGCTGACGTCCGACCCGGATCCGTCGGTGCCGGGCTCGCCGTTCCCGGGCTGGGTCGGCACCACGGCCCGGCGCCGCGCGGTGCTGCGCTACGGCGAGAACCCGCACCAGGCCGCCGCACTCTACGGCGACCCGGAGGTGGCCTCGGGCGTCGCGGGCGCGACGCAGCTGCACGGCAAGGAGATGTCGTACAACAACTACGTCGACACCGACGCCGCGTGGCGGGCCGCGCACGACCACGACGGGGTCTGCGTCGCGATCATCAAGCACGCCAACCCCTGCGGGATCGCGGTGGCGACCGGTGACGACGACGGTGACGACGACGTGGCCGCCGCGCACCGCAAGGCCCACGCCTGCGACCCCACCAGCGCGTTCGGGGGTGTCATCGCCGCGAACACCGAGGTCAGCGTGGCCATGGCCGAGACCGTCTCGGAGATCTTCACCGAGGTGATCGTCGCCCCGTCCTACGCCGACGGCGCGCTCGACGTGCTGACCCGCAAGAAGAACATCCGCGTGCTGACCGCGACCTGGGCGCCGTCGCCGGTCGAGCAGCGCCCGATCTCCGGGGGCCTGCTGCTCCAGCAGCGCGACGCCGTCGACGCGCCCGGCGACGACCCGGCGACCTGGACGCTGGCGTGCGGCGAGGCGGCCTCCGAGGCCGTCCTCGCGGACCTCGCGTTCGCCTGGCGGGCCTGCCGCGCGGTCAAGTCGAACGCGATCCTGCTGGCCCACGACGGCGCCACCGTCGGCGTCGGCATGGGCCAGGTCAACCGCGTCGACGCCGCCCGGCTCGCGGTGACCCGCGCCGGCGACCGCGTGCGCGGTGCCGTGGCCGCCTCGGACGCGTTCTTCCCCTTCCCGGACGGCTTCGAGGTCCTCGCCGAGGCGGGCGTCGCGGCTGTCGTCCAGCCCGGCGGGTCGGTGCGCGACGAGCAGGTGATCGAGGCGGCGCAGCGGGCCGGCGTCACCATGTACCTCACCGGCACCCGGCACTTCGCGCACTAGGACGCAAGCAGCTCCCGCAGCCAGGTCCCGGCGCGCGCCAGCGCTGCGGCCGCCTCCGGGTAGATCCCGACGCCGAGCTGGAAGAAGTGCTGCATCTCCGACCAGACGTCCAGCGTCACCGGGACGTCGGCGAGCGCTGCCGCGCGGGTCACGGCCAGCGCGTCGTCGAGCAGCACCTCGTGGCTGCCGACCTGCACGAGCAGCGGCGGCCACGCGCCGGCGACCTCCGCGGGCGGCGCGAGAGCGGGCGAGGCGGCCGGGTCGGCGGGGTCGTGGCCGTCGAGGTACTGGCCGGCCATCCGCCGCAGGCTCTCGCGGCTGCACTCGAGGTCCACGTCGCTGCGCTGGTCGAACGCGGCGGACCGGCAGGTGAGGTCGGCCCACGGCGACATCAGGTATGCCGCGCCGGGGCGCGGGAGCCCGGCGCGGGCGGCGGCCAGGAGCGTCTCGAGGACGAGCCCGCCCCCGGACGACTCACCGGCGAGGACGAGGCGATCGGCCGCGACGCCCTGCGCCTCGAGCAGCCACCGGGCGGCGCGGACCGCGGCGTCCACGTCCTGCGGGTACGGGTGCTCGGGCGCGAGCGGGTAGTCGAGCAGCAGGACGCGAGCGTCGAGGGCGCGGGCGAGGTGGCCGGCGAACTTGTGCCGCGCCGCGGGCGAGGTGATGACGTGCCCGCCGCCGAAGAGGTAGAGCACCGTGGCGGTGTGGGTCGGGCCCGTAGCCCAGACCCCCGTGACGCCGTCCTCGGCGACGGTCTCGTAGGTGATTCCCTCGGGGGCGGCGCTGAGGTCCTCGGCGTGCTCGCCGGCGGCCCGCTGCTGGTCGAGCGGCATCTCGGCCATCCGCGGCGCCTGCCGCAGCATCGCGGCGAAGCGCTCGGCCTCCACACTGGCCACGGTCGTCCTCCTCAGGCGGGTACGGGATCGGTGCTCTCGGCGGCCCGCCGGCGCGGCCACTGGCTGACGAGCGTCGCCACGCCGGCGACGAGCAGGAGCGCCGCGATCGCGACGAGGGTGAGGGCCACGCCGGCGCTCGTCGGGGGGCGCGGTCCCACGGCCTCGATGACCGCCGTGACCGCGACGATGCCGATGCCGCCGACGCAGATCAACGAGGTGAGCACGACGCCGGTGGCCTCGGCCGAGCGCTGCGGGGGCAGGACGTTCTGCACCGCCAGCGGGCCGAGCCCGTAGCCCATGCCGGTGGTCAGCCCGCACAGGCCGAGCGCCACGACGTAGAGCGGCAGGGGTTCGGCGAGGGCGAGCAGCACGAGCGCCGGCGCGCCCGCGATCACCGACACCGCCATGACGAGGCCGGGCGGGACCTTCGTCGTCAGCCACCCGGACAGCGGACCGGTCACGGCGAGGCCGACCGACGAGACCACGAACGCCAGCCCGGCTGCGGCCGCGGGCAGGCCCCGCAGCGTCTGCAGGTCGATGGTCGCGGCGACGACGTAGCCCACGGTGCCGACGTTGGCCAGGGTCCCGGTTAGGCAGAGCAGCACGAACACGCGGTTGCGCACGAGCGAGGGCCGGACGAGCGGGGCGGGGGCGTGGCGCTCGCGGACCGCGAACGCGACGAGGAGCAGCACGCCGCCGAGCAGCGGTCCCCACGTCGCCGGGTTCGTCCAGCCCTGCACGCCGACGTCGTCGATGGCCACGCTGACCGCCACGAGGCCGCCGACGACGGTGACGACGCCCCACCAGTCGAGGGTGCGCAGGTCGCGCCCGGCCTCCTCGTCGCGCGACGTGCGCATCCGGCGCCCGCCCCAGAGCGCCACCAGCGCCACGGGCACGTTGACGAGGAACACCCAGCGCCAGCCGACCGTCGAGGACAGGACGCCGCCGACGACCGGCCCGAGGGCGGTGCCGACACCGGAGATGCCGAGCAGCACGCCGGTGACCCCCGGTCGCTCCCGCTCGGTCGTCGCGTTGGTGACCAGTGCGAAGCTCGACGGCATGATCAGGGCCGCGCCGAGGCCCTGCGCCACCCGCGCGCCGATCAGCACCGGCACCGAGCTCGTCAGGCCGCACACCAGCGAGGTCAGCCCGAACAGCGCGATCCCGGCGAGCACGACCTCCCGGCGCCCGAGCATCTCGCCGAGCCGTCCCGCCGGGATGAGCAGGGCGCCGAGGGCGATCATGTAGCCGCTGAGCAGCCACTGCAGGTTCGTCACCGTCGTGCCGAGGTCGACGGCGATGGTCGGCAGGGCCAGGCCGAGCGAGAAGAAGTCGAGCTGGATGCAGAACAGGCCCGCGGCGACGGGGAGGAACGGCGCTGCGGCACGCAACGTAGCCGTCGACAGGGCCATGAGGAGTACCGTAGGGCTCTTCGCGCGCAACGTCATCCGTTTGTCATCACTCTGCGTCGAGAAGGTGGGGAACCGTGACCACGGCGGAGGAGCTCGCGGCGCTGCGCGCCGAGCTCGACGGCATCGACGAGGCCCTCTACGGCCTCGTCCGCGACCGGATGCGCTGCATCGAGCGGGTCGGGGCGGTGAAGGCGCGGGCCGGGATGCCCGTGTTCCAGCCCGGCCGCGCCGACGAGGTGGAGCGGCGGGCCGCGGAGCACGCGCGGGCGCACGGCCTCGACGAGACCTTCCTCGTCCGACTGGCCGATCTGCTGATGGAGGAGGCGATCCGGGTCGAGGAGGAGATCGTGGCTCAGGCCGGGGCGTCGGCGGGGCCGCAGAACTCCCCGCCGACGTAGACGTCGGTGGCGGCGACGCGGTCGCCGACCTCGGTCGCGAACACCTCGGCGTCGTCCTGCGGGCGGTACCCGAGCTCGTGCGCCCCCGACAGCGCCCACCGCCGGCGGGTGTTGGCCGAGACGCCCCACACGACGCGGAAACCGGGGGAGCGGCAGGTCAGCGCGGCCTCGACGAGCCGGCCGCAGTCGTCGGGGGAGAGCCAGGTCGCGAGCCCGCGGGCGTCGGTCGGGGCCTCGCGGCACGTCCCGATCCGCAGGCAGACGACGTCGAGGCCGTGACGGTCGTGGTACAGGCTGCCGAGCGCCTCCCCGGCCACCTTCCCGACGCCGTAGAAGGTGTCCGGCCGGGGCAGGAGGTCGTCGGGGACGGGGTCGACGGTGGGGTGGAAACCGGCGGCGTGGTTGCTGCTCGCGAACACCACCCGCGGCACCGCGGCCCGGCGCGCGGCCTCGAACACGACGTAGGTGCCGTGGATGTTGGTCGCGAGGACGTCCTCCCACGCCTCTTCGCCCGCGTAGCCGCCGAGGTGGACGACGGCGTCGGTCTCCCGGCAGGCGTCGACCAGCGCGTCGAGGTCGGTGACCGACGCGGTGACGACCTCCTCGCCGTCGCCCGGGTCCGCGGGTTCCCGCACGTCGAGCAGGCGCAGGACGCGGCCGGGACGGGCGAGGCGGGTGCGCAGGTAGCCGCCGATCCGCCCGGCGGCGCCGGTGACGAGGACGCGCTCGGTCATGGGGTGGACCCTGCCGGTCCGCCCGGGCATCGGCGACCGGGGGCGACCGTCCGGACCGGTCCCGACACCGCCGCGGACCGTCGCTACGCTGCGCCGATCTTCCGGCAGGCGAGGGGGCGCGGGTGGGCGACATCGACTGGGGCCAGGAATGGCTCGCGTCCCTGATCTGGATCGCCGCGGTCTTCGTCGCGACCGTCGTGGTGGTCGTGCTCGTGGCCGTGCTCCTCGCGCGGACGACCACGTGGGGCCGGCAGGTCCGGCGCCTCGTGGGTCCGTGGCTGCGGCCCGGCGGCGACCAGGGGTGGCGGCCCCTGCTGATGGTCCTCGCGCTCCTGGCGCTGGTCGTCGTCGCGGTCCGGCTCAACGTCCTGCTGTCCTACAACAGCAACGCGCTCTACACCGCGCTGCAGGACCTCGACGCCGGCGGGTTCTGGGCCGCCGTGGGCGTCTTCGCGATCCTCGCGACGATCTACGTGGCGGAGGTCCTGGTGGCCTACTACCTGGGCCAGGCCTTCGTGATCCGGCTGCGGGAGTGGCTCAACGAGCGGCTGCTGGGCGACTGGCTGGGCGGGCGGGCCTACCACCGGTCACGGTTCACCCCGCACCAGGTCGACAACCCCGACCAGCGCATCCAGGAGGACATCACCTCCTTCGCGGACACGTCCGTGGACCTCTCCGTGGGGCCCTCGGGCGCGGTCAACGCCGTGCTCTCGGTCGCGTCGTTCACCTTCGTGCTCTGGGAGCTCTCGGGCCCGTTGTCGATCGCCGGCGTGGAGATCCCGCGCGCGATGACGTTCCTCGCGTTCCTCTACGTGATCGTCGCGACGGTCATCGCGTTCCGCATCGGCAAGCCGCTGATCCGGCTGAACTTCCTCAACGAGGGGCTCGGCGCGAACTACCGGTACGGCCTCGTGCGGGTGCGCGACAACGCCGAGAACATCGCCTTCCTGCGCGGCGAGGCGCCGGAGAAGCGCACGCTCGACGCCCGGTTCGCCGCCGTCATCGCCAACTACTGGCGGATCGTGCGACGGAACCTGCGGTTCCAGGGCTTCAACCTGGTGGTCACCCAGATCTCCGTGGTCTTCCCGATCATCATCCAGGCGCCGCGCTTCTTCGCCCAGGCCATCACCCTCGGCGACGTCCAGCAGACGGCGAGCGCCTTCGGCCAGGTCCACGACGGGCTGTCGTTCTTCCGCAACGCCTACGACCAGTTCGCGGCCTACCGCGCGGTGCTCGACCGCCTGACCGGCCTCCTCGACGCCGACGAGGAGGCCCGCGAGCTCCCCGAGGTCGGGGTGGCCCAGCGGGCCGAGGGGGTCGCCGTCCGTGACCTCACCGTGCGCCGGCCCGACGGCGCGGTCCTGGTGGAGGACCTGGAGCTGGACCTCGGCCCGGGGGACCGGCTCCTCGTCACCGGACGGTCCGGGTACGGCAAGACGACGCTGCTGCGCAGCCTGGCCGACCTCTGGCCGTTCGCCGACGGCGAGGTCGCCCGGCCGACCGGGCCCCACGCCGTGTTCCTCGGCCAGCAGCCCTACGTGCCCCTCGGCGACCTGAGGACCGGCGTGACCTACCCTGAGCCGCCCGAGGAGGTCGGCGACGACCGGATCGCCGACGTGCTGCGCGCGGTGTCCCTGGGGCAGCTGGCCGAGCGGCTCGACGAGGAACGCGTGTGGTGGCGGGAGCTCTCGCCCGGCGAGCAGCAGCGCCTCGGGTTCGGCCGGCTGCTGCTCGCCCGCCCGGACGTCGTCTTCCTCGACGAGGCCACGGCGGCGCTCGACGAGGGGCTCGAGCACGAGCTCTACACGCTGTTGCGCCGGGAGCTGCCGGAGCTGATCGTGGTCAGCGTCGGCCACCGCAGCAGCCTCGAGGCGTTCCACGACACCCGCCTCGAGCTGCAGGGCGACGGCCGGTGGGAGCTCGGCCCGCTGCGGACGGCCACGCCGGGCTGAGACGGCGGACCCGACCGCCGGGGTGACCCTCGCCCGGGGACTCGGCGACTGTCGGGGGTGTGGGCTAGCGTTTCCTCGTTGTTCGAACACGTGTTCGAGGAGGCGCTCATGGGCGGTGCGTCGTCGTTGTTCGACGGGCAGGCCCCGTCGCGGCGGTGGTCCGACCTCGGGGTGGTGCGGGCCTCGGAGCTGCGGGGGCGGCGATCCGCGCGTCGCGGGGCGCCGGTGGAGGAGCGCCCGGAGCCGGGCCCGGGGCCGGTCGCGCCCCCGGAGCCGGTCGCGAGTCCGGAGCCGGTGCCGGCCGACCGCGAGGGCAGCGCGGTGCTGCCGGTGAGCGCGCCGCTGGCCGGGCTGCTGCCCCACGGCGGGCTGCGGCGCGGGTCGGCGGTCGCGGTGTGCGGGTCGACGTCGCTGCTGCTCGCGCTGCTGGCCGAGGCATCGCGGGCCGGGTCGTGGTGCGCGGTGGTCGGGCTGCCGGACCTGGGGGTCCAGGCGGCCGCGGAGGCGGGGCTCGACCTGGCGCGCACGGCGCTGGTGCCCCGGCCCGGTCCGCGGCCGGCGGCGGTGGTGGCGGCGCTGGTCGACGGGGTGGACGTGGTCGTGCTCGACACCACGCTGCCCGGCGTGCGGTGGCCCGCGGGCGAGCGGCAGCGGCTCGGCGCCCGGGTCCGCCAGCGGGGCGCGGTGCTGGTGCCGGTCGGCGCGGCGGGCGCGTGGCCGGGCGCCGAGGTCGAGCTGCGCGCCGAGGGCAGCGCCTGGGCCGGGCTCGGGGGCGACGGCACGGGACGGCTGCGCTCGCGGCGGGTCCGCGTCCGCTGCGCCGCGCGGGGCCGCCCCGGCGATCAGGAGGAGCCGCTGCTGCTGCCCGGGCCGGCCGGGACGTGCCTGCCGGACGGCGAGCTGCCGATCGGGGCGCCGCTCACCGGCCCACCGCGCCGGGCCGGGCAGACCGGCGAGCCCCTCCCGGCGCCCGCCCGCATCGGGGTGGCGGGGTGAGCGCGCCGGCGCGGGTGCTCGCGCTGTGGTGTCCCGACTGGCCGGTGGTGGCGGGTGCCGCCGACGCGGGGCTGCCGCCCGCCCGGCCCGCGGCGGTCCTCGCGGCGCACCGGGTGGTGGCCTGCTCGGCGACGGCGCGCGCCCAGGGCGTCCGCCGGGGGCTGCGCCGGCGCGAGGCCCAGGCCCGCTGCCCGGACCTCGCGGTGCTCGCCCGCGATCCCGAGCGCGACGCCCGCTGCTTCGAGCCGGTCGCGGCGGCGGTCGAGGAGCTGGCGCCCGGGGTCGAGGTGGTCCGCCCGGGGCTGGTCGCGCTCTCGGCGCGCGGGCCGGCGCGGTACTTCGGCGGCGAGGAGGTCGTGGCCGAGCGCCTGGTCGACCACGTGGCGGGGCGCACCCGCGTCGAGTGCCAGGTCGGGGTCGCGGACGGGCTGTTCGCGGCGGGGCTCGCCGCGCGCCGGTCGCTGCTCGTGCCGCCGGGGGAGAGCCCGGGGTTCCTGGCGCCGCTGCCGGTCACCGAGCTCGCGCTCGAACCGGGGGTCGAGCCCGACACCGCCGGCGCCGACGACGACGCGAGCGCCGCCCGCGCGGAGCTCATCGGCCTGCTGCGCCGGCTGGGGCTGCGCACGCTCGGGGCCTTCGCCGACCTGTCGGCCACCGACGTGGCCTCGCGCTTCGACGCGGCCGCGGTGCGGGCCCACCGGCTGGCCCGCGGGCTCGACGAGCGCCCGCCCTCGCGGCGGCGCATCCCCGACGAGCTCACCGTGGAGCTCCCGCTCGACCCCCCCGTCGACCGGGTCGACGCCGCCGCCTTCGCCGCCCGCTCATTGGCCGAGCGGCTGCACGAGGCGCTGGGGCGGGCCGGGCTCGCGTGCACGCGTCTCGGGGTGCAGGCGCGCACCACCGAGGGCGAGGAGCTGGCCCGGGTGTGGCGCTGCGCCGAGCCGCTGACCCCGCACGGCACCGCCGACCGCGTGCGCTGGCAGCTCGAGGGCTGGCTGTCGCGGCGTGGGCAGGGCGGTCCGGGGCCGGGCAGCCGTGACGGCGGGCTCGTCGTGCTGCGCCTGGTGCCCGAGGAGGTCGTCGAGGCCGGGCGCCTGCAGCTCGGGCTCTGGGGCGAGGTCGGGGTCGCCGACGAGCGGGCCGGGCGCGCGCTCGTGCGGGTCCAGGGCCTGCTCGGTCCCGAGGAGGTGCTCACCGGGGTCGCCGGGGGCGGGCGCGGGCCGGGGGAGCGGATCCGGCTGGTGCCCTGGGGCGACGAGCGCACCCCGGCGATCGACCCGGAGGCGCCCTGGCCCGGCGCGCTCCCCGCGCCCTCGCCGGCCCGGGTCCCGCCCGAGCCGCTGCCGGCGCGGGTGCTCGACGCCGAGGGGGTGCCGGTGCGCCGCGCCTCCCGTGGCCGGCTCACCGCGCCGCCGGCCCACGTCGCGCTCGGCACCGACCCGGCCGCCCCCACCGCGCCGGTCCGCGCCTGGGGCGGCCCGTGGCCCGACCCCGGACGCTGGTGGGACCCCCGTGCCGTGGCCGAGGTCGGGGCCGAGGGCAGCGTGCGCATCCAGGTGGTCTGCAGCACCGACGCCGACGAGCTCGCCGCCGGCCGCGACCCCGAGCCCGACCCGGCGGCCGACCTGGCGCCCGACCCGGTCGCCTCCGGCGCCGACGCGGTCGGCCGGGCCCTGCTGCTGGTCCACCGCGACGGCCGCTGGGCGGTGGAAGGGATCTACGACTGATGGGGTGGAGCAACCCGCCGGTCGACTGGTCGGAGATGGAGCGCCTCCTGTCCGGGCGCCCGTCCGACAACCCGAGCATGCAGGGGCGGGGCAACGGCTCGCGCGATGCGATCCAGGGCCGGGGCGGCCGGTCGGATCAGGCGGATCAGCAGGGTCGGGGGAGCCACCGGGACGGGCCGCACGCGGGGCACGTCGGCCCCTGGCCGCCGGAGTGGGAGGTCCCCGACGGCTTCGTCCGCGACCCGCTCGCGTTCGACGACAGCGAGCGGGTCGACGGCCCGGGGCGCATCCGCCCGCCGCGCGACGAGCAGTTCCCCGGCGACGGTGGCGACAGCCCGGCCTGGTCGCGGCACCGCACGCCCTACCGTCCGCCGCCGGGGTCGCGGGCCGGGGACGCGGGCCTGACCGTCCCCTACGCCGAGCTGCACGTGCACTCCAACTTCAGCTTCCTCGACGGCGCGTCGCACCCCGAGGAGCTGGTCGAGGAGGCCGCGCGGCTGGGGCTCGAGGCGATCGCGCTCACCGACCACGACGGCATGTACGGCGTGGTCCGCTTCGCCGAGGCCGCCCAGGAGCTGGGGGTCCCGACGGTCTACGGCGCGGAGCTCTCGCTGGGCCTGACCGCCCCGCAGAACGGCGTACCCGACCCCGAGGGCGACCACCTGCTGGTCCTCGCCCGCGACCCCGACGGCTACCGGGCGATCTCGCGGGCGATCACCGAGGGGCAGATGCACACCCACGGCGAGAAGGGCCGCCCGGTGTACGACCCGGAGCGGGTCGCGTCGACGCTCGGGGGCCACGTCCAGGTGCTGACGGGCTGCCGCAAGGGGTCGGTGCGCCGGGCCCTGGCCGCCGAGGGGGCCGACGGCGCGGCGCGCGAGATCGACCGGCTGGTCGCGCTGTTCGGGGCCGAGAACGTCGCGGTCGAGCTCACCGACCAGGGCCTGCCGGACGACACCGAGCGCAACGCGGCGCTCGCCGAGCTCGCCGGGCGCGCCGACCGGGGGCGGGGCCTGCGCACCGTGGCCACCACCGGCGCCCACTACGCGACGCCGGACCGCGCGCGGCTCGCCGCCGCGCTCGGCGCGGTGCGGGCGCGCCGCAGCCTCGACGACGCCGAGGGCTGGCTGCCGCCGGGCCCGGCGCACCTGCGGTCCGGGGCGGAGATGGCGCAGCGGTTCGCCCGCCACCCCCAGGCCGTCGCCCACGCCGCGCGGCTGGGTCGCGAGTGCGCGTTCGGCCTCGAGCTGCTGGCGCCCGAGCTGCCGCCGTTCGCGGTGCCCGAGGGCGAGACGGAGGCGAGCTGGCTGCGCCGGCTGACGTGGATGGGGGCGGCGGTGCGCTACGGCGACCGGCTGCGCTCCCCCCGGGCGTTCGAGGTGATCGACCACGAGCTCGACGTCATCGAGCGCCAGGGCTTCCCCGGCTACTTCCTCATCGTCGCCGACATCGTGCAGTTCTGCGTCGACCACGACATCTACTGCCAGGGCCGGGGGTCGGCAGCCAACTCGGCGGTCTGCTTCGCGCTGGGCATCACCCACGTCGACGCGGTCGCGATGAACCTGCTGTTCGAGCGCTTCCTGTCCCCGGAGCGCGACGGCTACCCCGACATCGACCTCGACATCGAGTCCGACCGCCGCGAGGAGGCCATCCAGTACGTCTACGCGCGCTACGGGCGCGACCGGGCCGCGCAGGTCGCCAACGTCATCACCTACCGGCCGCGCTCGGCGGTGCGCGACGCGGCCCGGGCGCTGGGGTTCGCGCAGGGCCAGCAGGACGCGTGGAGCAAGCAGATCGACCGGTGGGGACCAGGTGCCGAGCTGGCGGGGCAGGTGCCCGAGATGCCGCCGGCGGTGGCGTCGCTCGCCGAGCAGATCGCGGGCTTCCCGCGCCACCTCGGCATCCACTCCGGCGGCATGGTCATCTGCGACCGGCCGGTCGACCAGGTGGTGCCCGTCGAGTGGGGGCGGATGCCGGGGCGCAGCGTCATCCAGTGGGACAAGGACGACGCGGCGGCGGTGGGCCTGGTCAAGATCGACCTGCTGGGGCTCGGGATGCTCTCGGTGCTTCACTACGCCGCCGACCTCGTCGCCGAGCACCACGGGGTGCGGGTGAAGCTGCACGACCTGCAGGCCACCGATCCGGCGGTGTTCGCCATGCTCGCCGAGGGCGACTCGGTGGGCGTGTTCCAGGTCGAGTCCCGGGCGCAGATGGCGACGCTGCCGCGGCTGCGGCCCCGCGAGTTCTACGACCTGGTCGTCGAGGTCGCGCTCATCCGCCCCGGGCCGATCCAGGGCGGGTCGGTGCACCCCTACATCCGGCGCCGCAACGGGCTGGAGCGTGTCGTCTACGACCACCCGCTCTGCGAGCCCGCGCTGGAGAAGACCCTCGGGGTGCCGCTGTTCCAGGAGCAGCTCATGCAGCTCGCGGTCGACGTCGCCGGCTTCTCCGCCGCCGAGGCCGACGAGCTGCGCCGGGCGCTGTCGGCCAAGCGCTCCAGCGAGCGGATCGAGCGGATGCGCGCGCGGTTCTACGAGGGCATGGCGGCCAACGGGATCACCGGCGACCTCGCGGACACGATCTTCTCCAAGACCAAGGCGTTCGCGAACTTCGGCTTCCCGGAGAGCCACTCGATCAGCTTCGCGTCGCTGGTCTACGTCAGCGCCTGGTACAAGCTCTACTACCCGGCCGCCTTCTGCGCGGCGCTGCTGCGCGCCCAGCCGATGGGCTTCTACTCACCGCAGTCGCTCACCGCCGACGCCCGCCGGCACGGGGTGGTGGTGCTCGGCCCGGACGTCCTCGTCGCCGCCGACACCCCCGGCCTCGAGCCGCACCCCGACAGCGCCGGCGGGGTCGCCGTGCGCCTCGGGCTGGCCGGGGTGCGCGGGCTCGGCGACGAGGTGGCCGCCCGGATCGTGGCCCGCCGGGACGGGACCGAGGGCGGCACCGAGAGCGGCACCGGGAGCGGTACCGAGCACGGTCCCTACCGCGACGTCGCCGACCTCGCCCGGCGCGCGGAGCTCACCACCGCCCACGTCGAGGCCCTCGCGACGGCCGGGGCCCTGGGGTGCTTCGGGCTCGACCGCCGTGAGGCGCTCTGGGCGGCCGGGGCGGCGGCGGCCGGGGTCGGGGTGGTGCGCGACGGCGTGCGCCACGACCGCCTGCCCGACACCGCCGTCGGGCTCGAGGCGCCCGCGCTGCCGGGCATGAGCGCGGTCGAGCTCACCGTCGCCGACGTGTGGGCCACCGGGCTGACCCCCGACAGCCACCCGGTGACCCACCTGCGCGCCGCGCTCGAGGAGCGCGGGGCGCTGTCGGTGGCCGCGGTCGCCCGCGTGCCCGAGGGGGAGCGCATCGAGGTCGGCGGGGTGGTGACCCACCGCCAGCGCCCCGCCACCGCGGGCGGCACGACGTTCCTCAACCTCGAGGACGAGACGGGCATGCTCAACGTCGTCTGCTCGGAGGGCCTGTGGGCGCGCCACCGGGTGGTGGCCCGCACCAGCGCCGCGCTCGTGATCCGCGGGCGTGTCGAGCGGGCCCACGACGCCCCGAGCGTGGTCAACCTCGTCGCCGACCGCGTCGAGCGCCTCGACCTGCGCGTCCCCTCGAGCTCGCGGGACTTCCGGTGACCCGCGACATCGCGCACCGCGCCCGGCCGCGTCGTGAACCGATCCAGGGCACGATGGGCGTCCATGGGTCGACGGAGGAGCGCGCCGGTGCTGCGGGAGATCGCCCGGGGCGTGGTCGGGGGCGCCGTGGGCACCGGGGCGATGGCCCTCGCGGCCGACCTCCGCCGGCGTCGCTACGCCCACCACCGTGGCATCGACACGTCCGAGATCGATGTCATCCTCGACTACGACGACAGCGAGCACGTCGTCATCGCGGCGTCGACGCTGCTGCGCCACGTCATCGGCTGGGCGCCGCGCACGGCGGAGGGCCGGCACGCGCTGTTCTGGGTCGTGCACTGGGGCTACGGCTCGGTGGTCGGCACGGCCCACGTCGGCCTCCAGCACCTCCTGGGTCGCGAACCGGCCCCGGGGTTCGCGTTCTTCGCCGGCAGCCAGGTGATGGCCCTCGGCCTGTTCCCGGTGCTCGGCGACACCCCGCCGCCGTGGCGCTGGGAGCGTCGCCTGCTGGTGACGAGCTTCGTCCAGCACGGCATCTACGCCGGCGCGGTCGCCGCGGCGAACACGGCGACGGCGCGGTTGATCACCAGGCGCTAGGTTCCCCGGACCGTGGTCGCTCCTCGCACCGCCCTCGGGCTCGTCGGCGCCGTCGTCACCGGCGGGTTCACCGTCGCCCAGGCGCGGGTCAACGCCGAGCTCGGCGTGGCCCTCGGTGACGGGGTGCTCGCCGCGATCGTGTCGTTCGGTCTCGGCCTGGTCCTGCTGCTCGTGCTCCTGGCGCTGCTGCCCGCGGGGCGGCGCGGGCTCCGGCGGGTCCGGGTCGCCCGGCGCCGCGGGACGCTGCGGCCCTGGCAGCTGCTCGGCGGGCTGGGCGGGGCGCTGCTGGTCGCCGGGCAGGGCCTCACCGCGCACGTGCTCGGCACCGCGCTGTTCACCATCGCCGTCGTCGCCGGTCAGGCCAGCGGCGGCCTCGTCGTCGACCGCGCCGGGCTCGGGCCGGCGGGGCCGCGGCGCACGACGCCGCCGCGGGTGCTCGGCGCGGTCCTCATGCTCGGGGCGGTCGTGCTGTCGGTGGCGCCGTCGGTGAGCACCGAGGCGCCGGTGGTCCTGGCGCTGCTCCCGCTCGCCGCCGGGGTCGCCGCCGCCACCCAGCAGGCGCTCAACGGCCGGGTCGCCGCCGCGGCCGGTGGGGCGAGCGGGCCCGGGGCGAGCGGGGCCGGGGCGACTGGGACCGCCGACGCCGAGCGCGCCGGGGACGAGCCGACCGAGCCGACCGAGCCCACCGGGGACGATGCGTCGCCGGACGGGCGCGACTCCGTCGTCGCATCCGTGCTGCCCGCGGCCACGATCAACTTCGTCGTCGGGCTCGCCGCGCTGCTGGTCGCCGGGCTCGTCGCGGTGCTGGTGACCGGCCCGCCGAACCCGTTCCCGAGCGCCTGGTACCTCTATCTCGGGGGACCGTTCGGCGCGATCTTCATCGGGCTGGGCGCGTGGGTCGTCGGGCAGGTCGGGGTCCTGCTGCTCTCGCTCGGCGCGGTCGCGGGGCAGATCGTGGGCTCGCTGGCGATCGACCTGGCGATCCCGTCGTCGGCGGGCACCCCGGGCGTGACCACGGTCCTCGGCGCGGCGCTCACGCTGGTCGCGGCGGGGGTGGCGTCGGCTCCCTGGCCGCTGCCTCGGCGACGGTCCGGGCCGCGGGGGCGGTCGGCTCCGCGGGACACGGGGTCCGACCTGCCATCATGAGGGCGTGACCGCGACCAAGCTGGACGGGAAGGCCACCCTCGCCGCGATCCTCGAGGACCTGCGCGGGCGGGTGGAGAAGCTCGCGGCCGCCGGCCGTACGCCCGGTCTCGGCACCGTCCTGGTCGGCGACGACCCGGGGTCGCAGTCCTACGTCAAGGCCAAGCACAGCGACTGCGCGAAGGTCGGCATCGACTCGATCCGCCGCGACCTGCCCGCCGACGCCACCCAGGCCGACGTCGAGCGCGCGATCGACGAGCTCAACGCCGACCCGGCGTGCACCGGTTACATCGTCCAGCTCCCGCTGCCCAAGGGCCTGGACTCGGGTGCGGTGCTCGAGCGCATCGACCCCGACAAGGACGCCGACGGGCTGCACCCCACCAACCTCGGTCGCCTCGTGCTCCAGGAGCCGGGCCCGCTGCCCTGCACCCCGCGGGGCGTGGTCGAGCTGCTGCGCCGCTACGACGTGCCGCTGAACGGCGCAAAGGTGACCGTCCTGGGCCGCGGCGTGACGGTCGGGCGCCCGCTGGGGCTGCTGCTGACGCTGCGCTCGGTCAACGCCACCGTGACCCTGTGCCACACCGGCACCAAGGACGTCGCCGCGGAGCTGCGGGCCGCCGACGTGATCGTCGCGGCGGCCGGGGTGCCCGGGCTCGTCACCGCGGACATGGTCAAGCCGGGCGCGGCGGTGCTCGACGTGGGCATCACGCGCGGCGAGAACGGGCTGGTGGGCGACGTCGCCCCCGAGGTCGCCGAGGTCGCCTCGTTCCTCGCGCCGGTCCCCGGCGGCGTCGGCCCGATGACGCGCGGGATGCTGCTCACCAACGTCGTCGAGCGCGCGGAGCGGATGAGCGGGTGAGGGGATGAGCACCGGATGACCTCCGTGACCCCCCGCCCGGGCCCGCCGCCGCGGACGCCCGCGCCGCAGCAGGGGCCGCCGCAGCAGGGACCGCAGCAGGCGCCGCCACAGCAGGCGCCGCCACAGCAGGCGCCGCCACAGCAGGCGCCGCCGGCGCCGCGCCCGGTCACGTCGGCCCCGGCGCCCGTCCCCCTGCCCCCGCCCGACGAGAGCCCCACCGAGATGCTCCCGGCGGGCCGGCACGCGCGGCCGCGCCGCACCCGCGCCGAGACCCTGCGCAAGGTCCGCGGACACCTGGCGTTCCTCGCGGTGATGGTCGTCGTGGCCGTCGCGTTCGGCCGGATCGGCCTGCAGCACTGGCGCGAGGGGACCACCGAGCTGGGCCTCGCCCTGCTCCTCGCCGGGGTGCTGCGCGCGAGCCTCACCCGCACCGCCGCCGGCCTGCTCGCCGTCCGCAGCCGGCGCGTCGACATCGTCACGTACGTGCTGTTCGGGCTGGTCATGATCGCCGTCTCCCTGACCATCACCGGGGGACCGCTCGCCTACCGGTGACCTGCCGATGAGGTGCCGGTGACACCGCCCACCTGGGTATTCCTCACCCGTCGTGGTCGCCGGACGCGTTGATAGCGTGCGGTCAGGTCAGCCGGGCGCCGGTGGTCGGCGCCCCAGGAGGAGGTCTCCCGAGTCGTGGCGAAGATCAAGGTAGAGGGCACCGTCGTCGAGCTCGACGGTGACGAGATGACCCGGATCATCTGGCAGTTCATCAAGGACAAGTTGATCCACCCGTACCTCGACATCGACCTCGAGTACTACGACCTGGGCATCGAGCACCGCGACGAGACCGACGACCAGGTCACCGTCGACGCGGCCAACGCGATCAAGAAGCACGGCGTCGGCGTCAAGTGCGCGACGATCACGCCGGACGAGGCGCGGGTCGAGGAGTTCGGCCTCAAGCGCATGTACCGCTCGCCCAACGGCACGATCCGCAACATCCTCGGCGGCGTCATCTTCCGCGAGCCGATCGTCTGCCAGAACATCCCGCGCTACGTCCCGCACTGGACGAAGCCGATCGTCGTCGGCCGTCACGCGCACGGCGACCAGTACCTGGCCCAGGACTTCAAGGTCCCCGGCCCCGGCACGGTCACCATCAGCTACACGCCCGACGGCGAGGGCGAGCCGATGGAGTTCCAGGTCGCGAAGTTCCCGGAGGACGGGGGCGTCGCGCTGGGCATGTACAACTACAAGGACTCGATCGTCGACTTCGCCCGCGCGTCGCTGCGCTACGGCCTGGACCGCAACTACCCGGTCTACATGTCGACCAAGAACACCATCCTCAAGGCGTACGACGGCATGTTCCGCGACACCTTCGAGGAGATCTTCGAGTCGGAGTTCAAGGCCGACTTCGAGAAGGCCGGCCTGACCTACGAACACCGCCTCATCGACGACATGGTCGCCGCCGCCCTCAAGTGGGAGGGCGGGTACGTCTGGGCCTGCAAGAACTACGACGGCGACGTGCAGTCCGACATCGTCGCGCAGGGCTTCGGCTCGCTGGGTCTGATGACCTCGGTGCTCATGACCCCCGACGGCACCGTCGAGGCCGAGGCGGCGCACGGCACCGTGACCCGCCACTTCCGCCAGCACCAGCAGGGCAAGGAGACCTCGACCAACCCGGTCGCGTCGATCTTCGCCTGGAGCCGCGGGCTGTCCCAGCGGGGCAAGCTCGACGGCAACGACGCCCTCGTCGACTTCGCGCAGAAGATCGAGGACGTCTGCGTGAACACGATCGAGAGCGGCAAGATGACCAAGGACCTGGCGCTGCTCGTCGGCAAGGACGCCGACTACCTCAACACCCAGGACTTCCTCGACGCCATCGACGAGGGCCTGCAGAAGGCCGTCGCCTCCTAGCACCCGCACGCTCCTCGGGCCCCTCCCCGCACGTCGGGGCGGGGCCCGACGTGTCTCGCGACCGCGCTCCGTGAGCGGACCGGCCACCCACGGGTAGCGCGAGGGACGGCTGGGCATCCCGTCGCCGTCCACGACACCTGCGCCGTCGCGCGGCGTGACCGCACCCCCGGAGGACCTCGATCGCTGAGAGACTCACGTCCATGGAGGAGGCACCCGCGTCCCGGGACATCGAGCGTGGGCACCAGCCCACGCGCGGTCACGTCATCGGGGAGGGCCTCGCCTGGACCGCGCGGTGGAGCCTGCGGTTCCTGCTGGTCGCGGCCGCCCTGACGCTGCTCGGGCTGATGGCGATCTGGCTCTGGTCGATCGTCTTCCCGGTGTTCCTCGGGCTCGTGATCGCGACGGTGCTCGAGCCGCCGGTGACGTTCCTGCGCCGCCGCCGGGTGCCGGCCGCCCTGGCCACCGCGCTGGTGCTCGTGCTCGGGCTCGGCGTCCTCGGCGGGATCGTCGCGCTGATCGCCCCGGCCGTCGCGGGGCAGGCACCGGCGATCGTCCAGGGCGCGTCGCAGGGCATCCAGCAGATCCAGAACTGGCTGCAGGGCCCGCCGTTCAACCTGGGCGCGAGCCAGATCGGCGGCTACGTGCAGATGGCGACCGAGCGTCTGCAGCAGAGCGCGGGCCAGATCGCCACCGGCGTCCTCACCGGCGTCACCACCGTCGCCAACGGCGTCATCAACGCCGTGCTCGCCGTCGTGCTCGCGTTCCTGTTCGTCAAGGACGGCCCGAAGTTCCTGCCGTGGCTGCAGCGCGTGGCCGGGCCGACGTCGGGCGGGCACCTCGCCGAGGTCGGTCGCCGCAGCTGGCGCAGCCTCGGCGGGTTCATCCGCAGCCAGGCGATCATCGGTCTCGTCGACGCCGTGTTCATCGGCGTCGGCCTGGTCATCTTCGGTGTCCCGCTGGCGCTGCCGCTCGCCGTGCTGACGTTCTTCGGCGCGTTCATCCCGATCGTCGGCGCGCTCGTGGCCGGCGCGCTGTCGGTGCTCATCGCGCTGGTCGTGCAGGGTCCCGGCACCGCCATCGGGGTGCTGATCCTCATCCTCGCCGTGCAGCAGATCGAGGGGAACCTGCTCCAGCCGCTCGTGCAGGGCCGGGGCCTGGGGCTCAACGCGGCGCTGGTGATCCTCGCCGTGACCGCGGGCTCGAGCCTCGCCGGCATCGCCGGGGCGTTCCTCGCGGTGCCCGTCGCCGCAGTGATCGCGGAGATCCTGCGCTACATCGGCCAGCAGATCGACGTCCAGACCGGGGCGCGAGCCGAGGCGTCGGGCGAGGTCGACGACGAGGACACGCTGGAGCACCACGAGGAGCCGACCGGCGTCCGGCCGGTCGAGGAGGTGCTCGGGGACCAGCCGGACCCGCCCGTCGACGGCCCCGCCCACAGCCAGGCCGACCCCGGCGTGCCGTCGCGGGACGGCGCACCGGAGAGCCGGGGCGGGTCGGGGTCGTCGCTGCGGTCCTGACCCACGTCGTGGTCAGGCGCCTGGTGCCGCGCCGGACACCCCCACGGCGACGAGCACGACGACGACGGTCAGCTGGCCGTCGACCCTGCGACGAGCGATGCGGCATCGCCGGCACTCATCGCCAGGATCGCCACATCCTCGCGAGGACGACACGCCGCGGCGCCCGCCCCGCGAGCGAGGTCGGGCGCCGAGGACCGGCGGGGTCACCGTGCGAACAGGACCGCGCGCGGGTTCCGGAGCAGGGCGACGGTCTCGTGGCGGCGCACCCAGGCGACGACCGCGACGAGCACGAGCACGACCGCCGGGACGAGGATCATCGCGCCGCCGACCGTGATCGCGGTGATGATCACGGCGCCGGTCATCAGCGCGACGCACCCGGTGGCCGCGAGGCCGGCGAGCCGGGGGACGAGCAGCCCGATGGCCGCGGCGAGCTCGACGACGCCGAGGGCGACCGTGCCGGCCGCGCCGATCCCCATCATCGCGAAGCCGGCGACGACGGTCGGCTCGAGCGAGATCTTGCCGGCCGCGGAGAAGAGGTAGACGGCGGCCAGCAGGACCTGCAGCACACCGAGGGCCCAGCGGGCGGCGCGGGGGCGCGTGGTGGGGGCGGCGGTGACGGTCGCGGTGCTCATGGTGGACTCCTCCAGCTGTTCAACCCGTTGGTTTGATATGAAAACAGGACTGAAGAGTCCGGTCAAGGGGTCAGGCGAGTTCGAGTTCGTACGACTGGCCCCGCACCTCGGTCCCGAACTCCGTGTGGCTCTCCTCGCCGGTCAGGGCGAACCCGGCCTCGAGGTAGAGGTGCCGCGCGGCCGCGAGGGGCTCGTTGGTCCACAGCACGAGCCGGGCGGCGCCGCTGTCGCGGGCGAACTCGACGCACCGCGTCACGAGTCGGCGCCCGACGCCGTGCCCGCGCGCGGCGGGGTCGACGAGCAACAGTCGCAGGCGCGCCGTCCGCTCGTCGTCGCGGACGCACAGCACGCTGCCGATGCGCACGCCGTCGAGCTCGGCGATCCACCCGGCGTCGCGACCCGGCACGGCGGCGGTGGCGAACCGGGCGACGATCGGTGCCGTCACCGCGTCGATCGCCCACCCGTACTCGGCGGCGTAGAGCTCGCCGTGGGCCATGAGCACCCAGCCCAGGTCCCCGGGCCGGCCCAGCTCCCGGATCGTCACCTCGCCCATCACGACCTCCTCACTGAAACGACTGTTTCAGTGAAGCACACTGCGGGGGTGACCGGGAACGGGTCGGCGCGGCAGCAGGAGCTGCTCGAGGCCGCGTACGCGTGGGTGCTCGAGCACGGCTGGGCCGGGATGAGCCTGCGCCCTCTGGCCGAGGCGATCGGGTCGAGTCCCCGCGTGCTGCTGTTCCTCTTCGGCAGCAAGGACGGGCTGGTCCGTGCCCTGCTCGCGCGCTCGCGCACCGACCAGCTCGCCGTCGTCGACGCCGTCGGCGAGGGCGGGGAGCTCGCGGAGGTCGGGGCGCGGGTGTGGGCGTGGCTCGCCGCACCGGAGCACCGCGCGCTGCTGCGGCTCTGGCTCGAGGCCTACACGCACTCCGTGACCGACGCCGGCGACGGCCCGTGGGCGGGTTTCGCCGCGCGGACCGTCGCCGACTGGGACGCCCTGCTCGCCGCGCACCAGGCCGTCGACGACCCCGCCCAGCGCGTGCTGCTGCTCGCCGTGCTCCGCGGGGCCCTGCTCGACCTCCTCGCCACCGGCGACGCCGAGCGCCTCGACGCCGCCGTCGCCGCCCACCTCGCAACGCTCTGAGCTCCTCCTCCGCGCCGGTGTTCCAGCCTGGCGTCCACGCTGGCGCTCAACGTCAGGAAATCCCCCACGATCAGCGCGGTGCCGGGCACGCGCGGGGCAGTGGCAGGCCCCCGCGGCGCGAGGCGCCCCACCACCCTGCTCGGACGGAACGGACGCGGACGGACCTCAGGCCGCGAGCCCGACCAGCGCGGCCAGCACCGTCGCGAGCCCGAGCACGAGGAAGGCCGCCGGGAAGCCACCTACCGCCGTCGCGACGGCCACCCCGCCGGCCGGGGCCAGCGCGACCGCGAGCGTCACGGGCGCGGAGAAGACGCCGTTGACCCGGCCGAACGCGCGGGTGCCCCACCGGTCGGCGACGGTCGAGGCCTGCAGCAGCGTGTGCAGCCCGCGCCCCGCGCCGGCGACCACCGCGAGCGCGACGAGCAGCACCCTCGGCCCGGGCACCAGCGCCAGCGCCAGCACCCCGGCACTGCCCAGCAGCAGGACGCCGGCGACGCGCGTGCGCGCCGTCGAGTGCCGGACCAGCGGGACGAACGCCAGCCGGCCCGCCACCTGGCCGACGCCGGTCAGCCCCAGCGCGAGCGCCGCGGTGCCCAGGTCCAGGCCGCGCCCGACGAGCAGCGGGACGAGGTTGATCGTCGTCGCGTAGAGGCCGAACGCGCCGACCGTATCACCGCGGTGACGACGGCGAAGCGGGGGCTGCGCAGGACGACGCGGGCGTGGTCGGCGTCGCCCGCACCGCCGGCGACCCGGTCGTGCGCCCGCCACGGCGGGGTGAGGAGGACGGCGTGCAGCGGCACGGTGACGACGGCGAGCACGACGGCGAGCACGCCGAAGACGCCGCGCCAGCCGAGCGGGCCGAGCAGGGCGGCGGTCAGCGGCGCGAAGACCGTGCTCGAGAAGCCGGCGACGAGGGTCAGCGTCGTCAGCGCGCGCACCCGGGCCTCGCCGTACCAGCCGGTGAGCGCGGCGAACGCCGGCGGGTAGAACGTCGCGGCCTGGGCCAGACCCGCGAGCGCCCAGGCGGCGTAGAACAGCGGCAGGGTCGGGGCCGTGGCGATCGCGACGACGGCGAGGACGCCGACGACCGAGCCGGTGGTCATCACCACACGCGGCCCGTGGCGGTCGATCAGCCGCCCGACGACGATGCCGGCGCCGGCGGAGACGAGCGCGCCGACCGAGAACGCGCCCGTGGCCGCCGCGACCGACCAGCCGGTGTCGGCGCTGATCGCGCCCACGAGCACCGGGAACGCGTAGTAGAGGACGCCCCAGCTCACGATCTCCGTGACGCACAGCGCGGCCAGCGCGCGGCTCCGGGGCTCCACGCCGCCCACCCTGGACCACCGCGCTCCGGCGTGGCGCGCGGGCGAGGACGTGGCGATCCCGGCGTCAGCCGCGAGTCATGCCGCATCGCTCGCACGGGCGCGTAGGTTCGGGACGTGGTCTTCCTCGCCGATCTCCCGGATCCCGCGCCGCCGCCGCGCGGGCTGGTGGAGCTGCCGGAGCCGGCGGAGCCGTCGCGCACCGACGTCCGGGTCGCGCTCGGGCGGGCCGCGGACGGCGCGCTCGCCGACGACCCCCAGGACCCCGCGGCCCTCCTCGACGCGACGACGCTGCTCGCGGCGCGGGGCGAGGAGCTCGACGCGCTGCTCGGGCTCGCCGCCACCCGCCGCGACGCGCACCTCCGCGCCGAGGGCCGCCCGGGCGTGGTCACCTACAGCCCCAAGGTCTTCGTCCCGCTGACCCGCCTGTGCCGCGACCGCTGCCACTACTGCACGTTCGCGACGGTCCCGGGGCGCCTGCCTGCGGCCTACCTCGAGCGCGACGAGGTGCTCGAGATCGCCCGCGCCGGCGCCGCGCAGGGCTGCACCGAGGTGCTGTTCACCCTCGGCGACCGGCCCGAGGAGCGCTGGTCGGCGGCCCGCGACTGGCTCGTCGCGCACGGACTGGGCACGACGCTGGACCACGTGCACGACGCGGCGCAGGCGGTCCTGCACGAGACCGGCATGCTCCCGCACCTCAACCCCGGCGTCATGGACCTCGTCGAGCTGCAGCGCCTCCGCGCCGTCGCGCCGTCGATGGGGATGATGCTCGAGACGACGGCCACGCGGCTGTGGTCGCGGCCGGGCGGCGCGCACTACGGGTCGCCGGACAAGGAGCCCGCGCTGCGCCGCCGCGTCGTGGACGACGCCGGCCGGGCCCGGGTGCCCTTCACCAGCGGGATCCTCGTCGGCATCGGCGAGCACCGGGCCGAGCGGGCGCAGTCGCTGCTCGTGCTCGCGGAGTCGGCGCGGCGGGGCGAGCACCTCCAGGAGGTGATCGTCCAGAACTTCCGCGCCAAGCCCGACACGGCGATGCGCGGGGAGCCCGACGCCGAGTTCGACGCGTTCGTCGCGGCGGTCGCCGTCGCACGGCTGATCATGCCACGGGGTGTCAGTGTCCAGGCGCCGCCGAACCTCGCCGGCGATCTGGACGACAGCGCGAGCGCGGCCCAGGACCAGGCCCTGCTGCTGCGCGCGGGCATCGACGACTGGGGCGGCGTCTCCCCGGTGACGCCCGACCACGTCAACCCCGAGCGCCCCTGGCCCGGGCTCGACGCGCTGCGCGACGTCACCGCCGCGGCGGGGTTCACCCTCACCCCGAGGTTGACCATCTACCCGCGCTACGTCCGCGACCCCAACCGCTGGCTGCACCCCGACCTCGTCGACCCGGTGATCGCGCTGGCCGACCCCGACGGGCTGGCCCGGGTGCGCCGGCCGGCAGCGGCGCGGTGAGCCTGCGCCCGCACCTCGCGCGCGCCGAGGCGGCCCCCGCCGGGCTGCCCGACGACGCCTACGTCGACCTGCTCGGCGCCGACGGCGAGGAGCTCGAGGCGCTCTGCGCGCTCGCCGACGGGGTGCGGCGCGACGCCGTCGGCGACCAGCTGACCTTCGTCGCGAACCGCAACCTCGACACCGCCGTCGTCCGCGACCCCGGCCACGCCACCGCGCTCGTCGACGAGGCCTGGACGCTCGGGGCCACGGAGATCTGCGTGCAGGGCCCGCTGCCGCCGGACGTGCCGGACCGGGCGCCGCTCGACCTCGTCGCGCTGATCACCGGCCGGGTGCCGATGCACCTGCACGCCTTCCGGCCCGCCGAGGTCGCCGACGCCGCGGCGCGCCTGGGTCTCGACGCCCGCGACTTCCTCGTCGCCGCGCGCGAGGCGGGGCTCGGGTCGGTGCCGGGCACCGCGGCGCGCATCCTCGATGACGAGGTCCGCGCCCTGCTCACCGGCGGCACCGACATCCCCGCCGCCCGCTGGACCGAGCTCGTCACCACCGCGCACGAGGTCGGGCTGCGCTCCACCGCGACGATGGTCTACGGGCACGTCGAGACCCCGGTGCAGCAGGTCGCGCACCTGCGCGCGCTCGCCGCGATCCAGGACCGGACCGGCGGGTTCACCGAGTTCATCCCCATGCCGATCCAGCCCGAGGCGCTGCCGCCGGAGCTGCGAGATGGTGGATTCCCTGACGTCCAACGACAGGCTGGACGCCAGGCTGGCAACCCTGGTGCGCGGGAGACGCGGGCGCTGTACGCGGTGGCGCGGCTGGTGCTGCACGGGCGGATCGACCACGTGCAGGCGGCCTGGCCCAAGCTCGGGCCCGAGCTCACGACGGCCGTGCTGCGTGGGGGTGCCGACGACGCCGGCGGGCTGCTGCTCGACGGCGCCCTGGACCCCGCGGCCGGGGCGGAGGCGGGGCGCCAGCTCACGCTCGCGCAGGTCGAGGAGCTCGCCGCCGCGCTCGGGCGCACGCCGCGCCAGCGCACGACCCTCTACGGCGACGCGCCCGCCGACCGCCGGGCGGTGCTGCGGGAGGCGCAGCCGCAGTGAACACCGGGAGCACCGTGAGCACCGAGGTCGACGTCGCGGTGGTCGGGGCCGGGTTCGCCGGGATCGGCCTGGGCATCCGCCTGGCCCGGCGCCGGCGCGAGTCGTTCGTCGTCCTCGAGCGCGCGCCCGGGGTCGGCGGCACGTGGCGCGACAACCGCTACCCGGGCGTGGCGTGTGACGTCCCCTCGCACCTGTACTCGTTCTCGTTCCGCCCCAAGCCCGACTGGTCGCGGGTGTTCGCGCCCGGCGCGGAGATCCACGAGTACCTGCGGGAGTGCGCCCGCGACGAGGGCCTCGACCCCCACCTGCGCCTCGGGACCGACATGCAGCGCGCCCGGTGGGACGGCACGCGGTGGCGGATCGCGACGTCGGCGGGGATCTACCGGGCGCGGGTGCTCGTCGTCGCCGCCGGGCGCCTGTCCGAGCCGCGGATCCCCGAGATCGCGGGGCTCTCGACGTTCGACGGGCCGGTGTTCCACTCGGCGCGCTGGGACGGGGCCGCGGCGCTCGCCGGGCGGCGCGTCGGGGTGGTCGGCACGGGGGCGTCGGCCGCGCAGATCGTGCCCGCGCTGGCCGGGACCGCGTCCCACCTCGTCGTCTTCCAGCGCACCCCGCCGTGGGTGGTGCCGCGCGGCGACCGCGCCTACTCCCCGGACGAACGCCGCGCCTTCGCCCTCGACCCGGCCGCCGAACGCGCCCTGCGCGAGGAGCTGTTCGACGAGGCCGAGCGCGCCATCGACGCCCGCCGCCGCGTGCGCCCCGACATCGACCGGCTCCGCGACCGCGCCCTCGCGCACCTGACCGCGCAGGTCCCGGACGCCCGTCTGCGCGCCCGGCTGCGCCCCGACTACGAGATCGGGTGCAAGCGCATCGTCATCTCCGACGACCTCTACCCCACCCTCGGCCGCGACGACGTGACGCTCGAGCCCAGCGCCCTCCAGCGCGTCGAGAAGTCGACGGCGATCGCCGCGTCCGGCGCCCACCACCCGCTCGACGCCCTCGTGCTCGCCACCGGCTTCTGGACGACGCGGCTGCCGTTCGCGCAACGCATCGAGGGCCGCCACGGGCTGCTCGCCGACCGCTGGGCCGACGGCATGACCGCGCACGCCTCCACGGCGGTGCACGGCTTCCCCAACATGTTCGTGCTCAACGGCCCCAACGCGAGCCTCGGGCACAACTCCGCCGTCTACATGATCGAGACGCAGATCGACCACGTCCTCGGCGCGCTCGACCACCTCGCCGCCGGCGACGGCACGCCGCTCGAGGTCACCGTGGCGGCCGAGGAGGCCTACACCCGCGAGATCGACGCGATGGGCGCGGACACCGTATGGCTGCAGGGCGGGTGCCGCAGCTGGTACGTCGACGAGGCCAGCGGGCGGCTCACCCTGCTCTGGCCGGGCACCGCCCGCTCCTTCCGGGCGCGCAACGGCGAGTTCGACCCGCGGCCGTACGGACAACCGCCCGTCGGCGGTGGGTGACCCGCGCGTGGGGGGCCGCCACCCGGGGTAGCTACCCCGCGCGCGGGCTCGCCGGTCCGCGGCCAGTCGGGGACCGCGAGGGGACGCGCGAGCGATGAGCAGCACCGCCAGCACGGCCGGCACGGCCGACACGGACACGTCGAGCGAGCCGACGCAGCTGGAGAAGCTGCGCGCCCGGTACCCCTGGCTCGACCACCTCGTCCGCGCCGCGAGCCGCTACACCGACAAGCACGGTGACCACTACGCCGCGGCCATCACGTTCTTCTCGATCCTCGCGCTCGTCCCGATCCTCATGGTCGCGTTCGCCGCCGCGGCGTTCGTGCTGGCCAACAACGAGGCGCTGCTGACCCAGATCCAGCAGAGCATCACCGCGGCCGTGCCGCCGGGCCTGGGCGACCTGCTCAACTCGGTCATCGACCAGGCCATCGCCCAGCGCAACGCGGTCGGCATCATCGGTCTCCTCGGCGCCCTGTTCTCCGGGCTCGGCTGGATGGGCAACCTGCGCGAGGCCCTCTCCGAGCAGTGGGACCAGCGCGGCGAGCCCCCGACGATCGTCAAGAAGTACGCCGGCGACCTGTTCGCCATGATCGGCCTCGGGCTCGCCTTCGCACTCTCGTTCGCGATCACCGGCGTCGGCACCGGCCTGTCGAACACCATCCTCGGGTTCCTCGGGCTGGCCGACGAGACCTGGGCGGGCGTCCTGTTCTTCCTCGCCGGCCTCGTCATCACCCTGGCGGCGAACTGGCTGGTCTTCCTCTGGGTGATCGCGCGCCTGCCCCGCGAGCCGGTGACGCTGCGCTCGGCCGTGCGCGCCGCGCTGTTCGCCGCGGTCGGGTTCGTGATCCTGCAGCAGGTCATGACGGTCTACATCTCGAGCGTCACCAGCTCGCCCGCCGGCGCGGCGTTCGGCCCGATCATCGGTCTGCTGGTGTTCGCGAACTTCGTCTCGCGGTTCATCCTCTTCGTCACCGCCTGGGCCGCGACGCTCAAGGAGAACGAGCGCGAGGAGCTCCCGGAGCCGGCGCCGGTGATCGTCCGGCCGGCGGTGACGGTCGGGCGCACGCCGGGCCCGCGGGCCGCCGCCGGGCTGCTCGGGGCGGGCGCGCTGCTCGGGGTGCTGGGTCTCGGGTACGGGGGCCGGCGCCGCCGCGACGAGCAGTAGCCCGGCCCGCTGCGCCTGCTCAGCCGGCCGGCGCGCTCGACCCGGACGGCCCCAGCCACGCGCACGCGAGCAGCGCGAGCTCGACGTCGAGGCGGTCGTCGCCGAGGGGGCGGCCGCGGACCTCGTGGGCGCGCCCGACGCGGTACTTGACCGTGTTGCGGTGCACCTGCAGGCGCTTGGCGGTGCTCGCGAGGCTGCCCCCGGTCGCGAGGAACACCCGCAGGGTCTCGCGCAGCCGCTCGGCCCCCGGGTCCGGGTCGGCCAGCGGGCCGAGCACCCGGCGCACCCACGCCAGGGCGCCGTCGCGGTCGGCGCAGAGCAGGGCCACCGCGCCGACTTCGTCGAACACCGTCACCGCCGGCGGCTCCCCGCCCCCGGCGAGCGCGACGTCGCGGGCCCGTCGTGCCTGGTCGTGGGTGGTGCGGAAGCCCTCGACCCCGCCGGCCGGCGACCCGGCCGCGACGTGCAGCCCCGGGGCGTGGCGGGCGAGGACCCCGGCGACGACCTCCCGCGACGGCGCCGCGTCGTCGCGGCAGGGCAGCCACGCCCACGCGCTGTCGGCGTCCCAGGGCACCACGAGCGGACGGCCCGCGGCGCCCAGCGCGGTACCGACGTCCAGCGCCACGCGCTCGAACGTCCCGAACCCGGCCCCGTCCGCCCCGGCACCGTCGCCGGGGTCGCGCCACACCACGAGCCCCAGGTGGACCGCCGAGAAGCGGTAGCCCAGCGTCGACTCCACCGCGAGCCGGTCGTCGGGTGCGCTCGCGGCGCGACCGGCGAGCACGTCGCGCACGCGCGCCACCCGCAGCGCGTGCCGGCCGCGGCGCCCGCGCTCCCGCTCGGCCTCGTAGGCCGCGACGACGTGCTGGGTGACGTGGTCGACGTACTCCATGACCACGAGCACGATGCGCTGCGACGCGGCCGCGGCCACGTCCCCCGCCCGGCGGGTGGCCTCGGCGAACGCCCACTCCATGAGGTGCGACTGCCCGACGCGGTAGGCCCGGATCAGCGCGTTGACCGGCACCTCGTGCTGCGCGAGCCGCTGCGCGTACGCGACGGCCGCGGCCGGTGGCTCGACGGCGCGCGGGTCGAGATCGTGGCGCAGGACGTGCAGGATCGTCTCGACGTTGCCCTCGACGCTCGCGCCGAGCAGGTCGCGCAGGGCGGGGTCGCCGCGCAGGTCGTCGATCCGGGTGGCGAGCACGTCGCTGATCGACGCGCTGACCTCGCCGCGGCGCGGGCCGAGCGCGGCGGCGACCTCGGCGACCTCACCCGCGACGTCCGTGACGTCCGCCGCGGCGCCGCCACGGGCCGGGCTCGCCGAGGGCTCGATCGTCACCACCCCGCGACCACCACCCTGCGACCACCACCCGGGGTCCCGACCGCCGCTGTCGGCCCTCCCGCGCGACGGTAGCCGTCCGGCGGAGTGGCGACCAGCACACGCTGGGTGTCCGGCGCCGCCCGACCGGGCGGGGACAAATCCGCGCGCAGCCTTCGTGCCCCGGGGACGAGGCGCGGTGCGTGTGTGCTCGGTCACGGTGAGGAGGCCGACGTCGTCGACCCCCCAGGAGCCCCCGTGCCCGTCCACCCCGAGGCCCAAGCACTGCTCGATGCCCTCGTCGAGCAGGGCATGCCGCCGATCGAGTGCATGACCGTGCCGCAGGCGCGCCAGGCGACGGCCGCGTTCGTCGACCTGCAGCCGCCGGCCGAGGACGTCGCCGACGTGAAGAACCGGGCCATCCCCGGTCCCGCCGGCGACATCCCGGTGCGCATCTACACGCCGTCCGGCGACCTCCCCCACGGGGTGCTCGTGTACTTCCACGGCGGCGGCTGGGTCATCGGCGACATCGAGACCGTCGACCGCCCGTGCCGGCAGATCGCCAACGCCGCGGGCGTCACCGTGGTGTCGGTCGACTACCGCCTCGCCCCCGAGCACGTGCAGCCCGCGGCCTTCGACGACTGCTACGCGGCGACGGTGTGGGTCGCCGAGCACGCCGAGGAGCTGGGCGTCGACGCATCGCGCCTCGCGGTCGGCGGCGACTCGGCCGGCGGTCACCTCGCGGCCGCGGTCAGCCTCGCCGCGCGCGACCGCGGCGGCCCGGCGATCGCCTTCCAGCTGCTCATCTACCCGGTCGTCGACTTCGACTGGACGAGCCCCTCGATCAACGACAACGGCGAGGGCTACCTGCTCGGCCGCGCCACCATGCAGTGGTTCTGGGCGCACTACCTCGGCGCCACCGACCCGAGCGACGACCCGTACACGTTCCCGCTGCGCGCCCAGGACCTCAGCAACCTGCCCCCGGCGTTCGTCGCGACCGCCGAGTTCGACCCGCTGCGCGACGAGGGCGAGGCCTACGCCCGCAAGCTCGAGGCGGCCGGCAACACCGTCACCGCCACCCGCTACGACGGCATGATCCACGGCTTCCTCTGGACGCTCGGCGCCACGCCGTCGGGCGGCCGGATGGTCGACGACGCCGTCGCCGCCATGCGTCCCGTCCTGAGCGCCACCGTCAGCGCCTGAGAGGAGCACCCGTGACCATCACCGAGAACGCGCCCGCGGGCGCGGCCACCGGGGCCGACGGCGTCGAGCACGTCGACGTCCTCGTCATCGGGGCCGGCGTGTCCGGCATCGACGCCGGCCACCACCTGCGCGAGCGCTTCCCCGACAAGACCTTCGCCATCCTCGAGAAGATGCCCGGACGGGGCGGGACCTGGTGGACCCACCGGTTCCCCGGCGCCCGTTCGGACTCGGACCTGTTCACCTACGGGTACGCCCACAAGCCGTGGCGCGGGCCGTCGATCGCCACCTCCGAGGAGATCACCAACTACCTCGACGAGGTCATCGAGGAGGACGACCTCAAGGCGGCGATCCGCTACCGCCACGAGGTCACCGCCGCGTCCTGGTCGTCGTCCGACCACCGCTGGACCCTCGACGTGCTGCGCGGGGACACCGGCGAGACGGTGCGGATGACCTGCGACTTCCTGTGGATGTGCCAGGGCTACTACAACCACCAGGACCCCTACCGCCCCGAGTGGCCGGGGATGGAGGACTTCCGCGGGGTCATCGTCCACCCCCAGACCTGGCCCGAGGACCTCGACTGGGAGGGCAAGCGCGTCGTCGTCATCGGCAGCGGCGCGACGGCCGCCACGGTCGTTCCGGCGATGGCCGAGAAGGCCGCGCACGTGACGATGCTGCAGCGCACGCCGACGTTCGTCGCCGCGGTGCCGAAGACCCACGAGCTGGCGGTGCAGCTGCGCGCGCTCGACATCCCCGAGGACTGGACGCACGAGATCCTCCGGCGGGCCTACATCGAGCAGTTCAACGAGCTGACCCGGATGTGCCTGGAGACCCCGGAGGAGGCGCGGCAGTTCCTGCTGGGGGAGATGCGGCCGTACCTCCCCGAGGGCTACGACGTCGAGAAGGACTTCAACCCGGGCTACCGCCCGTGGCAGCAGCGGATCGCGGTCGTGCCCGACGGCGACATCTTCACCGCGATCAAGGAGGGCCGGGCGTCGGTGGTCACCGACACCATCGACACCTTCACCGAGACCGGCATCCGGACCTCGTCGGGCCAGGAGCTCGAGGCCGACATCGTCGTGTCCGCCACCGGGTTCAACCTCAGCGCCCTCGGCGACATCCCGTTCACGGTCGACGACGAGCCGGTCGACGTCTCCCAGGCGGTCACCTGGCGCGGGATCATGATCTCGGGCATCCCGAACATGGCCTACGTCTTCGGCTACTTCCGGCACAGCTGGACGCTGCGCGCCGACCTCGTCTCCGACCTGGTCTGCCGCCTGCTGGCGCACATGGAGGCCAAGGGGGCGACGACGGTGACGCCGACGCTGCGCCCCGAGGACGCCGACATGGAGATCCGGCCGTGGTCGGACCCGGAGAACTTCAACTCCGGGTACGTCATGCGCAGCCAGCACAAGATGTTCAAGCAGGGCGACCGTGCGCCGTGGACGCACATGCACGAGTACGCCGAGGAGCGGCACACGCTGCCCGCGGCCGACCTCGACGACGGGTCCTTGCAGTACCGGTAGCGGTACAGCCGGTCACTGCTGGAACGACGACCGCCGCACCTTGCCCGCGTCGTCGCGCAGCGGTCCCGCGGAGCGTCGCCACACCCGTGGCCGCTTCGCCCGGGACAGCCGCGCGGCGGCGTGGGCGTCGAGGTCGGCGTCGGTGACCTCACCGGCCGCCGGGTCGAGCTGCACGACCGCGTGGGGCACCGAGCCCAGGTCGTCGTCGGGGGCCCCGACGACGACGCACGACACCACCGCCGGGTGCTCGAGGACCGCGGCCTCGACCTCGGCGGGGTACACGTTCTGCCCGCCGACGACGATCATGTCGCCGGCCCGGTCGGCGAGGTAGAGGTAGCCCTCGGCGTCGAACCGGCCCATGTCGCCGAGCGACTCCCAGCCGCCCGGGCGGGTGCGGGGCTCGGCGCCGACGTAGCGGTAGGTCACCCGGCCGGGCTCGGGGCGCAGCCACAGCTCGCCGACCTCGTCGACCGCGCAGCGCCGGCCGCCGTCGAGGGTGCGGGCCTCGATCTCGCCGCCGGTGACCCGCCCGACCGAGCCGGGGTGCGCGAGCCACTCCCGGCCGGTGATGGTGGTGCGCGCCTGCGCCTCGGTGGCGGCGTAGCCCTCGAGCACGCGGTCGGGGCCGAGCCAGTCGATGACCGCGCGCTTCACCGCGGGCGGGCACGGCGCGCCGATGTGGAAGAGGGTGCGCAGGGCGGGCAGCTCGGGGAGGTGGGGCTCCCGCACCATCCGCCCCATCATCGTCGGCACCGCGTAGATCCAGGTCGCGGCGTGGTGCTCGGCGAGCTGCAGGGCCCGGGCGGCGTCGAAGCGGCCCATGAGCACGACGTGGTTGCCGGTCATGAGCCCGAGCAGCGAGAACAGGTACGGCGCGTTGTGGAACAGCGGCGCCGTGCAGAGCAGCACGCCGTCGGGCTCGATGCGGTAGACCGGCGCGCGGGTCGTGACGGACCCGGTCGTGCCCGGCTCCCCGGCGACGATGACCTTGGGTCGCCCGGTCGACCCGCCGGACGTCGGTGCCTTCCACGCGGGCGGGGCGGGCGCGGGCGGCGGCGGGGTGTCGGGGCCGGCGGGGCGGTGCCCGAGCGGGAGGACGTCGGTGCCCTCGGGGGCCGCGACGTCGGTGCCGGGGGCGAGGCCGACCACGACCGGCGGGCGCACGACGTCGAGCACGGCGGCGAGCTCGCCGGGCGCGAGGCGGTGCGACACGGGCTGCGGGACCGCGCCGAGCTTCCAGGCCGCGAGCGTCAGCGCGTAGTGCTCGGCGACGTTGGGCAGCGCGATCGAGACGAAGTCGCCGGGACCGACGCCGCGGTCGGCGAGCTCGTGCGCCCACCGGTTGGCGTGGGCCTCGAGCTGCGCGCGCGTCCACGTCGCGGTGTCGTCGGTGACCGCCGGCCGGTCGGGGCGCTCGCGCGCCAGTCGCGTGAACGCCTCGCCGAGGGGCTCGTCCGCCGGCCCGTCCACCCCGGAGGTCATCGGCGCCCGGCGCGCAGCGCGACGAGGCCCCCGACGCCGGCGACGACCGCGATGAGCAGCAGCGGTGTGCCCCAGGACGACGACGCCGCGCCCGACTCCGGCGCGACGGTGTCCTCCCCGTCGTCCTCCCCGCCGTCGGGCGGGGTGGCGAGCTCCGGGTCGGCCGACCGCTCGTCGGTCAGCGTGCCGATGCCCTGCGGGTCGGTCAGCGCGAAGCCGTGGTCGAGGAGGGCCTGCGCCTGCTGGTACATCGGCACCGGGCGCTGCTCGCCGCGCATGAGCACCACCACCAGCCGCCGCCCGTTCTGCTCCGCGGCGCCGATGAAGGTGTGCCGGGCGTCGTCGGTGAACCCGGTCTTGCCGCCGATGTAGCCGGGGTAGCCGGAGGTCAGGAGCCGGTTGTCGTTGACGACCTCGAACGGCGGGTTGTCGGCGTAGCCCGGGAACGGGATGCGCCGGGTGGCGACGGCCTGCGCGAACGGCTCCTCCCGCATGGCGACGCGGAAGATCGAGGCGAGGTCGTAGGCCGAGGTCTGCATGCCCGGGCCGTCGAGCCCCGACGGCGTGGCCGCGCGCGTGTCGAGCGCGCCGATCTCGCGGGCGGTGGCGTTCATGAGGTCGACGGTGGCCGGGACGCTGCCGGTGAGTCGGACCGCCAGCGCGTGGGCGGCGTCGTTGCCCGAGGCCATCATCATCGAGTCGAAGACCTGGCGGATCGTGTACTGCCCGCCGGGCCCGATGCCGACCCGGGTGCCCTCCTGGTCGGCGTCCTCCTGCGTCCCGGTGATCGTCTCGTCGAGCGGGAGCCGCCGGGCCACGAGCAGGCCGGTGAGGGTCTTCATCAGCGACGCCGGGCGCAGCCGCGCGTGCGGGTTGCGGACGGCGAGCACGGCGCCGGAGTCGAGGTCGGCGAGCACGTAGGACACGACGCCGACGGCCGGCGCGGCCGGGGCGCCCGGGGCGACCGCGTCCCCGCAGGTGCCCATGCCGGGGCCGCCGACGGGCGGGTCCGGGACGGGGAGCGGGGTGGGCTCGGCCTGCCCGGGCTGCGGGACCTCCGAGTCGTCGACCGGCGGGCCGGGCGCGGTGCCGAACGGGCAGTCGACACCCGCCGGGGCGGCGCTCGCCGTGCCGGCGAGACCCGGCAGGGCGCCGAGGAGGAGCGCCGCCAGCACCGTCAGGAGCGCCAGCGGCCGTCGGGAACGCACCGGGGCGACAGTAGACGCCGGTCCTGCGCCGCCCGCGGGCGCCGGGCCGGGCCGGGCACCCGGACGGGCGCCTCAGCCCTCGGCGCCGTGCTCCGTCGGCAGCTCGGCGCCGTTGACCTGGGTGTCGCGGGCGGCCGGCTTGCGGCTGCCGCGGCGGGCGGTCGGGCGCGGCGCGGGCATGGAGCCGGCGGAGCCCCCGCCCGGGCCGAGGATGATCTCGGCGAAGGTGGCCATGGCCTCGTCGAGGTGCCCGGCGTTGCGGCGCTCGGACTCCTCGTTGGCCTGGCGGACCAGGGCGACGACGGCCTCGTGGTCGGGGCGGTTGACCAGGGTGCCGTCGAGGCGGTCGAGGCCGGTCTCCACCGACGTCGACAGCGCACCGACGCGCTCGCCGAGGCCGGACTCGACGCCGTCGAGGCGGGTGCCGACCTGGTCGAGGCGGCTGGTCAGCTGCTCGAGGCGGCGGGTGACCTCGCCGACCTGCTCCGCGGTCTCGCTGCGGGTGGTGGTGGCGTCGGTGCGCGCGGCCTCGCGGGTCCCGGTGAGCTCCTCGGACACGCCCTTGGCGAGGTCCTCGAGACGGTCGCGCAGGCCGGCGTCGACGGCGTCGACGCGCTCGCGGACCGGGCCGGTGACCGCGGCGGGCAGCCCGTCGAGGCGCATCTCGTGGCGGTCGAGGCGGTTGTCGAGGTCGTCGAGGCGCTTGTGCAGCCCGGAGATCCGGTCCTCGAGCCCGTCCATGCGGCCCGCGACGCCCTCGAAGCGGCCGGTCACGCCGTCCAGACGGCCGTCGAGCTGGGCGAAGGGGGTGGCCAGGCGGTCGGCCACCCGGTCCACGAGGCCCTCGACCAGCCGGGCCAGCGAGGCGACCGAGGACTCCTGGCTGTCGAGCTTCGCGACGGTCTCGTCGAGGCGCTCGGCGAGGACGCTCATCTCGGTGCGGTCGGGCACGTCGGAGAGGCGCTTGCGGATCGCGCCCAGCCCGTCGAGGGCCGCGAGGCGGCCGTGGATCTCGTCCAGCGAGTCGAAGATCTGCTGCTGCTCGCTGTCCCGGACCTCGGCCGCCCGCACCAGCATGCTGCGCATGCGGTCGAAGGACATGGTCTGGCTGTTGTCGATCACGCGGCGCCCATCTCTCTGCGACGGCTCCGGCCCCGGGGGCGGCCGGTCTCGGCGGTGCCGAAGCGTAAACACCCCCGGAGAGCCCACCCCATCCGGGTGATGGACAGGCAGGCTGCCGTCCACCACACGAGCACCAGGGGTGCGCTGGGCTTCAGTGCCGCCGCAGACGTCCCAGGAAGCGGTCCTCGAGCGCGCGCCACGCCGCGGCCTCGCGGTCGAAGGGCGGCGAGGGCGTCAGCCGCGTCGGGTCCGGGCGGACCACGAACGACACGAGCCACCCCAGGCTCTCCGACGGCGCGAGCGCCTCGCGGGTGCGGCTCTCGCCCGCCCAGTCCGCGGCGTCGGTGACGAGCTCGACGGCGAGCTCGAGCTGCTCGGCGTCGACGACGTCGGGGCCCTCGCCGATGTCGTCGGCCAGCCCGGCGAGCACGTAGCGGTTCTCCGGCGCCACCTCGATCTCGAGGTCCCCGCCGGTCGCGGCGGACACGACCTCCTCCCAGGTGGTGACGGCCGCGAGATCGTGGTCGTCGGCGCCCTCGCCGGCGATCCAGGTCCGCAGGGCGCGCGCGGAGGAGAAGGCCTCGATCGTCCCGGCGCGGCCGAGGAAGACCGGCTCGTCGTCGAGGTAGCACCGCAGCGTGATGACCTCGCCGTCGGGCGTGGTGATGCCGATCGGGTCGATGCCGACCTCCTCCCAGAAGCCCTCCTCGGGCTCCTCGGCGGCGTCGACGAGGTCGGTGCGCAACGACTCGCCGGTGGTGTCCTCGCGCAGCTCGGCGGGGGCGTCGTCCGGGACGTCCTTCGGGTCGTCGACGACGGCCGCCGGGTCCGCGGGGTCGTTGTCGGCGTTCTCCGCGGGCGCGGCCTCCTCGCCGTCGGCGTCGTCCGGGTCGAGGTCGCCGCCCTCGGTGGCCACCGGGGTCGCGGTCGCCCGCAGGCGCGCGGCGCGCTCCTCGTCGACCTCGGGCGTGGTGACCATGGCGTCGAGCGCGTCGACGACCTCGTCCCAGCGCTCGTCGACGACCTCGGCCAGCTCGGCCCACAGCGCCTGCCCGTCGCGGCCGGCGAAGGCGGGCGGCCCGGCGGTCAGCGCGGCGAAGGCCGGGGTCGCGTCGAGCACCTCGTGCACGACCTCGAGGTCACAGACGTCGGCGAGCGACCGGCACATGGCGGCGACCTCGGCGAGGTCGTCGAGGGTCCACGTGTCGGGGTCGCCGGCCACCAGCTCGGGGACGCCGACGACGTCGTAGCGCTGCACGTCCTCGGGGGTCAGCTCGTCGACCGAGAGCTTGACGACCACGGGCCAGGCCGGGTGGTCGGCGAGGTCGTGCTCCTGGCCCGACTCCTCCGCGCCCGCGACCCACGCGGCGAGGTCGGCGGCGTCGGCGAACGCGAAGAGCGCGTCGTCGTCGCCGAGGAACGCCTCCCACTCCTCGCCGTCCTGGCGCCACCGCGGGGCCCAGAGCGTGACGAGGTCGCCCGCGGTGAGCGCCAGCGTGATCGGGATGATGTCCTGCGCCATGCCGGGCGGCCTCCGCGAGCGGGGGTGTGGGGGGTGCGCGGCGCACCCTATGACGGCGGCTGTGACCTGCTCGTACCGGTCGACCGCGTGACACCCTGCCGGGCATGGACCTGCTCCGCACGCCGGACGAGCGCTTCGCCGACCTCACGGGCCTGCCCGCCCCGTCCTACGTCGAGGTCGACGACCCCGACGGCGGGACGGCCGTCCGCGTCGCGACGTACGCGAGCGGGCCGGACGACGGGCCGGTCGTGCTGATGCTCCACGGCGAGCCGTCGTGGTCGTTCCTCTACCGCGACGTCATGGCCACGGTGGCCGCCGCCGGCGCGCGGGCGGTGGCGATCGACCTGGTCGGGTTCGGGCGCTCCGACAAGCCGGCGCGGGTCGCCGACCACAGCTACGCCCGCCACGTCGCCTGGACCCGGCAGGCCGTCGACGCGCTGGGGCTGCGCGACGCCGTGCTGCTCGGGCAGGACTGGGGCGGGCTGATCGGGCTGCGGCTGGTGGCCGCGCAGCCCGAGCGGTGGGCCGCCGTCGTCGCCGCCAACACCGGCCTGCCGACGGGCGACCGCGACATGCCCGAGGTCTGGTGGCGGTTCCGACGCGCGGTGGAGAAGGCCGAGCACCTCGACGTCGGTCGCCTCGTCGCGTCGGGCTGCGCGCGGGGCCTGGGGGAGGCCGAGCGCGCCGCGTACGACGCCCCGTTCCCCGACGAGAGCTACAAGGCGGGGCCGCGGGCGATGCCGCTGCTCGTCCCGACCCGCCCCGACGACCCCGAGAACGGACGCAACCGGGAGGCCTGGGAGGCGCTCGGGCGCTACGAGCGGCCGTTCGTCTGCGCGTTCGGCGACTCCGACCCGATCACCGGCGCGATGTCGCCGATCCTGCAGCGCCACGTGCCCGGGGCCGCCGGCCGGGAGCACCCGCTGATCGCCGACGCGGGCCACTTCCTGCAGGAGGACGCGGGCGCGGAGCTGGGCCGGGTGGTCGCCGACGTCGTCGCTAGCCTGCGCGCCCATGGCTGAGCCGCAGGTCCTGCGCCACCCGCTCGCGGACGTCCGGATGACGACCCTGCGCGACGAGACCACCGACCGGGCCACCTTCCGCGCCGCGGTGCGCGAGCTGACCGCGATGGTCGTCTACGAGGCGATGCGCGACGCCGCGACGACGCCGCTCGAGGTGCGGACCCCGGTCGCGACGACGACGGGCGCGCAGCTCGCGAACCCGCCGGTGCTCGTCCCGGTCCTGCGCGCCGGGCTGGGCATGGCCGAGGCGGCGCACGCCCAGGTGCCGGGCGCGGTCATGGGGTTCGTGGGCGTCGCGCGCGACGAGGAGACCCTGCGCCCGACCCCGTACATGGAGTCGCTGCCCGCGAGCCTCGCCGGGCGCCCGGTGTTCGTGCTCGACCCGATGCTCGCCACCGGCGGGTCGATGGCCTACACGATCGACCTGCTCGCCGCCCGCGGCGCCGACCACGTGCGGGCCATTTGCCTGCTCGCCGCGCCCGAGGGCGTCGATCGCCTGGCGCAGGCGCACCCGACCGTGCCCGTCCACACGGCCGCGCTCGACGAGCGGCTCGACGAGCACGGCTACATCGTCCCGGGCCTCGGCGACGCGGGGGACCGGCAGTTCGGGGCCATGCCCTAGTAGGTGCCCTCCGGGCTCGTGAGCAGAAAGACGTGCTGGAGCACCTCTTTCTGCTCACCTGCGCGGAGCGCACCCGCGACGATCGTGGTGGCGAGGGCGTGGAGGATGGAGCCATGAGCGTTCCCGTGCTGACCGCCGTGGCGTGGCCCTACGCCAACGGCCCCCGGCACATCGGCCACGTGTCCGGGTTCGGTGTGCCCTCCGACGTCTTCTCGCGCTACCAGCGGATGGTCGGCAACCGGGTGCTCATGGTCTCGGGCACCGACGAGCACGGCACGCCGATCCAGGTGCAGGCCGACGCCGAGGGGACGACCCCGCGCGAGCTCGTCGACCGCTACTCGCGGGTGATCCAGGACGACCTCGTCGGGCTCGGCCTGTCGTACGACCTGTTCACGCGCACGAGCACCGACAACCACCACCGCGTCACCCAGGACCTCTTCACGGCCCTGTGGGACAACGGCTACGTGCGCACCGAGAAGACCCTCGGCGCGATCAGCCCGTCCACCGGCCGCACGCTGCCCGACCGCTACATCGAGGGCACCTGCCCGATCTGCGGCTACCCGAGCGCGCGCGGCGACCAGTGCGACAACTGCGGCAACCAGCTCGACCCGGCCGACCTCATCAACCCGCGCAGCCGGATCAACGGCGAGACCCCGCAGTTCGTCGAGACCGAGCACCTGCTGTTCGACCTGCCGGCGTTCTCGAAGTCGCTCGCGTCGTGGCTCGACACCCGCACGCACTGGCGGCCCAACGTCCTGAACTTCAGCCGCCGGCTCGCCGAGGACCTCAAGCCCCGCGCGATCAGCCGCGACCTCGACTGGGGTGTGCGCATCCCGCTCGAGGGCTGGCGCGACGCGCCGATGAAGCGCTTCTACGTCTGGTTCGACGCCGTCATCGGCTACCTGTCGGCGTCGGTCGAGTGGGCGCAGCGCACCGGCGACCCGGACGCCTGGAAGCAGTGGTGGTGCGACCCGGACGCGCAGGCCTACTACTTCATGGGCAAGGACAACATCACCTTCCACTCGGTGATGTGGCCCGCGATCCTGCTCGGCCACAACGGCGAGGGCGATCGCGGCGGCGAGGTCGGCTCGTTCGGGCACCTGAACCTGCCCACCGAGGTCGTCAGCTCCGAGTTCCTGACGATGAGCGGCTCGAAGTTCTCCACCAGCCGCGGCACCGTCATCTACGTCGGCGACTTCCTGCGCGAGTTCGGGCCCGACGCGCTGCGCTACTTCATCGCGGTCGCGGGCCCGGAGAACCAGGACACCGACTTCACCTGGGACGAGTTCGTCCGGCGCACCAACTTCGAGCTCGCCAACGAGTGGGGCAACCTCGTCAACCGCTCGGTGTCGATGGCCGCGAAGAACGTCGGCGCGGTCCCGGAGCCGACGTCGCCCGACCCGGCCGACGAGGCGCTGCTCGCGCAGTCCCGGGCGGCGTTCGACGTCGTCGGCGGGCACCTCGCGCACTCGCGGTTCAAGCAGGCGATCAGCGAGGCGATGCGCGTGGTGGGGGAGGCCAACGCCTACCTCAGCCACCAGGAGCCGTGGAAGCGCAAGGATGACCCGGCACGCCGCGACACGATCCTGCACACGGCGCTGCAGGTCGTGCAGGACGCGAACACGCTGCTCACGCCGTTCCTGCCGCACGCGGCGCAGAAGGTGCACGAGGCGCTCGGCGGCACCGGGGTGTGGGCGGCGCAGCCCCACCGCGAGGACGCGGGCACCTCCGGTGAGCTCGGTACCAGCCACTCCGTGCTCACCGGCGACTACGCCGGCGAGCAGGCCCGCTGGGAGTCGACGCCGATCCCCGTGGGCCGCGCCCTGTCCCGGCCGACGCCGCTGTTCGCCAAGCTCGACCCGTCGCTGGGCGAGACCGGTCCCTCGTGGGCGCCGATCCAGACCGGTGAGTGACAAGGGCAGGTCGGATCGGAACGTCCCGCCGCCGGTCCCCGAGCCGATCGGGCCCGGGGTGGTCGACGCCCACACGCACCTCGACGCGTGCGGGGCGACCGAGCCGGAGGTCCTCGCGCAGGTCCTCGACCGCGCCACGGCCGCCGGGGTCGAGGCCGTCGTCACCACCGCCGACGACCTCGACTCCGCGCGCTGGGCGGCGTGGGCCGCCGACACCGACCCGCGCGTGTTCGCCGCGGTCGGCCTGCACCCGACGCGGTCCAACGACCTGACCGACGACGCGCGCCGCGTCCTCGAGGAGCTGACGGCGCTGCCGCGCGTCGTCGCCGTCGGCGAGTCCGGCATGGACGACTACTGGACGACACGCCGCGAGGACTGCGCCCCGCTCGACGTCCAGCGCGAGGCCTTCGCCTGGCACATCGACCTCGCCAAGCGCACCGGGCTGCCGCTCGTCGTCCACGACCGCGACGCCCACGACCCGATCCTCGACGTGCTCGCCGCCGAGGGCGCCCCGCCGACCGTGGTCTTCCACTGCTTCTCCGGCGGGCCCGAGCTGGCGCGCCGCTGCGCGGACGAGGGCTGGTACGCGTCGCTGTCGGGCACCGTGACCTTCCGGAACGCGAACGCCGCCGAGCTGCGCCGAGCGGCGCAGTGGATGTCCGCCGAGCTGGTGCTCGTCGAGACCGATGCCCCGTTCCTGACTCCGCACCCGTACCGCGGTCGGCCGAACGAGCCCTACGTCGTCCCCCACACGGTGCGCGATCTCGCGGAGCTGCGTGACGTGCCGGCCGAGCGGTTGGCCGCGACGAGCGCCGAGAACGCCCGGCGGGCATTCGGGCTCGCCGAACAGCCTCAACCTTCACGCTCCGTGGAACGAGGGCGCACGCAGTGACCACGCTCGTCGTCGCCGGAGCGCCGTTCGGCGCAACACGGTCGTGTCGGCTTGATGGTGGCGACACCCAACTCGTTACCGTGCTGTGACTCGCCGGGGTGGAGCCACCCCCGAGGCCCGCGTGGTGGGGACTTCCCCAGGTCGCCACCACAGGGAGGACGTCACGAGGTCGTGGCGGCTTCCCCAGGGCGCGGCTCCTGCCCGGATGTACGGACGAAGTGGACTCCCCCTGTGCCTGTGCACTGCCTGCTCGCCCTGAGGTCCTCCTCGTGCAGCCCGCTCGCGACCGCCGTGGCGGACGCCCGATGAGCGCGGACACCACGACCCGCGGCCGCGGCCACACCGGCCACGCGGACGCCGGTGAGTCGGACACCGCCGGGCTGCCGATCGTCGACGGGTACGCCCAGGGCTGGTACGACCAGGGCTTCGACCAGGCCACGGAGTACACCCCGGAGTACGCCCCGGACTACGGCTACGACGCCGCCCACGAGTTCGGGTACGACACGGGCTACCACTCGGCGTACGGCGCCTACGGCGACCACGTCCCGGGCTGGTTCGACGACATCACCGGCCCGCTGCCGGTGGCGTCGCCCGCCAGCGGCCCCATCGCCCTCGGCGACCCCGACGAGTGGAACGACC
Source organism: Actinomycetospora straminea (assembly GCF_028737255.1). Classification (GTDB taxonomy): domain Bacteria; phylum Actinomycetota; class Actinomycetes; order Mycobacteriales; family Pseudonocardiaceae; genus Actinomycetospora; species Actinomycetospora straminea. Next base: position 352,861 of record NZ_JAQZAN010000001.1, on the reverse strand, counting down.
TCGAGTCGTTCACCGGCGAGCAGGACGCCGACGAGCAGGCCGGCCTGCGCGACGCCGCCCCCGCCGGGCTCACCGCGCTCGACGACCCGGAGCGCCTCGGCACCGACACGAAGCGCCGCGCCGCCGCGGTCAAGGGCGGCGTGGCCGTCGCCCTGCTCGCGGTCGCGGCCGGCGGCAGCACCGCGGTGGCGCTGGACAAGGAGGTGACGATCACGGTCGACGGTGTCGACCAGGTCGTGCACACCTTCTCCTCCGACGTCGCCGGCGCCCTCGACAGCGGCGACATCGAGATCGGCCCGGGTGACCAGCTCGCCCCCGGCCCGAACGCCGAGGTCAACGACGGCGACCACCTCGTCATCAACCGCTCGCGCGACGTCGCGCTGATGGTCGACGGTCGCCCGCAGACCATCACGACCACGGCGCGCACCGTCGCCGACGCGCTCGCGCAGCTGGGCCTGCCGACCGACGGCGTGGCGAGCTCGGCGCCGCTCTCCGCCAACATCCCCGTCAACGGGATGAACCTCGACGTGCGCACGCCGAAGACGGTCACGCTCGTCGACGGCGCCAACGCGCCCCGCCAGCTCACGACGACCGCGCTCAGCGGCCCGGAGCTGCTCGCGCAGAACGGCCTCGCGCTCAGCCCCACCGACGTGCTCGCGGGCGGCGAGGGCCTCACCAACGGCTCGACGATCACCGTCACGCGCAACACGGTCAACCAGGTCACCGAGACCCGGCCGATCGCGCCGCCGATGCGCACGGTCGACGACCCCGACCTCGAGCAGGGCGAGACCCGCGTCGAGGAGCCCGGCCAGGCCGGCGAGGAGATCGTCACCTGGTCGGTCAACGCCACCAACGGCCAGGAGACCGGCCGCACGCAGGTCGGCGAGTCGCAGGTGACGCGCCAGCCCGTCGGCGGCGTCGTCCACCGCGGCACCAAGCCGAAGAGCTCGGCGCCGTCGGTCGGCCGCGGCAAGTGGGACCGCATCGCCCAGTGCGAGTCGACCGGCAACTGGTCGATCAACTCCGGCAACGGCTACTACGGCGGCCTGCAGTTCGACCGCTCGACCTGGCGCGCCTACGACGGCGACGAGTTCGCCGCGCTGCCGCACCAGGCCAGCCGCGAGGAGCAGATCGCCGTCGCCGAGCGCGTCCGCGCCGACCGCGGCGGCTACGGCGCCTGGCCCGTCTGCGGCCGCAAGTAGCGCCCGCCGCGCCCGGGCGCCCGCCGGGGCGTCAGGATGGACCCGTGACGACCCCGGCCCGCCTGCTCGGGCCCGCCGACGTGCGGGCCCTGGCGGCCGAGCTGGACCTGCGCCCGACCAAGCGCCTCGGCCAGAACTTCGTGCACGACGCCAACACCGTGCGCCGCATCGTCCGCCTCGCGGGGGTGGGCCCGGACGACGTGGTGCTCGAGGTCGGCCCGGGCCTCGGGTCGCTGACGCTGCCGCTGCTCGAGGCGGCGGCCGGCGTCGTCGCGGTGGAGATCGACTCGGTCCTCGCGGGCCGGCTCCCGGCGACGGCCGCCGAGCGGGCCCCCGGGCGGGACCTGCGCGTCGTCACCGCCGACGCCCTGCGGCTCGCGCCCGGCGACCTGCCGCTCGCCCCGGACGTGCTGGTCGCGAACCTGCCCTACAACGTCGCCGTGCCCGTCGTGCTGCACCTGCTCGCCGTGCTGCCCGGCCTGCGCCGGGGGCTGGTCATGGTCCAGGCCGAGGTCGCCGAGCGCCTCGCCGCGCGTCCCGGGGAGAAGGCCTACGGCGCGCCGTCGGTCAAGCTCGCCTGGTACGCCGACGCGCGCCGCGCCGGGCCGGTCCCGCGCGCGGTGTTCTGGCCGGTGCCGGGCGTCGACTCGGGGCTCGTGGCGTTCACCCGGCACGACGGTGAGTCCGCCGGGTCCTCCGACGACCGTCGCGCGGTGTTCGCGGTCGTCGACGCCGCGTTCGCCCAGCGCCGCAAGTCGCTGCGGGCCGCGCTCGCCGGGTGGGCGGGGTCGGCGCCGGCCGCGGAGGCGGTGCTGCGGGCGGCGGGGGTGGACCCCGGCGCGCGGGGGGAGTCGCTCGACGTGACGGCGTTCACCGCGATCGCGCGGGCGCGCCGCGAGGTGCCGACGCCCTGAGCGGGCACGGTCCCGGTCCGTACGCTGGACGGGTGTTCTCCGCCGTCGGACCGCCGGTCACCGTCCGCGTCCCGGCCAAGATCAATCTCCACCTGGCCGTGGGCGACCTGCGTCCCGACGGCTACCACGACCTCGTCACCGTCTTCCAAGCGCTGAGCCTGACCGACGAGGTCACCGTGACCGCTGCGGTGCCCGGCGCCATCGAGCCCGGGGTCTCGGTCGGCGCCGCCGACGGCGTCGACGTCTCCGAGGTCCCCGCCGACACCACCAACCTCGCGTGGCGCGCCGTCGAGGCCCTCGGCCGGCGCGTCGACCGCGCCCCCGACGTCCGCGTCGGGCTGCGCAAGGCGATCCCGGTCGCGGGCGGCATGGCCGGGGGCAGCGCGGACGCCGCCGGCGCCCTGCTCGCCACCGCCGGGCTCTGGCGCCTCGACCTCGGCCGGGACGCCCTCATGGAGGTCGCCGCCGAGGTCGGCTCGGACGTCGCGTTCGCCCTGCACGGCGGGACGGCGCTGGGCACCGGGCGGGGCGAGCGCCTCGTGCCCGTGCTCTCGCGCCACACGTTCCACTGGGTCGTCGCGGTCGCCGACCACGGCCTGTCCACCCCGACCGTCTTCGGCGAGCTCGACCGGCTGCGGGCCCGCCCCGAGGCGCCGCGGCGGGTCGGCGACGTCGAGCCGGTGCTCGAGGCGCTCGCGTCGGGGGAGGCCCGCTCGCTCGCGCTGCTGCTCGGCAACGACCTGCAGGCGGCGGCCGTGAGCCTCGACCCGGGCCTGCGCCGCACCCTGCGGGCCGGCGTGGACGCGGGCGCGCTCGCGGGGGTCGTGTCCGGCTCCGGGCCGACGTGCGTGTTCCTGTGCGACGGCCACGACGCCGCGGTGCGCGTGGCCGCCGAGCTCGCCGGCGCCGGGGTGTGCCGCACCGTGCGCGTCGCCCACGGCCCGGTGCCCGGCGCCCGGGTGGTCGACGGCCACGGGGGCTCCACCGGCCCGCCCCCGCGCCCCGTCGACCCCGGTCCCGGCGCCTACGCCTGACCCGCCTGCCTCTTCGCAGCGAACGCGCTGTTCGCTGCCTCTATGCGCGCGAACGCCCCGCTCGCGTCCCCGGGAGACTGAGAACGTGCCCAACCTCGTCAACCTCGAGTCGGTGTCGATCGGCTTCGGCGGCCCGAAGCCGGTGCTCGACGGCGTGTCCCTCGGCGTCGACACCGGCGACCGGATCGGCGTCGTCGGCCGCAACGGTGGCGGGAAGTCGACGCTGGTGTCGGTCCTGGGTGGGGTGCTGACGCCCGACAGCGGCCGCCGGAGCCCGGTCGGCGGGCTGCGGATGGCGCTGGTCGGCCAGCAGACGCGGCTGTCCGGGGAGACGGTCCGCGAGGCCGTGCTCGGCGGGTCGGTGCCCGACCACGAGTGGGCCGCCGACCCGCGCAGCCGCGCCGTCGTCGAGGGCCTGCGTCCTGGCGGTAACCGCGGGCTCGACGCCCCGGTCGACGGCCTGTCCGGCGGCGAGCGGCAGCGGATCGCCCTGTGCGCGGCGCTCGTGCAGGACCTCGACCTCCTCGTGCTCGACGAGCCCACCAACCACCTCGACGTCGAGGGCGTCGGCTGGCTCGCCGAGCACCTGCTCGCCCGCCGCACCGCGCTCGTCGTCGTCACCCACGACCGCTGGTTCCTCGACACCGTCGCCTCGCGGACCTGGGAGGTCGTCGACGGGCACGTCGAGCAGTACGAGGGCGGCTACGGCGACTGGATCTTCGCCCGCGCCGAGCGTGCCCGCCTCGCCGACGCCGCCGAGCAGCGCCGCCGCAACCTCGCCCGCAAGGAGCTCGCGTGGCTGCGCCGCGGCCCGCAGGCGCGCACGTCGAAGCCGCGCTACCGCGTCGAGGCCGCCGAGGCGCTGATCGCCGACGTGCCCGAGCCCCGCGACACCGTCGAGCTCGTGACGATGGCGAAGCACCGGCTGGGCCGCACCGTCGTCGAGCTCGAGGACGCGACCCTGCGTGTCGGTGACCGCACGCTCGTCGATCGGCAGACGTGGCGCATCGCGCCCGGCGAGCGCGTCGGCATCGTCGGGATCAACGGCTCGGGGAAGACGACGCTGCTGCGCGCGGTCGGCGGCGAGCGGCCCCTTGACGGCGGGACGCGCGTCCAGGGCACCACGGTGCGCCTCGCCCACCTCTCGCAGGACCTCGCCGACCTGCCACTGCACCGCCGCGTGCTCCAGGCCGTCGAGGACATCGCCGAGCGCGTGACGATCGGGAAGTACGAGCAGACGGCCTCGCAGCTGGCCGAGCGCTTCGGTTTCCCCGCGTCGCGGCAGTGGACCCCGGTCTCCGAGCTCTCCGGCGGCGAGCGCCGGCGCCTGCAGCTCGTGCGCCTGCTCATGACCGAGCCGAACGTCCTGCTGCTCGACGAGCCCACCAACGACCTCGACGTCGACACCCTCCAGCAGCTCGAGGACCTCCTCGACGGCTGGCCCGGCACGCTCGTCGTCGTCAGCCACGACCGCTACGTCACCGAGCGGGTCTGCGACCGCGTCGTCGCCCTGTTCGGCGACGGGCGCATCACCGACCTGCCCGGCGGCATCGAGGAGTACCTGCGCCGGCGGGCGGCGCTCGAGGGACGCAGCGAGGGACTCCCTCGCTCCGCCGGAGGCAGCCAGGGCGTCCCTCGCTCCGCCACCCCCGCGGAGCCCGGGCGCTCGGAGGCCGACCGGCGGGCGGCGCGCAAGGAGGTCGCGCGCATCGAGCGGCGCCTGGAGCGCCTCGCGACGGAGGAGACGAGGCTCCACGAGCAGCTCGCCGCCGCGGCCACCGAGCCCGACCGGCTCCTCGCCCTCGACGCCGAGCTGCGCGCGCTGGTCAGCGAGCGCGAGCAGCTGGAGGAGGCGTGGCTGGAGAACGCCGTCGACTGATCTCCACGCCCAGGACGACGAACACCAGCCCCACCGGCGCGCCGAACGGTGCCGCGCCGGCCGCGAGCCCCAGGATGCCGCTGATCACGAACGCCACCCCGAGCGGCCACGGGTGCACTCGCGCGCGCAGCAGCGCCGCGCCGTAGAGCATCCAGCCGAGCCCGAAGAGCACGTAGCTCGCGAGCGCCCCGACCACCAGGGTCCCGCTGCGCTCGGCCGCGAAGACCTCGGGCACCACGGCGGCGAGCCACGGGCCGGCGAAGCCGTCGAACCACATGTTGCCGCCGAAGAACACGACGCCGGCGAGCGCGACGCCGAACGCCCACGCGCCGAACGACCCCAGCGCCGGCGCGTCGCGGAGGTGCACGGCCGTGAGCGCGACCGCCAGCACCGTGAACGAGACGGCGTAGGCGACACCCGCGGCGATCGTGAGGGGATCGGTCGCGAACGCGGCGACCTCGCGACCGCCGAACAGCCGGCCGACGTCGGCGAGCACGACCAGGGCGCCCGCGACGACCGCGAGGGGCCCGGCGGCCCGGGCGAGGGGCAGGTCGTTCACCCGGCTGTTCACCGGTCCTCCCCGTACTCCCACGCGGCCACCACCGGGTCGCGGTGCTTGACGTCCTCGAAGAGCAGGACCGCGCGGTCGAGGTACCAGGCCTTCGCGCACTGGCAGAGGACCAGGCCGGTGACGGCGAGGAGCAGGTCGAGCCACAGGACGCCGAGCGCGAGCGCCACGACCCCGAACGTCTGGCACCCCGCCGTCACCGCCGGCACCCGCGAGGTCCCGTACTGCCCGGGCACGGGATGCGCGGCCGGGTCGGCGCCGACCCGCTCGCCGAGGACGGCCTTCGACGCCCAGTTCCGGGTGGAGCGCGGCGGGGGGAAGAGCAGCGGGTTGACCACCGTGAAGGCGACGACCACCAGCGCCGCGACGAGCGCCCACCACCCGATCCACACTCGGCTCCACGCCGCGATCGCGAGCAGCGGCAGCACGGCGAAGCGGGTCCACACGCTCCACGGGTTGGCGTGACGCAGCCACCGGTCGCCCCGCAGGCCGAACAGGCGCGCGACGCGGCCGTCGGCGATCGGGCGGGCGGTCTCGCCGGGCTCGGTGCTCACCGCAGGACCTCGGTCCGCCCGCGTGCCGGGGTGCGGTGCGCGAGCACCGCGAGCGCGGCGACCCCGACGGCGACGACGAGCCCGCCGAGCACCGCGAGCGTCAGCCCGTCGGGCGCGAGCAGCGGCTGGCCGCGCAGGGCCTGCCACGTCGTCAGCACGACGAGGCCCAGGTAGCCGCCGCCGACGACGACCACGAGACCGCGGCGGGCATCGGCGTCGAGCGACGTCGCCGCCAGCGCCCCGGCCAGCAGCGGCAGGACCTGCAGCGCGTGGATGCCGACGAAGTGCCCCACCCGCAGGTCCCCGCCCTCGGTGCTCCAGCCGAACAGCGGCGCGCCCGGCCCGCCGTCGGCGACCCCGACCGCGTGCGCGCCGCCGTCGACCATGAGCGCGCCCAACCCCATCCCGAGGAGGCCGACGACCAGGCCGAGCCGGATGCCCCAGCGCAGGCCCGGGTCGGGCACCCGGCGCCGCAGCAGCACGACCGCGAGGACGGCCGTCGCCAGCCAGATGACCGCGACCGTCGCGCCCATCAGCGAGTACAGCGACGCGTCGAGCGGGGTCTCCTCGTTGAAGTGGCTGCGCCGCCCGCGCACGACCTGCCCGACGATCACCCCGACCTCGATGGCGGAGCCGACCACCAGCACCCAGCCGATCGCCCGGGCGGCCCGCCGGTCCCGGTCGAGCAGGCCGATCATCCACGCCAACGCGAGGGCGTAGAGGCCGAACGACAGCGCGAACTTCAGCGGCTTCAGCCAGATCGGCGCGCCCAGCAGCGCGCGGTCGTCGAGCACGGCGGCGAGCGCCGTCACCACCGCGAGCCCGCCCATCGCCGCGGCGAACCAGAACAGGCCGGCGTGCCCGCGCCGCGCGGTGGCGAGCACGGCGGCCACACCCCGCGGGTCGGCCGTGCTGCTCATGCACCAGGAGGGTCCGCCGCTCCCGCGCCGGCGGACAGCCGCCGTCCGGACCTGCCGCGACGGCGTCCGGCCCCGCGGCGCGACGAGGCGTGCCCGGTCGCTGACGGGGCGCTAGTGGAAGCGGTTCTGGGCCGGTTCCAGGCCCTCGGCGGCCAGCGCCTCGACGGCGTCGGCGGCCAGCTCGACGGACACGTCGAGCTCCTTGCGCTCGGCCGCCGACCAGCGCTTGAGCACGTAGTCGGCGGGGTCCTGACGCCCCGGCGGGCGCCCGATGCCGAAGCGGACCCGCAGGTAGTCCTTCGTCGCGAGCGACTTGGAGATCGAGCGCAGCCCGTTGTGGCCGCCCTCGCCGCCGCCGCGCTTGAGGCGCACGACGCCGAACTCGAGGTCCAGGTCGTCGTGGACGACGACCACGTCGGTCGGCGCGACGGAGAAGAAGCGGGCGGCACCGGCGACCGGCCCGCCCGAGAGGTTCATGTAGCCGCGGGGCTTGGCCAGCACGAGCCGGCGGCCGGCCAGCCGACCCTCGGCGACGTCGGCGCCGGAGCGCTTGTGCGCCGAGAACCGGGCGCCGACCCGCCCCGCGAGGACGTCGGCGACGACGAACCCGACGTTGTGGCGGGTGCCCTCGTACTCGGGGCCCGGGTTGCCCAGCCCGACGACCAGCAGGGGGCCGTCGGGCCGGGCAGCGGGGGAGCTCACGGAGGCGCGTCAGCTCTCGTCGGAGGAGTCGGTGGAGCCCTCGGCGGGCTGGTCGCCGGAGGCGGCCTCGGAGGACTCGCCGGTCTCGGCGGCCTCCGACTCGGGGGTGTCCTCCTCGACGCCGGCGCCCTCGGTGTCGATCTCCTCCTCCATGGCGTCCTCGGTCGGCGCCTCGGTGACGTTGACGACGAGGAGCTCGGGGTCGGAGACCAGCTCCGAGCCGTCGGGGAGGCGGATCTCGCCGGCGAGGAACTGGGTGTTCATCTCGGCGTCCTCGATGACGACCGTGATCTCCTCGGGGATGTTGGTCGCGTCGGCCTCGATGGTGAGCGTGTCCTCGTTCTGGAACACCAGCGTGCCCGAGGCGGGCTCGCCCATGGTGACGACGGGGACGTCGACCTGGACCTTCTCGCCGCGGCGGACGAGCACGAGGTCGACGTGCTCGAAGAAGCCCTTGATGGGGTCGCGGGCGATGCTCTTGGTCAGCGCGAGCTGCGGCTGCCCGCCGAGCCCGGTGACGGTGAGGAGGGCGTTGCGCCCGTTCTCGCGCATCACGGCGGCGAACTCGACGGTGTCGAACGCGAGGTGGACGGGGTCGGTGCCGTGCCCGTAGAGCACGCCGGGGACCTTGCCGGCGCGACGGGTCCGGCGCGCCGCGCCCTTGCCGAACTCGGTGCGGGTCTCGGCGGCGATGCGGATCTCGTCGGCCATGCTGATCTCTCCTGCTGTCGTCCCTGGTCGGCGCGCCGCGCGCGGCCGGGACCCGGACGACCGGGAGGCCGCACCGCGTCGATCACGGCCGGTCGTCGTGACCGGCCCTCGCCGAAGTGCGCGGTCCACGATACCGGGCGGGCCTACGCTGCCGGGTCGTGGGCCGGGTCGTGGGGGAGCCGCCGGACCGGGCCGCGACCCGGGCGGGATACGACGCCATCGCCGCGCCGTACACCGCGACCTTCCGAGACGAGCTCGCCCGCGCGCCCCTCGACCGCGCGCTGCTCGCCGCCTTCGCCGAGCTGGTCGGCCCCGACGCCGACGTCGTCGACGCCGGGAGCGGACCCGGCGGCGTCACCGCCCACCTGCGCGACCTGGGCCTGCGCGTCCGCGGGATCGACCTGTCGCCGGGCATGGTCGCCCTCGCCCGCCGCGAGCACCCCGACCTGGTCTTCGACGTCGGCGACCTCGCGGACCTGGGCGTCCTCGGCATCTCCGACCTCGGCGGGATCGTCGCCTGGTACTCGCTCATCCACGTGCCGCCCGCCCAGCTGCCCGGTGTCCTCGCCGGGTTCCACCGGGCGTTGCGTCCCGGCGGGCACCTGCTGCTCGGGTTCCAGGTCGGCGACGACGTCGTGCACCACGACGAGGCCTTCGGCCACCGCGTCGACCTCGACTTCCGCCGCCTGCGCCCCGACGCCGTCGCCGCGCTGCTCGTGGAGGCGGGGTTCGCCGTCACCGCGCGCCTCGTCCGCGAGCCCGTGCCCGACAGCCGCGCCCCGGCCCTGCCGCAGGCGGCGATCCTCGCCCGCCGGCCGGCTGCGGGTGATCACCAGGCGGAAACGCCCGCGTAGGGGGCCTGCGGAGGTGCGTTTCCGCCTGGTGATCACCGCGATCAGGGGCCGATCACGGGGTCGCGGCGCCCAGGTAGAGGTAGGACATCGGGCCGGGCGCGCGCAGGCTGGGGTGCGCGACGTCGGTGACGGTCAGCCCGGCGTCGCGGACGAGGCGGTCGACGGGCCGGGTCAGGTGACAGCCGCCGGCGAGGCGCTGCTGCAGCCCGTCGAGCCGGTGCTGCCAGCGGGCGGTGCGGGGCTCGGGGGACAGGCCGTGCTCGAGGAAGAGCAGCTGCCCGCCGGGGCGCAGGACCCGGCGGACCTCGCGCAGCGCGCGGTCGACGTCGGGGATGGTGCAGAGCGTGAAGGTGCTGACGACGGTGTCGGCGGAGGCGTCGGGGAGGTCGAGGTAGGCGCCGTCGAGGCCCACGTACTCGACCGGGATGCCCGCCGCCGCGATCCGCCGGGAGCCGCGCCGACGGGCGACGGCCGAGGGCTCGACCGCGCGCACCGACGTCACGGCCGCGGGGTAGAGCGGCAGCGTCGGCCCGCTCCCGAAGCCGAGCTCGACGACCTCGCCCCGGGCCCGGGCGACGGCGCGCTCGCGCAGGGCGCGGACGTCCGCACCGCCGAGCGCGACGTCGACGATCCGCGGGACGACGTGCTCGGTCCAGAAAGGCACGCCGGAACGCTAGCGCGCCGCCGCAGCCGACACGTCACGCGACGAAGGAGCGTGACGTGTCGTGACCGGCTTGGCGCGACGCTAGGCGTTGCCGTCGAAGAGGTTCGTGACCGACCCGTCCTCGAAGACCTCGCGCACGGCTCGCGCGATCACCGGCGCGATGGAGAGCACCGTGAGCTGGGGGAACCGCTTGTCGTCCGGGATGGGCAGCGTGTTGGTGATGATCACCTCGCGCGCCCCGCACGTCGAGAGCCGCTCGACCGCCGGGCCCGACAGCACGCCGTGGGTGGCGGCGATGACGACGTCGGACGCGCCGTCGGCGAGCAGCGCCTCGGTGGCCTTGGCGATCGTGCCGCCGGTGTCGATCATGTCGTCGACGAGGATGCAGCAGCGGCCGGACACCTCACCGACCACGCGGTTGGCGGCGACCTCGTTGGGCCGCGTCTTGTCGCGCGTCTTGTGGATGAAGGCCAGCGGGACGCCGCCCATCATGTCCGCCCACTTCTCGGCGACGCGCACGCGACCGGAGTCCGGGGCGACGACGGCGAGGTCGTGGTCGGCGTAGGTGTCGCGCAGGTGCTCGGCGAGGACCTTGTTGGCCAGCAGGTGGTCGACGGGACCGTCGAAGAAGCCCTGGATCTGGTCGGTGTGCAGGTCGATCGTCATGATCCGGTGCGCGCCGGCGGTCTTGAGCATGTCCGCGACGAGGCGGGCCGAGATGGGCTCGCGGCCGCGGTGCTTCTTGTCCTGGCGGGCGTAGCCGTAGAACGGCACGACGGCGGTGATCCGCTTGGCCGACGCCCGCTTGAGGGCGTCGATCATGATGAGCTGCTCCATGATCCACTGGTTGATCGGGGAGGTGTGGCTCTGGATCACGAATGCGTCGGAGCCGCGGACCGACTCCTCGAAGCGGACGAAGATCTCTCCGTTGGCGAAGTCGTACGCCGCCTGCGGGGTGATCGTGACGTCGAGCTCCTTGGCGATCTCCTCGGCGAGCTCGGGGTGGGCCCGCCCGGAGAAGAGCATGAGGCTCTTCTTCGGCGTCGACGACATGCTCACGGTCACGGGTCCTCCTGCATGGTCTGCTCCTCGGCGTCCGCCGCCTTCTGCGCGGCCTCGGCCGCCTGGGCCGCCGCCGTCCCGGGCCGCTTGCGCGCCACCCAGCCCTCGACGTTGCGCTGCGGGCCCGAGGACACGGCGAGCGCCCCGGGCGGGACGTCCTCGCGCACCACGGTGCCCGCCCCGGTGTAGGCGCCGTCCCCGACCGACACCGGCGCGACGAACGTGTTGTCCGAGCCGGTGCGGACGTGCGACCCCACGACCGTACGGTGCTTGGTGACGCCGTCGTAGTTGACGAACACCGACGACGCCCCGATGTTGCTGCCCTCGCCGATCTCCGCGTCGCCGACGTAGGTCAGGTGCGGGACCTTGCTGCCCTCGCCGATGTGGGCGTTCTTCACCTCGACGAACGTGCCGATCTTGCCGCGGGCGTCGAGCTCCACGCCGGGGCGCAGGTAGGCGAACGGCCCGACGGACGTCTCGGGGCCGACGCGCGACGACGACCCGTGCGTGCGCACCACCGTGGCCCGCGCCCCCACGACCACGTCGGTGAGGGTGGTGTCCGGGCCGATCGCGGCCCCCTCGGCGACGGTCGTCGACCCGTGCAGCTGGGTGCCGGGGTGCAGCGTGACGTCGCGCTCGAGGCGGACCCCGACGTCGACCCAGGTCGAGCGCGGGTCGACCACCGTGACGCCCGCGCGCATCCAGCGCTCCAGCAGGCGGCGGTTGAGCTCGGCGCCGAGGTCGGCCATCTGGACCCGGTCGTTGACGCCCGCGACCAGCCACGGGTCGGCGGTCTCGACGGCGCCGACCCCGCGCCCCTCGCCGGCGGCGATCTCCACGACGTCGGTGAGGTAGAGCTCGCCCTGGGAGTTGTGGGTGGTCAGCCGGCTCAGCGCCTCGCGCAGGAACGCGAGGTCGAAGGCGTAGACCCCGGAGTTGACCTCGTTGATGGCGAGCTGGTCGAGCGTGGCGTCGCGGTGCTCGACGATCGCGGTGACCTGGTTGGCGTCGTCGCGCACCACCCGGCCGTAGCCGCGGGGGTCGTCGAGCTCGGCGGTCAGCAGCGTCACCGCGTAGCCGCCGTCGGCGTGCTCGGCGACCAGCGCGCGCAGGGTCGCGGCGTCGAGCAGCGGGACGTCGCCGTACGAGACCAGCACGGTGCCGGTGAGGTCGGCGGGCAGCCGCGCGACGCCGCAGGACACGGCGTGGCCGGTGCCCCGGCGGCGGTCCTGCACGGCGGTGAGGACCTCGCGGTCGAGCTCGGCGGCGAGCCCGAGGGTGTGGGTGCCGACCTGCTCGCGCTCGTGCCCGACGACGACCACCAGGTGCTCCGGCGTCGCGCCCGCGGCCGCGTGCACGGCGTGGCCCAGCAGGCTGCGCCCGCCCACGGGGTGGAGCACCTTCGGCGTCGCGGAGTGCATCCGGGTGCCCTCACCGGCGGCGAGGACGACGACGGCGGTCGGGCTCGCGGTCGGGCTCGGCGGCATCGGTGGCGTGACTCCCACTCGGGTGGCGGGTCGGCCCCGGGTCCGGGGCTCGTCGGGGCCGATCCTACGACCGGGGCCCGGGCGCCCCGTCGGGGCGTGCGGCGGGACGGGTACGAGCGGGGCTACGGGCGGCGCTCACGGGCGGGCCCCGGCGCCGGTCGCGTCGTGGGTGCGCACGGCGTCGCCGCCCGCGCGCTTGGCCGCGTACATCGCGGCGTCGGCGCGGGCGAGGACGTCGGCGGGACCCTCGCCGTCCCGGGCCGCGACCACGCCGATCGACAGCGTCACCGGCCCGGTCACCGCGCCCGCGGCCGGCAGCGCCGCCACCGCCGCCCGGGCCCGGCCCAGCGCGGCGGCCGCGTCGCCCACCGCGGTGTCCGGCAGCACGACGACGAACTCGTCGCCGCCGTAGCGGGCCACCAGGTCCGGGGCGCGCAGCGACGAGCGCAGGGCCGTCGCCACCCCGCGCAGCACCTCGTCGCCGCGGGCGTGGGACGCCGTGTCGTTGATCTGCTTGAAGCGGTCGACGTCGACCATGGCCACCGCGACCCCGAGCGGCGTCCCGTCGCCGCCGCGCCGCCCCAGCACCTCCTCGAGGTGCCGGTCCAGCGCGCGGCGGTTGGGCAGGCCGGTCAGCGGGTCGGCCAGGGCGAGGGCGGTGACCTGGCCGTGCTCGCGACGCAGCCGGTCGTGGGCCAGGCCCGTGCGCAGCGACAGCGCCCGCGCCCGGTGCAGGGCCCAGAGCTCGGCCTCGAGGTCGGCGACGTAGTCGCCCAGCGCCGCCTCGGCCGACCGGCGCCCCCGCCCGTCGACGGCGACGCGGGTGCGCAGCCGCGCCAGCTCCCGGGTCACCGACAGCATGAGGCTCGCCTCGCCCCGCGGCGGCCGCGCCCGGCGGGCCGCGAGCACCGCGACCGCGGCCTCGTCCTCGCCCGCGCGCTCCAGGGCGCGCGAGCGGGCGAGCTCGACGAGCAGCCGGTCGTGCTGGGAGGGGACCGGGTCCCCGCGGCCGAGCTTCGCGGCGTCGCGGCGGGCGCGGCCCCGCTCGGCGTCGGTGGCGGCGGGCCCGCGGGCCGGGTCGGCGAGCACCGCGGCCGCGCCGAGCAGGGGCTGCTGCTCGGGCGTCGTCGGACGCAGGCCGGCGGCGACGGTCGCCGCGACCGCGAGGCGGTCACCGCCCGGACGCCCGGCGCGCTCGAGGCGCAGGCCCCACGAGACGCCGAGGCGCACGCGGTCGTAGCCGCACGGGGAGGTGCCCTCGCGGTCGGTCGTCACGGGTCCCCAGGCCTGGTCGACGAGCGTGCCCGCGAGGTCGTGCAGGCCGAGCGAGACCAGCGTGCCCGCGGCGAGGCGGCGGGCGCAGCGAACGTTGTGGCGGTGCTCGGCGGCGGTCGGGGCGTGGTCGACGAGGACCGGCTCCTCGAGGTGCGCGAGGCCCGTCGCCACCGCCGTGAGCGCCGCGTCCTCGTCGTCGACGAGCAGGGCGCGCCGGGCCCGCAGCATCTGCGCGTCGGCGCCGAACAGCGACAGCCCGTGCTCGGCGACCAGGGCGAGGAGCTCGTCGAGCTGCTCGTCGAGGGCCGCCGGCGGGACGGGAGGCGAGCCCGGTGCGGCGGCCAGCAGCACCCGGGCGACGAGGCTCTGGCGCAGCAGGAGCGCGCGCGTGCCCGGCGCGCAGCTCCGTGCGGCGGGGGCCTCGAGCACGGCGTCGAGCTCGTTCGTGCTGCCGACGGGGTCCGGGGAGGGGACGAGGCCGGCCGTCCGGACCGCGGCGGCCGTCCGCTCGAGCAGGGCGGCGCGGGCCTCCGCGTGGGCGTCGTGCGTCAGCGGGAGCACCTGCGTGCGTGCTCGACCGTGGTCCGCGGGCATGACCCACCTCCGGCGCCGGACCGTTCCCTCCCGCGGGGAGCCGGTGCGGACGATCGAGCGGTTGGCGCGGCCACGGGGTTGACGGAGCGCCGATCGTCGGGCTCCCAGTCTGCCCCGTCCCGGGGAGCCCCCCGGACCCACCCCGGGTCCGGCCCGTGCCTCGGGCATCCTGTCCCGCCATGGCGCGCTCGACGACGGGCACGACTCCCGTGCTGACCCCCGCCCTCGCGGGGCCCCGGACCCTCCCCGACCGGCGCTCCCGCCTCGTGCGGCCCGACGCCCGCGGCCGCGTGGCGATGGCCGTCGTGCTCGGCGTCGCCCTGGCCGTGGACGCGTGGGCCGACGTCCTCGCCGACCCGGGTCCCGACCCGCGCGCGTTCGACCCCCGCGAGCGGCCCACCGACGTGCTGCCGCGGGCCTCGCAGCGCTGAGGGCTCGCCGGCGCGACGTCAGCGCGCCGCGGCGATCTCGCGTGCCTCCTCGTCCGACTCCGCCGCGGGGTCCGAACCAGGCAGCGGCCGGCTGCCCGGTTCGCGCAGGTACCGCACCGCGACGAGGCCGACCACGGCCGCGAGCATGAGGTAGACCGCCGGCATGACCAGCACCCCGGTCAGCGCGATCAGCCCTTCGACGATCACCGACGTGGTGCCGCCGAACACCGAGACCGCGATGTTGAAGGTGATCGCGAGCGACCCGTAGCGCACGCCGGTGCTGAACAGCGAGGGCAGCGTCGAGGGCATCGTCGCGTTGAAGCACACCATCGTCAGGCCCAGCAGGAGCAGGCCCCCGAGGACGCCGGTGATGGACCCGGTGCGCATCAGCAGGAACGCCGGGAGGGCCAGCACCACGAGCATGATGCACCCGGTGAGGATGATCGGCCTGCGGCCCACCCGGTCGCCGAGCCGGCCGAGGACGGGCACGACGGCCAGGAGCACGAGGAACAGGACGATCTGCAGGACGTGCGAGGTCGTCGTCGTGAGTGTCGGGGCGCCGTACTGCCCGAGCGTCTCGGTGAGGTAGGTGGGCACGACGGTGGTCAGCGTGTAGTTGGTGACGTTGAAGACGATCACCAGGCCGCCGCAGACGAGCACCGGGCGCCAGCCGTAGCGGGCCGCGGCGCGGAAGAACTCGCGGAACGACTGCTTGCTCTGCTCCTCCGACGACGAGGACAGCTGGCTGAACGCCGGGGTCTCCTCGAGCCGGTAGCGCAGGTAGAGCCCGATCATGCCCATCGGCAGGGCGATGAGGAACGGGATGCGCCAGCCCCAGCTCAGCAGCTCGGGGGAGTTCTCGCCGAGGACGGTCTGGAGCACGGTGACGACGGCGGCGCCGAGCAGGTAGCCGGTGATCGTGCCGAACTCCAGGAAGCTGGCCAGGAAGCCGCGGCGCCGGTCGGGCGCGTACTCGGCGACGAACGTCATCGCGCCGGCGTACTCACCGCCGGTGGAGAACCCCTGCAGCAGGCGGCACACGAGCAGCAGGAGCGGCGCCGCCAGGCCGATGGAGGCGTAGGTGGGCAGCACGCCGATCCCGAAGGTGGCGATCGCCATGAGGAGCATGGTCGTCGCGAGCGTCTTCGTGCGGCCGATGCGGTCGGCCAGCGGCCCGAAGAACAGCCCGCCGAAGGGCCGCGCCACGAACGACGCGGCGAACAGCGCGGCGGTGATGACCGGGCCGCCGGCGGTGCCGGGCGGCAGGAAGACGATCTGGATGGTCGTCTCCAGGTACGCGTAGACCCCGAAGTCGTACCACTCGGTGACGTTCCCGATCCCCGACGCCGTGACCGCGCGCCGCACCAGTCCCGGGGGCGTCACCGTGACGCCGTCGACGGTGTGCGGGCCGTGCTGGTCGTTCCCGGCGCCGGCCTCGTCCGTGCTCGCCATGCGGGCGGGGCTACCCGACCGGGCAGCTCCACCAACGCTCCGGCGGGAGGACCTCTCAGCGCACCCCGGCGCCCGCCCGCGCGGGCGCGGGGTCCGGACCGAGGCGCTGGCGCGTGCGCGCCACGAACGGCCCGGGGTCGCGGGCGTCGAACGTCGCGAACACCCGCGACGACAGGTACGGCTTCGTGCCGCCGAGCCACGGGAGCCGGCCGCCGCGCCAGCGCCCGAGCAGGATCGACGGGTCCTTGAACTCGTTGACCCAGTGCACGCCCTCGCGCCAGGGCATCGCGACGGGCAGCTCGCCGTGGACGAGGTGGCGGTAGGTCAGGAGCGGGAAGTCGATGCCGCAGCGCGGCGCGAGCCGGCCGGACATGTTCGGCCGCCCGTTGACCTCCATGAGCTTGTAGCGCCCGTCGCGCTCGTCCTGCTTGAACTCGACGTTGGCAAAGCCCTCGACGCCCATCGCGGCGAGGATCGCGCGACCCGGCTCGACGACCTCGGGGACGCGGCCGCTGACGACCGCGCACGGGTAGCCGAACTCGGGCGGGGACAGGCGCAGCTTGCGGGAGGTCATGTCGACGCGGACCTCGCCGTCGACGACGTAGGCGTTGTAGTTGACGCCGCCGGTCTCCGGGCCCGGGATGAGCTCCTGGACCATGGTGACGATGCCCAGCGCGTGCGCCTCGCCCCACGCGGCGCGCAGCTCGCCGGTGGTGTGGACGCGCTTCATCTTGACGCCGAAGGCGCGGTTGTAGCGGTAGCTCTCGGCGGGCTTGACCAGGCACGGGAAGCGCAGGCGGTCGACGAGCGCCTCGAGCTCGTCGGGCGAGCCCGGCGACACCGTGCGCGGCGCCTCGACCCCGACGCGGTCGGCGATCTCGCTGGTGATGCGCTTGTCGAGGAAGCGCTGGGCGACGACGTCGTCCGCGCACGCCACGATGTGGCGGGCGGCGAGCAGGTCACGGTGGGCGGCGACCGCCTCGAGACCCTCGTCGGTGGTCGGCACGATGACGCCCGGACCGTGGGTGTCGGCGAGCCGCAGGAGCGCCTCGACGTGATCGGTGGTCCGGTCGGCGGGGTCGGGGACGGTGACGCAGGCGGTGGTGTACCGGGAGTGCCGGGTCGACTCGCGCGGCGAGGTGACCACGGACACCACCGGCACCCCCGCGCGGCCCAGGGACCCGACCACGGCCAGCCCGGCCTCGTACCCGCCGAGGACGTAGGCGGGGACGGCGCCGGGGACACTGCCGGGGACGGCGGACGCCGCATCCCCGGTCTGGTGCGTGCTCATGGCGGGGAAGAGTAGAGACGGCCCACGACCACGTCCGAGCGACCCGGGTGCACTGCTCCGCCGCCTGGATTCGAACCAGGATCATCGGAACCAAAATCCGAGGTGTTGCCCTTACACCACGGCGGACCGTCACCGCACAGGCGACGGTGACCATGGTGACACGCGGGTGCGTCACCGGGCCTCGCGGCCGCGGTCAGCGCCGGGCGAAGCGCCGGCCCAGGGAGAACACGGCGCCGAGGACGACGAGCACGAGGAGCCCGCCGGCCACCCAGGTCAGGGTGTCGCTCGTCGACGACGACGAGGACGTGGGCGACGCGGTGGTCCCGTCCTCGACGGGCGCCGCGGTGGACGACGTCGCGGGGGAGCGGACCGACTCGATGGTCGGCCCGACCCGCAGGTCCTCCAGCCAGAGACGACCCTCCTCGTCGATCGAGTCGTCGCGGTACAGGCCGACCTTCAGGTAGTTGCCCTCGTCGAGCATCGTGCCGCCCTCGGGGCGGTAGGCGCGCATGACGTGGTCGCTGCCCCGCCAGACGTCGACCGCGCCGCGGCTCGGGTCCTGGGAGAACAGCACGCGCATGGTGACGTCGACCTGGTCGCCCGGGCGGATCGGCCCGAGGTCCTGCAGGTCCTCGCCCTCGGCCGCGAGCATGAGGCGGTTGCCGCGCACCTCCAGCGCGATGGGCGGCGACCCGGAGCTGCCCAGGTGGTGCCACTGCAGCAGGACCTGCCAGGTGTTGACGTCGGTGGGGAAGTCGTCGGCCAGGCGGGCGACGTAGGAGTAGTACTGGACCTGCCCCTCGCGCTGCTGGGGGATCTTGGGCTCCAGCTCGGTGCGCTCGTCGCCGCCGCCGAGGGTGAACTGCAGCGCCTGGCGCGAGGGCGCGTCGGGCGACGCCACCTGCTGGGGCGTGCCGTCCTGCTCGTTGTAGTCGGAGCGGCCGAACGCCGAGAGCAGGTCGCCGCCCTCCGGCAGCGCCCACAGCGGCCCGGCCCCCGGGGTCGGCGTGCTCGCGGGCTGGGACGCCGCGGCCACGGCGGGGAGCCCCAGGGCGGGCGCGAGCGCCAGCGCGACCAGCAGCGCGATCGCGGCGCGCCGGACGCGGGGCGCCGTGCGCGGGGTCCGCGACGAGGCGGCATCGGGACGCGACAAGGGGGCTCCTCGGTGCGAAGCGCCGGTCGGCGCGTACGGAAGCGTGGCTCGTTCCAGGAACGACGGTACCGATCGAGAGATGCGGAGGCGTGAAGTGGCGGACACGATCGACGCTCGGCAGCCGCGGGCGTCGCTGCGGGGGCGGACGGCGCACCGCCGGCGCGGGGTGCCGCCCGCTCCGTGGTGACCGACGGTGCCCGTCGGGCACGTTGCCGGCTTCTGCGATCATCCGCTCGGACGTGTCATGCGGTCGCGCCCCACGTGACCGTGTGACCGCGGTGTCGTTGATCGAGGCGTTCGGGATGGGCGGCGCTTCCCGCGTCGCGGATTCGGGGATGTCGGCGAGCAACCTCACGCGGACCTGCGCGTCCAACGTCGAGGAATGGGCTGTCGAGAAACCTGTGAGGTGCCGCGGATGGACCGTCCCATCCGTGCGACCGATGACGGGGGCGACGTGACGAACGGACGAGTCAAGATCTCCGAGCAGGTCGGGCTGGCGCCCGGTCCCGCGCCGGTCGGCGCGGACGCGCCCGCCCCGGCCGAGCCCGAGGTCTTCGTCGAGCCGGCGCCGACCGCGCCCGGTTTCGTCCGCATCTGGGAGGACGAGGGCCCCGGCCAGCCGGGCAGCGTCGCGACCGCCACGAGCTGGCAGCGCAAGTTCGCGCTCGCGGTGGCCGCCTCCGACCTCGCCACCCTCGCCGTCTGCATCCTGCTGGGCGCGCTCATCGGCTTCGGTGACGGCACGGGCTCGCAGGCCTCCGACCCCTGGAACCTGGCGGCCGGCGCGGCGATCCTCGTGCCGCTCGCGCTCGTCGCCTGCCGCGCCTGGGACCCCCGCACCCTCGGCCAGGGCGCCGAGGAGTGGAGCCGCCTGATCCGCGCCTTCGTCTCCGCGGCGATCGTGCTCGGCCTCGGCGGCCTCGCGGTCGAGCGCCTGGGCGTGCGCCCGTGGGTGTTCGGCGTGCTGCCGGTCGCGGGCCTCGCCGCCATGGCCGGCCGCTACCTGCTGCGCCGCTGGCTCCACCAGGCCCGCAAGCGCGGCCGCGGGATGCTGCCGGTGCTCGCCGTCGGCACCGAGCAGGCCCTGCGCGACCTCATCGAGCGCACCCGCCGCGTGCCCCACATGGGCTGGGTCGTCGTCGCGGCCTGCACGCCGACCGGTCTCGGCGAGGAGGGCCAGGGCCACGTGGCCGGCGTCCCGGTCATCGGTGACCTCGACGACCTGTCGACCAGCGTGGGCAGCGGGCGCTACGGCGTCGTCGCCGTCGCCCCGACGCCCGGCTGGAGCCCGAAGCGTCTGCAGCGCCTCGCGTGGGACCTCGAGGGCACCGGCTCCGAGCTGGTCGTCGACCCGGGCCTCATGGAGGTCGCCGGGCCGCGCCTGCACGTCGCACCCGTCGACGGCCTGCCGCTGCTGCGCCTGACCGAGCCGCGCCTCTCGGGCGTGCCGCGGGTCTTCAAGCTCATGTTCGACCGGGTCACCACCGCGGCGATCCTCCTGGTCCTGCTCCCGGTCTTCGCCGTCATCGCGTTCGTGGTCAAGCTCGACGGCGGCCCGGTGTTCTACCGCCAGACCCGCGTCGGGCAGCGCGGCAAGACCTTCAAGATGATCAAGTTCCGGTCGATGGTGCCGGACGCGGACAAGATGCGCGACGCGCTGCTGGCCGGCACGAACGACGGCTCCGGGCCGCTGTTCAAGCTGCGCCGGGACCCGCGCGTCACCCGCATCGGGCAGCTGCTGCGCCGCTACTCGCTCGACGAGCTCCCGCAGCTGCTCAACGTCCTCGGTGGCTCGATGTCGCTGGTCGGGCCGCGCCCGCCGCTGCCCGGGGAGATCGAGTCGTACACCGACGCGGCGAAGCGCAAGTTCCTCGTGCGCCCCGGGATGACCGGGCTCTGGCAGGTCAGCGGACGCTCCGACCTGTCCTGGGAGGAGTCGGTCCGGCTGGACCTGCGCTACGTGGAGAACTGGTCGCCGGCGATGGACCTGGTGATCATGTGGAAGACGGTCTCCGCGGTGTTCCGCGGCGACGGCGCCTACTGAGACGGAAGCCTTGGACAAGATCATCTGCCGGCTCTGCGGATCCGCCGACCTGGGAAGCTTCGTCGACCTCGGGGCCACCCCGCCCTGCGAGCTCTTCCTCACCGAGGACGCGCTCGAGGCGCCCGAGCCGACGTTCCCGCTCCACCCCCGGGTCTGCCGGTCGTGCCTGCTCGTGCAGCTCCCGCCCGTCATCGACCCCGACGAGACGTTCACCGAGTACGCGTACTTCTCGTCGTTCTCGACGTCGTGGGTCGAGCACGCGCGCCGCTTCGTCACCGCCGCCACGCAGCGGGCCGGGCTGACGCGCGACTCGCTGGTGGTCGAGGCGGCGAGCAACGACGGCTACCTGCTCCAGCACGTCGTCGCCGACGGCATGCGCGCCGTGGGCGTGGAGCCCAGCGCCAACGTCGGCCAGGCCGCCCGGGACAAGGGCGTGCCGACGATCACGGCGTTCCTCTCCCCGGAGACGGGGGCGGCGGTGCGCTCCGAGCACGGCCCGGCCGCGCTCGTCGTCGCGAACAACGTCTACGCGCACATCCCCGACGTCGTGGGCTTCACCCGCGGCCTGCGGGCGATGGTGGCCGACGACGGCTGGGTGTCGATCGAGGTCCAGCACCTGCTGACCCTCATGCGGTACCGGCAGTTCGACACGATCTACCACGAGCACTTCCAGTACTACACGCTCGCGACCGCGCAGAAGGCGCTGCGCTCGGGCGGGCTCGAGCTCGTC
Source organism: Actinomycetospora straminea (assembly GCF_028737255.1). Classification (GTDB taxonomy): domain Bacteria; phylum Actinomycetota; class Actinomycetes; order Mycobacteriales; family Pseudonocardiaceae; genus Actinomycetospora; species Actinomycetospora straminea. The sequence goes on along the minus strand of NZ_JAQZAN010000001.1, from coordinate 331,340 downwards.
GACGTCGAGCTGCTGCCGACCCACGGCGGGTCGATCCGGTGCTGGGCGCGACCCACCGAGCTCGGTCAGGGGCCCTCGCAGGCCGTGGCCGACGTGCTCGCCGAGGAGGCCGCGGCCGGGCTCGACACGGTCGAGGGCCACGCCGGCTTCGCCGGGGAGGTCTCGCGCATCCGCAACGACCTCGTGCGGTTCCTCATCGACGCCGCGGACGCCGGGAAGTCGGTCGTCGGCTACGGCGCGCCGGGCAAGGGCAACACGCTGCTGAACTACTGCGGCATCCGGCCCGACCTGCTCGCGTACACCGTCGACCGCAACCCCTACAAGCACGGCCGGTACACGCCGGGCACGCGCATCCCGATCCACGCCCCGGAGCGGATCGACGCCGACCGCCCCGACCACGTGCTCGTCCTGCCCTGGAACCTGCGCGAGGAGATCACCGCCCAGCTGGCCCACGTGGCGGACTGGGGCGGGTCGCTCGTCTTCCCGATCCCCTCGCTGCAGGTGGTGGAACCCGGATCTGGGAGGCTGCTCTCGTGAAGGTCGTGCTGTTCTGCGGCGGTTTCGGCATGCGCATGCGCGACGGGGACTCCGACGTCCCCAAGCCGATGCAGAAGGTCGGACCGCGTCCGTTGCTGTGGCACGTGATGCGCTACTACGCCCACTTCGGGCACACGGAGTTCGTCCTGTGCCTGGGGTACGGCGCCGAGCACATCAAGAACTACTTCCTGTCGTACCGCGAGACGGAGTCGAACGACTTCGTCCTGCGCGACGGCGAGGTGGAGCTGCTCGGCTCCGACATCGGCACCTGGACGATCCACTTCGTCAACACCGGGCTGGAGTCGCCGATCGGCGAGCGGCTGCGCCGGGTCCGCCACCTCGTCGAGGACGACGAGATGTTCCTCGCGAACTACGCCGACGTGCTCACCGACGCGCCGCTCGACCGCATGGTGGAGCGGTTCACGTCGAGCGACGCCGTCGCGTCCCTGCTGGCCGTGGCGCCGCAGGAGGTGTTCCACACGGTCGACGTGGACGGGGCCGACCGGGTCACCGGCATCGCGCGGGCCACCGACATGGGTGTGCGCGTCAACGGTGGCTACTTCGTCCTGCGGCCCGAGGTGCTCGACCACATCCCCGAGGGCGGCGACCTCGTCGGCGACGCGTGCGTGACGCTGGCGAAGGAGGGCCGTCTGCTGGCCCACCGGTACGACGGCTTCTGGCAGCCCGCGGACACGCTCAAGGAGCGCAACGCCCTGGAGGCCGCGTACCGCGCCGGCACGCGGCCGTGGATGGTCTGGGAACGGCCCGGTCGGGAGCGGACGCCGCTGGAGATGCTGGTCGAGGCCGAGCTCTCCCGCGACGGCGCGCTCTCGTCGCCGCCCGGGTCCTGATGCGGGCCCTGCGCCCGGAGACCGTCGACGAGCTCGTCCTGCTCGCCGCCCACTGCGACGACATCCCGATCGGCGCGGGCGGCACGGTGCTCACGCTGTGCCGTGCTCGCCCCGGGCTCCGGGTGCGCGTGCTCGTCCTCGCCGGCGGCGGCACGCCCCGCGAGGACGAGGAGCGTGCCGCGCTGGCGGCGTTCTGCCCGGGCGCGGACCTCGCCGTCACCGTCCTCGACATGCCCGACGGCCGGCTCCCGACGCACTGGGAGTGGGCGAAGGAGCAGCTCGAGGCGTTCCGCCGGACCTGCGAGCCCGACCTCGTGCTCGTCGGGCACCGCGGTGACGACCACCAGGACCACCGCGAGCTCGCGAAGCTCGTGCCCACCGTGTTCCGTGACCACCTGGCGCTCGGCTACGAGATCCTCAAGGCCGAGCCGGACCTCGCGCAGCCGCCGCTGCTCATGCCCCTCGAGGCCGACGTCGTCGCGGAGAAGGTCCGCCTGCTGCACGGGCACTACCCGTCCCAGGTGGCCCGGGCCTGGTTCGACGAGGAGACGTTCCGGGGCCTCGCGCGCGTGCGCGGGGTGCAGGCGGGCGTGCGCTACGCGGAGGGGTTCCACCTGACGCGGGCGCTGCTCGGGGCACCCGTACCGTCAGCCTGAAGCACCGCCACCACGTCGGACAGCCACACGAAGGGGGGACCGCTGATGCGCGTCCTGCTCACCGGCCACCAGGGCTACCTCGGGACCCTCATGGCGCCCCAGCTCACCGAGGCGGGGCACGAGGTCACCGGCCTCGACTCCGGCCTGTTCGCCGACTGCGTCCTCGGTGAGCTGCCCGCCCCCGAGCCGCCGGCGCTGGCGGTCGACCTGCGCGACGTCACGGTCGAGCAGCTCGCTGGCTTCGACGCCGTCGTGCACCTCGCGGCGCTGTCGAACGACCCGCTCGGCGCGCTGGCCCCGCAGCACACCTACGACATCAACCACCACGCCTCCACCCGCCTGGCGCGCCTGGCGAAGGAGGCCGGGGTCGGCCGCTTCGTCTACGCCTCCACCTGCTCGGTGTACGGCGCGTCGGGCACCGAGGACGTGCTCGACGAGGAGGCGCCGATGAAGCCGGTGACCCCCTACGCGGAGTCGAAGGTGCGCGTCGAGGCCGACCTCGTCGACATGGCCGACGACGACTTCGTGCCGGTGTCCATGCGCAACGCCACCGCGTTCGGGTTCTCGCCGCGGCTGCGCGCCGACATCGTGCTCAACAACCTCGTCGGCCACGCGCTGCTGTCGAACCGCATCCTCGTCATGAGCGACGGCACCCCCTGGCGCCCGCTCGCGCACGCCCGGGACATCGGCGCGGCCGTCGTCGCGGCGCTCGCGGCGCCCGCCGAGACGGTGCGCGCGCAGGCGTTCAACGTGGGCTCGACGGAGAACAACGTGCAGGTCCGCGACATCGCCGACGCGGTCAAGGTCGCGGTGCCCGAGGCCGAGCTGATCATCACCGGCGAGACCGGCGGCGACCCCCGCTCGTACCGGGTCGACTTCACCAAGATCGGCAAGTTCCTGCCCGAGTTCCGTCCCGCCTGGTCGGTGGCCGACGGCGCCGAGGAGCTGATCCGGGAGTACCGCGCCCGCGGGCTGACCCAGGAGGCGTTCGACCGGCGCTTCACCCGCCTCGCCGTCCTCCAGGACCGCCAGGCGGCAGGCTCCCTGGACGAGAGCCTGCGCCCGCGCGCCGGCGGCTGATCAGTCGAGGACGAGCCGCCGCTGCCCCGCCGTGGTCGGCCACCCGGCCCGCCGCGGCGCGGGCGGGACGCCCGGTCCCAGCACGACCATCCGGCGCCACACCCGGCCGACCGCCTCCCAGCGGTAGTGCTCCTGCACGAGGGCGTGCGCGGCACCCCGCAGCTGCTCGCGGCGCAGGTCGTCGTCGAGCAACGCGAGGACCGTCGCGGCGAAGTCCTCGCCGTCCTGCGCGCACGCGAGGTGCTGGCCGTCCCGCGCCTGCGGGAGCGCCTCGACGCCCAGCGGCGTGGACACCACGGCGAGGCCGAGCCCGAAGGCCTCGAGGACCTTGTTCTTCAGCCCGCTGCCGCTGCACATCGGGTTGATCATGATCGGGTACTCGGTGACGGTGGCCGCGAGGTCCTCGACGTAGCCCGTGAGGCGGACACCCGGCTCCCGCGCGGCGAGCTCGGTCAGCCACGGCGGCGCGTCGGCGCCGATGACGCAGAGCTCGACGCCGTGGTCGCGCAGGCGCGGGAGGTAGACCCGGTCGACGAAGAAGCGCAGCGCGTCGCGGTTGGGGCCGAAGCCCAGGTTGCCCCAGAACACCACCCCGCGGCGCGTGCCGCCCGCGGGCAGCGGGCGGACGTAGGTCTCGTCCAGGCCGTTGGGGACGGTGACGACGGTGCCGGCGGGATGCCGGCCCTCGACGGCGCGGGAGTCCGCATCGCTGATCGTCGCGACGAGGTCGAAGCCGTCGACCAGCTTGGTCTCCGTGCGCCGCTTGCGGGCGACGTCCAGGCACTCCTTGACGTGCTGGAGCGGGGAGGCGCTCGTGCGGGCCCGGTCCGCGGTCAGGGCGGTGCTGTCGCACACGTCGAGCAGGACGCGGGGGCGCTGGGGGAGGTCCAGGTCCGCCGCGAGCTCGGCGATCTCGCCGCCGAACACCACGACGTGGGTGATCTCGCGCTCGGCGATGACCTCGAGGAGGCGGGCGCGCGCCGCGGCGAAGGCCTGCGGGCGGCTCAGCTGGAGGAAGCGCTCGTTGGAGAGCCGGAAGTGCCGGCGCGGGTGGGCGGGCTCGGCGCGCAGCGGCGCCAGCTCCTCGACCGAGTCGAACACGCCGTCGAGCGGCAGGCCGGGGCGCGCCTCGCCGGGCCGCAGGAACGGCGCCACCACCAGGTGGACCTCACCGGGGAGGTGCGCGCAGAGGTTCGCGACCCGCAGGTCGTAGCCGCTCTGGCGGGACTCGATGTGCCGCTTGGTCAGGGCCAGGAATCGCATCGCACCTCATCGTTTCGCGGGGTCGCTCGACCACCCCGATGTCGCGTGTCGACGGCCGTCCCGCGGCGGTGCGGGCGGCCCGTGCGGAGCCGGAGTGGGGCCTCCTGAACCGACCAACGGGTCCTCGGGGCGCCGTGTTGAGGGCTGATCACGGGAAGCACACGATCGAGTACTTCCCGGCATTCCGGGCATGACCCGGCGGGGAGCTCAGCTGAGAGGACGATCACCCTCGAGCGTCGCGACCAGGTCACGCCAGGTGCCGGCCGTGCGGTCCCGCTCCGAGATCGCCGTCACGGGCACGGGCCAGGAGATCGCCAGATCGGGGTCGTCGTGGGCCACGGCGAGGTCCTCGCCGGGGGCGTGCGGCCGGTCGATCCGGTAGCAGACGTCCGCGGTGTCGGTGAGGGCCTGGAAGCCGTGCAGGAGACCCGGCGGCACGTACAGGTGGTGGTGGTCGGCGTCGTCGAGGCGGAACGTCGCCACCGTGCCGAACGTCGGCGACCCGGGTCGCGCGTCGACGAGGACGTCCTGGACGGCGCCGTGCGCGACGCGGACGAGCTTCGCCTCGCCGCGTCCGCGGCGTCCGTGCATCCCCCGGATCGTGCCGAGGCGGGAGCGGGACTGGCTGTCCTGGGCCTCCGGCCCCAGGTCGACGCCGTGGGCGGCACCGATCGCCACGTCGAAGGTGCGGGTGAAGAAGCCCCGGTCGTCCCGATGGGGTGTCGGGACGAAGACCAGGACGCCGTCGATCGTGCTCGTGCGGACCTCCACGGACCGGCACCATGCCACCCCCGGTCGGGTGTCCCCGCACACCCCCGGAGTAGAAGGGGCGCGTGGATGCCGCGTCGCCGTCCGAGGTCCGTGTTCCCGGGGACGATCCCCGCGCCCTGCCGGTCCGGTGCCGGTGGTGCGGCGGGGAGCAGGGCACCGTCGTGCTCGACCTCGGGGACCAGCCGGCCGCCGACCACTTCCCGCCGGTCGAGGACCCGGGCCCGGACCCGGTCCACCCGCTGCGGATGTGGCAGTGCGCGGTCTGCGGCCTCGCCCAGCTCGCCGAGGACCCGACGACGCCCGAGGAGCCGCGCGGTGCCGAGCCCGCGGCCATGATCGCCCAGGCCGAGGACGCGGTGGCCCGCGTCCTGGCGGCGGGCCTGCTGCCCGCGGGCGGGGGCACCGTGGCGGAGTTCGGCAGCCCGCACGGCGGCTCCTGGCTCGACCTGCTCGCCGCGGCCGGGCTCACCGAGGCGACGCCCGGGTCGCCCGCCGACGTCGTGGTCGACTGCTTCGGCCTCATGCACGCCGCGGACCAGGCGGCGGGGCTCGCGGAACGGGTCGCGGCCGTGGCCGACGACGGCGTCCTGCTCCTGCAGTTCCACACGCTCGCGGCGATCATCGCCGACGGGGGCTGGAACGCCCTGCGGCACGGCCACTTCGCCTACTACTCGGTCCCCGTGCTCCAGGGGATGCTCGAGGCCGTCGGCTTCGAGGTCGTCCACGCGTTCCTCTTCGACCTCTACGGCGGCACCGTGCTGCTCGCCGCCCGGCGGCGCGGCCGTCCCGGGCCGGCCGACCCCGTCTCGGTGCGCAGCATGCTCGAGCGCGAGCAGGCCGCCGGGGTGACCGACCCCGCGGTCGTCGCCCGCCTCGAGGAGGCCACGCGGGCCAGCGCCGATGCGCTGCGCGAGCGGCTGGTGGAGCTGCGCGCGCAGGGGCGCTCGGTGCTCGGGTACGCCGCGGCCTCCCGCGCGGTCCCGCTGCTCAACCGCGCCGGCGTCGGCCCCGATCTCCTGCCCGCGGTCGCCGACGGCTCGCCCGGCAAGCAGGGGCGCCGCTTCCCCGGCGTGCCGGTGCCCATCACCGCCGTGGACGAGATCGACCGGCGGCGGCCCGACGAGGTCGTCCTGTTCGTCACCGACCTCCTCGACGAGGTCCGCGGGCGGTTGCCCGGGGTGGAGGAGCACGGCGGCCGCTGGGTGGTCGTCGACCCGGCGGTGCGGGTCGTCCCGCCGCGGACGGGGCCCTCCCCGACCTGACGTGACCGTCCGCCCCGCGGTCACACCGCACGATGGGTGACTTCCGCCGTCCTGCGCCGAATGGTCTCCTCGCTGCGCCGAACGGGACCATCGTGCGGCGAGCGGCCGGACGAGCGGTGAGGAGTGGGGCGGATGCGGGTGCGTCGCCGGGGGAGCGTCGCGGGCGGACGGACGATCGCGGGGACGGTGGCGACGCTCCTGGCGGTCCTGGCCGTGCTCGGGGGTGGCGTGCTGTCCGGCCCGGCGGCGGTGGCCGACGAGACCACCGAGACCGCCGAGACCACCGAGACCACCGACGGGCGGGCCGCTCGCGACGTCCACGCCCGTCCGTTCGCGTGGGACTCGCCGTGGAACCTGCCGCTGGCGCGCGCGGCGGCCCTCGAGCGGTTCGACACCCGGGCGCAGCGGGTCTACCTCGACATCGAGGACATCAGCGTCGACCCGCGGTTCCCGGTGCGCGACCTCGACGCCGACGGCCGGTCCGTGCGCGTCCACGTCGACCCGGACCTCACCGCGGACGGGTCGTGGAACCACTGCTCGACCTTCCTGGTCGACGCGCCCGACCGGCGCACCGTGGTGCAGGGGCAGCCCCTGCGGCTCTCCCGCGGCGGCGAGCCGTCCTACGCGTACGCGTGGGACCCGCTGTCGCTGACCGGCCCGGGCCTGCTCGGCTGCCACGGGGGCTCGAACCTGTCCGGCATCGGCGGCACGGTGCGCGTGGGGGAGATGTCGTCGCCGGAGCCGTTGCGGCACGCCCTGAAGATCAGCCTGAACTGCGAGCTCTCGTGCAGCCGCGCCGACGGCGGCTTCCGGTGGCCGGCCTCGAAGGCCGACCGCGGCTTCGAGGACGTCTACCGCGGGTCGAACCCCCACGTGAGGATGGGGTCGCTCATGGCGCTGCCGCCGTCGGTCGACCCGGAGCGGTTCCGGCGCCCCGACGTCCGCAAGATCGCGGTGGCGCTGCGCGACTACGGGGCCTACGTCGTCGACAAGACCGGCGGGCCGAGCACCAACTCGCTGTCGGTGCAGGCCGGGGCCGAGGACGAGCTGCCGGGGTGCGCTCAGACGAGATGGTCCGGCTCTTCCGCTCGTTGTCGGTGGTGACGAACAGCGGGCCCACCACGCCCGGCGGCGGCCCGCTCGGGACGCCCCGCCGCGCGGCCTGCGCCGGGCCGTTCGCCGACGGCACCGGGGGGTCGCCGCCCGGCTGCTGAGCAGCGGCGCGCGGATCAGCGGTCGTGGCGCGCGACCGACCGGGTGAGGCCGCGCAGGCGCGACGCCACGGCCTGCTTGAGCGCCCACGCCCGGACCACGAGCGGGGCGGGGATGCGGGTCGCGGCCGCCGCGGCCAGGCTGCGCGGGCGCACCTGCTGGGCGAGGGCGTCCGCCGCCTCCGCCCGGGCGCCGGCGCTGTCGCCGCGGAGCAACGCGGACCGGGCGCGGCCGAGGGCCTCGTGGTAGCGCAGGCGGCGCAGGCGCCGCGCGAGGGCCTCGTGGACCGCCGGGTCGGTCGAGCCCTCCGCGCCCTCGACCCACGCCCGGACCTGCAGGGCCTGGTAGGTGCTCAGGGAGTCGGGGTTGCGGGACAGCGACTCGGCGCGCCACAGGTAGCGGCCGAGCTTGTCCGGGATGACGCGGACGTCGGCCCCCTGGCGCAGCAGGCGGATCCAGAGGGCCGCGTCGGCCATCCCGGCGTCCTTGCGGTAGCCGCCGGCGGCGAGCCAGGCCTCGCGGCGGACCGCCGACGAGTAGTAGAGGGTCGCCTCGTCGATGAACTCGGCCAGCGTGACCGAGTGCTCGAAGCGCGGGCGGCGCGGCGCCCCGGCGAAGGCGAACCAGGACGGGCTGCGGGGCCGTCCGGTCGCGTCGTCGACGACGACGGCATCGCAGCCCAGGACGTCGACCTCGGGGTGGGCGTCGAGGATCCCGGCCACGCGCTCGACGTACTCGGGGGCGACCTGGTCGTCGCTGTGCAGCACGGCGACGTAGCGCCCGGTCGCCGCGGTCGCCGCGGCCGAGACGCCGCCCTCGACCCCGTCGTTCTCCTGACGCAGCAGGACGATGCGGGGGTCGTCGTGGGCGAGCACGATGTCGCGGATCGCGTCGGACATGCCGTTGTCGACGACGACCAGCTGCCAGTCCGGCCGGGTCTGGGCGAGGACCGAGGCGATGGTGCCGGGGAGGTAGGCCTCGGTCCGGTAGGCCGAGCACAGGAAGGACACGGCGGGCTCGCCCGCCGCCGGCTCCTCCCGCACGGCGACGGGGTTGCTCATGGGTGTGCGTCCTCCGGGCGCCGCTCGCGGGTGGTGGTCACGTCTGCGGTGATCCGCCCGGCGACGCCGCGGCGGATTCCTGCTCGGCGGGCCGCGCCCGGCCGCGCAGGACGGCGACGGCCCTCTTCCCGGACGTCGTGACGCGCTGCTTGAGCGGCCAGATGCCCGCGGCCGCGTGCGGCGCGACCCGGACCACGGCCGCGACGCCGAGGCTGCGCGGACGCGTCCGCATCTGGAGGGCCTCGTCGGCGCGGTGGCGGGCCTTCTCGGCGTCCCCGGTGAGCAGGGCGTTGCGGGCGTCGCGCAGGGCCTCGTAGTAGCGCAGGCGCCGGATGCGGCGGGCGAGCGCCTCGTGGACCGCCGGGTCGTCGGACCCGGACGCCCCGTCGACGTAGGCCTGCTCCTGGAACCGTTGGAAGGCCGCGATCGACTCCGGGTTCCGGGACAGCGAGTCGTCCCGGATCATGTAGACGCCGAGCTGGTCGGGGATCGACCGGACGTCGGCGCCCGAGCGGATGATGCGCAGCCACATCGGCAGGTCGCCGAGCCCGTCGATCCCGCCGACGCGGTCCCAGATCTCCCGGCGCACCACCGCCGTGTAGTAGATGACCCGGCCGTCGATCAGCTCGGCGAGCGTGAGCCGGTCGGAGAACCGGACCTTCGCTCGCATCCCGTGCTGCTGGTGGAACGAGCGGCGCCGGTAGGCGTTGGTGCGCTCGTCGAGCACCAGCGCGTCGCACGTCACCGCGTCGACCTCGGGGTGGGCCTCGAGCAGCCCGGCCATGCGCTCGACGAACTCGGGCATGATCCGGTCGTCGCTGTTGAGCTGGGCGAAGTTCCGTCCCGTCGCGGCGGCGACGGCGGCCTGGACCCCGCCGGCGAAGCCGGCGTTCTCCTGGCGCACGAGGACGACCCGCGGGTCGTCCGCGGCGGCGACGATGTCGCGGATCGCGTCGGACATCCCGTTGTCGACGACGACGAGCTCCCAGTCCTTCCGCGTCTGGGCGAGGACCGAGGCGATGGTGCCCGGCAGGTAGCGCTCGGTCTTGTAGGCCGGGCACAGGAACGACACCACGGGCCGGTCGCTCGTCCGATCACCGTGGACGGGCGCGTCCCCCGTCGTGGACATGCCGCTCCACCCCCCTGCGGTCATGGTCGTGACGTCGTGTGCGGCGCTCGCGCGGCCCTCCACCGGCGGCACTGTACAACCACCCTTTCGGGGGCCCACCGGTCGTCCCTCCCGGTGCGGACCCCGCGCCAGCACGTCAGCGTCGTGGCCGCGACGGGCGGTGCTGCGTCATCGGCACGAGGCGGCGGCCGCCGGACGACCCTCCGTCGGCGGGCGGGTCGTCGGGGTGCTCGTCGCCGCCCCGCCCGTCGGTGCCCTGCCCGGTGGTCGGGTGCCCGTTGGTGCCCTGCCCGGTGGTCCCGTGGCCGTTGCTGCCGTGGCCGTTGCTGCCGTGGCCGTTGCTGCCGTGGCCGTCGGTGCCCTGGGCGTTGTCGCCGTCGCCGCTGTGGCCGGTGCTCGCGGTGCTCCCGGGGCCGGCGGCGGTGCCGGGTCGCAGCGCCTCGGTGGGCGCGGACCCGACGGGCGGGAGGACCGTGGTCCGCGCGTCGATCGCGGGCGGCGGCACCGAGGGCCGGGGTGCGGGGCCGGGCGGCGGCAGGGGCGGTGCCGGTGGCACCGATCGCTGCGGGGCCCGGGACTCCCGCATCGCGACGAGGCGCTCGGTCTCCGGGTGTGCCCACAGCGCGAGGATCACCGTCGGGGCGTCGAGCAGGTCGTCCTCGCCCCGGCGGGCGCGGCTGCCGTCGGGGTCCTGCGGGTCCTCGGGGGTCACGGCGGCGTCGCCGGCGGCCTCCCCGCCTCCGCCGGACCGGCGCCGACGGAACTTCGCGAGGAGGTCGACGAGCTCGCGGACCGTCGCCGGCGCGGTGAACGACAGCACCAGCAGGTAGAGCCCGAGGAACACGAGGAAGTCGAGGGCCAGGAACAGCAGGCCGACCGGCACGGAGCGGGTCGCCGAGTGCAGGACCCCGTGCTCGAGGACCGCCACGGCCGCGCCGGCCACCACCGAGCTCACGAGCGGCGGCACCATGACGCGCCCGAGCTCGCCCCAGCCGACGCCGACCAGCGGCCGCGCCAGGGTGAGGGTGACGAACCCGGCGACGAGGCCCTCGAGCGACACGGCGAGGCCCACGCCCAGGAGGCCCAGGCCGAGCCAGATGAACAGGAACAGCCCGCCGATGCCGAGGACGAGCGACGTGATCGTCACCCGGTGCAGGAGCCGGCTCTGCCCCGCGCCCTTGATCGACTCGCCGCTGACCGCGTTGAGGGCCGTGCCCGGGCCGAAGCCCGCCATGGCGGCGACGAAGAGGCCGGCGGGCGCCCACTCGGGGCCGAGGAGCACCACGATGGCGGGGCCGCCGACGGCGGCGAGGAGCACGCCCAGCGGCAGCGTCGCCGTCCAGAGCAGCCGCAGTGCCCGCAGGAAGCCGCGACGGAAGCGGGCCGCGTCGCCGGCGATGCGGGAGAAGGCGGGGAAGAGGACGTACGAGGCGATCTGGATGATCGCCTGCCCGGGCAGGATGCCGATCCGCTTGCCGTAGCGGAACTGGCCGGCGGGGTCGGCGCCGAGGAGCCGGCCGACGATGGCCGGCTGGGCGCTCTCGCGCAGGTTCTGGGAGACGCCCTGGACGATGAGCGGGAACGAGAACCGGGCCATCTCGCGCCAGATGCGGTAGCGCGGACGGCCCTTGCCCGGGCGCCAGCCCGCGAGGGCCCAGCAGGCGATCAGCGTCGCGATCTGCGAGGCGTAGAGGGCCGCCACCAGCCCCCAGACGCCGTAGCCCAGCGAGGCGCCGACGATGGCGACGACGGCGAACGACCCCGACGTCAGGGGGTCGACGATGAGCTTGCGCTTGAAGTTGAACCGCCGCTGCATCAGCCCCTCGGGCACGTTGAGCAGCGCGTGCACCAGCAGGGTGCCGCAGGTGGCCGCCGCGATGAGGCCGACCATCTGGTCCTCGAAGAACATCCCGAGCAGCGGCGCCGACGCCAGGGCGACCGTGGCCATGACGACACCGGTCAGCACGCTGGCCCAGAAGGCGGTGTTCGCGGCGTCCTCGATGTCCTCGCCGCGCTGGATGAGCGCGGCCTTCATGCCGCCGCCGGCCATGGTGACCAGGTAGTTCGAGAACATCGTCCCGAGCGTGAAGACACCGATCTCCGCCGGGCTCATCAGCCGGGCGACCACGATGGTCTGCGAGAGCGCGATGACCTGGGTGACGAACAGCATCGCCGCCGAGATCGTCGCCCCGCGCCGCAGGGTCTTGCCGAGCCCCGCGAGCGACGGGTTGTGCTCGGCGTCGGCGACCTTCGGCGCGGGCTCCGGGTCCGACGCGTTGCCCGGACCGGCCACCGGCTCCTCGCTGACGAGCCGCATCGTGCCGTCGGGGTCGAGCGCGCCGTCGCCGGCCCGACCCTCGTCCGGGCGCCCGGGACGCCCCGGGTCCTGGCGGCCCGGGTCGGCGTCGGACGGTCCGCGACCGTCGGGTGGTGGGGTCATCGCTCCGTGGGGCAGGGGGCGGCGGGCGCGCGGTCCCGTCGGAGTCCGCGACCCATCCTAGTACCGAGCCCGGGCGGCACCCGGGTCGATGACCGTCTCGCGCGCACCGCTGCGGGTGTCCCAGCCCACCCGGATCCCGCCCGCGTCCACGGTCACCCGCGGGGCCGGGGACGCGGGGTCGGCGCCGGTGCGGAGCACCGTGGCGACCACGGTCGGGGCCGCCGCGTCGACGGCCACCTCGGTGCCCACGAGCCAGCACGGGCGCCGGGCCTCGAGCCGCTCCGACCACCAGCCGAGCTCGCCGGCGTCGGCGTCCCCGCCCCGCAGGCGCCACGGGGCGGTCGCGGTGCTCGCGCCGGTGGCGACGGCGAGCACCGGGGTGCCGGCGTGCCGGACGACGACGGTGCCGGCGGTGTCGTCCGGGGTGTCGTCCGGGGCGTCGTCCGGGGCGTCGGGCACGAGGTCGGGGTGCAGCGGCCAGGTGGTGCGGGCCCGGTGGGAGGCCTCGCCGGAGGTCGTGAGGACGTCGACGACCAGCACGGCGTCCTCCCCGGGCGGCGCCTCCACGACCCGGCGGTGCGTGACCGGGCCGTCGAGCCGCCGGTAGCCGTCGTGCTCGGCGTCGACGCGGCCGGCGGCGAGGTCCACGTCGTGGACGTGCGTCGTCGCGTGCTCGGTCCACAGGAACGGCCCGCCGCTCACCGACTGGTCGACGTCGTCGACGGCGACCGTGGCGTGGTCGCGGGTGCTGCGGTGGGCGTCGCGCCAGTCGGGGTGGACGAAGTAGCTGCCCGTGCCGGGGTCGCCGATCAGCTCGCGGCCGTCGACGGCCAGCCCGACCGCCAGCGCGTCCGCGTGCCCGTGCGCGGCGATCGACAGGTAGCCCAGCGGGCCCACGTCGACGAGGACGCGCCGGGTGCCGTCGCGCACGACGACGACCCCGCCGTCGGGGGCGTACGCCGAGTGCGGCGCCCAGGGGGCGTCGGTGCCCTCGGTGCCTGCGGCGACCTCGCCGCCCTCGCCGTCCCCGCCCAGGCGTGCGGCCACCCAGGCGGCGGTGAGGTCCTCGCGGCCGCAGCGCCGGGCAGCGGGCTCGCCGGTGAGGACGGCCGCGAGCGCCAGGTGCTCGCGGACCTCCCGGACCGGCGCCGGGGCCAGGCGCAGCGCGAAGCCCTCGTCGTCGTCGCCGGTGCGGGGGGCGGGGTCGCCGTCGCCGACGAGGTCCGCGAGGTGCCCCGCCGAGCGTCCGACGGCGGCGAGCAGCGCGGCGTCGTCGGGGGTCGGGGTGTGGCCCGGACGCAGGCGCCGCAACAGGGCGACGACACCGAGGAGCTCGGCGGTGAAGACCTGGTAGCCGACGGCCTGCTCGGCGCCGACGCCGTCGGGGAGGATCTGGCGCCGGGCCTCGACGGCGAGCGCCGCCAGGGCGTCGCGCTCCCACCGGCGGGCGCGGGCGAGCTCGGGGAACGTCGTCGCGACCGCGGCGAGGCCGGCGAGCTCGCCGACGAGGTGGTTGTTCGCCGAGCTGTGCCGCGAGCGGTCGCGCCAGCAGCGCCGGGCCCCGGCGGCGAGCATCCGCACCGCGTCGCGGTAGCGGTCGGCGTCGAGGTCCGGGTGGTCGGCGAGGCCCCGCAGCGCCACGGTGACCGACAGGGCCCGGATGCCGACCTCGAAGGCGCCACGCCAGGCGATGCCGCGCCCGGGCGGGTTCGCCGCGATCCAGGAGTCGAGCTGCTCGAGCGCCTCGCGGCCGTAGCGGTCCTCGCCGGTGACCAGCCACGCCTGCGCGAGCCAGGGCAGGTGCTGCAGGCGGTTGAGCTCCCAGATCCACTTCGGGTCGCCGTGCCCGCTGCGGTGGTTGATCTCGTCGGCCGGGCGGTCGGGCCAGCGGAACCCGGCGAGCGGGTCGAGCCACCAGTCGATCGGGCCGTCGTAGCGCGCCTCGGGGTGGGCGAAGTAGGTGAAGCGGTGCTCGAGCACCCGGTCGGCCGCCGCGACGAGGGCCGCGGTCGCCTCGGGGTGCTCCGCGGCCACCCGCTGGGCGGTCGCCCGGTCGAGGAGCACGGGGCGTCCGGTGCCGGCCCGGAAGTCCTCGAGCAGCGCCGCCCAGTCGACCGCGTCGGTGCCCAGCAGCTTGGCGTCGGTGGGCTCGGCGTCGCCGGTGACGCGCCGCGCGACGGAGCCGCCGACGGTGGCCGCGCGGTGGGCCACCTCCTGCGGACTCATGGAGCGGAGCCGCCGCGCGTACCAGGTCAGGGCGGAGCGGGTCGGCGCTCCGGGGCGGGCCATGAGCCGACTGTACGGGGGCCTCCGAGCGCCTCCCGCCCTGCCCGGGATCGCCCTGATGGAGCAGTGAGGATGACACCACATGCGTCACATCAGTCTCATCAGTCCGTGGAGTTGTCACCTGTCACGACCAGTGGTCGAATTCCTGCGACAAACGGTCGAGCGGTTCAGGTGCTCAGCGGCACGCGGTCGGCCCGGTTCGACGAACGGCGGGAGCAGGGGTCGGGATGCAGACGAACGGTCGTGGGGGGACGCGAGGTGCCCGGCGGGCATCGCGGCGGGCGGTGGTCGGCGCGGTGCTCGGCGCAGGGCTCGCCCTCGGCAGCGGGCTCGGCGGGGCCACCCCGGCCGCGGAGGCCCGGACGGGCGGGGCGGCCGCGGAGGTCGCCGTCGACCGGGCCGCGGTGCGGGCCGCACCGGCGCGCGTGCCCGTCGGCAGCCGCGAGCTCTTCGTCGGCGACTTCGAGACCGGCGACTTCTCGCAGTGGGGGCAGTGCCAGGCCAAGAACCTCAACAAGCGCTGCCGCACCATCGGCGCCGGCAACGAGCAGATGCGGATCGTCCCGGCCCCGGACGCGCGCCAGGGGCAGTACGCGGCGCGGTTCAACATCCGCCCCGGCGACGTCCCCCCGTTCGGCGGGGGCGAGCGGTCCGAGGTCCAGTCCAACGCCGCCGGTGCGCTCGTCCACGAGGGCGATGAGCGGTTCTACGAGTGGTCGATGAAGTTCCCCGAGGACTTCCCGAACCCGCGCGGGGTGTGGTTCATCGTCCTGCAGTGGCACAGCTCGTCGGGCTCGCCGCCGCTGGCGATCAACGTCGAGCGCAACGGCGACATCATCATCGGCGGGGACGGGCTCAAGGGCGAGCCCCGGCGCACGCTGGGCAAGGTCCGGCGCGGCGAGTGGGTGGACTACGTCCTGCACGTCAAGTTCTCGCGGAGCCGGAGCACCGGGTTCATCGAGGGCTGGGAGAACGGGGTCCAGACCGTGCCGCGGTACAACCGTGCCGCGATGAAGGACGACGAGAACTACCTCAAGCAGGGCGTCTACCGCGACGACGGCCCGGCGACCTGGGTGATGCAGGACGGCCTGCGGGTCACCGCGCCCTGACCGGCGGGGTCAGCGGGCGGTCGCGTAGTCCCGGCCGGTCACCGACTCGGCGAGCCGTGTGAACGCCTCGGCCGTGCCCTCGATGGTGAAGTCGCGCCGGGCCCGTGCCCGGGCCCGCTCACCCATCTCGCGGCGCAGGTCCGGGTCGTCGGCGAGCTTGCGCAGGCGAGCCCCGAGGGCCGCGGCGTCGCCGCGCTCCACGAGGTAGCCCTCCTCGCCGTCGGAGACCAGGTCGGCCACGGCGCCGACGTCGGTGGAGACCACCGGCAGGCCCTGGGCCATCGCCTCCATGATGGAGATCGGCACGCCCTCGTGGTCGGAGGACAGCGCGAACACGTCGGAGCCGGCGAGCAGGCGCACGACGTCGCGGCGCTGGCCGAGGAACGTCACCGTCCGCTCCAGGTTCCGCGCGGCGACGATGCCCTCGAGCTCCGCGCGCCGCGGCCCGTCGCCGACGACGGCGACGTGCAGGCGGGGGTCGTGGAGGTCGGCGACGGCCTCGAAGAGGACGTGGTGGGCCTTCGCCGACGTCAGCCGGGCGAGGACGCAGACGACCACGTGCCCGTCGTCGACGCCGAGCTCGGCGCGCGCGGACGCCCGGTCGGCGTCGGTGCGCGGCGGCGGCATCATGATCCCGTTGGGCACCACGTACTCGCGGACGCGGCTCAGCGGCCCGCGGTTCACGCCCTCCTCGTCGTGCAGGTAGCGGCCCTGCGACGGCGAGAGCAGGGCGAGGCCCCGGGACAGGAAGAGCGTGTTGACCGCCCAGCGCGGCAGCACGCGGCTGCCGACCACGGTGCGGTCCATGTTGTGGGCGGCGATCACCGACACCGGCCCGCCGGCCAGCACCGCGGCCAGACGCCCGAACAGCAGCGACGCCTTGTGGTAGTTGGCGACGAGCACGACGTCGGTGCGGACCCGGCGCAGGTGGCGCACCAGGCGCGGGAGCGTCGAGGGGTCGAAGCGGCCCGAGCGCTCCAGCACCGTGACCGGCACGCCGCCGGCGCGGAAGTCGCCGGCCAGCGGGCCCTCCTCGCGCAGGCAGACGACGTCGGTGACGACGCGGTCCGGGTCGAGGTGGGCGAACGTGTTGCGCAGCACCGTCTCGGCCCCGCCGTGCGCGGCGACGTCGAGCACGAGGGTGACGTGCAGGGGCCGGCGGTCGATGACGTCGGTGCGCGGGCCCGGCCACGCGAGCTCGGGGGCGTCCTCGTCGCGGCGCGGCAGCACCGGGGTGCGGGCCTCGCGCCCGGCGGTCTCCTCGAACGCGTTCTGCGCCTCGGCGACCGAGCGGTCGAGCGTGAACACCTCGTTCACCCGGCGGCGCCCGGCCGCGCCCATCTCGCGGGCGGCCTCGGGGTCGGCGAGCAGCTCGAGGAAGCCCGCGGCCAGCGCGGCCGGGTCCTCGGCGGGCACGACGCGGCCGGTCACACCGTTGACGATCATCTCCGGCACGCCGCCGACCGCGGTGCACACCGCGGGCTTGCCGGCGCTCATGGCCTCGAGCAGCGAGTTCGGGCAGGCCTCGACCGTGCGCGAGCTCAGGGTGAAGACGTCGAACACCCGGTGCAGGCGGCGCGGGTCGTCCTGGTGGCCGAGCAGCAGCACGTGCCCGGTGAGGTCGAGCTCGTCGATGAGCGCCTCGAGGTTCGCGCGCTCCGGGCCGTCGCCGACGAGCAGCAGGCGCGCGTCCGGGTGCTGGTCGACGACGCGGCGGAAGGCGCGCAGGAGCGTCGGGTGGTCCTTCTCCTGGCGCATGACGGCGACGGTGCCGATGACCGTGTGCTCGTCGGTGAGCCCGAGCTCGCGGCGCGTCGCGGCGGGGTCGTCGCCGGCCGCCTCCATCCACGTCGGGTCGATGCCGTTGTAGACGATGCGCAGTTTGCGGGCGTCGTACCCGAGCTCGCCGGTGATGTAGGGCAGCTGGCCCCACGCGACGCCGTAGACGTCGTCGGTGGCGCGGGCGAGCTGCCGGTTCACCCAGCGACGGCCGCGCCCGGCGGGGACGACACCGCCGCAGTTGCGCACCCACACGAGCAGGTGGGGCACGCGCGCGAGGATGCCGGCGACCCGGCCGAGGAGCTCGGCGTTGAACCCGCGCAGCACGACGATGTCCGGCTGCTGCGCACGCATCTCGCGGACCAGCGCGCGGACGGTGCCGACGACGTCGCGCTTGCCGCGCCGCAGCTCGGTGCGCGGGACGTCGGCCGCCTCGAGGCGCGCCCAGTTCGCCGTCGACCCCACGTTCCCGCGGTCCTGCAGGCAGACGATCGAGCCGCGGACGCGCTCGGGGTCCATCGAGGCGAGCAACGTGGACGCGTGGCGCTCCGCGCCGCCCACCATCATGTTGGGGACGACGAACATGACCCGCAGCGGCCCTGCCGCCGTCACGGGTCGGCGGGGGCGCCTCACGAGCCGGTGCGGGTGTCGGGGTCCGTCACGACCTCGACGGTACCGAGGAGCCGGCGCCGGACCCGGACGCGGAGGGGTGGCGGCGAGCCAGCACCTCGTGGTAGAGGACCTCGATCCGATCGGCGACCGCCTCGGCGAGGAACTCCGAGCGGGCGCGGGCGAGCGCCGCGTCCCCGAGGGCGCGCCGCCGGTCGGGGTCGGCGAGCAGCTCGCCGAGGGCGTCGGCGAGCGCGGGCACGTCGTGGGGCGGGACCAGCAGGCCCTCGGTGCCCGACGTGACGAGCTCGGGGATGCCGCCGACCTGCGTGGACAGCACGGCGACGCCGCGGGCCATGGCCTCGAGCACCACCATCGGCTGGCCCTCGTTCTCCGAGGGCAGCGCGAGCACGTCGGCGTCGGCGAGCAGGGCGGCGACCTCGTCGCTGCTCAGCCAGTCGTGCACGGTGACCGAGCCGCCGACGCCGAGCTCGTCGGCGAGGGCGCGGGCCCGGTCGTGCTCGCCGTCGCCGGCGAGGGTGAGGCGGGGGCCCGGGGTGGCGGTCGTGGTGCCGCCGACGACCTTGGCCCACGCCTCGATGAGGTCGAACGCGCCCTTCTTGGCCCAGATGCGGCCGAGGAAGACGACGTGGGGCGCCGCGTCCGGCGCACGCCGCGTGACCGGGGCCGCGGGCACCGGGTTGGGCAGCGAGGTCAGGACGGCGTCGGGGGCGATCCGCGCCAGCCGCTCGCGCATCAGGCCGCCGAGGGCGACGACGACGTCCGCGCGGGTCAGCGTCGCGCGGATGACCCGCTGCAGGGGAGCGGGCGCGCGGTCGTGGAAGAGGTGGAACCGGCCGCTGTGCACGTGGAGCACCACGGGCACGCGCAGCGCGTACGCGGCCCAGCAGACGGCGGCCTTGCGCACGAAGCTGCCCGCGGCCGACATGTGGACGTGCACCAGGTCGGGGCGGCGGGCGACGAGCGCGACGAGCACGCGCGCGAGCCCCGTGGCGAACGTCGTCGCCTTCGCGACCGCGCTGCCGTCCCGGTGGGTGGCGACGTGCCGCACGCCCCACCGCGCCCACAGCCCGGTCGCGGCGAGCGTGCGCACGCACGTCGCGATCCCGCCCTGCGTGGTGGTGCTCGTCGAGACCCAGAGGGTCCGCGGAGTGCGGGTCACCGCGCGCCCAGGGGCCGGCCGGTGATGATCGGCGCGCCGGCGGGGACGGCGTCCCTGGACTCCCGCGCGCGGCCCTCCTCGGCCCAGGCGACCTGGTCCGCCGGCGACATCCCGCCGGGCAGGCCCGCGCCGGGCGTGCCCGGACGGGGTGCGGGGCGCGTGTCGCGGAAGCGCTCGAGCTGGCCGACGACCATGCCGGCGTAGAGGAAGCACAGCAGGCCGGCGAAGTCGAGGATGCGCAGGTCGACCGTCGCGCCGTTGGCCACGAGCATGACCATGGCGATCGCGCCGAGGACCGCGAGCGGACGTCCGAGGAACGTGCCCTCGGGCAGCTCCCGCAGGGCCCGGTAGAGCAGGAACAGCACACCGAGCAGCACCGAGATCCAGAGCAGGACCCCGGGCAGGCCGAGCTCGGCGGCGATCCCGAGCTCGTTCTGGTGCGAGATGATGCCGCGGCCGCGGTTCCAGTCGATCTCCTGGGACCAGGAGACGTGCTGGTAGGTGTTGTAGGCCCGGAACTGCCCGATCCCGATGCCGAGGAACGGGTGCTCGGCGAGCGCCTTGAGCGACGTCGCCATGATGTTGAGCCGGTCGTAGATCTCGTTGGACGAGCCGATGCCGCCCTCGGACCGGTCGGCGGAGAAGAACGACGACGCGTTGGCCGCGACCCCGACCGCCCCGAGCGCGAGGTAGACGACGAAGGGCCGCCGCCAGCCCTTCGCGAGGACCGCCCCGAGGATCAGGGCGACGACGAGCGAGAGCAGCGCGGACCGCGTGTGGGTCAGGTACACCGCGTAGGCCATCGGGAGGGTGAGGGCGTACAGCGCCCAGCGCAGGCCCCGGCGGGTCCCCGGCCGCGTCGCGAGGAACAGGCACACGACGAAGCCCATGACCAGCAGCATCCCGTTGACCACGGGCTGGTTGAACACCCCGACCGCGCGCCCCTCCCAGTTCGGGGCCTCGACGATGAAGCGCGGCCACACGAGCCGCCGCGGGCCGTGGAACTGGATGATGCTGACCCAGGCCGAGTAGGCGGCCATGCCGACCGTCGTCCACAGCAGCCAGCGGACGGACTTCTCGGTGTCGAGGACCGACTTGGCGACCACGTAGACGACGAACGGCAGGATCGTGCCGCTGAAGATCCAGCGGTAGACCTCGGCCGTCTGCTCGGTGATGGGGTCGACCTCGGGGTGGGGCAGGAGCGCCGAGATGATGTTCCAGACGAGGTACGTCGTCATCAGCCACTCGACGGTCCCGAGCCGGGGCATCTCCTTGGCCCGGCGGGCCACGGCGAGCGCCAGCGCGAGGACCATGGCGTAGAACAGCGGCGTCAGCGCCTCGGCCGAGATGATCTCCTTCTGGGCGGTGCGGCCGAAGCTCGCCAGCACGACCAGCAGGAGCGCGATCAGCGGGTTGTTGAGGGCGAGCGCGAACACCGCCGCGCCCACGCCGAGCGCGGCCAGCAGGAGGCCTGCCTGGCCGGGCGCCGCGAAGGCGATGCCGGCGGCCATAACGACGACCACGGCGCCGATGACGAACTCGCCGCGCGACCGGTCGCGCACGCCACCGGGGAGCAGGCTCACCGTCGCTCACCCGGCGCTGCCGCCGGGCCTCCCGTGATCGGGGTCATCGGCGCCCTCTCGTCTCCGGTCGGCTGGCCGGCACCGCGGACGGGCGCCGGAGTCGCGCACGGCCAGGATATCCGGCGGCGCGAGGGGTGCGGACGGGGCCGTCGCGGACCGCGGCGGCCGACCGGGTTCGATGGGTCGTGGTCCCGCACCGCTACGGGGGAGAAGACATGACCGACAGGTACCTCGTCACGGGGGCCGCGGGCTTCGTCGGCAGCACGATCTGCCGCCGGCTCGCCGCCGCCGGGGTCGAGACGGTGGGCGTCGACTGCTTCACCGACTACTACGACACGACGCAGAAGAAGGACAACCTCGCGACGATCGAGGGCGAGCGCTTCCGGTTCGTCGACGCCGACCTGACCGCCACCGACCTGCCCGCGCTGCTCGACGGCGTCACCCACGTCGTGCACCAGGCCGGGCAGCCGGGCGTGCGCAGCAGCTGGGGCGAGGAGTTCGCCGTCTACACCCGCAACAACGTGGAGCTCACCCAGCGGCTCCTCGAGGTCGCGCGGACGTCGGACACGCTGCAGCGTTTCGTCTACGCCAGCTCGTCGTCGGTCTACGGCGATGCGGAGCGCTACCCGACGCTGGAGACCGACCTCCCGCGCCCGGTCAGCCCGTACGGCGTCACCAAGCTCGCCGCCGAGCACCTCTGCACGCTCTACGCGTCGAACTTCGGCGTGCCGACGGTCTCGCTGCGCTACTTCACCGTCTACGGCCCCCGCCAGCGTCCCGACATGGCGTTCACGCGGTTCGTGCGCGCGGGCCTGCTGGGCGAGCCCATCACCGTCTTCGGCACCGGCGAGCAGGTCCGCGACTTCACCTACGTCGACGACATCGTCGAGGCCAACCTGCTGGCCGCCGACCGGCCGAGCCCGCCCGGCACGGTCCTCAACATCTCGGGCGGCAGCAGCGTCTCGCTGAACGAGGCGCTGGCGGTGCTCGAGCGCGTCGTCGGACGGGAGCTGCAGATCGTGCGCCACGACCGGACCGCGGGGGACGTCTTCCGCACCGGCGGCGACGCCTCCCGCGCGGCCGAGGTCCTCGGATGGCGTCCCGCCGTGACCCTCGAGGAGGGCCTGGCCGCCCAGGCGGCGTGGATGCGCGGCGTGCTCGGCGCCTCCTGACACCACCTGACACCGCCCGACACACCCCGGGAACGACGACGGCGGGAGGGCCACCAGGCCCTCCCGCCGTCCGTGCTCGTCGCGGCCGCCGCGACTGCTCGACTGCTCCTCGCCTACTTCTCGGCTACTTCTCGGTGCGCATCGTGACCGTCGGCGCCGACAGGTTGCCGTGGCTGGCCTCCGACGCGCCGCCCTTCGTGCCGGGCGCGGCGGTGCTCGAGCTCGTCGGGGTCGCGCTGCGCGAGAACCGCGCGACGCCGACCCGCTTGGCGCCGGGGGGCGAGCTGGGCGAGGCGGAGGCCGTGTCGGCCTTGCCCGCGGGCTTCGCCCCCTGCGCCCCGCCCGCCGGGCCCTGGGCCCCGCCCGCCGGGCCCTGCGCCCCGTTGGCCGGGCCGCCGGGCCGGGCCGGCGCCCCGGCGGCCGGCCCGCCGGGCTGCGGGCCGGTCGGCTTGGGGCCGCTGCCGGGGTTGGGCTTCGGGCTCGGCGACGGCTTCGCGCCCGAGGTGCGGCGCGTGTGCACGCTGACGCCCGGGGCCTCACCGGCGGGGGTGGAGCCGGGTCCCGACGGACCGGCGGGCCCGGACGGCGACGGCGTCGACGACGCACCGGGCGCCGCGCCGGCGGCCGGCTGGGGCGCGTTCCCGGTGGGCTTGGCGCCCGGCTTGGCGGCCGCAGCACCGGCGGCACCGGCGGCGGCTACCCCGGCCGCACCCGCGGCGCCACCGGCCTGGCCGGCGGGCGTGCCCTGGCCGCCCTGGCCGCTGGGGGCGTTGGTGCCGCCCGCGGGCGGCTTCGTGCCCGAGCCGCCCTGCGGCGTACCGCCCGGCGAGGGCTTGGCGCCCGGGGACGGCTTGGCGGCCGACCCGCACTGGGGCGCGCCGCCGGGCGAGGACTTCCCGCCCGCACGCGCCGACGGGTCCTCGCGCCGGGGAGTGCCGTTGGCGGGCTGACCCGACCCCGCGGCTGCCGAGGACGCCGAGGACGCCCCGCCGCGCACCGCGCTGCCGTTGGTGGGCTTGGCGACGCCGTTCACCGGCGCGCCGTTGGCGCCCTCGGAGCCCGACGCGGCACCGGCGACGGCACCGGCCGCGGCGCC
This sequence comes from Actinomycetospora straminea, assembly GCF_028737255.1. Lineage (GTDB taxonomy): Bacteria > Actinomycetota > Actinomycetes > Mycobacteriales > Pseudonocardiaceae > Actinomycetospora > Actinomycetospora straminea. The sequence goes on along the minus strand of NZ_JAQZAN010000001.1, from coordinate 308,261 downwards.
GGCGCCCATCGCGGCGCGGGCCTCCTCGAGCTTCTCGCGGGAGATCGGCGCGGTCCGGTCGGCCGGCGGGACCTGCGCCGGACGGGCCGGGGCCGGGGCGCCACCGGGGCCGCCGGGACCACCAGGGCCGCCCTGGCCGGCGGGGCCACCGGGACCTCCAGGACCGCCAGGACCGCCGCCGGGCGCCGGGGGCACCGGCGGGCCGGCCGGCAGGCGCGCCGGGGTCCAGGAGCGCTCGGCGAGGAAGCCGGGGTCGGCGAGCTGGCCGGGGTTGCGCACCAGCACCACGCCGAGCGCGGTGCCGCCGGAGCGGGCCAGCGCGTCGAGCGCCGCGGTGGCGTCGCGCGAGCGGGTCTGGCCCTCCTCGACGATGAGCAGCGCGCGGTCGGCGGCCGAGCACACGACCTGGCCCTCGACGCTCTCGGCGGGCGGGGCGTCGACGATCACGAGGTCGGCGAGCATCCGGCCCTGCGCGAGCAGGCGCGAGACGTGCGAGCGGGAGAACAGCGCGAACAGGTCGTCACGCTTGCTGCCGCGCGGCGAGACGAGCAGGGCGCGCCCGTTCGAGAACACCTTGCCGTCGATGCGGCTGTCACCGCGCTCGGCGAGGAAGTCGGCGACACCGGACATCGAGGCGAGCTCCGACGAGCCGCCGGCGTCGCTCTCGAGGTCGGCCTGGACGAGCAGCGTCGTCTGGCCCTGCAGGGCGCGCAGCCCGGCGAGGGCGACCGCGACCCGCGTCTTGGAGGCGCGGGCGGTGCTCGGGCCGGTGATCGCGAGCGAGCCGGGGACCGGCATGCCGTGGGCGTTGGTCAGCCCCATGAGCGCCCGCAGCATCTCGTTGCGGGCGTTCTCGCCGGAGCGGCGCTTGCCCCCGACCACCGCGAGGACCTGCAGGCCCAGGCGGTCACGGACCTCGCTCGGCGTCACGATGCGGTTCTCGAAGCGCCCGAGCGCCATGGCGAGCAGGGCACCGAGGAGCAGGCCGCCGACCAGCGCGGCGCCGGCGTTGCGGCCCGCGTTGGTGGGGTTCGAGACGACGCCGGCGTTGAGCTGGAGGTCCTGCAGCTGGTTGGTGGTGCTGCTCAGGTCGTCGATCTGGTCCTGGAAGCGGTTGGCCTCGCTCGTGTTGCCCGCCGCGCGCGCCGCGTCACGCTGCTGGGTGAGCGTCTCGACCTGCTGCCGCTGGGCCTCGCCGCCGCTGAGGCTGGAGTTCACGTCGTCCCGCAGCGCGACCGCCATCTTCGTGGCCGACTCGGAGGCCACGTCGGGGCTGTCGGCGACCGCCTCGATGTAGACGATCGGGCTCGCCGCGGCGATGCGGGCGTTGAGACCCACCGACGACGGCACCCCGGCGGTCTGGCGCAGCTGCTGCTGCGACGACGCCTGGTTGAAGTAGTCGGCATACCCCTGGGCCAGGACGGTGTCCTGCTCGGGCGCGCGGTCCTGCGACACGATGGTCAGCGCCGACCGGCCGGTGTAGGTCGACCCCTGCAGGAGCGAGGCCCCCAGGGAGCCGGCCGCTGCCACGATGCCGATGACGAGGATCAGCACCCACCGCCGGCGGATGCGATCCCACTGGATCTGGAGCGGGCTCATGACGTGCCTTTCGTCCGATCGTCGGCGTGTCGCCCCCGGGGGACGCCGGGGGGCATCCTACTGTGGTGGTGCAGGGCGACCGCCGTGTTGCGCTCGCCGGGCCGCCCGGGGGCGGGGCCGATGGCGCGGGTCATCGCTGCGGGTCCCTCAGCGTCCCTGCGTGGCCGACTCGTAGGCCGCCAGCAGTTCCTTCTCGGAATTCGTCCAGGAGAGCGGCCCGGAGACGCGCTCCATGCCGATCTCGCCCATCGCCCGCCGGCGACGGGGGTCGTCGAGCAGCTCGGACACGAGGCCCGCGAACTCGCCGACGTCGTTGGGGCGGGCGTAGACCGCCGCCTCCCCGGCCGAGACACGGGCCTCGACCAGGTCGAACGACACCACCGGCCGCCCCATCGCCATGTACTCCATGATCTTGTTCATGGTGGACACGTCGTTGAGCGGGTTGCGCGGGTCCGGCGCGAGGCAGACCGACGCGGTGGACAGGTGACGCAGCACCTCCTCGTCGGAGATGCGGCCGGTGAAGGTCACGCGGTCGTCGAGCCCGTGGGCGTGCGACAGGGCGACGACGTCGTCGAAGGCGTCGCCGGTACCCATGAAGACCGCGTGCCAGTCGTCGCGGCGCTCGGCGAGCTGCGCGAGCGCGCGGATCGCGTAGTCGACCCCGTCCTGGGGGCCCATGACGCCGAGGTAGCAGAGCAGGTGCTCCTTGCCCCGCGACAGCGCCGGCTCGGGCTCGCCGAGCCGGAAGCGCTCGATCGCCGGGGCGCTGCGCACCACGAACGTGTCCTCGACGGGCACGCGCCCGCGGCCGGTGGCGACGGCCCGGTAGCTCTCGTTGGTGGCGATGACCGTGTCCGCGGTGCGGTAGGTCGCCCACTCGAGCAGCCGCATGCCCCAGTACATCGAGTCCTTCTTCTCGCGGAAGCGCGAGAGGTAGAGCTCGGGGACGAGGTCGTGCTGGTCGAAGATGACCCGCGCGCCGCGCGCCTTGGCCCGCAGCGCGGGCAGGAACAGCAGGTCCGGCGGGTTGCACAGGTGCACGACGTCGACCGGCGCGCGCTTCTGGATGCGCTTGATCAGCCGGTTGGTGTGCCAGAGGGCGGTGCCGTACTCCTTGAGGTAGCCCTGCGGGCCGCCGGTCGCGGCCTCGAGTGGATAGCGGTGGATCCGCACCCCCTCGATGACGACCTCGGTCTCGGTGTCCCGCTTCGTGCCCTGCGGGCAGATCACCTCGACCTCCCACCCGTGCCCGGTGAGGGTCTGGCACTCCTGCCAGACCCGCCGGTCGAAGGGGACCGAGAGGTTCTCGACGAGGATCAGGGCTCTACCAGGCAAGGCCCACGTATCCCTCCTGTTGGCGACGCGACGCCGCGTCGGGCAGCCGGACGAGGTCGATCACGGGCACCGCGGTGCCGTGGCCGAGGGCGGCGCGGACGTCGTCGTCCGCCTTGCCCACGACCAGCACCTCGGCGTGGTCGACGACGTCGGCGACGCGGTCGACGAGCAGGTCGCGCAGGTGCGGGAGCCGGGCCTCGATGAAGGCCCGGTTGGCCCCGAGCAGCGCCGACTCGACGACCGCGGGGTCGTAGATGCGCAGGTCGAAGCCCTTGCCCAGCATCCGCTCGCAGAGCTCGACCAGCGGGCTCTCCCGCAGGTCGTCGGTGCCCCCCTTGAACGCGAGGCCGAAGACGCCGACCTTGCGCTTCCCGGTGGCGGCGACGTGCTCGAACGCGCGCTGGATGTGCTCGTCGTTGGACGGCAGCACGTTCTCCAGGATCGGCACGCGCACGTCGTGGCGGCGCGCGGCGTGCACCAGGCCCCGGAGGTCCTTGGGCAGGCACGAGCCGCCGAACGCGAAGCCCGGGCGCAGGTAGGCCGGGCTGATGTTCAGCTTCGTGTCGGAGAGGAAGATCTCCATGACGTCGTGGGAGTCGACGCCGAGCTCGCGGGCCAGCGCCCCGATCTCGTTCGCGAAGCCGATCTTGAGGCCGTGGAAGGTGTTGTCCACGTACTTGGTCATCTCCGCCACCGGCGGCTCGACCCGGAACTCCGGGGCGCCGAGCCCGGCGTAGAGCGCGAGGACCGCGTCGCCGCTGGCCGGGTCGAGCTCGCCGACCACGGTCTTGGGCGGGTCGTAGAAGTCCTTGACGCTGGAGCCCTCGCGCAGGAACTCCGGGTTCACCGCGACGCCGAAGTCCTGGCCGGCGACGAGGCCCGAGGCCTCCTCGAGCAGTGGGACCAGGACGCCCAGGCAGGTGCCCGGCAGCATGGTCGACCGGAAGACCACCGTGTGTCGGCCGGCCTCCGGGTCGCGCGAGCCCAGCGCCTCGCCGATCTCGCGGGCGGCGCGCTGGAGGTAGGTGGTGTCGAGGCTGCCGTTGGGCGCCGACGGGGTGCCGACGCACACCAGGGAGAGGTCCGTCCCGTGGATCGCCGCCGTCACGTCGTCGGTGACGCTGAGGCGGCCGGCGGCGACGACCTCGGTGACGATGTCACCGATGCGCTCCTCCACCACGGGCGTACGGCCCTCGCCGATCATCGCGAGCTTGGCGGGGTTGACGTCGACACCGACGACGTCGTGCCCCTCCGTGGCCAGGCATGCGGCGCTCACCGTGCCGACGTAGCCGAGACCGAAGACACTGACCTTCATCGCAGGGGGTCCTCGCAGAAGGGTCGGGGTCGCGGCGGTCGATGGGGAGCGGGACCGCACGCCGGGTCCCGGTCACGGTACCGACGGCATTCGGCCGTACCGCCGTCGGGCAGTCGGCCGGGACACGACGCTGAGGATCCACTCACCGATACGGAGGACGTCCGGGAGGCGGCGAGGTTGGCCCCGGATGGGTCCGAGACCGGACCGTTAGCCTCGGGCGGGTGAGCCGTGACGTGCCTGACGTGGAGGTCCTCGCCGATCCCGCCGACGAGCCCGGGCTGGTCGACGAGTGGCGCGCCCTGGCCGAGGCCGCGGGCAACGCGTTCGTGTCCCCCGAGTGGTACGGCGCCTACGCCCGCCACTACGGCGACGACGCTCCCCCGTTCGTGGTGCGGGTGCGGGACGCCGACGGGTCGCTGGCGGGCCTGCTGCCGCTCTGCCGCTCCGGGCGCACGGTGCGCTTCGCCGGCGGGAACGTGGGCGACCGTTTCGCCCCCGTCGCCGCGGCGGGCCGCGAGGCCGAGGTGGCGCGGGCGGCCGCCGGGGCGCTGGGCCGCGAGGCCGTGGTGCTGCACAACGTCGACGCCGGCGCGGCGTGGATCCCGGCGCTGGGCGAGGGCCTGCGGGGGCGGGTCGCGGCGACGCGGCTGCGCGGCGGCGTCATGCCCTTCGTCCCGCTGACCGGGCACACCTGGGACACGTTCCTCGGCGCCCGCAGCCGCAACTTCCGCCAGCAGGTGCGCCGCAAGGAGCGCGCCCTGGTCGACGGGCTGGGCGCCAAGGTGCGCGCGACGTCGTCGCCCGGCGAGGTCGTCGGCGACGTCGGCGAGTTCTTCCGGCTGCACGCCCTGCGGTGGGAGGAGCGCGAGGGCGGGTCGACGATCACCAGCCCCACCGTGCGCGCCTTCCACGAGGACTTCGCCGCCGCCGCCCTCGAGCGGGGATGGCTGCGGATGTCGTTCCTGGAGATCGAGGGGACGGCCGTGGCCGCGCTCTACGCGTGGCGGATCGGCGGGCGCTACGCGTACTTCCAGGCGGGCTTCGACCCGGCGTGGGCGGAGAAGAGCGTGGGGCTCGTGCTCATGGCCCACACCGTGCGCGAGGCCATCGAGGAGGGCGCGGACGAGTACGACCTGCTGCTCGGCGACGAGACCTACAAGGCCCGCTTCGCCACCGACGAGCGCGCGGTCGAGACGCTCGTCGTCGCGGGCGCGCTCGACCCCACCCGCCTGCTCGCCCAGGTCGACGCCGGCGTGCGACGGGCCACCGACGGCCTCTCGCCCGAGCTGCGCGCGCGCCTGCGCGACCTCGCCCGGCCCGTCCTCGCCCGCATGCCCGGCACGCGCTCGCGCTGACCGGCCGGGTCGGTCAGCCTGGCGTCCACGCTGACGTTCGACGCCAGGGAATCCACCACGTCGAGGAGCACCCCGACCGGGCCGATACCGTCGGGTGCCATGAGTCGACGGCTCCTCGTGCTCGGCTGGCACAACATCGACCCGACCCCGTTCTACCCCGCCGCGCCGGGTGCCGGGCGTCGCGGCTTCGAGCGCCAGCTCGCCGCGATCGACCGGCTGGGCACGGTCGTCCCGCTGTCCGACGCCGTCGACACGCTCGCCGCCGGCGGCTCGCTCCCGCCCCGCGCGGTGGCCCTGACCTTCGACGACGGCTACGCCGACTGGCTCGACGCCGCGGTCCCGGCGCTGGACCGCCGCGGCCTGCACGGCACCTTCTTCCTCGTCTCCGACATCCTGTCCGAGCGCATCGGCGCCTGGTGGGAGGAGCTCGCCGACGCCTTCGACCGCTGTACCGCGACGTCGCTCGAGTGGGCGGGACGCACGCACGACCTGACGACGCCGGTCGCGCGGCGCGCGGCCCAGGACGCGCTGAAGGACGAGCTCAAGCTCGTCGACCGCGCGACGCGCGTCGAGGCGGTCTCCCGGATCGCCGGGCGGCTCGCCCCGCCGGCCCCGGAGCGCCCGCCGATGTTCCTCGACTGGGCCGGTGCGCGGGCCCTCGCCGCGACCGGTCACGGGATCGGGTCGCACACCGTCACCCACCCGATCCTCGCCCGCGAGGACGCCGCCACCCAGCGCCACGAGCTCGCGGCGTCGCGGACGGCGCTGGAGGAGGGGCTCGGGCAGACGGTGGATCTGCTGGCCTACCCGAACGGGAACGCCGGCGACTACGACCAGCAGACGATGGAGCTCGCGCGCGCCGCGGGCTACCGGGCCGCGGTGACCACCCGTCCGGGACTCGTGGGGCCGCAGGAGCCGCCGTTCGCGATGCACCGCGTCGTGCTCACACCGCTCACCGACGTGGCCGAGCTGTTCGGCAAGGTCGCCCGGAAGGGCACCGGGATGGCCCGGCGCGTCGTCAGGACGCTGACGCCGACCGGCTGAGCAGGGCCTCCCAGGCCGAGGCGACGATGTCGTCGAGGTCGTGGCGGGCGCGCCAGCCGAGGAGGTCACCGATCCGGGTGACGTCGGCGACGACGGCGGCCGGGTCGCCCGGGCGCCGGGCGACGACGGCGGGCTCGACGGGGCGGTCGGCGACGCGTGCGACGGTCGCCATCACCTCGAGCACCGAGAAGCCCCGGCCGACGCCGACGTTGAGCGTCTCGGCGCACGGCCGGTCGAGCAGCGCGGTGGCGGCGACGTGGGCGTCGGCGAGGTCGTCGACGTGCACGAAGTCGCGCACGCAGCTGCCGTCGGGCGTGTCGTAGTCGGTGCCGAAGACCGTCGGCGCCGCACCCCGGGCGACGGCCTCGAGCGCGATGGGCACGAGGTTCGCCTGGCCGCGGTCGGCGAGGCGCGGGTCGCGGGCGCCGGCGACGTTGAAGTAGCGCAGGGCCACGTAGCGCAGGCCGGTGGCGCGGTGGACGTCGGCGAGCAGCCACTCGCCGGCGAGCTTCGTCGTGCCGTAGGGGTTCACCGGGACGGTGGGGGAGTCCTCGGTGACCCCTGTGCCTGCCGGGCCGGTCGTCGCCCCGTAGACCGCGGCGCTCGAGGAGTAGACGAAGCGCTCGACGCCGGCCCGCGCGCAGGCGTCGAGGACGCTGCGCAGGCCCTCGACGTTCTCGTGCCAGTAGTACAGCGGGCGCTCCACCGACTCGGGCACGCTCTTGCGGGCGGCGAAGTGCATGACGCCGTCGAGCCGGTGCTCGGTGAGCGTCGCCGCGATCGCGTCGGTGTCGAGCACGCTCGCGTGCACCAGCGGGACGTCGTCGTCGAGACGCTCGGCGAGGCCGGTCGACAGGTCGTCGAGCACCACCACCGCGTCGTCCCGCGCGCGCAGGGCCCGGACGGTGTGCCCGCCGATGTACCCCGCCCCGCCCGTCACGAGCCAGCGCGCCGCCATGCCGTCGTCCCCCTCGCGTGTGCGTCGGGCCCCGAGGCTAAGGGGTGGCGGGCGGGGTGGTGACGGCCCTGCCGTCCGGACGCGGAGCGTCGCGACGGCGGGCTCCCGGCCGTTCGTCCGCTTCGTCGGGGTCACTCGACGGCGTGGTCCCCGGGGCCGGAGGCCGTGCGGGGCGAGGTCCACGCCACCGGTATCTTCCCGCCGTGCCGGCGATGCCCACGCGGGTCGCGCCCGCGGTCACGGGGGGACGTACCGCGCCGGTCCGAGGAGGTAGGCAGTGACCAACGTGCTCTCGAACCCGTCGTTCGACGATGCCACCCGGCGTGAGCACCTCTATCGCGGCGACGTGGTGGTCTACGGCGCGAGCCCGAGCACGCTCGCCCTCGTCGAGTTCACCCGCGAGCTCGTCGAGGAGGCGTTCGGCGATCTCGACCCGGAGCTCGCGCAGTACTCGATGGACGTCCACGAGTTCGCCGCGCTGCTCGCGGACCTGAAGCCGCGGTTCATCCACCACCCGCGGTGCAAGGAGCTGCTGCCGGCGATCCTGTCCGAGCGCGGCTGCGACCTGGACCGCACCTACTTCGACGTGCCCCGCCTGCGCACGTCGACGTCCGACGACTACCTCACCACCGGCATCGCGTTCGCGTTCCACCCGCACCGCGACACCTGGTACTCCGCCCCGATGTGCCAGACCAACTGGTGGATGCCGGTCTACCCGGTGAGCAGCGACAACGTCATGGCGTTCCACCCGAAGTACATGACGCAGGGCATCGCCAACGGCTCCTACCGCTACGACTACGCCGAGTGGAACAAGTCGAGCCGCCAGGACGCCGCGAAGCACATCGGCAAGGACACCCGCGACCAGCCGACGCCCGAGGAGCCCGTCGAGCTCGACCCGCAGGTGCGCGTCGTGCCCGAGGTCGGCGGGATGATGGTGTTCTCGGGCAACCAGCTGCACTCGTCGGTGCCCAACACGTCCGGGCGCACCCGGTTCTCGATCGACTTCCGGATCGTCGACATCGACGACGTCGCCGCCGGGCGCGGGTCGGTCAACGTCGACGCGCGGTGCACGGGCACGTCGCTGCGCGACTTCCACCGTGCCTCGGACCTCGCGCCGATGCCCGAGGAGCTCGCGGCGGCCTACGACGGCGCCGCCGTGCCCGTCTGATCGCCCGGCGCGGCCGGTCGTCACGACCGGCCGCGTCCGGCCGCGGCCGTGGTGCTCGCGACTAGTGCGGCGCGGTGCCGTTGGCGGTGACCGGCGAGTCGCGCGCGGCGACGTCCGCGGCGGTCAGCACGGGGACCATGTCGACCCCGGGCAGGTGGTCCTGGCCCCGCATGACGCGGAGGTACGCGTCGCGGAGGCGGCGCAGGAGCCCGTCCACCGGGAACCGGAAGCCGTCGACCTCGTCGACCAGCGTCAGCTCCGAGATCGTGCCGGCGATGCCGACCTCGCGCGCCGCGAGGAGCTCGGTCCGGTCGACGGGCCGGCGGGTGAAGTCGACGGCCTCCCGCAGGCAGAGCTGCTCGATGATCCGCACGGTCAGGCTGTCGAGGGCGCCCTCCGACGAGGGCGGCACGACGATCCCCTCGTCGGTGACCAGCACGACGCAGGCGCCCGTCGCCTCCGCCACCCGCCCCTCGCGGTTGAGGAGGATCGCGTCGTCGTAGCCGAGGCGCCGCGCCTCGATCCGCGCGAGGCGCGCGACCACGTAGTTCGCGCTGCTCTTCACGCGGGTGGGGAGGTCGACATCGGTGCCCCGGCGCCAGGTCGACACCCCGAGGCGCATCGGGTCGCCCTCGGCCTGGGTCTGGGTGAAGGCGGTGATCACCATCGTGGCGACCGTGCCCTCGCCCCAGTGCCCCTCGGTCACGTAGAGCGTCGGGCGGAGCCAGAGGTCACGGCCCGGGACGAGGAGCTCGGCGGCGAGCTGCCGGTGACGCCGGACCCACTCCTCGTCGTCGATCTGGAACGGGATGTGGAACAGGCGCGCCGAGCGTCGCAACCGCTGCAGGTGCGCGAGCGGGCTGCGGAGCATGAACGTCGACGAGTCCGCGTCCCAGTAGCCCTTGACGCCCTCGAAGATGCTCAGCGCCCGGGTCAGCGCCTCCGCCGAGATGTGGACCTTCACGTCGGCGTAGGGAGCGAGGGCGCCGTCGACGGACGCCCACCGAGGCGTCTGCAACTGCGACAGCGAGGCGACGTGGGCCACTCGACCTCCTCGATCGCGCCGGATGACCTACTCAGTATGAGGGGGAAAGGTGAACGCTTCCTCACCGGGTCCTCGCCCTTCGTGACGAAACGATCGCGCTCCGGGTCGAGTCGCGGGTCCCCGACGGCGGCGTGTCGCGTCGTCGCCAGGCGGTCCGTGACCGTCCCGGACCGGGTGTGTCGCCTCGATGGCCCAACACCTGTCCCCGGGTCCAGAACGGCCTGATCAGCCGTCCACACTGGACCACATGGCAGCACCGGCGACACCCTCCGGAGCAGCGTCGTCCGGACCGAACGGGCGGCACGCTCGCGTCGATGACGCCGGCCCGAGCGTGGTCCCCCGTGGCCGCCGGGCCCGCCGCCGGCTCGCGTCGGCGCCCCAGCGGCGGACCCCGTGGCCGGTGGCCGCGGCGCCCGAGACCGCGACCGCGACGCTCGCGGCCCCGGCCTCGGCCCCGGCCCCGGCCCCGGCCCGTGCCGAGCCGCTGCCCTTAACGACCGTGCTCCCCGGCTCGCCGGTGGCCCCGACGGCCCAGGCGGGCGTGCCGGGCCTGGTACGGCGGCCGTCGTCGCTGATCCGCCTCGCGCCGCGGGTGCGGGCCGGTGCCGGGGCGGCTGCGCCGGCGGCTCCGGTCTCGGGGCCGCCGATCCCGGCGGTCGGGGCGGGGACTGCGGGCGGGGCTGGGGGCGGGGCCGTGGGTGGTGCCGTGGCCGTCGCCGGCGTACCGCCGCGGCGCGCGCCGATCCGCCACACGCCGGTCCCCGGCACGCCGGTCGCCGCCGAGCGCCCGGCCTGGGGCCCGCCGCGCCCCGCGCGCTGAGCGACCGCTACGGGGCTCGCCTGTGCCCGTGGTCGTGCCAGCCTGGCGTCCACGCTGGCACGGAACGCCAGGAAATCCACCAGCTGGCAGAGTCGCGGCGGTGGGCGGGACGGAGCTGACGCGGCTGGCCGCCCGCCTCGTGCCGGAGATGCGCCGCCGCGGGCCCTACCGTCCGCCGGACGACGACGAGGTCGCGTCGCTCGCCGTGCTGGCCGAGGCCCTGGCGAGCGGTGACGCGGCGGCGGCGCGCGCGTCCGGGGCGCCGCTGGGGCTCGCGGCGACCGAGGAGGACGGGCGCCTGCTGCTCGCGTCCGACCCGGGCGCCGGGCGGGCGTGGCTCGTGCTCGCGCTGTGGTGCGGGACGGCGCCGGGCACGGTGGTCGAGGTGCCGCACCCGAACGCGGACCTCGACACCGAGCACGTCGGGCTGGCGCTCGCCGAGCGCCGGCCCGGGGTGCTCTACCTCCAGGCGGGCGCGCACCGAGGGGCGGGGGCGCCGGCGGACGCCTGCGTGCGCGCCGACTTCCCCGCCGACGTCGCCGCCCGGGACGACGCACCGTTCGCGCGGGTGGCGGCGCAGCTCGCGGGCCGCGGCCTGGCGCAGGTCCAGCTGCACGGGTTCGCGGACCGGGGCGACGTCGACGTCGTGCTCTCGCCGGGCGCCGCGCCCCCGGGCGGCCTGCTCGACGCCGTCCGAGCGCGGCTCGGGTCGGCGGGGGAGCGCGTCGGCGAGGGCGACGACCCGCGGTGGGCGGACCTCCTCGGCCGGCGCAACGTGCAGGGGCGCGCCGCGGCGGCGACGGGCGCGGCGTTCGTGCACCTCGAGCTGTCGCGGTCCCTGCGCCGCGATCCCGGGCGTCGCGAGGCCGTCGCCGACGCGCTGGCCGGGGCGCTCGACGACGTTGCGGGCGCCGCGAGCGGGGGGCTTTCCTGGCGTTGAACGCCAGCGTGGACGCCAGGCTGGCACACCCCGGGCGCCCAGCCGCCCCGAGACGCGCGAAGGGCCGGGTGGGGACGCGGTGGTCCCCGACCCGGCCCTCGTGCGTCAGGCCGTCACACCCGGCGTGTCAGCGCTTGATGCGGAAGATGCCCCAGGCGAGCTGGCCGCTCTGGCCGCCGTTGACCCAGTTCCGCAGGCCCGTCTTCATGTTCGCGATGTACTCGTCGGAGATCGCGCCCTTGAACCGCGGCTCCGCGGCCTCGAGCTCCGCCAGCACGCGCCCGTAGTGGGTCGTGAGCTGGTCGGTGTGGTCCTCGAACGTGAAGTCCCCGAACCCGTGCTTCGCGAACTCGTCCCGGTAGAACCCCGGCGAGCCGAGGGTGTCGAGGTGCAGGCGCGCGAGGATCGGCGCGAGGGCCGAGACGTCGGCGGCGTCGTCGGCCATCGGGTCGGTGAACACCACCTGCCCGGTCGGCTTGAGCACGCGGTCGATCTCGGCCACCACCGCGCGACGCTCACCGGAGTGCAGGAACGCGTCCTGCGACCACACGAGGTCGTAGTAGTTGTCCTGCACCGGCATGTTCTCGAACGACCCGTCGACGACGTCGACGAGGTGGTCGAGGCCCTGCGCGCGGTTCTTCTCGCGGTTGCGCTCGTTCTCGACCTCGGAGAGGTTCAGGCACGTCACGCGGCAGCCGTACTGCTTCGCGAGCCACCGGGCCGAGCCGCCGTAGCCCGCACCCATGTCGAGCACGCGGGTCTCGGCGGTGATGCCCATGCCCTCGGCCATGCGCTCCACGGTGCGCTGCGAGGCCGGGGCGATGGCCTCGTCGGGGGTGTCGTAGAGGCCGACGTGGATGTCCTCGCCGCCCCAGACCTCGTGGTAGAAGGTGTCGGCGTCGGTCGAGTTGTAGTAGTCGCGCGCGGTGTGGACCGCGGTCGAGTAGCTCTCGGTCAATTCGTCGTCCGGCCGGTAGGTCTTCTCCGCGACGTGGATCCAGAAGTCGGGGCTCTCGGTCCCGTAGGTCTCCTGGAAGTCGCCGTACGTGTCGATCTTCTGGAACCCGACCTCGCGCATGAGCCGGCGCACGTAGTCCTTGCGCAGCGGGAACATGTTGAGGTGGTACACGGACCCGTCGTCGTGGAACGTGTACCGGAAACGGGCGAGCCCGTCGTCGATGTACTCGGGCTCCGCGGTCACCGTGTCACCGCAGTAGAAGTACTTGTGCTTCGACGAGAAGCCGTGGTCGAGGATCTCGTCGTAGTTGCGCTGGTCGAGGATCAGCACGCCGTCGTGCTTGAGCATCGCGTAGAACTCGGCCAGCGCCTTGCGCCGGTCGCGCTCGTTGAACAGGTGCGTGAACGAGTTGCCCAGGCAGATGATCGCGTCGTACTCGCCGTGGACGTCCCGGTTCAGCCAGCGCCAGTCGGCCTGCACCACCCGCAGGACGTGCCCGTGCTGACGGCCGTTCTCGAAGGCCTTGGCGAGCATCTCCGCACTGCCGTCGGCGGAGACCGTCTCGAAACCGGCCTTGAGGAGCTGGACGGAGTTGAACCCGGTCCCGGTGGCGACGTCGAGGACCTTCTCGACGCCCCGGGCACTGAGCTGGTCGATGAAGAACGACCCCTCGCTGGCGGCGCGACCCTCCCAGCCGATGTAGTCGTCCCACTTGTCCACGAACCCCTTGACGTACTCCTCTTGGTAATGGTTCGTGTCCCGGACCTCGTTCGGGTTCTCGCCGAACTCCTGGTGAACAGCCGGATCGAAATCAGGGGCCTCGGTGTAGTCGAGGCCAGCCGCGGTGTCGGGGCTCCGGTCTGCGGCTGCGGTCATGTGTCCTCCGGACGTCGGTGACGCTTCCGGAGAGACGACGCTAGGCAGAGTCCGGCGGTCCCGGAACCACCCCCCGACGCCGTACGGTCGACAGAATCGATACAGGCCCACGGTGTCGCGACGCGCACACAGCCGTATCACCGCTGCTCCGACCGGGTGTCCGCGGCAAGAGATCTCCGTGATCACATCGTGCTGTGACGGCAGCCACGTTTCTCGGGGAATGCGCGGACCGCCGTGTGTCGACGGCGTGTCACCGACCGGTTACCCGGTCGGCTCGACGATCACCGTCCGGTTCTGGCTCGCCGGGCCCGGCAGCTGCCGCCCGTCGGGACCGACGTCGTCGACGTAGCCCGGGAACTGGCTGCCCACGCCCCGGGTGCTGATGCGGTCGCCGGGCGCGCCGAGCTCGACCAGCAGCGCCTTGACGGCCTCCGCGCGCCGCGTGGAGAGGTCGACCTGACCCTGCGGGGTGCCCGCCCGCGCACTCGTCCCCGTGAGCGCCAGGCGCCGCGACGGCGATGCGGTGAGGAACTGCGCGAACGGCGTCATGACCGCGCGCGCCGCATTCCGGTCGCGGAACTCCGCGGTGTCCGGCTGGAACCCCACGGAATTGTCGTCGGGCAGCGTCGTCGTCTGTCCCGGCGTGATCGTCGGCGGCGGCGGGACGTCGACGACGCTGACGGGCGGGACGTCGCTCGGCGCGTCGCCGCCGCGCGGCTCGTCGACGACGGCCACGCACGACGCGCCACCGGCCTCGGCGACCGCCGTCCACAGCGCGACCAGCGAGGAGCGCTGGGCGGGGCTCAGCGCCGGCTGGGGCTCCGCGACGTCACCGAGGCCCGCGAGGACGACGGTGACGCCCTGCAGCCCCGGCAGCGCGTTGTTCGCCCGCAGCGCCTCGACGGTCTCGGCGGGCGGGGCATCGAGTAGGCCGCGCTGGCGGAAGTCCAGCGGGGCGACCGTCGAGAGCCCGGAGTCGACGAGGACGACGGTGCCGGGACGGTTGCCGCCGGCGGAGCGCCCGGCGAGGTCGAGCGCGCCGAGCACGTCGACCTCCGGGGTCTGCGCGCGCAGGCCGGTCAGCGCCTCCCCGAACCCGTTGAGGAACGCGTTGCGGTCGTCCTCCGCGGCGATGCCGTTGCCGGCGTCGGAGGAGAACGTGTCGCTGCCCGCCGAGACCGGCCGGCCGTCGACGTTGATCAGCGTGATGCGGGGCTGGTAGTCCTCGTCGACCGCGCGCGTCAGCGTCGAGACCGTCGCGTCCTGGACGGCCTGCGGGAGGCCGGGCTCGGGGGAGTTCGCGCGGCCGGAGACCGCGAAGGCCATCGGGCCGACGGGCACCGGGCACGACAGGGCCCCGCCGCCCCCGCCGGCGAAGCCGCCGCCGGCGCCGCCCTCGTCACTCGAGCACCCGGCGACCAGCGCACCGGCCAGCACCACGGCGAGCAGGCCACCCGCTCGGTTCAACGATGATCTCCGTTCGCACTGGGCTCGGCCGTGGTCGGCAGGAAGGGGCGCAGCTCCGGCGGCGCCTCCTCGCCCGGCACGACCTCGCTGGCCGGGGTGAACAGCGGGTAGAACGACGAGCCGGTCAGGCCGTCGGTGACCGACGGGTTGCCTTTCTTGGACGCCATGAGGGTGCGCGCGTAGTTCTGCAGCTCGAGCATCTCGGCCACGACCTGCTGGCGGGCCGCGCGCCAGCGCTGGTCCTCGCGGGCGCGCTCGTTCTCCTGCTGGCGCAGCGCCTCGCGGGCGCGCTCGAGCTCGGCGCGGCTCTCCCGCTCGCGCTCGGTCGCGTCCTGCATCCGCCGCTCGGCGCGGCGCAGCGCGCCCGCCACGGGGTTGAACGACACGAACGTCGCCACCATCGCCGCGATGCCGCTGGCGAGGAACAGCGCGCCGAAGAGCAGCGCGGGCAGCAGGGCGTTGATGTCGACGTCGCCCGACGACCCGCCGAAGCCCCCGCCGCCCCCGGAGCCGAAGCCCCCGCCGGAGCCGCCGGACCCGAAGCCGCCACCGCCCGAGCCGCCCGAGCCGAAGCCGCCGCCCCCGGAGCCGAAGCCGCCCGACGACGAGCCGCTCGGGGTCATCAACCGGGTGTAGAACGCGGCCGCGCCGAGCGTGGCCCAGGTGACCGCGGCCAGCACGGTCAGGGTCACCGACGCCCGCGGGTCGCCGCAGCGCCGCCGGGCGAGGCCCTGGCCGACGAGGTGGGCGAGCCCGACCGCGGCCGCCGCGAACCCGACGGTGCCGAGCACGATGAGGAACGGCGAGCCCCGGAAGACCCGGGCGAGCACGACGTAGAAGGCGGCGATGTCGCCGCCGATCGCGAGCAGGATGATCGCCAGCGAGAGGTAGTCCTCCCGCGAGCGGTTGATCATCAGCGTGGCGTCGCGGTACGAGCGCGGACGCGGGCCCTCGTCGTCCGCGTCGCGCCGGCGCGCGCGGTCGAACAGGGCGCTCACCGGTCGCTCCCGTGCCGGCCGGGGCGCATCGGGTCGCCGCGCTCGGGGCGTCGTGGGGGGCTGTCGATCGAGTCGCCGCCGACCGGCCGGGGCATCGGGCCCGTGGGCGGGTCGGCGGGGGCGACGTCGGGCTCGTCGGCCGGGGCGCTCGTCCTCCGTGACGACGGTCGCGGCGCCGGGGCGGCGGTCCCGACCGGCTCGCCCAGGCGCTCGCGGGCCTCGTCGTAGTCGCGGCGGGCGATGGCGAGGGCGCGGCGGTCGCGCTCGTGGGCGGCCTCGGCCTCGGCGAGCTGCTGGCGGGCGCCGCCGACGAGGCGGTCGACGACGGCCTGGTGGTCGGCGTGCTGGGAGTCGATCCGCGAGAGCCAGCCCGACGCCCACGAGGCGATGAGCGGGTCGAGCGCGGCGCCGGTGCCCTCGTCGACGCCGTCGAGCAGCTCCTGCACGAGCGTGCGGACGCGGCCGCGCGCGGCGCCGACGTCCGGGGTCGCCTGGTTCGGGTAGGGCATGGGCCCGACGCGGTCGGCGGCGTAGACCTGCGCGAACCGCAGCTCCTCGGGGGTCCCCGGGCCCGCCGGGACCCCGGGCAGGCTGGAGAGCGTGCCGCGGGGCGTCGACGGGTCGGTGCCCGGGGGCGGGCCGGCCGGGGTCGGGGGACGGCCGGTGCCGCCGCGGCGGCCGGGCCAGAACCTGCGGGTGGCCATCACTGCTCCTGGGGGGTCGCGGCGCCGTGCGGGGCGCTCGATCCGGGGCGCGCGGACGAGGTGGTCGGGAAGCCCGTCGGCGGGGAGACGGGGCCGGTGTCCGGGATCGCCGGGTCGCGGGCCTCCGCGGCGGCGACCCAGCCGGGCAGGACCGGGTGCTGGGCGGCCAGGGCCGGGCCGATGCGGTCGCCGGCCGGGTGGCGGCGCACGAGGTGGCGCTCGTAGGCGCTGATCCGGCGCATCACCTGGGCGTGCAGCCGCCGCACGCGGGTGGCGCCGACGAGCTCGCACGCGCTGATGGTGCTGGCCAGCCGCGCGTACTCGACGCGCATCTGCGTGAGCTGGGCGTGCAGACGGGCGGCCTCGTCGACCAGGGGCCGGCGCACCGCCTCGTGCTCGCGGGCGCGGCGGGCGGCGACGACGTCCTGCGCGGTGTCCCCCTCGCCGCCGCGGCGCACGGCGAGCTGCTCGGCGTCGAGCAGGACCGGGATGGCGTCGAGGCGCGCCCGCGCCCGGGCCAGCGCCTCCTCGGTCTCGGGGAGGCGCGCGGCGATCGTCGCGCGGGTCTGGTGCATCGGGGCGATCTCGACGTCGAGACGGAGCCGCTCGCGGTGCACGCGCGCCAGGAAGTCCTGGTGGTACTCCTCGAGCGAGGGCGTGCCGACGGGGCGGCCGGGCTCGAGACTCGGCAGCCCGGCGCGCGCGTCGGCGCGTGCCTGCCACCAGTCGCCCAGCCGCGCGACGAGCCCGTAGGGGGGCATGGGGGAGCCGGTCGCCCCGGGCGAGGGACCGGCCGGGCCCGCGGGCTGTGTCATCGAGCTGTCATCGGGTCGTCCATCGCGCGCTCACGGATCAGGCCGTTCCACCTGGCGGGTTCCTCCTGCGTCGCCCCGTGGGAGTGACGGGCGCGTCCGACGAGTCTAGGACGACGGTCCGTCGGGCCCTGTCGTCGACCGGTCCCTCCCGCCGTCGCCGTGCCGGGGCGGCTCTCCACCGGACGAGGACACCCGGTGCCGCCGGTGGACGACACACCACTCCCGGTCACCCGACGAGGCGGTGCGGGGCGATCGGCCGGGAACTCCGGCGGGCCGGCGCGCGACCAGCAGTTCGTGGTCAGCCGAACTGCACCCACCGAGGTCCTGTCCGTCGTGCGGGGGGACGATCGCGGGGTGGACGTCGCGGCCGCCCCGGGGCGCTCGGAGCCGGCCGTCGTGGAGGTCGCCCCGGCGCGCGGGACCGGCGCCGTGCTGCTCGTCGGCGGGCTCGCCGGCGCGGTGGTGTCGCTCGTCCTGCTGCTGGACAAGTTGGCGCTGCTCGCCGACCCGACGTTCGTGCCGTCGTGCAGCATCGACCCGGTGCTGTCCTGCGGCACGATCATGAGGACCTGGCAGGCGTCGCTGCTCGGCTTCCCCAACCCGGTGCTCGGCCTGCTGACCTTCCCGGTCGCGGCGGCGATGGGCGCCCTGGTGCTCGGCGGCGTGGCCCTGCCCCGCTGGGCGTGGTGGTCGCTGCAGGCCGGCACCACCGCCGGGATGCTGTTGGTCCACTGGTTGATCGTGCAGAGCCTCGCGGTGATCCACGCGCTGTGCCCGTGGTGCATGGTCGCGTGGGTCGCGGTGATCGCGATGTTCTGGGCCGTCACCGTGGCGAACCTGCGCGCGGGACGCCTCGGCGGTGCCTCGGCGCCGCTGCGCCGGCACGGCTGGGGGCTGGCGGCCTGGTACCTGGCGATCGTCGTCGCGATCGTCGCGACGTTCCCCGAGTGGGCGGCGGGGCTGGTGGGCCTGTGACGGCGGTCGCGCCGCCGGTGCTCGACCTCGAGATCGGCGGCATGACCTGCGCGGCGTGCGCGGCGCGGATCGAGCGACGGCTCAACCGGCTCGACGGCGTCTCGGCGACCGTCGACCTCGCGGGCGACAGCGCCCGCGTCGTGCTGTCCTCGCCCGAGGTCACGACGGCGACGATCGTCGACACCGTCGGGAAGCTCGGGTACACGGCCCGCCCGGCCCGTCCCACCGGAGAGGAGCCCGAGGACGCCCCGGCCGAGGACGCCGAGCTGCGCGACCTGTGGCGCCGGCTCGTCGTGGCCGCGGCGCTCTTCGTGCCGGTCGCCGACCTCGCGCTCGCGATGACCGCCGTTCCCTCGCTGCGCTTCGCGGGCTGGCCGTGGGTGCTCGCCGTGCTCGCCGCGCCGGTGGTGCTGTGGTCGGCGTGGCCGCTGCACCGCCGCGCGCTCGCCGGGCTGCAGCACGGGACGACGTCGATGGACACGCTCGTGTCGCTGGGCATCGTGGCGGCGACGGCGTGGTCGCTGGGGGCGGTGCTCGCCGGTCCTCCGGTGGCGTCCGCGGGCAGCACCTGGGCGCTGCTGCTGCACCCGACCGGGCCGGTGTACCTCGAGGTCGCGGCGGGGGTGACGACGTTCGTGCTGGCCGGGCGCTACGTCGAGCGCCGGGCCCGCCGGGCGTCGGGGGACGCGCTGGCCGCGCTCGCCCGTCTCGCCGCCCGCGACGTCGCGGTGCTCGGCGAGGACGGCACCGAGCGGCGGATCCCGGTGGCGTCCCTCGCGGTGGGGGCGCGGTTCGTCGTGCGCCCGGGGGAGAAGGTCGCCGCGGACGGGAGGGTCGTGGCCGGGCGCTCGGCGGTGGACCGCAGCATGCTCACCGGCGAGCCGGTGCCCGCCGACGCCGGTGTCGGCGACCGGGTGGTCGGGGGCACGGTGGCGACCTCGGGTTGGTTGGTCGTCGAGGCGACCGCGGTCGGCGAAGCCACCGCGCTCGCCGGGATGGTGCGCCTGGTCCGCGACGCCCGCGCCGACAAGGCCGACGTGCAGCGCCTCGTCGACCGGATCTCGGCGTGGTTCGTGCCGGCGGTCGTGGTCCTCGCCGTGCTCACCGGGGTGGCGTGGTGGCTCGGCACCGGCGACGCGGCGCGGGCGTTCTCGCCCGCCCTCGCGGTGCTCGTCATCGCGTGCCCCTGCGCGCTGGGGCTGGCGACGCCGATGGCGATGGTCGTGGCGTCCGGGCGGGGCGCGCAGCGCGGCGTCTTCCTCAAGGGCCACCACGCGCTCGAGACCAGCCGTCGCGTCGACACCGTCGTCCTCGACAAGACCGGGACGCTGACCACCGGGCGGATGACGGTGGTCACCGTCCTCGGCGGCGACCACGTGCTGGAGCGGGCCGCCGCCGTCGAGCGGGGCTCGGAGCACGCGATCGCGGCCGCGATCCTGCGGGCCTGCTCGTCCTCCGTCGCCGAGCCCGAGGACTTCGTCGCGCTGCCGGGGCTCGGCGCCCGGGCGGTGGTCGACGGGGTGACCGTGACCGTCGGGCGCCCCGACCTCGTCGGCGCGGTGCCGGCGTCGCTGCGTGCCGCGTGGGCGGAGGCCGAGGCGGCGGGGCACACGGTCGTCGCCGTCGGGTGGGACGGCGAGGTGCGGGGCGCGGTGGTGCTCGCCGACGAGGTGAAGCCCAGCGCGGCCCCGGCGGTGGCGGCGCTGCGGGCGGCGGGCCTGCACCCGGTGCTGCTGTCCGGCGACCACGCACGCGCGGCCCGCACGGTGGCCGACGCCCTCGGGATCGAGGAGGTCGTGGCCGGCGTGCTGCCCGAGGGGAAGCTCGCGTTCCTCGCGGCGCGGCGCGGCGCGCGACCGGGGCCGTGGTGGCGATGGTCGGCGACGGCGTCAACGACGGCCCGGCCCTCGCCGCCGCCGACCTCGGCCTGGCCGTCGGCACGGGCACCGACGTCGCGCTCGAGGCCGCCGACGTCATCCTCGTGCGCGACGACCTCACCGCCGTCCCCGAGGCGCTCGCCCTCGCCCGTGCGACCCACCGCACGATCCGCGTGAACCTCGGCTGGGCGTTCGGCTACAACGTCGCGGCGATCCCCCTGGCCGTCGCGGGCCTGCTCAACCCGCTGCTCGCGGGGCTCGCGATGGCCCTGTCGTCGCTGCTCGTCGTCACCTCGAGCTTGCGGCTGCGCGGCTCGTCGCCGTGATCAGCAGGGCGAAGCGCACCTGAGAGGGACCTCGAGAGGTGCGTTTCGCCCTGCTGATCTCGAGGTGGCGGCGGGGTCAGCCCCCGAGGACCGCGGCGAGCTCCGGCGAGTCCAGGTCGACGCGGCGGCCGTCGAGGACCACCGTCGGCGTGCCGAAGCTGCCGCCCTGCAGCAGCGCCGGGTCGTTCCGGGCCTGCTGGAAGTTGATGGCGACCTCGCCGGTGTGGCGGTTGCCCTGCACGCAGTCGGCGTAGCCCGGGCCGGCGCCGGCGCGCCGGCCGAGGTCGACGAGCTGGCCGGTGTCGTAGCCCCGCGCGCCCTCGGCGGGCTGGGCGGCGTAGAGGCTCGCGTGCACGGCCGGGAAGGCGCCGTCCTCGGCGGCGCAGATCATGGCGTTGCCCGCCGCCGAGGAGTAGCCGGGCGGGGTCGAGCGCTGGTCGAGCAGGTTCACGAGGTGGTAGCGGACCTGCACGCGGCCGGCGGCGACGGCCTGGGCGATGCGGTCGCCGTCGCGCTGCTCGAAGGCCTGGCAGGCGGGGCAGAGCGCGTCCTCGTAGAGGTCGACGGTGTGCGGCGCCGGACCGCCGGCGGTGACGACGCCGCCCTCGACGGTGGTCGCGTACGGCGCGGGCGCCGGGACGGCCGGGATGGCGTTGCCGGACGCGTCGGAGCCGTTGCCGGTCACGAGGACGCCGCCGATCACCACGACCGCGACGAGCAGCACGACCACCACCCCGACGACCATCGGCGTCCGCGACGACGTGCGCTGCGGCGGAGCGGGGCGGGGGCGGGTCGGGCGCTGGCTGGGCCGGGCCATCCTCGGGGTCCTCCTCGTGTCGGGGCACCGGTGGGGCCGGCGCCGTCCTCCTGGTCGCGCGGGAGGGCCCGGGAGTTCCCCGGAGTCGGTCAGCGGCCCTGCGCGAGGCCGGCGAGCACCGCGACCGTGACCGCGACGACGGCGAGGCCCGCGACGACCGGCGGGTGGGAGCGAGGACCGGCGTGGTCGGAGCGAGGGCGTCCTTCGCTGCCTGGGACGCAGCGGAGGCGTCCTTCGCTGCCCGCGAGGTGCTCGCCGCCGTGGGAGCGAGGGCGTCCTTCGCTGCCTGGGACGCAGCGGAGGCGTCCTTCGCTCCGACATCCGGGCGCTCAGGCGACGTCGGACTCGCGCTCCCAGGGGGGCGGGGCGCTCCGCGCCGGGTTCTCCGGCGCCGCGGCGCGGGCCCCGCCGCCGAGGGACGGCAGGCGCCGGCGGGCACCCGGGGTCGGCCCGGCACCCGGACGCGGGACGGTGCGCACCACCGCGAGCCCCAGCAGGAACCCCGCGACGACGACCAGGTGCGACACGACGCGCCCCGGCTCCACGCGTCCGGCGACGAGGTCGAGGCCCGAGAGCACCGCGAGCACCGCGATGAACGCGCCGAGCACGGGCAGCAGGCCGGCGAGGTGCCGGGTCCACAGCGCGCCGGCGAGGAACGCGACTCCGAGCGCGAGGTTCCACGCCGCGCTCTCGTGCGTCGCGTGCGCCATGCCGGCGCCGAGCACCATGAGCGGGTCCGTCGCGTGCTGGGTGTGGGTCGCGGCGCCCAGCAGCGAGACCGCCCCCAGCACCGCCTGCGCGAGCCCGACCGAAGCCAGCCCGGCGCGGGCCGCCACGCCCCGCCACCGCACCCGCGGGCCCGGTGCGGCGTCGAGGACGCGGTCGACGAGGTCAGGGCCTGGGGTCACCGCGACGGTCCGAGCGCGTCGGGTGATCGCCGCCGCGTCGTGCTGCCACGCCCGGCAGGCCGCGCAGCCCGCGAGGTGCGCCTCGATCCGCGCGTGCTCGCCGGCGTCGGCCTCGCCGTCGAGCGCGGCCGAGATCGCCTCCCGGCAGGCGTCGCAGGCGGAGGAGCTGGTCACGCCGTGCTGGTCGTCGCGCGGGGGGCCGGAGTTCCCGGGGAGACCGGGGCGCTCACCCGGACCGCCGCTGCGCCGACGGCTCGCCCAGCGCCTCGACGAGGTCGGCGCGGGCCCGCGCGACGCGGGAGCGGATCGTCCCGACCGGGCAGCGGCACACGGAGGCGGCGTCCTCGTAGCTCAGCCCGATCACCTGGGTGAGCACGAACGCCTCGCGGCGGTCGGTGTCGAGGGCGGCGAGGGCGTCCCGGACGGCGGCGGACTCGGCCGGGTCGGACTGCGGCGCGCGGCCGAGGGGGCGGTCGTCCTCGGCGGGCTCGGCGGGCGCGACCGGGCGGCGGGCGCGGCGGCGCAGGTGGTCGGCGGCGACCCGCCGCGCGATCGCGAGCAGCCAGCTGCGGGCCGGGGCGTCGCCGCGGTAGCGCCGCAGCGAGCCGAGCGCGCGCTCGTAGCACTCCTGGGCGAGCTCCTCCGCGACCGACGGGTCGGCGAGGTGCGCGAGCAGCCGGAAGACCTGTGCCTGCGTGGCCGCCACGAACTCGCCCGCGGCGGCCCGGTCGCCGTCCCGGGCGCGCAGCGCCAGCGCGGTGATCCTCGCGTCGTCCACCCGTGCTCCTCGTCGCGTCCCGCCGTCTCCCGGGCGGTCCTGCCACGGTGCGCGTCGTCGCGGAGGGCCCCGGAGTTCCCCGGCGTGACCGTCGCGACAACAGGGCTCCGCCGTCGCGCCGGCGGTGCCTACCGTGCCTCCCCGGACGGTAGGCCCACCCGCCGAACGGACGCGGAGCGGTCTCCCTGAGAAGGAAGCGGCTCCTGCCTGAGAACGCTGCGCCGTCCGGGCACACCGGCCTCCGGCGGCGGGGCGAGCGGTGTGCGGCCGAAACAGATGGTCGTACCGTCGCCGCTGCTCACCGCCATCCCGGCCGCCGGGACAGCCGCCGAGGCAGCCGCACAGACAGCCGCCCAGACAGCCACCGAGAGGACCGCCATGACGGACCCCACGACGGACACCGGCCCGCTGCCGACGAGCGGCCTGCAGCACGTCGCGACCTTCTGCGGCCAGTGCTCGTGCGGCTGCCCCGAGCTCTACCTCGACCCGGCCGCTGACGACGACCGCCGCGTGGTGATCACCGACGACTTCGGCGCCGCGATCCGCATGAGCCTGGTACAGCTCGCCGTCATCGTCGACGACGCCCGCCACGGCGTCCTCGACGGCCTGCTGGCGGACGCCCGGTGAGCATCCCCGCCCCGCTGACCGGCCTGCTCGCCGCCGTCTTCGCCGCGGCCGCCGCGCTGTGCGTCGTGAGCCTGTGGCGCCGCCGCGCCCGCCACGAGCGCGCCACCGCGGCCGCCGAGGCCAACCACGTGGTCATGAGCGTCGGGATGGTGCTCATGGTGCTGCCGGCGACGATGGACGTCGTGCCGCCGGCGGCGGGCGCCGTGGCGTTCGGGGTCGTGGGCCTGGCCTGGGGCGTGCGGCTCGTGGCGCTGCGCGCGCGGGGCCGGGCGCTCGGCTCGGCGATCGGCGCAGACCGCTGCGCCGCGCACCCCACCCACCTGCTGCTGTCGAACGCGGCGATGGTCGTCATGTACGCGCTCATGGTCCCGAGCGGCGGCGCGGCGGCCGGCGGTCACGCCGGGCACGCGGGCCACGGGGGCGCGGCGGCGGGCGCGACCCCGCTCGCGCTCCAGGCCGTCGGGGTCGCCCTGGCCCTCTACCTGCTCGTGCACACGGCGCTGACCGTGGCGGTGCTGGTGCGCTCGTCGCCGGCGGTGGTCGCCGTCGGGGGCGGCGGCCCGGCGGGTCCGATGGCCCGCGTCGGGCGGGTGGTCGACGCCCCCGCCGTCCAGCTCGGTTGCCAGGCCGTCACCGGGGCGGGGATGGCCCTCATGCTCCTGCTGCACTGACCCCGGCCCCCTCCCCGGAAGGCCGCCGTGACCATCGACGACCAGCCCGCCCCGACCCGTGCCCCCGCACCGGCGCGGCCCGGCACCTGGGCGCTGCTGCGCCCGCTCGTGCTGCGCGTGCACTTCTGGGGCGGGGTGCTCGTCGGGCCGTTCCTGCTGGTCGCGGCCCTGACCGGGTTCGTCTACACCCTCATGCCCTCGCTCGAGCCGGTGGTCTACCGCCACGAGCTGACGGTGCCCGCGTCCGACGCGCGGGTGCCGCTGGCCGACCAGGTCCGCGTCGGGATGGACGCCATGCCGGGCACCGCGCTGCGCTCCGTGCGCCCCGGCCCGACGCCGATCGACACCACCCAGGTCATCGCGAACGACCCCGCGCTGCCCGAGTCGTCCTCCCGCACCGCGTTCGTCGACCCGCACACCGGCGACCTGCGCGGCGTGCTCGAGACCTACGGATCCGGGCAGGCGATGCCGCTGCGCGCGTGGGTCGACCAGCTGCACCGCAACCTGCACCTCGGCGACGCCGGCCGGCTCTACACCGAGCTCGCCGCGTCCTGGCTGTGGGTGCTCGTGCTCGCCGGGCTGGCGCTCTGGGTCGGGCTCGTCCGGCGCCGCCGCCGCGAGCGGGCGAGCGCCCTGCTCGTTCCGCGCGTCGCCGGCGGACGGCGGGCGCGGCTGCTGTCGTGGCACGCCGTCGTCGGGCTGTGGGCCGCGCTCGGGCTGCTGTTCCTCTCGGCCACCGGGCTGACGTGGTCGACCTACGCCGGCGAGAACGTCGGCGCCCTGCGCGCCCAGCTGTCCTGGGCGACCCCGGAGCCCGCCAATGCCCTGCCCGGCGCGACGGCCGCGGGCCACGAGGTGGGGGCGCACAGCCACCACGCCGAGCCCGCACCGACCGCCGCACCGACCACCGCACCGACCACCGCACCGACCGCCGACGCACCGCCCGGGTCGTTCGACCTCGCCGCCCGGGTCGCCGCCGACGCGGGCCTCGACGGGCTGATCGAGATCTCGCCGGGCGACGGGCCGGGGTCGGCGACCACCGTCACGCAGATCGACCGCACCTGGCCCGAGGAGCACGACGCCATCGCCCTCGACCCGGCGACCGGGCAGGTCACCGACGTCGTGCGGTTCGCCGACTGGCCGCTGGCCGCCCGGCTCGCCACGTACGGGATCGACGCGCACATGGGCTACCTGTTCGGGGTCGCCAACCAGGTGGTCCTGGGCGTGCTCGCGCTCGGGCTGGCGTGCGTGGTCGTGTGGGGCTGGGTGCTGTGGTTCCGGCGCGGGCCGGGACGCCGCCCGGGCCACGTGCCGGCCGACGGCGTCCTGCGCTCGCTGCCGCGCGGGCTGCTCGCGGGCGTCGTCGCGGTGACCGTCGTGGTCGGCCTGCTGGTCCCGCTGCTCGGCGCGAGCCTGCTCGCGTTCCTGCTGCTCGAGACCCTCCTCGACCGGCGGCGGACGGGCGCGCCCACCGGGAGCCGGGAGCCTCAGAAGACGTAGCGGTGCAGGCGCATCGCGTCGCGGACGCCGGGCAGGAGGTCGAACGCCCGGTACAGCGCGTGCCAGGCCCCGGAGGTGACCTCGGCGCCCAGCGCGGTGATCGTCTCGTCGTCGAGCTCGCGCAGAAGGGGGTGCCGACGGCGGAAGTCGGCGCCGTCGAAGCCCCACGCGAAGCGGGCCCCGAGCTCGCGGAACCCCGGCGTGACGTTGGCGACCGGCAGCGTCCACCCCGCGACCGCGTCGAAGGCGAGCACGCCGGAGGCGCACCGGTCGAGCAGGCGGTCGACGACCCCGTGGACGTCGTCCGGCTCGAGGTACATGAACAGGCCCTCGGCCAGCGCCAGCGTCGGGCGGTCGGGGTCGACGCGGTCCCACCAGGACGGGTCGGCCGCGGAGGCCCCGATCACCTCCACGCCGTCGGGCAGGTCGTAGACGCGCCGGCGCAGGCCGGCGACGTCGGGCAGGTCGACGTCGATCCACCGCGACCCGGCCGGCCGCGTCACCCGCAGCGGGCGGCTGTCGAGCCCGCAGCCCAGGTGCAGCACCTGCCCGTCCGGGTGCTCGCCGAGGAACGCCACCGTCCACTCGTCGAGGCGGCGCGCGCGGGCGCAGATGGTGACGGTGTCCGAGGAGAAGCGCCCGAGCCGGTAGGGGTCGTGCTGCACGCGGGCGAGCACGTCGCCCGCGAAGCGGTCCCCGAGCACCGGGTGGGCGGAGCGGGCGTCGCGGTCGCGGAGGTAGAGCGTCATGAGCAGGGTGGCCTCCGACCCGCGGAGGTCGACCGGTTCGGGCGCCATGCCGCGAGCGTCCCAGCGATCCCGGACCGCCGCCCCGGGGTGACGCGCCTGACCACGCGGACGGGCGCGCAGCGTCATCTGGCAACGTGTCCGGCGACGACGAGACTTCTCGACCCGAGGACTACAGGGGGAGCGCCGTGTTCACGCGTCGGGTGGCGGTGGTGGGGACCGGTTACGTCGGTCTGACGACGGGGGCGTGTCTGGCGTCGTTGGGCCACCAGGTGGTGTGCGCGGACATCGACACCGCGAAGGTGGAGCGGCTGCGACGGGGTGTGGTGGACATCCTGGAGCCGGGCCTGTCGGAGCTGGTGGCCGAGCAGGTGACCGCGGGCCGGCTGTCGTTCGTGGTGGGCGCGTCGAGTGCCGTGTCCGGGTTCGCCGACGGCGGGGACGCCGGTTCTCACGCCGAGGTGGTGTTCCTGTGCCTGCCCACGCCGATGGGGGTGGGCGGGGTGGCCGATCTGCGCGCGGTGGAGGCGGTGGTCGAGGAGACCCGTGAGCTGCTGGCGCCGGGCACGGTGGTGGTGAACAAGTCGACGGTGCCGGTGGGGACGGCGTCGCGGACCGCGGAGCTGCTCGACCGCGCGGACGTGGCGGTGGTGTCGAACCCGGAGTTCCTGCGTGAGGGCTCGGCGGTGCACGACTTCCTCAACCCGGACCGGATCGTGGTGGGGTGCGACACCGCGGAGGCCGCGGAGCGGGTGGCGGCGCTGTACGCGCGGCTGGGGGCGCCGACGGTGCTGACCGACGCGTCGTCGTCGGAGCTGATGAAGTACGCGGCGAACTGCTTCCTGGCGATGAAGCTGTCCTACGTCAACGCGATGGCCGAGCTGTGCGAGCGGGTGGGCGCGGACATCGGGGACGTGACCGAGGCGATCGGGTACGACCGGCGGATCGGGCAGGCGTTCCTGTCGCCGGGTCCGGGGTGGGGCGGGTCGTGCCTGCCCAAGGACACCCACGCGCTGCTGCAGGTGGCCGACGCGGCGGACTTCGAGTTCCGGTTGCTGCGCGCGACGATCGACACCAACACCCGTCAGCAGAGCCGGATCGTGGACAAGGTGCGCCAGGCGGTGACGGGCCGGCGGACCGGGTCGTTGACGCGGGTGCGGCTGGGTCTGCTGGGGCTGACGTTCAAGGCCGGCACCGACGACCTGCGTGACTCGCCGGCGCTGGCGATCGCGGCGCTGCTGCGCCAGGCCGGGGCGGACCTGGTCGGCTACGACCCGGCGCTGGTCGGTGACCCGGGCAACCCGGACAAGCCGGCGCGCAGCGAGGTGGACGGGGTGCCGCTGGTGGCCGATCCGCTCGAGGCCGCGCAGGGCGCCGAGGCGGTGGTGGTGCTCACCGAGTGGCCGGTGTTCCGGACCCTGGACTGGACCGCGATGGCCGGGGTGATGAAGCAGCCGATCGTGGTCGACACCCGCAACCTGCTCGACTCGGCCACCCTGCGCCGCGCCGGCCTCACCGGCATCGGGCTGGGCCGCCGCGAGACCGGCGCCGCCTGAGACCCACCCGGGCCTGGCCCTCCGGCGAGGCCCCGCTTACCGTGGGTGGACGTCGGGGCGGCCGTGCACGCGGGCGTCGGGGAGTCTCATCGGAGAGGCGAGCCATGCGCTGCGAGATCGCGGTCGACATCGAGTCCTGCCCGGACCACGTCTGGGCCGTCGTCACCGACGTCACCCGCTGGCCGCGGTGGACGACGGCCGTGCGCGAGGCGGCCCTGCTCGGCGGCGGCGCGCTCGCCTACGACGGTGTCCTGCGGCTGCGCGCCCCCCGGCTGCCCGAGCGGACCTGGCGCGTCGCCGAGTACCAGGCGCGCCGGCACCGGTTCGCGCTGCGCAGCGAGGGCGTCGGCGGGCACGCGCAGGTGCGCTTCACGCTCACCCCGGCGGGCGACGCGCGCTGCCGGCTCGTCGTCACCCACGAGCGGGCCGGCTGGCTCGGCTCGCCGATGGCCCGCCTGACCGCCCGCACGGTGGCCGGGCACCTGCAGACCCTCGCGGCCGACCTCAAGGCCCACTGCGAGACCCGCCGCGGCGGGCGCACCGACGCGTCACCCGCCCGGGCCTCCTCGGCGTCCTGAGGCACATCTCGGAGAGGACCGCGCCGTCCCGGGGTACGCGGTGCCCATGGCGTCCCCCGCTGCGCACACGGCGTCCCCCGACCTCGCCCTCGGCACCTCGGCCTGGATCCCCGGGCCGCGCCAGGTGCTCCGCGAGGCGATGATGCTCACGCGCCTGCCGCGCGGGGTCGCGGGCGTGCTGTGGCGCTGCGTGCGCCCCGACGCCGCCGTGCACGTCATCGACGAGGCCGGCGACCACCGCGACCTCCCGCCCGCCCTCACCGACGCCACCGAGCGCGACCAGCCACTCGAGCAGGGCTACGGCCCGGCGCTGCACCGCGAGTTCCGGGTGCACGTCATCGGCGCCCGGCGCAGCGCCGCCGAGCTGATCGACGCGCTCGGGCGGGACATGAACCGCGCCGTGGTCCCCGGCGTCGCCCGCTTCGACTACGTCGCGGCGAGCGGGGCGATGACGGTCGGGGAGGAGCTCGTCGTGCGGATGCCCGGGCCGTGGGACGGACCGGTGCGGGTGCTGCGCCGCGACGCCACCTCGTTCCGGCTCGGCACGCTCGTCGGGCACCTCGAGGCGGGCCAGATCGAGTTCGGCGCCCGCGACCTCGACGACGGGCTCGAGTTCGGCATCACGACCTGGGCGCGCGCCGGTGACCCGGTCGCCGACGTCCTCTACAGCCGCCTCGGCCTCGCCAAGCAGATCCAGTACCTGCTGTGGGTCGAGTTCTGCGTCCGGTCCGCGGCGCTCGCGGGCGGCCGCACCCCCGGCGGGGTGACCGTGCGGACACGCACCGTCGCCTGGCCCGACCAGATCCCCCGGGTGGGGACCGCGGCCGAGGATTTCCCGGAGACCGTGTAACGACCGACCGGGTCCGGACGACATCCCGGGTGCCCCGCGCGGCCACCGGACCCCCGACCCGGTGGCCCGCGGGGCTCTTCGCGTTCCGGACCCCGTCCGTGGCCGCGCCCGCCCGGGTCGTGTGACGGGCGAGGTCGGCAGGACACGCGGGGTGTCCGTGACACCGTGCGGTCCCTCGACGGGCTTACCCTCTCCCGCGTGGACGACGACGCGCGGGTGACGACGATGGTCGTCGGTCTGCTCATCGCGTTGTGCGCCCTCCTGCTCGCCAAGTGGCTCGCGGTGGTCGCCCTCGCCGCGCTCGTGCTCCTCGCCGTGCTGCGCCTCGCGCTGCGACGGGTCTGGCGCGGGGTCCGCGCCCGCCGGGCCGGGCCGGCCGACCCGGCGGCGCCGACCGCCCCCGCCACGGGCGAGCGCCTCGCCGCCGTCCCCGCGCCCGTCACCCGCATCCCGGGACCGACCTGCTCCTGGTGCGGCCTCGTCGGCGGCCACCACGACCTGCGCGGGCGCCCCGTGCGCCCCCGCCACGCCCACGCGCTGCCCGCCCCGGAGCGCCACGCCTCCTAGGTGCCTGCGGCAGGTGAGCAGAAAGAAGTGCTCCAGCACTTCTTTCTGCTCACGAGCGCGTCAGCGCACCAGCCGGACCAGCAGGGCGCGGTGGTCAGTGCCCGGCACGTCGAGCACCGCGACGTCGCGGGCACGGGGACCGTGGCGGGTGAGCACGTGGTCGATCTGGGCGCCCAGCGCCCGGGGCGCGCCGGCGGGCCACGTGCCGGTGAGCGACGCCCCGCGCTCGGTCGCGGCGTCCGCGCAGCCCGCGGTGCCGGTGCGGAAGGCGGAGTGGTCGGGGGTCGCGTTGAGGTCGCCGACGACGAGGGCCGGCCCCGCGCCGGCGCACCAGCGCGCCAGCAGCGCGAGCTCTCCGGGCCAGTAGCCGATCCAGCGCGGGGTGATCGACACGACGTGCACCGCACCGAGCCGCACCGGCCCGAGGATCCCGCCGGTGACCTCGGCCCACGGGTAGCGGGTGTCGGTGGGGGAGCCGGGCGGGTCGGAGATCGTGCGGAACGCGACGTCGCCGGCCCGGGGCGCGGCGAGCACGGTGATCCCGCGGACGTCGAGGGCCCGCGCCGGCACGTTCGTCCACGACCGGTACTCCGGCACGAGCGCGGCGATCCGGGCGCGGAAGCGCTCGCCGGCCTCGGTCAGGACGACGAGGTCGGGGCGCTCGCGCCGGACCAGGGCGGCGACGGCGTCGACGTCGGCGAAGCCCTGGAACGCGTTGAGCGCGAGCACGGTCAGCGGGATGCCCCCGGCCGGGGGCTCGGGCGCGGCGACGGCGCGCGGCACGACGATCCCGGCCGCGAGGGCCACGACGACCGCCACGCCGGCGAGCGCCACCGCGCCGCCGGGGCGTCGCACGCCCGGCCGCCACCACCGGCGGAGCGCGAGCAGGACCAGCAGGGCCGCGACCAGCACCGTCAGCGCCGGACGCAGCGCCGCGAACACCGCGAACGGCAGGTGGTGGTCCAGGCGCACGCGGTCGGGCAGGAGCACCAGCGCGGCGAGCGCGACGGGGACCAGCGCGCGGGTCAGGGCCCGCCCGCCTCGCGCCGGCGTCAGTCGGTCGGGCGGCGGGGGCCGATGCCGCCGATGCCCTGCGCGTCACGCCCGACCTTGAGGTCGGTGACGATGATCGAGCCGCCCGCGCGGATGCCCGGGTCCCGGTACATCCCCATCTTCATGTACGCCTCGCGCGTGCTCATCGTGCCGTCGTTCGGCTGCCAGTTCGTGACGCCGGTCGGCTGCCCGTCGCGCCAGACGGTCACGCGGCCCTCGTCGGGGTCCATGGACCAGACGATGTTCATGGTCAGGTCGATCCGCTGACCCGGCGACACCGGACCGATGGCCTGCATGTCGTCACCGTTGCTGACCATGTAGAGCTGGCCCCGACTGACCTGCAGGGCCATCGGCGGCGAGCCGTTCGGCGAGGTGTGGTGCCACTGCAGGATGACCTGCCAGCTGCCCGTGTCGGTGGGGAAGTCGTCGGAGAGCTGGGCGGTGTACCGGATGAACTGCTCCTGGCCGACCACCGGCTCCGTACCCGGGCCCTGCGGCAGGACCTCGCTGCGCTTCCCGCCCGGCCCGAGCGAGAACTGCCAGGCCTCGCGGTTCGGGTCGTCGGGGTTCGCGACGATCCGCGGCTTGGGCCCGTCCTCGACGAGTCCGTCGTCGGCGCTGTTGTCGAAGAGGTCCTCGAACGCGCCGGCCGCGGCGTCGAACAGCGCGCCGACGACGGGGGCGGGTCCCTCGGGCGTCGGCGCCGTGGTCACCGCGGGCGGCGCGACGGGCAGGAGCGAGGGCGGCACCGCGACGGGCGCCGGGGGCAGCACCCGGGCGAAGAGCCCGGCCGGCGACGCGGCCGCGGGGGCGGGCTCGTCGAGCGTCGTGGGCAGGGGCGCGCCGGGGGTGGTCAGCGCGACCAGCGCCGCGACCCCACCGGCCCCCACGAGCCCGATCGTCGCGCGCAGGGGCACGCCCGTGCGGCGCTTGCGGGTGGCGCGGTGGTCGGGGGCGGTGTCCTCCGCCGCGTGCGTGGGGGCGCCGGCGTCCGGCCCGGGGATGCGCGTGACCGATGCGGCGCCGGTGGCGGCCGAGGTGACGGTGGTGGCCTTGGTGGCGGTGGCCTTGGTGGCGGTGGCCTTGGTGGCGGTGGCCTTGGTGGCGCCGGTCGCCGGCGTGCGGCGGGCGTGGCGCGAGGTCGGGGCCGCGACGTGGGTGGTGGGGGCCTCGGTGGGCCGCGCCGGAGCCGCTGGGACCTCGCCGGGCTCGGGCGCGGCGTGACGGCCCGTGCTGGGCCCGGTGACGACGGCGGCGGTCGCGGCCGTGTCGGGCGCCGGGGTCGCGGGGATCGGTCCCGAGGCCGTGGTCGGTCCCGACGTCGGAGTCGGTCCCGACGTCGGAGTCGGTCCCGACGTCGGAGTCGGTCCCGAGGCCGGGGCGGGGACTCGGGCCGAGGCCGGCCCCGTGGCGATCGGGCCGGTCGGGGCGTCGGCGAGCGCCCTGGTGAACGCGTCGCGGTCGAAGCCGCCGGTCGCGTCCGTGGCCCGGTGACGGCTGGGGCCCCTGGTGCCGGCGGTGCTCGTCGGGACGGCGAAGGGCGCCGTGCCGGGGGCGCGGCGGTGCCGGGCCCGGGCGCTCTCGGCCCCGTGGTGGGTGGCCGTCTCGGGGGTCGCCGTGTCGGGGGTCGCGCCGGGCACGCGGAGACCGCGTCGGGCACGATGGCTGCGGACCGGACGCCGCCCGTCGCCGGGCGAGGTGTCGGCGTGGCTGGCCACGTCGGTCATCGAGGGCGTCTCCCGGGTCGGTCCGGACGGGGTGACCCGTCGCGCGGCCGTGCAGATCGTGCTCGTCCACGGACAGCGTGTCACCCGACCGTGATCCTGGCGTGCTTCCGAGCGTGTCCTTGGGCCGAACGGCGTGCCCCTCGCGGCGGATGGCTGCTCCATCCTGCCCGTTCCTCGCCGCCACGCAGCGTCCGACCCCCTCGCGCGACACGGCCGACCGCGTGACGCAGCGGAACCGACCGGTCGCGGTGCGTCCCACCTGCGCGATCGCCGCGACCGCGCCGTTCGTCCGGGCTGTGTCGCGGCGCGATCACAGGACGGTGTCGGCACGGCGTCGACGACCGGTCCGATGGGCGGCGGGTACCGCCGGCGGGGGTCAGCGTCGTGGGCCGTTCGGCGCGCGCCCCGTGCGGGTCGTCGCCGCGCGGGCGTCCGGGACACCGGAGATGAGGGGACCGTGTGCCCGGCCACCGGCGGGGCTCGTCCGATCGGGGGAGCCGGACGGCCGGTCGTCGCGTCCCGTCGGCGCGTGGGCGGTGACGCCCTCAGGGTTTCTCAGGTTCGCGGTGCGTGGCCGTGCGCATCCCTAGCGTTCCCGCCGATGCGTACGACGACCACGCCGGAGCGCCCCGCCACGGGGTCCTCTCCGCGCGCCACGAGTGTCCCCGCGGGCCGTGACGGCGCCGGACTCCTGCGGATCGGTCTCCACCTGCTGCTGGCCGCGCTGCCGCTGCTCGCGATCTCCGCCCACGTCTTCGGGCTCATCACGATGCAGATGTCGGCCGGCATCCTCGTCATCCCGCTCGCCACGGCCGTCGTCGCCCTGACGGTCCTGGCCCCGCACACCGGGGACCGCGTCGTCGCGGACGGCATGATCTGGGGCATCGTCGGGTGCGCGATCTACGACGGCTTCCGCCTCACCACCGTGCACGTCTTCGGCTGGTGGGCGGACTTCATCCCCACCATGGGCACCTGGATCACCGGGAACCCGGACGACCTGACCGCCGGCGCGGTGGTCGGCTACCTCTGGCGCTACGTCGGCGACGGCGGCGGCATCGGGATCACGTTCTTCGCGCTGGCCTGCGCGTTCGGCCTGCAGCGCTGGTCGCGCCGGGCGGTGGTCGCGGCGTCGATCGCGTTCTCGGTCTTCCCGGTGTGGGCGGGCCTCATGGGCACGGTCGCGATCGCCCCGCGCGGTCAGACGATGATGTTCCCGCTGACCTGGGTGACCATCACGCTCTCGCTCATCGGCCACCTGATCTTCGGCTTGATCATGGGCCTCGGTTTCCACCGCTCCCGCTCCGTGCGCCAGTCGTGGCCGTGGGAGCCGCTGACCGGCGACCTGCCGGCGCTCCCGGCCGGGATCACGGGCCGCCAGCCGGCACTGCCCACCCCGCGGGCCCCGCACACCCCGCCCGCGGGCCAGAACCTCGACCCGGACACCTGGGAGCTCTGGCGCCGCCAGCTCGAGGCGAACACCGCCTCACGCCGCTCCCACCGCGTGAAGGTGCGCTAGCACCCGCCACGCCCCCACGGACCCCGCTCCCCGGCGCCGCGCGGCCCCGGCCCGAATCCCCCGACGGGCCGGGGCCGCCGCGGAGCGGTGCCCGCCCCGGCACCTGGAGGACGACAGCGCTCAGCTGACGCGGGCCACCTGGAGGGCGACGGCGCCCCCGTTCGAGCCGTAGCCGGTCCAGGCGTCGTTGGCGAAGGCGTAGAGGTAGCCGCCGCGCGCCGTCGCCAGCTCGCGCTGCCCGGTGGGGCCGATCGGCAGGGTCGTGCCCTCGCGGACCGTGCCGTCGAGGTCGACGAGGTCGTCGGCCACCGCCGCGACGAGCTCGAGCCACGCCGCCTCGGGCACCCGGCGGCTGCCGACGACGTCGCTGCGCGGGTTGCCCGTCACGCGCTCGACGAGCCGGCGGACGCCGTCGAGCACCGTCCCGACCGTGTACGATGGCCACGACACGACCGGCCAGGGCGAGGCGCCGGTGCCCGGCGACGCGGCGCCGTGGTCGGTCCAGCGGCCCACGACCGTGAGCGCGTAGCGGCCGGGCTCGAGGTAGAGGCCGGTCTCGACCCACGGCTCGTCGGCGTCGACGGCCACCTCGGCGGCCTCGCCGACCGCGAGCACGCGCCCGGGGCGGTAGGGCGGGTCGAGGTCGCACGCCCGGCGCGCCACCGCCGAGGCGCTGACGTCCGGCGCGCCGGGCGCGATGCGCGGCACCGCGCGCGGGCGCGGGCTGAGCAGGCGCCACACGCCGTCGACGCCGTCGTCCAGCGGCGCGCAGGGGTCCCCGACCGGCAGGGGTGGCGCGCCCGCGTCCCAGCGCGGGGCGACCGTCGCGTCGAGCTGGTCGATCATCCAGCGCAGCGCGCCGTCCGACAGCCCGGTCGCCGGCTTCCCGCCGCCGACGTCGCCGTGCCCGCCCGGGAACCACACCTGCGCGAACGACGCGTGCCGCCCCGGCGGCGGGGTCGGCCACACCGAGGGCACGTACGGGCCGCGACGCTCGTCGGCGGCGAGCGCCTGCCGGGCGTGGCGGACGTCGGGGGCGAGCTCGAGGTCGTGGAAGGCGGCGATCTCGCGGCCGACGAGGCCCGAGAGCAGGCCGAACGTGCGCGGGACGCCCAGCGCGCCGACCGTGTCCCAGACGCCGAGGAACGCGATCGGCGCCGGGTCGTCGGGGGCGAAGCCGGGGTGGAAGGTCAGGCCGGCGCCGGTGAGGTCGCCCTTGGCCCGGTAGCCCTCGGCGAACACGCGCTCCACGATCGCCGTGCGCTCCGCGTCGTCCTGCCCCGTGGTGAACGCCACGAGGCCGCACTGCGCGAGCATCCCGACCGTGCTGCGCACCGTGAACGCGCCGCGCGAGAACCCGAGGAACACCAGCTCGTCGCCGGGACGGAAGGTCTCGGCGAGCCAGCGGTAGACCTCGCGGACCGCCTCCGGGAGCCCCGCACCGAACGCGCCGTCGATCACGCGGCCGATCGGGTCGCCGTCCGCCCCGAGGCCCTCGAAGTAGCGTGGGACCTGGTCCTCGGTGGCGGCGAGGCGGTCGAAGAGACGGCCCACGTTCGTCCGGTCGGTGGCGGTGTTCCAGGTGCCGTCGCAGCAGACGACGAGGCGCCGCGTCACGCTCACCCGATCAGTGTCCCGCGATCATGCCCACGGACGGGCGACGGCCCGGCGTCGGCGCGGCGCACCCCGTGCGGGACCCTGGGGCACCGGGTGAGGACGATCGACGGGAGGACCGGCAGCGGTGGTGGACAGCGGGACGACGACCGCCGCGTCGGGCACCCGGACCCGCAGCGCGCGCCGTCCGGAGATCGAGGGACTGCGCGGTCTCGCCGCCCTCCTGGTCGTCGTCTACCACGTGTGGGTCGGGCGTGTCTCCGGCGGCGTCGACGTGTTCTTCCTGCTCTCGGGCTTCTTCGTGCTCGGGATGACGGCGCGCACCGCCATCCGCGGCGAGCGCGTCGACGTCACGGGCACCTGGACGCGGCTGTTCTGGCGCCTCGTGCCGACCGCCGGCCTGGTCCTCGTCACGAGCGCCGTCGCGGCCGCCGCGCTGCTCCCGCCGTCGACGTGGGCACGCAATCTGCGCGAGCTCCTCGCCTCGGTGTTCTTCGTCGAGAACTGGCGGCTCGCCACCGACGCCGTCGACTACTACGCCGACCACGGCACCGCGAGCATCGCCCAGCACTTCTGGTCGCTGTCGATCCAGGCGCAGTTCACGCTGCTCGCCCCGCTGCTCGTGCTGCTGGTGGCGTGGTGGGCGCGGTCGCGGGCCCTGGACGTCCGCGCCGCCCTGCTCACCGCGTTCTCCGCGACGGTCGTGGTGTCGTTCGTGCACTCGGTGGTCGCGACGGCGTCCGACCAGGCGTTCGCGTACTTCGACCTGCGCACCCGGCTCTGGGAGTTCGCGCTCGGTGGGGTGCTGGCGCTCGTATTCGACGGGGTGCGGCTCGGTGCGCGCGCCCGCGCGGTGCTCGGGTGGGCCGGGGTCGTCGGGCTCGTGAGCTGCGGCGCGGTGCTCGACGTCGGCGCCGGGTTCCCGGGCTACCTGGCGCTGTGGCCGGTGCTCTCGGCCGCCGCGGTGATCGTCGCCGGACGGGCGGGCGCCGGCGAGCGCCTGCTGACGACGCCGACCGCGCAGTACCTCGGCCGGATCAGCTACCCGCTCTACCTGTGGCACTGGCCGGTGCTGGTCCTGGCGCTCGGGCTCTCCGCGTCGCCGACGCCGGGCGTGGTCGGCGGGCTGGTGGTCGTCGCGGTCTCGGTCGGGCTCGCGGTCGCCACCCACCACCTCGTCGAGGCGCCCCTGCGGACGGTGACCCTGCCGCGGGCCGCCGGGCGCGCGGGCCTCGCGATCGCGGCGTTCCTGGCCCCGGCGCTGGTCGCGCTCGGCGTGTGGGCGGCGGTGGCCGCCACCGACGCCGCCGCGCCGCTCGCCGTCGGCGACCCCGCACACCCGGGCGCGGCGGCGCTGGCGGCCGACGCGGCCCCGGCCGCCGAGATCGTCCCGGCCGTCCAGCCGTCCACCGCGCGGGTGCAGGACGACTGGGCCGACTACCGCGACGGGTGCGGGCCGGTCGGCGAGTCGCCGGCGCTGGAGGAGTGCGTCCCGGTCCGCGCCGACGGGGAGCCGCAGCGGCGGATCGTGCTGCTCGGCGACTCGCACATGCAGCAGCTGCTGCCCGCGCTCGAGCCGGTGGCCCGGGAGCGCGGGTGGGAGGTCCGGACGCTCGTGCGCGCCCGCTGCCCGTTCGGGACGACGTCGGAGACCGACCCGGGCGACGCGATGTGCCTCGACCGCAACGCCGCCGCGATCGAGCACCTCGCCGCCGACCCGCCCGACGCGGTCCTCGTCAGCGCCACGCGCGACGTGCGCGCCGGGCTGACCGAGCAGACCCCCGACGGCTTCGTCGCCGGCTGGCGGGAGCTCGACGACCGCGGCATCCCGGTCGTCGCCGTCCGCGACAACCCGCGGTTCGACCACCGCCCGTCCGAGTGCTTCGAGGCCTACGGTCGCGGCGCGCCGGAGTGCGACATCCCGCGCGCCGAGCTGCTCGCCGCCGACCCGCCGTACGCGCTGCGCGACGACGTGCCCGCGGGCGTCGCGTTCCTCGACCTCAGCGACGAGATCTGCACGCCGACCGCCTGCCCGCCGGAGGTCGGGAACGTGCTGGTCTACCTCGACGACAACCACCTGTCGGCGTCGTACGCGCGCACGATGTCGCCGGCGGTCGCCGAGCGGCTGCCGGCGCTGCTGGGCTGGTAGGGGCTACCCCGACGGCTCGTCGGCGGACTCGGCGAGGCCCTGCTGGTCGGGCTCGAGGTCGACGTCGAAGGCCGGGTCGACCTCGTCGGGGTCGGCGTCGGGAGCGGCGTCGTCGGTCGGCTCGGGGCGGGTCATGCCCTCCTCGCGGTCGACGTGCTGGAGGTCGGTCTCGTCCGGCGTCTGCTCGCTGTCCATCACCGACCCGTACCCCCGATCCGGCGCCCCGACGCGGTCGCCGTGTCACGAGCACGTGACGGCGCCGAGGTTGCGTCCGGAGGCGCCCCCGGGCCCGTGACGTGGACGACGCAGCGTGACCGGCAACCGCCGACGCGTCCACCCGTCTGGATCCACGAGCGCGGGGCGTCCCCGGCGCTCGGTGGAGAAGGAGAGCTCGGGAATGTTCGTCATCGTGGCCGTGGTGATCGTCGGCGTGATCTTCGTTTGCGGCGCCCTGCTGGGCGTCAGCGTGGCCCAGAACCAGGCCGCCGACCGGGCTCGCCGCACCCAGCGCGACCGCCACATCTCGGCCGTCCGCACCGAGTCGCTGATCTCGCACTAGCCATCCCTACGTGCGTGATCTTCTGAGCTGTAGCTCAGAAGATCACGCACGTGGGTCAGGACGAGCAGGTGCTCGCGATCGTGCCGGCGACGCGGTCCGTGACGAGGTTCCAGTCCTCGGCGGCGACCGGGTCGGTGCGCAGCCAGGCGACGACGTCGTCGACGCCCGCGGCGTAGGCCCGCTGCTCGGCGGAGCCCTCGCCGTAGGTCGCGGCGAGGGCGTCCTCGCGGCCGGTGATCACGCCCGCCCACTGCCCGCTGGGGGTGCGCCCGAGCGTGGTGATCGTGTCGTCGATGGCGTCGGCGACCACGTGTGCGCACTGGCCGGCGACGGCCGGCGCGGCGGGGGTGGGCGCGCTCGTGCCCGGCGCGCTGGCCGTGGAGGTGCGCACGGCGTCGACGAGGCCGGGGAGCTGGGCGCCCATGCCGACCAGGGCCACCGCGACGCCCGCGACGGCCACCGTCAGCGGCGCCCGGGTGGCGGCGCGGCGGCGGCGCGGCGCCCGGACCGCGGGCGCGGCGGGGACGGCGTGCGGCGGGGTCGGGATGCCGGTCACCGGGTCGGGCCGGTACGCGGTCGGCGGTGGGTAGCCGAGGCCGGCGGGCGGGGCGTCCGGCGGGACGGTGTGACGCGCGGGGGCGAGGAGCGCCACGGCGGGCCGCGACGACGCGTGGTCCTCGCGCCGGTGGTGCTGCCCCATGATCAACCCCCGAACGGCCTAGTCGTCAGCGGCCGTGTGGACGCTGTGTGAGCGGTGTCGCAGGAGCCGCCCTCGTCGTTAGCACTCAGGCCGTCCCGAGACCGGGGTTCACCACGTCGGGTGACGGAGAAACGGGACGAGGAGGAGGAACTCCGGGGGCCGATCGGCCGCTGATCCCGTGGTCGTGCCTGACACACCCTGACAGGAACGGGTCCTAGCGTTCGTTGCGTCCGCTCCCGCCGAGACCCGGAGACCGCGATGACAGCAGCGGCGACGACGCTCGCGATGATCAACCTCGACGGCCCCGACCCCCGCGCCCAGGCGGCCTTCTACGGCGCGCTCCTGGGCTGGTCGACCGTCCACGCCGAGGACGAGTACGCGATGATCGCGGGCGAGGGCGCGCCGATCGGCTTCGGCCGCGTGCCGGGCTGGTCGGCGCCGCCGTGGCCCGACCCCGAGGGCGTCAAGCGCTACCACCTCGACCTCGCCGTCGACGACCTCGACGCCGCCGTCGCCCGGGCCCAGGAGCTGGGCGCCACGGTGCCCGAGCACCAGCCCGGTGGGCGGTGGCGGGTGCTCCTCGACCCCGTCGGGCACCCGTTCTGCCTGTGCCCGCGGTAGCCTCGTGCCGGGTCGTCAGCGGCGGCGCACCAGCCCGGCGAGGTAGGCGGCCTGCCCGGCGTGCTGGATGTCGTCGTCGACGACGCTGATCAGCCGCACCCCGCGGGTGACCGGCGGGTCCCAGGCGTCGTCGATGACCTCGTCGAGGTCGGCCTCGGACAGCGTCCGCAGGTAGGTGACGGTGCGCTCGTGCACGGCGTCGAGGTAGCCGGTGAGCAGGGCCGGGTCGTCGACGCGCACCGACGCGACCTGCTCGGAGGTGTGCCCGAAGCCGATCGAGGCGTCGTCGAGCGGCAGGTCGAAGCGGCGCGCCCACCCGCCGGCGGTCCACACCTGCTCGCTGCCGGCGAGGTCGGCGACGTGGTCGTCCTGCACCCGCGTGAGGTGCCAGACCAGCCAGGCGATGGGGTTGGCGTCGTCGTCCGGGCGCCACGACAGCTCCTCGGCACCCAGACCGTCGACCGCGCGGTGCGCGTCGTCCTGCGCCCGCCCGAAGGCGTCGACGAGCACGTCGATGGCGTCCACGGTGATCTCTCCTGACCCGCCCGGCTAGCGCGCCGAGGCGAAGACGACGACGTTGTCCTGGTACGACAGCGTGCCCTCGTCGAACGGTCCGCCGCACGTCAGCAGCCGCAGCTGGGGCGTGGTCGCGGGCCCGTAGACGCGGTCGGAGGGCAGGGTGTCCTTCGGGAAGTACTCGACGCTGTCGACGGCGTAGCGCGCCGTCTCGCCGTCGGAGCGCGGTACCTCGATGACGTCGCCGGGGCGCAGCCGGTCGAGCTGGGCGAACACGGCCGGGCCGCGGCGGGTGTCGACGTGGCCGGTGAACACCGCGGGGCCGGGGTCGCCGGGCACCGCGCTCGCGGTGTACCAGCCGACCTGGCCGAAGTCGGTGGGCACCTGCAGGGCGCCGCGGTAGTCGATGCGCAGGTCGGCGAGGTTCACCGCGGCCAGCCCGACCGCCGGGATCGACATGCCGGTCGGCCGCAGGCCCTCGGGCGCCGCGAGCGCCGCGGCCAGCGGCATCCGCGGTGCCGGCGGGACCTCGGGGTCGTCGGAGAAGAGCCCGGAGAGCCAGTCACCGACGGCCGAGAGCAGGGTCGGGGTCGCGAGCCCGCCGAGCCCGGCCTCGGTGCCGCCGCGGGGCACCGGCGGGACGCGGGGCGGGGTGGGCAGCGGGGCCTCGGGGTCGGGTGTGGGCCGCGGGGTGGGGGTCGCCGGGGACGCCGTCGGCTCGGTGCCGGGCCCGGGCACGCCGGCGACGGTCGCGGCGTCGGGGACGGCCGCCACGA
Source organism: Actinomycetospora straminea (assembly GCF_028737255.1). Taxonomy (GTDB): domain Bacteria; phylum Actinomycetota; class Actinomycetes; order Mycobacteriales; family Pseudonocardiaceae; genus Actinomycetospora; species Actinomycetospora straminea. Next base: position 266,857 of record NZ_JAQZAN010000001.1, on the reverse strand, counting down.
GGATCTGGCCGTCGGGCTCGCGGGCGACGAACAGCGTGGTCACCCCGCTGTCGGGCAGCGTCACGGAGGTCTGGTTCGTCGACCCCAGCCGCGAGCGGATGTCGACCTCCCACTCCCGCGCGGGCACCGTGGCGTAGGGGGTGGTCGAGCCGTAGAAGAGGTCGCGGGCCAGCGGCGGGCCGCCGGTGAGGTCGACGTCGAGCGCGCCGACGCCGTTGGCACCCTGCACGACACGGACCTGGGCGGAGCCGGGCGCGGCCGGCGCGGTCTGGTCGTCGAGGACCTGCAGCTCGGGGGCACCCGAGGTCGGCGAGTCGACGAAGGCCGCGGTCTGCGCGGTCCCGGCGGACACCTCGACCGACACCTGCACCGCGGGCGGGCTGGTCGCGGGGGCACCCGCCGGGCGCGCGGTCAGCGTGTAGGTGCCGGCGGGCTCGGTGAGGTAGGGCGAGGTGCCCCGGTAGCCGACGCCCGGCGCGACCAGCGTCTCGTCCAGGTCGGGCCCGGAGACGTACATGTCCACCGACGGCGTCACCGGTGAGAGGTGGGCGATGCGCAGCATCCCGGTCGAGGTGTCGGCGGTGGCGGTGCGCACGCCGACGGTCACCGACACGGTGAGCGCGACGAGCACCACGGCGGCGAGCGCGATCCAGACCAGGGGCCGGCGCCACCGGCGGCGCTCGGCGGCCGGCGGCGTCCCGGGGGTCTGCGGGGGCGGGACGATCGCGGTCGGCGGGTCCTGCGGTGCAGGCACGGGGAGCTCCTCGACGGCTGAAGAACGGGGGGAGGGGGCGCGTCCATCCGGCGGCGCGGGCCGGGTCGGGGGTGCCGCCGGCGTCGGGGGCGCGGGCGTCGGAGATCGGGGGAGTCTGCGCCCGCGGGAACCGGCCGCGCCAGACCACGACGCCCCGGACCTGCACCGCGCGTCCCTCGAGCACCGAGACGGTGTCGGCGAGGCGGCCGGGGAGGGCGCGGCGGGTGTCGACCGCGACGATCGCCGCCCGCACCCCGACCTCGCGGATGCGGGCCAGCGCGTCCTCGTCGGCGCGGTGGCGGCGCAGGGCGTGGACGGCGGGCTCGTCACGGTCGCGGACCACGTCGGCGTCGAGGCGGGTGAGCACAGCGGGGCGTCGTCGCCGGGGTGCAGCACCGCGTGGGGCCCGTCGACGCGGGCGGCGGCGAGCAGCCACCGCCGGGCGCGGAGCGCGTCGGTCCACTCCCCACGGGGCACCCGCTCACCCTAACGGGTCACTGATCCGTTCGGAGCACTACTCGGGACGACCGGTCCCGGGTTCCTCGTGATCGTCACGGGCCGTCCTGCTCTGGGCGAACACCGCCCCGGTCCGCTCCCGCAGGGATCACGCTGGGGCCATGAGCTCCAGCCTGTACGTGGCCCTGCGCAGCGGCCACGAGCACACCGCCACCGGCCTCGACGACGACAGGGCCGCCGCCCTGCAAGCGCGCATCGTGGCCCACCTCGAGGCCCGCGAGTCCCACCCCGTGCTCGACCTCGGCGACGGCACCACGGTGCGCACCGACGCGGTCGTGATGACCCGGGTGCACGACGAGGGGCCGCGCACCGGGTTCGTGGGTTGAGCCCTCAGCGCGCGGGGCGCGGCGCCGGGATGCGCCGGAGGGCCGCGCGGCGGCGGGCGAGGAAGGTCGCCACGTGGCGCCGGGCGGTGCTCGGGGCCGGGTGGCGCGCGCCGAGGTCGTCGAGGACGAGGTCCCAGAGCACGGGCAGGTCCGGGTCGTCCCAGTCACGGCCGGCGAGGTCGACCAGCGACGGCGCGTCGAAGCCCGTGCCGACCCACTCGATGGCGAGCTCCACGACGTCCGCCGGGTCCCACACCATGCCCAGCACCTGGGCGGCGCGGGCCTCGGTCGGCGTCATGCCCCGCAGCGACGGCAGGGCGGCGAGGCCCAGCAGGCCGCGCAGGCCCCGTACGACGTCCGGTGGACGCTCGACGGTGACGATGCTGCTCATGGTGCCCCCCGGTGATCGATCCAGAATTGCGCTGCGTGCACGAGCCGCCCCCACGACTCACTCCTGGAGGTTAACGCGTCGATCTTGTGGCGGGTACGGTGACACTGGGCAATAGTTTCTGTGAACCCGTGGTTGACAGGCTCGGCATGCTGGCCGCGTGAACCTGGAGTTGTCACTGGAGCAGGCCGTCGCCGGCCGCGTCGCCGGGACGGCGGTCGCCGACCCCGGCGCCAAGCTCGACGACCGGGACGGCGAGCGCGCGGCGCGGCACCGGGCGCTGGCGGGTCTCGGCGCGGCCCTCGCGGTCGAGGCGGAGGCGCGCGACGCCGCGGCCGCCGTCGCCGCACGCCGGGCCGAGACGGCGGTGTGGCTCGGCGCGAGCCTCGCCGACCTCGGCGGGGTCACCGGCCGGTCGCGGCAGGCCGCCCGCAAGCGGTGGCCGGGGCTCGGCGCGGTGCACCGGCGTCGGCGCTGGCTCGGGAACCACGTCGAGGACGTCCTGTGGGCGGCGCGGCTCGTGCTCGACGCCGGGCTCGGGAGTCCCGAGCGTCGCGCCGCCCTCGCCGACGCCGTCGCCGCCGCCGAGGCGGCGTTCGCCCCCGGCGCGGAGCCCCGCGACCTCGAGGCCGCGGTCGGGCGCTGGCAGGCGTTCGACGCGCTCGTCGACCGCCACCTGCGCGGCCTCCTCGCCGAGGTGCCCGACGAGCCCCACGAGCCCGCCGACGGCGCGTCGCCGACCGTCGACCCCGGCTTCGCCGCCCACGGCGCCCGGGGCGTGCTGCGCTACTTCGACCACGCGGTGCACGCCGTCGACGAGGGCTGAGGTTCGCATCGCGCAGCGAAGGTCACCCTGGCTGCGCACCACGCAGCGGTGGTCACCCTTGCTCCCGTGGCGACCACGCGGTGCACGCCGTCGACGAGCCCTGAGGCCCAGCGCGCCGCGGAGCGAGGGACGCCCCGGCTGCGCACCACGCAGCGAACGTCACCTTCGCTGCGCCACCCCCGGCACCCTGGGGCCCGGCGCGCCGTGCAGCGAGGGACGCCCCGGCTGCGCACCAGGCAGCGAACGTCACCCTCGCTGCGCCACCCGGGCACCCAGGCGCCCGGCGCCAATGCGGAGCGAGGGACGCCCCGGCGGCGCACCAGGCAGCGAACGTCACCCTCGCTGCGCCACCCGGGCACCCAGCGGAGCCAGCCGCGGGACGAGGTGCCGACGGTCGTGTCCGGCGTGTCGGGTCCGGTTCCACCGAACGGGTCCGGCGCGTCGCCGATGGTCGCCGACCGTCACCGTTCGTCGAGCGCGTCACCCACGCCCGTCCCGCCCTCCCGGCGCCGGTCCCGACCGGACCGTCCCTCGACGACCGGGGGTGCCGCGCCGGACCCGGACGTGCGCGGCACTGCGCCGACCTGCTCGTGGAGCGCACCGCGACCCGCTAGAAGTTCGCCATGGGGACGACCACACCCATCCACGACGCGCTGGCCGGTGTCCGCCGCGAGGTCCCGGCCAAGCCCACACCCTTCCCGCGCGGGCGCACGCCCGCGCCACGGACGCGCCGCTCGGTGGCCGAGGACACCGAGCGGGTCGTCGCGCTCGCCTGGCAGGAGGCCGACGAGCGCGGCCACGCCGTGTTCGGCACCGGGCACCTCCTGCTCGGCCTGGTCCGGGCCGGCGGTCCGGAGGCGGGGCTGCTCGCCGCGACCGGGGTCACGGCCTCGACCGCGGACGCCGCGATGGCGCTCGTCGAGCTCTCGTCGGTGTCGGAGCCGGTGGTGCACGGTCACAGCGGTCCAGGACGGGGCGCCGGGCCCGTCGCCGGCCCGACCGTCGCCGAGGTGCTCTCCGAGGCCGCGGCCGCGGGGGACACCGGCGCGGAGGTCACCGCCGGCGCCCTGCTCACCGCACTCGCCGCGCGGCCCTGGGGCCAGGTGGCGGAGATGCTCGCGGCGCTGGGCGTCGACTCGTCCGACCTCGCGGCAGCCGTCACGACCCTCGCCGCGGCCGCCGAGGCCGCCGGAGCCGCCGACGGGGCCGGTGCCGGCGACACCCCGGCGCGCCCGGTACCCCGCGACCCCAGCGGGCTGCTCTCGTCGGCGTGGCGCCGCCCTGCGCCGGAGGCCACCCCCGAGATCGCGTGACGCCGGGCCGTCCCGGCGGTCAGAATCCGGCGCATGGCGAAGCCGAGCTGGATCCGGGCCGAGGACGGCGACTGGTACCGCGCCTCCGAGGTGGTCGCGGTCAAGACGATGCCGCACAACCCCGACGGCGGCTTCATGGTCACCGTCGAGACGCACCGGCACGACAACATCGACGTCACCGGACGGCTGCGCGAGGTCGAGGACGCGTCCCGCTGCCGGGACGCCCTCATGCGCCTGCTCGCGACGGCGGAGAAGGGCGTGACCATCACCTACGCGTCGGGCGGGTTCAGCAGCGAGGAGATCGCCTGACCCCACATGCTCACGGCCGCGGCCCGTAGGCGGCGAGGAACCGGTCGCGGAAGGCCTCCATCGGCCACACCGGCCCGCCGGGGGCGGGCGTGAGCCCGTCCGCCCAGCCCCAGTCGCCGACGGCGGCGAGCACGGACGGGTCGCTGCTGACGATCGAGATCGGGACGCCGCGCCCGGCGTCGGGGCCGGTCACGACCGGTGACGGCTGGTGGTCGCCGAGCAGGACGATCACCGGCGCGCGGCCGGGGTGCACCGCGGCCTGGCGCTCGGTCCACCCCCACACCGTCGCGAGCGAGTACTCGATCGACCGGCGGTAGTCGTCGCGGACCTTCGCCGGGTCCTGGGTGAAGATCGCCTGGAACGGCAGCTCCGGGCCGTCGGGCGGCGCGAACACCGACCCGTCGCCGACGGCGTCCCACGGCACGGTCCGCGGCACCGGCGACCAGGGACCGTGGCTGGAGGTCAGCGCGATCTCGGCCATGGTCGGCGGGGCGCCCGGCCCGCGCTCGAGGCGGTCGAAGGCGGCGAGCGCGTACTGGTCGGGCATCGGCGACCAGGAGAACGGCGGGCCGCGGTAGCCGAGGTCGGCGCCGCCGTAGGCGCGGTCGTAGCCGTAGAACGCACCCTCCGGCCAGGGCCCGGACGTGCCCGGGGCGACGGCGACCGTGCGCCACCCGGCCTCGCGGAAGGCGCGCGGGAGCGTCAGCCGGTCCGACGTGACGAGCTGCCCGTGCCGTTGCTGGCCGTCGATCCGCAGCCCGGAGAGCAGGGTGGCGTGGGCGAGCCAGCTGCCCCCGCCCGCGATCGGCGAGGTCAGCACCCCGGTCCGCGCGCCGTAGCCGGCGGCGCCGAGGCGTCGCTCGCCGTCGTCGAGGACGGCCCGCACCGGAGCCGCCATCGCCGGGTCGTCGAGGGCCGACAGCCCGTAGCTCTCGACGACGACGACCGCGACGTCGCGCCCGCGCAGCGCGGTGAGCAGCCGGTCGCCGGGCACGTCGCGGTAGGCGTCGGTCGCGGCCTCGATCTCGAAGGCCCGCTGGTCGCGCACGCCCTCGCCGATCGCGAGCGTGCGGTCGACGGTGCGGATCGAGGTGTCGCGCGAAGCGACGGGCACGCCGGGCAGGAGCTGCGCCGAGAGCGTCCACGCCGTGAGCCACGCCACGGCGAGCACGGCGACCAGGCGCAGGGTCGCGGCGCGGTGCGCGGCCGCGATCCGCGCGAGCCGGGCGACGGCACCGCCCATCGCGGCGAGCAGCGCGATCGTGAGCAGCGCGACGACCACGGCGACGACGACGGCGAGCACCGGGCCCGAGGTGCCGGCGACGAAGTCGTAGGCGTTGGTGAGCAGCACCGCGTCGCGCGCCGGGTCGAACGGGCGGGCGAGCGAGACCGAGAAGCCGAGGTCGAACAGCACCAGCACCAGCACGAGCCCGAGCACCACGCCCGCGACCCACGCGAGCACCCGCCGGACCGGGGCGGGCAGCACGACCGCGACGACGAGCGCGACGAGCAGCTCGACCGGCACGCGGACGAACGCCGGCGTCACCAGCCGGGCGATGTCGCCGGGCGTCACGAACGCGAGCAGCACGAGCACGCCGGCGAGCAGCGTCACCACGCCGGCGAGACCTCGGCGCACGCGTACCGGGTGGGTGTCGGCGCTGCGCCACAGCCGCACCACGTCGCGCCCGAACGACCACAGCAGCGCGGCGAGGGCGACCGCGACGAGGACGCTCGCGACGACCGCCGGCAGCAGCTGCGACGACGCCACGACCAGCACGACGCCCTGCGCGGCGGCGACGACCTTGCCCGAGAACCGGGGCGTCAGCTCCCCGCGCAGCCAGGGCAGCACCACGCCCGCGGCGACGAAGAGGTAGCGCGCGAGCCCGACGAGCAGCACCCACGACCCCAGCAGGCCCGCGACGTGCACCGACAGCACCATGAGCAGCGCGGCGTCGAGCTCCATGTCGAAGCGGGCGCCGAACGTCGAGGCCACGTCCCGGCGCCGGGCGACCGCTCCGTCGACGCCGTCGAGCACCAGCGCCACGGCCGCGAGCCCGACGAGCGCGGGGGTCGAGACGGGGTCGGCGACGAGGGCGGTGACCCCGACCGCGAGCACCCCGCGCAGCAGCGTGACCCGCCCGGCCGGCCCCAGCCCGTCGACCGGTGCGGCGGCGAGCACGGCGACCAGCGCCGCGGCCGCCGTCGCCCCGGTGACGAGCCCGATCGACCCGAGGCCGACGCCCGCCGCGAGCACCCCGAGCAGGCCCGCGACCGCGACCGCGCCGCCGAGGAGCTCGGCGGTCAGGACCGGGGGCGGGAGGCGCACACGTGCCAGCATGGCCGCCGGGAGATCACGCGAGTGCGAGGAGGGTCGCGCCATGGCGGGCACGACACGGGCGTTCCGGGTCGCGGCGCCCGGGCAGGCGGACATCGCGGACATCCCGCTCCCCGACCCCGGTCCCGACGACGTGGTGTTGCGCACCCGGCACAGCGCGGTGAGCCGGGGCACCGAGTCGCTGGTGTTCCGCGGGCAGGTGCCCGAGAGCCAGTACGAGCTGATGCGCGCCCCGTTCCAGGTCGGCGACTTCCCGGGCCCCGTGGTGTACGGCTACCTCGCGGTCGGCGAGGTCGAGGCGGGTCCGGGCGCCGGGCGCACGGTGTTCGCGCTCGCCCCGCACCAGGAGCGGGTGGTGGTGCCCGCGGCCTCGGTCGTCGAGGTGCCCGCCGACGTCCCGCCCGCGCGGGCGGTGCTCGCCGGCACGGTCGAGACCGCGGTGAACGCGCTGTGGGACGCCGCGCCGCGCGTCGGGGACCGGGTCGCGGTGGTCGGTGCCGGGATGGTCGGGTCGGCCGTCGCCGGGGTGCTGGCGACGTTCCCGGGCGTGCGGGTGGAGCTCGTCGACGTCGACACGTCCCGCCGCGCGGTGGCCGAGGCGCTGGGCGTCGGCTTCGCGACGCCCGACGCGGCGACGGGGGAGTGCGACCTCGTCCTGCACGCGAGCACCACCGAGGCCGGGCTCGCCCGGTCCCTGGAGCTGCTCGGCGACGAGGGCGAGGTCGTCGAGATGTCGTGGTTCGGCGAGAACGCCCCCCGGGTGCCGCTGGGCGAGGCGTTCCACTCGCGGCGCCTGGCCATCCGGGCGTCGCAGGTCGGCCGCGTCGCCCCCGCCCGCCGCGCCCGGTGGTCGACCACCGACCGCCTCCGCCTGGCCCTGCGCCTGCTCGCCGACCCGCGCTTCGAGGCGCTGATCACCGACACCTGCGCCTTCGAGGACCTCCCGACCGTGATGCCCCAGCTCGCCGCCGGCGAGCGCCCCGGCCTCGCGGTCCGGGTGGACTACTGAGCAGGTGCGCTCCGCGCAGGTGAGCAGAAAAGAGTGCCCCAGCACTCTTTTCTGCTCACGAGCGCGAAGCGCACCGGCCTAGGCTCCCGACCATGCCGCGCTACGAGTTCCGCTGCCGGACCTGCGCGTCGACGTTCGAGGTCGACCGGCCGATGAGCGCCGCGAGCGACCCCGCCGACTGCCCGTCCGGCCACGACGACACGGTCAAGCTGCTGACGACGGTCGGCCTCGGCGGCCGGGCGCGCACGGCCACACCTCCGGCCGTGGCCCCGTCCATGGCCCCCGCCGGCGGGGGCGGGGGCTGCTGCGGCGGGGGTTGCTGCGGGTAGCCACTCTCCGTCGCCGGAAGGGGCCGCGTTCCCCGGTTCCGGGCAAGCGTTGTCGGAAAGAGACCGAGAACCCTGCTCCGTTCGAGGGAGCACCCTCTCGAACGTCGTCCACGCAGGGTTGTACTTTCGCCCGATGCTGGTCACAGGCCGGCCGGTCGACCACACGGCCGCGTCGGGTGTCTCCTTCGTCCCACGGCGCCTGCGCCTCGGCTCGGTCGCCCTGACCGCCGTCCGGGCCGCCGAGCGGGATCCCGGCTTCCTCGCGCGGTGGCACGACCTGGAGCGCCGGGCGCTGGAGCCCAACCCGTTCCTCGCGCCGCAGATGGTGCTCCCGGCCGCGCGGCACCTCGGCGCGCCGCCGTCCCTGCGCCTGGTCACCGCCGAGCACGACGGGCGCCTCGTGTTCCTGCTCCCCGTGATCGAGGCGACGCCGCACGCGCTCGCCCCGGTGCCGCCCGGCGTGTCGCTGGGCCGGCTCGGGCTGACGGGCCTGCGGACCTGGTTGCACCCGTACTGCTTCCTCGGCACCCCCCTCGTCGACCCGGACGTCGACCTCGACGCGCTGTGGGAGGCCGTCCTCGGCGAGCTGCCCGTCCTGCGGGCGCGGCCGTGGCTGGAGCTGCCGAAGGTCCCCGTCGAGGGACCCGTCGGGCGGGCGCTGCAGCGCGCCGTCGCCACGCGGCCCGCACGGCACACGTCGCTCGGCGCCCGCTCCTTCGCCCACCGGCGGCCGTCGCCGACGTACCTCGCGGAGTGGACCACCAGCAAGAAGCGCGGCGAGCTCAAGCGCAAGCGGCGGGTCCTCGGGCGCGAGCTCGGCGGCGAGGTCGGCACCGCGGAGCACGGCCGGACCGCGTCCGGCGACGCCGTCTCGCGCTTCCTCGCGCTGGAGGCGAGCGGGTGGAAGGGCCGCGCCGGGACGGCCATGGCCGTGCGGCCGGGCCACGACCGCTTCCTCCGAGAGATGGCGGCGGCGTTCGCCGAGGACGGCCGGCTGCTGGCGTTCGCGCTCGGGACCGACACGCGCATCCTCGCCCGGAGCCTCGCGATCACGGCCGGCCCCGGCGTGTTCGGGCTCAAGCGCGCCTTCGACGAGGAGTTCGCGCGCTGTTCGCCCGGCACCCTGCTCGACGTCGACCTCCTCGCGTGGTTCCACGAGCAGCCGGAGCTGGCGTGGATCGACACGTCGTCCGACCCGAGCCGCGCGGACGCCGACGTCTACGGTGACCGCGTGGAGATCGGGACGACGGTGGTCGGTCTCGGCCATGCCGCGCGACGGGTCCCGCCCCTGTTCGCGGCGGTCGACGCGGCCCGCGACGAGGTGCGCCGGCGCCGGCCGGCCCTGGCCCGACAGGTGGAGCGGCTGCGCGCGGGCCGCTCGAGGAGTGCTCAGTGAGGATCACCGCTGTCGGCGGGGGACCGGCCGGTCTGTACGCGGCCGTCCTGCTCGCCCAGCAGGGCCACGACGTCACGGTCGTCGAGCGCAACCCCGCCGGGGTCACCCACGGCTGGGGTGTCGTGTTCTGGGAGCCGCTGCTCGCGTCGCTGCGCGAGAGCGACCCGGTGAGCGCCGCCCAGATCGCCGACGCCGCGTTCGCCTGGGACGGCCAGGACGTCGACGTCGAGGGGCGCGGCCGGGTCGCGCGACCCAGCGGCGGCTACAGCATCTCGCGGCAGCGGCTGCTCGACCTCCTCACCGCCCGGGCGCAGGAGCTCGGCGTGCACACGGTGTTCGAGCACGACGTCGCGCCGGGCGAGGCCGAAGCCGACCTGGTGATCGCCGCCGACGGCGTCGGCAGTGCCCACCGCCGCGCGCTCGCCGACGACCTCGGGCCCACCGTCGACGTCGGCACCAACAAGTACGTCTGGCTGGCGACGACCAAGGTCTACACGTCGTTCCTCTTCGCCTTCGTCCGCTCGTCGGCCGGCTGGTTGTGGTGCCACGCGTACGGCTACGACGCCGACCACAGCACCTTCATCGTGGAGTGCTCGCCGCAGACCTGGCGCGCGCTGGGCCTCGACCGGATGGGCGCCGAGGAGAGCCGGGAGCTGCTCGAACGCCTCTTCGCCCGGCACCTCGACGGGCACCCGCTCGTCGGGCTGCCCACCGAGCCCGACGCGCCGCTGCCGTGGCTGGAGTTCCGCACCCTGCACTGCGAGCGGTGGTGGTCGGGGCGCACGGTGCTGGCGGGCGATGCCGCGCACACCACCCACTTCGCGATCGGCTCGGGTACGACGCTGGCGCTGGGGGACGCGATCGCGCTCGCGCGGGCGCTCGAGGGGCCGGCGGACGTCCCGGCCGCCCTCGAGCGGTACCAGGCCGACCGGCAGGCCGCCCTGGCCCCGAGCCGGCGCGACGCCCGCAACAGCGCGCGGTGGCTCGAGGACCTCGAGCGCTACATCGACACCGACGTCGACAGCTTCGCGACGCTGCTGCACCGCCGCTGCTCCTCGCTGCTCGCCCACCTGCCGCCGACGGTGTACGTCAAGGCGCGCGAGGTGGCCGAGCGCAGCGGCGCCGCCCGCCGCGTGTGGTCGCAGGCCTCGGCCCTGCGCCGCTCGGCCCTGGTGCGACGGGGCAGCTGAGGACGGCGGACGCGACCCCGCGCTCCTCACACCGTGTCACCTTGGCGACCCGGGCCTGGGCTGAGCGGGCGGTCGTGCTGTCTACTGGCGTACGTTGACGTGACCGTTCGTGATGAGCTCGGGAGAGCGCCGTGTCCGTGACCACCCCGTCCTCCGTCGTCCCGCCGGTCGCGCGGGACCGGGGCACCTCCTGGCGCGGCCGACTGCTCGCCGACGTCCAGCTGTTCCTCGTCGTGCTCGGCCTCGGCCTCGCCGTCGCCCTGCTGGTGGTCCTGATCTGACGGGCGTCAGGATGGTCGGCATGTTCGCCGTCACCGTCCGCGACCACATCATGATCGCCCACAGCTTCCGGGGCGCGGTCTTCGGACCGGCGCAGGCCCTGCACGGCGCGACGTTCGTCGTCGACGCGACGTTCCGGCGGGCCGAGCTCGACGCCGACAACATCGTCGTCGACATCGGACTCGCCACCGAGCAGCTGCACGACGCCCTGGCCGACCTCACCTACACCAACCTCGACGACCATCCCGAGCTCGCCGGGGTGAACACGACGACGGAGTACCTGGCGCAGGTGATCGCGCAGCGGCTGGCCACACGGGTCGGCGACGGGCGGCTCGGCCCGCACGCGGGCGGGCTGGCCGGCATCACGGTGACCCTGCACGAGTCGCACGTGGCGTCGGCGAGCTACGAGCTGACGCTCACCTGACGATCTCGACCCGGTCGCCGGGCTCGAGCGCGGCGAAGACGTCCTGCGCGTCGTCCTTGTCGAGCCGGACACAGCCGTGCGAGCTGCCCGCCCGGCTGCCGCTGTGCAACGCCCGGCCCTCGTCGTCGAAGAACACCGAGTAGGGCATCGGCGCGCGGCCGAACTCGCGGCTCACGTGGTGGCGCTCCTTGCGCTGCACCGTGAACTCGCCGGTCGGCGTCGGGTCCTCGTCGGAGCCCGAGGTGATCGCCATCGGGCCGGACGTGGCGCGGCCGTCGTCGGTGAGCCAGGCCCGCTGCTCGCCGAGGTCGACGCACACGTCGGCGGCGTCGCTGCAGGGTGGCTGGTCGGCGGGCTGCTGGGGCGCCGCGGGTGCGGCCGGTGCTGCCGACGCCAGGGGCGCCGCGGCGAGCACGGCGACCGAGGCGGCGGCGAGCGGGGCGAGCGCGCGCCGGGCGGTGTGGCTCGCGGTGTGGCGCACGGTGTGGCTCACGGCGTGGCGGGGAGCGGGGGAGCGGTGGTGTCGGCCCACCATGGGTGCCTCCTCGTCGGTTCGGGGTGTCGACGGGGTGCGGTCGGCGTTCCCGGCCACGGTCGCACGCAACCGCGTCGTCGCCCGGACGGGGGCGGCGAGGTGGCGCGCTCTTGGTGTGACTTTGCGTGATCTTTGTTCACACCCTGCTCAGGTGGCGCGGGGGACCATGGCCGCTCGTGCGGAGATCGGTGACGCTCGGGGTGCGGCTCCTGGCGATCGCGGTGATCGGCGGCGTCGTCGTCGCCGGCCTGGTGTTCCCCCTCGTCGGGGGCCTCGGGCAGCTCGCGGCGCGAGCCATGGGTGGGGTGGAGGCGACGCAGCCCGGTGTGCTGTCGGGGGACATGCCGTCGGTCACCACGATCACCGACGACGCCGGCGCGCCGATCGCCTACCTCTACGACCAGGACCGCCAGGTCGTCGCGTCGGACCGGATCTCGACGGCGATGAAGGCGGCCATCGTGGCGATCGAGGACCGGCGCTTCTTCGTCGAGTCCGGGCTCGACGCGCGCGGCGTGGTGCGGGCGCTGGTGAACAACTCCAGCGGCGGCGCGACGCAGGGCGCCTCGACCCTGACCGAGCAGTACGTCAAGAACGATGACGAGTACGTGGCGGCTCGGACGCCCGCCGAGCAGCTGCGCGCCACCGCGCCGAACCTGGGCCGGAAGGTCCGCGAGGCCGAGGTGGCCGAGCGGCTCGACCGGACCGTGCCCAAGGACGAGATCCTCACCCGCTACCTCAACGTGGTGTCGTTCGGGAACCAGGCGTTCGGCGTGCAGGCCGCGGCGCGCACGTACTTCGACACGACCGCCGACCGGCTGACCGTGCCCCAGGCCGCGCTGCTGGCCGGCATGGTGCAGAGCCCGGCCCAGGACGACCCCGTGCGCCACCCCGCCGCCGCGCTCGACCGGCGCAACGTCGTGATCACGCAGATGGCCGAGCAGGGCGACATCACCCCCGATCAGGCCGCCCGCGCCACCGCGGCGCCGCTCGGTGTCGACCCGGCGCTGCACGGGCTGACCGAGGGCTGCCTCGGCGCCGGCGACGCCGGGTTCTTCTGCGCCTACGTCCTCGAGGACCTCGCCCGCAGCGGCATCTCGGCCGAGGAGCTGCGCCGCGGGGGCTACACCGTCCGGACGACCATGGACCGCGCGGCGACGGAGCAGGCGAAGGCCGCCGTCGACGCCGAGGTGCCGCCGGCCCGGTCGCACGTCGCCGACGTGCTCTCGATCGTCGCGCCGGGCGCGACCGCGCACCCGGTGACCGCGATGGTCGCCAACCGGGGCTACGGGCTCGACGCCTCGCAGCTGCAGACCACCTACGACCTGCCCGGCACGCCGGAGAACCTGGGCGCCGGGTCCGTCTACAAGATCTTCACCTCGTCGGCCTACCTCGCCCAGGGTGGCGGGATCGACACCGTCATCCCGGTGCCTGCCAGCGGCTACGCCTCGCCGCTGACCCCGGGCTTCGTGGTCTCGAACGACGGCGACTACCCGCCGCAGATGAGCCTGCAGGACGCGCTGGCGCAGTCGCCGAACACGGCGTTCGTCAAGCTCGAGGAGACGACCGGCATCGCGCCCGTGGTGGACATGGCCGTGCGGCTGGGGATGCGCTCGCTCGCCGAGCCGCCCGGCCCGGGCCAACCGTCGATCGCCGACACCGTGAAGGCGCAGAACCAGGCGTCGTTCACGCTCGGGGTGGCGCCGACGAGCTCGCTGGAGCTCGCCAACGTCGGGGCCACGCTGGCGAGCCACGGCACGTGGTGCCCGCCCAGTCCGATCACCTCGGTCACCGACGCGGCCGGCCGGCCGGTGCCGGTGAACGGCGCCGCGTGCGAGCAGGCCGTGCCCGGGCCCTTGGCCGACACCGAGATGACCGGGCTGGCGAAGGACGACCAGCCCGGCGGCACCTCCGCGGCCGCCGCGGCCGCGGCCGGCTGGCACCGGCCCACCGCCGCCAAGACCGGCACCACGCAGACCTCGGAGTCCGGAGCCTTCGTCGCGGCGACGCCGTCGATCGCGGCGGCGGCCATCACGTTCGACGACTCCTCCTCGCCCCGCCCGATCTGCACGGGCAGCCCGCCGACCTCGTGCGGGACGGGCAACCTGTTCGGCGGCACGACCCCGGCGCAGACCTGGTACCGGGCGATGACGCCGATCCTGGGCGCGAGCCCCGTCCAGCCGCTCCCGGCTCCCGACCCGCGGTTCGTCACCGGCGGCCGGCTGACCACCATCCCCGCCGTGATCGGCGAGCCCGCCGACCAGGCGGCCGCGGCCCTGCGTGCCGCCGGTTTCGTGGTGGACACCGCGACCGTCGACAGCCGCGCCCCCGCCGGGACGGTCGTCGGTGAGGACCCGCTGGGCGGGGGCGTCGAGGGCCAGACCGTCACGGTCACCGCCTCGACCGGCCGCGTGACCGCCCCGCCAGGACCGCCGGGCTAGGTGAGCCGCCGGCGCACGTCGGCGACGTGGTGCACGCCCTCGTGCGCGGCCTGGCGCAGCAGCCAGCGGGCGGTGCGCTCCTCGTGCGGGAGGCGGGTGACCGTCCGGTCCCAGTCGCCGTCGCGGAAGCGGGCGACCTCGTCGAGCAGGCCCGGGGTCACGATCTCCAGTTCGGCCAGGACCGCGGGCACGTCGTGCCGGTCGTAGCGGAAGCGGCGGGCCCGCAGGTCGTTGTACACGGGCTCGAGGGCGGGGCGGTCCTCGGTGCGGGCGCGGTGGAGCCGGATGGTGAAGGCGACGGCGACGTCGCGCAGGTGGCAGACGTACTCGGCCACCGACCACACGTCGTCGGTCGGCCGGCCGTGCCGGAGCGAGGGCTCCAGCTCGTGGACGGCCTCCCGGAGAGCGGCCGGCACCGCCGCGACGTGGGCGCACGCCTCGTCGATCGAGACGTCGGCGTAGCGCATGCCGCACGGCGCGCAGGCGTGGTCCTCGGACGCCAGGGGCGGCAGGGCATCGACCATGTCCGCACCCTAGGCATGCTGGACCCGTGCCCCCACGTGAGCGGAATTCCCGGTCAGGACCGGGAATACCGCTCACGATGGTGCGGCCGGTCGCCGACCCCGCGCTGGTCAGCGGCGGGGACGTGTACGACGCGCG
This sequence comes from Actinomycetospora straminea, assembly GCF_028737255.1. Lineage (GTDB taxonomy): Bacteria > Actinomycetota > Actinomycetes > Mycobacteriales > Pseudonocardiaceae > Actinomycetospora > Actinomycetospora straminea. The sequence goes on along the minus strand of NZ_JAQZAN010000001.1, from coordinate 251,830 downwards.
GATCATCGACGGGCTGCGCGCGCGGGGCCGGACGGTGCACGACGCGCAGCTCGCCGGGGCCTGGCCGCGGCCCGACGACGCCGCGCGGCGGGCGCTCGCCGGCGCGCTGGCCGGCGCGGGCGCGGTGCTGGTCGACGGGCTGGTCGCGGGCGGGGTCCCGGACGTCGTCGTCCCGCACGCCCGCCGGCTCGCGGTCCTCGTGCACCTGCCCCTGGACGAGGAGCACCCCGACCTCTCCGCCGGCGAGCACGCCGTCCTGCGCGCCGCCCGCGCCGTCGTCGCCACCAGCCCCTGGACCGCGCGGCGACTGTCCGAGCAGGGCGTCGAGGCCGTCGTCGCGGTCCCCGGTGTCGACCCGGCGCCCCACGCGGCGGGCACCGACGGCGCGCACCGGCTGCTCTGCCTCGGCGCCGTGACGCCGACCAAGGGCCAGGACCTGCTCGTCGACGCCCTCGCCGCGCTGCGCGAGCGCCCGTGGACGCTCGACCTCGTCGGCCCGACCGGCCGCGACCCGGCCTTCGTCGCCGACCTCCGCGCGGCGATCGCGCGCCAGGGTCTCGCCGACCGGGTGCACCTGCTCGGCCCGCGGACCGCCGCCGAGCTGGACGCGATCTGGCACGCCGCCGACCTGCTCGTCGCGCCCTCGCGGGTCGAGACGTACGGCATGGTGGTGAGCGAGGCCCGCGCGCGGGGCATCCCCGTCGTGGCGAGCGCCGTCGGCGGGCTGCCGGACACGCTGGCGAACGGCGGAGTCTTAACGCCTCCTGAGGACGTACCCGCACTCGTCGCAACGCTGCACCGCTGGTTCGCCGATCATCAGCACCGGGACGGGTTACGTGTCTCAGCGAGATCCCCACGATGCAGGCTGACCACGTGGACACAGACGTCGCGACGGGTGGAGCAGGCGCTGGCGGACCTGCTCGCGAGCCCGCCGGCCTGACCCCGGACCACGCCCTCCCGGGCGCGCCGGCCGCCGCCGACTGGCTCGCCCTGCGCGAGAACGCCGACGCCGAGGCGCGCGCGGTCGACCTCGTCGAGGAGCTGCGCGCCGGACACCCCGCGCCCGGCCGCATCCTCGACCTCGGCGCCGGCACCGGGTCGATGGCGCGCTGGCTCGCGCCCCGCCTGCCCGGGCCGCAGCACTGGGTGCTGGCCGACCGTGACGCCGGCCTGCTCGCCCACGTCGCCGACTCGCTGCCGCCGCGGGCGCGCGACGGGTCGCCGATCACCTCGGAGGTCCGCGAGCTCGACGTGACGACGCTGACCGCCGCCGACCTCGCCGGCGTCGACCTCGTCACCGCCTCCGCGCTGCTCGACCTGCTCACCGCCGACGAGATCGACGCCGTCGCCGCGGCGTGCGTCGGCGCCGGCGTGGCGGCCCTGCTGACGCTGTCGGTCACCGGGCAGGTCCGCCTCGAGCCCGCCGAGCCCCGCGACGTGGCCATCGCCGCCGCGTTCGACGCCCACCAGCAGCGCACCGTCGACGGACGCGCCCTCCTCGGCCCGCGGGCCCCGACCGTGGCCGAGGAGGCCTTCGCCCGCCACGGCGCGCACATCCGCTCCCGCGCGAGCCCGTGGCACCTCGGGCTCGACGACGTCGACCTCGTCGTCGCCTGGCTGCAGGGCTGGGTGGCCGCGGCCGTCGCGCAGGACCCCGACCTCGCGCGCCACGCCGACGCCTACCTCGCCCGCCGCCTCGAGGCCGCCGAGCAGGGCCGGCTGCGGGTGACCGTCGGCCACCTCGACCTCCTCGCCCTCCCCTAGAGCCCTCCCCTCGAGCCCCGCCTCGGCCGGCCCCCACCGGCCCCCGACGCCCCACCGCACGCTCCCCGCTCCCCAGCTCCCCTGGACCCTCTGTGCCGCTCCCCGCGCCTGCCCTGTCCGCCCCACCCGCCGTGCCCGTCCCGCGACGCAGCGTCGACGACCGCCCCGCCCAGCACACCGAGGCCCGTGCGGGCAAGAGAGCGAACACCCTCACCCCGCGCGACGGCAGCGGCAACACTGGCGGCTCCGCCCACCCCGACCCCTCCGGTCCCGAGACCACCGGACCCGCCATGACCGCCCCCGCCCGCCGCGTCCCCCTGGGCCTCCTGCTGCGCCTGCTGGTCGGCCTCGGCCTGCCGGCCCTGCTCGCGATCCGCGTCGGCGCGGGCGGTGTCGTCGAGGCGCTCGGGGCGATCACGGCGCCGACCGTCCTCGCCGCCCTCGCCCTCGGCGCCGTCACCACCGTCGCCGGCGCCGCGCGCTGGTGCGTCGTCGCCCGCGGCGTGGGTCTCGACCTGTCCCTGCGCACGGCCACCGCCGACGCCTACCGCGCGACCCTCCTCAACTCCCTCCTGCCCGCCGGGGTCCTCGGCGACGTCCACCGCGCCGTCCGCCACCACCGGCCCGGCGATGCCCGCGGCGCGCGGGCCGTCGTCATCGAGCGGGTCGCGGGCCAGGTGGTCGTGGTCGCGGTCGGCGTCGTCGTGCTGGTCGCGAGCCCGGCCCTGCTGCACGCGCTCGTCGGTCCGGGTCTCGGCGTGGTCGCCGGCGGGCTGGGCGTCGCCGTGCTGGTCGCGGGCCTGTGGGTTCGCCACGCGCGGCGTGCCGCCCGGGTCCGGGTCGCGCTGGCGAGCGCCGGCCGGGACGTCCGCGAGGGGCTCGCTCGGGTGCGGACCGGCCCGCCGGTGCTGCTGTGCTCGCTCGTCGCGCTCGGCGGGCTGCTCGCGCTGTTCGTGCTCGCCGCCCGCGTCGCCGGGGTCGGCGTGTCGCTGGGGCAGCTGCTGCCGCTGGTCACCGTCGCGCTGCTCGCGATGGCGGTGCCGCTGACCGTCGGCGGCTGGGGCCCGCGCGAGGCGGCCGCCGCCGTCGCGTTCGCCGCGGTCGGCCTCGACGCCGCCCAGGGGCTCGCGACGGCCGTCGTCTACGGCGTGCTGGCGCTGATCGCGTGCCTGCCCGGCGCGGTCGTCCTGCTCGCGGACGCGCTCGGTCGCCCGGCCGGGCTCCCGGCACGACCGTGGAGCCCCTCGTCCGCGCGGGTCGGGGTGCGGCCGACGCCCGCGGGGTGAGGTGCTCCGGTCCGGAGCCGGGCGTCCGCCGTCGCGACGCTCACGACACCGCCCGCCCGTCGCCGAAGAACCCCCGCAACGCCTCGACGACGGCGTCCGGCGCCTCCTCGGGCAGGAAGTGCCCCGCGTCGAGCGGGCCGCCGCGGACGTCGTCGGCCCACTGCCGCCACACGGCGAGCGGGTCGTACCAGCGGTGCACGGCGCCGGTCGCGCTCCACAGCGCGAGGACGGGGCAGCGGAGGCGGTGGGCGCCGCGGTCGGCCTCGTCGTGCGCGACGTCCGCGGTCGCGGCGGCGCGGTACTGCTCGCAGATCGCGTGCACGCGGTCGGGGTCGCGGAAGGTCGCGGTGTAGCGCTCGCGCAGCCACGGGGTGAAGACGGACGGGTCGTCGGACCAGCTGTCGAGCAGGTGGTCGACGAACGTCGCCGGCGCCCCGAGCACGAGCTGTTCGGGCACCGGCGTCGGCGCGGCGAGCAGCGACCAGACCCAGTAGCCCAGCGCGAACTCGCGGTCGGCGCGGGCGAAGGCCTCGGCGGTCGGGACGACGTCGAGGACGGCGAGGCGGCGGACGTGGTCGGGGTGGTCGAGGGCCATCCGGTAGGCGCAGCGGGCGCCGCGGTCGTGGCCGGCGACGGCGAAGCGCTCGTGGCCCAGGGCCCGCACCACGGCGAGCTGCTCGGCGGCGAGGGCGCGCATGGAGTGGTCGCCGGAGGTCCCGACGCCGCTGGCGCCGTAGCCGCGCAGGTCGGTGACGACGACGGTGTGGTCGACCGCGAGCGCGGGCGCGACATGACGCCACAGGAGGTGGGTCTCGGGGATGCCGTGCAGGAGCAGCACCGGCGGCCCGGAGCCCCCGACGCGGCCGTGCACGGTGGTGCCGCCGACGGTCACGTCGACGACGTCGAACCCGGGGAAGAGGGACACGCGAGGACCTCCTCCGGTGGACGAGGCCGAGGAGGGCCGTCGTGGGCGCGGCGTCCGGCACGCCCGTGACCTGACCCTACGGCAGCAGTGGCGTGCCCCACACTCGATCGATCACCGTTGGCGACCGGTCCTGCTCGTGGAGGCGCGCGGTCGCCCGAATGCGCACCGGGTGCCCGGGCTCCCGGCACTACCGTGGAGTACGTGCTCACCCTCGTCCGCCATGGTCAGAGTGAGGCCAACGCCCGCGGGGTGATGTGCGGCCGGTCGGACCCACCGCTCACCGACGTGGGGCGTCGCCAGGCCCGGGCGCTCGCCGCGGGTCTTCCCCGGCCCACCCGCCTGCTGTCGAGCCCCCTGGCCCGCGCGCAGGAGACCGCGACGCTCCTCGGCGCCGACGTGCCGGTGGAGATCGACGCCCGCTGGACCGAGATGGACTACGGCGACCTCGACGGCCAGCCGATGACCGCGCTCGACGGCGACGCGTGGCGCGCCTGGCAGGAGGACCCGGAGCACGTCCCCGCCGGGGGCGAGTCGCTGGTGGCGGTGCGCGAGCGCGTGGCCCGCGCGTGCACCGAGCTCGCGGCCGAGGCCGCGGTCGGCGAGGTGGTCGTCGTCAGCCACGTGTCGCCGATCAAGGCGGCGATCAGCTGGGCGCTCGGCGTCGGGATCGACATCGCGTGGCGCATGTACCTCGTCGACGCCGCGGTCTGCCGCATCGACACCGGAGGCACCGTCCCGGTGCTCCTCGCCGTCAACGACGAGGGCCCCCTGCACGCGGGGACGGTCCTGCCGGCGTGACCCCCGCACCCGTCGGCGCCGCGCCGGCCGACGGGAGCGGGGTCAGCGTGAGTGCCGCCCGGCCGCCATCGAGGCGGGCGTGACGGTCGTGGTCGCGGTGCGCAGCCGGTCGAGGTAGGCCGCCGCGCTGAGGGCGACCGGGCGGATGATCGTGCTCGCGGTCCGGACGCCGGCCGCCGTGTGCGGCGTCGCGTGCTTGGCCATGGGAACCCCCCGAGGTGCGGCCGGCCCCCATGCCGGCTGTCGATCTCTTCTCGCGCCCTGGGGCTCGACCGTTAGCGATCTCCGCGGATCCTCACCCGACCGGGCGGTCACCGGCCCAGTGCCGCTGGTCGACCGTCCCGTGCACGGCCATGCTCGCCCAGGGCGCGAGGAGCCACGCCGCGGCTCCTGCCGTCGCCCCCGCCACCGCCGTCAGGATCATGGTCATCGCCGGCCTCCGTGTTCCCGAGCACGTCCTGCCCGTCTGTCGCGCGACGGGCGGCGGGAGTTACGAACCGGACAGAGGACGTCGCGGAGAGCGTGAGGGCCCCGCGGTCCGGTGGCTCCTCGCCCTCGTCAGGCAGGTCGGCCCCGAGGCCTGGGCCGCGGACGCGACGTAATGGGCGGCGGCGCGTGGGGTAAGGAGCGGCCGCCGAGTTCGGGGAGGCCGTCGCCCCGACGGCGAGCGCCAGCCGCTCGCGGCGGTTCTCGCCGTGCTCGTGCACCTGGAGCAGGTCCTGGGCGAGGGGGCCGAGCTCGCGGTGCGGCAGATGCGACGGGCCGCGGACGGTGTGACGGTCAACCGGCTCGCCGAGCGCGGTGGATACCTTGCGCGTCCTGCTCGACACCGAGGGGCGCGAGGCGGTGGTGGCAGGGATCGATCACGGAGGAGCACCGGTCTCCGTCGAGATCCTCGACCAGCTCTGGCGCCCCGAGCACGAGCGCACCAGCGAGATCCTCGAAGTCGTCAGGCGCCATCACCCGGACAGAACCGTGGCCAACAACGCCAGTGAGGTGCTGGCGAAGTACCGCAGGCTGGGACGAAGCGTCGAGCTCATCGTGGGTGCTGTTCGAGTTCAGTGCCTGCAGGCGGGACACGTCCGCGATCCACGCCCGGTCGTACTCCCGGCGGACCGACTGCACGCCCATGATCCCGGCGATCTTCGCGATAGGCAGGCGTCGTTGGTCGGCTCGAGCGCACCGTGAGCTGTGAGTCCTCCCGGATCGGCTGCTCAGCGCACTTCGGCGCCGTGCGGCTGACGACGGTGGGCGACTTCGTCAGGCACCCCGGAGCCCCTCTCCCGCTTCCGGCTCTCCGCGGAGCCGGACAGCGGGTCCGCCCGGCTGCACCACCTTCGCACGCAGCGGGCGGACGTCCGCGAGCTGCAGCGTGTCCACGCCGTGCTCGCGATGGCGGTCATCGCGATCGCGCTGCTGTGGGGCGGGGTAGTTACCGGGCGCGCCTGCACCTCGCGGTCCTCGACGAGCTGCCGATGGTCATCGGCCGGCTGCTCGTGGCTGCGGCGCTGGTCGCGTCGGTGTTCGCGCTGCGCCACGAGGGCGAGGGCGTCGAGACGCTCCTGCTGATCGTCCTGCCCGGCCTCGGGCTGGTGGTGCTCCGGATGGCGACGACGCGGTTCATCCTCGCGGCGCGCCGGCGCGGGGTGGTCGCGCACCGCACGCTCGTGGTCGGCGGGGGCTCGCTCGCCGCCGACGTCATCGAGCTCCTCCAGCGTCACCCGCGTTACCGGCTCGCGGTCGCCGGCTTCCTCGACGACGGCCGCGACTGCGCCGCCGCCGCGTTCGCCCCGCACGTCGGGGCCCTGGCCGATCTCGAGCGCGTGGTCGCCGAGAACGGCATCGACGTCGTGCTGGTCGCCGGCGGCGAGTTCGACGAGGTCGAGCTGCTCGACCGCGTCCGCAGCCCCGAGTGCGCCGGCTGCGACCTGCTGATCGTGCCCCGGCTGCCCGCCTTCGTGACCCAGACCGGCACCGGCGACCACATCGGCTCCGTGCCGATCATGCGCATCCGCACGCCCCCGCTCGACGGCATCAGCTGGGCGCTCAAGCGCGTGTTCGACGTCGTCGTCAGCGCCGTCGTGCTCCTGCTGCTCGCGCCGATCGTGGCCGTGATCGCGCTGGCCGTGCGCCTCGAGGGCGGGCCCGGCGTGATCTTCAAGCAGGCCCGCGTGGGACGTGACGGGCTCCTGTTCGAGTGCCTGAAGTTCCGCTCGATGCGCCCGTCCGACGAGCGTGAGTTGGCGACGCAGTGGTCGGTCGTCGACGACCAGCGCGTGGGGCCGATGGGTCGCGTACTGCGCCCGACTCGCTCGACGAGCTCCCGCAGCTGTGGAACATCCTGCGCGGGACATGACCCTGGTCGGCCCGCGCCCGGAGCGCCCCCACTTCGTGGAGAAGTTCTCCTCCGAGCTGCCGCGCTACGGTCACCGCCACCGCGTCCCCGCGGGCCTGACGGGCCTGGCGCAGGTCAGCGGCCTGCGCGGCGCGGACACACCGATCTCCGACCGCGCGCGGTTCGACAACTTCTACATCGAGAACTGGTCGCTCTGGCTGGACGCCAAGGTCCTGCTCCGCACGATCTCCGAGGTCCTCTTCGCCCGCGGCCGTTGAGCGCGGGGGCCGGCGCACGGGGCGTGCCAGCCGTGCCGCACGCCGGCGTTCACGAAGACCCTGCGTGCTGCAGTCGGCTCTGCGGAACACCGACGAGCCCGCTAGAGGGTGGCCCGTTGTTCCCGGGAGGGCAGGCCGTTCGGTCCGCCCAGCCCGACTCCATAGGTCGCGATGGTCCAGGCCAGTGCATCGAGCATGCGGGCGAGCGCCACCCGGTCAACATTGGTGAGACCGTCGCAGCGCTCGTGATAACAGGGGTCGTACGGTTCGCCCGCTCGACCTCCCCATAGGGCGGCCTCCTCCGGTGTCTTGATCCCCTCCGCCCCGGTGAACAGCCCGCCCGCGGGGATGCCGATCGCGGTGAACGCAGCGTGATCGAATCGGTTCTCGAGATCGAGACCGCGAGCCCGGACTCCCGACCTCGTCAGTCCCTCTTCCAGGGTCCGCTCGATCGCGGCGGAGCCCGGAGGCCCCGCCGGGGCGCCGACACCGTCGGAGTCGTCGCCGTCGTAGACGAAGTAGGCCGCATTGAGCGAGCCGATCATGTCCGTGTTGAGGACGGCGGCGATGTCGCGGCGGGCATCGAACGACAGACCCTGCACATAGGCCGACGAGCCCCAGAGGCCCGCCTCATGGCCACCCCACCAGGCGAACCGGATCATGTTGGTGACAGGGGGTGCAGCCCCGAGTCGCAGTGCGAGTTCGAGCTGGGCTGCCGACCCCGAACCGTCATCGTTGAGGCCCGGACCCTCGGGGACGCTGTCCAGGTGGGCGCCGGACAGGATGACCTCGTCCGGTCGACCCGTGACCGTCTGGGCGACAACGCTGCGGCTCGTCCTGCTCTCGGATCGGGTCACGAGGGTGAGGTTCGCGGATTGTTCCTGGCGAGTCTCCAACGAGCTGCCCTGTCGACTCGAGACTCCGGCGACGGGGATCCGCGCCTCGACCGGGGAGTCGAGCGAGGTGTTGAGCGCGATGTCCTCGGAGTTCGCCACGATCATGGCGACCGCTCCGGCCTCTGCTGCCACCTGCTGCTTCCGGGTGGGGGTGCACGAGCCCAGGCGCACCAGCACGATCGCCCCGCTCACCGGGCTCCCCGCGTAATCGCCGGCTTCGCAACCGAGGGCCGTGTCCGACGGCAGGGCAACGAGCGGTGCCGTGATCCCGCCAGGTGGTGTCGGTGGTGAGTAGCGCAGGGCACGCGGGGCAGGAACGGTGCGGCCGTCGACCGTCAAGGTCTGCGCCTCGGCAGTGAACGTGTAGAAGGAAAAGGTCGGCGTCTCGACGACGTATCCCGCTCGGCGCAACGTGTCCGCGACGTAGTCGACGCTCTGCTCGTGCCCTGGGCTCCCCGAGGCGCGTTGACCGCCGTTGCGGGCGGCGATGTTCTGCAAGGCCTGCAGGTGGGTGAAGGCCCCGTCGGCGGTCACGGTCTCGACGAGCCGGCGCGGCAGGTCCGGGTCGCCCGGCATCGGGGGGAGGGGAGGCTGGGTCGTGACGCCACCGGCGCAGCCGCTGACGAGCAGGAGCACGGCGGCGAACGCGGCGAGCGCTGCGGTGGCTGAGGGCGCCGACCTCGGGCGGGCCACGTCGACGACGGGGTTGATGGCGATCACCGGTCACCTCGGGCGATCTCCTGGTAACGACGGCGCTGTACTGGCCAGGCAATGGGCCGGACACGCTCGTGCGCGTTCTCCGTCAGGGCTTTCGCGCGTAGCCGATCGTCGTGCAGGCGGCGGATGGCCCTCGCGAGATCCTCGGGCTGGTCGGGGACGAATCCTTCGTAACAGTCCGAGCCGAAGATCTCCTCGACCGACCGGGTCCTCGAAACGACCATCGGAATGCCGAGCGCGACGAAGTCGAACATCTTGCCGGCGATCGTGAGGTCACGGAAACGATCACGCTTCATGGCGACGACACCGAGACTCGCCGAGCTGAGCAAGCGGATGAGTTCGTCCTCGGGCACGAAGCCGTCGCTGAAGTGCACCCATCGTTCGAGACCGAGCGAGGCGGCGAGGGCGCGGAGCTCCTCGCGCTGAGAACCGTCACCGATGATCCGGACCTCGAAGTCGGGGAGCTCGTCGCGCAGTTGCGCAGCGGCCCGGATCAGGGTGTCGAGGCCGTACTGCGGCTCGATGGTGCCGTGGCTGACGATCACGAAGCGGGAGTAGGCCTCGCCGTGGGCGGACGAAGGCACGAACACCTGCTCGTCAGCTCCGTCCATGACCACGCTGATCTTGTGTGGGTCGGCCCCGCGCCGGACGAACTCCCGACGCATCGGCTCGGTCGGGGTGATGACGTGGGCTGCGAAGCGGATGGCGGCTTGCTCGAGACCGGCGACGAGCCGTACGGCGGGATGGGACATCGTGACCTCGAACTTGGTCGCGAAGAACTCCGGCATCGGCTCTTGGAGGTCCAGCAGGACGCGGGCTCCTCTCGCCCTGGCGAGGACAGTGACGAACACGAGCGCATCGGGCACGGAATTGACCTGGACGAGCTCGAAGGGTCGACGGGCGGCGCGCCAGGAGATCAGGATCATCGCCAGGACGAAGAAGGACGCGTACTCCGCCAGCAGGCGTGCCGCGCCCGCCCCCGCCCGGTGCCGGAGCGGGAGCCGGCGGATGAGGAGTGCGCCCCGCTGCTCCCGGGAGGACTCACCGGCATCTCGAAGGCAGAACACCTCGACCTCGAACTCGAGGTCGAGGAGGGCGTCGACCTCGCGGCGTACTCGCGTGTCGCGGAAGTAGTGACAACGCACGACTGCGGCCCGTGGCCTCATGGCTTCCCCCGCATGGTCTCGCGGAGGCCGAACCCCTAGCCGCCGCACCGTGACGAACCTACTATCTGCTCACCGACAGTTGTTCGATTCCGTCGATCGAATGAGTCGAAGCGACCACGTCGTTCGGGGGGTGCAGCCGGTGTGATCGGCGTGGTGCATGCACGGAGAGCATTCGTGTCGATCCTGCTGGCGAGCTTGTGGCTGGTCCTCGGTTGCACCAGCGAGCCGCCCGAACGCGTGGCGCTGCCCTCGCCCGCCCCGGCTCCTCCTGCCTCACCGGTGGGCGTGGCGCTGCCCTCGGGGGAAGCCTGCACTCAGCGCATCGTGCGGAGCGGGCGCGAGGTGCGTTCCACCAACGCCGGCGCCAACGCCACGGTGCCCGAGGGGCTCGTCCTCCCACCGTGGCCGGACTACTGGGATCCGGTCGTCAACCGCACCATCGTCCCGCGCATCGACGGCCAGTTCACGGGGACGACCGAGGAGATCATGGCCTGGGGAGCCTGCAAGTGGGGGTTCGACCCCGAGGTGGTCCGGGCGGTGGCCTGGACGGAGAGCTCGTGGTTCCAGGACAAGGCGGCGGACGTCGTCGACGAGCAGCGCCTCTGCGTCGGGTCGTACACGGCACCGTGTCCGACGAGCTTCGGTCTTCTGCAGATCAAGCACATCTACCGCCCGGGCTCGTATCCCCTCTCCGCGGAGAGCACCGCGTTCAACGTCGACTACGGGTTGGCCGTCATCCGTGGCTGCTACGAGGGGCGGGTCCTCTACCTGCGACCGCCCTACCAGGCGGGTGACCTGTGGGGATGCCTGGGCTGGCACTACTCCGGCGAGTGGATGACCCCGCTGGCGCAGCGGTACATGACCGAGGTCAGCCGCAACCTGCACGACAAGCCGTGGACGGAGCTGTAGCCGTCAGTCGCCACCCTGGGGGGGCCGTGAATCGTCTCGAACGACTCGTCGACCGCATCGACCCGGTCGTCAGTGCCTCGGTCCGTCTCGTCAAGAAGAGGTGGCAGGGCGACCCCCTCCTCGGGTTCCTCACCGAGAACGTCACGACGAACTCGGCGGTCATCGACCTCGGGGCGAATCGGGGCGTCTACACCTGGCTCATGGCCGCTCTGGTCGGCCCCGGCGGTCAGGTGCACGCTGTCGAGCCGTTTCCTGGGAACGTCGCGGCGCTGACAGCCCTCTCACGCCGCCGGCGGAACATCGTCGTGCACCCGTTCGCGGCCTCGGACCGCGAGGCGGAGGCGGTCCTGCACGTTCCCAGTCACGGAGGTCAGGTGATCGACGCCCTCGCCAGCGTCGAACTCCGGGCGTGCGACGACGAGTCGGCGTTCACGGTCGCGCTGCGTCGGGTGGACTCGCTCCTGGCCGACGAGGACCGCCGGGTGTCCGTGCTCAAGTGCGACGTGGAGGGTCACGAGGACCCTGCGCTCGAGGGTAGCTGGTCGGTCGTCGAGGAGCACCGACCCGCCGTGGCCGTGGAGATCGAGGACCGTCATCGGCACAGGCCGGTCGAGGACCTGTTCGCCCGCTTCACCGCACTCGGGTACCAGGGTTACTTCGTCCAGGACCGCGCCGTGCGTCCTCTCACGGAATTCGACGTGGAGTCCCACCAGCGCCGCTTCCTCGGCGGCGATTTCATTCCGTACTCTCCACCGGCGGGGTACGTGAGCGATTTCCTCTTTCTTCCGGGCTCGCACCGGCGGCTCTGACCCGGGAACGTTCGCTGTCGCGCTGTCGCGCTGTCGCGCTGTCGCGCTGTCGCGCTGTCGCCGACACCGCGGCACCGCGGAGGCGCGATGCCCACCGCTCGCCGCGTCCTCGGTAGCTGGAGATGCGCGGGTCGTGTCAGCAGAAGTAGCGGTAGAGCAGGTCTCCGGCACGCCTGCTGAGGTCCATCGGCACGTCGTCGCCGGTCAGCAGGTCGGTCAGGCGGCGCAACAAGGTGTCCACCTCACTGGTGGCTGCCCCGCGACCCCCCCGGCTGTGGTAGGTGACGATGCGACGCTGCTGTGAGGCCCACTTGTCTTTGTAGGCCACGAGTCCGGGCTGGTCCAGGTCGCTGAGCCCCCAGTCGATCAGGCCGGCGCCCTCCGACACCGCCTGCTCGATCGCCGCCCAGAACACCGCGTCGTTCGGTCGCGCAGAGAGGTGCTCCGGATCCGAGGCACCGAACTTGTAGTAGAGGACGTCGTTCCAACGCAGCATCAGCGCGCCCGCGATCAGCCGACCCTCGTGACGAGCGAGCAGGGTCGTGATGTCGCCGGACGGAGCGAATCGTGCCCAGACCGCGTCGAAGAACTCCCTGGGCTGTGCCAGGAGCCGGTACTTCTGACGACGGAGCCGGACGTGCAGTGCATGGAACGCCCGGACGCCGTCGAGGGTGGTGTCCGCCTCGACCCGCACCTGACGACGTCGGGCGATGGCGACGTTGCGGCGGGCGTGTCGGTTGACCTGCCCGAACATGTCCTCGGCAGTGCGGTCGATCGAGGTCGCGTGCCATGCCGCCTCGCCGACGGGTTCGAGCCGAGCGTCGCCCGCGACCGGGGATGGTGCCAGGGCCCGGATCGTGGTGGGGAGATCGGTCCCGACCACACCGTCGGACAACGCGTGCCACAGGTCCGGGTCTCCCGCGATCGGGTCCGATCGATCGCTGAAGGGCAGGCTGGTGATCCTGCGTCCCCGGAGGTCATCGACGACCACCCATGCGAAACCGCCGGGTCGCCCAGCCGTGTCACGGCCGACCCTGGCCTGCGGAGTGAAGCCGTACGTGTCGCACACCGCGCCGATCCACGGGGGCGACGTGAACAGGTTTCCCTCCGCGGACCGGGCCAGCTCGTGCCACGCGCGATCCGTTCTCGGGTCGACGGTCCGTACCCGTGAAGAGGTGATCTGCTCGACACTCATCGAGCCCCGTCCCGGGTCAGCATCGAGGGAACGGTGCGGATGAGGATGCGCACGTCGGTCCGGAGGCCGCGAGCCCGGACATAGACGACGTCGAGCGCCAACATCTCGGCCGTGCCGATCGTGCTCCGGCCGCTGACCTGCCACAGGCCGGTCAGGCCGGGGCGGACCGTGAAGCGGGGGGCACAGGCCGGCGGGAACATCTCCGCCTCCCAGACCAGGCATGGTCGCGGTCCGACCAGCGCCATGTCGCCGCGGAGGACGTTCACCAGCTGTGGGAGCTCGTCGAGACTCGTCCGACGGAGGAGCTCGCCGACACGCGTCACCCGAGGGTCACCACTGATCTTGCACGTGCCGTTGACGAGCGTGTTCTCGCCCGCGAGCTCTCGAGCGACCAGGTCACGTTGAGCCCTGTCGTCGGCCCCCACCCGCATGGTCCGGAACTTGTACATCGTGAAAGGGCGCCGATCCCTCCCCACCCGTCGCTGCCGGAACACGGCCGGGCCCGGGCTGGTCAACCTGATCAGGACGACGATCAGGAGGAGTGGTACCGCCAGGAGGACCAGGGCCGTCGAGGCCAGGAGGACATCGACGGTTCGACCTGCCATCCCCTCCCACCGGGACGGTTCGTGGTTCCCGAGTTCGAGCTGCTTCATCTGCTTCCCCCACGACCAGTGCGCACAACGTGAAGACGAGGTCCCCCATACCGCGCAGCGTGAGGTGCGCGTCGAGGATGGTGAGGACGAGGATCAGGACCCAGGCGATCCAGAGGGCGGACGCGGCGGCACCCCGCGGTCCCGGGTCGTCCTCGGCCACGCGAGCCGAACGGAGAACGGCGATCGTGAGCCAGGCGAACGTCACGAGGAGCGGTAGCCCACCGACCCACAGGAGCTGGAGATAGCCGCTCTCGAGGTAGATGACGTCGCGCCACGTCTCCGGCGGAACCAGGACTGAGCTCGGCTCGACGCCGAAGACGAAGCCGAGTCCGTCGAGCCGCGGCAGGTAGAAGGTGGCCAGGTTGTCGATCCGCACGACCCAGCTGGCCGGCATGGCAGACCCGCCGGCCGGACCGTCGCCGCCGATCTCCTGGAAACGGGCGGCCATCGCGGGCGAACCGACGACGAGGCCGGCCACGCACACGAGAGGGAGAGCCCGGATCAACCAGGCGCGCAACACCGTGGACCTCCACGCGCCCAGGACGAGCCCGAGCGCGACAGCGAGCCAGGTCGAGAACTGGCCCGCGGCCAGGACGCCGAGCACCAGCGGTACGGCGAGCGCGACGGTCTCCCTGCGACGGAACAGCCCGCGGACCGCTCCGAAGAGCAGCACGAGCAGGCCGACCACGACGTAGTCACCGGTGGCGATGGAGGACGCGAGGGTCGCGGTCCCGCGCTCCGCGCCCGTGATGCCGCTCGACCAGTAGGTCGCCAGCACCGAGAGCACCGGGCCGACCTTCAGGGTCTGTCCCAGAGCGATTACACCGAGGGCGGCCGCGCCCCACACCACCACGCGGAGGCACCGCATGACCTGGTCGGGGGTGGTGACCGCGAGTCGGACGAGGACGAAGAGGGCGACCAGTTTGGCCACCGGCAGTACGGCGGAGACATCCCCACCCCCGGGAAGGGTGCCGCGCAGGGCCATCCATGCCAGGGGCCAGATCGTGGAGGCGAGGAGAAAGCCGTACAACGGGGCGTGCAACGGATGAGAAGACCAGCGAGGGCGTTCACCGGTCAGCAACCGTAGGTAGCCGCCCAGGCCCGTCCCGAGCAGGACGAGGACCAGGATGCCTTCGTTCCCCCGGACGAGCGGGAGGAGATAGCCGCGGTCGATGCCGGCGAGGAAGGGCAGGGTCGCGAGGTAGAGGTAGACCCCCCACACAGGCCGCCACGCCGTCAGCGCGATCACCCCGAGAGCGATCGTCCCCCCGATCACGATCATGGCCCGGAAGACGCTCCCGACCGCCAGCGCGCCGGCCGCGAAGGTGATGGCACACCCCAGGACCGACACGCCGAGCCAGATCCGCCCCTCCCTCTTCGAGCCCCTCGTCATCGCGTCCACCGCACCCGCGCGCGACCGGCGAGGAGAAAGGTGCCCCCGTACGCGACGAGGACGAGCGCACCGAACCCCGCGAGCAGCAACGCTGTGAAGATCCGCCCCGGGGCGACGGTCTCGATGACGGCGGTACCCAGCAGGCCGATCGGGAGCGCCGGCGTCACCGCGAGCGCGGCGGCGGCGAGGCGGCGGCGATCGAGGATCGTCTCGGGTCGTACGGCCCGGCCCAGGCGTCGGACGAGCATCGCGGCGCCGGTCAGGTCCCGAGCCAGCAGCGCGAGGCACAGTACGGCCATACGGCTCTCCGGTGAGGGCATCGCGATCGCGATCAGCCCCGTCACGGCGGTCGCTACGAGTGCGGCGGCGCTGGCCCGGCGTGGACCGTCGAGGTCGCTGCGGGCGAACAGCGCCTGGCGGGCCACCTCGTGCAGACCACCGACGAGCTGGGCCACCCCGACGATCGCCACACACAGCGCCAGGACACCGACGAGGTCGGTGCCCCGTAGCTCCCCCTGTGCCAGCAGGAAGGCCACGGGATCGCCGAGTCCGACGAGGAGCGACAGGGCAGCGAAGCCGGCCACCAGACCGTAGACGATGGCCTGACGTGTGGACGCCGCGAACGCCGCCCGGTCGAGCCGGCGCGCTGCGTCCGACAGTCCCGGCAGTACGGCGATCGAGACCGCTCGGGCGCCTACGGACACCGGGAAGTTGTAGACATAGATCGCCATCTGGAGGACCAGCACGCCGCCTGGGACGGTGACCGCCAGGGCGAGCAGGCCGAGGACGCCGATGGCCGGGAAGGCAGCGACGCGCACGGACCGCACCAGGTAGCGGACCAGCGCGCGCGCCTCCGGATCGTGGGTCCACTGCAGCGACGGCAGCGTCAGGAGCCCGACCCGGGCTGCCCCGACCACCTGTACCGCGGCGTGGAGAGCCACCGACAACGTGCTACCCACCCCGAGCAGCACCACCATGCCGACCGGGACGGCATCGACCTCGAGGCCTCGCCCGTAGACCACGGCTGCGGTCACGAGGGTCGCGGTGAGACCGACGTTCTCGACGGTCGGTGCCAGGGTCGAGAGTGCGAACCTGCTCCGCGCCTGCTGAGCGGCCGCTCCGAGGAAGGCGATCGTGTAGAGCACGATCTGCGGCGCGACGAACAGGACGAGCAACATCGTCAGGTGGGCAGCGCGCTCGCGCACGGCGCCCTCGGGAACACCCCGGGTGAGCAGGTCCGCGATCCACGGTGAGAGCGCGACGAGCAACGCGGCAGCGATGCCCGAGGCCATCAGGAGGAAGCCGCTCAGGGCCCGCACCAGTTCTCGCGCGCGCTCGGGCCCGACGCTCTCGAAGGCGCGCACGACGGCGGGGACCACCACCAGCGCGAGGACGGGGCCGGCGAGGACCTCGTAGACGATGTTCGGGATGACGTTGGTGGCCTGGAAGAAGTTGGCGAAGAACGTCGGCCCCAGCACCGCGCCCGCCACGACGATGCGCACCAGCCCCGAGCCGGTCCTGACGGTCGTGCTCAGGCCGACGACGACCGAGTTGCGGAGGGCTCCGGACGGTCGCCCGGTCGCGGCGACGATGTCGGTCACGGGTCGACGCCGCGAGCGCGCCGCCTCGTCGTCGTGATGAGGAGCAGGGCGGCGACTCCCACCAGTGCCACGAGCCCCCCGGCGACGGCTCCCACCGACGAGCTGGGCCCGATGGCGTCCCCCTGGACGTAGGGCGGGACGACGACCTGGGGCCGAGGCGTGGTGAGCTGCTGGATGGCGATGCTGTCGAGCTGAGTGGTCAGCCCCCGCTCGCGCTCGGCCAGGCTGGGGACCTCGCTCGCGAGTGGCGAGGTCGGGCTCGCCCCCCTGGCCACCGCCAGCCGGTCCCGTACACCGGCCAGCTCGGCCTCGAGGTAGTCCCGGACCGGATTCGCGGGCTGGACGTCCGCGACAGCGGTGTAGCTCGCCACGATCTGCTGGGTCAACGACAGGGCCCGGTCCGGCGACCGGTCGCGGACCTCCACCTCGAGGACCTCGCTACCGGGAACGACCTGAGCCGTCACGTCGTCCGAGAGCTCGTCCACCTCCAGCCCGTTGCGCGCGGCGACCGGCGCGAGGACGGTCCGGCTGGTCATCAGCACGACCTGGGTGGTGAGGGTGCGGTCCTCGCGGAGGAACTCGGTCGGCTGCTCCCGGGTGATGGCGAAGAGGAGGTCCGCCCGGGCTGCGTACTGCTTCGGCCACAGCAGGGCGCCGCAGTACCCGAGGAGCCCGCCGACGACGACGGCGACGACCGCGGCGGCGATGAGGCGTCGGTGCGGCCACGCAGCGATCGTGTCGAACCAGTGCCCGCGGGGTCGTTCCCTGCCCTCGTCGTCCGGCCGCTCCGCGTCGAGGGACGGGTCCGGCCGCGGCGTGGACGGTGGCGCCGAACGCGCCTCCTGCTCGGTGGTCGGCTCGGCCTCCACCGAGCTCGACATCGCGGTCGTCGGACTCGCCCCGGCCGGTGCGCGGGCGGATGCGGCCGCGTGCGGCGGCGAGGTGGTGGGCTCGGACCGGGTCGAGATCGCGGCGGTGGGACCCGCGACTCCGTTGCTCGACTTCTTCCGGTTCATCGCTGCGCTCTCTTCACGACGTCGCACACCAGGTCGACGTCGTCATCGGTCAACGTGGGCGACATCGGCAGAGAAAGGATCTCCGACGCTGCGCGCTCGACGACCGGTACGTCGGCCTCGGGGTCGGCGAACGGCGGCTGGCGGTGGCATGGAACGGGGTAGTGGACGCCCCAACCGATCTCGGCGCGGTCGAGCTCCCGGACGACCCGATCGCGGTCGGGCACGCGGACCACCGCGAGGTGGTGCACATGGTGAGCGCGAGGGTCGACGTCGACGGGGACGGCGGTCGACGGCAAGCCGGCGCGGTAGCGGTGCATCGCCGCCGCGCGGCGTTCGTTGTCCCGGTCCAGCCGGACGAGCTTGGCGGACAGCAAGCCCGCCTGCAGCGAGTCGAGCCGGCTGTTGCGGCCCGCCTCGGTGTGGACGTGGCGGTCGGTCGCCGACCGGCCGTGATTGGCGAGCCGGCGAATCCGGTCGGCGAGCCCGGGGTCCCTCGTGACCACCGCGCCGCCGTCGCCCAGCGCGCCGAGGTTCTTCCCGGGGTAAAAGCTGAAGGCCGCGGCCGTGCCCGATCCCGGCTTGGCTCCGGCAAAGCGCGCGCCGTGGGCCTGCGCGGCGTCCTCGACGAGAGCGAGCCCGTGGTGGTCGGCCAGGGCCAGCAGCCGCGACATGTCGGCCATCTGCCCGTAGAGGTGGACGGCCAGCACCGCGGCCGTGCGAGGACCGATCGCCGCGAGGACGGCGTCGGGGTCGATGAGCAGCGTGGTCGGCAGCACGTCGACGAAACGCGGCCGCGCGCCCCGGGCGCGGACCGCCTCGACGCTGGCGATGAAGGTGTTCGCCGGGACGATGACCTCGTCGCCGGCGCCGATGTCGAGCCCGGCAAGGATCAGCTCGAGCGCGTCCGTGCCGTTCCCGACGCCGACGCATCGTGCGACGTCGCAGTACTGGGCGAACTCGGTCTCGAACCGCGTCACTTCGGGGCCGCCGACGAAGATCCCGTGCTCCAGCACCGACTTCCAGGTGAGGTCGAGCTCACGACGCAGGAGGTCCGTGACCGCGGGTAGGTCGAGGAAGGGGACCGAACCGGTCACTGCGCAACCTGCTCGGGGACGAGGCGGAGCGGAGACGCCACCGAGACCCGACCGGTGACGGAATGAGCACTGTCGACCGCCTTGAGGACCCGGACGACCTCGAGGCCCCGTTCGCCCGGACTCTCCGGGCGCGCGACGCCACGAATGCAATCGAGGAAGTGCGAGTCCTGCACCTTGAGGGGTTCTTCGAAGGCGAGGTACGGGGACACGATGTCCCCCGTGCGGTACGACACCGGCATCGAGGGAGACGAGGTGTAGTCATCCATCAACGCGATGTCGACACCGATGTCGTAGACGCGGATCCGCTCGTTGTCCGAGAGGTCGTCGTAGACCGCCATCTTCTGGTCGCCGACGACGGTCACTCGCCGCACCTTGCAGGGATCCAGCCAGCTCACGTGGACGATGGCGTGGGTGTCGGCCTCGCTGAAGTCGAGTCGGACGTAGGCGACGTCGGCATGACGTGGACCCACGTTCCGGTCGGCCCACGCCGAGACGGAGGTCGGCATCTCGTCGAGCAGGTACGAGATGATGGAGATGTCGTGCGGGGCAAGGTCCCACACGACGTCGCAGTCCTTCTGGTAGCGGCCGAGCCCGAGACGGGAACTGTGGATGTAGAGAATCCTCCCGAGATCTCCGGAGCGAACGATCTCTCGAAGCTTGCGTACCGCGGCGTTGTACTCGAACGTGTGCCCGACCATCAGCAGGGCGTTGTTCTCCCGAGCGATCCCGATCAAGGATTCGGCATCGGCGACCGACGTCGTCAGCGGCTTCTCGACGAGCGTGTGCATCCCGGCCGCGAGGGCTTGCGACGCCAGCGTGGCGTGGCTGCCCGGGGGCGTGGCCACCACCACGCCGTCGAGGTCGTCGAGCGCGGCGTCGAGACGTGACACCAGCCGCGCTGCCGGGAACTGCTTCTCGGCCTCGGCCAGGCACGTCTCGTCGGCATCGATGACCGTCAGCGCGACTCCGGGAAGCGAGCTGAGCACTCGTGCGTGCTTGGCACCCCAGTAGCCGTAACCCACGACAGCGATCTTCTTCTGATCAAACACGGTTCCCCCCTCGCCTGAGCACGCCGAGGAATCGCGCGCGGGCTGCAGCCGGCGACTCCGGCAGTCACATCACGCGACGACGTCATAGCTTGAACACGCTTTCGGGTGACGTCAAGTGCCGTTCGTGACCACACGTCCGAACCCGGATGACAGTTCGCCGGAAACCATTGCTCCGAAAGAGTTGATACTCGCACCCAGTTGCCATTCCGGATTGACCCGAGATGCCGACAGTGTCGGCACACCGTCATGGACCGAGTGCGACCCGTGACAACGGCTACCAGAGGTGACCATTGATGTCTGCGGGCAGTGTGCGTGACGAGATCATGGCGCACCAACAGAGTTCTTGCGTCTTCCGGGCGATGGCCTACGCTTGCGGACCGTCACCAAGGACGCCACCACCGGGTGCACATTCCAGGACCAACCAGGGCGAGTCGAGGGGGAGCGGTCGTGGCCGTCGATCGATCGTCCGGGACCCTCGCGTTGATCATGGGACAACCCGGGACCGAACTGGTCCGTCCATTGGCGTCCGCCGGCATCCCGTGCGGTGTGGTCGGTAGGCGCACGGACGCCACCGGCTTCTCGCGCTGGGCGCGGCGGGTCTTCGAGTGGGACTGGACGCGACCGATGGACGAGCACGACGGTGCGCTGGCCGAGCGCTTCGTGCGCTGGGGTCTCGAGCAGCCCGAACGCCCGGTGTTGATCTATTGTTCGGAAGAGCCGCTGCTCTTCGTCTCCCGCTACCGTGAGCAACTGTCGAGCGCATTCGAGTTCGTGGTCCCGCGCCCGGAACTGGTCGAGGCCCTCGTCGACAAGTCCCGATTCGTGACGCTGGCAGACCGGTACGAGCTGCCGGTCCCGAAGAGTCGCGTCCTCGACCCCGAGGAGGATCTCGCACTCGAGGACCTCGACGCTCTCGAGTTCCCCGTCGTGGTGAAACCCCGCAAGCGTGACCTGGCGTGGGTGGCGGTGGACCCGACCAACTCGAAGGCGTTCCACGTGGAGTCGGCGCACCAACTGCTGTCGCTGTGGCCTCGTCTGCGCAGGCTCGGGGCCTCGAGCATCGCCCAGCAGTACATCGGGGGCGCTGAGAGCAGGCTCGAGAGCTACCACGTCTATGTCGACGAGACCGGTCACGTGGCGGGCGAGTTCACCGGTCGGAAACTGCGCACGACGCCCCGCCCGTTCGGGCACACCTCCGCACTGCAGATCACCGACGAACCGGACGTCGCCCACGCTGGCCTCGACGTCGTCCGGCGCCTCGACCTGCGTGGCGTCGCCAAGCTCGATTTCAAGCGAGCACCCGACGGGCGTCTGTTCCTCCTCGAGATCAACGCCCGGTTCAACCTGTGGCACCACGCCGGGGCCTGCGCGGGCGTGAACCTCCCCGCTCTCGTGTACGCGGACCTGACCGGCCAGGAGCGTCCACCGGTCGCCGCGCACCCGAGCCCCGCGACCTGGTGGCACCCCAAGGACCTCGTCGCCTTTCGGCGGGAGGGGGTGCCGCCGGGGGACTGGCTTCGATGGGCCTACCGGAGCGAGGCCACGGCGTTCTGGTCACGACGCGATCCGCTCCCCCTCTTCGTCGTCGCGTTGACCTGGATGCGGGACGCTTCCCGCCGACGGACAGGCCTCGTCCGGACGCACCCCCGGACCCGAACGAAGACACCGGTCGGGGCTTCGCCCGCGACCGAGGGCTGACTCGTGCGCTACGGGATCCTCTCCGACATCCACGCCAACCGCTTCGCTCTGCGTTCGGCGATCGATGCCCTTCGCGCCGAGGGCGTCGATCAATGGCTGTGCGTGGGCGACATCGTCGGCTGGGGCCCGCACCCGAATGAGTGCGTCGAGATCGTCGCTGAGCTCGAGGCAGTCACGGTGACGGGAAACCACGAGCTGATGGCTCTCGACGTGCTCACCGAGGAGCGGTGCGGCCGCATGGCCCGCGAGAGCACGCGGTGGACCCGTGCGGAAATCCGGGCCGACGCCCGCACCCACCTCGGGCGGCTACCCGTCGAGGTGACCCTGGGCGATCTGTTCATGACCCACGCGTCCCTCGAGGGACCTCTGCCTTATGTACGGAGCGCGGGCCAAGCGAAGGAGCAGCTGCGGCGGGTAGCCGACGAGAAGCCGGGGACCGAGGTGCTCGTGCTGGGGCACACCCATCAGCAGATGGTGTGTAGTGCGACAGGAGAGCTTTCGTCCTTGGCGGCCGGGCGGACCCTGCGGCTCCCGGATGGGGGTCCCGTCCTCCTGAACCCGGGCGCGGTGGGGCAGTCGCGGGACCGGGAGTCGACGCCGAGGGCCCGGTGCATGCTCTACGACTCGGATCGCCGCGAGGTCCTTCCTCTGGCGCTGCCGTACGATCACGCCGCCTGCCGGACGGCCCTCCGGGAGCGGGGCCTGCGGTCCGATGCGGTCCACCAACGGGCGGGTGTGATCCCGATGATCAGACGCCGCTCCCGATCGGCGTGGCGCGATCTGCGGCGGGCAGCCTCGAATCCCTGAGCGCTCGTCGTCATCCGCGGCGACGGGCGACCACCAGGACCCAAGGACTCCAGGACACGAGGCGTGGCAGCCGCAGCACGTCCTCAAGCTTGGTCGCCCACGGGATCGCGGGGGAATCGCTGCTGCGACGGAACGGAAACCACGCCATACCCCGCTCGCTGACGATGTCGAAGTCGTGATCGACGAGGCGCTGCCGCCAGGACGCGTAGTCGTCGGTGTAATAGGGGTGCGGCCGTCCGTGCCGGTACCGCTCCAGCAGGTTCGCCGCCCAGCCACGGACCGACCGGCAGTTCCACACGACGGTGACGCACGAGCCTCCTGGTGCGAGGACGCGAGCGACCTCCGGTGCGAACCAGGCCGTCGACACGACCGCGATCACCTCGATACAGATGACGAGTCCGACGGCGCGGTCCCCGATCGGGAGCTCCTCGCGATCCGGGGACACCTTGAGGCAACGAACATCGGGAAGCCGGGCGGCGCAGAGGGCGACCGCGTCCTCGTCGACATCCGTACACGTCACCGACCACCCGAGGTCGCGGAGGAGACGAGCCCAGCGTCCGCCCTCAGCCCCGATGTCGAGGGCATCACCCGGAGGGCCGGCCAGGCGGCTCGCGGTGACGATGGCGTCCTTCTCCCGCGCGGACAGGTACCGACCCCAGCGGGTCTCGGCGATCTGTTCCCACTTCGTCTGTCGCACACGCTCTCCCCGCGCCGCAGACAGGCGGCCTCGTGCCCCGTTCGCGGCGAAGCGTAGGCGGTGCCGCGCACGTTGTGGCTCCGCCGACAGAGGGTCGTGCGACGCGCAAGTGGCCCAGATCGTCCGCGGCGGCCGAGACAGGCCCGACGTGATCCTGCGCCCCTCAGGTCCGGCGGGGAGTCACGGGGGCGAGTCGCCGCGCCACCGACCCGGGGTCACGCCTCCCTCTCCACCCGCCGGATCGTCTCCCGCCCGAAGGCCTGCCACAGCATCCGCGGCGTCACGAGCGCGTGGGGGACGGGGTCGGTGCGCGCCAGCCCCGGGTGCCCGGGCGGCACGACCCCCAGCGCCTCCGGCAGCGCCGCCGGGCCCTCGACGTCGTCGAGCACGAACAATCCGGCCTGCGCGCTCGAGCTGATCGCTCGGCGCAGGAACGGCCAGTCCCGGCGGACGAGGAGCGCCAGGAGGTCCGTCCACGCCGACCAGCGCGACCGGTCGACGTCGTCGATCTCGTCGTCGAGCAGCCCGAGCAGGCGCACGAACCACTCCGGCTCGTCGGCGTCGTCGTCCAGACCGGCGGCGGCCGGCGGCACCATCTCCGCGCGCGTGAACCGGCGGCCGTAGGCGGAGGCGACGAGCTCGGCGCAGTAGTAGGTGGGCGCGTGGTGGGTGGCGGTCCAGGTCTCGCCGACCCGGCAGGCCGCCGCGAACAGCTCGTCGGCGAGGGCGGGGTCGCTGTCGAGCAGGTCGATCGACCGCAGCCCGGCGGCCACGGCGATCAGCTTGACGTAGGAGAACCGGCCCTCGCGCCCGGGCTCCGGGTGGAATCGCGCGAGGTAGCGCAGCGCATCAGAGCGGTGCCTGTCCGGCATGGGGATGCAGTAGAGCTCGCGGTGTTTGTCCCAGAACAGGTCGAACGGGTCCCAGCGGACGCCGCCGAGGTCGAGGCCCGCGTCGGGGAGGTCCTTGGCGAGCGCGCTGGCCAGGTGCGTCGCCGGCCCGTCCCCGCCCCCCGGGAGCACCGCGATCCCTGAGTGCGAGAAGCACGTGCCGTCGAGGTCCTGCATCAACCGGCCCAGCGGCTCGCCCGGGATCTGTGTCACCAACAGTAAATCGCCCTGCCGCACCTGACTTGGTTGGATCGTCCGAAAGGCCGTAACCTCCTGTACTCCAGTGACAGTCTGTGACTCCAGGGGGTTCGTTGTCATCCTCGTCGCCCCCGGACATCCGGATCCGTGTGCTCGGTGAGGTCGCAGTCGAGGGTGCGTCCGGCGCCGTCGCGCACCCCGGCCGGCGGCTGCGCACCCTCCTCGCGCTGCTCGCCGCGGCCTGCCGGGGCACCGTCGCGGTGCCGACGCTCATCGACGAGATCTGGGGCGAGGACCTCCCCGAGCGTCCCGACGCCGCGCTGCAGGTGCTGGTCAGCCGCCTGCGACGGGAGGCGCCGGACGAGGGCACCCGACTGCCGATCCCACCCATCGGCGAGACCTACCGCCTCGACCTCCCCCGCGACGCCGTCGACCTGCACCGCTTCCACGACGCCGCCGCGGCCGCCCTGGCCCCCGACGCCGCCCGCGCGACGGTCCTCGACGCCGGCCACCGGGCCCTGACGACCTGGCGCGGCGAGCCCTTCGCCGGCACCCCGGTCGGGCTGCGCCTCGACGCCGAGCGCACCCGCGCCCTCGACCGCCGGCTGCGCCTCCTCGAGCGCATGGGCGCCACGCTGCTCGACCTCGACCGGCCCGACGAGGCCGTCGACCTCGTGCTCGGCGACCTCTCCGCCGACCGCTCCCGCGAGCGCCTCGCCGTCGTCGCCGCCTCCGGGCTGCACCGCCAGGGGCACACCACCGAGGCCCTCGAGGTCCTCGCCGCCACGCGCCGGACCCTGCGCGACGAGTACGACGTCGCCCCCGGCCCGGAGATCGAGGACCTCGCTCGCCGGCTCCAGGCCCCGACGCGGCAGCACCGGCCCCGACCGACGCTCCTCGGCCGCGAGGACGAGCTCGGCGTCGTGCGCACCCTGCTCGAGACGCCCGGCAGCGGTGCGGTCCTGCTCGTCACCGGCGAGGCCGGCATCGGCAAGACCGCCCTCATGACCGCCGCCCGCGCTGAAGCTCGAAGCAACGGAGTCGTCGTCGGCGGCGGGACCTGCGACGCCGACGCGCCGCCGTGGTCGGCGTGGGCCGAGGCGCTCGCCGACCTCGGCGCCGAGCCCGTCCACCCCGGGGAGCCCGCGCCCGGCCGTGCCCTGCGCGACCGCCTCACCGCCCGGCGCTCCCCGGTGCTCGTCACGATCGACGACGCGCACCTCGCCGACTCGGTCACCCTCGCCGCGCTCCGCGGGCTCGCCCGCGCCGGGCTGCCCGCCGGCGTCCTGGTGCTCGTCGCCGCCCGCGAGCCCGACGCCCAGGTCCACCCCGCCTGGGGCGCGACCCACGCCGAGCTCGCACTCCTCGAGAACGTCCGCGACCTGCGCCTGCCCGAGCTCGCCCGCGCCACCGTGCGGGGACTCGTCGTCCGGGACCTGTCCGGGCTCGCGCCCGACGGCGCGGAGCGGGTCGCGACGGCGCTGTGGGAGCGCACGCGCGGGCACGCCCTGCACGTCGCGGCGCTGATCGAGACGCTCTCCGGTCTCGACGAGCCCGACGGGGAGAAGGCGTGCGACGAGCTCTTCACCGTCATCCCCGGGCGCCTGCGCCCGCTGCTCGAGCACCAGCTCGCCGGTCTCGCGCCCACCGCGCGGGACGCCCTGGAGGCGCTGGCGGTGCTCGCCCCGCTCTCGCTCGCCGAGCTCGGGACGGTCGTCGGCGGCACCCCGCGGACGCTGTCGACGCTGCTCCGGGCGGCCGTCGACCGGGGCCTGCTCGCCGCCACCGCGGACGGCTTCGCCTTCCGGCACGCGCTGACCCGCGACGCCGTGCTCGACGCCGTCCCCCCGGCGATCGCGCAGGCGCTGCACCACGCCCGGTACGAGGTGCTGGTCGCGGCCGGCGGTGCTGACGGGGCCGAGCCGTTCACCCTGCTGCGCCACGCGGCGGGCGCCGGGCCGCTGGTCGAGGCGCGGGACCTGGGCGACGCCCGGCTCGCGGCGGGCATCGCGGCGTACGGCCAGGGCGCGCTCGACGAAGCCCTCGCGCAGCTCGACGCGGTGCTGGAGACCTCGCGGCCGAGCACCCTGGCGCTCCACCGGGGCCTCGTCCTCGAGGCCCTCGGGCGGCACGAGGAGGCCGACGAGGTGCTCGACGAGGTCGTCGAGCAGGCCGCCTCGCTCGCTGCGGTCGACCAGAGCCAACCCGCGGCGGATCGACGCGAGATCGACGACCGCGTGATCGACGACGCGGTCGTCGCCGCCGTGGGGCACGACGCCATGGGCATCAGCGTGGCCGGACGCCCCCGACGCGCCCGGCGCCTCCGGCGTACCCGCGGGCTGCCGCTGTCGAACCGCCAGCGCGCCGAGGTCCTGCGCAGCCTCATCCTCGAGGAGGAACAGCTCCACGGCGACGTCGGCGACCCCACCGCCCTGCCCGAGCTGCTCGCCCTCGCCACCACCGGCTTCGACGACCGGCGCCTGCTCGCGGGTGTCCGCGTCCTCGAGGCCAACCACCTCGTCGACGCGCCCGTGCCCGCCACCCAGCGGCTCGCGGTCTGCGAGCAGGCCTGCCGCCTGGCCGCCGAAGCCGGTGACGACGCCGTGTGGTTCGAGGCGCAGGAGCTGCGCATCGCCGCCCTGCTCGCCACCGCGCGCCAGGACGAGGCCCTCGCCGCGCGCCGCGACCTCGAGCCGCTCGCCGTCGACCGCCACCGTC
Organism: Actinomycetospora straminea; assembly: GCF_028737255.1. Taxonomy (GTDB): domain Bacteria; phylum Actinomycetota; class Actinomycetes; order Mycobacteriales; family Pseudonocardiaceae; genus Actinomycetospora; species Actinomycetospora straminea. Next base: position 224,938 of record NZ_JAQZAN010000001.1, on the reverse strand, counting down.
CCCGGACGATGTGGATGGTCTCCCTCCTCGACGCCGGCCTCACCCTCGCGCGCGGGGACACCATCGAGGCCGACGAGGCCGCGCTCGCGGCCATGACGCGCGGGCAGGAGCTCGGGCTCCCCGACGCCGTCGGCGCCTACGGGGTGCACCTGCTCGTGCGGCACCTGCTCGGCGGCACCCTGCCCTCGCTCAAGGGCCTGCCCGCCGGCGCGGCCACGATGTACCCGCTGGTCGCCGCCTGGTCCGCGGCCGCCGCCGTCGACGCCGCGGTGGGGGAGGACCTCACCGGCGCCGCCAATCACCTCGCCGACTGGCACCGCAAACGGGAGGGACGGGCCGGCGCGCTCTTCGACCGTCCCGGCCTCTGCCTCGCCGCCTGCGCGGCCTTCGCGCTCGGTGACGTGGTCACGGCCGAGGTCGTGCGCCGCGACCTGCCGCCCGACCCCGGCGCGGTGGTGGTGGTCGGCATCGGCTCGGCCACCTTCGGGCCGATCACGCTCTACCAGGGCCTCGCCGCCGCCGTGCTCGGCGAACGCGCAGAGGCCCGCAGGCTCCTCGCCCAGGCCGCATCGCTCGCCGATGGCCTCGGCTGGGCGCCCTGGGCCGACACCGCCCGCACCTTCGCCCGCGTCGTCCGCAGCCAGGCCGGGGGAGGAGCCGGGCGTCCGACAGCAGACCCCAAGGTCCCCCCGACCCTGCCGCCGGACGCCCGTCCGCTCGGGCTGCTCCCGCCGTCCTGACGTACCCCCCTCGCCAGGACGACGGGCGCGATCGCCCGTGGCTGCGGACCCCGCGCCCCGGGCGGCGTCGTCGCGCGAGATCGACACCGATCCGCTCCCTCCGCCGCCCGGCCCCGAGGTCCGTGACGCAGAGCAAAACCCGTCCCGCTTTCACGGACCTTTCGGGCTCGCTCGTTCGTGTCGCGGACAATTAGCCCATCTGGCCCCTGTGTAGTGGCACGTTGTGGCGTCTCGGACTCCCTCCGCCTCCCGTTGCGGGCCGGCTCGCCACGGATCGTCCGGTCTCACAGCGTTACCTGACCGAGGTGCGACCTACGCCACACAAACCTGAATGGGTGAGAAAGCGTCACGATAACCAGCGTGTCGCCGCGACACGCCGACACTCTGATTCACCGCTCGTGTAACGGCTGGGCTGGGGTCACGCGATAGTGGGACAGGCGCAGGGACGGAGCTCAGGCGACGAGCTGCCCGGCGTAGCAGTCAGTCGGATGGCTCTTGCGCCGTCCACGGACAACGGGGGACTTCGAAGTGAGCAGCGGCGTCGACGTAACTCAGTCGATCGAGTTGGAGCTCGGTCGGTTCGCCTCTGGTACGGAGCGTGACCAGCGGGAGGTCACACGAAAGCGTCCGCTCACTCTGGTCCCCGAGCAGCGCTCGGAACTGGAGATCCGCTCGAATCCCCTCCCCGTCGCCCGTCCTCTCGCTGGCATCAGGTCAGCGCGTGGCATCGCCGCATGGATGGTGGTGCCGCCAGTCGACGCCGTGATGCTGCTGCTGCCCCTGCTCTGGGCGCCGCTTAATACCAAGGCGATCCTGCTGATGGCCGCGGTCGCGATGGTCGTCCTCAACGGTGCCGGCCGCTTCCGCGCCCGGCTGCACCTCAGCGTGCTCGACGAGCTGCCCGCCCTCGTCGGGCGCCTGCTGACCGCGGCCGCGATCGTCGGCACGCTCTTCGCCCTGTGGAACACTCAACAGGAGGTCGCGCCGTTCCTGGCGATGATGCTGGGCACCGTCGGGCTCGTCATCGCCGGCCGCATGATGACGACGCAGATCATCCTCGCCGCGCGCAAGCGGCGGGTCGTCGCTCACCCCACGATCATCATCGGCGGCGGCGCCCGAGCCGCTGAGATGGCGACGCTGCTGCAGCGCTACCCGCAGTACGGTCTCGCGCCCGTCGGTTTCGTCGACGACGGTCTGGTCTGCCCCGCGAAGTCGGTGCTCCCGCGCCTTGGTCGTGTCGACGACCTGGACCTCGCCGTGGCCGCATCCGGCGCCGATGTGATTCTCATGGCTGACGGTGACGTCTCCGAGGCTGAGCTGCTCGACGTCGTGCGCCGCCCTGACTGCCTCGACTGCGACTTGCTGGTCATACCGCGGCTGCCGCAGTTCCATACCCAAGCCGGCATGGTCGACCACATCGGCTCCGTACCCGTGATGCGCATCCGCACCCCGCGCCTCGAGGGGCCTTCCTGGGCCGTGAAGCGCGCTTTCGACGTCGTGGTCAGCGGCGCCCTGCTCCTCCTGCTAGCGCCGGTGATGGTGGCTTGCGCGGTCGCTGTGTGCTGGGAGGGTGGCTCCGGGGTGATCTTCCGTCAGGAGCGGGTCGGCCGTGACGGCCGGCTCTTCTCCTGCCTGAAGTTCCGCTCGATGAAGCCCGCCACTTCTGCCGAGTCGGCGACGCAGTGGAACATCGCCACCGACAGCCGCGTCGGGCCGGTCGGCAAGATTCTCCGACGCTCCTCTCTCGACGAGCTCCCTCAGCTGTGGAGCATCCTCAAGGGCGACATGACACTCGTCGGTCCACGCCCCGAGCGGCCCCACTTCGTCAGCAAGTTCTCGGTCGAGATCGACCGCTACGACCACCGTCACCGCGTTCGCGCCGGCCTCACCGGCCTGGCTCAGGTCAGCGGCCTGCGCGGCGACACCCCGATCACCGACCGCGCCCGGTTCGACAACTACTACATCGAGAACTGGTCGCTCTGGCTCGACGCGAAGGTCCTCCTCCGTACCTTCGGTGAGGTCTTCTGCGCCCGAGGCAGGTAGCCGCTCTGTAACGGCAGACGGTCCCGGGGTGAAGTCCGGGCGTAGGTGTAACCGACCGGTGCTGCTCGATGAGGTGGCGGCGCGAGCTTCGGTCGGAGAGCTGGTGTTGACTGGGAGGGCGGCTTCCTGCCCGAGCTGGTGCTGGAGCGGGGGCTGGTCACCGACCTGAGCGCGCAACGGTGCCGCTGGTTCGGGTAGTAGCGGCTCCAGCCACTCCCACGCCTCGTCCGAGATCGCCGGTCGACTCGCCCACGACCTCGGTTCTCAGCCCGCTCGACGACCAAGGCACGTCAGACAGCCCTTGGACTTGTGGCCCCGGCGCGTTTAGGCCCGACCGACGCTAGGTGGAGTCCGGCCAGCTGGCACGATGCGCGGCCACGAGGCCCTGCGGGACGGGTGGAAGGTCTAAGCGGGGTCTCTTGTCGGCGGCTGCTGTTGCACCCTGCGCAGCGCTCACACGGAAGGGCCGTGCCGCCCAAACGCCGCATCCTGACCGGGCGCGCGGGCGACGTCGTAGGGCTGGCCGGAACAGTGCAGTAGGTGTTTCATTCCCGGCGCGAGGGGAAACGGTCGATTACGTGGCACAACCGGGGGGGCCGTGTCGGAGGATCACCAGACGAAGCCAGAGTTCGAGCTCGATCCGGCGGACGACGTCCGCCGAGCCAGCGACGACTCGGCAACCGATGCCCCGCTATGGACGGCCGAGAACCGGTGGCGCAATCCCGAAGCCTGGTGGCTACGGGCTGGCGTTGGGCCCTATCTCGTAGTAGGCGACCTCGTGGCGTTCGTTTTAGCGTCCGCGATCACACTCCCAACGTCGCCGACCCACCTGCTCGTCCTCCTGATCACCTTGATCACCTTGTCGATGGCAGGGTTGTACCGCTCGCGGCTCAAACTCTCCCTGCTGGACGATCTTCCATACCTGATCGCGGCGGTGGTGGCAGGGCTTGCGTTGAAAGTTTCGCTCTCCACCTTCGTGCCCGGCATCGATCCGCCGCTGGAGCAGGTGGAGCACGTCACCGTCCTCCTCCTCGTCGTCATCGTCGTGCGTTCGATCGCCTACGCCATCGTTCGCGGCGCCCGGAGGCGCGGCTGGGTCCGGCATCGGACGATGGTGCTCGGCGCTGGTGTGATCGGCACTCGCATCACCCACGCCCTGCTCGATGATCGCCGCTACGGGCTCGAACCGGTCGGCTTCGTCGATGCCGCCTGCGGTCTGGACAAGATGCACCTCAGACCGTTGCCCCTGCTCGGTGACTACGACCGACTGGGCCAGCTGATCCGCGAGCACCTCATCCGAGACGTGATCGTGGCCTTCGGGGGCACACGAGAGAACGCGCTGGTCGACATGCTCCGGACCTGCGACCGCCTCGACGTCGAGGTGTTCGTCGTCCCCCGCCTCTTCGAACTCCACAACACCCACCGCGACACGGACGAGGTCCAGGGGATCCCGCTCGTCCGGCTGCGCCGGGCCACGTTCCGCAGTCCCTGGTGGGCCGTGAAGAGGCTCGTGGACGCCGCCGTCGCAGCCGTCGCCCTCGTCCTGCTCTCGCCCATTCTCGCCATCTGTGCGCTCGCGGTCCGGCTGGAAGGCGGTCCCGGGATCATCTTCCGCCAGCAACGCGTCGGCATCGACAACCGTCCGTTCGAGGTCCTCAAGTTCCGGTCGCTCAAGCCGGTTGACGAGGCTGAGTCTCAGACCAACTGGAACATCAAGCACGACGACCGGCTCGGGCGACTCGGCAGGCTACTTCGGGCGTCGTCCCTCGACGAGCTGCCGCAGCTCTGGAACATCCTCCGGGGCGACATGAGCCTCGTCGGTCCGCGCCCGGAACGCCCCCACTTCGTCGAGAAGTTCTCGTCCTACATCCCCCGCTACGTCACCCGCCACCGCGTGCCCGCAGGGCTTACGGGGTGGGCCCAGGTCCACGGCCTCCGGGGGGACACCTCGATCGAAGAGCGGGCTCGGTACGACAACTACTATATTGAGAATTGGTCTCCCTGGCTCGATCTGAAGATCATTTTGATGACGGTCGGCCAGGTGGTCCGGCGGCAAGGTGGCTGAGCGAGCGGTCGCCTCGAGGACCACCTCTTAGGGTGGAAGAGCGGAACCGACGCGCGTACGCGAACGGGCAATGCACGGGGACTGCGCCTGGGTGCTTCGGCGCGCCCGGAACGACGAGCTGCTGGTCCGGCGGGCAGGATGACCGCGTGAATGCGCGCATTGTGCACGTCTCGCAGCCGACAACCGAGGGAGTGCCGCGGTGCATCGTCGCGCTCGTCCGACACCAGGTGGCGCGCGGATGCCGTGTCGTCGTCGTGTCGCCGACCGACGGGTGGCTCGCCGCCGAGGCGGTGGAGGCCGGTGCCCAGCACGTGCCGTGGTCTGCCGACCGCAACCCGAACCTGGCCGTGCCGGGCGAGGTCAGGCGGCTGCGCCGTGCTCTGCGAGATCTCGACCACGACCTGGTGCACCTGCACAGCTCGAAGGCGGGGCTGGTGGGCCGCCTCGCGGTCCGCGGGGCCGTGCCCACCGTCTTCCAGCCGCACGCCTGGTCCTTCCTGGCCGTGCCCGACGTCCTCAGTCGGGCCACCGTCGCCTGGGAGCGCACCGCGCTGCGATGGACGCACCGCGTCGTGTGCGTCAGCGAGTCGGAGCGCGAGCAGGCCGAAGAGGCCGGCGTGGGCCTCGGTGACCGGGCGCGCGTCGTCCCGAACTCCGTTGACACGGATCGTTTTGCACCCCGAGACCGTTCGGAGGCCCGGCGCCGACTGGGCCTGCCGGCTGACCGGTCGCTGGCGGTCTGCGTGGGTCGGCTCTGCGAGCAGAAAGGCCAGGACGTCCTCCTACGCGCTTGGCGTTCTGTGCGCCGCGAGCTGTCCGGTGCCTCGCTCGCCCTGGTGGGCCAGGGGCCTTGGCGCGATCGGCTGGCTGCCGACGCCGGTGATGGCGTCGACTTCGTGGGCAGCAGCACGGGTCCCGCGGACTGGTACGCCGCGGCGGACGTGGTGGTGGTGCCATCCCGATGGGAGGGGATGGCGCTCGTCCCGCTGGAGGCCAGTGCGGGTGCCCGCAGTGTGGTCATGACCGACGTCGCCGGCGCGCGCGAGACGGTGCCCGAGGGCTGCGGGGTGATCGTGGCGCGCGAGGACCCCGACTCGCTCGCGGCCGCCGTGGTCGCTCGGCTGCGCGACCCGGCGCTGGCCGAACGGGAGGGTGCGGCGGCCCGCGCCCACGTCGTTGCGCATCACGGCCTCGAGACCTGGGGAGGTCACATGTTGGCCGCCTACGACGGGTTGCCGGGCGCCCGGCTCTGACCTGAGCCCAGACGGTGGGTGGACGGCTGGGCCTTGACAAGCTGACGCTCGACTCGCGAGTGGCCAAGGTCTACGTCGCTACTGGACGGAGTGTGAGCAGATGGCAGGAGTTTGGACGCACCTGAGAAAGCCACTATGAGCGCGGAGGAGATGCGGACGGTGGAGCGCGGCGGGACGGCGGTCGGTTCGCAAACCGTGTCGCACACACACCTATCGGCGCTGGACGCCGACCAGATACACCGCGACGTGATCGAGAGCCGGGCGATCCTCGAGGACACGATCCGCTTCCGGGTGACCGATTTCGCTTACCCCTACCGCGAGGTCACGCCTCGGGAGGTCGACCCGGCCCGGGTAGCCGGCGACGTGCACGCGAGCGCGGTCGAGCAACAGCCAGGCAGCAGGGGGACCTTCGCCGTCCAGAGGACGGGCGTTAGCGACGCGGACGGGTCGCTCCGCCCTCTCGCGAAGGGCGCGCGGGTCGAGTACAGGCGCGCTCGGGGGACCACCCGGTGAAGGTCCTCCACGTGATCACAGGCCTTGCGGCCGGGGGCGCCGAGCAGCAACTCCGGTTGCTGTGCGCGCACTCCGGGGTGCAGTGCGAGGTCGCGGTGCTGACCAACCCTGGTCTGGTGGCCGAAGCGATCGCCGCCGGCGGAACGCCCGTCGTCGATATCGGCATGCGCTCGAACCGCGATATCCGCGCGCTCGGCCGCCTGGTGCGGCTCATGCGGTCAGGACGGTACGACTGCGTCCACACCCACCTGTTCCGGGCGGGGCTCTTCGGTCGGCTGGCTGCGCGCATCGCCCGCGTTCCCCGTGTCGTCGCCACGGAGCACTCGCTGGGCGCGAGCCACATTGAGGGACGACCCGTGTCTCGACGCGGGATCCGCACCCTCTACAGGTTCGGCGAAAGCCTCGGTGACCGGACGATTGCAGTGTCGCGCCACACTGCCGACATCATGCTCAGCTGGGGCATCCCGGCCTCGAAGGTGACGGTCGTCCCCAACGGCATCGACTCGGCTGAGCTGCGGTTCTCGGCGCGTCGTCGGGCCGAGGTGCGCGCCGAGCTCGGGATCGGCCCCGCGACCCCGCTCGTCGCGGGGTGCGGGCGCCTCGTATCGGGAAAGCGCTTTGAAGTCCTGCTCGAGGCGGTCGCGAAGTACCGGACCCACGAGGCGCTGTTGATCGGGTCCGGTCCCGCCGAGGGTGAGCTGCGCCGTGCGGCGGGAGAACTCGGGATCGCCGACAGGGTGCACTTCACCGGCGAGGTCTCCGACGTACCAGGCTTGCTGTCGGCGGCGGACGTTCTGGCGTCGCCCAGCGCCGAGGAGACCTACGGGCTGGCCATCATCGAAGCACTTGCCTGCGGCCTCCCGGTCGTCTACGCCGCGTGTCCGGCCCTCGAGGAGAGGGCCGATGCCCTCGGGCCGTGGGCCCGTAGGACCGAACCGACGGCCGAGCGCTTCGCCGAGGCCATCGACGACGTCCTCGCCGTTCGCGGACCCCTCGCCACAGCGTCTTCTCGCACGGCATGGCCGGTCGTTGACGTGTACGACATCCGACGTCTCGTGAGCCAGATCGAGAGCCTCTACTCGCTCACCGGGGAAGCGAACAGGTGAAGATGCCGCACACCGCACGAGGCGGCCCACGGCGGGTAGGCCCCCGCCTGGTCGAGTCGTCGACCTGGTGCGTCGCCAAGGAGCCCTAGTCGGGTGCCGCAGAAGGACTAGTCGCGGCGGCCTAGTTGGTGTTTTCATCGCAATGGGCGACCGACAACCTACGTCGATCGCGTGACTGCTTGGGGGAGCATGCGCGAGCACGGCGAGGCGCAGCCGGGGCTCCAGGTCGAGTCGACCGACGGGACCGACCTCGGAGCTGCCGAGGACCCAGGGGTACGGTCGCTCCCCGCTGCAATGGTCGCTCGGCTGCGCGACCCGGCGCTGGTCGAACGGGAGGGTGCGGCAGCGCGCACCCACGTCCTCGCGCACCACGGGCTCGATGCCTGGGGGGATTACATGCTGGCCGTCTACAACGGGTTGCTGGGCACCTCGGGTCGGCCCCGATGGTGAACGGACGGCCCGCCATGGACATGTGGCGTGCGACGGGCAAGCGGTCCCCGAAGCAGGTGAGCAGCTCCGCCGCGGGCCGTGCCCTCGTGAACCTCCGCCACCGTGGGGAGCCCCCCGGCTCCCTGGCCTGCTCCTCGAACACTGCCGAGTCCGTGACCACGGACCTCCGGGTCGCAAAGGAAGACATCGCGGCGTCGGAAGTGAGTGCTCGCACACCGACGTCGTCCCGGCGCGCCCTCGTCCGCGCGACCCAGTTCCGCCGGCCGAGTCTCGTGGTCGCGGCCGTTATCTTCGGAGCGAGCTACGAGGTCAGCGTGGCCGGCGAGGACGCCTTCGGAGCGACGTTCGGTGACGGCCTCACCGTCGTGCTCGTCATTCTCGCGGCCGTCCTCGCGTTCCGGTCCGGCCGACCAGCGCTCGGTGTTCGCCCGGCGATGCTGCTGGCTGCCGTCGCGATCGCGACGAGCGCGTCGGTGCTGGCATCGACCGACACAAGCGAGAGCTTCATCGGCTACCTCCGATGGATGCAGCTATTCGTGCTCGTCCCCGCCGCGGTACTGATCGTCCACCGGGACTGCGTCGACGACCGGGTCATCACGGGCGCCTTCGTCGGGATGGCCGTCTTCCAGGGGGCGATCGGCCTGAACCAGTACCTCACCGGGACGGGAGCGTCGTACGACGGCAACCCCGTCCGAGCCACCGGCACCTTCGGCGCGTCCAACGTGATCAGCATGTCGACGGTGGTGGGCCTCGGGCTGGTCGCCGCACTTGGCGTCGCGCTCCGTACCGACCGTCCTTGGGTGCGTTGGATCGCGCTCGTCACCGCTCTCGGACTCGTCGCGCCGCTCCTGGTCTCGTTCAGCCGCGGGTCACTGATCGGCGTGATTGTGGCCGCCGTCGCCGTCACGGCGCTCGCCCGGCCTCGCGTCCTCCTGACCAGCGCCGTGACGGCTGTGTGCGTCGCGGCAATCGCCGTCCTCACCGCGACCCCCGGCACGCTCGACCAAGACGAGGGCGGAGTCGGTGCGCGCTTGGTCTCGATCACCGCCTCGACGTCGGAACGTGCCGACCAGTCCGTCATCGACCGGTATTCTTTGTGGGGCGCCGCGCTCGACATGTGGATGCGCCAGCCCGTGAGCGGGGTGGGGATACGGAGCTTCCCTGAGTATCGGGACACCGAGGCCCCGTTGAGCTTGTCGTCGTCGAGCGACACGGAGCAGGTGGGGCAGGGCTTCCATCGTCAGCAGCTGCTCAGTCCCCACAACATGTACTTGCTCGTCCTCGCTGAGCAGGGCGTGATCGGCGCCCTCGCCGTGGGCGCCCTCCTGGTCGGTCCACCGATCGTCCTGCTGTGGCGCAGGATCCGGGGAACGCTCGTTCGGCCATCGATCATGCAGTCGGTAACCTTTGGTATGTCGGTCTTCGTACTCGTCACGTTCGTGTACGGGGACATCGGAGGACCGAACAGCGCCGTCATCGCCGTCGTCGTCGGCCTCACCGTCAAGCACTCCTTCGGGACCAAGAGCGTCGATCAAGCAGGGCACCGTCAGGCCGAACCCCGGTGGAGGGCGACTCGATGAAGCAATGCCCGAGGTCTGCGCCGCGAGCACCGTGGGTGTGGATGTACCACTCGGTGGACGAGTACGTCAGCGATCCGCACAAGATCACGGTGAACCCCGGCCGGTTCGAAGAGCAGATGCGCGCTCTCGCGCGAGCCGGGCTGCGCGGCGTGAGCATGCGGGACCTGTTGTCGTCCCGCTCTCGCGCACGACTAGTTGGGTTGACCTTCGACGACGGATACAGCGACTTCGTCACGAACGCCGTGCCGATCCTCCAGCGGTTCGGGTTCACCGCCACGGTGTACGTCGTCGCAGGACGGCTCGCTCTGAGCAATGAGTGGGATCGGGACGCCCCGCGCAAAAGGATCATGAACGCGGACCAAGCGCGGGCGGTGGAGCTGAGCGGGATGGAGGTCGGCTCGCACACCCTCTCGCACGCGCACCTGCCCGCGCTCGAGCCAGACGAGGTGCATCGCGAAGTGACGGAGAGCCGCGCAATCCTCGAGGACGTGATCCGGTCCAGGGTGACCGGGTTCGCCTACCCCTACGGCGACGTCACGAGCCGTGAGGTCAACGCGGTGCGGGCGGCGGGTTACCAGCACGCCAGTGCTGTAAAGCATCAACCGGGCGCCAATGGAACCTTCGCCGTACCAAGGACATACATCGGCGACGTGGACGGGCCGCTGCGGTTGCTCGGCAAGCGCCTGCACTTCGAGTACTGGCGCGCGAGGGGGACGACCTGGCGAAGGTCATCCGCGTGATCACGGGCTTCGCGGCAGTAGACGCCGAGCAGGAACTCCGGTTGCTGTGCGCACACACACGTGCTGTGCGAGGCCGCGATGCTGATCAACGCGGGACCAGTCGCCAAAGCCATCGCCGCACGCGGGACCCCCGTCATCGACATCGCGATGCGGTCGAACCACGATCTCCACGCGCTCGGGTGTGCCACGTGAGGCTGATCCGATCAGTTCGGTACGACGGCGCCCACACCCTCCTGTTCACCACTCCCCTCGTCGCCGGGTGCGGGCGTCTCGTGTCGGGACAGCGATTCGATGTCCTGCTCGAGGCGATCGCGAAACGCCCGACCACTGAGGCCCTGTTGATCGGCTCCGGTTCCGCCGAGGGTGAGCTCCGCCGTGCGGCGCGAGAGTTCGGGATCGCCGACAGGGTGCACTTCACCGGCGAGGTCTCCGACGTGCCGGGGCTGCTCCCTGCCGCCGACATCCTGGCGTCACCGAGCCCCGAGGAGACCTACGGGCTCGCGATCATTGAACTACTCGCCTTCGGCCTCCCGGTCGTCTACGCCCCATGCCCGGCCCTCGAGGAGAGAGCCGATGCCTTCGGACCGTGTGCACGCAAGACAGAGCACAGTGTCGAATGCTTCGTCGAGGCCGTCGACGGCGTCCTCGCGATTCGTAAATTCCTCGCCGCCCCAGCCCGCGCTCCCTGGCCGATCGTCGACGTGTGCGAGATCCAGCGTATCGTGAGCGAGATCGAGCGCCTATACTCCCCCGACGAAGAATGGAGCAGGTGAGGATGTCGCCCGCCGGAGAAGCCCGTGTCGGCAGGGCCAGCCTGCTCGGTCGAGTCAGCATCGCCCTGATCATGTTCATCATCGGAGCGGCGGCCGGGGCTGTTTACTACGCCTCCGTACCTCGACTCTTCCAGGCGTCGAGTTATGTGGCCGTCACGCCGATCCTCGCCCAGAACACGGAGCTGGCCACCGGATTCACACAGGCCTACGGCAGGATTGCCACGGACCCGCAGGTGATCGACGTTGCGTCGCGGGCATCCGGAAGCTCCGCCGCCGATCTCCAGCGTCGCGTAACGGCTGCGACATCGCCCGACGCCCCGTTGATCGAGATCATCAGCACGGCGCGTGACGCGGGGCAGTCGGCGCGGGAGGCGAATGCCGTGGCCGGGGCGTTCGTGGACTTTGGGAACTCGAAGATCGCTGATACCGGCGTTCGGCTGTCCATCTTCGGCCGAGCCTCGGCGCCGACCGATCCGGCCTCGGCCGGAGTGGTGGCCTGCGTCGCCGTGGGCGCCGCGGCGGGGTTGTTGCTGGGCATCCTCGCGCTGGCCGCAGGCGCAGACAGGTACCCCCTACCGGCCGCTCTGCGCACGCTAACGAGTGGATCGACCAGGCGGCGAACGGCCGACGAGCCCGCCGGTGACCCCGCCGGCGCGGTCAGCGACGGCCGTGCCGACCATCAGCACGATCAACGCGCCGAGGCGGCGTCCACGTTTCACGTCGAAGCACGTCAGCGGTCGCACGCGGCCGACGAGACGACGGTCCGGGACATCCCGGTAACGGCGGAGGCCCGGAAGCCGCCGCTCGGCCCGGGGACACCGACGCCTCAACCCCGTCGGGATCGACGACGGTGACTGGCCGCGCCTTGATATGGGGCTCGATGCTCACCGCTAGCGATAGTGTTCGAGGTACGTGGCAGCTGAATCAGGGTGCGCATCGCACTGGTAGACACCGTGCGGACAATAGTCCGTGATGGTTTGGTAGACCGTCGGCTGGTCTTCCATCCACTCGAGCATCGCGCGCACGAACTCGGGCCTGTCGCCGTGCTCCTCGGAGAGTCCCCACTCCGGGAAGGAGACCGGCTTCCCGCGTTCACGAGCGAAAGCTGCGTGGTCGGCCAACCCGTCCGGCTGATCCCTGTAGTCGGTGAACGACGATCCCGGTTCCTGGTCGTACGAGTCCATGCCGATGATGTCGACGACATCATCACCGGGATAGCACCGCGTCCACGAGATCGAGTCCGTACCACGGCTCGCCGTGTAGTCGAAGCGGAACTCCTGCCCGGGCACGGACCGCAGGGCGGCAACGACCGATCGCCAGTACTTCTTCCACGCTTCTGGCTCGGGCGAGCACCTGTGCGTATAGGTCGATCCGTTCATCTCCCAGCCGAGCACCAGGATGGCGCGCTCCGCACCGAGATCGACCAGCCTCTCCCCCAATCGAGTGAAGCTCTGGTCGAACTCCCCCTGTACGCCCCGCTCGAGGAGGTCCTCGACCTCGCCGGCCTCTAGCGGAGGCTCGTTCGGGACGAGGAGGGGAACGTTGACCACCAGCTGCCGCGAGGCCTCCTGGCGAGCCCACGTCGCCCAGGGGCCGACGTACAGCTCCGGGTCCTCTATGTCGGACCACTGGTGGCCCGGCAAGTAGGTGTGACCGACCGTCGGTTGTTCAGCGTCCTCTCCCAACCAGCGGTCGTAGCCGTCGAACGCCTCGACTCCCTCCGCATCCGAGCCGAGGAAGGCACCGAAGGGCACACGCGCTTCCGCGCCGGGGTCGGCGTATGCACACCCGGTCGAGAGGATGACCATGATGACCATTGCGGCGATGAACGCAAACTGCAGGCGCGGCATCACCCTACACCCGCGTGCCGGTCCGACCTCCGGCCGCTCTCGAACACGAGCTGCGAAGCCTGCGCAGAGACAGGTCTGCGTGGGTGGCGGGACCGCGCCACGCGCCTCACCATTCGCAGACACATAAGGCCGAATGGGGCGAGGTCGTCGGCGGCGAACCACGCCAATTCTCCACGTTGCCTGACCGAATGCCACCAGTCTCCATAGCTCAGGCTCCGAGCGCGGAAGCCCTTGACCGCGGGCACCAGATCATAGCTCTCGACGAGCAGCCTACGGTCGACGTCCTGCGGGCGCTCGACGACCTTCCGTCCGGTGAGGTCCAGGTGGAGCGCAAGCGCGACGTCTAGACCGGCGGCGTCGCGGCCGAGCCGGAACTGAGCGCCGATCCGGGGGTTGACGTCGAGGAGCTTGTACTGGCCGTCGCGCGGGTCCTCGCGGAAGTCCATGTCCACGATGCCGCGGTAGCCGACGGCCGAGAGGAATCGCCGGACGAGGTCCACAAGATCAGGGTTGCTGCGCGCCCTCCCCAGCGTGGTCTGGCCCGCATCACTGGGGTACGACCTCTCCTTGATCCCGGTGAACACCGGTACTCCACGCGAGGACTCGTCGAAGTAGGCCGCCACGCCCCAGTCGTGCTCCGGAGCGTGCGGGATGTATTCCTGGAGGAGGATCTCACCCTCGCCCACGACGTCGGCGAGGAGGTCATCGAGCTCCGGACGAGAGCGGGCGACGGAAGCACTCAGGGCGGGTCCCGACCCGTTCACGACCCAAGGCTTTACCTTCTTCACCAACAACGGGAACCCCACGAGGTCCACGAAGTCCGCCACCTCCCGGGTGGTCATCGCGGTGACCGAACGCGGCGCCGGAACGTTGTGCGCGGCACAGAGACCGAGAAGGGAGTGCTTGTCCGCCAAGCTCCGGGGCAGGCTCCGAGGAGGTGCCGGGAAGCGGAAGCGCTGCCGTAGCGCATCGCCGTGCTCGGCGAGGAAGACGGCGCCCGCGTCGTCCGTCGGCAGCAGGACCGCCTCACGACCGATGATGTCCGACAGCCGCTCGAGCCCCGCGAGCAGCTCACCAACGTGATCCGCGCTCGGGTTCCAGAGAATCCGGCCATTGATGAACCTCGAACGCGCCGCGGGTGCCCACCGGTGTTCGTGGACGCTATAGACCGGCACGCCGTGGCGCCCCAGGGTGCGGATGACGCCGAGGCCGCCGTGGTGCATGACGTTGTGGTCGAGCTTCAACACCACGACTGGTGTGGTGGTGTCGAGGTCCAGCCCGAGTTGAGGAGCAGTAATGATGACACCCGTTCCTTCGAGAGCCGGCGACGATCAGGGCCCGGTATTGATGGACAAGTGTGATTCCTGACCGCGTCGAGAGCGCGGAAGGATGGAGCCGATCGGCGAGAAACGCCATTGGACCAGGACGACGGCGGTGAAGGCGAACAGCATGGCCGTCCCGACGACCACGGCGCGCACGGCCGGGTGGAGGGTCGCGGACCAGGCCACCGACAGCACGGCCGCCGCGGCCGCCACGCCGAGCGGTGGACCGGCCTGACCGGTGAAGCGGGCGACGCGGGCCAGTGGACGCTCCCGCGCCTGCAGGCCTGCGCCGCGCAGGAGCAGGATCGCGCAAACGGAGATGCCGACCGCGTTCGCGGCGGCGATGAGGGGAGCCGAGCTGACCAGGACCGCCACACCGGACAAGATTGCGGTGGCCACCAATCCGACTGTCATCGCGAGTGCTGGGTACCAGGTAGGGCCGGAGCGGCTGAAGAACGCTCGCGAGAAGATGTCGACTAGGACCTGACCGGCCAACCCCAGGACGTACAAGCGCAGGATGGCTGCCGTCGCCGCCGTGTCCTGCGCAGTGAACTCCCCTCGCTGGAGAAGGGCCTGGACAACTTCTGGGGCCACGACGAGGAGGAAGAGCGCGCCCAGGAGGGTCAGGCCCAGGATGAGCCGCACATCGGCGGACAGGCGGGCCCGGACTGCCGCCTGGTCGCCGGACGCCGAGGCGCGCGCGAGGAGCGGGAAGGTGACGATGGCAATGAGGAGGGTGATGTTCGTCGGCATCTGGCCGACCTTCTGCGCGTAGTTGAGCTGGGAGAGCGTCCCTGGCGCAAGGTAGGACCCGAAGAAGCGCTCGACAAACACCTGCGCTTGTCTTGTGAGCGTGTAGGTAGCGACGGGGATGAACGTGCCCATCGAGACCAACGTGGTCGACCGTGACCATGAGCGTGGCCGAGGGACTCGCGATACCGCGTTCGGCACCTGCACGAGGACCATCAAGATGCACCCGAGCACGAGACCGTAGGCCGCGCTCTCGACGCCGAGGCTGTCGTGGAAGCCGACCATCAGGGCCACGACCCCGGCATTGAACGCCAGGCTCACGGCGGCGGGGGCGCCAAAGACCTGACTTGCCCGCAATGCTGCGGTGAGGTAGCCGGCGACACCGATGATGAGCACCGTGACAGCGACGATGCGGAAGCACCGCACCGCCACATCGGGGTACTGCAGTCCCGGCGCGAGCAGGTCGACCAGCCACGGCGCGAGGACCACTAGAAGACCGGACACGAGCATGAGCGCCGCGAGGATGCGAGGGAACGTCGCATCGACGACTTCCTGGATGGCCAAGGTCGGACGCTCGGTCGTCAACGCGCGGCTGAACGCCGGGATCATGATGAGCGTCATGGCGCCCTGGACGAGCAGGGGCTGCGCCGTCTCTGGGACTGTCCACGCGACCAGGAACGCATCGGTAACGCCGGAGGCCCCAAAGTAACGAGCGATCGTCAAATCCCGGAAGAGGCCGAACAGGGTGCCCGCGACGACCAGCACGCCAGAGACGACCGACGCACGCAGGATCATCGAGGCCTTTCGCCTTCCGTCCGGTCGTTCGTGGGGTCAGCGATGCGTCGTTCATTAGGACATGCACTCGGAGTGCCCCGGCGAGCACCGAGTCCGTAGTGGCCCGTGCTCGTACAGGCGGTCAGCTCGGGCGCGCAGCATCCTAGCTCCGCGTACCCCCCGGTCAACCAGTGAGTAGTGTGCCACCGTCGAGAACCGCTCTCGAAAGGCCCGTGAAGCGGCTCGACCCTCCCTTGCTCCGTCGGGCTTGCCCGGCGAGGGCGGTGTGTCGAGGCAGTCGCAGGCCAACCGATAGGCGGCGACGAAGGACCGGGGAACCTCCATCCGGCGTCCCGTCCGGCCCGGGGGCCAGTCGTGAGAAACCTGCCTCCGGGCTGCCATGATGTCGAGCCGCCGGCGGCGTGCAGGGGTGGCCGTAGGCGCGGCGCCCGAGGATCGCGGCGAGGCGGACGCGGGCTTCCGCCGGCAGCCGAGACGCGCGTCCACCAGACTGCACACCGCGTCGTTGTCGAGCAGGTCGAGCGTGATCGATCCGTTCGACCGGCCCGAGTCGGCCAGCTCGGCGTGCGCGGGGACCCATGGGGGTGCGCCTCGGAGTCCAGGGCGAGGGCGCCGAGCAGCAGGACGAGCCCGTGGGGCAGGCCGAGGCGGGCGAGGAGTGCTGAGCACCCCGAGTGAAGACGAGTCCCGCGGGTGGACGTCATCGAGGGGCGCCAGCAGCGGGGTATCGGCGACGCGGCGGTTCAGTTCAACGTGCATGGCCGGTCTCGGCGCCGCTCGGGCACTGTGATCCCGAGCGGGCCGCTGGCCTCGTGCCAACCCGCGAGCGGGCCGAGCCCTCGGCCACGCTATCGCCGACACGGGTGCCGTCGCCCTCGGCGGCCGCCAGGGACGCGCGCGCTGCAGCACCATTATGCCGGCGATGACGACCTCCAACGAAGGCCCGAGCTTGGTCCTGATCTACCAATCCGTCGCGCAGGTCGCTGCTATCTCGCCGGACCCGACTATGTCGTTGTCCTTTGGGGAGTAATTCTTTCCGGGCGATCGTCGCTCGGAGAGGCGAACTCCGGCTCGCTTGTGAGGGCTTACCTGTTCTTCTGCGTCTCTTGCTGTCCAGTCGATCTTCCAGTCCGCTTAGGGTTCCTGCCTTCGCGACACCCGACTCCGCTGCTGCCGCCGGCGATCCTCGTAATAACGAGCTCCCACGGTGCTCGAGACAGGAGCCACCTCAAGGTCGGTCCTGTCGCAAGTACCCGGTCGGTTGGTCAGGAACGTCGGGCTACTCCAGGGCGAGGGCACTTCTCCAAGGCACGGCGTGGCGGAGTACTTGATCGACGTAGGGATCACACCGTCTCACATCCACGAGCCGATGATTGGGAGCAGAGGTCATCGACCAGGCACTGCGCGGCGCCGCCGTCGTCCCCGCCGGGGTGCCGCCGCCCGTTGGAGGACCCGTGCTGGTCCCACCCGAGTTGGTGGAGGCGAGCCGCCGAGGGTGCGTGCCCGCCACCGACGAGGAGTGGGACTGGATCGGCGAGCACCGGTCCGACCGCATCCGCGGGGTCGCGGTGGCGGTAGCGGTGGTCAGCGGGGCCGCCGGGGCGGTCACGCTCGTGCTGGTGCTCCTGGCCTACGGGCGGATGCCGTCGTTCTCGTCGTACCCACCCGGTCCCGCGGTCCTGGTCCTCGCTCTGCTCGCGCCGAGCGCCCTGCTGGTGACGGCGCTCGGCGCGGTGCTGCTGCGCCGGTGGGCGCGGGACGGGTTCCTGCTGGACAGCGGCGCGGTCCGGGCCCGGCGCGGGTCGGTCCTCGGTGTCCTGGTGAGCCTCGTCGCCGTCGCCGGCACCGCGGTGGTGACGCGCCCGCCCGTCGCCGACCTCGCGCCGGTGACCCTGCCGGCGCTGGTGATCACCGGCGTCGTGGCGGTGCTCTACCTCCTGCTGCTCCGGCGCCCGACCCGTCCGGGGTAGGTCAGGGACCGCCGACGGCGAGCGGGGCGTCGGGCGTCCGGACCGGGGCGCCCAGGTCGAGCTCCTCGGCGGCCCGGTCGGCCATGGCCTGCTCGCCGAGGGCGTTGGGGTGCACGACGACGGGGTTGGTGCCGCCGACGGCGGGCTCGACCCAGCGGGTGCCGATCGGCTGGCACGCGTCGTGGCCCTGCGACGCCGCGGTGACGTCGACGTAGGTCACGTCGGTGGCCGCGGCGGCGCGCCGGACGGCGTCGTTGAGGGTGGCCTGGATGTCGTTGATGTACGGGACGTCGCCGCGCGCGACCGGCATGACCGGGTAGCAGCCGTCCTCCTCGGGGAGGATCTGCAGGTAGCCGGCGATCGCGATCCGCGCGTTGGGGGCCGCGGCCTTGACCGTCTCCAGCGCCTCGACCAGCGACGGGTAGGTGACGTCCTCGATCGTGTCGGTGAACCGGTCCCCGTTCTGCTCCTCGCAGGGGTTGCCGGTGCCCAGCGTCAGCGCGGCGGCGGTCGTGCAGGCCTGGATGGTGCCGATGAAGACGCCGCTGTCGTTGCCGCCGATCGTCATCGTCACCACGTCCGTCGACGCGGACAGCGCCTCGACCTGCGGCGGGACGCCGGGGTACTGGGGCTCGGTGAAGTGCCGGGTCTCCGCGGCGCCGCAGGACACGTCGGTGAAGGCCTCGCCGTCGATGCCCCAGCGCGTGGCGAGGACGTGGCCCCAGTTGCGGGCCGACTGCAGGCACGGGGGTGGCGCGCCGGGCGCGGGCGGCAGGACGCCGCTGGCGGCGCTGTAGCTGTCGCCCATGTTGACGTACTCGACGACGTCGGCACTGCCGCCGCCGGGGTTCCCGCCACCGTGACCGTCAGCGCCGTCCGCGAGCGCTGCCGGGAGGCCGAGGGCCGTCAGGCCGACCGCGGCGACCAGCGTGACGAGTCCGCGCCGCAGGGGTCCGATCGGTGCCACGAGGTGCCTTCCCACCGGCCCGGTTGTCCGTCGATGCGGCGCGATCGCGCCGCTGGAGGGCCGCCTGTGATCCGGACAACGAGCGGGTCACGAGGACGTCACGCGATCGGACTACGGACACGCGCGTCCGGGGTTCGGCGTGGCGCGCGCGGCGAGTCGGGGCCGGTGCGCCAAGGTGTCCCGACCTGGGCTCGCGCTCGTGCGCCGGGGACGCCGTCGAGATGAGGAGTGGCATGCGCCAACGTCGCGGTATCTCGTTGGGGACCGCCCTCTACCTGATCATCGGTGTGGTCGTGGCCCTGTCCAACGGCTACGGGATCACCGACCTCTCCTCGTTGCTGTCCTTCCTCCTGGC
The DNA here is from genome assembly GCF_028737255.1 of Actinomycetospora straminea. GTDB lineage: Bacteria > Actinomycetota > Actinomycetes > Mycobacteriales > Pseudonocardiaceae > Actinomycetospora > Actinomycetospora straminea. The sequence continues at coordinate 205,666 of NZ_JAQZAN010000001.1, read as the reverse complement.
CATGTTCCTGTGGCCGCTCGTCCTGCTCGGGATCGACCTGAACATCAATCTCGGGGCCTGAACGTCACCGCTCCGCGGCCCTCGATGATCGAATCACCCGAACGAGTGGCTACTACTCCGTAGCACTCCGTCGCCGCACTGACGATGAGTGATCGACGAGACCCACTTGAGGTCTCGCGGCGACTCAGCGGTGATTCGGGGGATGGCCATGAGCGAGGGAGAGCGCCCGCGCGGTCCGGTGTTCGTGGACGTGACGGGGCGACGTCGCCGCGGGGTGACGGTGATCGGCTACCTCGGGGCCTCGGCGGCCACGGCGTACCTCGCGGCCTTCGGGATCACGATCGGCACGACGGCCGGGCAGCTGCACACGACCGGCGCCACCTTGACGCCGAGCCCGGTCACCGCGGACGAGGGTGTCGACGACGCGGTCGGCGAGCCGATCGAGGCCACCGACACCGTGGTCGAGGTGGCGGACGCGCAGGACCACGGTTCGCGCCCGGCGCAGCACCGCGAGCGGGAGGCGGCCGACCGCACCGTGTCCGCGCCCGCGCGCGCCGCGCTGGTGCCGCTGCGGGAGGTGACGCCGCGGGCCGCGGCGAGCGCGCCGCGTCCCGCGGCCGCTCCCGCGCCAGCAGCTCAGCTCTGGCCGGTCGCGCAGACGGCCCCGCCGGTGGGCGGGGCCACCCCGGCCGGGTCGTCGTCGGGCGGCACGACCACCGGTGGCACGACCGGGGGCGACACGTCGACGGGTGGCACGACCGGGGGCACGTCGGGCGGCGCCACGGGTGGCACGACCGGCGGCACGACCGGCGGCACCGCGACGCCCGGGGGCACGGGCAGCACGGGAGACACGGGCAGCACTGGCAGCACCACCACCCCGACGCCCGGGGCCACCGTGACCGACCCGGCCACCGCCGACGTGCTCGCGATCGGGGCCTGACCGTGTCCCGACACCGCTCCGCCGCCCACGGAGCCGCGACCTCCAGGGCCCGGGACCTCCCGCCCGTGCGCCACCCGCACCGTGCCCCGGTCACCGACGCGGGTCGGCGCCGGGTGCGGCCCCGCGCCGGCGTGCTGCTCGTCGTGGTGGCGCTGCTGATGTTCGGCTGCCTGCTGGTGGTCAACGGGCTCGCCCGCTCGGAGGTCGGCGTCGACGCCACCGGCGGGCACGCGAGCGCGGGAACCCACGACGAGGTGCCGGCGGCGATCACCGGCGGCGGGCCGGTCGTCGACGCCCGCGGCGCCACCCCGGTGAGCGCGCGGATGCCGGCGCGCACGATCTCGCTGACCTTCGACGACGGCCCCGACCCGACCTGGACCCCGCAGATCCTCGAGGTGCTGCGCCGCCACCAGGTGCCCGCGACCTTCTTCGTCGTCGGCTCGATGGCCGCCCAGCACCCCGACCTGCTGCGCGACATCCGCGCGGCCGGCTCCGAGGTGGGCGTTCACACCTTCACCCACCCCGACCTGTCCGCAGCCTCGGACCTGCGCATCGACCGCGAGCTCTCCGAGACCCAGCTGGTGCTGGCCGGGGCGCTGGGGGAGTCGAGCTACCTGCTGCGCCCGCCCTACTCGTCGACGGCCGACGCGGTGGACGACGACGCCCTGCGCTCGTTCCGGGCGGCCGGCGCCGACGGCTACGTCACCGTGCTCTCCGACGTCGACAGCCGCGACTGGGAGCGGCCCGGCGTCGACGCCATCGTCCGCAACTCGATCCCGGCGAACGGCACCGGCGGGATCGTGCTGCTGCACGACGCGGGCGGCGACCGGTCGCAGACCGTGGCCGCCCTCGACCGCCTCATCCCCGAGCTCCGGGCGCAGGGCTACCGCTTCGAGGTCCCCGAGGCCGCGGTGGGGCTGCCGCTGGACAACCAGCCGGTCGGCACCGTCGACCAGCTCCTGGGCAGCGTGCTCATCGGCCTGGTCGCGATCGCCGGGGTCGTCGTCGACGCCCTGACGTGGCTGCTGGTGGTGGTCGGCGTGCTCGTCGTCGCACGGCTGGTGCTGATGCTCGTCGTCGCCGTCCGGCACCACCGTCGCCGGCACCGGCCCGGGTTCACGTGGGGTCCGCCCGTCACCGCGCCGGTGTCGGTGATCGTCCCGGCGTACGACGAGAAGGAGAACATCGCCGCGACGGTGCGCTCGCTGGCCGCGTCGACGCACCGGGTCGAGGTGATCGTCGTCGACGACGGCAGCACCGACGGCACCGCGGAGATCGTCGAGGCGCTGGTCCGGGCTGAGCGGCTGCCGAACGTGCGGGTGGTGCGGCAGGCCAACGGCGGCAAGCCGGCGGCGCTGAACACGGGCATCGCGCACGCGCGCCACGAACTGGTCGTCATGATCGACGGCGACACCGTCTTCGCGCCCGAGACCGTCGGGCGGCTCGTGGCGCCGTTCGCGGACCCGTCGGTGGGCGCGGTCGCGGGCAACGCGAAGGTGGCCAACCAGGCCCAGGGGGGAGTCTGGCGCAGCCTGATCGCGCGGTGGCAGCACATCGAGTACGTCATGGGCTTCAACGTCGACCGCCGCGTCTACGACGTCCTGCGCTGCATGCCGACGGTGCCGGGCGCGATCGGGGCGTTCCGGCGGCGGGTGCTGCTCGAGGTCGGCGGGGTCAGTGACGACACCCTCGCCGAGGACACCGACCTGACGATGGCGGTCTGCCGCAGCGGCTGGCGCGTGGTCTACGAGGAGACCGCCACGGCGTGGACCGAGGCGCCCGCGACCCTCGGCCAGCTCTGGCGCCAGCGCTACCGCTGGAGCTACGGGACGATGCAGTCGATGTGGAAGCACCGCCGCGCGGTGCTCGAGTCGGGCGCGTCGGGGCGCTTCGGGCGGGCTGGGCTGGGACACCTGGCGGTGTTCCAGGTGCTGCTGCCGCTGCTCGCGCCGCTGGTGGACATCTTCCTGGTCTACGGGCTGCTCTTCCTCGACCCGGTGACGACGCTGGTGGCGTGGTCGGCGGTGCTCGGGGTGCAGCTCGCCGCCGCGGTGATCGCCTTCCGGCTCGAGCGCGAGCCGCTGGGTGTGCTGTGGCTGCTGCCGCTGCAGCAGGTGGTGTACCGGCAGCTGATGTACGCGGTGCTGATCCGGTCGGTCGTCACGGCGGCCGGCGGCATCCGGCTGGGGTGGCAGAAGCTGCGGCGCGTCGGCGGGCTGGATGTGCACCTCCCGCCGACCACCGCGCCGGCGGACCACCCTCGCCAGCTGGTGGTGCTGAGCCGGCGGTGAGGACCACCCGTCGGTGGGGTGGCGGGGCGTCCGGGTAACGACGAGCATCGGCGGGCCGACTCCCGCCGTGAGCCGGCGGCGCGTCGGCGGTTCCGGGGGGAACGCGTGGATCGGTCATCGGGGGGCGGTGCGCACCGGGCGCGCCGTACGGCGGCTGTCCGTCGACGTCGGGTGGCGGCGTGGGCGGTGCTCGCCGTGCTGCTGGCGTCGCTCGCCGCCGCCGGATCGCGGGAGTCGGCGACGACGGTCGCGGCCCTGCCGCCGCCCGACACCAGCCCGCTCGGCGCCACCGGCCGGCTCCCCGACCACCTCCTGCCCGGGCCCGCACCCGAGCTCGTCCTGCCCGACGTCGGTGTGCCGGCCTTCCCCGAGCACCCGGGCATCCCCGGCGAGGTGCTGACCGCCTACCACGGCGCCGCCGAGCAGCTGGCGCAGAGCGCGCCGTCGTGCCGGCTGTCGTGGTCGCTGGTGGCGGGGATCGGCAAGGTCGAGTCCGACCACGCGCGCGGCGGCGCCATCGACGCCACCGGGACGACGCTGTCGCCGATCCTCGGGCCGCGGCTCGACGGCACCGGCGCCAACGCCGCGATCGTCGACACCGACGACGGCCTCCTCGACGGCGACAACGTGTGGGACCGGGCCGTCGGGCCCACCCAGTTCATCCCCGGGACGTTCGCGACCTACGGCGCCGACGGCAATGCCGACGGCCGCGCGGACCCGGACAACGTCCACGACGCGACGGTGTCGACGGGCCGCTACCTGTGTGCCGGCGGGCTCGACCTGGCGAATCCGGGCCAGCTGCGCGCCGCGGTGTTCCGCTACAACCACTCCGACAGCTACGTCGACACGGTCTTGCGGTGGGCCGCGCTCTACGACGGCGGCGTCACCGTGCTGCCCGACGACCCGTCGGGGGCCGCGGACCTGGCGCTCGCGGGGGACACGGCCTCGTCCTTCCCGGTGGACGGCGCGCCGGAGGGGGTCGCGCCGGAGGGGTTCGCGGAGCCGGGGCCCCTCGACGCGCCCGTCGCGCCGGAGCCGCTCGCGCTGCCAGAGGTGGGGACAACGCCGATCGTGGTGCCGGCCCCGCCGGTCGTGCCGGCGCCTCCGGGTGAGGCGTCGCTGGGGGTCGTGCCGCCGCCGGTGGGTGAGGCGACCTCGCCCTCGGCGAACGGCACGACCACGCCCGATGCGACGGGCACGAGCGCGGCGGGCACGACGACGCCGGGCGCGAGCACGAGCGGCACGGCCCCGACGGGAACGACCACGACCGGCACGACCACGACCGGCGCCACGTCCACCTCGCCGCCGGTGAGCTCGCCCGCCAGCCCGACGTCATCGACGACCACGACGCCGCCCACCACGAGCACGACGACCCCGCTCACCACGAGCACGACCACGACGCCCCGGCCGGCGGCGGTCCCGCCGGGGCTCTGCGCACGCGCCTTCGACCCGACGGCCGTGGCACGGGCGATCGGCGTCCCCGCCGAAGGGCTGGACGTCGCCTCGAGCGGCTCGGGGACCTCCGTGACCTGCACCGTCACCGGCGGGTCGACGACCCTGTTGACCGCGACGATCACGTCGACCGCGAGCAGCGCGGCGGCGCAGGAGCGGGCCGAGGCGCTCGACGGGTCGGACGCCCGCACGCTCGTGGCGGCCCGGGGGACCCTCGTGGTCGAGGTCCGTGCGACCGCCGCGGGGGGCGACCCGGCGCCCGACGGCCTGCGGACCCTGGCGGACCGCGTCGCGTGAGTCTCAGGCGAGGCTGAACCGGTCGCCCGCGAAGTCCCACGTCAGGGGCGTGTCCAGCTCGAAGCGCCGCTTGCGCAGCAGGGTCTCGAGGGTGTCGACGCGCGGGATGGATTCCCGCCACACCTCGGTCGTCTCCTCGTTCGCCGGGTCCTGCAGGTGGGCGCGGCGGACCTGGAGGAAGCGGCCGAGCCAGGTGGTGGGGTCGGGCTGGGCGCCGGTCTCGGTGATCAGCGCCTGCAGCCCGTCGGGGCCGCCCCGCCCGTGCTGGACGGCGGTGTCGAGCACGACGAGCTGGCCCAGCCCCGTGACCTGCCCCGCGCCCCGCGCGAGGTCCATCGCGGGACGGAAGTACAGCTCGTCGTAGACGGCGTCCTGGGCCTGGTCCAGCCGCGGGTCGGTCTGCGACGTCGTGCGCCACACGTCCTCGAAGCCGTCGAGCCCGCGCGTGCTCGACCCGCCTCCCGCGGCGTCGATCCGCTCCAGCGGCCGCACGAACCGGGTCAGCGGCGTCGCCCCGCCGGCGCTCGCCTCGTACCGCCGCACCACGAGCAGCAGGTCGCGGGTGCCGCTGGTGAACCCGGCGCGGCCCGCCGTGATGCCCCGGCCGTCGCCGAGACGCTGGGCCTGCGCGTAGGGGAGGTCGACCGTCGAGTTCTCGAACGTGCTGATGACGGCGTCGGCGACCCGGCGGCGCTGGGGGTCGAGGAGACCCTCGGGACGGGCGGCTACCGCGTCCGGGGTGCTGCAGGCACCCAGGGCGACCGCCGCCAGCGCGCTCGCGACCAGGAAGCCGCGGCGACTCGTCCTCACGCGGGGACCCGCTCGATCACCGGCGTCACGGTAGGCCATCGAGGGGAGCAGCAGGAGCCGCGGTGCCGGCGCCGGTGTCACCGCTTCGTGATAGCACCGCTGCCCTGATCGAGGCGCGGAGGCCCCATCATGGGTCCTCGACTCGTCACGGGGGGTGACGGGCGGGGGAGGGGTCGCGTGGCGACCCCTGACGGCCGTGGGGGCGACCGTGGCGACGTCGACGCTGTGGTGGGTACTGGGCGCGGTCGTGCTGTGGTTCGTCGTCGGCGCGGTCGTCGCGCTCGTCGTGGCGCGGGTCCTGGCGAACGTCGAGGCCGCCGAGGTCGGGTCCTCGCGCGCCCACGGCTGGCCGGGCGAGTCGGAGGGTCCCGCGGTGCCCGCTCCGCGGGACGGCGCGCACGACGAGGCGGAGGAAGCCGCTCACCGGCGGTCGCGCGGGCAGGCGCCGACCGAGGGGTGAGCACGCCCGGCTCCGGCGGCTCCCCCCGAGCCGCCGGAGCCGGGAACGCGGAGCCGGTGCCGACGCCCCCCGACGTCGTCCCCGCGCCACGCCGTCCCGCGCCCCCCGGCGCCTCTCCGACGTGTGCACCGCGCTCCGCGGCCGTGCTGGACTCACACCCCCACGTGCACCAGCACCAAGGGGACGTCGTCCGGATCCCGGAACACGAGGTAGGCGTACGGCTCCGGCTCGCCGACGTCGACGACGCCGCCGTGCGCGATCCCGAGGCCGTCGAGCCACGTCGCCCACGTGTCGAGCTGCGAACGGCTCGCCACCGAGAAGCCGGTGTGGCTGTGACGCCGGCCGAGGGCCGGGGCCTTCAGCTGGATCGCGACCCCGGAGTCGGGGTCGGACAGCACGACCGTCTCCGTGCCCTCGTCCTCCGGGCACGGCGCCGTGGTCCGGGTCAGACCCAGCACCCGCTCGTACCAGGCCGCGCTGGTGTCGACGTCCGTGATCGCCGGGGAGTAGTGGTGGAACCCGGTGAACTGCGGCCGTTCGGTGCCGATCACCGTCTCCACCTCCTCCGACCCGAGTACCTTCCGTGTTCGCTCATCACTCTGTCGAGTGATGGTTGAGCGCGGTACTAGGGAGGTCCCTCGCCTGCGTCGCGACGCCGCGTGAACTCCGCGGCGAGCTCGGTCCGCGAGCGCACGCCGAGCTTGCGATAGATCCGCGTCAGGTGGGCCTCGACGGTCTTGCGCGAGACGAACAGCGCCGACGAGGTCTCGACGTTGGAGAGCCCTTCGGCGACGGCGCGCGCGACCTGGAACTCCTGCGGGGTGAGCGACTCGAGCCTGTTCTCCTCCGCCGCCTCGGGCACCGCGCCGCGGTGCCCGGTCGCGGCGAGCTCCGTCCGGGCACGCTCGACCCACGGGCGGGCGCCCAGCGCGGCCAGCGCGCCCTCCGCCTCGAGCAGCAACGGGCGGGCCGCGCCGGGACGCCGCCAGCGCCGGCGGACCTCGGCGTGGGCGAGCAACGTCCGGGCGCGCTCGTAGGGGGCGACCAGGCGGGCGTGGGCGCGGTGCGCGGCGGCGAACCAGTGCTCGGCCTGCTCGCGGTCGTCGGCGAGCAGGCCGCGCCCGCGGGCCGCCATCGCCTCGGCGTACGCCGACCCGGTGCGCTGCGCGTTCGCGGCGACCCAGGCCACGGCGTCCTCGGCGGCCGCGCGGTCGCCGCTGCGGGCGGTGGCGTCGACGAGGTCGCCGGCGAACGGGATGGCGACGTCGCAGACGGACCCCTGGCGCTCGACGAGGGTGCGGGCCCGGGTGAGGTGGGCCATGGCGGTCGGGACGTCGGCGACGGCGAGGGCCGCGGCACCGAGGGCGGCGGCGGCGTAGCCGTGGAGGCTGGCGACGCCGAGGGAACCGGCGATGCGCAGCCCCTCCTCGGCGTGCTCGCGGCTCGTCCCGACGTCGCCGCGGGCGGCCTCGAGGCGGGCGAGGAGCGTCAGACCGAAGGCCTTGCTGTGGCGCTGGCCGAGCTCGTCGGCCCACGCCACGGCCTCCGTGACGTCGGCGTACGCGGCGGGCCAGCGCCCGGCCCACCAGTCGATCTCGCCGCGCACCCCGAGGGCGTAGGCCAGGAGCAGCGGAGCCCCGGCCCGCCGCGCGGTGGTCGCCACGGGGCTGACGAGACGGCGCCCGTCCTCGGGCCGCTCGAGGTACACGGCGGCCTGCGCCCCGCCGGCCAGCGCCGCCGCGTCCCACAGCGGGTCGGCGTCGTCGGCGCGGCGGAGGAAGTCATCGAGCAGGGCGTTCGCCTCGTCCCACCGTCCCCGCAGCGTGTAGGTGTGGCAGATCTCGGTGAGCGTCACGAAGTCGGCGTCGACGGGCAGGGCCCGCGCGCGGTCGGCGACCGACTCCGCCTCGCGCAGCCGCGCCAGCATCGTCAGCGGCATGATCGCCTCGCCGTGGAGGCGCATCGCCGCCCGCGTGTCGAGGGGCTGCACGGCCTCGGCGGTCCGGAGAGCGAGGTCCACCGCGCGCGTCGGGTCGAGCCAGGTCAGCGAGCGGGAGCGGACGACCTCGACCTCGGCGGCGAACCCGACGTCGTCGCGGAGGGCGAGCGCTTCCTCGCACCAGCGGACCGCCTGCTCCGCGCCCCCCGACAGCGACGAGTCGGTGGCCGCGGCGAGCAGGCGCTCGGCGCGCCGCGTCGGGTCGGCGGTGAAGTCCGCGGCGCGCGCCCAGGTCCGTGCGGCGGCCAGGAGACCCGCGCGCTGGCGGGCGGTGTGCGCGGCCTCGACGAGACGGGTCGCGAGGTCGTCGTCCGGCGGTTCGGTGGCCTCGGCGAGGTACCAGACCGCGAGGTCGGGCGGGGCGTGGCGGGCGAGGCCGTCGAGCACACGGCGGCGGAGCGTCCGCGAGGTCCGGGCCGCGACCAGGGGCCGGAGCAGGCCGTGGCGCAGGCACGCCTCGTCGCCGTCACGCGTCACGAGCCGCCGGCGTTCCGCGGGGAGCAGGTCGTCGTCGGCGATCCCGAGGTCGGCGAAGACGGGGTCGAGCTGCTCGCGGGACGTGGTCCGGCCGAGGGCGAGCACCGCGAGCGCGGTCCTGCTCGCGGTGGGGAGCGCGTCGATCGCGGCCGACCAGGTGCGCTCGAGCGCCGAGCCGGGCGGCAGCGCCGGCGTCGCCGCGTCGCCGGGGACGAGGAGCTCGGGGCCGGCGGCCCGCGCGATCTCGACGACGGCGAGCGGGTTGCCCGCGCACCGCTCCACGATCGTCTCCACGACCCGCGGCGACGCCCGCACCGGCAGCGCCGCCACGAGCTCCCGGCTCTCGTCGGGCGTCAGCGGGGGGAGCTCGATCGTCGGCAGCCGCCACACCGCGGGGTCGACGGGCACCTCGGAGCGCACCGACAGCACCAGCGCGATCCGTTCCGGGGCGAGGCGCCGGGCGACGAACAGCAGGACCTGCTGGGACGGCGCGTCGATCCAGGGGAAGTCGTCGACGACGAGCAGCAGCGGCTCGTCGTCGGCCGCGGCGGCGAGCGTCGCCAGCGCGGCCGCGCACACCGCGAGCGGGCTCCCGACGACGCCGGCGCGCAGCGCCAGCGCGACCTCGAGCGCCTCCCGCTGCACGTCGGGCAGGCCGTCGGCGTGCTTCATCAGCGGGAGCAGCAGGTCGGCGGCCGCCGCGAACGGGAGCACGGCGTCGCCCTCGACCCCGGCCGTGCGCAGCACCCGGCGCGTCGACGCGGCCGCGACCTCGTCGAGCAGCGTCGACTTCCCGCTGCCCGGCTCGCCGGCGAGGACCGTCACGGTGCCGTCGCGGCGCCGCGGGTCGACGGCGGCGGCGAGCTCGGCGCGCTCGTCGGCGCGACCGATCACCTCGGGCTCGGCGGGCACGGCACCTCCTCACGGCCCATCTTCGTGGTCGATGCGTCACACGGACAGATCCCGCGTGCCGGTGGCGCGGAACGTCACCGACGTCCGGCGTCCCTCGCGCGGGCCGTCGACGGCGTGCAGCGGCCGGCCGTCCTCGACTCCGGCGAGCCCCGGCCCGCGGAGCAGGACGAGGCTCCCGGTGCCGGCCTCCCACGCCCGCACGGTCGTGCCCGCGCGGTCGGAGCACTGCCGGAGCACGGACCGACCGCGTCGTCGACGTCGTCGACCCGTGTCCCGAGGACACGGGTCGTGCGCGCCCCCGGGGGCAGCGGCCCCGTGGCCCACGGTGTCGCCGACAGGGCTCCTCGGCGTCGTCGTCGACGGGACCGTCACTCCGTCACCAGCCGCACGATCGCCACGAGCCCCACGACCACGATCACCGCGCGCAGGACCGTGGGGGACAGGCGCCGGCCGACCCTCGCCCCGAGCAGCCCGCCGATCGTCGAGCTCACGGCCAGGATCGCGACGACCGGCCAGCTGATCGGGGCCACGACGGCGTAGACGGCGCCCGCGACGACGTTGACCACGGCCGCGAGGACGTTCTTGTAGCCGTTGAGCCGCTGGAGGGGCTCGGTGAGCAGCAGGCCCATGACGCCGACCAGCAGGATCCCCTGCGCGGCGGTGAAGTACCCGCCGTAGACGCCGACGAGGAAGATCAGCGGGTAGAGCGGCCAGGTGCGGCGGGAGGCGGCCGGGGTCCGTGCGAGCCGGCGGGTCAGCACCGGCTGGACCACCACGAGCACCAGCGCGATCCCGACGAGGAACGGCACGATCGTCTCGAAGGCGTCCTCGGGCAGCGAGAGCAGCAGCGCCGTGCCGCCGATCGCCCCGAGCGCCGAGCACACCGACCACGCCACGAGCTGGCGGCGGGCGCCGGTGATCTCGTGGCGGTAGCCCCACGCGCCCGTGATCGAGCCCGGGACCAGGCCGATCGCGTTCGACGTCGTCGCCGTCACCGGCGGGTAGCCCAGCGCCACGAGCACGGGGAACGTGACGAGCGTGCCCGACCCGACCACCGTGTTGATGGTCCCCGCCCACACGCCGGCGACGGCGATGAGCACCGCGTGCCACAGCGTCACGCCGGGACCCTAGGACCGGCCGGCGTCCCCGGCCCGGTGGAACGGCGACCCCGGTTGCTCCATGATCGTGGCGGTGCCGCCCGGATTCGGTCGAACCTCGTTCCATGACGAACACACAGACCATGACCACCGCCGAGGCCCTCGCCCGGCAGGTGATCGCGCACTTCGAGGCCGGCGAGATCGAGCGCATCGGTGACCTCGTGACCGAGGACTTCGTCGACCACGGCGCCCCGCCCTGGATGCCGCGGGGACGCGAGGCCTACGTCACCACCATGCGGTGGCTCAAGGACGTGCTGCGCATCCGCTACGAGATCCGCCAGGTGGTCGCGCAGGGCGACCGGGTCGCCGCGCGGGCGATCGTGCACGGCGTCTCGACGTCGGACCACCTCGGCTTCCCGCCGACGGGCCGGCCGTTCGCGATGGAGACGATGCACCTCTACGTCGTGCGCGACGGGCGGCTCGCCGAGCACTGGGGTGTCCGCGACGAGCTCGGTGCGCTGTGGCAGTGCGGGGCGCTGCCGACCCCCGCGCCGCCCGCGGAATTCCTGTCCGCAGGCGCCTGAGCAGCGCAGACTGCTGTGGTGACCGAAGTCCCTGGCCGGGGGCGTCCGTCGCCCCCGGCCCACGCGCCGCGCGCCGAGCAGGTCCGCGAGACCCGCCGTCGTGTCCTCGACGCGGCGCGCGACCTGTTCGTGCGCCGCGGCTACGCGGGGGCGACCGTCGACGCAATCGCCCACCGCGCCGGTGTGAGCACGCAGACCGTCTACAACGTCGTCGGTGGCAAGGCCGAGGTCCTCAAGGCCGTCTACGACGTGGCACTGGCGGGCGACGACATCCCGGTGGCGATGACCCAGCGCCCGCACGCCGTCGCGATGCGCTCGGCGCCGGACGCGGCGACGGCGCTGGCGATCTACGCGCAGGTCGGGCGACTCATGCTCGAGCGTGCCGGGCCGCTGCTCGTCACCGTGTACCTCGACGCGCCGCAGCTGGATCCGCAGGTCCGGGCGTTCGTCGAGACCATCGAGGCGGAACGCCGTACCGGCACCGGGGTCGTCGCGGGCTGGCTCGCCGAGCGTTTCGGGCTGCGCGAGGGCGTCACCGTCGCCGAGGCCCGCGACGTGCTGTGGACGCTCCTCGCTCCCGAGACCGCGCACCGGCTCGTCGATCTCTGCGGCTGGAGCCCCGCGCGCTGGGAGGCGTGGATCGCGCGGACCGCGACCGAGGCCCTCTGCGGGTCTTGACGCGCGCCACGGCCGGACTAGTTTCCGAGGAAACGATCTGACCCGGCGACGACGGGAGCGTCCATGCCGATCCCCACCGACCACCAGATCTTCGAGCTCGGCGACGTCGTCCTCCAGGACGGGCTGACGCTGCGCGACGCGAAGCTCGCCTTCCAGACCTACGGCACGCTGAACGGCGACAAGAGCAACGCCGTCGTCTACCCGACCTGGTACTCGGGCCGGCACACCGACAACGAGTGGCTCATCGGCACCGACAAGGCGCTCGACCCCGACGAGCTGTTCATCATCGTGCCCAACATGCTCGGCAACGGGCTCTCGTCGTCGCCGAGCAACACCCCGCCGCCCTACGACCGCGCGCGGTTCCCCCACGTCTCCTTCTACGACCAGGTCGAATGCCAGCACAAGCTGGTCACCGAGCACTTCGGCATCGAGACCCTGCAGCTCGTGACGGGCTGGTCGATGGGGGCGGGGCAGACCTACCAGTGGGCGGTCAGCCACCCCGAGATGGTCCAGCGGGCGGCGCCGTTCTGCGGGTCGAGCGTCACCAGCCCGCACAACCGCGTCTTCCTCGAGTCGATCACCGCCGCGCTGCGCGCCGACGCCGCCTTCGCCGAGGGCTGGTACCGGGAGCTGCCCGAGAAGGGCGTCCGGGCCTTCGCCCGCGTCTACGCGGGGTGGGGGTTCTCGCAGGCCTTCTACTGGCAGGAGGAGTGGCGACGTCTCGGCTACTCGTCGCTCGAGGACTTCCTCGTCGGGTTCTGGGAGGGCTTCTGGCTCGACGAGCGCGACCCGAACAACCTGCTCGCGATGGCCTGGACATGGTTCCACGGCGACGTCGGGCAGACGCCCGGCTTCGGCGGCGACACCGTGGCGGCGCTGAGCTCGATCCGCTGCCCGCTGCTCTCGATGCCCGCGGAGAAGGACCTGTACTTCCCGCCGGAGGACGAGCAGTGGGCCGCCCAGCACATCCCGCGCGGGGAGGTGCGGGTGATCCCGGGCGTGTGGGGCCACTTCGCGGGCGGCGGGCTGTGTCCCGAGGACACGGCGTTCATCGACCGCGGCCTCCGCGACGTCCTGGCGATGGACCCCTGATCACCCGGTCGGTGACCTGACGCCTCCGGTCGGCGGCGCACCGGGAGGATGCGCCCCGTGAACGACACGCCCGTCGTCCGGTGGGGCCCGCTGCGGCTCGACGTCGAGATCGGCGTCGAGGGCACGGTCGTGCTGATGACGGTGCTGGTGGTGGCGCTCGACCGAGGCATCGAGGACTTCGTCGTGGCCGGGCAGGTCGTCCTCGGGCCGCTGATCGCGGCCTTCGCCGCGCACGCGTTCGCCACGTCGCTCGCCCGTCGGGCGCGCCACGACCTGCCGCCGCCGACGCGGGCGGAGCTGCGGCAGGTCCGCCGGCACTCGGCGCAGTTCCTGCTCCTCGGCGTGCTCCCGCTGCTCGTCGTCGTGGTCGGTGGGGTCAGCGGGCTCTACGACCCCGTCACCGCGATCGACGCCGTCATCTGGCTGGGGCTCGCCTTCCTCGTCGCCATCGGCGGCATCGCGGGATGGCGCGCGGGGCGGCGGTGGACCGGGGCGCTGCGGGGCGCGGTCGGCGCCGGCGTGCTGGGGCTGGTCGTGCTGCTGCTGCGGCTGGTGCTGGAGCACTGACGAGTGGCGCGGTGAACACCCGGGGAACGATCCGTGGCCCGCGCACGTCTATCGGTCATGGTGTTCTCGACGCGGCGTCTGCTCCTCGCGGGGCTGCTCGTGGTCGGCGCGGTGATTTGGGTCCGGATCAACAAGCCGGTCGAGGGTGAGGTCCTGCTGGAGCTCTCCCGCCGGCACGGGGTGACGACGGCCGACCTGTTGTCCCTGGTCATGCTCGCCATGGCCGTGGTGATCGCCTGGCCGTCGTGGCGGGCCCCGGAGTCGCGTCCCGAGCGGCGGCCGGCGGCCGACGACCGCTGGCAGTCGACGCCGTTCGGGGGGCCCGCGCAGGCGCCGCCCCCGCCGGCCCCGCCCACCCGGCGGGACGACGCCCGCTGGTCGCCGCCCTCGCCGACACCGAGGCGCTGACGCGGCGTTGATGCGGTCAGCTCGGGCGGGCGCGGAACCAGCGGCCCGAGCGGGTGCCCTCGAGACGTTCCAGGCCCGCCTCGGCGAACCACGGGCGGGCACGCTCGGCGGTGACGACGACCCGGCGCCGGGCCACCGCCCGCGCGAGCGCGACCCACTCGGGGGTCAGCGGCGTGGGCACGGTGTGGTCGCGGGCGAGGGCGAAGCCGTGGTCGGAGGCCCGGGGGTCGGCGAACATCGGGTCGAGCAGGACCACGTCGACCTGCTCGCCCGCCGCCGCCATCGCCGTCAGCACCTCGCGCGAGTCGCCGTGGCGCACGCGCACCGGGGCCGACCCTGGGCGCGGGACGGCGCCGGCGAAGCCCTCGGCGGCGAGGATCGCCAGCACGAGGTCGGCCTCGACGCCGAGCACCTCGCCCGTGGGGCCCAGCGCCCAGGCGGCGACGAGGGCGTCGCGGCCGAGGCCGAGGGTGGTGTCGAGCACCCGGTCGCCGGGGCGGAGCTCGCCGGCGCGCAGGAGCGGGTCGGTGCCGCCGTGGCGCAGGGTCCGCAGACGCTTGGCCGCCGTGCCCTGGTGGAACGCCAGCCGCCCGGACGCCGACTCCGCGACCAGGCCCTCGCTCGTGCACACCAGCGCGGTCGCCGCGCCGCCTCGGGCCGTGGCCACCGAGCCGCGGTGCCGCTCGACGACGGGCAGTCCCCACGTCGCGGCGAGCCGGTGCGCCTCGGCGCGCAGCGCGTCCGAGGGCGACTTGCTCGTCGTGACGACGACGCCGGCCGTCCCCGCCGGGTCACCACGCTGGTCCACACCGACCGATCCTGCCCGGCTGGCACGCTCGCGCCGTGACGCGACGGCGGCGGTGGACCCTGGCGGGACTCATGACGGCGGCGGCGGTGGCCTGGGTGCCGCTGAACAACCTGGACAAGCGGGTCGAGGGGCCGAAGCTCCTCGTGCTGTCGCAGAACCACGCGGTCACCACCGCCGACCTGCTGTCCGTGGCGCTGGTGCTGGGCGCCGTGGCGGTCGTGCGCGGGTCCTGACGACGGCGGGGGAGACTCGGGTCGTCGGGGACACGAGAGCGCAGCGGGAGGAGGCGGCGATGTCCGCGCCGCAGGGAGTGCAGGACGGGCGGGTGTGGCTCGTCACGGGGACGAGCAGCGGCTTCGGGCGGGCGATCGCGCGGGCCGCGGTCGCGCGCGGCGACCGGGTCGTCGCCACCGCCCGGCGGACCGAGGACGTCGCGGACCTCGCCGCGGAGGCCCCCGACCGGGTGCGCGTCGCGGCGCTCGACGTCACCGACGAGGACTCGGTGCGCGCCGCGGTCGACGACGCGGTCGCCGAGCTCGGACGGATCGACGTCCTCGTGAACAACGCCGGCTACGGCAGCCGCGGGGCGTTCGAGGAGTTCACCGACGCCCAGATCCGCGCGCAGTTCGAGGTCAACGTGTTCGGCGCGTTCGCGGTGACGCGTGCCGTGCTGCCCGTGATGCGGGCGCAGGGGTCGGGGCACGTGATCCAGATGTCGTCGCTGGCAGGGGTGCGCTCGGCGCTCGGGGGGTCGGCGTACTCGGCGAGCAAGTTCGCACTCGAGGGCATGTCCGAAGGGCTCGCGGCGGAGGTGGCGCCGCTGGGCATCAAGGTGACGATGATCGAGCCCGGCCCGTTCCGCACCGACTTCGCCGGCCGCTCGCCCGCCCGTGCCGAGCCGATGGCGGCGTACGCGGAGGTGCTCGACGAGTCGCGGGCGAAGTTCGCGACGCTGCACGGCACGCAGCCCGGCGACCCGGAGCGGGCGGCGCAGGTGGTCGTCGCCGTCGCCGACCTCGCCGACCCGCCCCTGCGCCTGCCGCTGGGCCCGAGCGCGTTCGACAGCATCCGCGCGACGCTGACGGCGCGCCTGGCCGAGCTCGACGAGGTCGAGGCGCTCGGGCGCGACACCGACTTCCCGGAGTCGGCCTGACGGTGGCCACCCGGCCCGTGCGGTCACCACGGAGATCGACATCGACCGCACGGGCCGGTGGATCTCCCTCGGTGGCTCCGGTGGCAGGGCCCCGACGCCCCTGACACCGTGTGCCGGTGACGGGACGCCTCGTGGCCGGGCCGGCGCTCTGCCGGCTCGTCGGCCTGCTCGTCTGCCTGCTCGCCCTCACCGGCTGCACGTCGTCGTTCACCGAGGGCACGTCCGCGACGCCCGCGCGGCCCGACGGCTCGCTCGAGGCCGCGCGCAGCAAGCTCGGCCTCGTCGCGCAGGACCCCTGCTACACCGCGCGCGACGTCGACCGGCGCTGGCGGCGGTGCGGGCGCTGGGAGGAGGAGGTCCTCAACGTCGGGAACGCGGCGGCGGGCGCGCGCCCCGGCGACCGCGAGATCACCGATCCGGCCGCCGCGGTGCGCGCGGGCCACGAGCGCTTCGTGCGTGGGGGCTGCGCCGCGGGCGCGCCGCCCGACCCCGGCGTGTGCGTCGCCGCCGTCGAGGAGACCCGCACCGCCGTGACCCGCCTCGCCCGGGGCATCGCCTCGGCCCGCTGACCCTATGTGAGTGATTTTCCCGGCTATAGCCGGGAAAATCACTCACGTAGGCCGGTCAGAGGAACGCGTCCAGGGTGATCGGGAGCGAGCGGACGCGGACGCCGGTGGCGTGGTGGGCGGCGTTGGCGATGGCGGCGGCGACGCCCACGATCCCGATCTCGCCGATGCCCTTGGTGCCCATCGGGTTGACGTAGGGATCGTTCTCGTCGAGCCACTCCACCTCGACCGCGCCGACGTCGGCGTTGGTCGCGACGTGGTAGCCGGCGAGGTCCCGGTTGACCACGTGCCCGAAGCGGTCGTCGAGGACGCTCTCCTCGTGCAGGGCGGCCGAGAGCCCCCAGGTCATACCGCCGAGGAACTGCGACCGCGCGGTCAGCGGGTTGACGATCCGGCCCGCCGCGAACACGCCCAGCATCCGGGGCACGCGGATCTCGCCGGTGTCGGCGTGCACCGCCACCTCGACGAAGTGCGCCCCGTAGGCGTGCATGGCGTAGTCCGACGCCCACGGGTTGTCCGGGGTGGACGCGTCGGCCTCGTCGCCGTCGTCGGGGTCGTCGCCGTACTTGTCCCGGAATCGCTCGGCCGCCTCGACGATCGTCGCGCCCCACGACGTCGTCCCCGCCGACCCTCCCGCCGGGCCGGCCGCCCCGAACGCGGTGTCCCCGATGCGCAGGTCGATCCGTTCCACGGGCACGTCGAGGGCGTCGGCGGCGATCGCCGTCAGCGCCGCCCGCGCGCCCTGGCCGATCTCCGCGGCGGCGATCTCGACCGCGTAGCCCACCGGGCCGTCGCCGTCTCCGTCCCTGCCCCCGACCGCCCGGATCGTCGCCTCGGAGCCGGGGAAGCGCACGACCGGGAACGACGCCGCGGCGACGCCGGTGCCGTGCCACCAGCCGTCGACCAGGCGGGCCCGCGGTGCCGGGTCGCGCTCGGCCCACCCGAAGCGCTCCGCACCCCGGCGCAGGCAGGCCACGAGGTTGCGGCTGGAGAACGGCAGCCCGGTCTCCGGGTCGACCTCGGGCTCGTTGCGCACCCGCAGCTCGACCGGGTCGATCCCGAGCTCGATCGCCAGCTCGTCCATCGCCGACTCGCCCGCGAAGCTGCCCGGCGCCTCCCCGGGCGCGCGCATGAACGTCGGTGCCCCGATGTCCAGCGGCACCACGCGGTGTGTCGTCCGCCGCGCCTCGGCGGCGTACATGCCGCGGCTGAAGGCGGCCGCCGGCTCCACGAACTCGCCGATGCGCGAGCCCTGGGTGACGACGTCGTGGGTGATCGCCGTGAGGCGGCCGTCGCGGTCGGCGCCCAGCGCGACGTGCTGCACCGTCGCCGGCCGGTACCCGACCAGGTCGAACGTCTGCTGGCGCGTCAGCGCGTAGCGCACCGACCGTCCCGGGACGACGCGGGCGGCGAGCGCCGTGAGCACCGTGTTCGGGTGGGTGCCGCCCTTGGACCCGAAGCCGCCCCCGACGTGCTGGGAGATCACCTCGATCGAGGACTCCTCGAGCCCGAACGCCGCGGCGAGCGCTTGCCGGGTCCAGCTCACGGCCTGCGTCGCCTCGTGGACGACCAGCCGCTCGCCCTCCCACCGCGCGACCGTGGCGTGCGGCTCCATCGCCTGGTGGTGCTCCATCGGAGTCCGGTACGTCGCCCGCAGCACGACCTCCGCGTCCGCGAGGGCGGTTTCCGGGTCGCCGCGGGTGTCGTCGGTCGCGCCGACGACGAGGGCCGCCGGGGCGTAGACCTCGGGGGAGTCCTCGTCGAGGACGGCCGCGTGCGGCTCCTCGACGACGTCCACCGTCACCAGCGACGCGGCCTCCCGCGCGGTCTCCGACGAGGTGGCCAGCACGGCGGCGAGGTACTGGCCGTGCTGGTGGATCGTCGCCGACTGCAGCACGCCGTGGTCGGCGTCGGCCTCGCGCGCCAGCCGCGGCGCGTCCTCGTGGGTGAGCACGGCGACGACGCCGTCGAGCGCCTCGGCGGCACTCGTGTCGATCGCCGTGACGCGGCCGCGGGCGACGCCGGCCTGCACGGGGGAGAGGTAGAGCGCGTCGGTGCCCGGCGTCTCGACGGTGTACGGGGCGGTGCCCCGGACCTTCTGCGGCCCCTCCGGCCGCGTCATCGGGCGGCCGGTGGCCCGCGGGACGAAGGGGCGGGATGCGGTGGTCATGCGGGGTCCTCCCTCGTCGTCGTCGCCGCCGTGCGCGCGGTGAGGTCGCGCAGCGTCGCGAGCAGCGTCGCCGTGACCAGCGGCAGCTTGAACGCGGTGCCGCCGCGCGGGCTCTCGACGGGCCGGGCGTCGACGAGCTCGGCGCGCGCCGCGGCGCGGAACGTGTCCTCGGTGGCGGGCGCGCCCACCAGGGACTGCTCGGTCGCGGTCGCCCGCCAGGGCCGGTGGGCGACGCCGCCGAGCGCGACGCGGGCGTCCCGGATCGTGCCGTCGTCGGCGACGTCGAGCGCCGCGGCGACCGAGACGAGCGCGAACGCGTACGAGGCGCGGTCGCGCACCTTGCGGTAGGTCGAGTGCGCGGCGATCGGCGACGGCGGCAGGTCGACGGCGGTGATCAGCTCGCCGTGCGCGAGCACCGTGTCGCGCGACGGGTCGTCGCCGGGCAGGCGGTGCAGGTCGCCGATCGGGACCGTGCGCTCCCCGTCCGTCCCGAGCACCCGGACCTGCGCGTCGAGCGCGACCAGGGCGACGGCCATGTCCGACGGGTGGGTGGCGACGCACGCGACGCCGGCCGGCTCGTGGGTGGCGCCGAGGACCGCGTGGTGGCGGGCCCAGCCGTCGAGCGCCGAGCAGCCGGACCCGGGCGCGCGCTTGTTGCAGGGCGTCGTGAGGTCCTGGAAGTAGACGCACCGCGTGCGCTGCAGCAGGTTCCCGCCGGTCGTCGCCATGTTGCGCAGCTGGCCCGACGCCCCGGCGAGCAGGGCCTGCGCGAGCGCCGGGTAGCGGGTGCGCACGCGCTCGTCGGCGGCGAGGTCGGCGTTGCGGACCCCGGCCCCCACGCGCAGCGAGCCGTCGGGCAGGTCGGTGATCTCCGTCGACGTCAGCCCGGTGACGTCGACGAGCGTGCCGGGCGTGGCGAGCCCGAGCCGGAGGTGGTCGACGAGGTTGGTCCCGCCGGCGAGGAAGACGGCGTCCGGGTCGGCGGTGACCGTGGCGACGGCGCCGGCCGCGTCGTCGGGGCGCTCGTAGGCGAAGGGCCTCACCGGGCCACCTCCGACCCGACCTCGGCGACGGCGTCGACGATGTGGGCGTACGCCCCGCAGCGGCAGAGGTTGCCCGAGAGGCGTTCGGCGATCTCGGCGCGGTCGAGCGTGACCGGCCCGGCGAGGTCGTCGGTGACGACGCTCGGGTGGCCGGCCGCGGCCTCGTCGAGCATCCCGACCGCGGAGCAGATCTGGCCGGGCGTGCAGTAGCCGCACTGGAAGGCGTCGTGGTCGAGGAACGCCTGCGCCACCGGGTGCAGCTCGCCCTCGGGCGCGAGGCCGTCGGCGGTGGTGACCTCGGCGCCGTCGTGGGCGACGGCGAGCGACAGGCAGGACAGGGTGCGTCGGCCGTCGAGCAGCACGGTGCAGGCACCGCACTGCCCGTGGTCGCAGCCCTTCTTGGGACTGGTGACGGCGAGGTGCTCGCGCAGGGCGTCGAGCACCGTCGTGCGGGTGTCGACGGTGAGCGTGTGGTGGTGACCGTCGACGGTCAGCGAGAGATCAGCGTGCACGCGGGGACGGGTACCCCGCGCCCCAGACGGAACTGCGCTCCGGTGAGAAGGGAGATGATCGGGAGCTTTCCGCGGTGCCCGCGAGTATGATCGGTGCCACACCGCCGAGGGGGAGACGTCGCGTGACGTGCCGCGACACCGGCCGGGTCGACGCCGCCCCGCGGGCGGGCGGATAGTGGTGGCATGGCTGTGGTCGAGGTCGCCGGTGTGGGGCAGGAGCAGGGCAGCGAGGACCCGGTGCTCCTGCTGCGTGAGCAGGGCGGGGGACGTCGGTACCTCGCGATCTGGATCGGGGCGCCGGAGGCGACGGCGCTCGCGGCGGCCGAGGTCGCCGCGACCCTGCCGCGCCCGCTGACCCACCGCCTGCTGCTCGACGCCGTCGAGGCGTTCGGCGCGCAGCTCGTCGGCGTGCGGCTCACCGCGCTGGTCGACGGGCAGTTCCACGCCGAGCTCGACCTGACGACGTCCGACGGCGGCTCGCGGTCGGTGTCGGCGCGGGCGAGCGACGCGGTGACGCTCGCGGTGCACCAGGGCTGCACGATCGAGGTGTCCGAGGACGTGCTCAGCGAGGCCGCGCTGCCCTCGAACGCGGTGGCGACGGTCGGCGGGCCCGAGGACGAGCCCGACGAGACCGAGGCGGGGACGACGGCGACGTCGGCCGACGTCGAGGACGAGGTCGAGGCCCTGCGCCGCGCGCTGTCCGAGGCGACCCCGGACGACTTCCGCCTCGACGAGGAGTAGCGCACCCGGTGGCGGGACCCGCGGGCCCCGCCACCGGTCAGGCTCAGGAGCGCTGGGTCGGGACGAAGACGTCGGCGCCCGGCGGCCGTGCCGCGCGCCGGGTGTCGAGCGGGCCGCTCGTCGACGACGGGTCCGCCGACCGGGGTGCCGGCACCGCCGGCGTGCTCCAGGCCGCGACCTGACGGTTGCGGCGCTGCGCCCGCGACAGGCGCGCGGCGAGCGCGGCCCGCTCGGCCTCTTCGTGCTTCGCGGCCCGGCGCTCGCGGCGGCTCAACCGCGCGGGCGGGCCGGCCGTCGGGATCGGGCCGTCGCCGCCGACGTGCGGGGACGGGCCCGGCACGACCGTCGGTCCGGCCGCGCCGAACGGGCGGATCGTCAGCGTCGTGGCGTCGGCGCCCGGGAGCGGGGCCGGGGGCGTCGGGATCGTCTGCCGGACGGCGAGCGCGATCCGGCGCGGCGTCGAAGGGGCCTGCCGGTCGGCGGGCGTGCTGGTCGTGTCGTGACGGTCGTGGCGACCCATGGAGCACCTCCGTGGGCTCAGCGCTCCTCGTGCGCTGAGCTGTTCGGCGTAGAGGAGGGTTGCCATCGGGGCGCCGCTCACACCTGGGGGACCGACGCCGATCGGATGCGCTCTACCGCGTACGCCTCGATCTACCGAGCGGGACACGCCGAGCGAACGGGTGACGGCGAGGTCAGGACTGGTCACTCGTCCGTGTCCCGGTGACACTTCGTGCATGGCGAGGGGGCGAACACCGCAGCGTGGCGAGCCGGTGAAGGTCGGCGACGCGGGACCGGAGCTGCTCGGCGTCCGCGACCCGGACGCCGGGGCGCCCTACGTCCCGCGCCCGGTCGACGACGCCCTCGAGGACGCGTGCGGGCAGGACAGGCCGCTGGTCGTGGTCACCGGGGAGCGTCTCGCCGGCACCTCGCGGGCGGTCCACCGCGCGCTGCGCCGGATGCTGGGCGACCGCCTGCTGCTGCCCGTCGCCGATCCGCACGGCGCCGACCTCGCCGCCGTCCTGCGCACCGCCCGCGCCGTCGCCGCCCGCTCGGGACCCGTGGTGGTCGTGGCCGACGACGCGCCGCCGTCGCTGCTCGACCAGCTCACCGCCGAGGTCCACGCCGCGCTGACGCCCGCGGTGCGCCTGGTGCTGACGACGCGGCGGACCTTCCTCGACGCCCACCTCGCCCCCGCCATCCGCGCGCGGCTCGCGGACGCGCTGGTCGTGGTGCCCGGCGATCCGCCGATCGGCGAGACGGTCCGGCCGGTGGCGCGGGCGCACGCGGTGCTCGACCCCGTCGGCTGGTCGTCGCGCGCGCCCCTCGCCCTGCTGCGCGCCGCCGTCGACCACGACCGCCTCGGCGTCCCGCTCCCGCTGACACCCGCCCTGCTCGTCGAGCTCGCCCCGCCCTACCTCGCGGCCCTCGGCACGCCCGCCCCGTCCCCGGCGGAGCTGCGCGGGGTCGTGCGCCAGCTCCTGCGCGCCGACCACGGCGGCGTGCGCCTGCTGCACGCCCTCCCGGGCGGGCGCACCCTGGCCGCCGACCGCCTGTTCTCGCACCTCGCCGACCGCGACACCGCGGGCTGGGCGGTGCCCGAGGACCTCGCCCGCGAGCTCTGGCACCGCCTCGCCCCCGACGACCGCGCGCGCCTCGCCCGCGTCGCCCTCGCCCGCGGCGACGACCAGGTCGCGCTGTGGCTCGCGACCGGCGTCCCGCCCGACGACCTCGAGCCCGAGGCCCTGTACCGCCTCGGCGTCGTGCTCGCCGCGCGCTCCGCGGCCCACACCCCGGACCCGGGCCGGTGGGACGGCGGCGCGCTGCGCTGGCTGACCGCCGCCCTCGACCGCGCCGACCCCGACCTCGTCGCCCGCACCCACCGCGCGATCCTCGAGATCGAGGCCCGGCGCGACCAGGCCCGGCGCGACCAGGCCCGGCCCGACGGCGAGGACGACCTGGCGATCCCGCAGGCCCGCCGGCCCGCCGACGCGGCACCGGCGCCCGAGTCCCCCGCCGCGGCACCAGCGCCCGAGCCCGACCCCGACCCCGCGCCCCCCTCGTCCCGCCGCCTCATCTACCTGCGGCCGCGGGAGACGAGCCGCTCCTGAGCGTCGTGCGCCCCAGCGACTTGTCGGCGAGCGTCAGCACGAGGAAGAGCCCCGACGCGACGAGCATGACCACCGCGAGCTCGTGCATACCCGCGGTGGTGGCGCCGTCGCGGAAGACGATCCCGTTGGCCGCCGACGCCGCGATCGCGCCGAGGTAGAAGAACGTCCGCATCAGCCCCGCCGACGACCCGAGGCGGTCGGGGTCGGCCTGGGCGTAGACGGCGTTCTGGTTCGCGAGGTTGGTGAGGCCCTGCGGCACCCCCGCCAGCAGCGCGAGCACGACGAGCGCCCCGACCCCGCTGCCCGCGTCGAGGAGCAGCAGCAGCGCGGCCACGACCACCTGACCGACGGCCCCGACGACCAGCTTCCCCCGGATCTCGGGCCGTCGCCCCGTCGCCGACGACACGAGGATCGCCGTGCCGAACACGGGCAGCAGGACCAGGCCGGCGACCTGCGACGACAGCCCGCGACCCTCCTCGAGCCACTGCGTGTAGCCGTAGAGCAGCGCGTACGACGTGATCGCGGCGAGCAGCGCCCGCGCGTACGTCGCGAGCAGCGGGCGGTTGCCGCCGAGCAGGCGCAGGTCGAGGAACGGCAGCGGCGCGCGGAGCTCCCACCACGTCAGCGCGGCGCCGGCGACGACCGTCAGCGCCACGAGCCACCACAGGTCGGCGCGCAGGTGGGTGAGGAACAGCAGCAGCGACACCAGGGTGACGACGAACAGCGCCACGCCGGTCGGGTCGACCGCGCGCACCACCGCCCGCAGTCCGGCGGGACCGGTGCGCCGCGGGCGCGGCAGGTACAGCGCGCCGAGCACGAGGCAGGCGAGCGCCAGCGGGACGTTGACGGTGAACGTCAGCCGCCACCCGCCGACGCCGATGAGGAAGCCGCCGAGCGTCGGACCGATCACCGCGACCGTCTGCGTCGACACCGCGAGCACGGTGAGGATGCCCGCGGGGCTGTCGCGGCCCGTGCGGTCGGCCTCGCCGCGGATCATCGTCATCGCCGCCGGATAGCCCGCGCACGTGCCCAGCCCGAGCAGGACGCGGGCGAGCACCAGCACCCCGATGGACGGCGCGAGCGCCCCGAGCAGCCCGCCCACGCCGATGAGCGTCGCGCCGGCGAGGAAGAGCGGCCGCGCGCCGACGAGGTCGACGAGCCGTCCCACCACCGGCTGGCCGATCGCCGTCGCGAGGTAGAGCCCGGAGACGAGCCAGGCCGTCTGCGAGGGCGGCGCCCCGAGCGCCGCGCCGATCGGGATGAGCGCGACCGCGATCATCGACGAGTTGATCGGGTTGAGGATCGAGCCCAGCACCATGGGCACGACGAGGCGGCGGTCGAAGCGGTCCGGAGCGGGTGCTCCTCCGGGCCGCAGGCGTTCGAGGGCCGACGTCACCGGCTCGCGACCCGGTCCAGCAGCCCCATCGCCGCGACGACGGTCGCGCGCTCGTCCTCGGTGAGCCGCTCGTGCAGCGCGCGGGCCAGCCACTCCTCGCCGGCGGCCCGCGTGCTGTCGAGGAAGGCCCGGCCACCGGGCGCGACGGAGATCGTCTGCCGGCGGCCGTCGTCGGGGTCGCGCCGCCGCGTCACCAGCCCGCGCTCCTCCAGTGCGGCCACCGACACCGCGACCGACTGCGGGCGCACCCCCTCGGCGGCGGCCAGCTCGCTCGCCGTGCGCGGGCCGTCGCGGTCGAGGCGGGAGAGCAGCGAGGTCTGCGACGGCGTGAGCTCGTCGCGGTCGGCCGTCTCGCGCAACCGGCGTCGCAGCCGCCCGATCGCGACGCGGACCTCGTGCGCCGCGCGCACCGACGACGGGCTGAGCTCCTGGGTGCCGGGCATGTCCTCAGCATAGCTAATCAGGGTGGACTGTTCAGCCTAGGCTGTCGATCATCCTCGGTACCGTCGTGCCCGTGCCGCTCCCGCTCGCGGGCCTCCGCGTCCTCGACATGGCCTCGCTCGCCGCCGGCCCGCTCGCCGCGACGTACCTCGGCGAGTTCGGGGCGGACGTCGTCAAGCTGGAGCCGCCGGGCGTCGGGGACGCGATCCGCGGCTGGGGTGCGCAGCGCGACGGGGTCGGCGTGATGTGGAAGAGCTTGTCCCGCAACAAGCGCTCGGTCACCGTCGACCTGCGCACCCCCGACGGCCAGGACCTCGCGCGCCTGATCGCCGCGACCTGCGACGTCGTCGTCGCCAACACCCGCCCCGCGACCCTGCGCCGTTGGGGGCTCGACCACGAGCGGCTGCGCGCCCAGGACCCGCGGCTGGTGGTGCTGCACGTCACCGGCTTCGGGCTCGAGGGGCCGAAGGCGGAGCGGCCGGGGTTCGGGACGGTCGGCGAGGCCATGAGCGGGTTCGCCCACCTCACCGGCGAGGCCGGCGGTCCGCCGACCCTGCCCGCGTTCATGCTCGCGGACGGGGTCGCGTCGCTGACCGCGGCGTACGCGGTGATGACGGCGCTCTACGAACGGGACACCCGCACCGGCGAGGGCCGCCTCGTCGACGTCAACCTCGTCGACCCGCTCGCGCGGCTGATCGAGCAGGCGCTGCTGACCTGGGACGTCACCGGCGAGGTCCCGGGGCGGCGGGGTAACCGGTGGGACATCTCCGCGCCGCGCAACACCTACCGCACCGCCGACGACCGGTGGATCGCCATGTCGGGCAGCGCGCCGACCGTCGCGCTGCGCGTGTTCCGGGCGATCGGGCGCGCCGACCTCGCCGAGGACCCGGACCTCGCCGACCCGCAGCGCCGCCTCGCCCGCGCCGGGGAGGTCGACGCGGTGGTCGCGGCCTGGGTCGCGCGGCACACGGCCGACGAGGCGATGGCGGTGTTCGAGGCCGCGGAGATCGCCGCCGGCCCCGTGTACACGGTCGCGGACCTCGTCGCCGACGAGCAGATGGTCGCGCGCGAGGTGTTCCGCCGGGTCCCGGACGACGAGGTCGGGAGCCTGCTGGTGCAGTCGCCCGTGCCGCGGCTCTCGGGGGTCGAGGCGCGGGTCGACCACCTCGGCCCGCCGCTGGGCGCCCACACCGACGAGGTGCTCGCCGAGATCGGGGTCGACGGGGCCGCCCGCGCCGGCCTGCGCGCCCGTGGGGTGATCTGACGGCGTTGGACGAAGCTCCAACGACGTCCCCGTGCTCGGTCGCGACGACCTCCGTGGCTCCCTAGCGTCCCCGACCATGGCGTGGGACTTCTCGACCGAGCCGGAGTTCGCGGCCGAGCTCGACTGGGCGCGGGCCTTCGTGGAGGAGGAGATCTACCCCCTCGAGGTGCTCGACCTCGACCACGCGACGTTCCGCAGGCTCGCCGCGCCCCTGCAGGAGCGGGTCAAGGAGCGCGGGCTGTGGGCGGCGCACCTCGACCCCGAGCTGGGCGGCCAGGGCTTCGGGCAGCTGCGCCTCGGCCTGCTGCACGAGGTGCTCGGGCGCAGCGAGCTCGCGCCGTTCGTCTTCGGCTGCCAGGCCCCCGACTCGGGCAACGCCGAGCTCATCGCGCTCGCCGGCACCGAGTCCCAGAAGCGCCGCTGGCTCGACCCGCTGCTCGACGGCCGCATCCTCTCGGCGTTCGCGATGACCGAGCAGGGCACCGGCTCGGACCCCCGCCAGTTCACGACGCGCGCCGAGCGCGACGGGGACGAGTGGGTGATCACCGGGCGGAAGTGGATGGTCGGCAACGCCTCGCGCGGCGACCTGCACATCGTCCTCGCCGTCACCGAGCCCGACGCGGACCTGTACCACCGCATGTCGATGCTGCTCGTGCCCGGCGACAGCCCCGGCATCCGCGTCCGCGACCTCGGGCTGCTCAACGACCCCGGCGGGGAGAACCCGGTGTGGGCGCACGGCGAGGTCGTCTACGACGGCGTGCGGGTGCCGGCCGAGAACCTCCTCGGCGGGCGCGGCGAGGCGTTCACGCTGGCCCAGCGCCGTCTCGGGCCCGGGCGCATCCACCACTGCATGCGCTGGATCGGGGTCTGCCGGCGCGCCTTCGACATGCTCGCCGAGCGCGCCGTGTCGATCTCGGTGCACGGCGGTCCGCTCGCCGACAAGCAGACGGTGCAGAACTGGGTGGCCGACAGCGCCGCGGCGATCGAGGCGGCCCGGCTGCTGACGCTGCAGACGGCGTGGCGCATCGACCGGGTCGGCGCGCCCGCCGCGCGCACCGAGATCGCGATGATCAAGTACCACGGTGCGCAGGTGCTGCACGACGTCCTCGACCGCGCCGTGCAGATCCACGGCTCGCTGGGCTTCACCACCGACATGCCGCTGGAGCAGATGTACCGCTGGGCCCGCGCCGCGCGCATCTACGACGGCCCCGACGAGGTGCACCGCGTCAGCGTCGCCCGCCGGCTGCTGCGCGACTACACACCGACACCGACGCCCACCGAGCACGTCCCCACCCGGCGCGCGGCCGCCCTGGCCCGCTTCGCCGAGGTGCTCGAGCACCCCCTGGAGACCGTGTGACCCTCGCCGTGGCCGACGGCCTGCAGACCTGGCTCGACGACCACCTCGACGGCACCGGCCCCTGGCGCCTCGAGCGCCTGACCGGCGGGAACTCCAACGAGACCTGCCTGCTCACCGACGCCGCCGGCGCCTCGTGGGTGCTGCGCCGCCCGCCGCGCCACGCCCTGTCGGCGTCGGCGCACGACGTCGGGCGCGAGTACCGGGTGCTCACCGCGCTGGCCGCCGCCGGCGCCCCGGCCCCACGCCCGGCCGCGTGCTGCGAGGACGCCGACGTCCCCGGCGGCCCGTTCCTCGTCATGGAGCACCTGCCCGACGCCGTCTCGATCATCGACACGCTGCCGGCGACGTGGCCCGCGGACGCCGTCGCGACGCTGGCCGACGAGGTGGTCGACGCGCTCGCGGCCGTGCACCGGGTGGCGTGGCAGGAGGTCGGTCTCGACGGCTTCGGACGCCCGGACGGGTTCCTCGAGCGCCAGGTGCGGCGCTGGTACGGGCAGTGGGAGAAGATCGCGTGCCGCCCGCTGCCGCTCATGGACGAGCTCGCCGCCTGGCTCGAGCAGCGGCGCCCCGCCACCTTCCGCCCGGGCCTCGTGCACGGCGACTTCCACGTCGACAACTGCCTGTTCGCCCGCACCGAGCCCCGCCTGCTCGCCGTCATCGACTGGGAGATGGCGACGATCGGCGACCCGCTGCTCGACCTCGGGCTGCTCCTCGGGTTCTGGGGTCCGCGGACCGTCGACCCGCCGGCCATGCCCGCCCTGCAGGCCGTGTCCCGAGGACCCGGCGCGCCGCCCGTCGAGCACCTCGTGGCGCGCTACGAGCAGCGGGTCGGGCACCCGGTCGGCGACGTCGTGTACTACCGCGTACTGGCCCTGTTCAAGCTCGCCGCGATCGTCGAGGCCGCCTACGCCCAGTACCGCCGGGGCGAGCTGGACACCCCGTACGCGGCGGCGCTGGAGCGCGACGTGCCCGCGCTGCTCGAGGAGGCCTGGGCGACGGCGCGCGGTTAGAGGAGTCCACAAGGGCCCGCGACCTCGGTGGTGCCGCCGGGGCGGGCGGGCTCGCCAGCATCGGGCGCATGGATCACGAGGTCGCGTTCGGGCTCTGGTACGACTTCCGCAACCCGGTGCGGGACCGGCCGTTCAGCACCTTCTACCGGCAGGTCCTCGACCAGATCGCGTGGGCCGAGGAGCTGGGGCTGGACTCGGTGTGGCTCACCGAGCACCACTTCTGCGACGACGGCTACACGCCCTCGCCGTTCACGCTCGCGGCGGCCATCGGCGAGCGGACCCGCCGGATGCGCGTGGGCACGAACCTCATCGTCTCGCCGCTGCACGACCCGATCCGGCTCGCCGAGGACGCCGCGACCGTCTCGCTGCTCACCCGCGGGCGCTTCGACCTCGGCGTCGGCCAGGGTTACTGGGAGCGCGAGTTCGCGGCGTTCGGCAAGAACATCAAGAACCGCCCGAGCCTGCTGACCGAGGGCGTCGAGATCATCCGGCGGGCCTGGTCCGGGTCGACCGAGCCGTACGAGGGCCGCCGCTACCGGTTCCCGGGCCTGCCGGTGACGCCGCAGCCCGAGCAGCCGCCACAGCTGCTGGTCGGGGCGATGGCCGACCCGGCGATCGAGCGCGTCGCGCGGATCGGCGACGGGTTCCTGTCCACCCAGAACCACCACCACGCGGTCTACCTCGACGCGCTCGAGCGCCAGGGCACGCCGCGCGAGCAGGGCCGCATCTACGCCGGTCAGTGGGCGCTCGTCGCCGAGGACCCGGAGCGCGAGTGGGCGGAGATCGGCCCGCTGGTGCTCGAGCAGCTCAACACCTACATCGCGTGGGGCGCGTTCGGGCCGCCGGACGCGACGCCCCGCTTCGCCGACCCGGGCCAGATCGTGGCCGCGGGCGCGTTCACGCTGTGGGACCCGGCGACCGCGGTCGAGGAGCTCACGGCGATGCTCACCGACCGGCCCCAGATCCGTGACGTGCACTTCTGGGCCCAGCTGCCCGGCGAGTCGGTCGACCACGGGTCGCGGCGCGTCGAGCTGCTCGCGACGCAGGTGGCGCCGGCGGTGAAGCAGCGCCTGGCGACCCCGGTGGCCCAGGCGTGAGCCTGCTCGTCACCGCGTTCCTCGACCACGCCCGCGAGCACGCTCCCGACCGGCAGATCGTCGACTACGTCGACGGCGTCTGCGTGCGCCGCAGCACCTACCGCGAGCAGGACGCGCGCATCCGCCGGGTCGCGGGCGCCCTCGTCGCGCTCGGCGTCCGCCCCGGCGACCGGGTGGCGACGCTCGCGGGCAACCACCACCGCCACCTCGAGCTCTACCTCGCCGTACCGCTGGCCGGGGCCGTGCTGCACACGGTCAACCTGCGCCTCGACCCCGCGGAGATCGCCTACGTCGTCGACCACGCCGAGGACAGCGTGCTGTTCCTCGACGCGGCGCTGCGCCCGGCCGCCGCGCCGGCCCGGGCCGCCCGGCCGGGGATGCGCGTCGTCGTCCTCGACGGCGAGCCCGAGCCGGGGGAGCTGGCGTACGAGGACCTCGTGGCGTCCGGGGATCCGCTGGAGGGCCCGCCGCCGCGCGACGGGGACGACCTCGCGGCCCTCTGCTACACGACCGGGACGACCGGCGCGCCCAAGGGCGTCGGCTACTCCCACCGGGCGCTGTACCTCCACACCATGGCGGCGGGCCTCGCCGACGGGCACGCGCTGTCCCGCCGTGACCGCGTCGTGCACCTCGTCGCGATGTTCCACGCCAACGCGTGGGGTGTGCCGCTCGCGGCGTTCATGGTCGGCGCCGACCAGGTGCTGCCGGGCCCGCACCCGCGCATCGCCGACGTCGCGACCATCGTCGAGCGCGAGCGGGCCACCTACCTGGGCATGGTCCCGACGCTCGCGGTCGACCTCGTCGAGCACGTCCGGCGCACCGGCACCGACCTGTCGAGCCTGCGCGCGCTGGTCCTCGGCGGGTCGACGCCGAGCCGGGAGCTGATCCGCGCGATCACCGAGGACCTCGGCGTGCCCGCGTTCCAGGGCTGGGGGATGACCGAGACCTCGCCGATGGCCACGTTCTCCGCGCCCGAGCCCGACGCGACCCCGGAGGAGCGGATCGAGCAGGTCCGCACCCAGGGCCGCCTGCTGCCCGGGCTGCGCTGGCGGCTGGTCGACGAGGACGGGGCGGTCGTCCCGCACGACGGCGTCAGCCGCGGCGAGCTCTGGCTGCGCGGGCCGTGGGTGGCGAGCAGCTACTACCGCGGCGACCGGCCGGAGGCGTTCACCGACGGCTGGCTGCACACCGGGGACGTCGCGACGATCGACCCGGACGGCCGGCTGCGCGTGGTCGACCGGGTCAAGGACCTCATCAAGAGCGGCGGCGAGTGGATCAGCTCGCTGGCCCTCGAGGCGGCGCTGCTGGAGGCGCCGGGCGTCGCGGACGTGGCCGTGGTCGCGGTGCCGCACGAGCGCTGGCAGGAGCGCCCGGTCGCGGTCGTCGTGCCGGCGGGCGAGGGCCTCGACCCGGAGGCGGTGCTGGGCGCGCTCGCGGGACGGGTGCCGCGCTGGTGGTGCCCGGACCGCGTCGAGGTCGTCGACGCCCTGCCGCGCACGAGCGTCGGCAAGGTCGACAAGCGCGCCCTGCGGGGTGCGCTGCGCGCAGGTGAGCAGAAAGAAGTGCTCTAGCACGCTGAAGTGCTCACGTGCGCGGAGCGCACCTTGGAGGAAGCCACAACGCCGCCGGTGCCGACGCCTCCCGGGCCTGCGCGGCCCGCTCCTAGCGTCCGCGACGACCAGACCAGCGGCGCGGACCAGCGGGAGGACGACGTGGGACACCTCGAGGTCGAGGACGGTCGGCGGATCTACTTCGAGCACCACGCGGGGGAGCGCCAACCGGTGGTGCTGGTCCACGGCTGGGGGGTCACGGCGCACGCGTGGGACACGGTGGCGCCGGCCCTGCACGCCGACGGGCACGAGGTCGTCCTGGTCGACTCGCGGGCGCACGGCCGGTCCGACAAGGACTTCGCCGACGTGTCGATCGCGGCGATGGGCGCCGACGTCGCTCGGCTGTGCGAGCACCTCGGCCTGCAGCGCCCGGTGGTCAACGGGTGGTCGCTCGGCGGCGCGGTCGCCGTCGACGCCGTCGCCCGGCTGGGCTCGGCGGCGGGCGGGCTCGTGCTCACCGGCGGCGCCACCCCGCGCTACACGTCGGCGCCCGACTGGCCGCACGGCGGCACCGTCGACGACGTCGAGGCGGTGCTCGCGGGCGCCGCCGCCGACCGGGCCACGACGTTCCGGGGCGTCGCGCAGGCGGTGTGTGCGGTGCCGGTGAGCAGCGACGTCGTCGACTGGATGTGGGGCATGTTCATGGAGATGGGGCCGCGCGGCGACCACGCCATCCGCGACCTCGCGACCCTCGACCAGCGCAAGACGATCGGCACGCTCGACGTCCCGGTCCTCGTCCTGCACGGCCGCAACGACGGCTTCGTCGCGTTCTCCGGCGCCGAGGCCGCGATCGACCTGTACCCCGACGCCCGCCTCGTCGCCCTCGACGGCGTCGGCCACGCCCCGCACCTGGAGGCCCGCGACACCTACCTCGCCGAGCTCCGCTCGTTCCTGGCGCAGACGGCCCGGTGACGATGCGCCGCGGCTGGCTGGTCACCGGGGGGACCCGGGGCATCGGGCGGGCGGTGGTCGACCACGTCGCGAAGGCCGGCGGCGCCGTAGCGGTCCTCGCGCGGACGCCCGCCACCGAGCCCTACCCCTCCGACGACGTCCTCGAGATCCCCACCGACGTCACCGACGGCGCCGGCGTGGCCGCCGCGCTCGCCCGGGCGCACGAGCACCTCGGCGCCGTCGACGTCGTCGTCAACTGCGCGGGCGTGCACCGGGGCGGGCGCATCGCCGACCTCGACCGCGCGCGCTGGGACGAGGTGCTCGCCACCAACCTCACCGGCGCCTACGAGGTCTGCCACGCCGCGGTGCCGCACCTCGGCGACGGCGCCGCGGTGGTCAACGTGGGCGCGGTCGTCGGCTTCCGGGGCTTCCCGGGCGACAGCGCCTACGCGTCGGCGAAGGCGGGACTGGCGGGCCTGACGCGGTCGCTCGCGGTGGAGCTCGCGCCGGCGGGGGTGCGCGTGAACCTCGTCGTGCCCGGGTTCGTCGACACCGCCATGACCGCCGGCGTCTCGGCCGCCGCCCGCCGCCGGATCGTCGCCGCGATCCCGGCGGGGCGCACCGGGACCGCCGAGGAGATCGCCGACGTCGTCGTCGCCGTGGCCGGCGCGACCTACATGACCGGCGCGGTCGTGCCCGTCGACGGCGGTCTCATGGCGACGTTCGGCGGTGCCGGATGACTTGTGCAGACCTCCAACGGTCACCGA
Organism: Actinomycetospora straminea; assembly: GCF_028737255.1. GTDB lineage: Bacteria > Actinomycetota > Actinomycetes > Mycobacteriales > Pseudonocardiaceae > Actinomycetospora > Actinomycetospora straminea. The sequence goes on along the minus strand of NZ_JAQZAN010000001.1, from coordinate 172,668 downwards.
GCCGTGACGTTCCGTCGCCGCCCTCGCCGTTCCTAGCGTCGGCCGCATGAGCACCGAGGCAGCGACCCAGAGCAAGGAAGACGCCAACAAGGCCGTCGTCACGGAGTTCATGGAGGTGTTCTCCCGCGGCGACGTCGACGCGATCCTCGAGTTCCTCACCGACGACGCCACCTGGTGGGTCGCGGGGACGATCGAGGGGATCTCGGGGGAGAAGGACAAGGCCGCGTTCGGCGAGATGCTCGCCGGGCTGTCCACGCTCTCCACGACCGGCGCGATCGCGCTGACGCCGAGGGCCCTGACCGCCGAGGGCGACCGGGTCGCGGCCGAGACGGAGTCGTACGCCGAGCTCACCAACGGCCGCGTCTACAACAACCACTACCACTTCGTCTTCGAGCTCTCCGGCGGCCGCATCCGCCGCGTCAGGGAGTACCTCGACACCGAGCACACCCGCGCGATCTTCCTCGGCTGACCGGCCGTCACCCCACTGCCCCAGGAGGTACATCCATGGACGTCGGCGTCCTGCTCGTCTTCCAGAACTGGTTCTCGGACAAGACCGACGAGGAGGTGTTCCGCTCCGACGCCGAGCTCGGGATCCTCGCCGAGCAGTACGGCTTCGACTCCGTGTGGTCGGCCGAGCACCACTTCGACGACTACTCGATGTGCCCCGACAACCTGCAGATCATGTCGTACCTGGCCGGGCGCACCGAGCGGATCAAGCTCGGGACCGGCGCGGTGATCCTGCCGTGGAACGACCCGCTGCGTGTGGTCGAGAAGGTGATCATGCTCGATCACCTGTCGAACGGGCGCGTGCTGTTCGGGATGGGCCGCGGCCTGGCGAAGATGGAGTACGAGGCCTTCCGGGTCGACATGGGCGAGGCCCGCGGACGCTTCGACGAGGCCGCCCCGATGATCATCAAGGGTCTCGAGGAGGGCATCGTCGAGCACGACGGGACCCACTACCACCAGCCGCGGACCGCCGTCCGGCCCGGCCCGAGCCGCTCGCTGGACGGGCGCCTGTTCGGCGTGGCGATGTCGCCGGACTCGATCCCGGCGATCGCGTCGCTGCCGGTGCAGATGATGACGTTCATGCAGTACGACATCGGGACGCACGCCCAGGCGATCGACCGCTGGCGCGGGCTGCACCGCGAGCACCACGGCACCGAGCCCGGGCCGCCGCTGCTGCAGGACTTCACCTACTGCCACTCCGACCCCGACGAGGCGAAGGCGGTCGCCCACGAGTACATCTCGCGGTACTTCCTGTCGGTGATCAAGCACTACGACTTCGCCGGCTCGCACTGGCGCGAGACGCCGGGCTACGAGGCCTACCAGGTCGGGGCGGACATGATCCGCGAAGCGGGCATGGAGACCGCGGCGAGCGCCTACGTCGACGCCAACGTCTACGGCACCCCGGAGCAGATCATCGGCAAGTACGAGGAGCGCCGCGACGCCGTCGGCGACTTCATGGCGAACCTCGCCTTCTCCTACGCCGGCCTGCCCTACGACAAGGTGCACGCGAGCATGAAGCTGTTCGGCGAGAAGGTCGTGCCGGAGCTGCACAAGATGCGCAGCAAGACGCCCGCCGCGGTCTGAGGCCGGGCTCCGGAGCGTCGTGACCCCTCCCCCTCGGCGCGGTCCGCAGGGCAGACTCGGCCTGCGGACGCGTCGACGGGGAGGCGGTACCGGCATGGCGACCCCCCTCGCCCCCGCACGCCCGGCCGTCGCCGGCGGGACGCCGCGCGAGCGGGAGGTCATCGCCGCCTTCTCCGAGGTCACCACCGAGGCGATCACCGCGACCCGCCTCGAGGACCTGCTCGCCCTGGTCGGGCAGAAGCTCTGCGACCTGCTCGGCGTGAGCCGGTGCTCCGTCTACCTGCGCCAGGACGACGGCCGCTTCCGCGGCGGCGCCGGCTGGTGCGGCGAGGCCGGGAACATCAGCGCCGCGGTGCAGGCGCAGGAGGCCGGCATCCCCGGCGACGCCTTCAGCCGCGAGGTGATCCGCAGCGCGGCCCCGGTGCTCATCAGCGACGTCCCCAACGATCCCCGCCCGCACCGCCGCACCATGGAGCACTGGGGCGTGCGCGCCATGCTCGGCGTGCCGCTGGTGTTCGACGGCGAGGTCATCGGGCTCGTGTTCGTCGACAACGTCGCCCAGGAGCACACCTACACCGACGACGACGTCTCCCTCGCCGAGCTGTTCGGGCGCCTCGCGGCCCTGTTCATCCGCCAGGCGCTGCAGGCCTCGCGCCTCGCGGCCCAGGCCGAGGAGCTCGACCGGCAGAAGCGCACGCTCGAGTACCTCGCCGACGTCCACGCTCGGCTGACCGGCGCGGTCCTCGAGGGCGCCGACATCCGGGCCGTCGTGGGCCTGCTGTCCGACCTCGCGGGCGCCCCGGTCGCGCTGCTCGACGAGGACCTCGCCGTGCTGACCTGGACCGCGCCCGCCCCGCTGCGCTCCGGCCCGCCGGTGCTGGGCGACCGCGCCCGCGAGCGTCCCGTCCTGCGCGCGGCCCTCGCGGAGCTCTCCGCGGCGCGGCCGAGCACGGTGCTCGAGCCGTCGTCGGCCCTGGGGCTGGGACGCCGCCACGTCGTCTGCCGGCTCATCGTGGAGGGCCGGCCCAGCGGCTACCTCACCGTCGTCGAGGCCGGGCGGGCGCTCGGCGACCTCGACACCAAGCTCGCCGAGCGCGGCGCCACGGTGCTCGCGTTGCAGGTGCTCTCCGAGCGCCGGCAGATCGAGGCCGAGGGCCAGGCGCGCGACGACTTCCTCTCCGACCTGCTCCACAGCCACCGCGACGTCGCCCACCTCGCGCGCCGCGGCGTGCCGTTCGGCATCGACCTGACCGAGCCGCATGTCCTCGTCCGCATCGCGGTCGACGGCGGGGAGGGGCACCTGCACGCGTCGGTGGCGCGCCGGCTCGTCGTCGCCGACCTCGCCGCGCGGCTGGGCACCGACGAGGCGCCGGCGACGACGCTGCCCGGGGCGGTGGTGGTGCTCGTGCGCCTCGGGGACGGCGCGGGGGTGTCGCACCCCGACGAGGTCCGCGCGCACATCGCCGCGGTCGCCGACGCCGTGCTGCCGCGGGTGCACGTGCGCGGCGGGGTCGTGTCCGCGGTGTGCCGCGAGCCCGAGGACTTCCCGCGCGCCCACCGCGAGCTGCGCGAGGTCGAGGAGCTGGCGCGGTCGTTCGGCTGGTCGCGGCGCGTCGTCACCCTCGACGAGCTGGGCCTGTTCCGCGTGGTGGTGGCCAGCGGGCGGGTGCGCGAGGCGGTGCGGTTCGCCGACGAGCTGGTGCGTCCGGTCCGCGAGCACGACGGCGCCGACGGGGCGCTGCTCGCGACGTGGCGGGCGTTCCTCGCCGCCGAGGCCCGCGTGCAGCGGGCGGCGGCCGACCTCGGCGTCCACGAGAACACCGTGCGCTACCGGCTGGGGCGCATCCGGGAGATCACGGGCAAGGACCCGGCGTCGCTGGACACCCTGCTCGCGGCGCGGGCGGCCTTCCAGATCCTCGAGCTCGCCGGGTGGTTCCGCGACGCGGGCTGACGTCGCGGGCTGGTGTCGCGGATCTTGTGCCCGCCGACAACCGCCGGCGCGGGCGGTCCTGTCGCGGGGGAGCGGAGCGCGGGTCGACTGGGGTCACCCCGCCCGCCACCCCCGGAGGCAAGCAGATGACCTCGAGCCCCGTCCCCGACCCGCGCACCGCGTCCCTCGCCGGCTCCGTCGCCCTGGTGACCGGTGCCGCCCAGGGCATCGGGCGCGCCACCGCGCTGCGGCTGGCCGCCGAGGGCGCGCTCGTCGCGTGCGCGGACATCCAGGACACCGCCGACACCGTCAAGCAGATCGAGGCCGACGGCGGGACCGCCCGCGCGGTGTGGGTCGACGTGCGCCGCGCGCAGGCCTGGTCCGACGCGGTGGAGGACGTCGTCGGCGCCTTCGGCCGCGTCGACCTGCTCGCGAACGTCGCCGGCGTCGTCAACCTGATCAGCGAGGACAGCGTCACCGGGCTCACCGAGGAGGCGTGGGACGAGGTCATCGCGACCGACCTCAAGGGCCCGTGGCTGGGGATGCGCGCGGTGATCCCCGGGATGATCGAGCGCGGCGGCGGGCGCATCGTCAACATCTCGTCGCTCGCGGCGCTGCGGGGCCTGCCGAACCTCGCGTCCTACTCGGCGGCCAAGGGCGGTGTCGCGGCCCTGACGCGCCAGGCGGCGTTCGAGTACGCGCCGCACCACGTCCTCATCAACGCCATCGCCCCGGGGACGATCGACACCCCGATCCTCGCCGACATCACCCCGGAGATGCGTCAGGCCAACGCCGACGCGCACATGGTGCGCCGGCTCGGGCGCCCGGAGGAGGTCGCGTCGATGGTGGCGTACTTCTTCCGCGAGGGCGCGTTCCTCACCGGCCTGACCTACCCCGTGGACGGCGGCTGGTCGGCGAAGGGCAACTTCTGACCGGACCCGCCTGCTACGATACTTGTGAACCGACTAGCAAGTTTCTGAGAGGTGGCTCCGTGCCCTGCACTCCACTCGTACTCGTCCACGGCAACCCCGAGTCCGCGGCCGTCTGGGGACCGCTCATCGGGGAGCTCGACCGGGCCGACGCGGTCGTCCTGTCCCCGCCCGGGTTCGGGGTCCCGGTGCCCCGCGGTTTCGATCCGTCGGCCACGGCCTACCGCGACTGGCTGGCGTCGCAGCTCGAGCTGTTCCGGGACCCGGTCGACCTGGTCGGCCACGACTGGGGCGGCATCCACGTCGCGGCGCTGGCCACGAGCCGTCCGGACCTCGTCCGCAGCTGGGCCTCCGACGCCCTCGGCGTGTTCGCCCCCGACTACCAGTGGCACCCGCGGGCCCAGGTCTGGCAGCAGGAGGGCCCGGGGGAGGCGTCGGTGCAGGAGATCTGGGGCGGCGACCTGGAGGCGCGACTCGCGGTGACGGCGGGTCTCGGCATGACCGGTCGCATGGCCGAGCGGGTCGCGGCCGGCATGGACCCCGAGATGGGCCGCGCCGTCCTCCGGCTCCTGCGGTCCGCACGCCAGCCGGCGATGGCCGAGGCGGGACGGCTCCTCCCGGGTGCCGCACGACGTCCGGGGCTCGCGATCATCGCCGTGGACGACGTCGGGCGGGCCAGCGGGACGGTGGCCCAGCACGAGTGGGCGGCGCGCGAGGCGGGCGCGACGATGGTGCACCTCGAGGGCGTGGGCCACTGGTGGCCGGAGGAGACGCCGGCGCCGGTCGCGCGGGCCCTCACGGAGTTCTGGGCCCGGCTGCCGGAACCGGCGATCGCCGGCCGGGGGTGACGTCGCGGGCACGGGCGCGGGGTAGTCAGCCCCCCGTGAGCTGCGTCGACGGCCCGACCTGGCGCTCCCAGCGGTTCAGTGCCTCGACGAAGTAGTAGTCGCCGAACATGATCCCGGTGTCGGCCTGGCCCTCGGGCACGTTCTGCGTGCCGTGCAGCAGGACCGAGCGGAACGGGGTGCCCCGGGCGAGGTAGGCCGGCGAGGACAGCGACGCGAGCATGCCGCGCGCCCCGTCCACGTCGGCGTTCTTCTGCGCCGGGTCGGTGTCCAGCTCGTTCATCGCGAGCAGTGCGCCGGCGGTGATCGCGGCGGCCGAGGTGTCGCGCGGCTCGGGCGGGGCCTGCGGGACGTCGAAGTCCCAGTACGGCACGCGGTCGGGCGGCAGGTGGTCGAGGAACCAGTCGGCGGTGCGGTGCGCGGTCTCCAGGTAGCGCGGGTCCTGCGTGTACCGGTGGGCCATGGCGAACCCGTACGCCGCCCACGCCTGCCCGCGCGCCCACGTCGAGTCGTCGCGGGCACCCTGCTCGGTGTACGTGCGCAGGAGCGCGCCGGTGCGCTGGTCGTAACCGCCGAACATCGAGGTGCTGCCGTCGGGCCGCACGAGGTCGCGCATCGTGCGGTCCGCGTGCCGGTTCGCGATGTCGGCGTACTGCGGGCGGCCGTTCTGCGCGGCCCAGTACAGGAGCTCGAGGTTCATCATCGCGTCGATGTTGACCTGGTACTTCTCCTGGTCGTCACGCTTGTCCCACACCCGGATCATGCCGACGGTCGGGTCGAACCGGGCCGCCAGCGTGTCGGCGGCCGCGAGCGCGGTCTGCTTGGCCGCCTCGTCGCCGGTGAGCTGGTGGTCGACCGCGAACGTCATGAACATCTTGAAGCCGAGGTCGGTGTCGTCGTGCGCGGTCTCCGGCGTCAGCGGCTCCTGCCAGCGCTCGGCGCGCACGCGCCACGCCGGGTCCCGGGTGCGCTCGAAGACGCGCCAGAGTGCCGCCGGCAGGAAGCCCGAGGTCCAGTCCTTCGCGGCCTTGGTCAGCCACGACCCGTCCGGGTTCGTACGGACCGGGTAGGCCGGCGGCGCGAGCGTGTCGGCGGTCGCGGCGAGCTGGGCGTCCGCGAAGGCGAGCACCGAGCCGTCCGCCGCGACGGGTCCGCCGCGGGCCTGCGCGTCCGGCCCGGCCGGCGGCTGTGTCGGCGCCGGTGCGGCGGGCGCGGGTGCCGATCCGCACCCCGCGACCACCGCCGCGGCGAGGACGAGGACCAGCACGCGCAGCCGGTGTCGTGCAGCCATGGCGGACCCCCCGGTCGCCGACCGGCGGAACGGTGGAGGGGCCGGTCGGGCGCCGGACGCTAACAGGCCCGGAGCAACGGACCGGCGGCCGTGCGCCGGGCGCTCAGCTCGCGATCGGCGAGCGGCGGGTGACCGGGGCGGCGGTGCGCTGGGTCGGGATCGTCGCGACGAGCGCCGCGCGGCGACGGGCACGCTGCACCGACGCCACGCGCTGCGCCTCCTCGCGCATCGCGGCGGCGGCCTGCTGCTCGAGCGTGCCCCGACGGGCCATGCTCACCAGCGGCGTCACCATCCACGCGCCCGCACCGACACCGATCGCGCCCACGGCAGCCAGAACACCCATGTCATCCCCCGACGATCCCCGACGCTCCCCCGATGGAACGTTCTGCCTCGTCGTCGCGGCGGAGGGCCCGCTCGTTATCGGTTGTGCACCACACCACCCGTTCGGTTGAAAGCTGGACGTCCGGGTGGCCGGAACCCGCTCGACGACACCGCCGTCCGGGTCGACGATGCGGCCGTGACCCTGCCCCCGTCCGTCCAGTGCCGAACGGTCGCCGATCCCGCGGCTCTCCACGTGGCCGTCGACGCGGTGGTGGGCGACGCCCGGGTCGCCGCGCTCGGGGAGAACAACCACGGCATCCGCCAGTTCGGGGTGCTGCGCGAGCAGCTCGTGCGGTTCCTCGTGCGCGAGCGGGGGTTCGGGGTCGTGGCGCTGGAGTCGGGGTTCGCCGAGGGCGCGCTGGTGGACGCGTGGGTGCAGGGCGGGGACGCGTCGTGGGAGGACGTCGCGCGGGACGGTTTCACGTTCCGCGCGGGGGACCACCCGGAGACGGCGGCGCTGGTCGCGGGGCTGCGCGAGCACCGCGCGGCGGGTGGCGTGGTGCGGTTCGCGGGGCTCGACGTGCCGGGGTCGGGCGGGTCGCCGGCGCCGGCGCTGCGGCGGTTGCGGGCGGAGCTGCCGGCCGAGCTGGCGTCGGGGGTGACGGCCGAGGTGGCGTTCGGACCGGCGGCCGAGCCGGCCGCCGGGCCGGCGGCCGGACAGACGGCCGAGCTGGCGGCAGGGCTGGCGGCTGGGCCGGCGGCCTGGCTGACGGAGGCCGTCGACCGCGCCCTCGCGGCGACCGCGCCGTACGCGGCGGCCAACAACGGCGTCGCGCCCGGTCGCTGGTCCGCGCTGGACGCCGCCACGCAGGACGCCGCGACGACGGCCCTGGCCCGGCTGCTGCTGCGCGTCGAGGCGCTGGGGGAGGGGCACGACGTGGCCCGACACCTCGTCCGCGGGGCGTTGCGGCTCGACGAGCAGCTGCGCGAGTTCGCGGTGCTCTTCGCCGGGGACCCGCCGGCGCGGGTGGTGTCGTCGCGCGACGTCCACATGGCCGAGACGGTGCGGCTCCTGCTCGCCGAGCACCCCGACCGTCGGATCGTCCTGCTCCTGCACAACGGGCACGCCCAGCGCGTCCCGTTCGCGTTCCTGCCCGGGGTGGCCGCGCCGTCGGCCGGGACGTTCCTGGCCGCGGAGCTCGGCGACGACTACGCCGTCCTCGGCATCACCGCGCTCGCCGGCACCACCACGGGGCTGGCGCTCGACGACTCCGCCCGCCACGGCATCGCCCTGTCCACCGGCCCGCTGCCCGACCCCGCGCCCGACAGCGTCGAGCGGGCGGTGCTCGACGCGGGCCTCGGCGCGGAGCCGGTGCTGCTCGACCTGCGGGCGGCGCGCGGCGACACGGGTCCGGCCTCGATCCGGCACGCCACGACCCACACCGCCGTGGACGTGGCCGCCGGCTACGACGCGGTGATCTGCCTGCCCGAGCAGGGGACGTCGCTCTGACCCGCACCGGCCACATGACGGGCACACGACGGCCCGCCGACCGGGCGGTCGGCGGGCCGTCGGTGCGCTCGGGGTCAGGCGGTGGAGTCGTACTTGAACGAGAGGTCCATCCGCACGCGGTAGGCCGAGACCTGCCCGTTCTCGACGACGAGATCGGATTTCTTGATCTCGGCGATGCGCAGGTCGCGCACGGACTCCGCGGCGGTGGCGATCGCGTTCTGCGCCGCCTTCTCCCAGGACTCGGTGCTCGTGCCGATGACCTCGGTGACCCGGTAGACGCTGTCGGCCATGAAGAGACCCTCCTCGGTCGCTTCTCGGGGACAGGGGCGGGGTGCCCGCCGAGTGGCCCCGCTCACACCTGCTCGCTGAGGGCGTCTCAGCGTTGTGGGCGGCGGTGTCGGGGGTCGGGTCTACGGTCGAACACATGAGCGAATCGGTGGGTCCGACGACGCGGGAGGCGCTGGAGTGCACCCGCGTCGAGGAGATCGCCCACCGACGGGGCTACCACGAGCGCCTGGAGCGGGTGGCCGAGCTGGAGCGCCTCGACGCCGCGGTCGAGACCGGCGACCGCGGGACGGATCGCCTGGTGCAGGAGCTGTGGCGCGTGTCCCCGGCGGAGGCGAAGCGGCTCGTGCGCGAGGCCCGCGACCTGTGTCCGCGGGCCTCCCTGCTGGGCGAGGAGCTGCCGCCGCGGTTGCCGTGCACGGCGAGGGTGGCGGCGTCGGGCGAGATCGGGCCGGCGCACATCGCGATCATCCGGGCGACCATGCCGCGGCTCGACCGCGTCGGCCACCTGCCGCCGTCGCGGTGGGCCGAGGCCGAGCAGACGCTCGCGGCGAGGGCGACCGAGCTGGGGCCGAGGGGGTTGCAGGCGGTCGCCGACCAGCTGCTGGCCCACCTGGACCCCGACGGCGAGGAGCCGCCGGAGGAGGGTCTGGGCCGGGACGACGAGCTGTTGATCGTGCGCCGCCGGGACGGCGCGGTCGTGTTCCGGGGGCGGCTGTCCGACCCCGCGGACGGAGAGGCGTTCGTCGAGGTGATCGACGGGCTGGCCGAGCCGTGCGGCCCCGACGACGAGCGCGAGCTCGCCGTGCGCCGGGCCGATGGGCTCAAGGACCTCGTGGCCGACGCCCGCGGCCCGCGCGGTGTCGTCGCCGACGCCCTCGGTGACGGCGTAGGTGACCCCGCGGACACGGCCACCGAGGACACAGAGACGGCCGAGGGCGGTGCCGCCGACGCCGCGGGCGACGGGGTCGGCGACGGCGACGGCGACGAGCCGCAGGCCGCGCTGATCCCCGCGCCGCGCCGGCCCGCGAACGCCGAACGATCGCCCGGCAGGGGTGAGCGCGGTGGCGTGGCGCGGCCGGGGCGGGCGCTGGTGACGATCACGATGGACCACCGGTGGCTGTGTGCAGCCCTCGGCGCGGGCGGCGGGTACGGCACGCTGGACTCCGGCGCGCGGGTCGCCCCGGGGACGGCGCGCCGGTGGGCGTGCGACGCCGAGGTCGTGCCGATGGTGCTGGGCACCAGATCGGAGCCCCTCGACGTCGGGCGGGCCGCCCGCACCGCGCCCGACGCCCTCCGCCGCGCGCTGGAGCTGCGCGACGGCGGCTGCGCCTTCCCGGGCTGCACGCGACGCCCGCGGCGCTGCCACGCCCACCACGTCCACCACTGGATCGAAGGCGGCGACACGGCCCTGGACAACATGGTGCTGCTCTGCCGCTACCACCACCAGCTGGTCCATCGCGGCCGCTGGACCGTCGCGATCCGCGACGGCACCCCGTGGTTCACCCCGCCCGACGTCATCGACCCCGACCGGCGACCACGCCCCGGCGGCCGACCCCGCGTGCCCCTCTGACGGCCCTCGCCCGTCGGGGCACCGGCCGACACGCACCCGCCCGGCCCGTGCCACCGCGCGCGGTGTGCCGTCGAGCACGGTCGCCGGGCGGCCCCGACGCAGAAGATTGAGCGCCGTCCGTGGCGGGCACGCGGTGAGTGAGATCGGAAGCTCTGCTTCCCTCGGCCCGTCGAGATGGTGGCGACGTCATCACCCCCGAGAACGCGACGACGGCCGAGGCTTCCCACCGTGTCCCGAGGACACGGCTGCTCCGCGTCCGTGCGTGCGCTCTCCCCCGCTCCGCGCCAGGAGACGCCAGTGACCTCCACGGTGCCTCGCCACGACGAGACCCCCGACACGACCAGCCCCCACACCCCCACCCCCGACAGCACCACCCCCGTCCGCACCGTCGGCCTGCTCGCCGACCCCGGCCTGCCGACGAAGCTCGCCGAGCAGGTCGCGGGCGACCTCCCGGCCCTGCTCGCCGACCGCCTGCCCGGCCGCACGTGGCGCGTCGAGACCGCCGAGGGCCCGGTCGGCCTCGACGCCGAGGGCCTCCTGCCGATGCTGCGGCTGGGCTGCGAGCAGCAGCGCCGTCACGGCTGGGACGTCGTCGTCATCGTCACCGACCTGCCGCGGCGGGCCGGCACCGAGCCGCTCGTCTCCGACTTCGGGTCCGACGACGGGGTCGGCCTGGTGTCGGTGCCCGCGCTCGGCGCGGTCGCGCTGCGCCGGCGGCTGCGCGCCGCGGTGCTGGACCTGCTCGAGCACGGCCTCGCCGACCCCGCCGCGCCGCCGGCGTCCGGGTCGACCCGTCGCGGCCTGTTCGGCCCGCCGATCTGCCGGATCGCCTCGGAGCACGAGGGCATCGACAGCCACCTCGCGCTGCACGGCACGCGCGGGCGGATGCGGCTGCTCGCGGGCATGGTCCGCAGCAACCGGCCGTGGCGCCTCGTGCCCAGCCTCTCGACCGCCCTCGCCGCGGCGGCCGCCGGTGCCGCGTTCGGCATCTTCTACTCGAACATCTGGAGCCTCGCCGACGACGCGGGGCCGTGGCGCCTGGCACTCATCGCGGTGCTCGCCGTCGCCGCGATGAGCACCTGGCTGATCGCCGACAACCACCTGTGGGAGCGCGCGCGGTCGCGGCGGCTGCGGGCCGAGGTGCACCTGTACAACGCCGCGACCACGTCGACGATCGTGCTCGGCGTCGTGTGCTGCTACGCGCTGCTGCTGGCGCTCGCGGGGACGGCGGCGGTGGTCGTCATCCCGCCGGACACGCTCGCCGCGACCCTCGGCCACCCCGCCGGACCCGCGGCGTACCTCGCGGTCGCGTCGATGGCGACGTCGATGGGCATCGTCGCCGGCGCCGTCGGGTCGGGGCTCACCGCGCCCGAGGACGTCCGCGCCGCGGCGTACAGCACCCGTGAGCAGCAGCGCCGGGCCCGCCTCGACGCCGAGGACGACCGGGCCGCCGAGGGGGAACAGGCCGCCGAGCAGGACGGACGCGCCGTAGAGCGGGCCGCCGAGCAGACCGACCGGGCCGCCTGATCCTCACGCGGGGAGCGGCCGGCGGCCCGCGACGGGGACCGGGGCGAGCACGACCCCGAGCGCCGCGAGGTCGTCGGCCGACCACCCGAGCCGGCCCCAGGCGTCGACGAGCAGCAGCGTCTCGCGCGGGTGCTCGCGGCGCCCGGGCGCGTCGGCGATGGCGTGCAGGGCGCGGTCGAGGAAGTCGGCGGGGACCGTGAGCACCACCGACGGCGGCCGACCCTCGGCCACCGCGCGCCCGACCGCGGCGTAACCCTCGGCGAGGGCGGTCGCGTCGCGTTCGAGATGCGTGAGGAGATCGGGCCACGGCACGGAGCGCTCGTCGGGGTCCTCGTCGAGCGCCGAGCGCACGGTGCGGATGGTGCGGTGGGCGACGCCGAGGACGGTGAACCAGTCGACGTCGTCCTCGTGGCGCCGGCGGCGTTCGGCGCGGTACTGCAGGAAGTCGGCCTCGAGGAACAGCAGCTCGCGGTCGCCGGCGCGCAGGCACGCGAGGAGGTCCGCGCGCGAGCCGGTGCCGGTCGTCCACCGCACCATCGCGGTGATCAGCGCCGACAGGGCGTGCAGCGAGCGGGCCGCGTCCCGGCGGACCTGCCCGTGCCCGCCGGCGGGCCACACCGCGGCGCCGACGGCGATGCCGACCGTCGCGCCGACCGCGACGTCGAGCAGGCGCACGCCCGCCAGTGACGGGCCCGCGGGTGCGAGCTGGGCGAACAGCACGGCGACGAGCACGGTGAAGCACGCCTGCGCCGCGATCATCCCGACGAGCTGGCCGGCGAGGACCGCGGCGACGCACAGGAGCGGGAACAGCACCGCGTACACCGCCGCCTGCGTCCCGACCACCTCGAGCAGCACGGCGGCCACCACCGCCCCGGCCGCGGTCCCGACGATCGCGGGCAGCAGCGTCGCGCGCGTCGACGTCACCGACGTGCGCATGAGCGTGAGCGTCGCGAGCAGCACCCACAGGCCGTGGGAGAGGTCGAGCCCCCCGGCGACGAGCCGGGCGATCGCGAGGCCGATCCCGAGCCGCACGGCGTTCTGCAGGTACACCGAGCGCACGGAGAGGTGCACCCCGATCCGGCGCGCCCACAGCTGCGTGACCGCGGCGCCCGTCCACCACGCGAGGTCGTCGGGCGCCCGCGTCCGGCCCCGCGGGTCGACGACCACCGCGGCGGCCTGCACGGCGACGTGCGCGGCCGTGAGCACCTGGCCGACCGCCACCGCCGCGCGCGCGTGCACCACGGCCTCGTCGCCGTCGAGGAGGGTCGCGACGACGGTGAGGCGGCGCGCGGTGTAGTCGGCCCGGGCGGCGTCGATCGCCGCGGGGTCGGGCAGCGGACCCGCCCCGCGCAGGGCGATCGCGGTGTGGCGCAGCGCCGTCGCGGTGGCCGCCAGCGGGCGGGCGGCCTCTTCGGGCACGCCGCTGCGGGCGTCGGCGGCGAGCAGCGCCTCGGCGCGGCCCTGCGCGGCCCGGAGCGCGGCGCCGAGGTGCCCGAGGCCGCGGTCCTTCGCGCCCGGACCGGTGGGGCGCTCCTCCCACGGGGTCGCGAGGAACTTCAGCCGGCCGACGGCGTGCGCGGAGGCGGCGCGGCGGGCCGGGAGGTCGGGTGACCCGGTGGCGAGCGCGTCGAGCAGGTCGGCGAGCGCCCGCGCCGCGCCGGCCGCGCGGCACGCGTAGCTCTCGATCGGCCGGGGCGGCCACAGCACGCGGTCGGCGAGCGCGAGCAGCCCCATGCCCAGCGCGAGGCCGAGCACGCGCTCGGGCAGCGTCTCCGGGGCGAAGGGCGGGAACGAGGGCAGGATGTAGAGCAGCTGCAGGCCGTTGGCGACGCCCGCGGGCCGCGCGCCGCCGATCGGCAGCAACGCGACGACGATCCCGACGACGAGCATCCCGACCGACGCCGCGATCGTGCTGCCGGCGAGCAGCGTCCCGACGACGAGCAGCACGGTGCCGGCGACGAAGCTCACGGCGAGGGTGCGGGTGCGCTGGCGCGGGGTGCCGACGACCTGCGAGAGGACCCCGAACCCGATCGCCCCGAAGGCCGCGTAGATCGCGGCCGTCGTGCTGTCGAGGCCGTAGCGGCACACCGTGAACGCGACCGTGGCGACGGCGGCGACCCGCAGCGCGCGCCGGGTCGCCGTGAGCCCCGGGTCGCGGCGCACGAGCCACCGCAGACCCCGCCGACCGGCCATCGCTGCAGTCTGCCCGTCGCCGGCCGCTGCGGGACAGTCCCGAGGGTCCGGGCTCTGGACGGTGGCGGCTCGGTTGACCAAGCTTCTCGCGTCGCCGCCGACCCCGGGAGCCCCCACGTGCCGACCTACCTCGTCCGCGCCCGCACCGAGACCCTCGGGCCCGGACGTCGAGCACGTCTCGCCGAGAACCTCACCACCGCCCACGCCGACACCACCGGCACCTCGCCCGGCCTCGTCCAGATCCTCATCGAGGACGTCCAGGGCCGGGACCACTTCATCGGCGGCCGCCTGGCCCCGACGGGCTCGGTGTTCGTGCGCGGCCACGTGCCCGCCGGCGCCGACGAGGCGACGATGCGCGCCCTCGCCGGCGCCGCGCGGGACGCCGTGGTGTCCGCGACCGACGTGGCCGCGGAGCTGGTGTGGGTGTACCTCTCGGAGCTGGCCCCCGAGGGGGTCGTCGAGGCCGGCACACCGCACACCCGGGTCTAGGCGGGCAGGTCCACGAGGTCGGCCAGCACGGTGCGGTGGTGGTCGGCCGAGCCCAGGACCAGGGCGTCGGCGCGGGCGCGCTTGAGGAACAGGTGCGCCGGGTGCTCCCACGTGAACCCGATCCCGCCGTGCAGCTGCAGCCCGTCCTCGGCCGCGAGCAGCGCGACCTCGGCGCCGTGGGCCGCCGCGACGGCCGCCGCGATCGGCAGGTCCGGCGAGTCGTCCGCCGCGCACCGGGCCGCGTAGCGAGCGGTGGCGCGGGCCTGGGTGATCGCCACCCACAGGTCGGCGAGCCGGTGCTTGAGCGCCTGGTACGACGCGAGCTGGCGGCCGAACTGGTGGCGCGTGCGCAGGTACTCCACGGTGTCGGCGAGGCAGCGCTCGGCGAGCCCGAGCTGCTCGGAGGCGAGGATCGCCGCCCCGACCCGCAGAGCGTGGTCGAGATCGGCGGTGACGACCCGCGCCGGCGCCCCGTCGAACACCACGTCGGTGAGCCGGCGCGTCATGTCCAGCGACTCCGCGGTCGTGCGCGTGACGCCGTCGCCGTCGGCCTCGACGACCGCGATCTCGGTGGCGGAGACCGGCACCAGCAGCACGTCGGCGGTCACGGCGTCGATCACCGCGGTGACGGTGCCCGCCAGCAGGTCGCCCCCGCCCTGCCGCTCGACGGTCACCGGCACCGGCCGCCCCGCGCCGCGGGTCGCGCCGACCGCGAGCGCGGCGGTGCGCTCGCCGCCCGCGACGGCCGCGAGCAGGTCGTCCTCACCGGTGCCGAGCAGCAGCGCGGTGGCCACGACGGTGCCGAGGAACGGGACGGGCGCGACGGCCCGGCCGAGCTCCTCGGCGACGACCGCGACCTCGCGCCACGACGCGCCCGCGCCGCCGCGCTCCTCGGGCACCGCGAGGCCGGCCACGCCGATCTCCTGGGTGAGCCGCTTCCAGAGGTCGGTGTCCACCGGGTCCTCGGTGTCGGTGCGGCGCAGCACCGCGTCCCACGGCGCCTGCTTGTCGACGAGCGCGCGCACGCTGGCGCGCAGGTCCTCCTCGACGTCGGAGTAGAGGAGGTCGCCGGTCTCGGGGGTGCCCGGCGTGGTCGCGGTGGTGCTCATCGGGGCAGGTCCTTCCACGGCACGTCCTTGTCGGCGCGGGCCTCGGCGGGCAGGCCGAGCACGCGCTCGGCGACGACGTTGCGGAGGATCTCGGACGTGCCGCCCTCGATCGAGTTGGCGCGGAAGCGCAGGTAGCGCCAGCCGGCGTCGCGGCTGCCGTAGTCCTCGACCTCGGGGCGGCGCTCGGTGTAGTCGCGGTAGCGCAGGCCGTCCTCGCCCTGCAGCTCCAGCTCGAGACTCGAGCACTCCTGGTTGAGGCGCGCGTAGGTGATCTTCACGCCGGAGCCCTCGGGGCCGGGCTGGCCGGCGGCCTGCTGCTGGCCGAGGCGCTCGGCGGTCAGGCGCGCCGCCTCGGTCTGCACCCACAGGCGCAGCATCCGGTCGTGCAGTCCGGGGGTGCGGGCCTCGGGGTGCTCGCGCCAGCGGGTCGCGAGGGTCCCGACGGCGCCGCTCTCGCGGGGCAGCGTCCCGCCGCCGATGGCGACGCGCTCGTTCATCAGCGTGTACTGCGCGACCGCCCAACCCTGGCCGACCTCGCCGAGGCGCTGGTCGTCGGGGACGCGGACGTCGGTCAGGAAGACCTCGTTGAACTCGGCCTCGCCGGTGATCTGCCGGAGCCCCCGGACCTCGACACCGGGCGCGGTCATGTCGACGACGAAGTAGGACAGGCCGCGGTGCTTGACGGCCTCGGGGTCGGTGCGGGCGAGGATGATGCCCCAGCGGGCGTGGTGGGCCATGGAGGTCCACACCTTCTGCCCGTTGAGCACCCAGGCGTCGGTGTCCCACACGGCGCTGGTGCCGACGCCCGCGAGGTCGGACCCCGCGCCGGGCTCGCTGAAGAGCTGGCACCAGATGTCCTCGCCGGTCCACAGCGAGGGCAGCCAGCGCTGCTTCTGGTCGTCGTCGCCGAAGCGCAGGATGGTCGGCGCCGCCATGCCGAGGCCGATGACGTTGAGGCGCGGGCGGTTCTCGGGGGCGCCGGCGCGGGCGAACGCGGCGTCGACGGCGGTCTGCAGGCCGTTCTCGGCGCCGAGGCCGCCGAGACCCGCGGGGTAGTGCACCCAGGCGAGGCCGGCGGCGAAGCGCTCGCGGAGGAACTCGGCGGGGTCGCTGCTCGCGGGGTCGTGCTCGGCGAGGAACTCCTCGACGCGCCGCGCCAGTGCTGCGGCGTCGGGCGGGCTGTCCGTGGTCGTCACCCCTGCACCTTCCGTCGGTCGCCCCGCGGCTGTCGAGCCCCGACGGGCGGCGACCCGAGGAGGACCTACCGCTCCCGGCGTGATCGCCGCCTGCCAGGGTGCTCGGCGTGAGCGCACCCCCGACCGAGCTGTCCCGCGCCCTCGCGGCCCACGCCCGGCCGCTGGGGGTGCCCGACGACCTGCCCGACGGGGAGCCCACCGAGGAGGGCCTGGCCGCGTGGGTGCGCGCCGCGCGCGGGGCGCGGGTGGTGGCGCTCGGGCCGGCGGTCGGCGGGACGCGCGAGCTCGCGGCGCTGGCCGGGCGGTGCGTCGAGGAGCTGGTCGCGGACGCCGGAGCCGGCGTCGGGACTCTCGCGCTCCAGGCCGCGGAGTCGGGCACGACGGTGCTCGACGACCACGTCCGCCAGGGCACCGGGAACGCCGGCGGGTTCGGCGAGGCGCTCCAGGGCCTCGGCTCGTGGAGCTGGCACACCCGCGAGGTGCTCGACGTGGTGCGGGCGCTCGCGAGCCGGGGCGGGGTGCGCGTCGTCGGCATCGACCCGCGCCGCCCCGCGCCCGCCGTCCGCGTCGTCGGTGCCTTCCTGCGCGCCGCCGCGCCGGACGCGCTGCCGCCGGTGGCCGACGGGCTCGCCGACCTCGCGCTCGGCTACGGCGACGGCGAGGGCACGCGCGCGGCGGTGGAGCAGGTGCGCGAGCGG
Organism: Actinomycetospora straminea; assembly: GCF_028737255.1. GTDB lineage: Bacteria > Actinomycetota > Actinomycetes > Mycobacteriales > Pseudonocardiaceae > Actinomycetospora > Actinomycetospora straminea. The sequence continues at coordinate 155,182 of NZ_JAQZAN010000001.1, read as the reverse complement.
CTCGCGCGCGACGTGCCCGCGCTGGTCGCGGCCACCTCGCCCACCCGGCACGCCGAGGCCGTGCGCCACGCCGGGTTCCTCGCGCGCGCCGCGGAGCTCGCCGCGACCCCGCCGGAGCGCGCCGAGGCCGTCGCCGCGCGGCTCATGGCGGACGCGGTGCTCGACGCCCTCGACTCCCAGGACCAGGGTGACCGCCTCGTCCTCTGGGCCCACGCCGACCACGTCGTCGTCCGCGAGCAGACCCTCGGCGCGCACCTGCGCGAGCGCCTCGGCGACGGCTACCGCACGCTGGTGCTCTCGGCGGGCACGGGGACGGTGCGCGCGACCCGGCGCCGGCGGCTCTTCGGTCCTACCCGCACCCCGGCGACCCACCGCCTCGGCGAGGTGCCCGCGTCCTCGCTCGAAGGGGTGCTGCTGGACGCGCTGCCCCGGGACGCGGTGCTCGACCTGCGCGACCCCGCCGTCCCGCCCGCCGTCACCGCGTGGGCCGGCGAGGCGACCGTGCGGCGCTCGGTCGGTGACGAGGTGTCGGCGGCGGCGCCGGCCCGCGCGACGGTGCCGTGCGTGCCCGGGACCGAGCTGGACGGGGTCGCGGTGGTGCGCGCGGTGCACCCGGCCCGGGCGCTGTAGCGGTCAGCCCCGGGCGGCGAGCACCGCGCGGCCGCGCGGGGAGAGCTCGTAGCCGACCGGCAGCGAGTGCGTCAGGCCCAGCGCCTTGAGCTTGCGCACGTCGGCCTTGAACGGCGCGGTCTCGCGGCCGAACGACGCGGCGAGGTCGGGAGCGCGCACGCCGGGGCGCTCGGCGATCGCCGCGAGCGTCGCCCACGCCCAGGGCCCGTGCCCGCTGCGCGCGTCCATCGCGTCGAGGCGCCCGGCGACGGCGGCGAGGTCGTCGGTGTCGGGGACGGTGGCGGCGAGCTCGCTGCGCGGGTCGGGCTCGTCGAGCGGGTGGAAGCGCACGCGGTAGAGCTCGGCGTCCGGCGCCGCCTGCTTCGCGGCCGCCGCGAGCAGGGCGTCGACGGAGTCGAACCCGGCGCGCCGGGCGTCGTCCGGGCCGAGGTCCTCGGGGCGCACGACGTCCACCTCGTCGACCTGCAACCGCCCGATCGGCGTCCGGTAGGGCCGCCCGGGGCGGACCTGGGCGCGCCGCCACCGCCGGAACGTCAGGTCGACCTCGCCGCGCGCGACCGGCTCGGCGAACCGCAGGGCGAACAGCACGGGTGGAGGTTGCCAGGCCGGCTCGCGCGTCAGACCGCGCCGAGCCCGACCACCACGAAGAAGAGCCAGAACGCGATCCACCCGATGATCGGGAGGTAGCCGAGGACCAGGCCGGCGATCGTCATGCCGTGGCCCGCGTACCGGCCGCTACCGGTGTCGCGCCAGGCCAGGTGCCCGCAGATCACCGCGGCGATCGACGCGAGCCCGGCGGTGAAGAAGCCGAGGATGCCGCACACCAGCGCCGCCACCGCGAGCCCCGACGTCGGCGGGGTGCTCGGGTAGGACGACCCGTAGGGGCCGGCGCCGTAGGGCGCGGACGGGTAGGGGGTCGACGCGGAGGGCTGTGCGTAGGGGTTCTGGCCGTACGGGGTGTGGCCGTACTGCTGGCCGTACTGCTGGCCGTACTGCTGGCCGTACGGATGCGGGACCTGGCCGTAGGGGTCGTAGCCGGCGGCGCGGTCGGCGGCGTAGGGATCCGAGTAGGGCTCGAGCGTGTACGGGCCGGGCTCGTAGGCCCCGGAGGAGTACGGCTCGGGGTGTGGCTCCCGCGGCGACGGGTCGCGCGTCTCGGGAGCGGACGGCGCCGGGGTCTCGGCCCCGTCCCGGCCGTCGCGCGGCGGTTCCCACGGCGAGCTCACGTTCCGGATCGTAGTGGCGCGCAGCCGTGATGGTCCGATCGTCGTGAGCGGTCGGGTGGAACGGCCGGTCGCGGCGCGGGAGGCGTGTCCCGAGGACACGGCTCGGCGGGCGCGCTGCCGTCGGAAGTGGGAGCCGGGGCGAGCTGTCGATGCCCGGGCGGGCGCCGGTGTCGGCGACCCGTGTCCCGAGGACACGGGTCGGCGGGCGCGCTGCTCCTCGCATGGCCGGGGAGTCGCCGGTTACCGGCCGCCGACGTACGACGACCCGTGTCCCGAGGACACGGGTCGCCGGGGTCGGTGCCTCCGGAGAGGGGACGGCGGGCGCGGGGGTCAGGAGGCGGGGACGACGAGGTCGGCGTAGGTGTCGCCGTCGGTGTCGGCCACCGCGACCGGGCCGTCCTCGCCGTAGGCCGCCCCGTCGGTGATGGCCGCGTCGCCGTAGCCGTCGGCGTTCGCGTCGATCACGACCTCGTCGATGACGCCGTCGCGGTCGTGGTCCGAGACCGCGTACTCGTCGTACCCGTCGCCGTCCTCGTCCGCGGACGCGGTATCGGCGTAGCCGTCGCCGTCGGCGTCGGTGGCCGTCGACTCGTAGTAGCCGTCGCGGTCTCCGTCCCACGAGGTCATGCTCGGCGTGCCGGCCGGGAAGGACAGGAGGCCGCCGTCGGCGCCGTAGGTCGAGCCGTCGCCGGAGGTGTAGGTGTCGGTGCCGGGCGTGTCGGTGCTGGGGGAGTCGGTGCCGGGGTCGCTCATCGGGGTCTCCTCGCCGAGGTGATCGGTGCGTCGACCCTCTGACGGTGGGGGCGCCCGTCGATGTTCCTGGGGAAACCCTGGCAGGGCCGGTCAGCGGCGCCGACGCCCGCAGATTGGCTCGACGCGGCGCAGCAGCACGGCCGTCAGCAGCGCGAACAGCACGGTGAGGCCCGCGAGGGCGCCGAGGTCGAGCAGCCAGGCGACGGGGTCGTGCCCGTCGGCGCGGATCTCGAGGGCCGCCGGTGGCGTCGGACCGGGCGCGCGGGGGGTCGAACGCCCTGCGCGCACCGTGGGTGCTCCCGACGCCGTCGGCGATCTCCCGCCCGCTCAGGGCAGCCGCAGGAAGGCCATGCTGCCCTGGGCGTCGACGCCGACGACGGCCCCACCGGCCGCGTAGCGGTAGACGCCCGTCCGGCGCTGCGGCGGCTCGCGGAGGGCGGCGAGGAGCTCCTCGCGGTTGTCGGGCTGCGCGAGCAGCGGCGCCACCCGCGACCACGGCGCCGCGTCGAAGGCCGCCGACGGCCGGTAGCGGGACTCGACGCCGGCGACGTCGCCCGTGCCGAGCGCGGTGTAGAGGCCCTGGACGCCGGTGGCGACGGCTGCGGGCAGAGCGCGGCCGGCGGTGTCGGTGACGGCCGGGGTGCCCGCGGGGGCGGGCGGGGTCGCCGGCGCCGCGGCGCTCGGCGCGGGGGCGGGCACCGCGGACGCGGCCGCCGAGGAGGTCCCGGCGGAGCTCGGCGCGGTGACGAGGGTCAGCACGGCCAGCGCCGCGGCCACGACGATGGCGACGGCGAGCGCGGCGCTCGCGATCCACGGACCGCGCGCGGCACCCGCCGACGCGGCCGGCGCGCTCACCGCCATGCCGCCGCCCCGCGCGCGGTGCTCGGCCCGGTGCAGATCATGTGGCCCTCCTCGATCGGTCTCGGCCGCAGTATCGAGACGATCACGTCGGTGCGTTACCGCTGGTCGGGGCAGTCTGCGTCACGCGGACGGGTTCGTACAGGTGGATCGTGGAGGCGTCCGGGTCCGGCGGGCCGACGGGGGCGGTGGCGTCCCCCGCCGCCCTGACCGCGCCCGCGGGCACGACCGGGGCGGGTGTGGGGATGACGTCCGTTGGCCGTGTGGCGAGGTCGGTGTGGATGTCCTCGGTGCCGTGGTCGTCAGCGGGGTCATCAGCGGGGTCAGGAGCGGGGTCAGGAGCGGGGTCTGCCGCGGCGGCGAGGGTCTGCAGGTCGCGGAGCAGCGCGGCCCCGAGCCCGCCCGGGGTGTCCGGGCGCTCCTGCGCGACGCGCGTGAGCAGCGCGGCCAGGTCCCCGGCGAGGTCCCCGGCGAGGTCCCCAGCGGGTGGGGCCTCGTGCTCGCCGGGGTCGGGCGCCATGGGGACGGCGGCGAGGGTGGCGGCGAGGGCGCGGGCGTCGTCGTCCTCGGCCCGCGGGCGGTCGCCGGGTCGCCGCCCGGACGGGGCGCCGACCAGCCAGGCCGCCGACGGCTCCGCGCCGACCAGCACGACGTCCGCGCCGATCCCGCCGTGCGCCAGCCGCGCCGCGTGGGCGGCCGCGAGCGCCCCGGCCAGCACCACCGCGAGCGCGAGCACCCACGACGCGGGCAGCGGGCCGACGTCGGCGAGCCCGCGGACGTCGGCGGGGAGGTCGTGCACGAGCCACAGGTCCCGTCCGCGCCCGGCCGCGACGTCGCGCGCCGGGGCGAGACCGGGGTGGGGATGCTCGACGCCGCGCCGGACGTCGCGGACGACGCGCGTCAGGAAACGTGGCCCGGGCGGGCCGTCACCGTCGTCGGGGGCGAGCGCCACCGCGACGACGGCGCGGTCCTCCCAGTCGTCGTGCGCGACCCGGACCGCGGCGGTCACCGCGTCGCCGAGCCGGTAGTGCCCGCCCGAGAGCAGCTCTCCCGGGGCGCCCGGCGCGGGGTCCCCGCCGGGCGCTCCTCTCGTCACCGTCACCGTCCCGGTCGACCCGGTGCGTCGGTCGCTCAGCCGCCGAAGCTCGTCCGGGCCCGGAACTGGATCCGCTGGAACACGGCGTTGGACTGGTCGAGGGTGGAGGTCCGGATCTCCCAGCTGTAGTTCAGGCCGCTGTAGATGCCGGTGGAGTAGACGGTGCCGTCGCGCTCCGCGGTGTAGAGCGGACCCTGCTCGACCCCGCCCGAGCGCCACACGTCGAACTGCTCGATGCGCGGCCCGAGAGCGGCGGTGTCGTCGTAGAACGAGCGCGCCCCGGCGGCGTCGGGCCAGCGGGCGAAGATCACCCGGGCGCCCGGCGCCGCGGTGGCGAAGTCGCAGATGTAGGCCTCGGTCGGGTTGACGCCGCTGCTGGTGGTCAGCCGGTCCTGGGCGGTCGACGGCCGGCAGTTGCCGGTCGTCGTGTCCGGGAACACCTGGGCCATCGTCGCCTGGCCGTCCGGGGCGCTCGTCGCGCCGCCCGACCCGCCCGCACCGCCACTGCCACCCGAGCCGGTCGTGGCCGGCGGCTGCGCCCCGGTGGTGACGGGCGGGGCGGGCGGGGCGGCCGTCGTGGAGCCCTGGTTGAGCAGGACCACGGCGCCGACCGCGACGACGAGCAGCAGCACGAGGACGCCGGCGACGATCGCGACGACCTTGCCCTTGCCCCCCTTCGGCGGCTGTGGCGGCTGGCCGTACCAGCCCTGCGGGCCGCTCGTGCCGGGCGGCGGCGGGTACTGGCCGGTGCCGTAGCCGGGCGGGTAGCCCTGGGTGGGCGGGTAGCCGGGCTGGCCGTAGTTCTGCGTCCCGCCCGGCTGCGTCGGGCCCCACGCGGCGGGCGCCGGCTGCGGCCCCGAGCCCTGGGGCGTCCCGAACGGCGAGGGGCCCTGCGGCGACGGTCCCTGCGGCGACCAGGGCTGGGACTGCGGCTGGGCCTGCGGGCCCGACTGACGGCGCGGACCGGGGACCTGGGTCGGCGTGGCGCCCTGCGGCCCCGACGTCCCGCCGGCGGCGGCCACCCCGGCGGCACCGGCCAGACCGGCAGCCCCGGCGGCGCCGGCGGCCCCGGCACCGAGCCCGCCGGCGCGGACACCGCGGACGGTCGCGTCCTCGGCGCCTGGGGTCGACCCGGTGCCGGCCGGTGCGTCCCCGCCGACCGCGCGCACGGCGGCGTCGGCGAAGTCGCCCGCGGTGGCGTAGCGCTGGGCGGGGTCCTTGGCCATGGCGGTCGCGAGCACCGCGTCCAGGGCGGGCGGCGAGCCCGGCGCGACCTCCGAGAGCCGCGGGGGCGTCTCGTTGAGGTGGTCGTACATGAGGCCCGGGCCCTCGGACACGAACGGCGGGCGCCCGGCGATCGCCTCGAACAGCAGGCAGCCCAGCGCGTAGACGTCGACCCGGCGGTCCATCTCCCGGCCCACGAACAGCTCGGGGGCCATGTAGGCGAGGGTGCCGATGGCCGAGCCGGTGCCGGTCAGCGAGCTCTTGGTGTCGCCGCCCATCGCGCGGACGATGCCGAAGTCGACGAGGTAGACGAAGTCGCGCCCGCGGTGCTGCGTGAGGAGGATGTTCGACGGCTTGACGTCGCGGTGGATGAGGCCGTCGTCGTGCGCGGCGTCGAGGGCGTCGGCGGTCTGGCGGACGATCTCGACGGCGCGGCGCGGATCGAGGCGGCCGTTCCGCTCGATCTCCTCGGCGAGGTCGACGCCCGAGACCAGCCGCATGTCGATGTAGAGGCGGCTGTCGATGGTGCCGAAGTCGTGGATCGGGATGACGTGCGGCGACGACAGGCGCGCCGCGGTGCGCGACTCCCGGCGGAACCGCTCCTGGTAGTCGCCGTCGTCCGCGAGGCCGCCGTGGAGGCGCTTGACCGCGACGGTGCGCTGCCGGCTGGTGTCGTAGGCGCGGAAGACCTCGCCCATCCCACCCCGCCCGATGCGCTCCTCGAGGCGGTACGGCCCGAACATCTCCACCGGCTCGCCCGACGACGGCGGCGTGTGGCCCGGGGCCTCGGTGCTCATGCGGCGCTCTCCTGGATCGGGGTTCACCGGGGCGACGGACAGCCCGGGTGAAAGTCACCGAGAGTATGTGCGATGCCCCCGAGGCAGGCCATAGCCCTCACACATTTCGCAGAGTTCCCTCACTCTTGGTGACAGCTCGGGTCACCGTCAGCCCGGGACTTCCGTCGCGGGCCGCAGGTGGAGCGCGGACCGCATGCGCTGGGCGTCCTGCGGCGAACGGGTGACCACGTCGAAGGAGTACGGCCGTTCGGCGTAGGCGGCGGTGGCGTAGACCGTGCCGTCGGCGGCCGCGCGGGTGTGCCACGGTCCCTGGAGCTGCCCGCCGCCGTCGCGCCACTGGACCGCGCCGTCGATGCTCGGACCCCACCGCACCTGGTCGTTCTGCCACTGCACGGCGTCGGCGACGGTCGGCCACTCCGTGTAGTAGACGTAGCCGCCCGGCACCGCCGCACCGTGGTCGCAGCGGACGACCGCGAGGGGGCGGGCGCCGGTCGAGGTCACGTACTCGGCGGCGCTCGGAGGATAGGTCGTGCAGGCGCTGCCGAGGACGGTGAGGTCGGGGAACGCGGCGGCGAGCCGCCCCGGCAGCGCGGGCACGGGCGCGGCGTCGGGGGCGGCACGGTCGGTACCGGCGGCCCCGGGCGGCCAGCCGACGACGGCGAGCATCGCGGCCACCCCGAGCAGCCCGATCACCAGGCCGACCACGAACCCGAGCAGCACCGCGGACGCCCGCCGGCGCGGCCGCGGACGTGGCGCGGGGCGGGGAGCGGGCGGTGCGGTCGGCGGAGCGGTGGGCGGGCCCGTGGGGGCGGCCGTGACGCGCGGCGACGTCGGCGGGCGTGGCGCCGGCACGGCGGCGCCGAGCGCGGGCCCGCCGTCGGCCACGGGGACGTAGCGGGGGGTCGCGGGCGCGACCGGCACGGCCGGCGGCGACGGCTCGGCCGGTGCGGCGGACACGCCGGGCCGGGCCGCGACGGCGGGCTCGGCCGACACCGCCGACACCGCCGACACCGCCGACACCGCCGACACCGCCGACACCGCCGACACCGCCGACACCGTCGACACCGCCGGCTCGACCGTGCCACCGCGCGGGACGACGCGGACCGCGATCCGGCCCGGCCGCGCGGTCGTCGGGGTGCTCATCGCGGCCGCCGGGCCCGCGGGTCGAGGCGGCGCAGCAGGAGCGCCGTGACGACGACGAAGAGCACGGTCACGCCGGCGAGCGCCCCGAGGTCGAAGAGCCAGGTGGCGGCGTCGTGGGCCCACAGCGGCTCGGCGTCGGTGTAGGGCGGCGGGGCGCCGGGCCCGCTGCGCACGCCGATCGTCGAGGCGCCGAGCGCGAAGCCCCACCGGGCCGGCACGAGCCACGACAGCTGGGCGAGCACGGGGCTGTCCTGGATCGGCAGCAGCGCGCTGGACAGGATGAACTGCAGCATCGCCAGCAGCACCAGCAGCGGCATCCCGCGGTCGGCGTTGTCGATCCACGCCGACACCGCGAGCCCGACGGCCATGCTCGCGACGGTGGTCGCGGCGATCGCCACGAGGATCTCCAGGCGCGGGTCGGCGAGGACGACGGCCTCGTCGGGGCCCGGCCGCCCGAGCGTCCCCAGCACGCCCAGCACCACCGCCTGCAGGCCCGTGACGACGGCGAGCACGACGACCTTGGAGAGCAGGTAGGCCGCGCGCGAGAGCCCGATCGCCCGCTCGCGGCGGTAGATCTCGCGTTCCTTGACGAGCTCGCGGATCGAGGCCGCCGACCCCATCAGCGCGGCTCCGACGATGAACACCATGAGCAGGCTCTGCGGCGCGCCCGGCACCCCGCGCAGCTGTTCGGCGAGCGACAGGCCCGTGTCCACCGGCAGCGCGTGCGACAGCGCCGCCAGCAGCAGCGGCAGCGCCGCCATGAAGATCGTGTACTGGCGGTCGGCGGCGATCACCGCGAGGTAGCGCCGGGCGAGCACCCCGAACTGCGCGATCGCCGACTGCTGGCGCGGCGGCGGTGCCGCGGGCACCACCGGGGCGGGGCCGCGGCCCGCGGGCGCGCGCGACGGCGGCGCGGTGCCGATGTACCGCTCGCCGAGGGGGGAGCGGCGGTAGCGGTCGGCCCAGTCGACGTGCTGGTCGCGGTCGAGCAGGAGGAACAGGTCGGCGAAGTCGGTGACACCGAAGTGGGCGAGGGCTTCCTGGGGTGGTCCGAAGTAGGCGACGGTGCCGCCGGGGGCGAGGAGCAGGAGGCGGTCGCAGACGTCGAGGTGGGCGACGTTGTGGGTCACCACGACGACGGTGCGTCCGTCGTCGGCGAGGCCGCGCAGGGTGTGCATGACCGATTTGTCGAGGCCGGGGTCGAGGCCGCTGGTGGGTTCGTCGAGGAAGAGCAGCGAGGGGCGGGTGAGCAGCTCGAGGGCCACGGAGGTGCGTTTGCGCTGCCCGCCGGAGAGGGAGTCGATGCGCTGGTCGGCCTGCCCGGTCAGCCCCAGCTCGCCGATCACCTCGTCGATCCGGCGGTCGCGCTCGTCGGCGGTGGTGTCCGACGGGAACCGCAGGCGGGCGGCGTAGGCGAGCGCGCGCCGGACGGTGAGCTGGGGGTGGAGGATGTCGTCCTGGGGGACCAGGCCGATGCGCTGGCGCAGTTCGTCGTAGTCGGCGTAGAGGTCGCGGTCGGCGTAGGTGACCACGCCCTCGTCGGCGGGCCGGAACCCGGTCAGCGCGCGCAGCAGCGTCGACTTCCCCGCCCCCGACGGCCCGACCACCGCGAGGAGGCTGTTCTCCTCCAGCGCGAACCCGACACCGTCGAGCAGGGTGCGGCCCTTGGCGGTGCGCACCACGAGGTCCTGCGCGCGGAAGGCGATCGCCCCGGCGTCCTCGCGCTCGACGAGCCGGACACCGTCCGCCCCGGCCTCGAGGTGGAACAGCGCGTGCCCGATACCGACGAGCATCCCGGGGCGCAGCGGGACGCGGCGGATGCGCCGGCCGTCGACGTAGGTGCCGTTCGGGCTGCCGAGGTCGACCAGCTCCCAACCACCCGCGCCGTCGGCGATCAGCTCGGCGTGGTGCCGCGAGACGAGCAGATCGTGGACGACGACGTCGTTGTCGGTCTCGCGGCCGATGCGGATGCGCCCGCCGGGCGGGGTCCCAGGGGCCGGGGTCCCCGCGGGCGAGGTGCCCTCCCGGGGCAGTGGCGCGGAGGGGAGGCGGTGCACCGCCGAGAAGCGGCCCTGGTTGCTGGGCCCGGACGGCGCGGGGGCGTCGACGGCGGGCGTGCCCCGGCCCGGGGTGCCGAGGCGCTGGGTGGCGGCGGAGGGGATCCCCCTCGAGGGGGTGGCGACGGGCGAGACGGGCGGGAGGACGGGCCGGGACGCCGGGGCGAGCATCGGCACGGGCGGGGCCCCGGGGTCCGCCCCACGGCCCGCAGGACGAGGCGGACCTCGGGGCCGCCGACACCGAGCGTGAGCGTCAGCCGCGGGGTCGAGCCGGGCGACAGGCGCAGCTGCTGGAGCCGCTCCCCGCCGACGTAGAGGCCGTTCTGGCTCCGGTCGACCAGCTCCCAGCCCGTCGGCAGCGGGCGGAGCTCGGCGTGCACCCGGGAGACGAGGGGGTGCACCACCTGGAACCCCGCGGCCTCGTCCCGCCCGATCGTCAGGGCCCGGCCGGTCGGCACCACCAGGCGCTGGTCACCGTGGGTGAGCTCGAGCTGCGGCACCGTGAGCGCCCGCCCGCGCGCGGGGCGGCGACCGGCGGCCGGCCGGGGCACGGGCTCCACGGGGTGCACGCTTCCTCCTCCTCGCGGGTCGGGCGCCAGGGCCCGACGACGTCACCGCGCCCGGGCTAGCCGCCCGAGCGGTGACAGTGTGTGTTCGCGAGAAGACCTCAGCCAGGGGGTTCGCGATAATCGCGGCGAACCATCACCGAGGGTGAGCGACGCCCGCGCTAGGCGGGACGCGGCAGCGGCGCGGTGTGCGACCGGCGCGCGGCCGGGACCCCGTCGACGGCCGCGAAGGGGCGGGTCAGCGGGTCGCGGCGGGCGTCCTCGTTGCCGATGACGTGCGCACCCCCCGTGACCCGGACCGCGCCGACCTCGGCGAGGCGGCGGTGCACCCGGTCGAGACGCGCCTGCAGCGCCGCGTCGTCGACGGCCCGGCGCTGCTTCGCGCGGCGGGTGTGGCGGGGCCCGGCGTCCTCCTGCTTGATGTCGACGACGTCGGCGCGCAGAGCGGTGGAGCGGCGGGTGCGGGTGGTGGTGGTCGAGCGGCGGAACATCGTGGATCACGTCCCTCGGTGCGACGGGCCGACGTGCTGTCACCCTCTGCATCGAGCGCCGCGCGGCGGTTCTTGATGGGCCGACCGGTGGACTCCAGGTCGCGGCCGATCGGCCGATAGGGGCCGTGCGTCAGCACCCGTCCCCGGTCAGCCGAACAGATCGTCGAAGAACCCGTCGTCCTGCCCCGCGCCGGTGTCGTCGGCGGTGTCGCCGGTCTCGCCGGCGCCGGTGTCGCCGGCCGCGCCGCCCTCGGCGTCGCCCGTCCCGGAGCCGTCGACGCCCTCACCGGACCCGTCGCCGCTGCCCGACGACGACCCGGCGCGCGCGACGTCCAGGGTCACCGTGCTGCCGCGCGGCACCGCGGTGCCCACGCCGGGCGTCAGGGCCACGACGGTGCCGGCCGCGCCGCCGCCGTCGACCTCGCGCACCGAGACCTCCAGGCCCACGCCCTCGAGCGTCGCCTCTGCCGAGGCCTGCGAGCGCCCCACGACGTCGGGCACCTGCAGCGTCGCCCGTCGTTGGCCGATGGTCAGCTCGATCGCACCGCCCGCGGGGCGCAGGGAGCCGGGCACCGGGTCCTGGCCGACGACCTGGCCCACCTCGGTGGGGTCGTCGGTCTCGCGCAGGCGGGGTACCGGGGTGAGCACGAGGCCCGCGCCCTCCGCCGCCACGCGCGCGGCCTCCGGGCTGCGGCCCACGAGCAGCGGGACCTGCACCAGGCCCGGCCCGCGCCCGACCCGCAGCGTGACCGGCGACGCCTCCTCGACCCGCGCCCCGACGTCCGGGGTCACCGCGACGACCCGGTCGACCTGCTCGGGCGGCGAGGCCGTCGGCACGACGATCGCCGCGAGGCCGGCGTCGGCGAGGGTCCGCTCGGCCTCGCCGCGGGTGAGCCCGACCAGGCGCGGCACCTCGCTGTCCGAGGGGCCGAGCGCCCACCACCCGGCGCCGCCGAGCAGCACCACGAGCAGGGCCACGACCGCCACGAGACGTCCGCGCCGCCGCGACGACCCGGCGGCCGCGTGCGCGCCGGTCCGCGTGCCGCGGTGGCCGCCGCGCGCGAGCTCGGGGGTCAGGACCGTCTCGGCGGTGTCCTCGTGGGCGCCGGCCCGGCCGCCCCGCGCCCGCCGCCGGCCCGGGTCGGTCCCGCCGCCGCTGTCCCCGCCGCTGAGGCGCTCGTGCTCGGCGAGCACGGCGGGCGCGTCCGGGCGCTCGCCGGCGAGGACCCGCAGGAGGTCCGCGCGCATGTCGGCGGCGGTCTCGTAGCGGTTGTCGGGGTTCTTCGCCATCGCCCGGCGCACGACGGCCTCGAGCTCGGTCGGGATGTCGGTCCCGGACGGGGCGAGCGTCGCGACCAGCGGCGGGTCCTCCCGCACGTGCTGGTAAACGATCGCGACCGGGCTGTCGCCGGTGAACGGCGGCTCGCCGGTGAGCAGCTCGAAGAGCACGCACCCGGCGGCGTAGACATCCGCGCGGGCGTCGACCTCCTGCCCGAGCCCCTGTTCCGGCGAGAGGTACTGCGCGGTGCCGATGACCATGTCGCCGGTCAGCGCCGGGCCGGTCTCGGTGAGGGCGCGGGCGATGCCGAAGTCCATCACCTTCACGACGTCGCCCGGCGTGATCATGATGTTGGCCGGCTTGACGTCGCGGTGCACGACGCCGTGCTCGTGGCTGAAGCCCAGCGCCGCGCAGACGTCGGCCGTCACCGCGCAGGCACGCTCGGGCGGCATCGGCCCGTGGGCGCGCAGGAGGTCGCGCAGCGTGGAGCCGCTGACGTACTCCATGACGATGTACGGGAGGCCGATGCCCTCCGCCGCCACCTCGCCCGTGTCGTAGACCGCGACGATCCCGGGGTGGTTCAGCGAGGCGACGTTCTGCGCCTCGCGCTCGAAGCGCAGGCGGAACGAGGGGTCGCGGGCGAGGTCCGCGCGGAGCACCTTGATCGCGACCTCGCGCCCCAGCCGCACGTCGTGGCCAGCGTGCACGTCCGCCATGCCGCCACGGCCCAGGCTCGGGCCGAGCTGGTACCGCCCGGCCACCAGCGTCGCCTGCGACATGCGCTCCTCGTGCCTCCGCTCGTGGTCGGTGCCCGCCGGGTGCGCGGGGGACGCGGGTCAGCATCACCCGGACGGGTCCAACGGTGCGGGAGCGGGTCGGGAACGGCGGGTCGCCCCTTCGGCGCGCGAGTTCGCCCGTTCGTCGGGACCCGTGCCGTCAGTTGCCGCAGGAGCAGCAGTCGCAACAGCTGCCGCCCTCGGAGCAGCCGTCGCAGCAGTCGCAGCCGCACTCCGTGCAGTCGCAGCAGCTCGCGCAGGGGTTGGACCGCGGCTGCCCGCTCCACGGGCCCGTGATCGGGTCGGCGCAGCAGAGCTGCCCGGTGCAGCAGAGGCCCGCCGCCGCGACGCAGCCGCCGACGAGCCCGCGCGGCCCGCGCCCCGGGGTGCCGTCGCCGGGCTGCGGCGGGTGGTCGGTGGACGGCTGCTCCGTCCGGACGCACGTGCGCTCGAGGGCGCGCTCGGTCTCGTGGACGAGGAGGCGGTGGGCGAGGCGGGCGTCGAGGCCGTGCGGGTCGGGGAGCTCGACGACGGGCAGCGCGGCGCCGAGCGTCGCGACCTGCGCCCGCGCGGCGGCCGCGGTGGCGGGCACGCCGGCCCCGGTGGCGTCGACCGGGTTCCAGCGGCCGGTGCGCCGGTCGTCGTCGAGGTCCTCGAGGGCGTCCAGGAGGTGCGCCAGCCGGCCGAAGGCGGCGCCGGCGTGGGCCAGCGGCGCGGCGTTGGCCGGGCGGCCGGCGAGGACCGCGGTGTGCGCGAAGGCGGCGGCCACCGCGTCGGCGGTCGGGGCGGTGACCTCGTCGAGGGTGAGCGGCCCGGCCGCGTGCTCGACGGCGTGCTGGCGCGCCGGCACCGCGAGCAGGGCGGACGGGTCGAAGCCCGCGGGGGCGGTGGGGCGGGCCCGCGCGCTCCACCGGTCGGCGACCCGCCGCGTCAGCGCCGCCGCCGGCCGGTGGCGCAGGACGCCCTGGCGGTCGTCGACGTGGTCCGCGAGGTGTCCGGCCGCGAGCAGCAGCGCGGCGTGCGCGGCGAGCCGGGCCCCGTCCCCCGCGACGACGGTGGCGGTGCGCATCCCGCGGGCGGGGCAGGGGCCGGCGTGGCGATCGTGCCGACCGGCTGTCGTCGTCTGGGCCGCGGTGAGCACCGAGACCAGCAGGGCGTCGACGTTCGTCGCGGTGCGGGCGAGCTGGCCGTGCCCGTCGCGCAGCGCCAGGCACGTCCCGCAGAGGTGCGCCGCCCACCGGCGGAGCAGCGCGGGCGGGAGGTGGTGGCGGCAGGGCCGCACGATGCCGAGCACCGCGAGGACGCTAGTGATCCACGGAGTCGATCACGACGGGCCGTTCGACCGGTCGTGCACGGCCGTTCGTCGCAGCACGTTGGACCGGTGAGGTGTGCGGTGCGGGGGCGCCGGGAAGGGTCTGCGCGACCGCGTCACGCCCCGTCGGGGGCTGGCGTGCCGCGACTCATCGGGAGGGGAATCCGTGATCTCCAGGAACACGACACGCCTGCTCTGGGCACCGGCGCTCGCCGGCGCCCTCTCGCTCGGCGTCCTCGCCGGCTGCTCGCAGGAGCAGCCGGCGGCCCCGGCGCCGGCCGGGCAGCCGAGCGCCGCCGCGGGCCAGGGGCAGCCGGGCGCCGGACAGCCCGGTGCGCCGGGCGCGCCGGGTGCGGCGGGGCAGCCGGGTGCGGCGGGGCAGCCGGGTGCGGGTACCGCGCCCGGTGCTGGCGGCGCCGGGGGCACCGGCGCGCCGGGCGGGACGAACGCCGACGGCTCGGGGTCGCAGGACGGGTCGGGCAGCGGCTCGGGTTCCGGCAGCGGTTCGGGTTCGGGCAGCGGCTCGGGCTCGGGTGGCGGCGCGAGCCAGACCCCCTCGGGCGGCGTGGCCACCGGCGGCGGCTCGACCTCGGGCGTCGAGCACGCGGGCCTCATCGGCGCCGGCGCGCTCGCCCTGGCCGGGGCCGGCGCGCTGGGCGGCGTGGCCGCGCGCCGTCGCCGCTCCGAGGGCTGAGCACCCTTGACGACCGTGACGCCGACGACCCCGCCCACCATCCGGTGTGCGGGGTCGTCGTGTGTCACCGGCACGCCGGCTCGCGGTCCGCGCGGGAGGGGAGCAGCGTGAGCGAGGTGCCCGACACCGCCGACGACCCCGCCGAGCCCGAGGGGTCCGGGAGCGATCGCGGGGAGGGAGCGAGGGACGCCCTGCCTGCCTCGGACGCAGCGAGTGACGCCCTCGCTGCCCCGCAGGCGCCCGCCACCGAGGGAGCGAGGGACGCCCAGGCTGCCTCGGACGCAGCGAGTGACGCCCTCGCTGCACCCCCCGGGCCGCAGGCGCCCGCCACCGAGCGAGCGAGGGACGCCTTGGCTGCCTCGGAGGCAGCGAGCGACGCCCTCGCTCCACCACCCGTCGCCGGCCCCGAGGTGCCCGACCGGGCCGGCGAAGATCACGAGGACTCCACGCACCCCGAGCAGGCGGGCGAGGTGCGTGACGTCCTGGTGATCACCGAGCGGCCCGGCCCCGACCGCACGCGCCGGGCCCTGCTGGTCGGGGCGGCGCTGCTCGCGGTGCTCGGGGTGGCGCTGCTGGGCTGGGCCGTGGGTCACCAGACGTCGGCGCCGCCGGTTCCCGTCGCCGCCCCCGTCGCCGCCCCCGTCGCCCCCGGCCCGCCGCCCCCGGCCTCGCTCGCCACCGCCCCGCCCGCGTCGCCGAACACCCCGAACGCCCCGCCCGCGACCCTCCGCATCCCGGCGATCGGGGTGGACTCGCCGGTCGACCAGGTCGGCCTCAACCCCGACCGCACCATGGAGGTCCCCGCCGAGGGCTCGCCGGGCTACGACCACGCCGCGTGGTTCCGGTACTCGGTCACCCCGGGGCGCCAGGGCCCGTCGGTGCTCATCGGGCACGTGGACTCCGCGGCGTCGGGGCCGTCGGTGTTCTACGAGCTCGGCCGGTTGCGCCCCGGCGACCGCGCGGACGTGGTGCGCGCCGACGGCGTCACGGTGACGTTCGAGGTCACCGAGGTCGTCGTCGTGCCCAAGGACGCGTTCCCCACCGACCGCGTCTACGGGCCCACCCGCGGCCCCGAGCTCCGGCTCATCACCTGCGGCGGGAGCTTCGACCGGGGCGCGGGCTCCTACCGCGACAACACCGTGGTGTTCGCCCGCGCGGTCGCGTGATCAGGCCCCGATCCGCGCCCGGAAGTGCATCGCGCGGTACGGCCAGTTGTCGGCGGTGTGCCACTGGCTGACGACGAGGTGGATCTCGTCGGGCGTCGAGCCGGGCAGGATGTAGCCGCCGTAGCACTGGGCGACGCGCCCGCAGCCGTGGTCCTCGTCGCCCCAGCCGCAGCCGGCGATCACGGTGAGGCGCTCGGCGGTGGTGAGGTCGGTGGTCGGTCCCTGGGGCATCGGGATGAGGTCGATGCGGTAGTTGCCGGCGTCGAACAGCGCGAGCCACCACTGGTCGCCGACGCGGCGCAGCGACAGCTCGCCGAACGCGCCGGGCAGCACCGGCGTCGGCGGGTTGCCCCACGCCCAGGCCCCGTCGGCGAAGCCCCAGCCCTCCCAGGCGGCGGCGTCGAGGAGCTGGTCGGCGGGCACGCGGTGCAGCAGCAGGGGCTTGTCGCGCTGGAAGCCGGTGGTCAGCGCGTAGACGTAGCCGTCGGGCCCGAGCTCCCAGGTCAGCATCTGGAAGAGCCCGCCGAGGTGCCCGCCCGGCCAGGACAGACCCGTCGACTCCCACGTGACGCCGTTGTCGCGCGAGCGGTGGATCTCGGTCCAGTGCACGTTGCCGAGGCCCTCGCAGGCCATGACGTGCAGGTACATCTCGTCGCCGACGGTGATGAGGTCGGTGGGCAGCTGCGTGGTGATCCGCGTGCCGCCGACGAGGCCGCCGAACCGGCCGCCGATGCGGGCGTTGTGCCGGTACGAGACGACCTGCTCGGCGTAGGGGTGGTCGCCGCCCGCGGAGCCGGTCCACCGCACGCCGCCCTCGTCGCGGACCGTCGCGGGGTCGCCGAACAGGATCACCGGCGAGCGCCAGCCCGGGCCGCCCGCCTGCTTGCTCTCGAAGGTGTCGCCGAAGACCGCGACCAGCCGCCCGTCCGGCGCGAGCGCCGCCGCGCCGAGGTCCGTCCCGCCGATCCCGTAGTCGTCGGTGTGGCCCGGCCCGGTCAGGTCCCGCAGCTTGGTGACCTCGAGGGTGCGCATGGCGCCGGTATACCGGCCGCTCGCGACCGGCGGAATCGATTCCTCCGGCGGGCGTGTCGCGGCGCGGTAACGGCCGGGTCGCAGGCGACGACTCCGCAGGCATCCGCCACCGGGGCGGGCAGGGGGAGGGTCGCCGTGGAGATCGTGCTCGGCATCGTCGCAGTGCTGGCCGTCGTGCTCACCGTCGTCGTGGCGCGCCGCGACCGGCCGGGCCCGCTGCCCGGACCGCGCCTCGCCCCGGACCTCGCGGCGACGATCCTGCTCCGCGCCGGGTTCCCGGCCACGGCGCACAACGTGCTGGCCGTGCAGGAGCACCTCGGCGCGCTGTTCCTCGAGCGCGGACGCGAGGCCCTCGACGCGGCGCGGTGGTCGCAGGTCGTCGCCGCCTGCGAGGCCGGGCGCGCGGGCATGCGGCCCGATCTCGCCGGCTGGCCCCAGTACGTGCTCGACCAGGTCGCGTCGGCGACGGGCGGCACCGTCGCCGCGGGCCTCGCCCGGCGCTGCCAGGACCTGCTGCTCGCGAGCGTCGGCACCGGGCGCGGCCTGTTCGGCGGCTCGCTCTTCGAACCCCTGCCGCGGCTGCGGCCCGCGGTGCGGACGGCCTAGCCGCCGACGGCCCGGACGCGGGACGGGCGTCCCGGACGCGGGACGGCCCCGACGCGGGACGGCCCCGACGCGGGACGGCCCCGACGCGGGACGGCGCAGACGCGAACGGCCCAGGTCCGGACGGCGCGGGGTTCCCTAGGCCGGGATGCGCTCCACCCGCGGCACGCGGCGGGGCGCCGGGACGACGGCCACGGGCGGCGCGGGCGCCTCGACCTCGGCGGACGTCGCCCGCCACGCGGCGCGGGTGCGCTGCTCGATGGTGCCCCGGGTGCTCATGAGCACCGTCGGGGTCGCGACCCAGGTCGCGACGGCGAGTCCGCCCAGGCCCCCCAGGGCGAGCGTGATCGTCTTCATGTGGTGTTCCCCCCTGCGCCCGAACGGGGTCGGGCACTGCTGCACACCGACCACCGGTCGGCACTCGAAACGGTAGAGCGGCACCCGTGGCCTGCCGTGAGCCGTACGGGTGACGGGCGCTCAGGTTGCTCTCACATCCCGGTGACGTGGGTCACTGGGCGGGCCCCACGCCGGCGGGTGCAGACTGCGAACCCGTCAGCCCTGACCGTTCCCGAATCCGCCGCCGGGAGGACGCCCGTGACCGACCCGTCGCCCCCGTCCCGCTCCGCACGCCGCCCCGTCCGCATCGCCAACTGCGCCGGCTGGCTGTGGGACCGGTTCTCCGGGCTGCGCGACGCCCTCGCCGGCCCGGTGGACGTCGTCACCGGCGACTACCTCGCCGAACCGACCCTGCGCCAGCTCGCCCTCGAGCGCGCGCAGGACCCGTCGCTGGGGTACGCGCGCAGCTTCCTCGCCCAGTTCACCGACGCCGTCGGGCTGCTCGCGCAGCGCGGCGCGCGCCTCGTGGTCGACGCCGGCGGGCTCAACCCCGCGGGCCTGGCCGACGAGGTGCGCCGGGTGATCGCCGACACCGGGCTGGACCTCACCGTCGCGCACGTCGAGGGCGACGACCTGTCCGCGCGCCTGGACACCCTCGGGGCGCTCGAACACCTCGACACCGGCGTCCCGCTCGCCGACTCCGGTCTCGAGCCGACGACGGCCAACGCCTACCTCGGCGGCTGGGGCATCGCGGCGGCGCTCGCGGACGGCGCCGACGTCGTCGTCTGCCCGCGGGTCACCGACGCCTCGCTGACCGTCGGCGCGGCCGCGTGGTGGCACCGCTGGGGGACCGAGGACTGGGGCCCGCTCGCCGGCGCCGTGGCCGCCGCGCACGTCATCGAGTGCGGCCCGCAGGCCACCGGCGGCAACTTCTCGGGCTTCACGTCCGTGCCGCGCGTCGACGACCTCGGCTACCCGATCGCCGAGATCGCCGCCGACGGCACGGCCGTCATCACCAAGCACGAGGTCGCCGGCGGCACCGTCACCACCGACACCGTCACCGCCCAGCTGCTCTACGAGATCCAGGGACCGACCTACCTCAACCCCGACGTCACCGTGCACCTCGACGACGTGGTGCTCGAGCAGGTCGCGCCGGACCGGGTCGAGATCACGGGCGTCACCGGCTCCCCACCGCCGTCGACCACCAAGCTCGCCATGACCGCGCCCGGCGGCTACGAGTCCAGCGTCGCCTTCTACGCCACCGGCCTGGACCTCGAGGCGAAGGTCGCGCTGCTGCGCACGCACGTCGAGCGCATCACCGCCGGGCTCGACCTGTCCCTCCTGCGCGTCGACCGCATCGGGGCGCCCGTGGAGGACCCGCCCGACCAGTGGGCCGCCGCCCAGCAGATCCTCGTCACCGCGCAGTCGCGGACGCGGAGCCAGGTCGACGCGCAGCACTTCGTTGCGCCGATGACCGGCCTGTTCCTGCCCGGCTACCCGGGGCTCTACGTCAACCCGCTCAAGGTGTGCGCGCCGGTCGTGGAGTACTGGCCCGCGCTCGTGCCCGTCGAGGTGCTCGACCACGTCGTCGTCGGCGCCGGCGGGCAGCGCACGCCGGTGAAGGACACCCCGGTGCGCGAGCCGGCCGCCGCCCAGCGCCCGTCGGACGAGGCCCCGCCGCCACCGGATCTCGGCCCGACCCGCCGGGCGCCGCTCGGGCTCGTCGCGCACGGGCGCTGCGGGGACAAGGGCGGCAACTCCGACATCGGCTTCTGGGCGCGGGAGGAGGCGTGGGACTGGCTGCGCGCGACGCTGTCCACCGAGCGCCTGCGGGCGCTGTTCCCCGACGCGGCCGACGTCGTCATCGAGCGCCACGAGCTCCCCGGCCTGCGCGCGGTGCACTTCGTCGTCCACGACGTGCTCGGCAAGGGCGCGTCGTCCAACGGCCGCCCCGACATCGCGGGCAAGGCAATAGCTGAGTTCCTGCGCGCCCGACACGTGGAGGTTCCCGAGTGTCTGCTCTGACGAGCCGTCTGCAGCACGCGTGGGAGAACCCGCTCACCACCGCCGACGACGGCTTCGACCCGCTCGCCGAGCTCGACGAGGTGCTGGCGCCGCTGGGCCTGTCCGCGGCCGACGCGGGCGGCGCCGTGACGCTCACCGGGCGCGACCCCGTCGTCCCGAGCCCCGTGCGCGTCGGCGCCGCGGCGAGCATCGGGCTGCTGGCGAAGTCGGTGGCGGCCGCCGCGCTGCACCGGGACCGCGGCGGGCCCGGCCAGGACATCCACGTCGACCTGCGCGCGGCCCCGCACCGGCTCTGCCCGTTCTACGACCGGCGTTGGGAGCTGATCGGCGGCTACCCCGTCGCATCCAGCGTCGAGCAGGGCAACGTCATGGGGTTCAGCTTCTTCCGCTGCGCCGACGGGCGCTTCGTGATGCCGCAGAACATGTACCCCAACCTGCGGGAACGCGCCCAGGAGCTGCTCGGGGTGCCGCTGACGCGCGCGGCGGTCACCGACGCGATCAGCCGCTGGGACGCCGGCGAGCTGGAGGAGGCGGCGGCCGGGGCGGGCGTCGTCATGCCGGTGGTGCGGTCGCTGCCCGAGATGCTCGCCGAGCCCCAGTACACCGACGTGCTCGCGGACCTGCCGCTGGTGGAGGTCACGAGGATCGGCGACAGCGCCCCGGAGCCGCTGCCCGCGGTCGCCGAGCAGCCGTTCTCGGGGCTGCGGGCGCTGGGGATGGGCCACGTCATCGCCGGCGCCGGCTTCGGGCGGTCGTTCGCGCTGCACGGCGCCGACGTCCTCAACCTCTGGCGGCCCGGCGAGACCGAGCACGAGACGACCTACGCGTCGGCGAACGTCGGCGTGCGCTCGGCCTGGCTCGACCCGCGCCGCGACCGGGCCGAGCTCTCCCGCCTGCTCGCCGGCGCCGACGTCTTCTTCCACAACCGGCGCCTGCCGTTCCTCGAGGAGGTGGGCCTCACGCCGGCACAGGTCGCCGCCGAGCGGCCCGGGATCGTGCACGTGTCGGTGTCGCTGCACGGGCTCGCGGGGCCGTGGGCCGGGCGGCCCGGGTTCGACCAGACCGCCGGCTCGGTGACCGGGATGATGCTGCTCGAGGGCGGCGGCGAGGCTCCCCGCCTGCCCCCGATCCTCGTGGTCAACGACTACATCGTCCCGTGGCTCGCGCAGGCGGGCGTCGTCGCGGCGCTGCGGCGCCGCGCGGTCGAGGGCGGCTCGTACCACGTGCACGTGTCGCTGACCCGCGTCGCGCTGTGGATCCTGTCGCTGGGGCTGTTCGACCGGGCGTGGGCGCACGCGACGGCGGACACCACCTCCGAGCACCGCTACCTCGACCCCGCGGTGTTCACCGCCGACACCGGTCTCGGCGCCTACCAGGGCGTCACCGACCAGGTCGCGATGTCCGCGACGCCCGGGCGCTACGACCCCGTCCTCGTCGCCCGCGGGTCGTCGGCGCGGGACTGGTGCCCTATCGGCGTGCTGACCTCATCGCGCTCGTGAGCAGAAAGAAGTGCTGTAGCACTTCTTTCTGCTCACCTGCGCGCAGCGCACCCCTCGTCCTGCTGCTCGCCGTCCACCACGGGCACGGCGACCGCGGGCGGCTACGCCGAGCACGCCTTCACCACCGACGTCGCCATGCGGGTGACGCAGCTGCTCACCGCGCGCGGGGTCGACGTGCGCTCGACGCGTCCCGACGACACCGGCGTCGGGCCGTGCGTGGACCGGCGGGCGGCGATCGCGAACGAGGCCGCGCCGGTGGGGCGACGGTGGTGGCGGTGTCGATCCACGCCGACTCGGCGCCGGGGAACGGGCCGGGCTTCCACGTGGCGCTCGCCGCCCCGCCGCTCGCGGCGTCGCAGCGCGCCCCGTCGACCGCGCTCGGGGAGGCGCTGGTGGCGGGGCTGGAGCAGCAGGGGTTCGCGCCGTCGACCTACCGCGGCGAGGCGGGCCTCGACCGGCGTCCGGATCTCGCAGGCCTCGACCTCGCCCGCGTGCCCGCCGCGCTCGTGGAGTGCGCGAACATGGCCGACCCGGGCGAGGCGCGGGTCGTCACCGACCCGGCCGGGCGGCAGCGCTACGCCGAGGGCATCGCCGCCGGGATCCTGCGGGCGCTGGGGCGGTAGCGCCGCTCAGGCGGCCGTGTCGCCACCCCGCTGCTGATGCCAGCGCACGACGCGCACGACGACGTCGTCGAGACCCTCCCGGTCGAGCGTCCGGCGCAGGCCGTCGGCGGTCTGGAGCGCGTCGAGACCGGGGTAGGGCCCGTGCGCGTCGACCTCGCCGGTCTGCGGGTCGACGGCGAGCACCACGTAGCCGTCGCAGCGGTCGAGATCGGTCTGCACCGCGATCCAGTCGATGTTCTCCACCTGCTCCGCCGTGACCGGGTCGTCGATCGGCGCCGCCGGGTCGAACGGGGCGTCCGCGCCCGGGCCGGGCTCGCCCGCCGTGGGGTCGGTTCGGGCGCAGCACCGGGGGTCGTGGTCCATCGGCTCCTCCTCCGCGCTCGGCGCTGGGTACCGCGCGCCGTCCCGGTGACCCCGTCGTCCGTGACACCGTCGAGTGACGCTGACGGCGCTCGTGCGGGTCGCTGTCACGAGTGGTGACGTCAGGGTGCCCACCCTCTGACTCAAGATTTCAACCATTCACTCGGGCGGGGGTACCACTCGGCGACCTGTGTCACGCGCTGAACGTGATCGCCACCGGCTGTGTCAGGCCGCTCACTCCTCGTCGACGAAAGGCCCGGCGCCGGGGCCGGGAGCCGGACCCCTGACCCGCCGCCTCGACGGCCGCTCCGCGGTCGTCACCGCGACCCGATGGGCCCGGATCCCGTCGGGACCGGGCGGTATCCCCTCCGCTCCGGCGGTTCCGGACGGCCCTTCGGGTGCCTAGGGTCGGTCGACGCCCACGACCGCCACACGGGAGGACGGCCATGAGCGACACGCAGCTCCACGTTCCGGAGAACCTGACCTGGTCCGCGGTGACCGGCCGGGTCCGCGACCTGGTCGGCGAGGCCTTCGCCGACGACGGACCCGCCAACCTCATCGACGGCGAGTGGCGGGCGGTCGGCACGGCGACCGAGCAGACCAGCCCCAACGACGGGTCGTCGCTGGGCACGATGCTCAAGCTGGACGCCGCCACGGCCACCGACGCCGTGCAGCGCGCCGCGCAGGCCCACCGCGGGTGGGCGGGCACCGAGCTCGACGAGCGCCGCCGCCGCGTGTCGTCGGCCCTCGACGCCATCGAGGGCGCCCGCGACGACCTCGCCCTGCTCCTGGCCTGGGAGATCGGCAAGCCGTGGAAGGCCGCTTGCTCCGACGTCGACCGCGCCATCTCCGGCGTGCGCTGGTACGTCGACGAGATCGAGGGGATGCTCGCGCGCGACGTCGAGGGCGCGCCGGCCAAGCGCGTGCCGCTCGAGGGGCCGGTCTCGAACATCGCGAGCTGGAACTACCCGATGAGCGTGCAGGTGCACGCCGAGCTCGTGCAGCTGCTCGCCGGCAACGGCGTCGTCGCGAAGACCCCCACCCAGGGCGGGTGGATGACGCTGACCGTCGCCCACGCCCTCATGGCGCGCGAGGGGCTGCCGGTCACCCTGCTCTCCGGCGACGGCTCCGAGCTCTCCGACGCGCTGATCCGCTCGCCCGAGATCGGCGCGCTCGCGTTCGTCGGCGGGCGCTCCAACGGGGGCAAGGTCGCCGCGCAGCTCGCCGACACCGGCAAGCGGCACATGCTCGAGCAGGAGGGCCTCAACACCTGGGGCATCTGGGAGTTCTCCGACTGGGAGTCGTTCTCGGAGATCCTCAAGAAGGGCTTCGAGTACGCCAAGCAGCGGTGCACCGCCTACCCGCGGTTCGTCGTGCAGCGCAAGCTCGTCGACCAGTTCCTGGGGACGTACCTGCCGGTGCTCGACGGGGTGCGCTTCGGGCACCCGCTGGCGGTGGAGGAGGGCTCCTCGGGGTCGACCGACGACCTGCCCGCCCTCGACTTCGGCCCGCTGATCTCCGCGGGCAAGGCCCAGGAGCTCGACGACAGCGTCGCCGAGGCCCTGCGCCACGGCGCGATCCCGCTCTACCGCGGGAGCCTCGACCACGGCCGCTTCCTGCCCGGCCAGGACACGTCGGCCTACCACGCGCCGGTGTCGATGCTCGCCCCGCCGGGGGCGTCGCGGCTCATGCACGAGGAGCCGTTCGGGCCGGTCGACTCGATCGTCGTCGTCGACACCGAGGCCGAGATGCTGGCCCAGATGAACGCCTCGAACGGCGCGCTCGTCGCGAGCATCGCCACGGACGACACCCAGCACGGCGAGCGCCTCGCCGAGCAGGTCCAGGCGTTCAAGGTCGGGATCAACAAGCTGCGCTCCCGCGGCGACAAGGACGAGGCGTTCGGCGGGCGCGGCGAGTCGTGGAAGGGCGCCTTCGTCGGCGGCGAGTACCTCGTGCAGGCCGTCACCGAGGGCCCGCCCGGGGAGAACCTCTACGGCAACTTCCCCGGCTACCACCGGTACCCCGCGACCTGACCCTCCGCGCGAGTAACCTCCACCCGGCGCGGCGTCGGGCCCGCTGTCGGTCGGGGGTCTCTAGCGCGGGAGGGGCCGGGATGGTCCTGCGGAGCCGGGTGGCGCGGGACGTGGCGCCCGGAGGGCCCGCCGTGGGCGCCACGGTCCTCATGCCCGAGGGCCGTGTCGGCCCGGTCATGGCGCTCGTGCGACGCCTCGTGCTCGCCGTCGGGGCGCTGCTCGCGGCGACGCTGATCGTCTGGTTCCAGGCCGACGGCTACATCGACAACAACAACGACGACGGCATCGGCTTCGTCGACGCGTTGTACTACGCCACGGTCTCGCTCTCGACCACCGGCTACGGCGACATCGTGCCCGTCACCGAGTCGGCCCGGCTCTGGACGATCCTGGCGATCACCCCGCTGCGCCTGCTGTTCCTCATCGTGCTGGTCGGGACCACGGTCGAGCTGCTCACCGAACGGTCCCGGCAGGCGTTCCGCATCCGACGGTGGAGGTCGCGCGTGCGCAACCACGTGGTGGTCGTGGGCTACGGGACGAAGGGCCAGGCCGCCGTGACGACGCTGCGCGGCGACGGCCACGACGTCGACCACATCGTCGTCGTCGACACCGACCGGGGCCGCCTGGACGCGGCGTCGGCGCTGGGCCTCGTCACCGTGCGCGGCGACGCGACCCAGTCGTCGGTGCTGCGGACCGCGGGCCTCCCGCACGCGACGGCGCTGGTCGTCGCCACCAACCGCGACGACACGGCGGTGATGGTGACGCTGACCGCGCGGGAGATGGCCCCGAAGATCACGATCACGGCCGCCGTGCGCGAGGCCGAGAACGTGCACCTGCTGCGGCAGTCGGGCGCCGACTCGGTGGTCGTGTCCGCGGAGACGGCGGGCCGCCTGCTCGGCATGGCGACGACGACGCCCGCGGTCGTGTCGGTGGTCGAGGACCTCATCTCGCCCGAGGCCGGCATGAGCATCGGCGAGCGCACGGTCACCGAGGCCGAGGTCGGCGGCTCGCCGCGGCACCTGCGCGACATCGTGCTCGGCGTCGTGCGCGACGGGCAGGTGCACGCCATGGACGCCCCGGAGGTCGACGCCCTCGAGCGCGGCGACCGCCTCCTGTGCGTGCGGCGCGCGGGGCCCGACGACGAGTAGGTGGTGTCAGCGACGTCCCGTCGCTGACGTCGAGTGTCCGTGTCGGGACGTCGATCGCCGCCGGCCCGGGGCTCAGCGGTGCACCGAGAGCAGGCACCCGGGGCAGTCGGCCTGCTCGGCGCGCAGGCCGGGCACGACCTGCTCGACCGCCGCGCCGCAGCGCGCCCGCAGGCCGGTGGGGTCGCCGAGCTCGCCGGCGGTGACGTCGACGACGTGGCGCCGCCGGTCGTCCCGCCCGGCGGCGACGAGCACGAGCGTGCCGTCCGGGGCCGGGTCGCCGGGTGTGGGGCGGCGCGGCGGCTCGGGCTCGGGGGGCCGGTCGCCCAGCGGGGGCGGCGGGGTCGAGGACGGCATGGGGTCGAGCCCGCTCGACGGGCGTCGGGTGGGCCGGGCGTCGGGGTGTCCGGGGTCGGGGACGGTCATGACACGCTCCCTCGTCGGTGTCCGAGCGATGCGGCATCGCCGGCGTCCACCGCCAGGATCGCCACATCCTCGCTCGCGCGACACGCCGTGGCGTGCGCGCCGACAACGGTAGGTCGCCGACCCCGCCCTGTCGGCCCCGCGCCCGTTCACCCACGGCGAACCCGCGCCCCTGCGCTGCCGAGGAACGCCGAGCGCCGCCGAGCGCCGCCCGGACTGCGCACCGGAGATCAGCAGGACCTCAGGCACCTCGGACGGCCGCGCGAGGTGCCTCACGTCCTGCTGATCACGGACTGGGGCGACGGGGGAGGGCCGCCGGACCGGGCGCGCCGGAGGGCCGAAGGGGCCGGAGTGCCGGACTGCCGGCCCGGGCGTCAGAGCGCGACCGGGTCCACGCGCCCGTCGGGGTGGTGCACGGCCGCCGCGACGACGAGGTCGGCGACGTCGGGGACGGCGTGCTCCACCGACACCTCGGCGACGGCCCGCCCGGGTGGCCAGTCGGCGAGGCGGCGCGCGGTGTGCGGCCCGCGGCGCGGCGGGTTGATCAGCGTCGCGCCCATGTTGATCGGGGAGAGCCGCACGGCGTCCGCGTGCCGGGCGAGCAGCCGTGCGGTGTCGATCTCGAGCACGAGGTGGGCGCGGGCTCGGTAGGCGCGCGCCGCGAGCAGGCCCCTCACCCGCCGGCGGGTCGGCCAGAAGTACACCCGCCCGTTGAGCATCCGGTAGAAGTCGGGGATCGCCATGCCGTCGAGGCAGCGGGCGAGCTGGCCGTCGTGCAGCACCCCGTTGTCGCGCAGGACGACCCCGTCGCCCAGCGGCACCGCGGTCGTCCGACGTCCCGTGACCAGGGCGGACGGCGCACCGAACCGCTCGACGAGGGCGGCGGCGCTCGCCAGGCCGTGCTCGCGGATCGACGGCCAGGCCCCGGCCTCGGCCATGTGGAAC
The DNA here is from genome assembly GCF_028737255.1 of Actinomycetospora straminea. Classification (GTDB taxonomy): domain Bacteria; phylum Actinomycetota; class Actinomycetes; order Mycobacteriales; family Pseudonocardiaceae; genus Actinomycetospora; species Actinomycetospora straminea. The sequence goes on along the minus strand of NZ_JAQZAN010000001.1, from coordinate 128,093 downwards.
AGCCGCGGGTGCCGGGCGGCGAGGTCGCCGGGCGTGGGCCCGGCGCCGCTCACGAGCGGCGGCGGGGCAGGGGCATCGTCGTGGGCCCGGCGCCGGCGTCCTCGCGGTCGTCACGGGGGGCGCGCCGCGCGGCCGGCAGCTCGCGCAGGCCGTCGAGCACCCGGGCGAGGACCTCGGGCCGGGGCGAGGGCACGGGCCCCACGGCGACCTCGGCGGCGAGGTCGGCGAGGCCGGAGAGGTCGGAGAGGTCGGCGAGCCCGGCGGGATCGGACCGGGTGGTGTCGGGCGTCCCGGTCGGGTCCAGCACGGACTCGCCGGCGTCACGATCGGGGGTCACCCGTCCGAGCGTAGGACGGGGGTCACAGCAGCGGGGTGCACGCCCGCGTCCGGGCGGGCGACGGCGGGCTGGGCGCGACGAACCGCAGCTCGGCGTGGCGGACCGCGTGGCATCGCGTGTCGACGGGCTGTCACCCTGGGCCGGTCCGGGCCGGGCCGCAGCGTGGGGCGCGTAACGCGCGCCGCTCGTCGTCCGAGAGGTACGGGAGTGACCGGCCGACGGCGGGCGGTCGACGGGAGCAGGGGTGGTCGGGGAATGAGCATCGGCGGCATGGTCGACGGCGGGGGGCCGGCACCGGACCAGGACGAGGAGCGCGGGCGGCGGCGGCGCGGGGTCCGCGCGCTGGTCTACGGGCTGATCGCCCTGCTGGTGCTGGTCCTGCTCGCGGCGGCGGGCGTCGTCATCGTCACCCAGCAGCTGGGCTCGCAGGTCGGGCGCTACCCGTCGGTGTTCGCCCCGATCGACCCGTCCACGCGACCCGCGGACGCCGCCGGCCAGACGTTCCTGCTGATCGGCACCGACTCCCGCTCGCCCGAGCCGACCACCGGCACCGACGCCGCGCCCGACGCCGTGTTCGGCTCGCAGCGCAGCGACGTGATCATGGTGGCGTCGATCGCGGAGGACGGGCAGAGCGCGAGCATCGTCTCGATCCCGCGCGACTCCTACGTCGACATCCCGGGCCGCGGCCAGAACAAGATCAACGCCGCGCTCGCGTTCGGCGGCCCGCCGCTGCTGATCCAGACCGTCGAGCAGCTCACCCGCGTGCACATCGACCACTACGCCGTCATCGACTTCGCGGGCTTCGCGCAGATGACCGACGCCGTCGGCGGCATCGACGTCAACGTCGGGCAGGAGTCCGAGCGCGACGGCGTCGTCGTCCCGGCCGGCGAGCAGCGCCTCAACGGCGAGCAGGCCCTGGTCTACGTCCGCGAGCGCAAGAGCCTGCCCGGCGGCGACCTCGACCGCGTCCGCCGCCAGCAGGCGGCCCTGCGCGCGTTCCTCGAGAAGGCGCTGTCGTCCGGCACGCTGTCCAGCCCGACCGGCGCGTACAACCTCGTCGACACGGTGACCCGCCACGTCGGCGTCGACGACTCGCTGTCCAACACCGGCCTGGCCCAGCTCGCCTTCGGGATGCGCGACCTGCGGAACTCGAACGTCTCGTTCCTGACGGTGCCGGTGACCGGGACGGGGACGGAGGGCGACCAGTCGGTCGTCTACCTCGACGAGGGCGCCGGGCGTGACCTGTGGTTCGCGGTGAACACGGACACGGTGCCGCAGTGGGTCGCCCAGCGCCCGCAGGAGCAGCTCTCGGACACGCCGCGCTAGATCCGGGTATGCCTGGACCATGAGCTGGGACGTCGTGGTCGTCGGCGCGGGCTCGGCCGGCTGCGCGCTGGCCGGGCGCCTCACCGAGGACCCGCGCCGGCGCGTGCTGCTGCTCGAGTGCGGGACGGCGGTGTCCGACGCGGCCGCGTACGGCGCGGACGTCCGCGCCGTCGCCTCGCTCGCGGCCGCGGACCCCGACGGCCCGCACACCTGGGACGTCCGCGTCGAGCTCCTGCCCGGCCGGCACACCCGGGTCGGGCGCGGGCGACTCCTGGGCGGGTCGAGCGCGGTCAACGGCGCCAACCACCTCCGGGCGACGCGCGCGGACCTCGACGCGTGGCCGGGGTGGTCGTACGACGCGACGCTGCCCTACTACATCCGCGGCGAGCGCGACCTCGACATGCGCGGCCCGCTGCACGGGGACGCGGGGCCGGTGCCGGTCGTGCGCCCCGCGGGCGAGCTGCGCGCGCCGGTCACCGAGCGGTTCCTCGCGGCCGCGGCCCGGGTCGGCGTGCCCGCCGAGCCCGACAAGAACGGCGACCAGCCCCCCGGCGCGGGGCTCGTGCCGGGCAACGTGCGGCGCGGGGTGCGGGTGAACGCGGCGATGGCCTACGTGCTGCCGCACCTCGCGCGGGAGAACCTCGCCGTCCGCGGTGACGTCACCGTCGCCCGGGTGCTGCTCGACGGCGACCGCGCCGTCGGCGTGGAGAGCACCGATGGCGAGCGGATCGAGGCCGGCGAGGTGGTGCTCGCGGCCGGGTCGGTGTGCACCCCGCAGCTGCTCGCGCTCTCGGGCGTCGGGCCGCCCGACGCCCTGCACACCGCGGGCCTGCCCGTGCGCCACGAGCTCCCCGGCGTCGGGCGGGGCTACAGCGACCACCCGAGCGTCTACCTGGCCTTCCCCGACCCCGGTGAGGGCCTGCACCCCGAGGCGCCCGGCGCCCAGGCGGCGGTGCACCTCGACTCCGGCGACGACCCGGCCGGTGACCTCGAGATCCTCCTGTTCGCGCGGCCCTTCGCGCCGGGCGGGTCGTGCCACCTCATGTGCGCGGTGCAGGCCCCGGAGAGCCGCGGGGTCATGTCCTTCGCGTCGGCGCCCGGCGAGTGCCCGCGCCTCGAGCACCGCTACCTGGTCACCGGTCGCGACCGGGCCCGCATGCGCCAGGTCGTGCGCCGGGCGGGGGAGCTGCTCGCGGCCGGGGGGCTCGCGCTCGACCCCGGCCGCGGCCGCGACGACCGCGCCCTCGACGCCTGGATCACCGCGCACGTCACGACGTCGGCGCACCTGTGCAGCACCGCGAAGCTCGGCCCGGCGTCGGACCCCGAGGCCGTCGTGGACCCCGAGCTGCGCGTGCACGGGCTCTGCGGACTGCGGGTCGTCGACACGTCGGTGCTGCCGACCGTGCCCCGCCGCGGGCCCGCCGCGACCGCCCTGATGCTGGGCGAGCGGGCCGCCGACCTGATCGCCGGGACGGTCGCCGGGGTCGCCACGCGCCCCGCGTGACGCCCGGTTCGTCCCCGTCCGCGACCTGCTGTCCGGTCACGTCCCCGCACACGGTCACAGCTGCGACACGATGGTGTGATCGCTGCTCACGTCCTCGGTGATCGCGACGACACTCCCCACGAGACCCGCTCGAGGTCATCGAGGAGAGCCGATGTCGTTCCTGCGCCGCCGTGCCGACGCCCCGTCGGAGCGTGCCGACGACACGCCCCCGCGCCTCACCCGCGCCGAGCGCAAGGCCGCGAAGGCCGAGCAGGCCGCGGCGGCCGAGTACGCCGCCCGCGTCGCGCGCGCCCAGCGCCGCCTCGCCCAGGCCACCGGGCCGCTGCCCGTCGTGACCCCGCGCCGCTCGTCGGACGAGGCCGTCCCGACCGAGTGAGGCGCGCGGAGCTCCCTGGTCCGGCTCCGGCCCGCTGCGCCGGCGTGGAATCCTGCGCGGCGTGCGTGACCGGCTGGCCGCGACCGTGGTCGCCCCCCTCCTGACGGCGGTGCTGACGACGCTGCTGCTCGCCGGCTGCGGGGGCGCGCCCACGGAGGCGGCCCCGCCGCCCGCCTTCGACCCGCCCACCGGCTTCGGCGCCCCCACCGGGACGATCTTCGGGGGTTCGGGCACGTCGGTGTTCGGGCGGGACGCCGACGCGCTGCCCGCGGCCCTCGTCGGCACCGCGATCTGGGCCACCGACGGCGGGCGCATCGCGCGCCTCGACTCCACCGGCACCCCGGTCCCGGGCACCGACGCGCCACCCGGCCGCTTCGCCGCCGGGCGCCCCGTCGCGAGCCCGGACGGCGCGGTGCTGGTCGGCGCGGGCAGCGTCGTCCCGGGGTCGGGCACCACGCCGCCCGGCCTCGCCGTCGACCTCCTCGCCTTCGACGCGGCGAGCGGCGCACTGCGCTGGAGCGCGCCGACCGTGCTGCCGTGGACCGAGCGCCCGCCCGCCGTCGCGATGGAGGTGGCCGGGGTGGTGGCCGGGGTCGCGGTGCTCACCGCGAGCACCGACACCCAGCGCACCGCGCTCGGCGTCGACCTCACCACCCGGCGGGTGCTGTGGACCGCCGACGGCATCGCGGTCGACGCCCTGCTCGCCGACGGCCCGGCCGGCGGCACCGCGGTCGGGGTCGCCACGACGCCGGGGGAGAGCGGTGCCTACGCCGACTCGACGGTCGTCGGGCTCGACGTCGTCACGGGGCTGCGGCGCTTCGCGCTGCCCGAGGTGCTGCGCGACCCGCGGATCACCGTCGCCGGGCCGGGGCTCGCCGTGGTCAGCGGGCGGACGACGGCGACGACGCTGTCCGCGCCGTCGGCGTCGCTGCGCTTCGTCGACCCGCGCGGGGCCACCGTGCGCACCTTTGACGTCGGCCGCACCTACACGCCGCCGCGCTGCGTCTGGGACCAGGCCGCCACCACCGTCTGCGGCGGCGACACCCGCCTCTTCGCCGTCGACGCGGGCACGGCCGCCCCGCTGTGGGAACTGCCGGACCCCGCCGCCAACCGCGTCGCCCCCCAGATGACGACGGCCTGGCACGGCGCGGTGTACGGGACGACGGTCAACGGCCCCGTCGTGCTCGACGCGCGCACGGGCGCCGACCGCGAGACCCGGCCCGGCGCCGCGCCGGTGCTGGTCAACGCCTACCTCGGCCTCGGTGTCGAGACCACCGGCGTCGCGGGCTTCGGCGGCGGCGCGGCGATCACGCCGGCGACGCGCTGAGCCGCGTCGGGTCTCCCCGGCGCGGGTAGCCGCCCCGCATGGGCGACTTCCAGCACAGCATCGACGTCCGCCGCCCGCCGGAGGAGGTCTTCGCGTACCTCTCCGACGCCGAGCACCTGCCCGAGTGGGTCAGCGGCCTGCAGCAGGCGAAGCGCGCCGGCGGGGACGAGGTCGACGTCGTCGCGGTCGGCGGCGGCGAGCAGCACGAGGACCGGGCCTGGATGCACGCCGACGCCGACGCGCGCAGCGTGCGGTGGGGCGCCGACCGGGTCTCGGACTACCACGGCGAGCTCTTCGTGACCGGCATCGGCGACGAGGACTCGCGGGTCACCGTCAGCCTGCACACGCCCGGCACGGACGACCCCGAGCACCACGACCAGGTCCAGCAGGACCTCGAGCGGACCCTCGCCGACCTCGAACGGCGGCTCGACGGTTCCGCGACGGGCTGAGCGAGCGACAGGACGGGTGATCATCGCGCGCGTCGGGGTCCCCTGAATCGTTCGACGTGGCGACGGTCACTCGGGCATGGCATCGTGGGCGGTTCCGGAGCCGAGTGAGCGGAGAGCTCGTGCGCATCCCGTTCGTCCGTCGCCGTCCCACCAGCCGTGCCAGCAGCCGTGCCGCCGAGGTCACCACCCGCCGGGCCGGCGCGTCCGGCACCGCCCGGGCCACCACCACGGCGCGCGTCGTGCCCGGTCCCGAGGTCATGGTCGGGATGGAGTACCTCGACACCCCGGCACGCGAGGCGATCCGGCCGCCCGCGCCGGAGGTGGCGGTCTGCGGCATCGACCCCCAGGTCCCCGGCACCCCCGCGGTGCCGCGGCTGCACGTCGTCGTCCCCGGGGACGCCCCGCGTCCCGACACGGTCGGTGAGCTGCTCGACCGGGCCGGCGACGGCGTGCGCGTCCGGCGGCTGACCGTCGATGTCCGCGGCCTGCGCGACGTGCTCGAGAGCCGCGGCGGCTGGAACCTGCTCGCCTCCCTCGTGCGCGAGCCGGCCGACCGCGTCACCAACGCCGTCTTCCGCGCGACCATGGCGCGCCCCACGCCGGAGGGGGCCGGGCCGGCCGGGTCGCTGCTCGAGGACGGCGACGTCGACGTCGAGGTGTGCATCGTCGGCGAGGGCGACACGGTCGCCGGCCGCTGCCGCCGCGAGCTGGGGCGCGGGCGCCTGTCGCTGACGACGTTCCTCGCCGACTCCGAGCGGCTCACCCGCCGGCTCGCCGAGGCCCTGGCGCGCCCGCGCGACCGCGGCACCCGGCGCTCGTTCGAGCACGCGCTGGCCGACGTCCTCGCCGACGCGCCGCTGTCGGAGCTGCTCGGACGCCACCGCGCCGCGCCCTACTGCTCGGTGCCGGGCACCTGGGCGACGCCCCCGACGCCGGCCACCCCGGCGCCGCGGCGCGGCGACCTCGCCGTGCAGGTCGACACGACGGTGCCGCTGGAGGAAGCGGCGCGCTGAGTCCGCCTGCCTACGTGGTGTGGACGATCAGCACGTCGGTGGGGGCGCGGCGGGAGACCTCGGCGGGCACCGACCCGAGCAGGCGCCCGGCGAAGCTCGCGAGCCCCTTGTTGCCGACCACGACCAGGTCGGCGTGGTGCAGCTCGACCTTGTCGCAGATGGCCTGCACCGGCTCGCCCTCGACCGCGACGGTGTTGACCTCGTCGGCGCCCTCGCGCCGGGCGACGTCGCGGGCGTCGCGGAGCTTCTCCTCGGCGGGGTTCGCGCCGATGATCTTGTACGCCTCGTCGCCGAGCGCGCGCTCCGCCTCGGCCTGGTCGCGCCCGCCCGGGCGGCTCGAGCGCTCGTAGGCACAGATGATGAGGAGCTTGGCGCCCGCGTCCGCGGCGATCCGGGCGGCGCGCCCGACGGCGAGCGTGGCCGAGGAGGACCCGTCCGTGCCCACGGCCACCAGCTTGTAGTCACCCACGGCGGCACCCTAGGGGTCGCCCGCGCGGGCGTTCCCGCAGGGTGGCGGCGGCCCGTCCGCCCACCCCGGGTCGCTTCGCGGGGGGAGATCGGACAGACTGTGCGCGAGCGCCCGGCCGACGACGTCGGTCACCGGGTGCCGCGCAGCGACCGAACAGCGACCCACAGGCGGTGCAGCCGGCGATGACCCTGGCGAGTGGCTACTTCGTGCTCAGCCCGATCTGGCACGAGATCGTGATCGGGCTGATCGCGTTCGGCGCGCTCTACCTCGTCATGAGCCGGGTCCTGCTGCCGCGGCTGGAGAAGGTCTACAGCGAGCGCCACGACCGCATCGAGGGCGGCTTCGAGCGCGCCGAGCAGGCCCGCGCCGAGGCGCGCCGCGTGCACACCGAGTACCGCACCCGCATCGGCGAGGCCCGCGACGAGGCCGCCCGCATCCGCGACACCGCGCGCGAGGAGGGCCAGCGCCGCAGCGACGAGGTCCTCGCCGCCGCGCGCGAGGAGGCGTCGTCGTTCGTCGCCCAGGGTCGCGAGGAGCTCGCCTCCCAGCGCTCGTCGGTGGCCTCGGACCTGCAGCCCGACGTGGCCCGCCTGTCCCGCCGCCTCGCCGGCCGCCTGCTGGGCCGCGAGGTCGGTGACGACGAGTACCGCCAGATCGTCGACGAGTACCAGACGCAGCGCGTCTGAGCCCCGCCGCGCGGCGCCGTGCGCTGCGCGAACCGGAAGGATCGGACACGTCGATCACGGTCCGGTCACGATCACGGTGTGTCGTGCCCTTCCGGCGTCGTGTCGGTAACGAGCCCGCCGGACCGCCCCGATGAGTGTCCGAGGACACATCGGGGGGACGGGGCGGGCACATGGTCGGTGGAGGAGACGGTCGTGGGGGCCGTCGTGGGGACGGGAGCGGCGCCGACGGCGTCCTCGGTGTGCGGGGTGCGCGGGTACGCCGGCTCCGGACCGCCCTCGCGCGCGGCGCGGCCGTGGGTCTGCTGGTCGCCGGCGGGCTGGTGCTCGGGGCGGAGCTGCCCGACCCCGGTCCCGCCCTGGCCGCCGACCCCGTGCCCGCCCCGGCGCCGGTGCCGTACGGCGGAGCGCTCGAGGCCCCGGAACCGGGCGGGTCGTTCGCCGACGAGCAGGTGCTCGAGGTGGCGATGCTCGGCCTCGGCGCGGTGAACGGGCTGGCGTTCGCCGGCGTCGTCATCGTCAGCCGGTTTCGCGGGAGCTCGGTGTCGGCCACCCGGCGGGCGCTGATGACGCGGACCGGCCGCGGCGTGCCCTCCGGCCCGCGGCCCCGGGACCTGCACTGACGCCCCCGGTGGTGCCCTCGCCGGCGGGCTCGGGACCATCTGTGCCGGAGGGTGAGCGCCCACACGGACCAAGCGATAGCGTCCAACGGCCGCACCTCGTGGTGGTGAGCGGTCCAACGGGTGAAGGAGATCCCCCGAACGGGCTGTTCCGCGAGCCGTCCGCAACGCGTCAGGCTGGCGGGGACGATCCACCGGGTGACCCTGTGTCGCCGCATCGACGCCCTGGGCGCACCCGGCGGCGACACGACCTCGCCCATGAAGGAGCGCCGTTGTCGACCGACGCCGCGACCCCGGAGACACTCGTGACGGCCGAACCCGACGGTGGGGTGCACGACGGGGCGCAGGAGAGGGCCGAGGACAGGACGGGGGACGCCGGGCCCGCTGCCGACGCCACCGCCGCCGACGCGACCACGGCCGACCCGACGCCCACGAGCGCCGCGGACCCGGCCGCGACCGGCGCGACCGCCACCGCGGACGAGCCCGGCGATGCCGAGTCCCGCCCCGAGCCGCCCGAGCCCGTGGTGCCCGCCCCGCGGGCGGCGAGTGGGGCGGTCCCCGCCGCCGACCGGACGCCGGCCACCGGGCAGGACCCCGAGCCGGTCACCGAGGACGAAGCCGCTGTCCCCTCGCCGGTGCCCGACGAGCCCGCCGGCGGCCGCCTGACCGCCCGGATGCGCGAGGCCCGCGAGCGCCTGGAGCCGGAGGAGACGGTCATCCCCGCGCCCCGCACCCCCCAGGGCGTGGTCCCACCCGCCGTGTTCGGCCGGGCCGGCGCCGCGCCGGCCGAGCTGGTCGGTGCCGTCGACCAGCTCGTCGCGGAGCTCGCCCACCTCGAGGGCGGCAGCGACGACGACCCCGACCGCCGCGCGCTCCTGCGCGCGCTCGACCTGTCCGCGTCCGGCGTGCCCGAGGCGGGGTGGTCGACCGGCCTCGCCGCCGACGACCTCGCCGGCGCCGTCGAGATCGCGACCACGCTGCACGAGGCGGCGGAGCTGCTGCTCGGGCGTCTCGACGCCGAGGAGCGCGCCGCGTCGGCGGTGGAGGTCGACGCGGTCGTCACCGCGCTGCGCGTCGCGCGCGTCGTGCTCGACCTGGAGGCGTTCGCCCGCCACGGGCGCTGATCGACCCGCCGTACCCCGACGCCGGGCCCCGGGAGGACGATCGGGTCCCGTGGCGAGCGTGGCGGTGGTGGGCGCGGGTGCGATCGGCGGCGTCCTCGCAGCGCTGGCGGCCGAGCGGGGGCACGAGGTCACGGTGTGCGTGCGCACGCCGTTCGACGAGCTGCACGTAACCCGCGGGGGCGTCGAGCGCGCGGTGCCGGCCACCGTCGCGACCGACCCCGCCGAGGTCGGCGCCGCCGACTGGGTGCTGCTCGCGACGAAGGCGCAGGACACGCCGTCGGCGGCGGGCTGGCTCGCGGCGCTGACGGGTCCGGGCGCGGTCGTCGTGGTCGCGCAGAACGGCGTGGACCACGCGCGCCGCGTCGACGGTCTCGTCGACCCCGGGGCGACGGTGCTGCCGGCCTCGGTGCGCCTCGGGGCGGAGGCCGTGGCGCCCGGCCGGGTCGTCCACCACGGGTACGGACGGCTCACGGTGCCGGCCGGGGAGGCCGCCCGCGGGCTCGCGGCGCTCTTCGGTGCCGACCCCGGCGACGGCACGCCCGGGACGCCGGACGGCCTGTCCGTCGTGGCCAGCGACGACTTCACCACCGTCGCCTGGCGCAAGCTGCTCAGCAACGCCATCGCCAACCCCGTCACCGCCCTGACGGGCCGGCGCAACGACGTGCTCGCCGAGCCGGCGACGCGCGGTCTCGTCGTCGCGCTCGCCCGGGAGGTCGTGGCCGTCGGGCGGTCGGTGGGCGCCGCGCTCACCGACGCGGACGTGGACGCGCTCGTCGCGCACTACGCGGACATGCCCGCGGGCCTCGGGACCTCGATGCTCTACGACCGCCTCGCGGGCCGGCCGCTCGAGCACGAGTACCTCACCGGCGCGGTCGTCGGGACCGGGTCGCGCACGGGCGTCGCGACCCCGCTCAACGCCGCCGTGCTGGCCCTCCTCCGGGGGGTCCGCGCCACGAACGGGCAGGTCACCTGAGGGAACGGCTCGCGAGAACCGCTCTGGACTGCGACGATCGGCGGTATGGACGGTCGGGGAGACGGTGCGCCGCGGCGTTTCCGGCTCCTGTTCGTCTGTACCGGCAACATCTGCCGGTCGCCGTTCGCGCGGTTCCACGCCCGCGCGCTGCTCGAGATGCGGCTCGGCCCGCGGTGGGCGTCGTGGTTCGACGTCGCCAGCGGCGGGACGGGCGCGGTCGTCGGCGCGGAGATGCACCCCCTGTCGCGCGCGCAGCTCGGCCCGCTCGCGACGCACCCCGACGTCGCCGCCTTCCGGGCCCGCCAGCTGCCCGCGCGCGACGTCGAGCTCGCCGACCTCGTGCTCACCGTCAGCCGCTCGCACCGGTCGGCGGTGCTCGAGCTCGAGCCCCGCGCGCTGCGCAGCACGTTCACGATGCGCGAGTTCGCGCGCCTGCTCGGGAGCATCGACCCCGCCGAGCACGCCGCCCTGCCCGCCGACCCGCGCGAGCGCGCGCACGCCCTCGTCGCCGCGGCGCTCGCGCAGCGCGGTCAGGGCGCGCCGGTCGACGCCGAGGACGACGCCATCCCGGACCCGGTGCAGGGCGAGGTCGCCGAGCACGCCGAGGCCGCGCGCCTGATGCACGCCGCGATCCGGCCGCTGGTCGACGCGATCGGCGCTGGCGTGCCCTGGCCGATGCGCCCGCCGCGTCGACCGGCGCCGACCGGCCGGCACGGCATGCCCCCGGGGATGCCGGTGGCCCCGCCGCCGGGGATGCCGGTGGGCCCGCCGCCGGGGGTGCCGGTGGGGGCGCCACCCGGGATGCCGGCCGGGATGCCGCCGCGGGGCGGATCGGCCGGACCCCCGCTCGCACCGCCGGCCGGACACCCCGGCCCACCGCCCGGCGCGCCCGGCCGGCCCGGCGTCCCGCCGCCTGGCTCGCCGTTCCCGCCCGGCCCGCCGCACGGGGCCCCGGTGCCCGCGGGCCCGCCCGCCGCGCACGGCCCGACGGGCTCGCGCCCGCCGACGGGCCACCACGTCGCGCCCTCGGGGGCGATGACCGGGGACGCGTCCGTGCCCGGGCAGTACACGCCGCCGCGGACGTCGTCCACCGCCGAGCACGGCGAGGCCCACGCCCCCTCCCACGCCCGCTCCCACGCCCACCACGGCGACGGGGAGCAGCGACCCGCGTCGCGCTCCCGTCACGCCCGGCGGGACGACGAGGACGCGGTGGACGAGGACGCGGTGGGTGCGGTGGGTGAGGCCGCAGCCGACGGGACGTCCGCCGACGGGCGCCCGAGCGGCGACCGCTGGGCCTCGCTGCCCCGCGCGGGCCGCTGACCGGCGGCTGCGCGGCGGGACGCGCTCAGGTCGGCCAGGCGCCCTGGGCGCGCAGCGGGTGGCGGGCGAACGCGAAGCGCCGCGGGCGCACGCGCGCGGCGGCGGGCGGCGCGGGCGCGAGCAGCGGCGCCCAGAGGGCCCACGCGTCGGCGTCCCCGGCGGTGACCGGCACACCGTCGGCGGCCCGGTCGACGAGCTCGCGACACGGGGAGACGCCGCCCGCGGGGCGGACGACGCACACGCGCAGGCGCTCGCCGCCGGCGGTCACGTGCATCCCCGCGCGCGCCGAGCGGCCGACCTCGAGGACCAGCTCGTCCGGCGTCCCGTCGAAGCGCACGCCGCGCGTCGACTCGAAGCTCAGCCGCCCGCCGCGCAGGCGCAGGATGCCGGGCACGTGGGTGACCTCGCGGACGATCCAGGCGACGCCGGCGACGTCGGCGGAGGCCGTGGAGTCGGTGGAGGCCGTGAAGCCCTCCGGGAGCGCCTCGTGGTGGGCCGGACCGGGCGGCGCAGACCGCGGGGTGGGCACGGCGACGATCGCCGCGGAGGGGCCCGTCGTCGTGGGCCGGGGCGGGACGGTCATCGTGACCTCCTCCCGGGATGTTGCGGTGTCGTGACCTGACCTACACCCAACGCGCGAGCCCCCCGAGGTGTCATGCTCCGGTCGGGCGAGGCGCACCGGGCAAAGGAGTGGTCCGGTGCCGGGCGCGGAGCGTGAGGGGCGAGTCCGGGCCGGCCGGGTGATGCGGTGCCCCGGACGGCCCGGCCCGTGCTGCCCTGTGTGAGCGGTCGGTGGCATGCTGCCGCGCCGAGGGCGTAGTGCACGGCCCCCGGACCGGTGGCGCGGGCTGCGTCGCCGGCCCTGCTCCGGGGCGAGCACTACGGTCAGCAGCCACTCGGGGAGCGGATCGCCCTCGTCGACGACTTCGGGAGAACAGAGCGTGAGCAACCCCGGCGAGTACCACCAGCAGTCGGGTTTCGGAGCCCCTCCCGGAGGGCAGTACGGCCCGTCCGGCGGTGACCCGGCGGCCGGTGGCGCCGAGCCGTGGGGCGGGCAGCAGGGCGGCCAGGGCGGCCACGGGCAGCAGCCGGGGTACGGCCAGCCCGCGTACGGCGCACCCGGCCAGTCGTTCGCGCAGCCCGACCCCGGCTACGGGCAGCAGCCCGCCCCGTACGGCCAGCAGGGGTACGGCCAGGAGGGCTACGGGCAGCCCGGGTACGGCCAGCAGGGGTACGGCCAGCAGGGGTACGGCCAGGAGGGCTACGGCCAGCAGCCCGGGTACGGCCTGCCCGTCTACGGCCAGCAGCCCGGGCCGCCCGTGTACGGGGCGCCCGGCGGCGACCCCACCGAGGTCGTCGGCTCCCGCGTCGGGCAGTACATCCTCGACGCGCTGCTGACGGCGGTCCCGACGTTCGTCGTCCTGTTCGTGGTCATCGGCATCGCGGGCGCCACGACGGACCCGTCGACGGCGTTCACCGTCATCGGGATCGGCTACGTCCTCGCCCTGCTGCTGGGCCTCGGCGGCGGGTTCGCCGTGTTCGTCTACTGGCCCTCCACCCACCAGGGCCAGACGCCGGCGATGGGGTGGCTGAACATCCGCATCGTCCGCGAGGAGGACGGCGGCGTCCCGACCCTCGGGCAGTGCGCGGTGCGCTGGCTCCTCTTCGTCGTCGACGGCCTGTTCGCCGGCGTCGTCGGGCTCATCGTCATGTCGACCGCCGCGCGGCACCAGCGCGTGGGCGACATGGCCGCGCGGACCCTGGTCGTCCGGGCGTGACGGAGCGCGACGATCCGGGCACGCACCGGGTGCGCTCCGCGGACAGCGGGGCGGGTGCGCAGCCCGGTCGCGACGGTCACGTCACACCGTCGAGCGGCGCCATTGCTCTGCTCGGGCGAACATGACGGGATCTGGCCGCACGGCGAAACACCGCTCGACCGCCGAGCGACTTCCGGGCCGTATCCGGGTGCAACGCGGCGCCCACCGGGACGAGCACACGGCCGGAGATCTCGGCGCGTGGTGAAGGGTTCGAACGTGAGAACGACAGCACCCCTGTCGAACGGGCGACGACGATGAGCGCCCCGCCCCGCGGCGGATACGCCGCCTGGGTCAGTTGGCTGGAGGCCTTCCGGCGGGGCGAGGACCCGTCGACCGCGGGGCTCGGCCCCGTCCGCGGCGGCTTCGGCTCCTACGTGGAGGCCCGCCTGCTCGAGCGGCTGTCCGCCGCGTTCGCCGAGCGCGTGCGCCAGTGGCAGACCGCGCTGGGCGACCGCATCGTCGCGCAGCCGCCGGACGGCCCGGTCGCCGCGGCGGCGATCCTGCAGGACGCGGTCGTGCGCCTGGAGCCCCTGGTGCGGCTGGCCGACTCGCCGCTCGTGCCGCGCACCCTGGGGGTGTCGATGCACGACATGCTGCACACGGTGCGGGACGGCGCCCGCGCCGCGCTCGACGAGGCGTGGCGTCGCGGTCTCGAGGACCAGCACGCTCCCGGCATGCCGGCCCAGCGCCGCGTCGACCCCGCCCGGCTCGCCGCCGCCCGCACGCTCCCCGGCGCCGTCACGGGCGCCGTACCGGCCCCGCGACCGGGCTTCCGCCGCAACTGAGCGGGCTCAGCCCAGGCCGACGCGGGCGAGGATCCCCCGGTGGTCGCTGCCCGGGACGTCGACGATGTCGACCTCCCGGGCGGTCGGGCCGCCCGAGACCAGCACGTGGTCGATCTGGACCCCGAGCAGCCGCGGCGCCGCCGACGGCCAGGTGCCCATGAGGCCCGCGCCGACGTCGCTCGCGGCGTCGGTGCAGCCCTCGATGGCCTCGCGGAGCTCGGCGTGGTCGAGGGTCGCGTTGAGGTCACCCGCGACGACGGTCGGGCGGTCGCCGGTGCACCAGCGCGCGAGGGCCGCGACGTCGCGTCGCCAGTCGCCCGTCTCGCCCGGCCGGGGTGACTGCGGGTGCGTCGCGACGACGCGCACCGGGCGGCCGTCGACGTCGGCGAGCTCGACGATCAGCGAGGGGAACTCGGTGTCGCGGTTCGGCGTCACCGTCGGGCGGCCCAGCTCGCGGCGCACGAAGACCGTCATCGGGCTGTCGTCGCGGTCCGCGTCGGCGGCGAAGACGCGGTAACCGCTCGTCCCCTCCTCTCCGCCGGACTCGTCGACCAGCGCCTCCTGGAGGCTCGCCCGCAGCTCGCCGCGCGCCTCGGGGAGCACGACGACGTCGGGCGTGCGGGCGGCGATGAGGCCCGCGAGCGCGTCGGGGTCCGCGCGGCTGAGGTAGGTGCTCGCGGTGAGCACGGTCAGCTCGGGGCCGCCGGTGGCGCCCGTCGCCCCGGAGCCCACGGCGCGCGGCAGCACCATCGCGAGCCCGAGCACGCCGACCAGCCCGAGCGCGAGCGCCGTGGGCCACGCCCGCCGCGCCACGACGGCCACGAGCACCGCGAACACCACCGTCGCCGTCGCGAGCTGGGGCCGGAAGGCGATCGTCTGGACGAACGGCGTGCGGTGGTCGATGCCGAGCAGGTCGGAGAACATCACCACGGCGGCCGGGAGCCCGAGGACCACCGCGGCCCCGATCGCCGCCGGTCCCGGCGCCCCGAAGCGCCGGCGCGCGGCGCCGAGGACCGCGCCTGACCCGCGGCCCGGCGACCGCCTCACTCCACCGCGTCCACCGGCTCCACCGGTCCCGCCGTCCGCGGCACCGGCCCGGGGCATCGCCGTCGTCGGGCGGGACGCGGCGCGGTCGGCCCCCCGCTCGCCGGAGGGCGGCAGGTGACGCGTCGGGGGTCCCGACGGCCGCGGCGGGCCGGGCTGCCACCCGCCCGGGCCCGGCGGCGTCCCGGGACGGTGGGGCGGGCGCGCCCCTCCGGGTCCTCCCGCCGGGGGACCGGGGCGGTACCCGCCGGGCCCGGGCCGGTCGGGAGGAGGTCCGGTCACCCGCGGGTCACGCGGAGGATGACGTCGTCCGACCCGTTGTCGCTGGTGAGGTAGAGCGCCCCGTCGGGGCCGAGCCGCGACCCGCGCAGCCGGCCGAACTCGCCGTCGAGCTCGGCCGGGGCGGTGACCTCGACGATCCGGCCCTCGTCGGCACCCTGTCCGGGCCGCATGAGGAGGAGCTTCTCGCCCCGCTGCGCCGACACCGCGAGCATCCCGGCCATGTCGCCCCACGCCGGCCCGTCGAGGAACGCCGCGCCGCTGATGGCCTCGGTCGGGTCGCCGGAGCTCCAGGCGGCGGGGACCGCGTCGGGATAGCGGTCGAGGTCGGTCATCGGCACGTCCTCGTCGTACCCGCCGGGCGACTCGCCGCCCCGCGCCGGGTCCCACCCGTAGTTCGCGCCCGGGACGACGACGTTGACCTCGTCGTCGATGTCGGGGCCGTGCTCGGCGCTCCAGGCGCGGCCGGTGCCGGGCTGGACGGCGACGGCCTGCACGTTGCGGTGCCCGTACCCCGAGATCAGCCGCTCGGAGGCGCTGCCCGAGGTGGCGAAGGGGTTGCCCGGGGCCGGTCCGCCGGTCTGCGGGTCGACGCGCAGCACCTTCCCGCCCAGGGAGTTGCGGTCCTGGGGGATGGTGGCGCGGGCGGTGTCACCGGTGCCGACGAGCAGCGCGCCGTCGGGGGCGTAGGTCGGGCGGCAGCCGGAGTGCCGGCCCGACGGGTTGATCGGCAGGCCGCCGACGAGGGGGTCGCGCACCTTCTCGGCGCGCGTGCCGTCGGGCGACAGGCGCCAGGACACGACGCGGACGTCGACCGGGCGGCCACCCTCCTGGTGGGTCTGGCAGGTGACGAACGTGCCGGAGGTGGCGACGTCCGGCGCCGCGGCGATGCCCATGAGACCGCCCTCGCCACGGGCGTACACGTCCTGGAGGTCGGCGGTGACGGGTGTGACCCGCGCGCCGGCTCCCAGGCCCGTGACCAGCGACAACGACCCGTCCCGCTGCGTGACGAGCATGCGGTCGCCGCCGACGAACGCGACGTCCCAGGGGTTCGCGAGGTCGCCGGCGACGGTCTCCACGCGCAGGGCGGTGCCGGTCGGCGCCGTGGTCGTCGGCGCCGGGGCGGCCCCCGCGCCTCCGCCCTGCCGGGGAGCGGCGGAGGTCTGTTCGGTGGCCTCGCCGCACGCGGTGAGGGCCAGGGCCAGCAGCGCCGAGAGGGCCAGCAGGGCGCGCGCCGGTCGTGATCGGCTCGGGGTCACGGGGAATCATGATGCCGCCCGCCGCGTCCGGCCGGCGTGGGGCCCTGCCCCCGAACGGCCCCCGAGGCCCCCGGAGATCCGGCGGCCCACCTGCTGTTGTCGCTGAACGAACCGCACGGTACTTTTTCACGCGGCGCCGAGGAGCCCGTGCGGTTGACCGGGGGGCACGCACGGTCGCGACGGGGCCGGGGGGTGCCGGTGGCGGTCCCACCGGCGCCCCCGCTCCCCGTGTCAGCGAAGTCCCCCTGTCGGCTGCTCACCGGGATGCCGACACCGGACGTCCGTCTCGGTACGTCGATCACGGCCGCCGCGGCCGCGGGAGACCGGGCGCACCGGAGCCGCGCCACCGGTGTCGGGGTGCGCACGTACGCTGGAGGACATCCCCCGGCGCGCCCGAGAGCCCGGTCGCGCCCGACGGTCCGTCGAAGGGTCCCCCCGCGTTGTCGCCCGCTGCGTCGCTCGCTGCCCCGCCCGAGATCTCCACGTCGCCCGAGTCCGCACCGCTCGCTCCCCTCCTGCCCGCCGTGCTGGCCGACCCCGGCCTGCGCGAGGTCGTGGCCGCCGCGGGTCGTGACGTGGCCGTCGAGGGCCCGACGGGCCTGCGGCCGTTCCTGGCCGGCGCGCTGGCGTCCCCCGAGGCCGCGGGCGGGGCCGACGTGCCCCTGCTCGTCGTCACGGCGACCGAGCGGGAGGCCGAGGAGCTCGCGGGCGCGGTCGGCGAGCTGCTGGGCCCGGACGCCGTCGCGTACCTGCCGAGCTGGGAGACGCTGCCCCACGAGCGCCTGTCCCCGCGGGCGGACACCGTCGGCCGGCGCGTCACCGTCTTCCGCCGCCTGGCCCACCCCGAGGCCGAGGACACCCCGGACGTGCCGCTGCGCGTGGTCGTCGCCGCGACCCGCAGCCTCATCCAGCCCGTCGTGCCCGGGCTCGGCGACCTCGCGCCCGTGCGCCTGGTCGAGGGCACCGAGTACGAGCTCGAGGACCTCACCGCCCGCCTGGTCGACCTCGCCTACGCGCGCGTCGAGATGGTGGAGAAGCGCGGCGAGTTCGCGGTGCGCGGCGGCATCGTCGACCTGTTCCCGCCGACGGCCGCCGCCCCGGTGCGCGTCGAGTTCTGGGGCGACGAGGTCTCGGAGCTGCGCTGCTTCTCCGTCGCCGACCAGCGATCCCTGCCCGGGGAGGGTCCCGACGCCCGGCCCGCCGAGGTCGTCGCCCCGCCGTGCCGCGAGCTGCTGCTCACCGAGGCCGTGCGCGCCCGCGCCGCCGAGCTCGCCGCCGAGCACACGAAGGACAAGGCGCTCGCCGAGCTGCTCAGCCGCGTCGCCGAGGGCATCCCGTCCGAGGGCATGGAGTCGCTGATCCCGGCGCTGCTCGGCGCTGGGGGTGAGGACGGTGGGGACACGCCCGAGCTCGCCCTGCTGCCCGAGCTGCTGCCCGCGAACGGGCACGTGCTGCTCTGCCACCCCGAGCGCGTGCTCACCCGCGCCGCCGACCTCGTGCGCACCGGTCAGGAGTTCCTCGAGGCGTCGTGGCTGGCCGCGGCCGACGGCACCGACGGGCGCGCGCCGATCGACCTGGGCGCCTCGGCCTACCGCGACCTCGGCGACGTCCGCGCCGTCGCGGCCAAGGCCGGGCGCCCGTGGTGGACGCTGTCCTCGCTCGCCACCGACCCCGACGTCGAGGACGACTCCCACACCCGCGACGGGGCCCGCGTGCTGCGCCCCGGGTTCACCGGGGTCGAGGCCTACCGCGGCGACGTGCCGCGCGCCGCCGCCGACCTGCGCGCCCTGGCCGCCTCCGGTGGCACCGGCGTGCTCGTCGTGCCCGCGGCGGGCACCGCCCAGCGCGCGGCCGAGCAGCTGCGCGAGCACGAGGTGCCGGTCCAGCTCGCGGCCGAGGGCCTGGCCGCGGCGCCCGAGGCGGGCGTCGTCACCATCACCCGCGGCACGCTGGGCGACGGCGTCACCGCCGGCGGCACGGGGGCCGGTCCGGGTCTGGTGATCATCACCGAGGCCGACCTCACCGGCACCCGCCCGGGCACCGAGGGCGCGGTCAAGCGGGCTCCGGTCAAGCGGCGCAACGCCGTCGACCCGCTGACGCTGCAGCCCGGCGATTACGTCGTCCACGCCCAGCACGGCATCGGCAAGTTCGTCGAGATGACCCAGCGCACCACGGGCACCGGCCCGGCGCGCACCACGCGCGAGTACCTGGTGCTCGAGTACGCGTCGTCGAAGCGCGGCCAGGCGTCGGACCGGCTGTTCGTGCCGACCGACCAGCTCGACCAGGTCAGCCGCTACGTCGGCGGCGAGCTGCCGACGCTGAACAAGCTCGGCGGCTCGGACTGGTCGAAGACCAAGTCGAAGGCGCGCAAGGCGGTCCGGGACATCGCGGCCTCGCTGGTGCAGCTCTACGCGGCGCGCCAGTCGGCGCCCGGGCACGCGTTCGCGGCCGACACCCCGTGGCAGCGGGAGATGGAGGACGCGTTCCCGTTCACCGAGACGCCCGACCAGGCCTCGGCGATCGACGACGTCAAGGCCGACATGGAGAAGCCGGTCCCGATGGACCGCGTCATCTCCGGCGACGTCGGCTACGGCAAGACCGAGATCGCGGTGCGCGCCGCGTTCAAGGCGGTGCAGGACGGCAAGCAGGTCGCGGTGCTCGTGCCGACGACGCTGCTCGCCCAGCAGCACCTCCAGACGTTCACCGACCGCATGCGCAACTTCCCGATCACGGTGAAGGGGCTCTCGCGGTTCACCGCGCCCAAGGAGGCCGACGCGACGATCCGCGGCCTCGCCGACGGGAGCGTCGACGTCGTCGTCGGCACCCACCGGCTGCTGCAGACCGGGGTGGCGTGGAAGGACCTCGGCCTGGTGATCATCGACGAGGAGCAGCGCTTCGGCGTCGAGCACAAGGAGCACATCACCGGGCTGCGCGCCCATGTCGACATGCTGTCGATGTCGGCGACGCCGATCCCGCGCACCCTGGAGATGAGCCTCGCCGGCATCCGCGAGATGTCGACGATCCTCACCCCGCCCGAGGAGCGGCACCCGACGCTGACCTACGTCGGCGCCTACGAGGAGAAGCAGGTCGCCGCGGCGATCCGGCGCGAGCTGCTGCGCGACGGCCAGGTCTTCTACATCCACAACCGCGTGAACTCGATCGACGACGCCGCCGCGCGCCTGCGCCGGCTCGTGCCCGAGGCGCGCATCGCCACCGCGCACGGGCAGATGGCCGAGGAGCGCCTCGAGCGCACGGTCAACGAGTTCTGGGAGCGCGAGCACGACGTGCTGGTGTGCACGACGATCGTCGAGAACGGCCTGGACATCTCCAACGCCAACACCCTGGTCGTCGAGCGCGCCGACACCCTCGGGCTCTCGCAGCTCCACCAGCTGCGCGGGCGCGTCGGGCGCGGGCGCGAGCGGGGCTACGCCTACTTCCTCTACCCGGCCGACCAGCCGCTCACCGAGACCGCGCACGACCGCCTCGCCACCGTCGCCCAGCACTCCGAGCTGGGCGCGGGCACCGCGGTGGCCATGAAGGACCTCGAGATCCGGGGCGCGGGCAACATCCTCGGCGCCGAGCAGTCGGGACACATCGCGGGCGTGGGCTTCGACCTCTACGTGCGCCTGGTCGGCGAGGCCGTCGAGGCGTTCAAGGCGCATGCGGGCGCCGACGGCGGCGAGGAGCCGCTGGCCGAGGTGCGCGTCGACCTCCCGATCGACGCCCACGTGCCCCACAACTACGTCGACACCGAGCGCCTGCGCCTCGACGTCTACCGCAAGATCGCCGAGGCCGCGGACGCCGCCGCCCTCGACGCGGTGCGCGAGGAGCTCGTCGACCGCTACGGCGAGCCGCCGACGCCGGTCGGCAACCTGCTCGCGGTCGCCGCGTTCCGGCAGGCGTGCCGGCGCCACGGGATCACCGAGGTCGCGGGCCAGGGCAACATGATCCGGTTCGCGCCGGTGGAGCTGCCCGAGTCGATGCAGATGCGGCTGCGCCGCCTGCACCCGCGCGCGCAGTACAAGGCGGCCTCGCGGACGCTCTCGCTGCCCCGGCCCGTCGAGGGCTCCGACGGCCCATCAGGATCACGAGGTCCGGTGCGCATGGGCGCCGCCCCGCTGCGCGACCTCGCCCTCCTGGCGTGGTGCGAGCAGCTGTTCGGCCAGCTCTTCCCGGAGCCCGCGCCGGCCGCGGCGACCTGACGCCCGGCGTCGGGTGATCACCAGGCCGAAACGCACCTCGGGAGGCACGCGCGCGGTGCCTTTCCGCCTGGTGATCACCACGTGACCGCGGCCGGGGCGGGTGCAGGACGGGGCGGCCGGGATGACGCCACCGCCCGGGTGAGAAGGTGACGCCCGTGCGTCGCCTGTCATCCCTGGTCGCGTCGGTCGTCGTGGGTCTGGTCGTCCTCGCCGGGTGCGGGACGGGCCCGGACCGCACCCAGGCGGCGGCGATCGTCGGCGACACCGTGATCCCGATCAGCGAGATCCAGAGCGGCCTGCGGACGGCCGCGCCGGACCTGCGGGTCGCGGTCGACCAGCAGGGCGCGGCGCAGGGCATCGCGCCGGGCGCGCCGATCCCGCCGCAGCTGCTCGCGCAGGAGTCGCGCCGCCTCGTCACGGTGCGGGTGCTCCACGAGCTCATCGCCGAGCAGTCGCGCCGCGACGGCATCGTCGTCACCCCGCAGCGGGTGGACGCGGCCCTGGCGCGCGCGGGCGGGGCCGAGGCCGCGGCGCGGGGCAGCGGGTTCGACCCGGCGACGATCCGGGGGCTCGTCGCCGACCAGATCGCCGCGAGCGACATCGGCCGGACCGTGTTCGACCGGCTCCAGGTCACCCTCGACTACGCCACCGCCCCGGACCGCGCGACCGCCGAGGCCCTGGCCGGCGCCGTTGCGGCCGACCCGGCGCGCGCCCCGCAGCTCTTCGGCGCCGTCGGGGGCACGCCGCCGGCGGGACTGACCGTGCGCCCGGGCCAGGACCAGGGCACGGGCCTGCAGTCGTCGGCGTCGTCGCTGCTCTTCGGCCTGCCCGCGGGCACGGTGACGATCACGCCGGGCCGCTCGTCGTCCTCGCAGGCCGGCGGCCAGGACCCGTCGCAGGGCCCGTGGTCGGTGGTCCACGTCCGCGAGCGCACCCTCGCCGCGCCGGGCACCCCGCCGCCCCCGGGCGTCACCCCGGCCTCGGCGGTCGACGACGACACGATGTTCGGCTTCGGCCTGCGCCAGCTCCAGCCGCTCGCGCTCGAGCTCGGCGTCACGGTCAGCCCGCGCTACGGCGCCTGGGACCCCACGCAGCTCGACGTCGTGCAGGACGAGGGATCGGTCGGCGTCGTGACCCCGGTCCGCAGCCCGGCACCGTGAGCGCGCGGGAGACCGTCACCGTCGACCCCCGGCTCGGCGCCGTCCTGCCCGCCGCGGCGGTGCGCGCGGTCGCCGCGGCCGATCAGGTCCGCCTGCACCCCGACCTCCCCGCCGGCGTCGCCGCCGCCTTCGCCCGCGACCTCGGCGCGGTCGGCCCCGAGGCCCCCGAGAGCGACGGTGCCGTCGTCGAGCTCGTTCCCGGTGGGCACGGCCCGCCGGGCGCCGAGCTCCTCGAGGCCGTGCGGATCATGGACCGCCTGCGCTCGCCCGGCGGCTGCCCCTGGGACGCCGCGCAGACCCCGGCGTCGCTGCTGCGCTACCTCGTCGAGGAGACCTACGAGCTCTACGACGCCGTCGCCGACGACGACCGCGTCGCGGTGCGCGAGGAGCTCGGCGACGTCCTGCTCCAGGTGCTCTTCCACGCGCGGATCGCGCAGGAGGACCGCGCCGACCCGTTCGGGATCGACGAGGTGGCCGCCGAGCTCGTCGGCAAGCTCGTGAGCCGCCACCCACACGTCTTCGGCGCTGGCGAGACGATCACCGGCGCCGCGGAGCAGCAGGTGCGCTGGGAGGAGCTCAAGGCCGTCGAGAAGCGGCGCGCGTCGGCGCTCGAGGGCGTCGCGCGGGCCCAGCCGGCGGCGGCGCTCGTCGCCAAGTACCTCTCGCGGGCGCGGCGGGCCGGGGTCCCGGACGACCTGCTGGCCGGCGCGTCGCCCGACCCGCTGTACGCGGTCGCCGCGGCGCACGGCGACCCCGAGGGCGATCTGCGCGCGGCCGCGGGCGAGCTCGCGCGCCGGGTGCGGGGGGCCGAGGGTGCGGCACGCGCGGCGGGCGAGGACCCCACCGCCCTCGACGAGCAGGGGTGGCGCCGGTTCTGGCCGGCGTGAGGTCTCCGTCGGGAAACGGACAATTCGGTCACCTTGTGTGATCGCGTCCGGCCCGTCTTCCGTCGTCCGGTCGAGCCAGGCTAGCCTCACCTCACAGCAGGTGAGCATCACCTGAACTCGAGGTGAGAGGACGCCATGCTGGGGAACGCGCTGATCGGGCTGCGCGAGGGCCTCGAGGCCTCCCTCGTCGTCAGCATCCTGGTGGCGTTCCTCGTCCGGACCGACCGTCGGCGGGAGCTGCCGAAGGTCTGGCTCGGTGTCGGCCTGGCGATCGCCGTGAGCGTCGGCGTCACCCTCGCCCTGACGCTGTCCCAGCAGGCGCTGACGTTCGAGGCCCAGGAGGCGCTCGGCGGCTCGCTGTCGATCGTCGCGGTCGGCTTCGTCACCTGGATGATCTTCTGGATGCGCCGCGTCGGCCGGACCATCGCGGCCGAGCTCGAGGGCGGCCTGGAGAAGGCGATCGCGATGGGCTCGATCGCGGTCGTCGTCATGGCCGCGCTGGCCGTCGGTCGCGAGGGCCTCGAGACCGCGGTGTTCTTCTTCGCGGCCGTGCAGGCGGCGGGGGAGACCACGGGCCCGCTGGTCGGCTTCCTCCTCGGCATCGCGGCCGCGGTCGTGCTCGCGTACCTGGTCTACCGCGGCGCGGTGCGGCTGAACCTGGGGAAGTTCTTCACCGTCACCGGGGTGCTGCTGATCTTCGTCGCGGCCGGCATCCTCGCCTACGGCGTCCACGACCTGCAGGAGGCCGGCATCCTGCCCGGCCTCTACACCCTCGCCTTCGACGTCAGCGCCGCGATCCCGGCCGACTCCTGGTACGGCGTGCTGCTCAAGGGCGTCTTCAACTTCTCCCCGCAGACCACCGTGCTCGAGGCGGTGGTGTGGGTGCTCTACGTGGCGATCGTGCTGACGCTCTTCGTCCGCCCCCGCCGCGCGACCCCCGCCCCGGCCGCGTCCCCCGCCCCGGCCGACCGCGGCGCCTGACCCCCCACGACCCCGACCCGCTCGACCAGCGCAGCGATGCGCGCCCGGAGGAGAACGATGTCCCGCAGGTCCCTCGCCGCCACCACCGCGGCGCTGGCCGTCGTCGCCCTGAGCGCGCTGTCGGCGTGCACGAGCACCGCTCCGCCGCCGGGAGGCGCCGCGGGTGGCGGCCCGGTGCAGGTCCGGGCGTCCGACACGGCCTGCGAGGTCTCGGTCACCCAGGCGCCGGCCGGCAACGTGTCGTTCTCGGTGCAGAACACCGGCACCAAGGTCACCGAGTTCTACCTGCTGGGCACCGGTGACCGGATCCTCGGCGAGGTCGAGAACATCGGCCCGGGCCTGACGCGCCAGCTCATCGTCGAGGTGCCCCAGGGCGGCCAGTACACGACGGCGTGCAAGCCGGGCATGGTCGGCGACGGCATCCGCGGGCCGTTCACCGTCACCGGCAACGTCCCGGGCTCCGCCGAGGGCGACGCCCTGCTCGCCGGCGCGGTGTCGGGCTACAAGCGCTACACGACGTCGCAGGTCGAGGCCCTGGTGACCCGCACGCAGGAGTTCGTCGACGCGGTCAAGCGCGGCGACGTCGAGGGCGCCAAGCAGCTCTTCCCGGTCGCGCGCACCTACTGGGAGCGCATCGAGCCGGTGGCCGAGTCGTTCGGCGACCTCGACCCGCGCATCGACGGCCGCGACGACGGCGAGCCCGGGGTCGAGTTCACCGGCTACCACCGCCTCGAGCGCGACCTGTGGGTCACCGGCCTGCAGCCCGACTCGAACGCCATGGCCGACCGCCTCATGGCCGACATCCGCGAGCTCCAGGCCCGCACCGCCGGCATCGAGCTGACCCCGCTGCAGCTGGCCAACGGGGCGAAGGAGCTGCTCGACGAGGTCGCCACCGGCAAGATCACCGGCGAGGAGGACCGCTACTCGCACACCGACCTCTGGGACTTCCGCGCCAACGTCGACGGCTCCCAGGCCGCGGTCGCGGCGCTGCGCCCGGTGCTCGACCAGCGCGACCCGGCCCTGGGCCCGGTGCTCGACCAGCGCTTCCGCGACGTCGACGTGCTGCTCGAGGGCTACCGCCAGGGCGACGGGTTCGTCCTCTACACGGCGCTCACCGAGCAGGACAAGCAGCGCATGACGCAGGCCATCGACGCCCTCGGCGAGCCGGTCAGCCAGGTCGCGGCGGTGATCTCGGCGTGACGGTGGGGGCATGACGCGTTCGGGCATGCGGGGCATCTCCCGGCGCCGGCTCCTCGGGTGGACCGGCGCCGGGGCCGCCCTGGCCGGGGCCGGTGCGGTCGCCGGGTTCGCCGCGGGGGAGTCGACGTCCGACGCCCCGGCCGATCCCGGCGGCGGCGTCGTGCCGTTCCGCGGCGTCCACCAGGCCGGCATCACGACGCCGGCGCAGGACCGGCTGCACTTCGTCGCCCTCGACCTGACCACCACCGACCGTGCCGCGGTGATCAGTCTGCTCAAGCGCTGGACGACGGCCGCCGAGCGGATGACGGCCGGGGCCGAGGCCGCGCCGGGCGGCGCGGTGCAGCGCAACCCCGAGGCCCCGCCCAGCGACACCGGCGAGGCCCTCGGCCTCCCGGCCGCCGCGCTGACCATCACCTTCGGGATCGGCGGGAGCCTGCTCGACAAGCTCGGCATCCCGCGCCCGCCCGAGCTCGCCGACCTCCCGCCGTTCCAGGGCGACCAGCTCGACCCGGCCCTCTCCGGCGGCGACCTGTGCCTGCAGGCCTGCGCCAACGACCCGCAGGTCGCGGTCCACGCCGTGCGCAACCTCGTCCGGACCGGGTTCGGGACGACGACGGTGCGCTGGTCGCAGCTCGGGTTCGGGCGGACGTCGTCGACGTCGACCACCCAGCAGACCCACCGCAACCTCTTCGGCTTCAAGGACGGCACGAACAACCTCAAGGCCGAGGACGGCGCGCTGCTCGACGAGCACGTGTGGGTGCCGCCGGCGCAGGGACCGGCGTGGCTCGCGGGCGGCACCTACCTCGTCGCGCGCCGCATCCGGATGCACGTCGAGACGTGGGACCGGACCTCGCTCGCCGAGCAGGAGTCGCTCACCGGGCGCACGAAGGGCGAGGGCGCGCCGATCGGGCAGCCGCGCGAGTTCGACCTGCCGGACCTGGGCCCGGGCTCGCCGATCGGGGCCGACGCGCACATCCGGCTCGCGTCGGCGCAGAACAACGGCGGCGCGCGGATGCTGCGGCGCGGCTACAACTTCGTCGACGGGTCCGACGGGCTCGGGCACCTCGACGCGGGCCTGTTCTTCGTCGCGTTCATGCGCGACCCGCACCGGCAGTTCGTGCCGATGCAGAGCCAGCTGGCGCGGCGGGACAAGATGATGGAGTACATCGAGCACACGGGATCGGCGGTCTTCGCGGTCCCGCCGGGGCTCGGCGACGGCGCCTACTGGGGCCGAACGGTCCTCGAGGGTTGAGCCGCCCGGGCGAACCGGAGGCCTTGTCTACCGCCGCGTAATCTCCCGCACGATGAGCGCGCCGACCGAACCCGGTTCCCGCGACCGTCAGCCGGCCCCGCGCCGCTCGACGGTGCGCAGCGGTGTCGAGGCGGAGGAGGCGGCCCCGCGGCGCCGTCTCGCGGTCCTCGGGCGGCTCGGGCTCGTCGTGGTGCTGCTCGCGGCCGTCGTCGGCACCGTGGTGCTGGTGAGCAACCGCAACGAGTTCGGGCGACCGGACGCGGGCGCCGAGGAGATCCCGGCGCTCGAGGTCGAGCCCGCGCCGGTCCAGCTGGGCACGGTCGCGCAGCCCGACGCGCTCGCCCCGCCGTCGCTCGGGCTGCCGGGGCGCGCCCCGGCCGGCGGCGCCGCCCCGACGTCGCTCGCGGACTGGGCCGAGGGCATCGCGAGCCGCGTCGACGTGCCCGCCCGCGCGGTGCAGGCGTACGGCGTCGCCGACCTCGCGGTGAAGGCCGAGGAGCCCGGCTGCAACCTGTCGTGGGTCACGATCGCTGGCCTCGCGCGCATCGAGTCGAACCACGGTCGCTACCGGGGTGCCTCGATCGCCGCCAACGGCGACGTCACCCCGCGCATCATCGGCGTCCCGCTCGACGGCACCGGCGGCAACCGGACCATCGGCGACACCGACCGCGGCGTCCTCGACGGCGACACCGCGCTCGACCGCGCCGTCGGCCCGCTGCAGTTCATCCCGTCGACCTGGGCGAAGTGGCGGTCCGACGGCAACGGCGACGGCGTCGCGGACCCGAACAACATCGACGATGCGGCCCTCGCCGCCGGCCGCTACCTCTGCGCGGGAGGCCGGGACCTCGCCACCGGTCCGGGCTGGCGCAACGCCGTGCTCTCGTACAACTACTCCGACGAGTACGGCCGCCGCGTCTACGCCGCCGCCGACTCGTACGCCGCGGCGAACCGGGGCTGACCGGCCCTGGCTCGCGTCCACCGGAGCGCGCCGCCGCAGCCGACCTGGTGCGCGACGGAGGAGCGCAAGGTGTCGCGACCGGCTCGGCGCGACACTCAGCCGCCGCCGGCGCGGTCCGACCGGAAGGCGATGTTGGCGCTGACCTCGCCGAGCGCCTCCTGGTACTCGGGCCGCGGGTCCATCGCCGCCGCCATGCGCAGCTGGGTCCGGGCCTCCTCGAGCCGGCTCTGGCGCTGCAGCGTGCGGCCCAGGGCGAACCGCGCGTAGTGGTCGGACGGGTCGAGCTCCAGCACGCGCAGGAAGCCCGCCTCGGCGCGGCGGAACTGCGCGGAGGCGAGGTAGGCCCGGGCGGCGAGCAGGTGCACCGAGGCCGCCTCGGGCTCGCTCTCGAGCAGCGGGACGACGATCTTCAACGCGTCGAGGGGCCGGCGGTGCTCGAGGAGGTCCTCGGCGCGGCGGAAGGCGTCCACCGCCGACACCGCCCCGGTGCCGTCCGGTCCGTCGGGGTCGGGCTGTGCGGCGGACATCCCCGTCACCGTATGCCGAGTCCCGGCACCGCGCGAGGGCCGCCCGCGGACGGTCCGTGCGTGGCTCACCGATCGGGTCAGCGGCGGCGTCTACGATGCGGGCGACGTGCCGTGCCCCGGGGCGCGGCGAGACGATCAGCGTTCATCACAGCGTTCGGAGGCATGGTCCGTGGCGGTCATCGAGCAGGTCGGCGCACGGGAGATCCTCGACTCGCGGGGCACACCCACGGTCGAGGTCGAGGTGGCGCTCGACGACGGCACGCTGACCCGCGCCGCGGTGCCCTCCGGGGCGTCGACCGGCGAGCACGAGGCGGTCGAGCTGCGCGACGGCGACGACTCGCGCTACCTGGGCAAGGGTGTCGAGCGGGCCGTGGCCGGCGTGCTCGACGAGATCGGCCCCGGCCTGGTCGGCATCGACGCCGCCGAGCAGCGCGTCGTCGACCAGAAGCTGATCGACCTCGACGGCACGCCGGACAAGTCCCGTCTCGGCGCCAACGCGCTGCTCGGCGTCTCGCTGGCCGTGGCCCGCGCCGCCGCGGAGTCCGCCGAGCTCGACCTCTTCCGCTACGTCGGCGGCCCGAACGCCCACGTGCTGCCGGTGCCGATGATGAACATCCTCAACGGCGGCGCCCACGCGGACTCCGGGGTCGACGTCCAGGAGTTCATGATCGCGCCGATCGGCGCCGAGTCGTTCCGCGAGGCCCTGCGGTGGGGCGCCGAGGTGTACCAGGCGCTGAAGAAGGTGCTCAAGAAGCAGGGACTCTCGACGGGCCTGGGCGACGAGGGCGGCTTCGCGCCGTCGCTGCCGCACAACCGCGAGGCGCTCGACCTGATCATGTCCGCGATCGGCGACGCCGGCTACACCCCCGGCCGCGACGTGGTCCTCGCCCTCGACGTGGCCGCGAGCGAGTTCTACGCCGACGGCGTCTACACCTTCGAGGGCGAGACCCGCAGCGCCGCGCAGATGAGCTCGTACTACGGCGAGCTGCTCGACGCGTACCCGCTGGTCAGCATCGAGGACCCGCTCTCGGAGAACGACTGGGAGGGCTGGACCAAGCTCACCGGCGACATCGGCGACCGCATCCAGATCGTCGGCGACGACCTGTTCGTCACCAACATCGAGCGGCTCGAGGAGGGCATCGAGCGCCGGGCCGCGAACGCGCTGCTGGTCAAGGTCAACCAGATCGGCACGCTCTCGGAGACCCTCGACGCGGTCAGCCTCGCCCAGCAGTACGGCTACCGCTGCATGATGAGCCACCGCTCGGGCGAGACCGAGGACACGACGATCGCCGACCTCGCCGTCGCCACCAACTGTGGGCAGATCAAGACCGGCGCCACCGCCCGCTCCGAGCGCGTCGCCAAGTACAACCAGCTGCTGCGCATCGAGGAGGCCCTCGGCGACGCCGCGCGCTACGCCGGCGACCTCGCCTTCCCGCGCTTCGACCCGGACGCCTGAGCCGCGTGGCCGGCCCCGAGCGCACCCCCGACGACGGTTCCGCCGACCGCGGCGCCGCCGGCCGGCCCGGTGGCGCGCGGGGCCGGGGGCGGCGCGGGAGCCGGTCGGGGGCCGCGTCGGGCACCCGCGGGTCCGCCCCGGCGCGCGGACGCACCCGCGCCCGTCAGGGACCCCGCCGCGACCCGCAGCGCGTCGTGCGCCGGCGCCACCCGCTGCGCGTGCCCTCGGGCCCGGCCGCGGCGGCCGCCCGGGCCCGGCGTGCCGCGCAGGCCACCGGCGGCGCGCTGGGGCTGTCGACGGCACGGCGGGCGGCGGTGCTCGCCGTCGTCGTCTGCGCCCTCGCGCTGACCGTCGCCGTGCCGCTGCGCAACTACGTCACCCAGCGCCACGAGATCGCCGCCGTGACCGCCGAGCAGGAGCGCCTCGCCGGCGACGTCCGGCGGCTCACCGACGAGCGCGCTGCCCTGCGCGACCCGGCGCACATCGAGGCCCTGGCCCGCGACCGCCTCGGCTACGCCCGGCCGGGCGAGGTGCCCTACCGCGTCCAGCTGCCCGGCGACGCCGCCGCGCCCCGCGACCCCCGCGACACCGACCCCCGCGCCGGGCTGCCGCCCGCCGAGGCCGAGCTGCCCTGGTACGCGCGCGTCGCCCGGTCGACGCTCGGCACCGCGCCGTGAGCGAGCCCACCGACACCCCCACCGACGCCCCCACCGACGCCGACCGGGCCGCCGTCGCCGCGCAGATCGGGCGCCGGCCCCGCGGGCTGCGCCGCATCGCGCACCGCTGCCCCTGCGGGCTGCCCGACGTCGTCGAGACGGCCCCGCGGCTCGAGGACGGCACGCCCTTCCCGACGCTCTACTACGCGACCTGCCCGCGCCTGACCTCGCGGATCGGGACGCTGGAGGCCGAGGGTCTGATGCGCGAGCAGACCGAGCGCCTGGGCACCGACCCCGACTTCGCCGCGCGCTACGCCCGGGCCCACGCCGACTACCTCGCCGACCGCGACGCGATCGAGCCGCTCGGCACCGACGTCAGCGCCGGCGGGATGCCCGAGCGGGTCAAGTGCCTGCACGTCCACGTCGCGCACACCCTCGCCCGCGGGCCGGGCGTGAACCCGGCGGGCGACGACACCCTCGCGCGCCTCGGCGACTGGTGGCACGCGGGGCCGTGCATCGACCCCGGCAGCTCCGGACGCGGGGACCCGACGGGCTGACACCCCGACCCCCACCGGGCGACGGGACGGACGCGACCGACCGGCACGCTCGGTGGCCGCCGGCCCACGGACCGGTGCCGATCCGACCCGGCCCGGTACCGACCCCCGCGCGGAGTTGATCGACGCCCGCCGGGCGCCCCAGGATGGGCAGGAGCCGGTTCCCCCGACCGGCTCAGTGCGACGGTGCGGACGGCCCGTCACACGCACGGGCGGTGATCCGCCGCGCGGCGCCCTCCGCGGCTGCCCGACGGCTCCCGCCCGCGGACCGGTCGCCGGGCGACCCCACCCGCCTGGGGTCGCCCGGCGTCCGGACCGGGTGCGCTCCGCGCTCGTGAGCACCATCGAGTGCTTGAGCACTCCGAACTGCTCACGAGCGCGCAGCGCACCCCGAGGACGGCACGCGGCGGGCGTCCTCGCTAGCGTCGTCGGGTAGCCCGGTCCGCCGGGGACGCCGAGTGCAGCAGGGGGATGTCGATGCCACGGGTCGCGGCCGTCGACTGCGGGACCAACTCGATCCGCCTGCTGGTGGCCGACGTGACCGTGCGCGAGGACGGCTCGGCCTGGCTGCGCGACGTCCACCGCGAGATGCGGGTCAACCGCCTCGGGCAGGGCGTCGACGCCACCGGGCGGCTGGCGCCGGAGTCGCTCGCGCGCACCCGCGAGGCCCTGGGCGCCTACGCCGAGATGCTGCGCCGCCACGGCGTCGCCGTCTCCCCGGAGACCGTGCGCGTCTGCGCCACCTCCGCCACCCGCGACGCCGCGAACCGCGAGGAGTTCTTCGGCGCGGTCCGCGAGCTCATCGGGGTCGACGCCGACGTCATCACCGGCGACGAGGAGGCGCGCCTGTCGTTCGCGGGGGCGGTCGCCGACCTCGACCCCGACGAGGGCCCGTTCGTCGTCGCCGACGTCGGCGGCGGCTCCACCGAGCTCGTCACCGGCACCTGGGACGCGGTGCACGCGCAGGTCACCGCCGCGCGCTCCACCGACGTCGGCTGCGTGCGCCTGACCGAGAAGTTCCTCCACGACGACCCGCCGACCGGCGAGCAGATCGCCGAGGCCGAGGAGTTCACGCGCGCCACGCTGGCGCCGGCGTTCGCCGAGGTGGCGGTCGACGAGGTCCAGACCTGGGTGGCCGTGGCGGGCACGGCGACGACGCTGGCGGCCGTCGCGATGGACCTGCGCACCTACGACCCCGACCGGATCCACCTCTCGCGGCTGGGCCTCGACGACGTGTGCGCCACCGCACGGCGCCTCGAGTCGATGCCGCGCGAGCAGCGTGCCGCGCTCGGGCCGATGCACCCCGGCCGCGTCGACGTCATCGGCGGCGGGTCGCTCGTCATGCGGGTGCTCGCCGAGGAGCTCGCCGAGCGCACCGACGTCACCGAGCTCGTCGTCTCCGAGCACGACATCCTCGACGGGATCGCACGGGAGCTGGCCGCCCGATGGTGAGGCGCGGGGTGACGGCGTGGGTGATCGCGTGGTGAGCGCGCGCCCGGCCGACCCGCCCGGCGCCGTCCCCGGGGCGCTGCCGCTCGCCGCGCTGGTGCTCGCCCGGCGGGTGCGGGCGCTGGTGGCCGTGACGGTCGTGCACACCGTCGTCCTCGCCGTCGCCGCCTGGCTCGCCGGCAACGGGCCCACGCTGCCCGGCGTCGCGTCGCTCGTCGCGCACCTCACGGTCTCGCTGGGCGCGGCGCTGCCGGTGCGCTGGCAGTTCGCGGGCGACCCGGCGCGCCGCGAGGCCAAGGCGGTGCGGGCGATGACGGTGTCGTTCGTCGTGCTCGCCGTCTACAGCGCGGTCGACGCCGTCGCCGACGCGCTGACGCCCGGCCGCCCGGGGGAGGCCCTGGTCGGTGGCCTGCTCGGGCTCGCCGGGGCGGTCGCGCTGCCGGTGCTCGTCGCCCTCGACGCGCGGGCCGGGCGGGCGGAGGGCGCCTTCCGCGACCCACGCGTCCGCCGGGCCGCGCCCGCGCCGCTCGTCGTCGCGCTCGTCGTGGTGCTGCTCGCCGCCTCGGGCGTCGACCTGCTCGCCAGCGTCGGCCCCGTCACCGCCTCGCTCGCCGCGCCGGCCGTGTCGGCGGTCGTCGCCGTCCTCGCCGCGCGGGAGGCCTGGGGTGCCTGGCACGGCTGAGCCCGCGCAGCCGGCGCAGCCCGGACCCGCCGACGCCCCCGACCTGCCGACCCTCGACGCCCTGGTCGCGGGGTGCCGCGCCTGCCCGCGGCTCGTGGCGTGGCGGGAGGAGGTCGCCGCCACCAAGCGCGCCGCCTTCCGCGACGAGACCTACTGGGGCCGCCCGGTGCCCGGGTTCGGCGCCACCGACGCGCAGCTGCTCATCGTCGGCCTCGCCCCGGCCGCGCACGGCGCCAACCGCACGGGGCGCATGTTCACCGGCGACCGCAGCGGTGACGTCCTCTACGCCGCCCTGCACGCCGTCGGGCTCGCCTCGCAGCCCACGGCGGTCGCGGTCGGCGACGGCCTCGAGCTCTACGGCACCCGCATCACCGCCCCGGTGCGCTGCGCCCCGCCGGAGAACAGGCCCACGCCCGCCGAGCGCGACCGTTGCCGCCCGTGGCTCGCCCGCGAGCTCGCCCTGCTGCGCGGCACCGTGCGCTCCGTCGTGGTGCTCGGCGGCTTCGGGTGGCAAGCGCTCCTGCCCGTCCTCGCCACCCCGGACCCGGCCGGCGGGCACCCCGGCTGGGTCGTCCCGCGGCCCCGCCCGACGTTCGGGCACGCCGTCCACGTCACGCTCGCCCCGGCGGACGAGCACGCCCCGACCTCCGCGGCCCCGCTCGAGCTGTTCGGCAGCTACCACGTCAGCCAGCAGAACACCTTCACGGGACGCCTCACCCCGGCGATGCTCGAGGACGTCCTCACCGACGCCGCCCGGGCCGCAGGGCTGGATCCGACGGTCCCGGCGCGCGCCGGCGACTAGGGTCTCCACCGGCGGGAGATCGGCCCCTGTAGCCCAATCGGCAGAGGCAGGCGACTTAAAATCGCCACAGTGTGGGTTCGAACCCCACCGGGGGCACGCACCGCGGGGGACCGCGCCACGCCCGACCGCACCACCCCCGGCCGCACCACGCCCGACCGCACCACGCCCGACACTCCACATCACCCAGCGCAGGCCGCCACCCCGCCGGCCGCCCCGACGTCACCCGATCCACCCCGTGACGACAGCTCGCCGTCACCCGCCCGTCGCAGCGGTCACGCGGAGAGCGGTCGGTGTCACGACCGGGTGCGTGACGACGACCGCTCGGGCGCCCCGGACGGACCGCTCGACGCCGACCCGATCCGAGCTGCTCCGAACGGGCGAGAAGATCGGCCACACTCGTCGTCGGGAGGTGAGGCGTCGTGGCTGATCCGGGGGACTTGTCGGGACGGATCCCCGCGCCGGGTGGTGCACGGCCGCCGTGGCGCGAGCTCGAGGTACTGCGCCCGCTGACGCTGCGGGAGTGCCGGCGGCTCGTCGTCGTCGCCCCGCACCCGCGCGACGAGATCCGCGCGGCCGGCGGGCTCCTGCGCCGCCTCGCCGCGCGCCACGCCTCGGTCGACGTCCTCGCGCTCACCGACGGCCCCGGCCGCACCTGCACGCCGCCCGAGGGGCTCGCCGTGCCCCGCGAGCGCGAGCGGCCGCTCGCCGACCTCGTCGTGCGCCCCGGCGACCTCGCCGACCCCGACACCCTCGCCTCCGTGCTGGCGCGCCTCGAGGGCGCCGAGGAACCGGAGGAGGAGGCGCCCGCCGTCGACCACCCCGTCGACCACGGGGAGGCCGAGCTCGCGGCGGCCTACGAGGCGCTGGGGGTCGTGGAGGTCCGCCGGCACCGCCTCGGGCTACCCGACGCCGGTCTCTCCGGCTGCGAGGCCGACGTCGTGGCCGCGCTGAGCGAGATCGTCGGGTTCGCCGACGACCCGCACGGGCTGTGCGTGCTCGCGCCCTGGTCCGGGGACGGCGACGACGACCACGAGGCCGCCGGGCGCGCCGCGGAGACCGTGTGCGCCGCCTACCGCGTCCGCCTCGTCCGCTGGCTCGACCAGGCGTGGAGCTGGGCCGGGCCGGAGTCCGCCGAGGTGCCGTGGCGTCGGGCTCGCCAGCTCGCGCTGTCGGAGACCGTGCAGGCCCGTAAGCTCGCCGCCAGCGCGGCGTTCGGTGGCCGTCCCGGACGCGATCGCGAACTGCCCGACGGCTCCGCCCCCGGTCCCCGCGAGGTCTTCCTGGTGTGAGCAGGTCCGCCATCACCCGAACGGGCGTGCCGACACGCTCCGTTCCGTCGGAGCCCCGGAGGCTCCTCGTCACGACAGCAGTCCCGGTGGCGCCCCGTGGGGGTCACACCCGGCTCGTCGATCGGTTGGGGCCGATAGGCTCCGGCAGGTGACGGGCAGGACGAACGGCGACCACGGCGACGTGGCGACCGACGCGCCCGGGCCCGCCGAGCTGGGCCCGGACTTCGCCACCGAGGCGCAGCGGGTGCGCGACGCCGTCGTCGACCCGAGCGGCGTCCGCGAGCCCGACCTGCCGCAGGTGCTGCACACGGCGCCCGCCGCCGTCGCCCTCATCGACCTCGGCGAGGGCCTGGTCACCTACGCCAACGACTCGGCCGCCGCGCTCACCGGCGGCCGCGCCTCGCTGCCCGTCGACATCGACGCGTGGAGCGAGGCGGCGGGCCTCACGGACCTGTCGGGCCGCCCCATGCGCGACACGGCCTCGCCGCTCTCGCGCGTCGCCCAGGGCATCCCGGTCTCCGGCGAGCCGGTCGCGGTGTCCGACGCCGCGCGCCGCGGCTCCGAGGCCACCGAGGAGGAGCGCGAGGAGGCCGAGGGCCGGCTGCTGTGGGTCACCGGCTTCCCGCTCTCGGAGGTGGTGAACGAGGACCAGCGCCGGCTCGCGCTCGTGGTGTTCCTGCAGCTGTCCGGGGCGGGCGCCCAGCGTCACCTCGAGATGGTGCGCGACCGCGCCGTCGTGGCCACCGAGCTGTCGTTCACGATCTCCGACCCGGCCCGCGAGCAGAACCCGCTGGTGTGGGTCAACCCGGCCTTCACGCGGCTGACCGGCTACGAGCTCGACGAGGTGCTCGGCCGCAACTGCCGCTTCCTGCAGGGCCCGAACACCGACCCGGCCTCGATCTCGCGCATCCGCACGGCGCTGGACGAGGAGCGCCCGATCACCGAGGTGCTCCTCAACTACCGCCGCGACGG
The DNA here is from genome assembly GCF_028737255.1 of Actinomycetospora straminea. Classification (GTDB taxonomy): domain Bacteria; phylum Actinomycetota; class Actinomycetes; order Mycobacteriales; family Pseudonocardiaceae; genus Actinomycetospora; species Actinomycetospora straminea. The sequence continues at coordinate 92,361 of NZ_JAQZAN010000001.1, read as the reverse complement.
CACCGCGTTCTGGAACCAGGTCTCGATCACTCCGGTGCTCGACGGCCAGGGCCGCGTCGTCAACTTCGTCGGCGTCCAGTCCGACGTCACCGAGCGCGTGATGGTCGAGAACGAGCGTCGCGCCGCGCTCGCCGCCGCGGAGGAGACGCGCGAGCAGCTGCGCCTGCTCACCGAGTCGACCTCGGCGATGTCGGCGAGCCTCGACACCGTCGGCGTCGCGGAGGCCCTCGCGCGCATCGTCGTGCCGGCGATGGCCGACTTCTGCTGCGTCGACCTGCTCGAGGACGCCGAGGGCAACGCCTCGGTGCGCCGGGCGGCGGTCAACCACCGCGACGAGACGAAGACCGACGAGGTCCGCGGGCTCGGGCGCTGGGTGGCGCCCACCGAGGACGGCCGCGACCCGATCGGGCAGGCGCTCGGCTCGGGCTCGCCGTCGCTGCTGCCCGAGCTCCCGGTGCGGCCCGCCGGCATCTCCGACCAGCCCGACCTGCTGCGCCGCTACGAGGCGCTGCGGCCGCGCTCGGCGATCGTGGTGCCGCTGCGCGCCCGCGGGCAGATGCTCGGCGCCCTGACCCTCGGCACCGAGCTGCCCTACGGGCGCCGCTACTCCCAGCGCGACCTCTACCTGGCCGCGGACCTCGCCGCCCGCGCCGGCCTCGCGGTGGACAACGCGCGCCTCTACGCCCGCGAGCACGGGGCCGCGGAGACGCTGCAGCGCAGCCTGCTGCCCGCCGTCCCGCGGATGGCGGGGATGACCATCGCGTCGCGCTACCTGGCCGCGACCGACGGCGCCCAGGTCGGCGGTGACTGGTACGACATGCTCTCGCTGCCCGACGGCGCGGTCGGGCTCGCGGTCGGCGACGTCGTCGGCCACGACCTGCGGGCGGCCGCGGCGATGGGCGAGCTGCGCGGGGTGCTGCGCTCGTACGCGTGGGAGGGCCTCGGGCCCGCCGACGTCGTCGACCGCTGCGACGACGTGGTGCAGGGCCTGGGCATGGCGGCGATGGCCACCGCGGTCTACGCCCGCCTCGAGCGCGGCGAGCAGGGCGGCTGGGTGCTGCGGTACTCCAACGCCGGCCACCCGCCGCCCCTGCTGCGCCGCGCCGACGGCACCGTCGAGCTGCTCACCGGCAACCTCTCCCCGCTGATCGGGGCGACCCGCGCGGTCACCCGCGAGGAGACGACGGTGCACTGCGGCCACGGCGACCTGCTGGTGCTGCACACCGACGGCCTCATCGAGGCGCCGGGCGCCGACCCGGACGACCGCACGCAGCTCATCGCCGACACCCTCGCCGCGCAGTCGGCCGACATGCCCGTCGAGGAGCTCTGCGACCGGCTGCTCGGCATGCTCGGCGTCGACGGCCTACGCGACGACGCGGTGCTGCTCGCCATCCGCCTCGACGGCGAGGACGGGCCCGCGCCCGCGTAGCACCGCTCCCGGACGTGCGACGGCCCGGCCCCGCGCGCTGCGGTACCGGGCCCCCGTGTCGTGAGTGTCGTGCGTGTCGTTCCCGAGCCGTGCCGGACCCTGGCTCAGGGTCGCGGCGGCTCCTCGCCCGGCGGGGGCGGCGGGGGCGCCTGGCCCTCCGGCGGCGGGGGCGCCTGGCCGTCCGGCGGCGGGGGCGCCTGACCCTCGTGCGGCTGGCCCGGCGCCTGGTCGCCGTGCAGGAACTGCTTGGCCCGGTCGCCGGCCTGGTCGACCTGCTGCTCGTGGCCGAAGCGCTGCCCGACGGCGTCGGTGCCCTTGTCCACGTACGCGTCGGCCTTGTCCGGGTTCTTGCCGGCCCAGTCCTTGGCCTTGTCCACCATCTTGCCGAAGTCGACCATCGACACCCCTCCTCGTCGCTGCTTGCGAGGTCTGCGTGCGCAGCGTTCCCCGTCCCGACCCGGGGTGACACCTCCGACCCGGAGGGGTGCCGCCATCAGGGGGGATAGACTTCCTGACGGACCCCATCCCGGGGCGAAGCGGACACGCTGCGTTCACCACGGGTCCGGTAAAGTTCTTTTTACCGAGGCGGGAACCGATCCACCCACCACGTCGTTGCACCGGGTGGACGAACAGTCCGCGGTCGACCCGGCCGATGACATCCCGCCATCGGTGCCGGCTCCGCGTAGGAGGAGGACGAGAGGTGCGCACCAGCAGCAACCCGGCGTTCCGCAACCTGCCCACCTCGCCGGGTGGGTACGCGCGGTTCGGCCCTGCAGGCGGGGCCCCGGCCGGCATGGCCGGTGCCGGAGGCATGTTCGGCGGTGGCGGCAGCCCGATGCCGACCGCGGCGGCGGACGACCGTCCGCTCACCGTCGACGACGTGGTCCAGAAGACCGCGATCAACGTGGTCCTGGCCCTCGCGGTCGGTGTGGCCACGGCGTGGAGCGGGCTCTACGTGCTCGGGCTGCTCGGCTTCGTGGTCGGGCTGGTCCTCGCACTGGTCATCATCTTCAAGCAGAGCACCAACAAGTTCCTGGTGCTCGGATACTCGGCGGCCGAGGGCATGGCGCTCGGCGCGATCACCGGGGTGTTCCAGAGCATCGCCACCTCGCCGGGCGGCACCAGCTACGCCGGCATCGGCGTCCAGGCGATCCTGGGCACGCTCGGCATCTTCATCGGCATGCTCGTCGTCTACAAGACCGGCGCCATCCGCGTCACGCCGCGCCTGACCAAGATGGTCATCGGCGCCGCGATCGGCGTCGTGGTACTGATGCTGGCCAACCTCGTCGCGGGCTTCTTCGTCCCCGGCGGCATGGGCCTGCGGGACGGCGGCGCCCTGGCGATCATCTTCAGCCTGGTCTGCATCGCCATCGGCGCGTTCATGCTGATGCTCGACTTCGACCAGGCCGACCAGGCGGTCAAGGCCGGCGTCCCCGCGCGCTTCGCCTGGTACCTCGCCTTCGGCTTCATGACCACGCTGGTCTGGCTCTACATCGAGATCCTGCGCCTGCTGAGCTACTTCCGCGAGTGAGCTAGCCACTCGCACCCGGACGACGGCCCCTCCCGCCCCGCGCGGGAGGGGCCGTCGTGCGTTGGGGGATGGCGCGCGGGTGGCGCGCGGGTGGGGGGCAGCGAGGGTCACGTTCGCTGCGTGGGGGGCAGCGAACGTGACCTTCGCTCCGTTGGAGGTGCGCGCCGGCCGAGGAGCGAGGGACTCCTCCAGTGCCTGGGAGGCAGCGAACGACGCCCTCGCTCCCACCCCGCGTCAGGCCGCCGGCAGCGCCGTCACCGCGGGGCGCGGGCGGAGGCTCGCGGCGCGGTACGCGGCGAGGAGGTCGGCGCGCACGCGTCCACGGTCGCTCTCGATCTGGCGGGGCGTGTGCGCGATGACGTGCACGCCGGTGCTCGTGATCCGGGCCTGGCGACTCAGGGTGTCGTCGAACGCGTCCGGGTCGGCGTGGTGCCGGAACGAGTGGATCTCCCAGGCGAGCCCGACGTCGTCCAGCCAGCCGTCGGGGTCGGCGAGCCACGTGCCGTCGTCGAGGACGAGTCGGGGGTTCCACATCATCGGCGGCAGATCGGGGATCGACGCCGCCAGCGCCCGGGCCTTGGCCTCCGGGACCGACCGCACGCCGTCCTCGATCTCGACGAGCACCGGCCGCACCTTCGCCGTCCCGCGTCCGCTGCCCGCCTCGAGCTCGGTGCGCAGGGCCGTGGCGGTGGTGAACCGCCGCTGCACGGTCTCGGCCAGGAACGCCCGGATCTGGTCCGTCCCCTCGAGCCGCTTGGCCGCGTCGACGACCGCGCGCGTGACCGGCGCGACGGGGAGTCCGCGGATCGCGCGGGGCTCGGGGAGCCGGGTCGTGCGCTCGACCGTGATCAGGCCCCGGGAGACGCGGTGCTTGTCGTGCCCGATGAGCAGCAGCGCGGTCCCGGCGGGTTGGTTCGGCAGTCGCTCGAGCCCGTGCAGCCGCGCCGCGGCGACTCCCGACAGCACCGCCCCGGGCCCGCCGTAGAGCACGGCACCCGCGAGTCGCTGGTCGAGCGTCCTCGGCGGACCGGTGAGCGAGATGACGCCGAACGCACTCCGACCCCAGGTCCCCGCGTGCACGCGCCGAGCGATCGTGCTCGACAGGACGCCGAGCTCGAGGAGATCGGCGTGACGGATCTGGTCGTGGAGGGCGGCCTGGTGGACGGCGACCCAGTCGATGCTGCGGCGGCGGCTCATACTCCCGTTCGACGCGGGCTCGACGCCGACGGTTCCGCGGGCGACCGCAATCGTGGAGCGAGGGACTCCCTCGCTGCGTCTCAGGCAGTCAAGGTGACCTTCGCTCCACCAGGCCGGTCACCAGCAGCGCCCGGCCCGTGGAGCGAGGGTGACGTTCGCTGCCTCCCACGCAGCCAAGGTGACCCTCGCTGCCACCACCTCCCGACTGCCCGCCCCAGCACGCCCCCGACGCGCCCGCTCAGTTCAGGCGCTCGAGCACCATCGCCATGCCCTGGCCGCCGCCGACGCACATGGTCTCGAGGCCCAGGGTGGCGTCGCGCTCGCGCAGGCCGTTGAGCAGCGTCGTGGCGATCCGCGCGCCGGTCATGCCGAACGGGTGGCCGACGGCGATGGAGCCGCCGTGCACGTTGAGCTTGGCCTCCATGTCCTCGTCGCTCATCCCGAGCCCGCGGGCCGAGGGGATGACCTGGGCGGCAAAGGCCTCGTTGATCTCGACGAGGTCGACGTCGCCGATGCCGAGCCCGGCGCGGGCCAGGGCGCGGGCCGAGGCCTCGATCGGCCCGAGGCCCATGATCTCGGGGGACAGCGCGCTGACGGCGGTGGACACGATCCGCGCGAGGGGCGCGATCCCGAGCGCCTCGGCCCGCTGCGCCGACATGATCACGAGCGCCGCGGCGCCGTCGTTGAGCGGGCAGGCGTTGCCGGCGGTGATGCGCCCGTCGGGACGGAAGACGGGCTTGAGGTCGGCGAGCGCCTCGTACGTCGTGCTCGGCCGCGGGCTGTCGTCGTGCTCCATCACCGAGCCGTCGGGCAGGCGCACCGGGGTGATCTCGCGGGCCCAGAAGCCCGACGCCTGCGCCCGCGCCGCGTTCTGCTGGCTGCGCAGGGCGAAGCGGTCCATCTCCTCGCGGCTCACGCCCTCGGCGAGCGCCACGTTCTCGGCCGTCTGCCCCATGGCGATGTAGGGGTCGGGGAGCAGGCCGTCGGCGCGCGGGTCGTGCCACTCCGACGCGCCCGCGGCGGCGACCTCGGCGGTGCGGCGCTCGGCGTCGGCGAACAGCGGGTTGTGGGTGTCGGGCAGCGAGTCGGAGTTGCCCTTCTCGAACCGCGACACGGTCTCGACGCCGGCGGCGAGGAAGACGTCGCCCTCGCCGGCGCGGATGGCGTGTGCGGCCATGCGCGCGGTCTGCAGCGACGACGAGCAGTACCGCGTGATCGTGGCGCCGGGCAGCCGGTCCAGCCCGAGCTCGACGGCGACGATCCGCGCGAGGTTGTGCCCCTGCTCGCCGCCGGGCAGGCCGCAGCCGAGCAGGAGGTCCTCGACCTCGGTCGGGTCGAGGGCGGGCACGGCGTCGAGCGCGGCCGTGACGACCTGCGCGGTGAGGTCGTCCGGGCGCATCGCGGCCAGCGAGCCCTTGCGGGCGCGGCCGATGGGCGAGCGGACGGCGGACACGATGACGGCCTCGCGGCCAGGGTCGACCATGCCGCCGACCCTACGACGAAGGAGGGATACGGACACTCGTCGTCAGCGACGGCACTTCGCTGACGGCCGGGGCCGACGCCACCGTGATCCCGCGCACGACCGTGGGGCCGGGGAGCGTCGGGGACCGGTGACGTCGGAGGATGGGGTCATGCGCTACGTCGAGCACGTCGCCGAGCTCATCGGGAACACGCCGCTGGTCCGTCTCAACCACGTGGTGCCGACGGGCCCGGACGCCCCGCTCGTGCTCGCGAAGGTCGAGTACCTCAACCCCGGCGGCAGCGTGAAGGACCGCATCGCGGAGAAGATGATCGACGCGGCGGAGGCGTCCGGCGAGCTCAAGCCGGGCGGCACCATCGTCGAGCCGACCTCGGGCAACACCGGGATCGGGCTGGCGATCATCGCCCAGCAGCGCGGCTACCACTGCATCTTCGTGTGCCCGGACAAGGTCAGCGTCGCCAAGCAGGACGCGCTGCGCGCCTACGGCGCCGAGGTCGTCGTGTGCCCCGCGGCCGTCGAGCCGGAGAGCCCGGAGTCGTACTACTCGGTGTCCGACCGGCTCGCCCGCGAGGTCGAGGGCGCCTGGAAGCCCAACCAGTACGCCAACCCGGCGAACCCCGCCTCGCACGTCGAGTCCACCGGCCCCGAGATCTGGGAGCAGACCGAGGGCCGCATCACCCACTTCGTCGCCGGCGTCGGCACCGGCGGCACCATCACGGGCACCGGCCACTACCTCAAGGACATCTCGGACGGGAAGGTGCGCGTCGTCGGCGCCGACCCGGTCGGCTCGGTGTACTCCGGCGGCGACGGGCGTCCGTACCTCGTCGAGGGCGTCGGCGAGGACTTCTGGCCCAGCACCTACGACCAGGGCATCGCCGACGAGATCGTCGCGGTGCCCGACCGCGACTCGTTCCTCATGACCCGGCGCCTGGCCCGCGAGGAGGCGCTGCTGGTCGGCGGCTCGTGCGGGATGGCGGTGTGCGCGGCGGCCAAGGTCGCGGAGAGCGCGGGGCCGGACGACGTCATCGTCGTGCTCCTGCCCGACGGCGGCCGGGGCTACCTGTCGACGGTGTTCAACGACCAGTGGATGGCGTCCTACGGCTTCCTGGCGCCCGACACCGGCGAGTGGACCGTCGGCGACGTGCTGCGCCGCAAGGACGGCTCGATCCCCGACCTCGTGCACGGCCACCCCAGCGAGACCGTCGCCGACGCCGTGTCGATCATGCGCGAGTTCGGGGTCTCGCAGATGCCGATCGTGCGCGCGGAGCCGCCGGTCATGGCCGCCGAGGTCCGCGGCGCGGTGACGGTCCGCGACCTGCTCGACAAGGTGTTCAACGAGCAGGCCTCGCTGACCGACCCCGTCGAGCGCCACCTGTCCAAGCCCCTGCCGAGCCTCGGCAGCAACGAGCCCATCTCCAAGGCGGTGGAGGCGCTGCGCGGCGGCGACGGGGCGCTGGTGGTGGTCGACGGCCGGCCCGCGGGCATCGTGACCCGCGCCGACGTCCTGGCCTTCCTCGCCACCGGCAGCCGCTACGACGTCGGTGGACCGGCCTAGGACCGAGCGGCCTACCCTGGACGGGGTGAACGGTTTCTCCACCCGCGCCCTGCACGACGGCCAGGAGCCCGACCCGACGACGGGCGCGGTCGTGGTGCCGATCTTCGCCTCGTCGACCTTCGCCCAGGACGGCGTCGGCGGGCTGCGGTCGGGCTACGAGTACGCGCGCACCGGCAACCCCTCCCGGACCTCGCTGGAGACGACGCTCGCGTCCCTCGAGGGCGGCCGGCACGCCCGCGCCTTCGCGTCGGGCATGGCCGCCGAGGACGCGCTGCTGCGCGGCGTCCTGCGCCCCGGCGACCACGTGCTCATCCCGCTCGACGCCTACGGCGGCACCTACCGGCTGATCTCCACGGTCTACTGCGACTGGGGCGTGGAGTACACCGCGGTCGACACGGCCGACCTCGACGCGGTGCGGGCGGCGATCCGGCCGAACACGAAGGTCCTGTGGTGCGAGACGCCGACCAACCCGCTGCTCGGCATCGCCGACATCGCCGGGCTCGGCACGCTGGCCCGCGAGCACGACCTGCTGCTCGTCGTCGACAACACCTTCGCCTCGCCGTACCTGCAGACGCCGCTCGCGCTCGGCGCGCACGTCGTCGTGCACTCGACGACGAAGTACCTGGGCGGCCACTCCGACGTCGTCGGCGGCGCGCTCGTCACCGACGACGACGAGCTGCACGTGACGCTGGGCAAGATGCAGAACGGGATGGGCGCGGTGCCCTCGCCGTTCGACTGCTTCCTCACCCAGCGCGGGCTCAAGACGCTGGCGGTGCGCATGGAGCGCCACAGCGACAACGCCGAGCGCGTCGCCGACGTGCTCGCCGCCCACCCGAGGATCACGACCGTGCTCTACCCGGGCCGCGCCGACCACCCGGGTCACGAGGTCGCCGCGAAGCAGATGCACCGCTTCGGCGGCATGGTCTCGGTGCGCGTCGCCGGGGGCGAGCAGGCCGCGCGCGACCTGTGCGCCGCCACCCGCGTCTTCACGCTCGCCGAGTCGCTGGGCGGGGTGGAGTCGCTCATCGAGCACCCCGGCGCCATGACGCACGCGTCGGCCGCCGGCTCGCTGCTCGAGGTGCCCGCCGACCTCGTGCGTCTCTCGGTCGGGCTGGAGGACGCCGACGACCTCGTCGACGACCTGCGCCAGGCCCTGGATTCGTTGGGCTGACCCGCTGTCCTAGATCCGGTCGCCGTACACCCGCTGCACGGTCATGACCATGAGCACGCGGCGGTCGGCGACCATCGTGGCCCGGTAGTCCTCCCAGTCGGGGTGCTCGCCCGCGGCGGTGCGGTAGTACGCCACGAGCGCCTCGACCTCGGGGGACCGCGGGTCGTCGCCCGGGCCCGTGAGCGTCACCGGACCCTCGGCGGTCGCCCAGGCGCGGCCGTCGGCGGAGGTGACCTCGAGCGCCGCGCGGGGGTCGCGGCGGAGGTTCGCGGTCTTCGCCCGGCCCTCGGTCATCGACACCGACAGCGTGCCGGCCTCCGGGTCGTAGAACGGCATGACGGGCGAGAGCTGGGGCATCCCGTTCGCCCGGAGGGTGGCGAGGACGCCGAGGCGGCTCTCGGCGAGCAGGGCACGGGGGTCGAACGTCGCGGGGCCGGACGAGGACGCGGTCATGCCCTCGATGATGGCCCTCGTCGGGACCGGTGCGGTGTCAGCCGCGGCGGGCGGCGGGGTCGCCGTCGCTCGGGTCGCCGGTCAGCGGGTCGATCTTCCCGGGGGAGAGGCACCCGCCCTCGAGCGAGATGCCGTCGGGGGTGGTGACGTAGCGCGCGGGGTCGTCGCAGCCGGCGGTCCCGACGGTGCCGACGGCCCCGAGGGCGAGCAGCGCGGCGAGCAGCAACGGCAGCGCGCGGGCGAGGCGGGTGACGCGCGCGTCGGACGTCGGGACCGTGCCCACGGTGCCCCACCCCCCCGATGCTCGAGGCCGGCGCCTCACGCCGACACCACGAGGCTACCGACGCTCGGGGGGTGCTGACCCCTCGCGCACGATCGGGCGACCGGCGTCGGGGCGGGCGCGACGACCGGTCACACACCCGATGTGCTATACGCGCCGCCGGCGCCGCCCACCGCGCGGTGACCGCTCGTCCTGAGCGGGGCCTGAGAGAACCGGACCGGCGGGGGTGTCAGGATCGCGGGGTGGAGCTCGTCCGTCCCGCCGACGTCGAGGCCGCGCGGGCGGCGCTGGCCGGGGTGGTGCGCGAGACGCCGGTGACGCCGTCGCGGGCGCTGGAGGGGTTCAGCCACGGCCCGGTGCTCCTCAAGTGCGAGAACCTGCAGCGCACCGGCAGCTTCAAGATCCGGGGCGCGTACCGGCGCATCCAGCGCCTGGACGCCGACGAGCGGGCCGCCGGCGTCGTCGCCGCGAGCGCCGGCAACCACGCGCAGGGCGTGGCGCTCGCCGCGCAGCTGCTCGGCACGCGGGCGACGGTGTTCATGCCCGCCGGGGCGCCGCTGCCCAAGATCGAGGCCACCCGCGAGTACGGGGCCGACGTCGAGCTCGTGGACTCGCTGGACGACACCTTCGCCGGCGCCGAGGCGTTCGCGGCGCGCACCGGGGCGGTGCTCATCCACCCCTTCGACCACCCCGACATCGTCGCGGGCCAGGGCACCGTCGGCCTGGAGATCCTCGAGCAGGTCCCGGACGTCGCGACGATCGTCGTCTGCACCGGCGGTGGCGGCCTGCTCTCCGGCATCGCCGCGGCGTGCGTGCCGGCGGGCGTGCGGGTGGTCGGCGCGCAGGCGGCGGCGCTGGCGACCTGGCCGGCGTCGCTGGCCGCCGGAGCGCCCACGGGGGTCGCGGGCGCCACGATCGCCGACGGCATCGCGGTCTCGCGGCCGGGGCCGGTGACGTTCGCGCACGTGCGGGCGCTGGTCGACGAGATCGTCACCGTGTCCGAGGAGGCGCTGGCCCGCGGCGTCCTGCGCTGCCTCGAGCGCGACAAGCTCCTCGTCGAGCCCGCCGGGGCGGCGGCGGTCGCGGCCGTCGCGGAGCACCCGGGACGCTGGCCCGCGCCGCTCGTCGCCGTGGTCTCGGGCGGCAACGTCGACCCGATGCTGCTCGAGGACATCGTGCGCCGCGGCCTCGTCGCCGCCGGGCGCTACGCGGCGCTGCGGGTGCGGCTGACCGACCGCCCCGGGTACCTCGCCGACGTGCTCCGACGCGTCGGCCAGGCAGGCGGCAACGTCGTGGACGTCGAGCACCGGCGCCTGTCCGGCGCGGGCACGACGCCGGGCACCGTGGACGTGGCCCTCACGCTCGAGGCGCGGGGCCACGACCACCGGGCGGCGATCCTGGCCGACCTCGCGGCGGCGGGCTACGAGGTGGCGGCGGAGTAGCGGAGGGGGCGGGCGATCAGGGCGAGTAGGGCTCGGCCGAGATCAGCGTGACCTCCATCGACCCGCCGTCGGGCAGGTCGTAGCTCACGGTGTCGCCGGCCTTGGCGCCCATGAGCGCGGAGCCGAGCGGGGAGTTGGGCGAGTAGACCTCGATGGTCCCCGAGGAGCCCTCCTCGCGGGAGCCGAGCAGGAAGGTCTCGGTCTCGTCGTCGCCCTCGAAGCGGACCGTGAGCACGGTGCCCGGCACGGCGACGCCGCTCTCGGTGGGCGTCTCGCCGACCTTGGCGGTGTGCAGCAGCTCCTGGAGGTGGCGGATGCGCGCCTCCATGACGCCCTGCTCCTCGCGCGCCGCGTGGTAGCCGCCGTTCTCCTTGAGGTCGCCCTCCTCGCGCGCGGCGTTGATCTTCTGCGCGATCACGGGACGCTGGGCGACGAGGTCGTCGAGCTCGGCCTTGAGCCGGTCGTGCGCGTCCTGGGTCAGCCAGGTCACCTGCGTCTGCGTCTCGGTCACGTCGATCAACTCCTCGGAGGTCCGGTCCCGCGCTGCGCGGGTCGGCGGCCTGCTCTCCTCGCGGGCCCGTTGACACCGCGCCGGGTGGCGCGGTGCCGGCGGCCCGGGGGCCACAGACGGAAAAACACGGCCCGCGGCATGCGGGCCGTGTCGATCCACGGTAACACGCTGCGCCCCGTGTGGAACCCGTTCGAGAGTGCCGACGGCGGGATCGCGTGCGCGTGAAGGGCCTTGACCACCTGCGCTTTTCCGTGCCACCGGCCCCTCGATCACGGCCCCGCGCCGGGCCCGGCGCGGCCCACGACGGGCACTGTCGGGGGTGCCCGGGATGATGGGGGAGAGCGGGGGCGTTGTACCCCGCGGTGAAGCGATCGGTGAACCCGTTGGTCAGCAGGACGACGCACGAGGACGGCTCCGGACAGACGATGAGCGCACTCCCCTCCGACCAGCCGCTGCGGCTGATGACGGTCCACGCCCACCCCGACGACGAGTCCAGCAAGGGCGCCGCCACGTGCGCGCGCTACGTCGCGGACGGCATCGAGGTCATGGTCGTGACGTGCACCGGCGGCGAGGCCGGCAGCATCCTCAACCCCGCGATGGACACCCCCGAGGTCCGCGCCGACATGCCGGGCACCCGGTACGCCGAGATGGCGAAGGCCGCGGCGATCCTCGGCGTGGCGCACCGCTGGCTCGGCTTCGTCGACTCGGGGCTGCCCGAGGGCGACCCGAAACCCCCGCTGCCGCCGGGCTGCTTCGCGCTCGAGCCGCTCGAGGTGCCCACCGAGGCGCTGGTGCGGGTCATGCGCGAGTTCCGCCCGCACGTCGTCGTCACCTACGACGAGACCGGTGGCTACCCCCACCCCGACCACATCCGCTGCCACGAGGTGTCGATCGCGGCGTGGGAGGCCTGCGGCGACCCGGACCGCTTCCCCGAGGCGGGCGAGCCGTGGCAGCCGCTGAAGCTCTACTACTCGCACGGCTTCTCGAAGGCGCGCATCCTGGCCTACCACGAGGCGCTGCTGGAGGCGGGCATGGAGTCGCCGTGGGCGGAGTGGCTGGAGCGCTGGGACGACTCGCGCCCCGACCCGGGCGCGCGGGTCACCACGCGGGTGCGCTGCGCCGAGTACTTCCCGGTGCGCGACGACGCCCTGAAGGCCCACGCCACCCAGATCGACCCCAACGGCCGCTGGTTCGCGATGCCGATGGAGATGCAGCAGCGGGTCTGGCCCACCGAGGAGTACGAGCTCGCGCGCTCGCTCGTCGGTGATCCCGCGGAGACCGAGTCGGCCGAGGACGGCGACCTGTTCGCGGGCATCCGGGAGCGGGTCGGCGCATGACCCGCCTGGCCGTCTGGTGGACGCTGCTGCCGATGGCCGCGCCCCCGCCCGGGGCGCCGCCGGGCAGCGAGCGCGGCGAGGAGTTCGGCAAGTCCTCGCCGATCGCGCTCGTCGTCATCCTGCTGCTCGGGCTGGCGACCGCGCTGCTCATCCGGTCGATGACCAAGCGGCTGCGCAACGTCCCCGCGTCGTTCGACCCGCCGGACGACACGGGCCCGTCCGCTCGCCCGGACCACGGCGATGCGCCGGGTGCCGAGGGTCGTCCCCCCGCCGCGCAGGGCAACGGGCAGGGCGGGACGGACCGGACGGACGGGCCGCCGACCGCCGGCTCGCCCTGAGGAGGATCCGGCTGCGACCATCTCCGGTCATGGCCAACCGGCTCGCCGGCTCCACCAGCCCCTACCTGCGACAGCACGCCGACAACCCGATCGACTGGCAGCCCTGGTCGACCGAGGCGTTCGCGGAGGCGCGGCGGCGCGAGGTGCCGGTCCTGCTGTCGGTCGGCTACGCGGCCTGCCACTGGTGCCACGTCATGGCGCACGAGTCGTTCACCGACGACGAGGTCGCGGCGTTCGTCAACGAGCACTTCGTGGCGATCAAGGTCGACCGCGAGGAGCGCCCCGACGTCGACGCGGTCTACATGGAGGCCACCCAGGCCATGACCGGCCAGGGCGGCTGGCCGATGACCTGCTTCCTCACCCCCGACGGCGACCCCTTCCACTGCGGCACCTACTACCCGGCGCGCCCGCACGGCGGGATGCCGTCGTTCACGCAGCTGCTCGGGGCCGTGGTGCGGGCGTGGACCCAGGAGGGCGAGCGGGTGCGCGACGCCGCCCGCGCCATCACGGGACGGCTCGCGTCGGTGTCGCGGTCGCTGCCGGCCGCGGGGGTCGACGCGGACACCCTGGCCGGGGCCGTCGCCGCCCTCACCGAGGACTTCGACGAGTCCCGCGGCGGCTTCGGGGGCGCGCCGAAGTTCCCGCCGTCGGCGGTGCTCGAGTTCCTGCTGCGCCACCACGAGCGCACCGGCAGCTCCGACGCGCTGGCGATGACCGAGATCACCGCCGAGGCGATGGCCCGCGGCGGGGTGTTCGACCAGCTCGCAGGCGGGTTCGCGCGGTACTCCGTCGACCCGGACTGGGTCGTGCCGCACTTCGAGAAGATGCTCTACGACAACGCGCAGCTCCTCGGCGTCTACGCCCACCTCGCCCGGCTGACCGGGTCGGGGGCCGCCGCGCGGGTCACCGACATGACCGCCGCGTTCCTCCTGCGCGACCTGCGCACCCCCGAGGGCGGCTTCGCCTCGGCCCTCGACGCCGACGCCGCCGGCGAGGAGGGCACGACCTACGTGTGGAGCCCGGCCGAGCTCGTCGAGGTGCTGGGTCCCGAGGACGGCGCCTGGGCCGCCGCGCTGTTGGGGGTCACCGAGGAGGGCACGTTCGAGCACGGCCGGTCGACGCTGCAGCTGCGCGCCGACCCCGACGACCCCGGCCGCTGGCAGGCCGTCCGCAAGGCCCTGCTCGCGGCGCGCGGGCGTCGCCCGCAGCCCGAGCGCGACGACAAGGTCGTGGCCGCGTGGAACGGGCTCGCGGTCACCGCGCTCGTCGAGGCGTCGGCGGCGCTGGGGCGCGGGGAGTGGCTCGCCGCCGCCCGGCGCGCCGCGGCGCTGCTGCTGCGCGTGCACGTCGTCGACGGCCGCCTCCGGCGTACCTCGCGCGACGGGGTGGTCGGCGACGCCCCCGCGGTGCTCGAGGACCACGCCGCGCTGGCCGGGGCCCTGCTCGCCCTGCACCAGGCCACCGGCGAGGCGCGCTGGCTCACCGAGGCCCGCGCGCTGCTCGAGACCACGCTCGACCACTTCGCCGAGACCGGCGACGACGGCGCGTTCACCGGCCGGTTCTGGGACACCGCCGACGACGCGGAGTCCCTGGTCACCCGTCCCCGCGAGGTCACCGACGGCGCCTCGCCGTGCGGGTCGTCGCTGGTGGCGGGCGCGCTGCTCACGGCGTCGCTGCTCGTGGAGCCCGCGGCGTCCGCGCGCTACCGGGAGCTCGCCGACGCCGCGGTCACCGAGGTCGGGGGCCTGCTCGCCCGGCACGCGCGGTTCGCCGGCCACTGGCTCGCGGTCGCCGAGGCCGCGGCGCACGGGCCGCTGCAGGTCGCCGTGGTCGCGGCCGACGACCCCGAGGGGCGCGCGGGGCGCGTCCGCCTCGCCGACACCGCCCGCCGCCACGCCCCCGGCGGCTCGGTGGTCGTCGCCGGCGAGCCCGACGCCGACGGCGTGCCGCTGCTCGCCGAGCGGCCCCTGGTCGACGGCGCCCCCGCGGCCTACGTGTGCCGGGGCTTCGTGTGCGACCGCCCCCGCACCGCCGTCGACGACCTCGCGGCGGCGCTGGCGCGCTGAGCGTTCGGCCCTTGCCGCAGCGAACGGCCTGTTCGCTGCCTCTACGCGCACGAACTCCCCGTCGATCACCCGCGCTCGGCCCGCCGGCGCCCTTCGCCGCGGGCGAACACCGCGTTCACCGTTGCTGTGTAATGCTGTAAGCGTTGCAGGAGCGCGGAGGGAGAGCGCGATGATGGTGGGACGCGGACACCGGGGTCGGCCGGGTCGTGGTGGTCCGGGACGCCGGGGCAGCGGTCGGGTGCCGGCGGACCTGCCCGGCACCGACGACCTCGCGAGCTGGCTCACCGGGCGGCTGCCGGACGGGTGGTTCGTCGGCGCGCCGTCGGTGACGGTCGACCGGGAGGAGATCCTCGTGGTCGGCGAGCTGCCGGCCCCGACCCTGGACGAGGGCGCCGACGAGGCGGCCCACAGCGCCGCGGCGCGCGGGCGCATCGAGCGGTTCCGCGAGGAGACGCGCGAGGAGCGCATCGAGGTCGCGCGGCAGGCCGAGCACCGCTACGGGCGCAAGGTCGCCTGGGGCGCGCGGATCGGCGACGTCGAGGAGCTGTTCACGACGCTGTCGGTGCCGGTGATGACGCGGCTGCGCCAGCAGGAGCGCCTGGTGCTCGACACGCTGGTCGACGCGGGCGTGGCCCGCTCGCGCTCGGACGCGCTGGCCTGGGCCGTGGCCCTGGTCGGCGAGCACGCGGGCACGTGGCTGGAGGATCTGCGCGGCGCCATGAGCGCGGTCGACGAGCTGCGGGCCAAGGGTCCGGTGCTCGACGACGACGCCCCGGGCGGCGGCCAGGACGACACCGGCGGCGCGCCTGACCCCGGCGACGGGGGCGGCGGCGACCCGACCTCGGCGCAGGGCTGACGTCACCGAGGGACGCCCTCGCTGCGCCCGACGCAGCGGGGGCGTCCCTCGCTGCGTCGGGGCTCGGGGCGTCTCAGCCGGCGTAGAGCACCAGCCAGATGGCGACGTGGTGGCAGGCGGCGGCCACGACCGTCGCGGCGTGGAAGAACTCGTGGTACCCGAAGGTCCGCGGCCAGCCCACCGGTCGGCGCCAGGCGTAGCAGGCGGCGCCGAGGCTGTAGAACACCCCGCCGACCAGCAGCAGGACCAGCGCGGCGACGCCCCCGCGGTGGAGCAGGTCGGGGATGACGAACACCGCGACCCAGCCCAGCGCCAGGTAGAACGGCACCCCGACCCACCGCGGCGCGTGGGGCCACGCCACCTTGAGCACGACCCCGCCCAGGGCCCCGGCCCAGACGATCGCGAGCACGACGAGCCCGGTGCGCTCGGGTAGGGCGAGCACCGCGAACGGCGTGTAGGTGCCGGCGATGAAGACGAAGATCATCGCGTGGTCGAGGCGTTTCATCAGCACCCGGCCGCGTGGCGTCACCCACGTCCGCCGGTGGTAGAGCGCGCTGACGCCGAAGACGCCGCAGACGGTCACGGAGTAGACGGCGACGGCGGCCGCGGCCTCGGCGGACACGGTCGCGCCCGCGAGCGAGACCAGGACGATCCCGGCCGCGACGGCGACCACGAAGGACCACAGGTGCAGCCAGCCCCGCATCCGCGGCTTGACCGGCGTCGGCTCGGCGGCGGGGTCGATGACGGTCACGGTCACCAGGGTAGGTGTGGTTCCTGTGCGTGACCGCGCCCGTGGGTGACGTTCGTGGACGCGTCACCGCCCCGTCACGGGGATCCACGCCGTCAGGGCCACCGGCTAGCGTGGTGGCCCGTGACACTCCGGGACGATCTGCGCCGGGTCGCCTACTCGCTCTACGAACGCCGGCTCCGCCGGCGCGGGGCGACGAGCGCACCGCCTCGTCACATCGGGGTCATCCTCGACGGCAACCGGCGCTGGGCGCGCGAGGCCGGGCTGGCCGACCCGAGCGCGGGACACCGCGCGGGCGCGGCGAAGATCGTCGACCTGCTCGACTGGAGCCAGGAGGCCGGCGTCGAGCTGGTCACCCTGTTCCTGCTCTCGACCGACAACCTCGACCGGCCCGCCGCCGAGCTCGACGCGCTCCTCGAGATCATCGCCTCGGCGGTCGAGGGGCTCGCGGCCCCGGACCGGCGGTGGCGGCTGCGCGTCGTGGGCAACCCGGACGCCCTGCCGCGGGCGATCGCCGAGCGGGTCGACGCCGCCGCGTGCAGCACCGCGGGCCGCGACGGGATGCAGGTCAACGTCGCGATCGGCTACGGCGGGCGTCAGGAGATCGCCGACGCCGTGCGCAAGCTGCTGCTGCGCCACGCGGAGGCGGGCACGTCGATCGAGGAGCTCGCCGAGGTCCTCGACGTCGACCACATCGCCGAGCACCTCTACACCTCGGGCCAGCCCGACCCGGACCTCGTCATCCGCACCTCCGGCGAGCAGCGCCTCTCGGGATTCCTCATGTGGCAGTCCGTGTACTCGGAGTTCTACTTCACCGAGGCGTTGTGGCCGCAGTTCCGGCACATCGATTTCCTGCGCGCCCTGCGCGACTATTCACGGCGGAATCGCCGCCTCGGTCAGTAGGAACACGGAAACGGCCCCGGGAGCGGTGCTCCCGGGGCCGTCGTGACCTGCGTCCTCGCGTCGGCCGTGCCATCCCCCGATGGGCACGGTCGCGCGCAGATCCGAGGGCGCCCTCCGTGGCGCCTCGTCACTCAGTCGTTGTCGTACGAGCTGAGGACGCCGAGCTGGTTGATCGGGGCCTGGATGTTGGTGTTGTTGATCCCGATCAGCTGGTCGCCGGTGTTGATCTGGTCGCCGCCGACGGCCGTGGCGCTGCTGCTGCTGCCGCCGCCGCCGTCGTCGTCGTTGTCGTCGCGGCCGCCGTGGCCGTGGCCGTGGTGACCGCCGTGGTGACCGCCGCGGTGGCCGCCGCGGTCGTCGTCGTCGCAGTCGTTGTCGTAGCTGCTGAGCACGCCGAGCTGGTTGATCGGGGCCTGGAGGTTGGTGTTGTTGACGCCGACGAGCTGGCTGCCGGTGTTGCCCTGCCGGCCGCCGACCGCGGTCGCGCTCGCGCAGTCGCTCGAGGAGTGGTGCTCGTCGTGGCCGTGGTCGCGCGCCTCGCCGGCGTTCGCCAGGGGAGCGAGCGAGATCATGCCCGCCGTCGCGCCCAGGACGACGATTCCCGCCTTCTTCAGCATCCAGTGCTCCAGTTTCGTTCGTGGTCATCGGCGGGAATTCGGGGTTCCCGTCGAATGGCTCCAGCCCCACGGACGGTGCGGCTGACGGGAGAAAAGCTATCCGCCGCCCGAGCAGCATTTCCAGCGGCGGCCCACCATCGAGTGATTGACAATTCCGAGCGCGACTGTAGTGCGATATCCGGGTGATCCACCGCGCGGCCGCGCCCCGTTCTCCGCGGCCGGCGGGGCATTCAGTGGCGGTGCGTCGCAGCCCTCGACACCCGGGTGTCGTATCAAGGGCCGAGCGCTGCTGGACGAGGCTCCGGAGCGCCACTCGGCGTAGCCTCGTCCGGTGGTTGCGGACCCGGGCCCGGGCGGGGGTCTCGACGGGCTCGCGCGGGCCTACGTCGACCTCGCGCTGCGGCTCGACCGCGTGCTGCCCGGGGTGCTCGACGCCCACTTCGGCGACCCCGCCCACGCCGCGCGGGTCGCGGCCGCACCGGCGCCCGACCCCCACGACCTGGTGCGCGAGGCCGACCGGCTGCGCGCCGAGCTGGCCGGAGCCACGACCGGCGCCACCGCCGGCCCCGCCACCGATCCCGCCACCGAGGCCGCCCGTGTCGCCTTCCTCGACGCCCAGCTGCGGGCCTGCCGGGTGCTCGCGGAGCGGGCCGCCGGGCGGGACGTCGGCTTCGTCGACGAGGTCGAGCGCTGCTTCGACGTGCGGATCGCCCGCGGCGACGAGGACCGCTACCGCGCGGCCCACCGCGACCTGGACGCCCTGCTCGACGGCCCGGGCGCGCTGCCCGACCGGCTCGCGGCGTTCCGCGACGGCGACCGCCTGGCCGCCGGGCACCTGCGCACCGCCCTGGGCGCGGCCGTCGATGCGCTGCGCGAGCGGACCGCGGCCACCGTCGGGCTGCCGCCCGGCGAGGACGTGACGCTCGAGGTCGTCGACGCCGCGCCGTGGAGCGGGTTCAGCCGCTGGATCGGGCCCCGGCGCTCCGCGGTCGCCGTCAACGGCGGCATCGGGCACCGCGTCACGCACCTGCCCCTGCTCGTGGCGCACGAGGCCTACCCGGGCCACCACACCGAGCACTGCCGCACCGCCGCCGACCTCGCCGACGCCGCTGCCGACGGTGCGGGACGGCGCGTCCGCCCCGAGCGCGAGGTCTTCCTCGCGCGGACCCCGCAGAGCCTCGTGGCCGAGGGTGCCGCCGAGCTCGGCCTCGAGGCGGTGGTCGGGCCGGGGTGGGGCCGGTGGAACGCCGAGGTCCTCGGCGCCGCCGGCGTGCCCACCGACCCGGAGCGGGGCGCGCTCGGCGAGGCCGTCGAGGACGTCATGGCCCGGCTCGCGCCGGTGCGCCAGGACGCCGCGCTGATGCTGCACGACGAGCACCGCTCGCCCGACGAGGTCGTCGCGCACCTGTGCCGCTGGCTGCTCCTCGACGAGCCGCGGGCGCGGCGGATGCTCGAGTTCCTCGGCCACCCCCGCTGGCGCACCCACACCACGACCTATGTCGAGGGCGCCCGCCTCCTGCGCCCGTGGCTGCTGGGCGCCGACGGCTCCCGCCCGGCCGAGGTGGTCACGGCGCGTCTCGTCCGCGTGCTCGACGCCCCGCCCACACCGGCCGAGCTGCGGGCCGAGCGCCGGGCCGAGCTGCGTGCCGACGTCGCCGTGTGACCCCACCGTCGACCCATCGGCATGCCGTCCGGGCGCCGGCGCTGCGCCGAACGGTCGGCGGTCGCCGCAGGGACCCGGGAGATCGGTGAGTCACGTCACCAACTCGTCACGCTCGTCGCGCGACAACGACCGGCTACCGGCGGTAGCGTCCGCCCCGACGGACCCGCACCGGATGCGGGGCGTCCGGGGAGGCCGGTAGTGGCAGATCGGGGCGGGACGGGGACGTCCACCGCTCGCGGAGCAGGTGCCCACGCGGCACCGCGCACCGCGGTCGGCGCGACGCGACCGCCGCGCTCCGGTCCCGGGGGAGGGCCGGCACCCGGCACTGCCCCGCGATGGCGCAGGACGGCCCCCGGGCCGCGCCACCGCGCCGTCGAGCCACCGGGCTAGTCGACCCGTTCCTCCGAGGAACACAGTGGTCGCGGGTGCCGTGGCCGCTCGAGGGAGTAGTCGTGAGCGCAGCACCAGCCGAGCGTCCCGCTTCCGTGAGCACCGCCAGCACCCCCGCCCTGGACCCCGCCGGGGCCGCGGACGGCGTGCGCTGTTACGTCCTCGACACCTCCGTGCTGCTGTCCGACCCGTGGGCTCCCACGCGGTTCGCCGAGCACGAGGTCGTCCTCCCGCTCGTGGTCATCTCCGAGCTCGAGGGCAAGCGTCACCACTCCGAGCTGGGGTGGTTCGCCCGCGAGGCGCTGCGACTGCTCGACGACCTCCGCATCAACCACGGCCGCCTCGACCAGCCGCTCCCGATGACCGCCGAGGGCGGGACGCTGCGCGTCGAGCTCAACCACTCGGACCCGTCGGTGCTGCCGGCCGGGTTCCGGACGGCCGAGAACGACAGCCGGATCCTCGCCTGCGCGCTCAACCTCGCCGCCGACGGTCACGCGGTCACCCTCGTCACCAAGGACATGCCGCTACGGGTCAAGGCGGCGTCGGTGGGCCTGCCCGCCGACGAGTACCACGGCCAGGACGTCACCACGACGGGCTGGACGGGCACCGCCGAGGTCACGGCCACGCCCGACGAGGTGTCGACGCTGTTCGCCGACGGGCTCGCCGACGTCGAGACCGCCCGCGAGCTGCCGTGCCACACGGGGCTGCGCCTGCTCGGGGGCACCTCGTCGGCGCTGGGCCGCGTCACCCCGGACAAGCAGGTGCGCCTCGTGCGCGGCGACCGCGACGTGTTCGGCCTGCACGGCCGCTCCGCCGAGCAGCGCATCGCGATCGACCTGCTCTCCGACCCCGACGTCGGCATCGTGTCCCTCGGCGGGCGCGCCGGCACCGGCAAGTCGGCGCTCGCACTCTGCGCCGGGCTGGAGGCCGTGCTCGAGCGCCAGCAGCACCGCAAGGTCGTCGTCTTCCGTCCCGTGTACGCGGTCGGGGGCCAGGACCTCGGCTACCTGCCCGGCGGCGAGAACGAGAAGATGGCGCCCTGGGCGCAGGCGGTGTTCGACACCCTCGGCGCGCTCGTCTCGTCGAACGTGGTCGAGGAGGTCATCGAGCGCGGGATGCTCGAGGTCCTGCCGCTGACCCACATCCGCGGGCGCTCGCTGCACGACGCCTTCGTCATCGTCGACGAGGCCCAGTCGCTGGAGCGCAACGTGCTGCTCACCGTGCTCTCGCGGCTCGGCACCAACTCGCGCGTCGTGCTCACCCACGACGTGGCCCAGCGCGACAACCTGCGCGTCGGGCGCCACGACGGCGTCGCCGCCGTGATCGAGAAGCTCAAGGGCCACCCGCTGTTCGCCCACGTCACGCTGACCCGGTCCGAGCGCTCGCCGATCGCCGCGCTCGTCACCGAGATGCTGGAGGGCGAGCGGCTCTGACGGTGGTCGCAGCGAACGGGTATCTCGCTGCTTCTATGCGCACGAGATACCCGTTCGCTGCTCACCAGCCGGCGGGCAGCGGGCGGCCCTCCGCGAAGCCCGAGGACGACTGCACGCCCAGCACGGCGCGGGCGTGGAACTCCTCGAGGGTCGCCGCGCCGGTGTAGGTGCACGCCGAGCGGAGGCCCGCGCAGATCGAGTCCAGCAGGTCCTCGACGCCCGGGCGCTGGGGGTCCAGGCGCATGCGCGAGGACGAGATGCCCTCCTCGAACAGGCCCTTGCGGGCGCGGTCGAAGGCGCCGTCGCCGCGGGTGCGGGCGCTGACGGCGCGCTTGGACGCCATGCCGAACGACTCCTTGTACGCCGCGCCGTGCTCGTCGCGCAGCAGGTCGCCGGGCGACTCGTAGGTGCCGGCGAACCACGAGCCCACCATCACCGCCGACGCCCCGGCGGCGAGCGCCAGCGCGATGTCGCGGGGGTGGCGGACCCCGCCGTCGGCCCACACGTGCGCCCCCGCCGCCCGGGCCGCGGCCGCGCACTCGGCGACGGCCGAGAACTGGGGCCGTCCGACACCGGTCGCCATGCGCGTGGTGCACATCGCGCCGGGGCCGACGCCGACCTTGACGACGTCCGCGCCCGCCGCGACCAGGTCGCGCGTGCCCTCGGTGGTGACGACGTTGCCGGCGACGAGGACGGCCTCGGGCGCGGCGTCCCGGGCGGCGGCCAGCGCGGCGAGCATCTTCTCCTGGTGCCCGTGCGCGGTGTCGACGACGAGCACGTCGACGCCCGCGGCACCCAGCTCCTTGACCCGCGTCGCGACGTCGCCGTTGACCCCGAGCGCCGCGGCGACCCGCAGGCGCCCGTCGGCGTCGACCGCGGGCCGGTAGACCTCGGCGCGCAACGCGCCGGTGCGGGTGAGGATGCCGGCGAGGCGGCCGTCCTCGTCGACCCCCAGCGCGGGCGTGCCCGCGTGCGCGGGGTCCTGCAACGCGTCGAACACCTCGCGCGGGGCCGTCGTCACCGGCAGCGTCACCGCGGGGGACAGGACGTCGGCGAGGCGGGTGAAGCGGTCGACGCCGGTGCACGCCGACTCGTTGACCACGCCCACCGGCCGTCCGGCGTCGTCGACGACGACCACCGCGCCGTGCGCGCGCTTGTTGACCAGGTTGAGCGCGTCGGCCACGGCGTCGCCGGGGTGCAGCACGACCGGCGTGTCCCACACGGTGTGCCGCGACTTCACGCCCGCGACGATGTCGGCGACGGCCGCCGGGTCGACGTCCTGCGGGATCACGGCGAGCCCGCCGCGGCGCGCCAGCGTCTCGGCCATGCGCCGGCCGCTGACCGCCGTCATGTTGGCCGCGACGACGGGGATGGTGGCGCCCGACGGGTCGGCGACACCGAGGTCGACGTCGAAGCGGGACGGCACGTCCGACCGGGTCGGGACGAGGAACACGTCGTCGTAGGTCAGGTCGTGGGGCGGGCGCTCGCCGTCGAGGAACTGCACGTGTCACGAGCCTACGCGTGGCGATCGCCGCGCCGCGCTCCCGACCCGTGATCGGCCGGGCAGAGTGGGGACGTGCCGACCGTGCCGACCGTGCCGACCCGCCCCACCGCGCCCCGCGCCGCCGCCCTCGCCCGCACCTTCCGCGCCGTCGCGATCGCCGAGGCCTGCTCGTGGATCGGGCTGCTGGTCGGGATGGCGTTCAAGTACCTCGTCGTGTTCGACGACCTCGGTGTCCGCGTGTTCGGGCCGATCCACGGCGCGCTGTTCGTCGCCTACGTCGTGATCGCGCTGGTCACGGCCCGGGTGTTCCGCTGGGGCGCGGTCACCACCCTGCTCGCGCTGGCGGCCAGCATCCCGCCGGCGGCGACGATCTGGTTCGAGCGCCGAGCCGTGCGCCGCGGCGAGCTCGGCGACGAGCGAACGGGGAGTTGGCGCGCGTAGAAGCAGCGAACCGCCCGTTCGCTGCACCAGCTCAGCCGCGCAGCCCCCGCACCGTCTCGATCGTGTCGGCCTCGGACGCCGGCTTGTCGTCGCGGTAGCGGACCACCCTGGCGAAGCGCAGGGCCACGCCGCCGGGGTAGCGGGTGGAGGTCTGGACGCCGTCGAGCTCGATCTCGACGACGATCTCCGGACGCAGGTACACCGTGTTGGAGTCCCGGTGTGTCTCGTACCGCGGGAACGTCTCGGTCTGCCAGGCGAGCGTCGCGTCGGTCATGCCCTTGAAGGTCTTGCCGATCATGACGAAGCCGCCGTCGGGGTCCCGCGCCCCGAGGTGGATGTTCGACAGCCACCCGCGCCGCCGCCCCGAGCCCCACTCGCAGGCCAGGACGACGAGGTCGAGCGTGTGCGACGGCTTGACCTTCTGCCACGCCCGCCCGCGCCGGCCCGCCGAGTAGGTCGAGTCGAGGGCCTTGACCATCGACCCCTCCTGCCCCGCGGCCAGCGCGTCGGCGACGGCGGCTTCGGCCTGCGCGACGGTCGGGCGGACGACGCCGGGGATGAGCCGGTCGCCGACGACCTCGGCCAGCACCTCCCGGCGCGCCGCCAGCGGCTCGTCCACGAGGTCGAGGCCGTCGCGGTGCAGGCAGTCGAAGAACCACGGCTGCATGGCCCCGCTGCCCAGGCCCTTCATCGACTCCTGGAACGGGCGCGGCCGGCCGTCCTCGGCGACCGCGAGGGTCTCGCCGTCCAGCACGACGGTGTCGACGGGCAGGGTCCGCGTCAGCGCGACGATCTCCGGCACCGCGTCGGTGATCTCGTGCAGCGTCCGCGACCACACCCGCACCTCGTCGCCGCGCCGGTGCACCTGGATGCGCGCCCCGTCGAGCTTGTGCTCCACGACGACCCCCGGGTCGCCGTCGGGGGCGCCGAGCTCGGCCAGGGCCGCGGCGAGCGAGTCGCCGGGCGAGGCCAGCATCGGGCGCAGCGGCCGCATGACCTCGAGCCCGACCGCGCCCAGCTCGACGACGGGGTCGCCGCCGGTGAGGGCGACGTGCGCGGTGGCCGGGAGCCGCCCCGAGAGCATGAAGGCCCGGCGCACGGCGTCGGCAGGGACCTCGGCCGCAGCGGCCACCGCCTCGATCATGATCCCCTCGAGGGCGCCCTGGCGGAGCTCGCCGCCGAGCAGCCGCACGAGGAAGCGGCCCTCGTCCCCGGTCGCCGCGTCGAGCAGGCCGGCGAGCTCGGCGGCACGCCGCGCCCCGACGCCCGTCCCCGAGCCGGCGAGCGCGGCCAGCCGGTCGAGGGCGGCGTCGACGTCGCCGACGGTCAGCGTCGAGGTCGTGGCCGGCGTCGGGGTGACGGCCTGCAGCGTGCGCCAGCCGATGCCGGTGCGGCCCTGGAGCATTTCGCCGGCCAGCCACGCCGTCGCCGGGCGGACCTCGCCGGGCTCCAGGGACGCCAGCAGCGTCGCGAGCGCGGCCGTCTTCGCCTTGCGGGAGCGCGTCGCCGCCACCTCGCCGGAGGTGGCGACGACCGCGCCGAACAGCGTCACGACGTCACGAGGAGGAGTCGACCCGCGTCATCGCCAGCACGTCGAGCGCCTCGTCGAGCTGCTCCTGCGTGAGGCGGCCGTCCCGCACGTAGCCCTCGTCCTCGATGACCTCGCGGATGGTCTTGCGCTCCTTCATCGCCTGCTTGGCGATCTTCGCGGCCTCCTCGTACCCGATGAGGCGGTTGAGCGGCGTGACGATCGCCGACGACGACTCGGCGTACCGGCGGCACGCCTCCTCGTCGGGCACCGTGTCCTCGAGGACCCGGTCGGCGAGCAGGCGGGCGGCCGCCGAGAGCAGCCGCGCCGACTCGAGGACGTTGTAGCCCATCACCGGCATCATGACGTTGAGCTCAAGGTTGCCCTGGCTGCCGGAGAACGCGACGGTCGCGTCGTTGCCCATGACCTGCGCGGCGACCATCATCGTCGCCTCGCAGATCACCGGGTTGACCTTGCCGGGCATGATCGACGAGCCGGGCTGCAGGTCCGGGATGCGGATCTCGGCGAGACCGGTCGAGGGCCCCGAGGACAGCCAGCGCACGTCGTTGGCGATCTTGTAGAGGCTGACCGCGACGGTGCGCAGCGCACCCGAGGCCTCGACGAGCCCGTCGCGGGCGCCCTGGGCCTCGATGTGGTCGCGGGCCTCGGAGAGCTCGGGGATGCCGGTGGCCTGCCGCAGCTGCTCGACGACCCGGCCGCCGAAGCCCTCCGGGGTGTTGATGCCGGTGCCGACCGCGGTGCCGCCGATCGGGAGCTCGGCGAGGCGGGGGAGCACGGCGCGCAGGCGCTCGGTGCCGTGGCTGCACTGGCTCGCCCAGCCCCCGGCCTCCTGGCCCAGGGTGATCGGCACGGCGTCCATGAGGTGCGTGCGCCCCGCCTTGACGACGTGGCGCCACTCCTGGGCCTTGCGGTTGAGCACGGCGCCCAGGTGGTCGAGCGCCGGGACGACGTCGCGCACGATCGCCTCGGACGCGGCGACGTGGATGGTGGTCGGGAAGACGTCGTTCGAGCTCTGCGAGGCGTTGACGTGGTCGTTCGGGTGGACCTTGTGCCCGCTCGCCCGCGAGGCGAGGGTCGCGATGACCTCGTTGGCGTTCATGTTCGAGCTCGTGCCCGAGCCCGTCTGGAACACGTCGATGGGGAACTCGCCGTCGTGGGCGCCGGAGGCCACCTCGTCCGCGGCCGCCGCGACCGCGTCG
This sequence comes from Actinomycetospora straminea, assembly GCF_028737255.1. Taxonomy (GTDB): domain Bacteria; phylum Actinomycetota; class Actinomycetes; order Mycobacteriales; family Pseudonocardiaceae; genus Actinomycetospora; species Actinomycetospora straminea. The sequence goes on along the minus strand of NZ_JAQZAN010000001.1, from coordinate 66,268 downwards.
GCGAGGTCGGCGTCGAGCACCCCGAGCTCGCGGTTCACCCGCGCGCACGCGCCCTTGACCAGCCCGAGCGCCCGGATCTGCGCGGGCTCGATGGGACGTCCGGAGATCGGGAAGTTCTCGACGGCGCGCTGGGTCTGCGCGGCCCACAGCGCGGCGGCCGGCACCCGGACCTCGCCCATGGTGTCGTGCTCGGTCCGGTACTCCTGCTCGTCGGTCATGGTGCGCAGTCTTTCACCGGGCTCAGCGGACCACCTGCACGGTGTCACCCGGCGAGAGGTTCGCGAAGAAGCGCTTCGAGGCCGTCGTCCCGAGGTGGATGCACCCGTGCGAGCGCTCCGAGAGGCTGCCGGTGTGGAACGCGATCGCCGGCGCGAAGAACACCGAGTACGGCATGTCGGCGTCGTAGAGGTTGCTGACGTGGTCGCGGTCCTTGTAGTCGACCGTGAAGGTGCCGGTCGGTGTCGGGTCCTTGCGCGTGCCGCCCAGCGCGCCGACCGGGCCGTAGGTGACGGTGCCCGCGCCGTCGGTGAGCCACGCCCGCTGCTCGGAGAGGTCGACGCAGGCGTCGACGTTCGCGGCGCACGGCGTCCCGGCGGTCATGGCGACCGCCGGCGCGGGCGGCACGGCCGCGGGTGGCGCTGCCTGGGCCGGGAACTGCACCGGGAGCTGCACCGGGGCGGGGACCTCGGTGGGCGCCGCGGTCGCGCCGCCGGCCCCGACGAGGAGCGCGGCGAGCACGCCGAGGATCACGGTCAGCAGGGCGGACGGGGACCGGTGCACGCGCGTCGACACGGGGACCTCCGAGAAGATCTGGTCACATCGGACTACCCCGAGTGACGCCGGATCATCCCATCCTCGTGCTAGAGGGACGAGTGCTCGGGGCCCCACGCCGGGGTGACGTCGGGGTCGTCGTCGCGTCCGCCGAAGTCGACGTTCGAGTACTCCCGCAGCTTGTGCAGGCGGTGCCAGGCGTCGATCATCCGCACGGTCCCGGACTTCGAGCGCATCACCAGCGACTGCGTCGACGCGCCGCCCGCCCGGTAGTGCACGCCGCGCAGCAGGTCACCGTTGGTGACGCCGGTGGCGCAGAAGAAGATGTTCTCGCCGCGGACGAGGTCGCCGGTGCGCAGCACGCGGTCGAGGTCGTGGCCCGCGCCCAGCGCCTTCTCGCGCTCGGCGTCGTCCTTGGGCCAGAGCTTGGCCTGCATCTCGCCGCCCATGCAGGCCAGCGCCGCCGCGGTGATGATGCCCTCGGGCGTCCCGCCGATGCCGAGCAGGATGTCGACGCCGCTCTCCGGGCGTGCCGCGGCGATGGCGCCGGCGACGTCGCCGTCGGAGATGAAGCGGATGCGGGCGCCGGCGTCGCGGATGTCCTGGACCAGCTGGTCGTGGCGCGGCCGGTCGAGCACGACCACCGAGACGTCGGAGACGTTGATGCCCTTGGCCCGGGCGACCGCGCGCAGGTTGTCGCGCACCGGGGCGTTGATGTCGACCACGTCGGCGCACTCCGGGCCCACGGCGAGCTTCTCCATGTAGAAGACCGCGGACGGGTCGAACATCGCGCCGCGCTCGGCGACCGCGAGCACGGCCAGTGCGTTCGGCATGCCCTTGGCCATCAGCGTGGTGCCGTCGACGGGGTCGACCGCGACGTCGCACTCGGGGCCGTCGCCGTTGCCGACCTCCTCGCCGTTGTAGAGCATCGGGGCCTCGTCCTTCTCGCCCTCCCCGATGACGACCGTGCCGCGCATCGACACCGAGCCGATGAGCTTGCGCATCGCGTCGACGGCGGCGCCGTCCCCGCCGTTCTTGTCGCCGCGGCCGACGAAGCGGCCGGCGGCCATGGCGGCGGCCTCGGTGACCCGGACGAGCTCGAGCGCGAGGTTGCGGTCGGGCTGCTCGGGGGACCGGACGCGGGACGCGGCTTCCTGCGAGCTCACCGGGTGCACCTCCGTGGGGCGGGGCGGGGTCGTGGCGGGGGTCGTGCCAGGGATCGTGACGGGGCCTGGCGGTGATCCCGCCGGACGGACCGCCCATCCTCGCAGAACCGGGCACGTCGGGCCGGTGCGCGGAGGCGCCTCACACCACGGATTGCGAGGATGGCGCCGTGGCCACCTCCCCGAGCGATCCCGGCGCGCGTGACCCCGGACCCCGCAGCGGGCCGGCGGCGCTGCTGCGGGGCTTCGTGGTGCTCGGCGTCGCGGTGCTGCTGCTGGCGGGGCTGCTGCGCGCGTGCTCGTTCGCCCCGGGTCAGCCGGAGGTCGACCGGAACAGCCTGCCCCGGGTCGACCCGGCCGCCGAGCTGCGCCGCGCCCAGCCCTCGGTGGGCGTGCCGCTGCGGGTGCCGACGCTGCCGCCGGACTGGATCGCGCAGTCGTCCGACGTCGTGCTCGTCGGCCCGCCGGGGGCCACCGCGGTGCCGCGGGCGGCCCGCGTCGGGTGGGTGACGCCCGAGGACGAGTTCGCGCGCCTCGTGCAGTCCGACGCCGACGAGGTCGCGCTGGTCACCTCGGAGGCCGGCGACCCGACCGCGGCCGGCACGGCGGAGGCCGGCGGCCGGACGTGGGTGACGCACACCGGGCGGCGCGGCGAGACGCTGTGGGTCACCGACGTCGACGGCGTGCGCCTGCTCGTCACCGGCAGCGCGCCGGTCGAGCGCTTCCGCCAGCTCGCCGAGGCCACGCTCGTTGCGCCGTTCGTGCGCTGAGGCGACTCACCAGCGGTCGCGCGGCGGGGGGCCCCAGCCGTCGTCGGCGTCGGGGCGGGGCTCGCGCCGGTCGGCGTCGCGGCGGGGGGTCTCGCGGGCCACGCCGACGCGGTCGTCCTCCCCGCGGCCCGGCGGCGCCGACCAGCCACCGGTCCACGCCTGCTCGTCCGGACCGGCGGTGGGGAGGGCGCCGGAGGGTGCCGACGGTGCCGGGTGCCCGGCCGGCTCGTGCTGCCGGGGCCGGCCGTCGGTCTCGGTGGGGGCGGCGTACGGCTCGGCGCGGTGGGCCTGCGGGGCGTAGGTCTGCTCGGCGTGGGGCTCGGCGCGGTGGCCCTGCCCGGCGTGGGGCTCGGGCGACGGGCCGGCGGGGGACGGGGCGGGCCCGGGCGCGAGGTGCAGCGCGGCGGCCACCCCCTCCCGCGCGAGCGAGTGCACGCTCTCGCGCAGCGCCCGGGTGGCGGCGGCGCGCAGTTCGGCGGAGAAGCGCGGCGAGGGGGCGAAGCGGCCGAAGGTGTCGCGCAGGAAGTGCAGCAGCAGGGTCGCGGTGGAGCGCGAGCGCCACATCGTCCAGCCGACGTAGAGGTCGCGGCCGTAGGGCTGGACCAGCAGCATCGCCCGCTCGCTGTACTGCTCGAAGATCAGTACGGGGACGCCCGCCACGCTCGACGGGCGGACCTCGGCGGGGCTGCGGCGCGCCTCGGCGGCGGCGCGCACGTACTCGAACGCGGCCCCCGCCGCATCGCCGCGGTTCTCGAGCAGGCGTGCGTGCTCGGCGATCGGCTCCTTGGCCGGCGCGAAGAACGACGCCAGGCCCGCGAGGTAGAGCACCACGATGACGAGCCCGAGCAGCAGGGACACGACGTCGGTGAGGTCGTCGGGCGACGACATCGCGGCCAGGTAGTCGATGACCGCCTTGAGCAGGAGCAGCACCGTCGGCACGACGAGGAACAGCAGCGTGCGCATGAGGTGCGGCGCGAGCATCCGGTAGGTGACGACGTCGTCGACGAGGCCGTCGGGCTCGACGTGCTGCTGGATCTCGCGGTGGTAGTCGGCGTGGGCGCCGGACACCGCCCGGTCGACCTCCCCGCCGCCGCTGCTCCCGTTCGGGGTGTACGGGCTGCTCATGGGCGTCGAGTCTGCGCCATCGCGGCGTGCGCGCGGGTGTCCCTCGCCCGGGTGTCGCCCGGCTGCCTCAGCCGTCGTCTCAGCCGTCGTCCGAGCCGTCGTCGCGGTGGCCGCCGTCGGCCTCGCCCAGCGCGGTCTCGACACGCTCGCGGGCGCCGGCGAGGTGGCGCTCGCAGAGCCGGGCGAGGGTCTCGCCGCGCTCCCACAGCGCGAGCGAGTCCTCGAGGCTCAGCCCGCCGGCCTCGAGCCGTGCCACGACCTGCTCGAGCTCCGCCCGCGCCTCCTCGTAGCCCGGCTCGGCGCTCTCCGTCATGCGCGCCATCTTCCCCCGTGCCGGGGAGGTGCCGTCACCGACACTCGACGTCCGTCACGGTACGTCGCCGACATCCCGGGCCTCAGTCGTCGTCGCGGTCGGTGACGGGGTGGACGACGGCGTGCACGGCGCCGTCGGCGAGGCGTACGCGGAGGTGGTCGCCGGCCGCGGGGGTCTCGGCGGAGCGCAGCACCGGGGCGTCCACGGCGTCCCCGTGCTGCACGATCGCGTAGCCGCGGGCGAGGGTCGCGGCGGGCCCGAGGGCGGTCAGCGAGGCCCGCAGGTGGCGCACGTCGGCGGCGCGGGCGGTGAGGCCGGCGTCGAGCACCTGGCGGGCCCGGGCACGCAGGGCCGCGACGGCGTCGGCGCGCGCGGTCACCGGGCCGAGCGGGTCGGCGAGCACCGGACGGCGGCGCAGCGCGGCGAGCCCCGCCTCCTCGCGCTCGACCCAGGCGTGCAGGGCGCGGTGCGCGCGGCGGCGCAGCTGCGCGAGGTGCGCGGTCTCCTCGGCGAGGTCGGGGACGATCCGCTTCGCGGCGTCGGTCGGTGTCGCGGCGCGGAGGTCGGCGACGTGGTCGACGAGCGGGGTGTCGGGCTCGTGCCCGATCGCCGAGACGACGGGCGTGCGGCACGCCGCCACCCCCCGGCACAGCGCCTCGTCGGAGAACGGCAGCAGGTCCTCGACGCTGCCGCCGCCGCGGGCGAGCACGATCACCTCGACGTCCGGGTCACGGTCGAGCGCGCGCAGGGCGTCGAGGATCTCCGGGACCGCCTGCGCGCCCTGGGTCGGGGTGTTGCAGGTGCGGAAGCGCACCGCCGGCCACCGTGACGTCGCGACCGTGACGACGTCGTGCTCGGCGGCACTGGCCCGCGAGGTGATGAGGCCCACGCAGCGCGGCAGCCGCGGCGGGCGGCGCTTGCGACCGGGGTCGAACAGGCCCTCGGCGGCGAGCAGCGCGCGCAGGCGCTCGATGCGGGCGAGCAGCTCGCCGACCCCGACCGGGCGGATCTCGTCGACGCGCAGCGACAGCGTCCCGCGCCCGAAGAAGTACGACGGCCGGCCGTGCACCACCACCCGTGCGCCCTCGGCCAGCGGCGGCACGGCCCCGCGCACCATGGTCGTCGGCGCCGTCAGGTTGATCGACACGTCCGCGGCGGGGTCGCGGAGCACGAGGAACGCCGTGCCCGTCCCGGGCCGCGCGGTGACCTGCGTGAGCTGGCCCTCCACCCACACCGCGCCGAGCCGCTCGATCCAGGCCGCGATCTTGCGCGCCACCGTGCGGACCGGCCACGGCTCCTCGGCGCTGGTGGGCGGCGGGGTGGTCACTCGGCGTGCAGCGTGGCGATCCGGTTGGACAGCATCGTCACGAACGGCGGGCGCGCGGCGTGCGCCTGCTCCCAGGCGAGCAGCTCCTCGACGTCCTCGACCGACAGCGAGCGCAGCTTCCCGCGCAGCTGGGCGATGGTCATCGACTCGTAGCCCGGCAGCACGTCGGGGGTCACCGACGCCGTCTCGCCGTCCTCGCCGACGACGCCCAGCGCGGGCGCGGAGGCGTGACCGTTGACCCGCGGGGTGCCGGCGAGGTCGGTGCTCTCCAGCGAGGTGTCGTCGACCTCGTACGACGCGTACCCGCTGGGCAGCGCCTCGGGCAGGTCGTCGTCGAAGCGCGCCCACGACGGGGCCTCCTCGACCGGCCGCATCCCGTCGAGCGCGGTGTCGCCCTTGATCGCCAGCTCGGTGACGACCTGCTGCGCCCGCATCGTCATCTGCAGCACGCGGCTGACGGCCGTGATGGGCAGGCCGGCGACCGTGCGCGGGAGGTCCTTGGCCTCCTCGACGGCGGTGACGACCAGACCGGCGGCGACCCGCACCGGGAACGGGAGCGAACTCATACGCCACAGGGTGCCAGCAGCGGGCGGATGATGTGCGGACGGCCACGGGCGGGGTCGCGCGTCCGGTCGGTGACGCGCGTCGCCCGTAGGCTGGTGGTATGTCCCCTGAGCACCCGGCCGAGCCCGCCAGCGCGCCCCGCGTGCTGCTCGCCAAGCCCCGCGGCTACTGCGCCGGCGTCGACCGCGCCGTCGTGGCCGTGGAGAAGGCGCTGGAGACCTACGGCGCGCCCGTGTACGTCCGCAAGGAGATCGTGCACAACCGCCACGTCGTGAACACCCTCGCCGAGCGCGGCGCGGTGTTCGTCGAGGAGACCGACCAGGTGCCCGAGGGCGCCACCGTCGTCTTCTCCGCGCACGGCGTCTCCCCGGCGGTGCACGCCGAGGCCGCGGCACGCGAGCTGCGCACCGTCGACGCCACCTGCCCGCTGGTCACCAAGGTGCACCAGGAAGCCAAGCGCTTCGCTCGCGACGACTACGACATCCTGCTCATCGGCCACGAGGGCCACGAGGAGGTCGAGGGCACCGCCGGCGAGGCGCCCGACCACGTGCAGCTGGTCGACGGTCCGTCCGCCGTCGCCGACGTCACCGTGCGCGACCCCGAGAAGGTCATCTGGCTCTCGCAGACGACGCTGTCGGTCGACGAGACGCTCGAGACCGTCCGTGCCCTGCGCGAGCGCTTCCCCGCGCTGTCCGACCCGCCGTCCGACGACATCTGCTACGCCACGCAGAACCGCCAGGTCGCGGTGAAGCAGATGGCGCCCGAGTGCGACCTCGTGCTGGTCGTCGGGTCGCGCAACTCCTCGAACTCCGTGCGCCTCGTCGAGGTCGCGCTGCAGGCCGGCGCCGACGACGCACACCTCGTCGACCACGCCGGCGAGATCGACGAGGCGTGGCTGTCCGGGGTGCGGACGGTCGGTGTGACCAGCGGCGCGTCGGTGCCCGAGATCCTCGTGGGTGACGTCCTGCACTGGCTCGCCGAGCGCGGCTGGGTCGACGTCGAGGAGATCACCACGGCGAACGAGAAGCTGACCTTCTCCCTACCCCGCGAGCTCAAGCGCGACATGAAACCGCAGGCGGTGCGGTAGGTCCCGTCACCAGCCCGGCGGGGTGGGACCTCGCCGGGTCGGGGGCCAGGTCGCGAGCCGTGTCCTCGGGACACGGGTCGGGCGGGTCGGTGCTCGTCGCGGCAGCCATCGCGCCCGAGATCGAGGGTGAGGGGCACGTTCCGCCTGATCGACGGGCCTGGTGACCTGCCGAACGTGCCTCTCGCGGCCCGTCGGGGACGGCGAGACCCGGTCAGCGCGGTTCGTCGGGCCCGTCGACGCGGCGGGGCACGCGGCGGACGCCGGGGCCGAACTCGTCGTCCGGATCGTCGGGACGCACCGGCCGGCGGCGGTCGTCGGCCGGGCGCCGGCCGTCGTCGCGCGCGGGCCGGGCCTGGATGCGCACCCGGCGGGGTCGGTCGAGGTCCTCGCGGTCGCGGGGGTCCCGGTCGCGCGGGTCCCGGTCGCGGTCGCGGCCCTTGGACGGCCGGTCCCGGTCCCGGTCCTTGGGCGGCCGGTCGCGGTCGCGGTCCTTGGGCGGCCGGTCGCGGTCGCGGTCCTTCGGCGGACGGTCACGGGGGTCCCGGTCGCGGGGCTCCCGGTCGCGGGGGTCCCGGTCACGCGGGTCGCGGTCGCGGGGGTCCCGGTCGCGGGGGTCCCGGGGCGGCCGGGCGGGGCGCTCGGGGCGGGCGTCGGGGTCGAGCTCGTCCTCGGGCCGCTGGTAGGGCTCGAGGCGCGAGCGGATGAAGCCGAGCGCGAGGCAGATCGCCGTGGTGACGGCGAGGCTGGGGAAGGCGTTGACCAGCGGCCCGCCGACGGCCAGCAGCGTCGAGGCGGTGCCGCCGGAGCGGGGGAGCGAGCCGGTGGCGGCGACGACCACCGGCACCCCGATCGCGAGCAGCAGCGGCGGCTGCACGAGCGGGACGAACAGCGAGTCGCGGCGCGCCCACGCGGTCGCGAGGATGCAGCCGGCGGCGAAGCAGGCGGTGAAGACGACTCCGAGCTCGCCGGCGGTCAGCAGGTCGACGGCGATGCCGAGGCCGGTGAACGCCGCGCCGAGCGCCAGCGAGCCCCACCACCGCAGCCCGCGCAGTGACCGGACGACGGAGCGCTCGCCGGGACCGACGGCCCCGGTCCCGGCGTCCTCCCGTGTACTGGTCACCCCTCAACGCTAGCGGTCGGGGTGTGCCGTTCCGTCCGGCCGCCACGTCGCCCCGCGATCTCCGTGACGTGGACCACCCGAACGCCCTACGCGGTCGTGCCGGCGTCGTCGGCGGGCGCCCGCGGGCGGCGTTCGACCTGATCCGGGCCCTCGAGCTCCGCGCTGGTCACCGACAGGTCCGCGAACCGACGGGCGCTGACGAGCACGCGCGACTCCAGCGAGCTCACCGTCTCGTTGAACGACCGCACGCTGCCGTCGAGGGACCGGCCGAGGCGGGTCAGGTGTCCCGAGAGCGTCGCCAGCCGGCCGTGCAGCTCGCGGCCCAGCGCGTGCACCTGCGCCGCGTTGTGCGCCAGCGCCTCCTGCCGCCAGGCGTAGCCGACGGTGCGCAGCAGGGCCATGAGCGTGGTGGGCGTCGCGATGACGACGTCGGCGCCGAACGCGTGCTCGAGCAGCGCCGGGTCGGCCTCGAGCGCCGCGGAGAGGAACACCTCGCCCGGCACGAACATCACCACGAACTCCGGCGACGGGTCGAAGCGCCGCCAGTAGGCCTTGGCGCCGAGCGCGTCGACGTGCGCGCGGACCTGCTTGGCGTGCGCCGCCACCCGCTCGCGGCGGGCGGCGTCGTCGCGGGCCTCGGTCGACTCGACGTACGCCGCGAACGGGACCTTGGCGTCGACGACCACCTGCTTGCCGCCCGCGAGGTGCACGACGAGGTCGGGGCGCTGGGCGCCGTCGTCGTCGCTGCCCGCCGCGTGCGCCTGCCGGGTGAAGTCGCAGTGCTCGACCATGCCCGCGAGGTCGACGACCCGCTCGAGCTGCAGCTCGCCCCAGCGCCCGCGCACGTGCGGGGCGCGCAGGGCCCCGGCCAGCGCCCGCGTCTCGCCGGCGACGCCCTGCGCGCTGGTGGCCACTGCCCCGACCTGCTCGCGCAGCGAGGCGAACGCGACCTCCCGCTCGCGCTCCGCGCCGGCGAGCTGGCGCTCCATGCGCTGCAGCGTGGCGGCCACCGGCTCGAGCACGCGGTCCAGCGCGTCCGACGACGCCGCGCGGACCGCGGGCACCATCGCCCGCTCGCGCTCGCCGGCGCCCCGCCGTTCCGCGTCGAGCTCGGCCCGCGCCGCCGCCACCTCGGCGCCGGCCCGCCGCACCGCGTCCGACACCGCCGCGTCCCGCCACGCCCGGGCCAGGCGCAGCGCGACCCACGCGCCGATCGCCGCGCCCAGGACGAGGCCCAGCAGGAGGCCGGCGAGCACACCCTCCACGGTCATGGTCGGCAAGGATGGATCACACCCCCGACAGCGCCGGCTCCTCCGGGAGCCACGACTTCTCCATCGCGAGCAGCCGGTCCTTGAGCTCGAGGCCCCAGCGGTAGCCGCCCAGCGCCCCGCCGCGGCGCACGACGCGGTGGCACGGCACGAAGAGGGTGGCGGCGTTGTGCACGCAGGCGCGGGCCGCGAGGCGGTGGCCGTTCGGGTGCCCGGCGGCCGCGGCGAGCTCGCCGTACGTCGTCGGCGCCCCCGCCGGCACCGCCCGCAGCGCCGTCCAGATCGCAGTGGTCGCCGGCCCGCTGATCTGGCGCACGGGGACCGACGCCGCCGGCGCGGGGTCGCCCGCGTGGAACGCCGTGACCGCGGCGGTGACGGCGCCGAGCTCGGCGCGCCGGGTCGGGTCGGTGGGCCGCAGCTCGGCGTGGACGAGGGCGAGCAGGCCGTCGACGTCGTGGGTCCAGCCCGAGGCGAGGACGGTGCCCTCGTCGTCGACGAGCGTCGTGAAGGGGCCGAGCAGGGTGGGGATCGTGGCGATGGCGGACAAGGGAGCCTCCGGGTGAGAAGTGTCGTCACCCTGGTTGGACGCCGCCGGCGCCCGTCCGGATCCCTCGCTGGCAGACTGGGATCCCGTGAGCTTGACCCTCGGCATCGTCGGCCTGCCCAACGTGGGCAAGTCGACGATGTTCAACGCCCTGACCCGCAACGACGTCCTCGCCGCGAACTACCCGTTCGCCACGATCGAGCCGAACGTCGGGGTGGTGCCCCTGCGCGACCCGCGCCTCGACCGGCTCGCGGCGATGTTCCACTCGGAGAAGGTCGTGCCGGCGACGGTGTCGTTCGTCGACATCGCCGGCATCGTCGCGGGCGCCAGCGAGGGCGCCGGGCTGGGCAACAAGTTCCTCGCCAACATCCGCGAGGCCGACGCGATCTGCCAGGTCGTGCGCGTCTTCGCCGACGACGACGTCGTCCACGTCGACGGGCGGGTGGACCCGGCCGCGGACATCGAGACGATCGCCACCGAGCTCGTCCTCGCCGACCTGCAGACGATCGACAAGGCCCTCCCGCGCCTCGAGAAGGAGGCCCGGGTCAAGAAGGAGACCAAGGCCGCCGTCGACGAGATCCAGCACGCGCAGTCGGTGCTGAACGAGGGCCGTACGCTGTTCTCGGCGGGCCTCGACTCGCCGCGGCTGCGCGAGCTGAACCTCATGACGGTGAAGCCGTTCCTCTACGTCTTCAACGCCGACGAGTCGGTGCTGACCGACGACGCGCGGCGCAAGGAGCTCGCCGAGCTGGTCGCCCCGGCCGAGGCGGTGTTCCTCGACGCGAAGGTCGAGGCGGAGCTGCTCGAGCTCGACGCCGAGTCGGCGCAGGAGCTGCTCGAGTCGATCGGCCAGCCCGAGCCGGGTCTCGACGCGCTGGCCCGCGCCGGGTTCCGCACCCTCGGCCTGCAGACCTACCTGACGGCCGGGCCCAAGGAGTCGCGGGCCTGGACGATCCGGATCGGCGCCACGGCGCCCGAGGCGGCCGGGGTGATCCACACCGACTTCCAGAAGGGCTTCATCAAGGCCGAGATCGTCTCGTACGACGACCTCGTGGCCGCCGGGTCGATGAACGCGGCGAAGACCGCGGGCAAGGTCCGCATGGAGGGCAAGGACTACGTGATGCAGGACGGCGACGTCGTGGAGTTCCGCTTCAACGTGTGAGGCGCCCGTGCATCGCGACTGATGCAGCTACGATGCGAGCATGCGGACCACCGTCGACCTGCCGCCCGCCGTACATCGGCAGGCGAAGGAGATCGCCGAGCGTCGGGGCGTCTCGCTCTCGGCGGTGGTCGCGGAGCTCGCCGCCCGCGGCCTGATCCAGCTCGGTGAGCCGGCCGCGATCGGCGTCGACGAGAGGTCGGGATTCCCGGTGGTCAGTATCGGTCGCCGAGTCACCGCCGAAGACGTGGCGGTCACCCAGGACGAGGAGTGACCACCTACCTCCTCGACGCGAACGTCCTGATCGCGCTCACGGTGGCGGAGCACGAGCACCACGACCGGGCCTCGCGGTGGGCCGCCGGGATCGAGCGATTCGCGGTCTGCCCCGTCGTCGAGGGGGCGCTCGTCAGGTTCCTGATCCGGGCCGGCGAGATGCCGTCGGTGGCGACGGCCGTGTTGCGGGCCCTGCACGCCCTCCCGGGATGTGAGTTCTGGGCGGATGCGCTGTCCTACGCGGACGCGCCCCTCGACCGCGTGCGCGGACACCGCCAGGTGACGGATGCCTATCTCGCCGGCCTGGCGGCGAGCGGAGGTCGCGACGCGAGGCTGGCCACCCTCGACGAGGGTCTGGCGCAGGAGCTGCCCGAGCTGACGACGCTGGTGCCCCCCGTCGACGACATCCCGTCACCGCGCGGGTGACGATGGTCGGTGCGACGGAACTCGTCGTCGTGCTCCGGGTCAGCGCCAGCCGAGCTCCGGCGCGAGGTGGGTCAGCACGCTCTCGACGACGTGCGCGTTGTAGTCCACCCCGAGCTGGTTGGGCACCGTGAGCAGCAGCGTGTCGGCCGCCGCGATGGCCTCGTCCTCGGCCAGCTCGGCGACGAGCTTGTCGGGCTCGCCGGCGTAGGTCTTGCCGAAGCGGGCGTCGCCGCCGTCGAGGTGACCGACCTGGTCGGTCGAGTGGCGCTCGCGCCAGAAGAGCTGGCGGTCGAGGTCGCTGACGATCGGGAAGATGCTGCGGCTCACCGAGACGCGGGGCTCGCGGTCGTGGCCCGCGGCGGCCCAGGCGTCGCGGAACCGCTGGATCTGCTCGGCCTGCAGGCGGTGGAACGGCACGCCGGTGTCCTCGGTGAGCAGCGTCGAGCTCATGAGGTTCATGCCCTGCTCGCCGGCCCACTCGGCGGTCGCGCGGCTGCCCGCACCCCACCAGATGCGGTCGCGCAGGCCCGGCGCGTGCGGCTCGAGGCGCAGCAGGCCGGGCGGGTTGGCGAACATCGGGCGCGGGTTGGGCTGCGCGAACCCCTCGCCCCGGAGCACGTCGAGGAGGAGCGCGGTGTGGTTGCGCGCCATCTCGGCGTCGGTCTGGCCCTCGGGCGGGACGTAGCCGAAGTAGCGGTAGCCGTCGATGACCTGCTCGGGCGAGCCGCGGCTGATGCCGAGCTGCAGGCGCCCGCCCGAGATGAGGTCGGCGGCGCCCGCGTCCTCGGCCATGTACAGCGGGTTCTCGTAGCGCATGTCGATCACGCCGGTGCCGAGCTCGATCCGGCTCGTCCTCGCGGCGGCCGCGGCGAGCAGCGGGAACGGCGCGGCGAGCTGGCGTGCGAAGTGGTGCACGCGGAAGTAGGCGCCGTCGGCCCCGAGCTCCTCGGCGGCCACGGCCAGCTCGATCGACTGCAGCAGGGCGTCGGCCCCCGACCGCACCTGCGACTGCGGGGACGGCGACCAGTGCCCGAAGGACAGGAACCCGATGCGCTTCACGTTTCAACGAACGGCCGGTGGTCGCCGGCCATTCCCGTGGATCACCCTGGCCCGCACGGTCAGCAGGGACGACCGTGCGAGCCGGGTGATCAGCCCCGCATCGCGCTCGTGGCGGTCTCGCGGAAGTAGTGGCCGGCCTCGAGGTCGGCGAGGAGCCCGACCTCGGTCGGTGTCCAGCCCAGGAGCTCGCGCGTCCGCGCGCCGGTCGCGGCCATGTCGAGCCCGAGGAACATCCCGATCCAGCCGAAGTGCTCCTCGACCCGCTCGGCGGGGATCGCCGCGACGGGGACGTCGAGGTGGCGGCCGATGACCTCGGCGATCGCGCGGACCGGCACGCCCTCGTCGTGGACGGCGTGCAGGCGCGTACCGGCCGGCGCGGACTCGATCGCGAGGCGGTAGGCCCGCGCGGCGTCGCGGCGGTGCACCGAGGGCCAGCGCTGCGACCCGTCGCCCGGGTGGCCCGACACCCCGGCCGCGCGGGCGATGTCGATGGTGTGCGGGACGAACCCGTGGTCGCCCTCGCCGTGCACCGACGGCGGCAGGCGCAGCGCGATCGCGCGCACGCCCCGGTCGGCGAACGCCAGCGCCGTCTGCTCGGACACCCGCGGCGACCCCTCGCCCGGGACGTCGTCCTCGGTGGCGAGCCGGCCGACCGCGAGGCCGGCGGTGCCCGCGCTGACCACCAGCGGCCGGTCGGAGCCGACCAGCGCTCCGCCGAGCGCCTCGATGGCGCGCCGGTCGGTCTCGGCGGACGCCGCGAACGCCGCGAAGTCGTGCACGAACGCGGTGTGCACCACCGCGTCCGCCGCCGCGGCGGCCTCGCGCAGCCCGTCGAGGTCGGCGAGGTCGCCCCGGCGCACCTGCGCGCCTGCCGCCGTCACCGCGGCGGCGCCGGCGTCCGACCGTGCCAGGCCGACCACCTCGTGGCCCGCGGCGACCAGCTCGTCGACGACGGCGCTCCCGACGAAGCCCGTCGCACCCGTCACGAAAACCTTCATCACGCACTCCCGAGGAGGAACCACCGGACCGTGCGGCCCGGCACGACCACCGTCGGCCCGCGGGCCCCGCGGGATCCAAGACCCGTCCCGCACGCCCCGATGCCTCGCAGGCATCACCACAGCTCACCGCGTAGGTTGAGCCCGTGGGCGACCTCGAGCTGCGCGTGGTGCGGTACTTCACCGTGGTCGCCGCGCACCAGCACTTCGGGCGCGCCGCCGAGGAACTGCGCATCGCCCAGCCGTCGCTGAGCCGGCAGATCCGGCGCCTCGAGCACGACCTCGGGGTGCGCCTGCTCGACCGCACGCCGCGCGGCACCCGGCTCACCGCCGCGGGCGAGGCGTTCCTGCCCCGCGCGCGGGAGCTGCTCGCCGCCGCGGCGCGCGCGAGCGCCGACGCCCGCGCCGCCGGCGCGAGCCGCCGGATCACCGTCGGCTACATCAGCGGGCTGATCGTCACCCCGGCCGTGCGCGCGCTGCGGCGGCGCCACCCCGACGCCGAGGTGCTCGCCCGGCACGTCGACATGACCGTCGCCGCGGCTGCCCTGCGCGACCGCGAGGTCGACGCGGTCGTCTCGCGCCTGCCGTTCGCCACCGACGGCCTCGACGTCACCGAGCTCTACGCCGAGCCCCGGGTGGTCGTCGTCCCGCGCGACCACCGGCTCGCGGGCAAGGAGTCGGTGGGCGTCGACGACATCGCCGACGAGCCGCTGCCCCGCGTGCGCGGCGCCGACCCCGCGTGGACCGCGTTCTGGCTGCTCGAGGCGCACCGCGGCGGGCGGCCCGCGCCCGACGGCCCGCTCATCGCCGACCTCGAGGACAAGTTCGAGACGGTGGCCGCCGGCGAGGCGCTGGCGATCGCCGTCGGCACCCCGGGCATGCGGCTGCGCCCCGACCTCGTGGCGGTGCCCCTCGACGGCGTCGACCCCGTGCGCGTCGTCGTCGCCACCCGCGCCGGGGAGCGCCACCCGCTCGTCGCCGACTTCGTGCGCTGCGCCGCCGCGACCCTGCCCGACCGATCCGAGGCCTGACGCCCGAGCCCGCCCCGATCAGCCCTGGTCCATGAAGAAGAGCTCGAGCTGGACGTTGCCGGGGTCGCGGGCCTTCGCAGCTCCCGGGGGTTGACGACTCACCGCGGCGGCACCACCCGGCGCGCCAGCCGCGTGAGGACGGTCGGGGGCGGGAACCAGGGCCCCCGGTCGTCCGGCGGCCACGCGTAGCAGGGCACGTCGTCGGCGAGGAGGTCGCGCAGCGCGGGCTCGCCGAGCTCGGACGCTGACCAGTCGTAGATCGCGCGCCGGCGGGGCTGGATCACGCCGACGTCGAGCAGGCGGCCCCACCGGTTCTCGACGGCGACGTAGCTCTCGACGTCGTCGCCGAGGGGGTAGGTGTCCGGGAGGACCCGCGAGATCGCGAGGAAGAGACCGGTCATCCGCACCCGGGGATCACCGAGGACCGGGGCGATCGGGGCGAGGCGGCCGAGCGCGAGCCGCGGCGCGGACACCAGCGCGTGCGCGTACAGCACCCGCAGGAGCACGAGGTCGATGAAGAAGCGCTCGGTGCGGCTCTCCTGCTCGGCGAGGTGGCGGTGCTCCAGGAAGGCCGTCACGATGCTGGCGTTGTGCGCGCGGTACCACCGGGGCGCTGTCGGGTGCCGGATGAAGTCGAGGGTGGGCAGCGCGCTCGCCGTGCCGCCGGCCGGGTCGTGCCCGTCGGCGAGCGCCCGCGCCTCCCACCCGTCACGCAGCAGCCGTTCGTTGACCGCTCGCCACCACGGGCTGCCCGGCCGCTGGTCGTCGGGCGGCCGGAGGAGGCCCCGGCGCACCTGCCACCGCGTGAAGGCGACCGCGCCGCGCCGGTAGGGCAGGAAGGTGCTGTCGTCCCCGCGGTAGAGCCGATGCATGAGCGCGAGCCGCGCCTCCGGGTCGTCGCGGACCCGCGCCACCCTCGCCCGGGCGAGGTCCACCGCCGTCGACACGGAGCCATCCTGCCGCCGACCTGCCCTTGACGGCCCGTGCCACACGCTCGATCGTGCACGGACGATCACCGGTCTCGAGGAGGAGCCGTGGGACAGCAGGACTTCGACGTGGTGTCCGACGGCTGGTCGTTCCTCGAGGGGCCGCGGTGGCACGAGGGCCGGCTCTGGGTCTCGGACTTCTACACCGAGAAGGTCGTGGCGATCGACCCGGACGGCGGCCACGAGGTGATGGCGCAGGTGCCCGGGCAGCCGTCCGGGCTGGGCTTCCTGCCCGACGGCCGCGCGCTGATCGTCTCCATGCGCGACCGGCGCATCCTGCGCCGCGAGGAGGACGGGTCGCTGGTCGAGCACGCCGACCTGTCGGGCCTGGTCGAGCCGGTGCTCAACGACATGATCGTCGACGACCGGGGCGGCGCGTACGTCGGCAACTTCGGCTTCGACCTCATGTCCGGCGCGCCGCTCGCCCGCACGACGCTGACCTACGTCGACCCCGACGGCACCCCGACGACCATCGCCGACGACCTGCTCTTCCCCAACGGCATGGTGCTGTTCGACCGGGTGCTCGTCGTCGCCGAGACGTTCGGGGCGCGGCTGACCGCCTTCGACGTCGCCGCCGACGGCGGCCTGGCCCGGCGCCGGGACTGGGCGCGCTTCGGCCCGCCACCGGCCACCGAGGACGTCGGCGAGGCGCTCGGCGGGCTCGCGGTCGCCCCGGACGGGATGGGCGGCGACGCCGAGGGCGCGATCTGGGTAGCCGACGCCCTGCACCAGCGGGTCCTGCGCGTCGCCGAGGGCGGCGAGGTGCTCGAGGAGCGGCCCACCGGCGGGCTCGGCGTCTACGCCTGCATGCTCGGCGGCGACGACGGGCGCACGCTCTACGCCTGCGCGGCCCCGTCGTTCGCCGAGCACGAGCGGCGCCCGGTGCGCGAGGCGGTCCTGCTCGCCACCCGGGTCGACGTGCCCCACGGCGGGCGGCCCTGACGGCTAACCGTCCCGCGCCCGCAGGCCCGTGACGGGCAGGGCGGCGAGGCGGCTGCCCACCACACCGCCCGGGTCGACACGGCGCAGCTCGTCGGCGGGGACCGCGAGCCGGGCGTCCGGGAAGTCGGTGACGAGGACGTCGACGGCCGCAGCGAGCTCGACGCGCGCGAGGTGGGCGCCCGCGCACACGTGCGGGCCGGCGCCGAACGCCAGGCTCGGGCCCGGGTCGTCGGCGACGCCGGCGAGGTCGACGAGCACGGGCGTGCCCGCGGCCAGCGGGGTGCCGGCGATCTCGACGTCCTCGGCGGCGAACCGCCACAGCGTGAACGGCGCGGGTGGGTCGCGGCGCAGGACGTCGTCGACCAGCGCGGCGGTGTCCTCCGGCGGACCGTCGACGAGGACCCGCGCCAGCAGGAACCCGAGGGCAGCGTCGGTCGTCAGCTGGCCGGCGAAGATCAGCGCGAAGAGCAGGTAGTGCACCTGGTCGTCGGTGACGCCCGCGGGCAGGCGTGCCCGCAGCTCGCGGGCCAGGCCGTCGTGCGCCATCGCGGCCGCGCCGAGGCGGGCGAACCCCACCATCGCCGCCGCCCCGTCGGCCTCGTCGCCCCACATCCGCCGGCAGGCCTCGACGGCGTCGTCGAGCATCCCGCGCGGCACGCCGAGCAGGTCGCCGACGACGACGAGGGGGTAGCGGGTGGTGAAGTCGGCGGTGAGGTCGACGGTGTCGCCGAGGCGGCCGAGCCCGCCGAGCAGCTCGCGGGCGGCGTCGCGCATCGCGCCGGCCCGGGCGCGGATGCGGCGCGGGGAGAGCATGGGGGCGTGGGCGCGGCGCAGGGCGGCGTGGGTCGCGCCCTCGGCGGTGGTCAGCGACAGGGCGTCCGCGGCGGTGGGCTCGAGGCCGGCGGAGCGCGGGTCCCAGGTGGGTGGCGCGAGGGCGGTGTCCTTGACCAGGCGCGGGTCGCCGAGGACCGCCCGGGCGAGTGCGGCGGTGGTGACGACGGCGACCGGTCCGCCCGCCGGGGCCTCGGTGACGACCACCGGGCCGGCCGCGCGCAGCGCCTCCCGCCCGGGGTACGGCGCGCCCCACCGGCGGACCCCGGGGTCGAACGGGCAGGTCCCGTGAGAAGATGTCTGCGTCACACAGCGAGTGTGACACACATCAGCTGCACAGTGCAGCGAAATGGCGAGGAGGTTCCGTGCGTCCCGAGGAGGTCGTGGCGGCGCTGGGGGCGTGGAGCGTGCGGCTGGTGCAGTTCAACGGCATGGTCGCGGCGCACCTGGGCGTCGGCGTCACCGAGCTGCAGTGCCTCTACGAGCTCGCCCGGCACGGGCCGGCGACGCCCGGGACGCTCGCGGCGCGGCTGAACCTCACGACGGGGTCGGCATCGCGGCTGGTCGAGCGCCTGCACGCCGCGGGCCACGTGCACCGGGTGCCCGACCCCGCCGACCGGCGTCGGGTGCTCGTCGAGCCCGACCCGGCGTCGCTCGCCCGGATCGGCGCGCTCTACGAGCCGCTCAACGCCCGCCTGGCCGCCGAGCTCGCGGACGCGGACCCCGCCGAGCTCGACCACATGGGCGCGTTCCTCGCGCGGGCGGAGGAGCGCACCGAGGAGATCATCCGGGAGCTGTGACCGGCGTGTCGGCCGGCAGCGTCGCCGGCAGGCCGACCAGCGCCAGGTTCTCGGGGCCGATGAACGCCGTGACCTCGGCGATCCGCCCGTCCGGGGCGAGCGTGAGCACGTCGAGCACCATGCCCCGCCAGCGCGCGGCGTCGGGCTCCCACGTGTAGCAGCCGACGGCGAGCTGACCGTTGGCGCGCGCGGGGACGTGGCGCCACGGCGTGCGCAGCGGCGCGGCCTCGAGGAACGCGGTGACCGCCGCGGTGCCCCGGTACCACTCCGCGTTCGGCGGCATGGCCCACGTGACGTCGGCGGTGAGCAGGGCGACCAGCGTCTCGGCGTCGCCGGCCTCGAGCGCGGCGGTGTAGCGCGCGACGGTCGCGGCGAGCTGCGCGTCGGACAGGGTGCGCAGCGTGCGCTGCTGGCTCGGCCCGTCGACCTTGGCGGCGAGCGTGGCCCGGGCGCGCTGGACCGCGCTGTTCACCGACGCCGTCGTCGTCGCCATCATCGACGCGACCTCGGCGGCGGAGAAGCCGAGGACCTCCATCAGCAGCAGCGCCGCGCGCTGGTTGCCGGGCAGGTGCTGCAACGCGGCGACGAACGCGAGCTCGACCGTCTCCCGCTCCTCGACCGTCGCGTCCGGGAGGTCCGGATACGGCCCGAGCCAGGCCACCTCGGTGAGCGGCGGGTCGTCCCCGGGCTGCTCGCTCGACGGCCCGAGATCCAT
The DNA here is from genome assembly GCF_028737255.1 of Actinomycetospora straminea. Taxonomy (GTDB): domain Bacteria; phylum Actinomycetota; class Actinomycetes; order Mycobacteriales; family Pseudonocardiaceae; genus Actinomycetospora; species Actinomycetospora straminea. The sequence continues at coordinate 46,999 of NZ_JAQZAN010000001.1, read as the reverse complement.
CGGCAGCGCGCGGCGGCCGCGTCGCGCGACGACGTCGAGGCTCGCGTTGGTGGCGACGGTGTGGAGCCACGCCCGCAGCGCGCCCGGACGGTCCGGACGGCCCTCGAAGCGCTCGATCGCCCGCCAGGCGCGCACCAGGGCGTCCTGCAGGGCGTCGTCGGCGTCGTGGACCGACCCGAGCATGCGGTAGCAGTGGGCGTGCAGCTCGCGGCGCAGCGGCGCGACGAGCCGCTCGAACGCCGCGTCGTCGCCCGCCCGCGCGCGCTCGAGATCGGGATCCGGGGCGTGCCCGACCGGCGTCGTGCTCATGGCCACGAGTGTGCCGCGCGGGTCCGACACCGCCGAGCCCCTCACGCCCCGCCACCGGCCCTCCGGCCGCACGGACGACCGGTGTGACCCGGGCGGACGCACCGTTCGACGCCGTGTGCCGCCGTCCGGGGACTGCTCGCTCGGGTGGGGGACGATCCTGCCTAGTCTGTCTCCGTGCGCTCCGATCGGTGGTCGTCCCGGACCGCGGACCTGACGCTGCCCGAGCGGGTGGCGTGGGTCCTCGGCGACGACCACGGCCGGCCCGTCTCGACGTTGACCGAGCCCGCGGGCCTGCTCGTCGCGGCCGCGATGGTGGAGCTGCTGCTCGACGCGTCCCTGCTCGACGCGGGGACGGCGTACCGGCGCGGGCCGGTCGAGGTGCACGACCCGCTGCTGGCGTGGGTCGTCGACGGCCTGCTCGCCCACGGCGGCGCGAAGGCCGACCTCCAGCACGCGGTGACGGGCGCGCGCGGGGCGCAGATGATCCGCCGCACGATGGACCGCCTCGTCGAGCGGGGCCTGGCCGGGCGCGAGCCGCGACGGGTGTTCGGGTACCTCGCGATGCCGGTGTTCGGGTCGGCGCTGCGCGTGCACGAGGTCGAGGCACTGCACCACGACCGATCCGCGGTGCGGGCCGTCCTGGACGGGGAGGACCCCGACGAGGCGGTCGCGATGCTCGTCGTCCTCCTGCACCACGGGCGCCGCGTGCGCGACCTCAGCCCGGCCGACCTCACCCGCGCGTCCCGCCGCGCGCGGGCCATCGCCGACGGCCGGCACGTGACGCTCGGGGTCGCGCAGGACATCCGCCGGCTCGTGTCGCCGACCGTGGCGTCGGTGCTGGCCGCGCTCACCGCGACCACGGTCATCGGTTCGGACCACTGATCGCCCCCGGGCGGCTGCAGCCCGGCGATTCGCTCGTCCGGACCCCCTGCCGAAGCGGCGAAAACGGATTACGGTAGGGCCTCCGAACCGGGCGCGAGGGCCCGGGGCCGGGGAAGGGAGCTTCCCATGACGTCGACCCGCCCTCCGGAGGGCCTGCCCGTCCTCGAGGCCGGCGCGCACCGCGACGCGGAAGCCGGCAGCTGTCTCATGGAGTACGTCTCCGTGCTCGCCGGTGAACGCTTCACCGACCGGCCCCGCTGCACCCACCCCGCCCTCGCGGCGGTGGCCTGGCAGGTCAACGACGCCGTGTCGTCGGCGACGCGCCAGCAGCTGGCCACCCGCGCGGTCACCCTGATCGGTCTCGGCCGCGAGGCCGGCGTCGAGGTCCGCCCGATCGTCCTCGCGACGATCGCCCGCGCGGGCCTCGCGATCGACCCGGGCAACCGCTTCTTCCCCCGCCTGCAGCGCCGCCTCGAGCGTCGCGCCGCCGCCGCGCCCCGTCGCCGGGGACGCGGCGAGAACGGCGACGGCGGGCGGCTCGCGACTCTGCTGCACGTCGGGCCGGTCAACCACGCCTGCGCACACCTGCTCGTCGCCGCCCGCGTGGCCGACCTCGACGCCGAGGCCCGCGACCGCGTGCTGGTCGGGCTCCTCGACGACACGATCGCCGCGGTGCGCGACGCGGAGCGCCGGGCGCGCGCCGAGGACACGGTCGTGCGCGTGGTGGTGCCCGCGGGCTGAGGCCGGGTCAGCCCAGACCCACCCGGACGCACGTCCCGTCGAGCAGGCGCTCGAGGCAGGCGGTGGCGCGCACGCCGCCGGACGAGCCGCTGTCCGGCCTGCTCGCGGGGCGCTCCGACGACCCGCCCGAGGACCCACCCGCGCGCGCCGGCGGATCGTCGCGGTCCTCCTCCCGCGCGCCGGCGTCGGTCCCGCGCGCCGGCGTGCGCTCGCGGGTGCCCCCGGACGCCGGGCGGCCCGTGGTGCGCGCCGGGCGCGGGTCGGCGACGGCGGCGTTCGCGGTGCTCGGGGTGCCGGCCAGGCCGGGCGGCGGGGTGCCCGGGAGCGCCGCCGCGGGCGGCGGGGCGACCGGCGGGGCCGCCGGCGTGACCGCGCCGGAGGGGGTCGGGGCGGGCGCGGCGTCGGGGCTCGCGGCGTCCGGGCGGCCGGTGGTCGTCGCGTCGGAGAGCGTGCCCGGCGTCAGGTAGCCGACCTGCGCGGACCCGAGCATGACGACGGCGCCGAGCAGCGCCGCGAGCAGCACCTTCTTCACCACGCCGGCCTCCGAGCACGCTCCGCCACACCCGCCCCGGTGATCTCCCGCGTCCCGGGCAGCCGGACATCGCGGGCGGGATCGGGCTCGTGACCGGCGACGACGTGCTCTCCCCCGAACGCGCACGGGGATCACCCGAGGGGAGGTCGCGCCACCTCGTGCGCGTGATCGGCGACGGCCGGTCGGGCGATGCGTCGCCCCCGCGAGGTCGACCGCAGACCTTCCCGAACCGAGTGATCCAAGTCACACTGAAGGTGGCACGCGTCGGCTGAGGAGGGTCAGATGGGACAGGTCTACATGTGTCGGTTCGCCTACCGTGACGGCTGCCCCAAGGCGACGATCGACGAGGCGTGGACCGAGGGGTTCAAGGCACTCGCCCGGAACGGGAACTGGGGTGACGTCGAGAAGGGCATCACCCACCGGGGCACCTACGGCACCTCCTGGGGTGGGTACTGCCTGGTCGAGGCGGACGACCCCGAGGCCTTCGGCCGCTACCAGGCGTTCCACCTGCAGACCTACGGCCACGTCGTGAACATCACCTTCGAGCCCCTCTGGGACATGGACAGCGCGTTCGCGCCGATGGTCGACAGCTTCCGGTGATCGGTGGGGAACGTCCCGCGCACGCCCGCTTCCTGGGCGAGCGGAGGTGTCCCTCGCTCAGGAGCCGCGCCCACCCCGGCCGCCCGCCACCGCGACCGGGACGGCGAGCAGGCAGGCCGCGGCGGCGACGACGAACGACGCCGGGCCGCCGGCGGCCCCGAGCACCGCGGCGAGGGCGGCCGCGCCGAGGCCCGTGCCGGCGTCGTAGGCGGTGTTCCACCAGGTGCTCGCGGCGCCGGAGCGGTCCGGGCCGGCGCGGGCGAACAGGGCGATGAGGGTGTCGCTCTGCACCGCCCCGAACCCGAATCCCACGAGCACCGCGCCGGCGAGCACCGCGGCGCCCGCGCTGGTCCCGCCCGCGGCGACCACCCCGGCGCCGGCCGCGACGAGCAGCAGGCCGACGACGGTGACGACGGGCGTCCGCACCCGCCGGCCCGGCCGGTCGGCGAGCTCGCCCGCGAGGCCGCGGCCGGCGAGCTGGCCCGCGGTGAGGACGGCGAGCGCGACGGCGGCGGTGGCGGTGCCGCCGGCGAGCCCGGTCGGCGATCCCGTGCCCGGCGTCCACAGCGGCAGCACGGTGATGACGCCGCCCGCGGCCGCCGCCGACACGACCATCGCCGACCACGGCGCCACGACGATCGACGCCGGCAGGCCGCCGGCGCGACGGCGGGGTGCCGCGCGGGTGGTCGGCAGGCGGCCGCACAGCAGCGCCGCGACGACGGGCAGCGCGGCGCCCACGAGCAGCACCACGGCCGCGTCGAGCGCCTCGTAGGCCCACACGCCGCCGCTGAGCAGCACGAGCTGCGGGAGGCCGACCGCGACGCCGTAGAGCCCGATGGCCCGCCCGCGGCGACCCTCCGGCGCGAGGTCGGCGGTGAGCGCGGCCCCGATCACCGTGACGAGACCGAACCCGACCCCGCGCACCACTGCCACCGCGAGCAGGACCGGCAGCGCCGCCGTCACCGCGAGCAGCACCGCCGGGACGCCCATCGCGAGCATGCCGGTGATCATCGCCGCGCGCGGACCGACCCGGCGCAGCACGGCGGGCACCGTCAGCTGCGTGGCGACCGTGGCCGCCATGAACACGCCCGTCGTCGCGCCCGCGGCCGCCGGGCTCGCCCCGCCCGCGGCCGCGTGCACCGGCACCACGGGCAGGAGCAGCGCGTACCCGCCGAAGGCGAGCACGGTGGCGGCGAGGACCGCGACGAACGGCGGCGACCACAGCGAGTCGCCGGGGGAGGTGCTCAGGAGGCGCCGCGGCGGTCGAGCACCGAGGAGATCTGCGCGGCGAGGTCGGTGTCCTTGGCGGTGAGCCCGCCCTCGGAGTGCGTCGACAGCTTGAACTTGAGGCTGTTGAAGCGGATGTCCATGTCCGGGTGGTGGTCGGCCTCCTCGGCGAGGTCGGCGACCTCGCCGACGGTCGCGATCGCCTCGCGGAAGCTCGGCAGCTTCGCGAAGCGCACGATCGTCGCCTCGTCCTCGCGCTGCCAGCCGGGCAGGCCGTCGAGGGCCTGCGCGATCGCGTCCTCTCCCAGGAGCTCAGCCATGCCCGGATCCTGGCACGCGCGCCGTGCCCCGCACACTCGTGACCGTGGAGCGGATCGTCGTCGGGGCCGCGCTCGTCCGGGACGGGCGGGTGCTCGCGGCCCGGCGCACCCGCCCCGCCGCCGCGGCCGGGCGCTGGGAGCTGCCCGGGGGCGCGGTCGAGCCGGGCGAGGACGAGGCCACGGCGCTCGCGCGCGAGCTGCACGAGGAGCTGGCCCTCGCCGTCGTCGTCGGCGACCGGCTCGGCCCCGAGGTGCCGCTGCCGGGGGAGCGGGTGCTGCGCATCCGGGTGTGCGCGAGCGCGGGGGAGCCGACGGCGCTCGAGCACGACGCGCTGCGGTGGCTGGGTCCCGACGAGCTCGACGACGTCGACTGGCTGGACTCCGACCGCGCCGTCCTCCCGGCGCTCGCGGACCTCCTCAGGCCGCCCGGGCCTTCTTCAGCGCCTTCTTGAGGTCCTTGCCGGAGAGGCCGGCCTCGGACAGGCGCGCGGCCTGGAGCAGCAGCACCGGGCAGCCCTTGCAGCGCGGCGACGACCGGCAGCACTTCTTCTTGATCTTCTTGGCCCCGGTGAGCGGCGCGGCGTGCGCGAGGTGGGCGAGGTGGAGCGGCACCTTCGGGGGCTTCGGCTCCTTGCCGACCTTCCCGCCCTTCCCCATGAGGTGAGGCTAACCTCCGCTCCGCCGCCCGGACCAGACCCCTCGGACCCCGCCCCGGGCGACCGTGTCACGATGAGGATCCCGGTACGGCCGGTGTCGCCGACCGGGTCGACCAGGAGCAGCACCCCCGAGGCAGAAGGGCCGGCGCCGGCGTGAGCGGTCCCCGACGTGCCGTCGGAGTCCTCCCGGCCCTCCTGGTCGCCCTCGCGGTCCTGGCGGGGTGCACCGGCGCGCCCCCGCCCGTCGTCGGCCAGGTGCCGACGCCCGCGCCCGCCCCGACCCCGCAGCTCGAGCCCGACCCCAGCGAGCTGCGCATCGGCGTCGACGACCTCGGGGTCGGCTTCAACCCCCACCGCGTCGCCGACGACACCCCGCTCTCGCGCGCGATGGCGGCGCTCGTGCTCCCGTCGGCGTTCCGCCCCGGCCCCGACGGGGAGCCGCGCCTGGACACCGCGGTCGTGACCTCGGCGCGCGTCACGGAGACCGAGCCGTTCACCGTCTCCTACGAGATCGCGCCGGCGGCGAGCTGGTCGGACAACGCGCCGGTCGCGGCCGAGGACTTCGTCTACCTGTGGCAGCAGATGCGCAGCCAGCCCGGCGTGGTGGGCGCGGCCGGCTACCGCGCGATCAGCGACGTGCGCTCCCGCGCGGGCGGCAAGGCCGTCGACGTCGTCTTCGACCGGCCCTACCCGGCCTGGCCGACGCTCTTCGACCACCTGCTGCCCGCGCACCTGCTCAAGGACGCGCCCGGGTCGTGGGGCGGCGCGCTCACCGACAGCATCCCGGTCTCGGCCGGGCCGTTCGTGGTCCGCGTCGTCGACCGCATCCGCGGGCAGGTCACCCTCGCCCGCAACGACCGCTTCTGGGGCACGCCGGCGGTCCCCGACGAGGTCGTCTTCCAGGCCGCCGAGGCGTCGTCGCTGATCGACCGGGTCCGCTCCGGCGACGTGCAGGCCACCCAGTTCCGCGCCGGCGCCGACGACCTCGCCGCGCTGCGGACCGCGGGCGCGGGCCTGACCGTGCGCACGCTGCCCGAGCCCGCCCTGGTGCAGCTCGTGCTGCGCAGCGACGACGGGCCGCTCGCCGACCTGCGGGTCCGGCGCGCGGTGGCCGCCGCGACCGACCGCTCCGCGCTGCGCTCCGTGGGCACCGACGGCGGGCCCGCGGCCACGCTGCCCGCCGACGCCTTCGGCCGCGCGCCGTCGGAGCCCGACTACCGCGCCACCCTGCCGGCCGACTCGCCCGCGGCCCGCCAGGACCTCGAGGAGACCGCGCGGCTGCTCACCGAGGCCGGCTACACCCGCGGCGCGGACGGCACGTGGGAGCGCGGCGGGCAGCCGCTGATCCTGCGCCTCGCCGCCCCGCCGCAGGTCGCGCCGTACGGGCGGCTGATCGCGACGCTGGGCACCCAGCTGCGCGCGGCCGGGATCGCCTCGGTGGTCGTGGCCGACGGCGGCACCGCCGGCTTCTCGCCCGGCCGCGGCCCGGCGTCCACGACCACCACCGGCCCGCCGGCCGGGGCGTTGCTCGCGACCACCCCGACCCCGACCCCGGGCGGCGGCACCACGAACGGCACCACGAGCAGCACTCCGAGGCCCGGCAGCACCACGTCGACGACCACGACGGTGCCGCCGACCCCGAACTCGCCGTCCGACCTCGCCGTCGCCGACGTCGCCGTGCAGGCCCTGCCGATCGGCGGCGACCCGATCGCCGACCTCGCCTCGGTCGTCGGCTGCCCCGGCGGTCGGGCCCCGGCGACGTCCGGGCGCACCGGCACCGATCCCGGCGTCGCGCTCGCCGCCGACCTGACGCCGACCACGCCGGCGGCCCCCGGCGCGACCGCCGCCCCGCCGAGCACCGCCGCCGCGCCGACCAGCACGTCCCCGCCGACCAGCGCCGCGCCGCCCGCGTCGGCGACCGGCGCCGCGCCGACGTCCACCGACGCCGCGGGTCCCTCCACGGCGGCGACGACCCCCGACGCCGGCGAGGTCGACGAGCTCACCGAAGAGCTCGCCGAGCCCCAGGCCTCCGAGGCCCTGACGCCGTCGGGGTTCTGCGACCCGGCGCTGCAGTCGCTGCTCGACGCGGCCTCGTCCGGCGCCGTCTCCCCGGACACGGCCCTGGCGCTCGCCGAGCCGTCGCTGTGGTCGTCGCTGCCGACGATCCCGCTCTTCCAGGCCGCGTCGGTGCTGGTCGGACCCACCGACCGGGCCGACGTCGTCCTCCCGCCGCTGACCGAGAGCCCGTTCGCCGGCGCCGACCGCTGGACCCCGCCGCCCGCGACCCAGCGCGGGGACGACGGCATCAACTGACCCCACCGCGCGACCGCGTCCGGGACGGTTCACGTGAACGTTCCCGAGAAATCTTGCGGGCTCCTTGGTGAACGCTAAGGTCACCCGCGACCGAGTGACGCCCGGTGACGACGCGATCGCACCGCGCGAGCGACCGGTCCCCCTGGACCCCCGAGGAGGAACGTTGTCGATGCGCCGCCTGGTCACCGCCGTGGCCGCCGCGCTGGCCGTGGCGCTGCTCGCCACCGCGTGCGGCGGGGGAGGGGGCGGCGACGACCAGGCCGCCCAGACGATCGGCATCGAGTGGGGCGAGCCCGAGAACCCGTTGATCCCGGGCAACACCACCGAGCAGAACGGCGGCGACGTCATCGACGCGCTGTTCGCCGGGCTGGTGAAGTACGACGTGAACACCGCCGACCCGAGCAACGAGGTCGCGGAGTCGATCACCACGACCGACAACCGGAACTTCACCATCCGGATCGAGCCGGGCTGGACGTTCCACGACGGCACCCCGGTGACGGCGCAGAGCTTCGTCGACTCCTGGAACTGGACCGCCTACGGCCCCAACGCGGCCGAGGCGCAGTCGTTCATGGAGAAGATCGACGGGTACGACGAGGTCTCCACCGAGGCCCCGACCGCGCCGACCATGCGCGGCCTGCGCGTCGTCGACCCGCAGACGTTCACGGTGGCGCTCACGGCGCCGTTCACGATCTTCCCGCTGACGCTCGGGTACTCCGCGTACTACCCGCTGCCGCAGAAGTTCTTCACCGACCGCGCCGGCTACGAGGCCGCCCCGGTGGGCAACGGCGAGTTCCGCTTCGAGTCCCGCACGCCGAACCAGAGCCTGACGCTGGTGCGCAACGACCAGTACGCGGGCTCGGTGCGGCCGCAGGCCCAGCGCCTGGAGTTCCGCGTCTACTCCGAGATCCAGACCGCCTACGACGACGTCGTCTCCGGCAACCTCGACCACATCCGCGCGATGCCCAGCGCCGCGCTGGCCGGCGACCGCTGGCGCACCGACCTCGGCGGCGGGGCCCACCAGAAGGAGGGCCTGGTCACCGACTCGCTCGGCTTCCCGCTCTACGACCCGCGCTTCGCGAACCCCGACCTGCGCAAGGCCATCTCGATGGCCATCGACCGGCAGGCGATCGTCAACCAGATCTTCGGCGGCGTGTACCGGCCGGCCACGGGCTACGCGACGTCGGCCGCCGAGGGCTTCGTGCCGAACCAGTGCGGCGAGTTCTGCACCTTCAACCCGCAGCGGGCGCAGCAGCTGCTCGCCCAGGCCGGGGGCTTCCAGGGCCCGCTGACGCTGACCGCCAACTCCGACGGCGGGCACGACCCGTACATGCAGGCCGTGGCCAACAGCATCCGCCAGACCCTCGGCATCGACGCCCGCTACACCCCGGTGCCGTCGTTCTCCGAGCAGCGGCGGCTGGCCAACGACCGCGGGTTCACCGGCCTGTTCCGCAACGGCTGGCAGGGCGACTACCCGAGCATCGAGACGTTCCTGACCCAGCTCTACCGCACCGACGCGTCGACGAACGACTACGGCTACTCGAACCCCGCCGTGGACGCCGCGCTGAGCCAGGCCGACCAGGCCCCGGACATCGCGTCCGCCGACCAGGGCTACGCGGCGGCCGAGCGGCTCGTGCTCAACGACATGCCCAACATCCCGCTGTGGAGCCGCCCGGTGATCTACGGCAATTCCGCGCGGGTGGCCGAGGCCGAGCACAACCCGCTGAACCGGCAGGACACCGCGACCTACCGGCTCAACCCGCAGGGCTGATCCCCTCCGGAGCCGACCACCACCACCGAGCCCTGCGACCGTCACCGACGTACGGTCGCGGGGTCCGGGTCGGGCCCTGAAGGAGGACGCCCGTGGGCCGCTACACCCTGCGGCGCCTGCTGCAGCTCGTCCCGGTCTTCCTCGGGACGACGTTCATCGTCTACTTCCTGGTCTGGGGCCTGTCCGACGACCCGTTCGCGGGCAAGTGCGGGCAGCGGGAGTGCTCCGCCTCCTACGTCGCCCAGATGACCGAGCGCTACAACCTCGACGACCCGTTGATCGTGCAGTACCTCAAGTACCTGGGTGCCCTGCTGACCGGGGACTTCGGCCAGACCTTCTCCGGTACCGAGGTGTCGACCCTCATCGCCACCGCCTATCCGGTGACGATCCAGCTCGCCCTGGTGGCCGTGGTGATCGAGGCCCTCATCGGCATCACCGCCGGGGTGCTCACCGGGCTGCGGGGGCGCGGCTTCGTCGACAACCTCGTGCTGGTCTCGACCCTGGTCCTCATCGCGCTGCCCGTGTTCGTCACCGGCCTGGTCCTGCGCCAGGTGCTCGGGGTGGAGCTGGGGTGGATCCGGACCTCGGTCCCCGCGGACCCGACGCTCGGGCAGCTCCTCGTCCCCGGGTTCGTGCTGGGGAGCCTGTCGATGGCCTACGTGGCGCGGCTGATGCGCACGAGCCTCGTGGAGAACAAGCGCGCCGACTTCGTCCGCACCGCGATCGCGAAAGGTCTCCCGCGACGTCGGGTGGTCGGGGTGCACATGCTGCGCAACTCCCTGATCCCGGTGGTGACCTTCCTCGGCTACGACATCGGCGCGCTGATGGGCGGGGCCATCGTCACCGAGGGCGTGTTCAACATCCGGGGCATCGGCGGCCTGGTGTTCCGCGGGATCCAGCAGCAGGACATCGCCACCGTCGTCGGCATCGTCGCCCTGCTCGTCATCGTCTTCCTGCTGGCGAACCTGCTCGTCGACCTGCTCTACGCCGTGCTCGACCCGAGGATCCGCTATGACTGAGACCGCACCGGGCGTCCGCCCCGCGGGGGCCGCCGCGCCCGAGGGGACCGGCGCGGGCACCGAGCACACGGGCGGGCTGTGGGCCGACGGGTGGGCCCAGCTGCGCCGCCGCCCCCTGTTCTGGATCGCCTCGGCGCTCATCGGGGTCCTGCTCCTGATGGCGCTGTTCCCGTCGCTGTTCACCTCGGTGGACCCGCAGGCCGCCGACCTCGCCCTCTCCGGGGCGGACCCGTCCCCGGACGCGATCTTCGGCCGGGACCTCCAGGGCCACGACATCTACGCGCGCGCCATCCACGGCGCCGCCCCCACGCTGACCGTGGGGCTGCTCGCGAGCCTGGGCACGGTCGTCCTCGGGTCGCTGGCCGGGCTCGCCGCGGGCTACGTCGGCGGCTGGGGCGACAGCCTGATCTCGCGGTTCGCCGAGGTGTTCGCGGGCCTGCCGTTCATCCTCGGCGGCATCGTCATCCTCACGACGTTCAACAAGCCCGGGCAGATCGTCGGCGAGGTCCGCATCATCACCCAGGTCGTGCTGACGATCGTCGTCCTGTCCTGGCCGCTGGCCATGCGCATCATGCGGGCGGCGGCGCTGGAGGCGACCCAGCAGGACTACGTCAAGGCCGCCCGCGCCCTCGGGGCCGGGCCGTGGCGCATCGTGGGCCGGCACATCCTGCCGAACACCCTGGCCCCGGTGCTGGTGTTCGCCACCATCCAGTTCGGGGTGTTCATCGGCGCCGAGGCGACGCTGTCGTTCCTGGGGATCGGCCTGCGCGACCCCGTGGTGTCCTGGGGTGTGATGATCTCCGAGGCGCAGGAGCGCGTCGCCGACATCCCCCAGGCGCTGTTCTTCCCGGCCGCCTTCCTCGTCGTCGCGGTGCTCGCCTTCGTCATGCTCGGCGACGCCGTGCGCGACGCCTTCGACCCGAGGGGACGCTGATGGCTGCTCCGTTGCTCGAGGTCGACGACCTCCGCGTGGAGTTCGGCACCGGCCCCGAGACCGCGTCGGTGCTCAACGGCGTGAGCTACCACGTCGACGAGGGCGAGACCCTCGCCGTGCTCGGCGAGTCCGGCTCCGGCAAGAGCGTCACCGCGCAGACGGTGATGGGCATCCTCGACACCCCGCCCGGCCGGATCACCGGCGGTGCGGTGCGCTTCCGCGGCGAGGAACTGCTCGGCGCGGCCCCCGAGCGCCGCCGGCTGCTGCGCGGCGAGTCGATGGCGATGATCTTCCAGGACGCGCTCTCGGCACTGAACCCCGTCTACACGGTGGGCTTCCAGATCGCCGAGCAGTTCCGGTTCCGCCGCGGGATGTCGCGCCGGGACGCGATGGCGCGGGCCGTCGAGATGCTCGACCTCGTGCGGATCCCGAGCGCGGCCCAGCGGGTCAAGGAGTACCCGCACCAGTTCTCCGGCGGCATGCGCCAGCGCGCGATGATCGCGATGTCGCTGGCGCTCGACCCGGAGCTGCTGATCGCCGACGAGCCGACCACGGCGCTCGACGTCACCGTGCAGGCGCAGATCATGGAGCTGCTCGACGAGCTGCGCCGGGAGCGGGGGATGGGCCTGATCCTCATCACCCACGACCTCGGGGTGGTCGCCGAGGTCGCCGACCGGATCGCGGTGATGTACGCCGGGCGGATCGTCGAGCAGACCGACGCCGCGTCGCTCTACGCGCACCCCGCGCACCCGTACACCCGCGGGCTCATGGACTCGGTGCCGCGCGTCGACGACCTGGGTCGTGGGGCCGGGGCCCCGCTGCGCCCCATCCCGGGCCTGCCGCCGAGCCTGTCGGCGATCCCGAACGGCTGCCCGTTCCACCCGCGCTGCGCGTACGCGGTGGACGTGTGCACCGACGAGGTGCCGCCGCTGCGGGAGATCGGTGCCGGCCACCGGGCCGCCTGCCACTTCGCCGAGCGCTTCGCCGCCGAGGGACCCGACCGCCCGGCGACACAGGAGGTGATCAGCCGGTGAGCGAGCCCGTCCTGGCCGTGCGCGACCTCGTCAAGCACTTCCCCGTGACCCGCGGCGTGGTGTTCCGCCGGACCGTCGGCCAGGTCCGCGCCGTCGACGGGGTGTCGCTGGACCTGTACCCCGGCGAGACGCTCGGGGTGGTCGGGGAGTCGGGCTGCGGCAAGTCGACGCTGGCCCAGGTGCTCATGCGCCTCACCCCGCCGACGAGCGGGACCGCGACGTTCGAGGGCGAGGACCTGTTCGCCAAGCGCGGCGCGGCGCTGACCGCCTGGCGCCGGGACATGCAGATCGTCCTGCAGGACCCCTACACGTCGCTGAACCCGCGCAAGACGGTCGGCGACATCGTCGGCGAGCCCTTCGACATCCACCCCGAGGTGGCCCCGAAGAGCGACCGGCAGCGGCGGGTGCAGGAGCTGCTCGAGGTCGTCGGGCTCAACCCGGAGCACATCCGCCGCTACCCGCACCAGTTCTCCGGCGGCCAGCGCCAGCGCATCGGGATCGCGCGGGCGCTGGCGCTGCGGCCCAAGGTCATCGTGTGCGACGAGCCGGTGTCCGCGCTCGACGTGTCGATCCAGGCGCAGGTGCTCAACCTGCTCTCCGACCTGCAGCGCGAGTTCGGCCTGGCGTACCTGTTCATCGCCCACGACCTGGGCGTCGTGCGCCACCTCTGCGACCGCGTCGCGGTGATGTACCTCGGCTCGATCGTCGAGACCGGGACCGCCGAGGAGATCTACACACGGGCGTCGCACCCGTACACGCAGGCGCTGCTGTCGTCGGTGCCGGTGCCCGACCCGTCGCTGCGCGGGCGGCGCGAGGCGGTCCGGCTGGAGGGCGACGTCCCGAGCCCGGCGGACCCGCCCTCGGGCTGCCGGTTCCGCACGCGCTGCCCCAAGGCGGCGCCGGTGTGCGCGGAGGACCCGCCGGCGCTCGAGGTGCGCCCGTCGACCGACCACCCCGCGGCCTGCCACTTCGCCGAGCCCCCGCACCTGGTGCGCGTGGAGTAGCGCGCCCGTGTCTGCGAAGTCCCGTCGCTGACGACGAGTGTCCGTATCGGTACTTCGACCACTGCACTTCGACCCTGCGAGGCGCTAGATCCCTCGGCCGTCCTGGGCGAGCAGGCGCGCGGCGGGCCAGTCCGTCAGCGGGCGGCCCGCCGGGTGCACCATCGCCGGGTCGTGGTCGGTGACGACCCGGTCGTCGATGTCGACCATGCGCACCGCGACGTCGGCCAGGCGCGTCCAGCCCACGGCGCGGTAGAAGCCCTCGACGTCGGGGCCGCAGGTCAGGAAGCCGAACGGGACGTCGAGGCCCACGAGGGTGTCGACGACCTGCGCCATCAGCGCGCGGCCGACGCCGCCGCGGTGCTGGTCGGGGTCGACGGCGACGAGGCCGACGTGGCCGACGAGGACGTCGCGACCCGGGCCGTGCTGCGGGTCGGCGCGCAGGAACCGCCGGATGATCCCGGCGTGGGCGACGGGGGCGCCGCCGTCGCGGGCGACCACGCGCAGCTCGGGGCGCGCGCCGGTCCAGCTGCGCTCACCGACCAGGCGGTGCGCCTCACCTGGGTAGGCCCGCGCCAGGAGAGCGGTCAGCGGTGCGTGGTCCGCGTCGTCGAGGTCGGTCTCCCAGGACACCGACCAGTGCAGCTCCGTCACCGCTCTCCTCCCGCTCGGGCGCTGTGACGTCATACCCGGTGGCCGCGCCCACCGCGCCGAGCACCTACGGTCACGTGCTCGTGAGCCCCGGTCCGCTGCTGCTCGTCCACGCCCACCCGGACGACGAGACGATCACCTGTGGCGGCGTGATGGCCCTCGCGACCGCGGCGGGCGTGCCGGTGACGCTCGTGACGTGCAACCGCGGCGAGCAGGGCGAGGTGATCCCGCCCGAGCTGGCGCACCTCACCGGCCCGGCGCTGGGGGAGCACCGCGAGGGCGAGCTCGCGAAGGCGTGCGCGGCGCTGGGCGTCACCGACCACCGTTGGCTCGCCGGCGCCGGGACGTGGCAGGACTCGGGGATGGAGCGCGTGGGCGAGGGCATCCTCGCCGCCGCGCCGTCGGTGATCGCGCCGGGCTCGTTCGCGGGTCCGGACGGGTTCGACGCGCAGGTCGCGTCCCTGGTGGAGGTGCTGCGCGAGGTCCGGCCGCAGGTGGTCGTCACCTACGACGCGCACGGCGGCTACGGCCACCCCGCCCACGTGCGCGCCCACGACATCACCATCGCCGCGATGGAGACCGTCGACCCGGACGCCACCGAGATCACCGTCGCCGCCACCGCCGCGGCCCACGACGAGGTCGCGGCGGGGCTCGCGGTGCTGCGCCGCCGCTCGTGGCTGGGGCTGCCGGTGCCGCCCGTCGAGGACCTGCCGACGGTGCCCGACGCGACGATCACGACCCGGGTGCCGCTGGGCGGGGCACGGATCCGCAAGCTCGCCGCGCTGCGCGCCCACGCCACGCAGATCGCGGTCTACGACGACGGCAGTGAGCCCCCGGTGTTCGCGCTCTCGAACGGCCTCGCCCAGCCCGTGCTGGACGCCGAGTGCTTCGTGCACCTGCGCGGCCCGGCGAGCGCGCCGGACGACCTGTTCCCGCCCTCGTGAGCGCGCCCGGGGGGAGCGGGGCCGGGGGGAGCGGGCCCGGGGGGAGCGAGGGGGTCCCTGGGTGCGTGGCAGGCAGCGAGGGTGACCCTCGCTCCACCACGCCCGGCGAGCCCGCGAGCAGCGAAGGAGTCCCTGGGTGCGTGGCAGGCAGCGAGGGTGACCCTCGCTCCACCACCTCAGCCGCGCCGGTCGCGATCGTCGTCCTGCTCGCCGTGGACGCGGTGGTGCTCGCGTGGACCGAGATGGCGTGGCTGACCCTGCGCACCGCCGACGCCGGGATCCCGCTGCCGGTCTCGGCGCTGGTGGCGCTGGTGACGACGCCGCTGCTCGTGCTCGCCGCGGACGCGGTGCTGCCGGAGGGGCGCGCGGCGGTGGTGCCGCTGGCGGCGTGGACGCTGACCGTGCTCGTCGCGGGCCTGTGGAGCCCGGCGGGCGCCGGCGTGCTGCCGCCGGACTGGCGCGCGGTCCTGCTGCTCGGCGCCGGGGTCGTGCCGGGCGCGCTGGCGCTGTCGTGGCGCTCCGCGCGGGCCACCCGGCGCGCCGGGCGCGTCGCCCCGCCGTCCGGGGGTTGAGCCGGGCGACCGTCGGGAAACGAGCCGCCATGCCCGCCATCCCCGACGAGCACGTCGTGCGCGTCCTGCGACCGTTCGTGGCCGCCACCGGCCCGGTGCTGCGCGGCCTGCGCGACGCCGACCCCTTCCGCCTCGGCCGCCTCGCCCGCCGGCGCGCGCTCGAGCTGCAGCAGGGTGGTCACGAGACGGCCCCGGCACCGACGACCCGGCGCGGCAGGGTCGGGCGGGCGTTCCGCACGGTGCGTGCCCGCGTGCTCGACCGCCTGGCCACCTCGAAGCTCCCCGGCACCCCGCGCTGGCAGACGATGAGCCCCGAGGAGCGCGACCAGTGGTGGGTGTCGCGGGTCGGCCGCTTCACCTCGGTGGTCGCCTCGATCCCCGGCATCGGCGGCGCGCTGGCGCGCCGGCTGCCCGTCTCCGACATCCTGGGGCTGGGCGCGCAGGGCCTCGTCGTGTGCGCGATCGCCAGCGAGCACGGCATGGACGGGCGCGACGAGCAGGTGCGCCTGCTCGCGTCGGTGCTCTTCGGCCGCGACGTCGACCCCCGCCGCCACGGCGACGCCCACGGCGCCGACGTCGAGCGCGAGGCCGGCGAGCTGGCGGGCACGGTGAGCACCGAGCGCGAGGAGCGTGGGCACCTGTCCGCGCTGGCGAGCGCCGTGTGGCGCATGGGCAAGACGCTGTGGGGCCTGCAGGGCGAGCTCGACCGGCGCCCGCAGGGCAACCGTTTCTGGCGCGCGCTGGCCAACCTGCCGTTCGTGGGAGCGCTGGCGAGCTACCGCAGCGAGCGCTCGGGCCTCAAGCGCGCCGCCCGCGCGGCGGCCCGGTGGGTGGCGCGGGAGCAGGGTCGGGGGTGATGGTGTGACGTCTGACATGCCGCTGTCGGGCATTCAGGTCGCCCCCGCACGGGCATGACGCGGCGGCGACCGGAATACTCGCCGCAGGCGTCACCCGCGGCCGCGTGCCACCACCACGCGTGGGTCAGGGTCGCGCCGGACTTTCGTGAGTGAGGAGCAGGAGCAGACGTGACGTACGTGATCGCCGAACCGTGTGTCGACGTGCTCGACAAGGCGTGCATCGAGGAATGCCCTGTCGACTGCATCTACGAAGGGGGTCGGATGATGTACATCCACCCCGACGAGTGCGTCGACTGCGGGGCGTGCGAGCCGGTCTGCCCGGTGGAGGCCATCTACTACGAGGACGACGTCCCGGACCAGTGGTCGGTCTACACCCAGGCGAACGTCGACTTCTTCGACGAGCTGGGTTCGCCCGGCGGCGCGTCGAAGGTCGGCAAGGTCGAGCGCGACGCGGGCCCCGTGCCCGACCTGCCGCCGCAGGGGGAGTGACCACCAACCCGACCGCGGGTCCGACGAGCGTCGCGTTCCCGGCGCTCCCGGACTTCCCGTGGGACAGCCTCGCCGGGGCCGCCGCGGTCGCCCGCAGCCACCCGGACGGGGTGGTCGACCTGTCGGTCGGCACGCCCGTCGACCCCGTGCCCACCGCGGTGGGCGAGGCGCTGCGGGCTGCCTGGGACTCCCCGGGCTACCCGCAGACCTGGGGGACACCGGCGCTGCGCCGGGCCGCGGTCGACGCGCTCGCGCGCCGGCACGGCGCGGCCGCGTCCGCCGGGGAGGGCCTCGACCCCGACGCCGTGCTGCCGACCATCGGCTCCAAGGAGCTGGTGGCCTGGCTGCCGACGCTGCTGGGGCTGGGTGGCGACGACCTCGTCGCCTTCCCCGACCTCGCCTACCCGACCTACGAGGTCGGCGCGCAGCTCGCCGGCGCGCGCCCCGCGCGGGTGGGCGACGACGAGCCGCTGCCCGCGGGCACGCGCCTGGTCTGGCTGAACTCGCCGTCGAACCCCACCGGCCGGGTCCTCGACGCCGCCGCCCTCACGGCGCGGGTGGCCGAGGCCCGGGCGCTCGGGGCGGTCGTGGCCGCCGACGAGTGCTACCTCGCCCTGCCCGGGCCGGGTGTCGTGACGACCTCGGTGCTCGACCCCGTCGTGCACGGCGGCGACCTCACCGGGCTGCTGGCGGTGCACTCGCTGTCGAAGACGTCCAACCTCGCGGGCTACCGGGCGGGCCTCGTCGTCGGCGACCCCGCGCTGGTGGCCGGCCTGCTGCAGGTGCGCAAGCACGCCGGGATGATCGTGCCGCGGCCCGTGCAGGAGGCCATGACGGCCGCGCTGGGCGACGACCTCCACGTCGCCGACACCCGCGCCCGCTACGACGCCCGCCGCGCGGTCCTGCGCCCCGCGCTCGAGGCCGCCGGCCTGCGCGTCGAGCACTCCGAGGCCGGCCTGTACCTCTGGGCCACCGCCGGCGAGCCGTGCCGCGCCACCGTCGACCGCCTCGCCGCGCGCGGCGTCCTCGTCGCCCCGGGCGAGTTCTACGGGCCCGCCGGCGCCTCCCACGTGCGCGTCGCGCTCACGGCCTCCGACGAGGGGATCGCCGCGGCCGCGCGACGCCTGGCGGAGTGACGGCGAGGAGGACAGCGGGGTGGACAGCGGAGTGACCGCGGAGTGAGCCAGCCGGCCACCCGGCAGCCGGTGCGGCCGGTCGTCGTCCTCCTCGCGGTCCTCGCGCTGGGCCTCAACCTGCGCGCCGCGCTCTCGGTCTACCCGCCGCTGCTGGAGACGATCCGCGCCGACCTGGGCGTCTCGGCGGGCTTCGCGGGGCTCGTGCAGGCCGCGACGGTCCTCATGATGGGCGCCGGCTCGTTCGCCGCGCCCGCCCTCGCGCGCCGCACGGGCCGTGAGCAGGCCGCGGCGCTGGGCGTCGCGGCGATCGCGCTCGGCACGCTGACCCACGGGCTGCCCGCGGCGGTGCCGCTGGTCGCCGGCAGCCTCGCGATCGGGCTGGGCATCGGCGTCGTCGGGGTCGCGATCACCGGCGTCGTCCGCGACCACCTGCCCGACCGCGCCGGCGCCGCCACCGGCCTCTACACCGTGTCGATGATGGGCGGCGCCACCGTCGCCTCGCTGACCGCGCTGCCGCTGCAGGACCTGCTCGGTGGGTGGTGGTGGGCGCTCGCGGCGTGGACGGTGCCCGCCGTGCTGGCTCTCGTCGTGTGGTGGCCGGTGACAAGGCGCCTGCACGACGTGCCGGCGCCGCCGCCGGTCCACCTGCCGTGGCGCAACCGGTTCGCGCGGCTCGCGGTGCTGTTCCAGGCGATGTCGTCGGTGCAGTTCTACGGGTGGCTGACGTGGCTCGCCCCGCTCTACGAGGCACAGGGGTTCTCGACGGCCCGGGCGGCGGTCGTGCTGTCGGTGTGGAACGTCGTGCAGATCCCGGCGGCCCTGCTGGTGCCGGTGCTCGCCGAGCGCCGGCGGGCCTGGGCGCCGTGGGCGGCGTTCTGCGTGGTGTGCGCCGGCGTGGGGGTGGCGGGGATCCTCGCCGCGCCCGTGCTGCCCGTCGTCGGGCCGTGGCCGTGGGTGGTGCTGGCGTCGGTCGCGGTGGGCGCGGGTTTCCCGCTGGGCCTCGCGGTGGTCGCCTGGCGGACCCCGGACGGCGCGACGTCGGCGTCGGTGTCGGCGCTGACCCTCGGCTCGGCCTACGTCCTCGCCGCGCTCGCGCCGCCGGTCATGGGCGTGCTCATCGACCTCGCGGGCTTCCGCGCGGCGCTGGTCGTGATCCTGGCCGCCGTCGCGGTGCAGGGCGTCGCGGTCGTGCTGCTGGGCCCGCGCCGGGTCACCTACGAGGCGTCCTAGCCGAGGACAGCCCAGCCGAGGACACCCGGCCGCCCGACCGTCCCGGGCGGACGCCCGGGCGGACCGGGCGCGCGACCCTGGCCCGCGGGAGCCCGGCGGCGCGACCGTCGTCGCCGTGACCGCGACCCTCACCCCGCCCGCCCCGACCACCACCCGGCTCGTCCGGCGCGCCGCGCTCGTCGTCGCGCCGCTCGGCCCGCTCGCGATCGCCGGGGTGCGCGCACTGCTGCCCTACGACACCACCGACGACCCCGGCACCCTCGTCGCCCGGGTCGCCGGGGACCTCGGCGCGCAGTCCGTGGTGCTGTGGCTGTCCCTGCTCGCCCTGCTCACGCTGCCGCTCGGGGTGCTGGTGGTGGGCGCGGTCGCCGTGCGCGCCCGCCCGGTCCTGGGTCTCGTCGCCGCCGCGCTCGCGTGGGTGGGCTTCGCGAGTCTGGCGGTCGTCGTCGCGCCCGACCTGGTCGCCCGCGCCGGCCTCGCGGCGGGCCTGCCGGAGGGGAGCACCGCGGCGCTCGTCGCGGCGGTCGTGGCCGACCCCGTGACCACCGCCGGCACGACGCTGTTCGTCGTCGGGCACGTCCTGGGCACCGTGCTGCTCGGGGTGGCGCTGTGGCGGGCGGTCCCGCGGTGGGCGGCGGTCGCGCTGGTCGTGTGCCAGCCGCTGCACCTCGTCGCCGCCGTGGTCGTCCCGCACCACGTGGTCGACGGCCTGGCCTGGGTGCTCACCGCCGCGGGGTTCGCCGCCGCGGCGTCGGTGTGGGCCGGTCGCTCGGTCAGCTCGGTCAGCTCGGTCAGCTCGGTCAGCCCGGTGACGGCCGCAGGCGACGCGTGACGGCGCCGTGCACGGGTTCGACGACCCGCGCCGCCACCGGGCCCAGGATCGCCATGAGCAGCACGTACGTCGTCGCCAGCGGCGCGAGGCCGGGGTCGACGGAGCCGGTGGTCAGCGCCAGCCCGGCGATGACGATCGAGAACTCCCCGCGGGCCACCAGCGCCGCCCCCGCGCGCCACCGTCCGAGGCGCCCCACACCGATCTGGCGGGCCGCGAACCAGCCCGCGCCGAGCTTCGTCGCCGTCGACACGATCGCCAGCGCGATCGCGGCCGGCAGCACCGCGGGGACCTGGCGCGGATCGGTGTTGAGCCCGAAGACGACGAAGAACACCGCGGCGAACAGGTCGCGCAGCGGGGCGAGCACGCGGGTGGCGTTCTCCGCGGTGTCCTCGGAGATCGCGATGCCGAGCAGGAACGCCCCGACGCCGGCGGAGACCTGCAGCTGCGAGGCGATGCCCGCGACGAGCAGCGCGATGCCGAACACGCGCAGCAGGAACACCTCGGTCGTCGGCGACTCCACGACCGCCGAGACCGCGCGCCCGAAGCGCAGCGCCACGACGAGCACGATGACCAGGAGCACGACGGCGATCGCGACCGTGCGCAGCCCCGCCACGAAGCCCAGCGCGGCGAGCGCGGCGGTGGTGATGGGGAGGTAGAGGGCCATCGCGAGGTCCTCCATGACGAGGACCGAGAGCACGGCCGGGGTCTCCCGGTTGCCGAGCCGGCCGAGCTCGTCGAGGACCTTCGCGACGATCCCCGACGACGACACCCACGTGACCCCGGCCATCGCGAGCGCGCCCAGCGGGCCCCACCCGAGGATCAGCGCGGTGATCGCACCGGGTGCGGCGTTGAGGACCATGTCGACGATCCCCGCGAGCCACGAGCGGCGCAGGCCGCCGATGAGGTCGGACGCGGAGTACTCGAGGCCCAGCAGCAGGAGCAGCAGGACGACGCCGACCTCGCTGGCGACGCCGGTGAAGGGCTCGATGCCCTCGAGCGGCACCAGCCCGCCGGACCCGAACGCGAGCCCGCCGAGCAGGTAGAGCGGGACCGGCGAGATGCCGAGGCGCCCGGCGAGGCGCCCGAGCACGCCGAGCCCGAAGAACAGCGCGCCCAGCTCGATGAGCGAGAGGGCGGTGGAGTGCACTGCCCGGTCAGCCGTCCTCGAGGATCGCGGCCGCCCGCCCGAGGCCCTCGCCGGTGCCCACCACGACGACGAGGTCGCCGGCACGGAACACGAACTCCGGGCCCGGCGACGGCGACACGACGTGGTCGCGCACCACGGCGACGATCGACGTGCTGGTGCGCGTGCGCATCGCGGTGTCGCCCAGCGTGCGGCCGTCGTAGGGCGACCCCGCGCCGACCGGGAACTGCGCGGTGCTGATGCCCTCGACCTCGCGCTGCTGGTCCTGCAGCTGGGCCACCAGGTTCGGCGCGCCGAGCAGGGTGCCGAGCGCCTGGCCCTCGGCGTCGGACAGCGCCACCGACGCGCTGCACGCGTCCGGGTCGTCGCGTCCCGAGACCAGGAGCTCCCGGTGCCCGTCGCGGTGGGTCAGCACCCCGATCCGGCGCCCCGCCGCGGTGTCGAACTCCTGCTTGGTGCCGATCCCGGGCAGCCGGGTGACCTCGACGTCCACGATCGTCAGGTTACGTCGGCGTCAGTCGTTCGCGTGCAGGGCGGCGTTGAGCTCGACCCGCGCGCCCTCGGTGCGCGGCAGGGCGTGCACCGCGCCGGTGACGGAGTCGCGGCGGAAGAGCAGCCCGGGACGCCCGGAGAGCTCGACGGCCTTGACCACGCTGCGGTCCTCGAGGGTGACGCGCGTGCCCGCGGTGACGTAGAGGCCGGCCTCGACGACGCAGTCGTCGCCGAGCGAGATCCCGATGCCGGCGTTGGCGCCCAGCAGGCAGCGCTCGCCGATCGCGATGACCTCCTTGCCGCCGCCCGAGAGCGTCCCCATGATCGACGCGCCGCCGCCGACGTCGGAGCCGTCGCCGACGACCACGCCGCCGGAGATGCGGCCCTCGACCATCGAGCTGCCCAGCGTCCCGGCGTTGAAGTTGACGAAGCCCTCGTGCATCACGGTCGTGCCGCTCGCGAGGTGCGCGCCGAGGCGCACGCGGTCGGCGTCGCCGATGCGCACGCCGGACGGGATGACGTAGTCGACCATGCGCGGGAACTTGTCGACCGCGTAGACGGTCACCGGGCCGCGGCCGCGCAGGCGGGCGCGGACGCGCTCGAACTCGGGCACCGGGCAGGGGCCGTGGTTGGTCCACACGACGTTGGCGAGGTGGCCGAAGATGCCGGTCAGGTCGACGCCGTGGGGCGGCACGAGGCGGTGGGAGAGCAGGTGCAGGCGCAGGTAGACGTCGTAGGCCGAGGCCGGCGGGCCGGTGAGGTCGGCGACGGTGCGCACGGCGACGACCTCGACGCCGCGGTCCTGGTCGGTGCCCAGGGCGTCGACGAGCGACGGCTCGAGCTCCCCGGCCGGCACGATCACCGTGCCCGGCTCCTCGGTCATCCCGCCCGCGGCACCGTCCGCCTCCGCCAGCTCGGGCAGCGGGTACCAGGTGTCGAGGACGGTGCCGTCGAGGGCGACGGTGGCCAGTCCGACGCCGAGGGCGCGGGACGGCGGCGCGGGGGTGCTCATCGCGGGCCAGGCTAGTCGTCCGCCAGGGTGGTGGCCGTGACCGCACCGGCGACGGGCGCGACCCGCCGCGCCCCCGGCCGGGTGGCGACCGCCGCGACCCTGCTGGCCGGCGTCGCGGGCGTCGTGGACCTGTGGGCCGTGACGAGCCTCGGCGGGCCGTTCGCCGGGGTCGTCACCGGCAACCTCGTCACCGCGGGCGGGGCGGCCGGCCGCGGTGACCTCGGCGCGCTGTGGCCCCCGGCGCTCGCCGTGCTCGGGTTCGCCGTCGGGGTGGTGGTGTGGTCGCTGGCGTGGCGGCGGCACCCCGCCTCCGTCGCCCGGCCGCTGCTCGCGGAGCTCGTCGTGCTGGTCGCCCTGGCGGTGGCGTGGGTGCTCGCCGGCGCCGGGCCGCCGGGCGTCGTGCTCGTCCTGCTGATCGCGGCGTCGCTCGCGATGGGCGCGCAGAGCGCCACGGCGCTGCGGCTCGGGGAGTCGACGACGTACCTCACCGGCACGCTCACCGGCGGGCTCGCGACGCTCGTGGCCGGCGGGTCGCGCGGGCGGGTGCTCGCGCTGCGCCAGCTCGGCGCGCTCGTCGTGGGCGCCGCGGTGGCGGCGGTCCTGCTCGGCGTCGCGCGGTGGTCGGTGCCGTTGCTCGCGGTCGCGCTGCTGGTCGCGGCGCTGGGGGTGCTGGGACGGCCGCCGCGGACCCGTCCGGGGGCTGACGGCGAGCCCCCGAGCGGGTGAGGGGGCGGTCCTCCGTCGGACGGACCGAACACCCGGTTAGCCTCCGACAGCGTGAGTGCCCCGCCCGTGACCCTCGACCTGCTCGCCGACCCGGTGTCGCTGACCGCCGCGCTGGTCGACGTGCCGAGCGTGTCCGGCGACGAGCAGGCCCTCGCCGACGCGCTCCAGGCCGCGCTGGCGAGCCAGGCGCCGCACCTGGAGCTGTTGCGCTCGGGGCAGGCGCTCCTCGCCCGCACGCGCCTCGGGCGCCCGCGCCGGGTGCTGCTCGCCGGGCACCTCGACACCGTGCCGATCGCCGACAACGTCCCCTCCCGGCGCGACGGCGGGACGCTGTACGGCTGCGGGACGAGCGACATGAAGTCCGGGGTGGCGGTGATGACGCACCTCGCGGCCGCGCTCGTCGAGCCGGCGCACGACGTCACGCTCGTGCTCTACGACTGCGAGGAGGTCGAGGCGTCGCGCAACGGCCTCGGGCGGCTCGAGCGCGAGCACCGCGACTGGCTCGACGCCGACCTCGCGCTGCTCGGCGAGCCCACGTCCGGCCAGGTCGAGGCGGGGTGCCAGGGCACGCTGCGGGTCGTGGTGCGCACCGAGGGACGTCGCGCGCACTCGGCGCGGTCGTGGCTGGGCAGCAACGCGATCCACGCCGCGGCGCCGATCCTGGCGCGACTGGCGGGGTACGAAGCGCGCGACGTCGACATCGACGGCTGCGTCTACCGCGA
Source organism: Actinomycetospora straminea (assembly GCF_028737255.1). Classification (GTDB taxonomy): domain Bacteria; phylum Actinomycetota; class Actinomycetes; order Mycobacteriales; family Pseudonocardiaceae; genus Actinomycetospora; species Actinomycetospora straminea. The sequence goes on along the minus strand of NZ_JAQZAN010000001.1, from coordinate 22,856 downwards.
GGGCCTGCAGGCGGTGCGGATCGCCGGCGGCGTGGCGGGCAACGTCGTGCCCGACGTCTGCGAGGTGACGGTCAACTTCCGCTTCGCGCCCGACCGCTCGCTCGACGACGCCCGCGCCCACGTCGCGGAGGTGTTCGCGGGGTACGACCTCACCGAGACCGACGCCTCGCCGGGCGCGCTGCCGGGGCTCTCCGCGCCCGCGGCCGCCGACTTCGTCACCGCGACCGGGACCGTGCCCGTCGCCAAGTACGGCTGGACCGACGTCGCCCGCTTCGCGGCGCTGGGCATCCCGGCCCTGAACTTCGGCCCGGGCGACCCGAACCTCGCCCACACGCGCGAGGAGTCGGTGCCCGTGGCGGCGATCTCCGAGGCCGGCGACGTCCTGCGCACCTACCTCACGCGCGCCTGAGCCGGGGTGGGAGGCAGCGAAGGTCACCCTCGCTGCCTCCCACGCACCCAGGGAGTCCCTCGCCCCGAACGGCGCGCCTCAGACCGCGGCGACCTCGCTGCGGCCCGCGACGAGCTGGCGGGTGACGGTGGCGATGCGCTGGCCCGCGTACCGCGTGGCGTGGCGCGTGTCATCCGAGATCGGGATCGAGCCCTGGCCGTCGACGTGCGACGGGCCGTAGGGGTTGCCGACCGTGAACTGGATCGGGTCGGTGTAGCCCGGGGTCACGATCACGCCGCCGAAGTGGTGGATCGTGTTGTAGAGCGCGAGCAGCGTGGACTCCTGGCCGCCGTGGGCGGTCGAGGTCGACGTGAAGCCCGAGTACACCTTGTCGGCGAGCTGGCCCTGCGCCCACTGCGGGCCGAGGGTGTCGATGAACTGCTTGAGCTGCGCGGCGATGTTGCCGTAGCGCGTCGGCGAGCCGAACACGACCGCGTCGGCCCACAGCACGTCGTCCGCCGTCGCCTCGGGGACGTCGGCGGTGGCCTCGGCGTGGCGCTGCCAGGCCTCGTTGGCCGCGACGGCCTCCGGCGGCGCGAGCTCGCGCACCTTGCGGAGGCGCACCTCGGCGCCCGCGTTCTCCAGGCCCTTCGCGTACTCCTGGGCCAGCTCGTGGATGGTGCCGGTCGAGCTGTAGTAGATGATCGCGACCTTGGGCGTGACCGTCGCCACGGTGGTTCCTCCTCGGGGGGTGGTTCGTGCTTCAACCATCCGGGGCGTGCCACGCAGCGGGCCGTCGCAAACCGTGGACCCGGCGGTCCGGCCCCGTTCGGGGCGGGCTCCTAGGCTCGGCCGCATGCTCCACGACGACCCGGCGGGCACTGACGCCACCGCGCCGCGCCCGACCACCATCGACCGCCGTCGCCCGGAGCACCGCGACCCGGCACGGCTGAGCTCCACCACCGACCAGCGCCTGCTGGACTCCCGGGGCCCCGCGGACTGGGTGCACTCCGACGCCTGGCGCCTCCAGCGCATCCAGGCCGAGTTCGTCGAGGGCTTCAGCGTCCTCGCCGAGATCCCGCGCGCGGTGACGGTGTTCGGGTCGGCGCGCACGCCGCGCGAGCACCCCGACTACGCGCTCGGCATGGCGCTGGGCGGGGCGCTGGCGAACGCGGGCTACGCCGTCATCACCGGCGGCGGTCCCGGGGTCATGGAGGCCGCCAACCGCGGGGCCGCCGAGGCCGGCGGGCTGTCGGTGGGCCTGGGCATCGAGCTGCCCTTCGAGCAGGGCCTCAACCCGTGGGTCGACCTCGGCGTCGGGTTCCGCTACTTCTTCGCCCGCAAGACGATGTTCGTCAAGTACGCGCAGGCCTTCGTCTGCCTGCCCGGCGGCTTCGGCACGCTCGACGAGCTGTTCGAGGCGCTCGTGCTGGTGCAGACGGGCAAGGTCACGCGGTTCCCGGTGGTGCTGCTGGGCACGAGCTACTGGGGCGGGCTCGTCGAGTGGCTCGCGGGCGCCGCCGTCGACGCGGGGACGATCAGCCGCCACGACGTCGACCTCATCCACCTCACCGACGACATCGACGAGGTGGTCGCCATCGTCGAGGAGGGCTTCCGCGAGGTCGTGGGCTCGTGAGGGTCTGCGTCTTCTGCGCCTCGGGCCCGGTGAGCGAGGCGGCGATCGCGCTGGCCGGAGAGGTCGGCGCCGCCATCGCCGCGCGGGGGTGGAGCCTCGTCTCCGGCGGCGGGCGGGTGTCGATGATGGGCGCGGTCGCCCGCGCCGCGCGCGAGGGCGGGGCCCGGACGGTCGGGGTCATCCCCGAGGGGCTCGTCGCGCTCGAGGTGGCCGACGACCAGGCCGACGAGCTGGTCGTCGTCGGCGACATGCGCACCCGCAAGGCCGAGATGGACGCGCGCAGCGACGCGGTGCTCGCCCTGCCCGGCGGCCTCGGGACGCTCGAGGAGCTGTTCGAGGCCTGGACGTCGCACGCGCTGGGGATGCACGACAAGCCGGTGGTCGTGCTCGACCCCGACGGCCACTACGACCCGCTGTTCACGTGGCTCGAGGACCTGCGACTGACCGGGTTCGTCACCGCGCGCGGGATGTCCGGGGTGGTGCGCACGACGACCGTGGACACCGCCCTCGACGCGCTCGACCCGGCCCGCACCTCGGAGGTCGTGTCAGGATCGGGGTGATGACCACCCACCGGCCGACACGCCCCCTGCTGCCGCCCGACGGGCGCGTCGCGGTGATGGCGATCGTCAACCGCACGCCGGACTCGTTCTACGACCGCGGCGCCGCCTGGGACCCCTCGGCGGCGCTGGACGCGGTGGACCGCGCGGTGGCCGAGGGCGCGGACGTCGTCGACGTCGGCGGGGTGAAGGCCGGCCCCGGGCCCGGGGTGGACGTCGCCGAGGAGCTGCGCCGGGTGCTGCCGACCGTCGCGGCCGTGCGCGACCGCCACCCCGACGTCGCGATCAGCGTCGACACCTGGCGGGCCGACGTGGCGCGCGAGGTCTGCGCGGCGGGCGCGGACCTCATCAACGACACCTGGGCGGGCGTCGACCCGGCGCTGGGCGAGGTGGCCGCCGAGTTCGGCGCGGGGATCGTCTGCTCGCACACCGGCGGCGCCGTGCCCCGCACCCGCCCGCACCGCGTGCGCTACACCGACGTCGTGGCGGACGTGATCGACGAGGTCACGCGGCAGGCGCGGGCACACGAGGCCGCGGGCGTCGACCCGGCGCGCATCCTCGTCGACCCCACCCACGACTTCGGCAAGAACACGTTCCACGGCCTCGAGCTGCTGCGCCGCCTCGACGAGCTCGTCGCGCTCGGGCGCCCGGTGCTCATGGCCCTGTCGAACAAGGACTTCGTCGGCGAGACCCTCGGCACCACCGAGGTCACCGAGCGCCTCGAGGGCACGCTCGCCGCGACGGCCGTGGCGGCGTGGGCCGGCGCGCGGATGTTCCGCGCGCACGAGGTGGCGGCCACCCGCCGCGTCGTCGACATGGTGTCGGCGATCCGCGGCGACCGCGCCCCGGTCCGGACCGTGCGGGCGCTGGCGTGATGGTGCGCTGCGCGCAGGTGAGCAGAAACGCGTGCTCCAGCATTCCTTTCTGCTCACCTGCGCCGGAGGCGCACCGGTGAGGGACGCGACCGAGGACTGGTTCGCGCGCCGGACCTGGGCGCACCCGGACTGGACGCCCGAGGCCCTCACGGCCGCCAAGCGGGGGCGCTCGGTGTCGGTGGTGCTGCCCGCGCTCGACGAGGAGGCGACGGTCGGCGGGGTCGTCGCCGCGGTGCGCCCGCTGCTCGGGACGCTGGTCGACGAGCTCGTCGTCGTCGACTCCGGCTCCACCGACGCCACCGCCGAGCGCGCCCGGGCGGCCGGCGCCCGGGTCGTGCCGCGCGACGCCGTGCTGCCCGAGGTCCCGGTCCGGCCGGGCAAGGGCGAGGTGCTGTGGCGCTCGCTGGCCGCGACGTCGGGCGACCTCGTCGTCTTCCTCGACTCCGACCTCGTCGACCTCGGCCCCGACTTCGTCACCCACCTGCTCGGCCCGCTGCTCACCGTCGCCGGGGTGGCGCTGGTCAAGGGCTTCTACCACCGCCCACTGCGCACGTCCGACCACGACGCCGCACTGACCGGCGGTGGTCGGGTCACCGAGCTCACCGCCCGCCCCGCCCTCGCCGCCCTGCGCCCCGAGCTCGCCGGCGTCGTCCAGCCGCTCGGCGGGGAGTACGCCGCCACCCGCGAGCTGCTCGAGTCGCTGCCGTTCGCCGCGGGCTACGGCGTCGAGATCGGCCTGCTGCTCGACACCCACCGCGAGCGGGGCCTCGACGCGATCGCGCAGGTCGACCTCGGGGTGCGCAAGCACCGCCACCGCAGCCTGCGCGCGCTCGGCGCCACGGCGGCCGAGGTGCTCGACGCCGTGCTGCGCCGCTGCGTGCCCGGCCACCCCGGCAGCGACCCGCTGACCCAGTTCGTGCCCGTCGACGGCGACTGGCTGCCCGACGAGCAGGCCGTCGCCACGACCGACCGGCCGCCGCTGGCGTCGGTGACGACACGCCGCGCCACCGGGACCTGACGGGCGGTAGCCGGCGGGAAGTGTCGGGGTCGCCACCTACGATCGGGGGCATGGGCAGCGCGCTGGTGTACGTCATCGTGGTCGGCCTCGTGGCCGCCGCGGTCTACCTGCTCGCTGCGTTCGTCTTCGGCCGGGGCGAGGAGCTGGCCCCGATGCCGCCCGGCGCCACGCCGACGCGGCTGCCGGCGCGTGACCTCACCGGCGGCGACGTGCGCGACCTGCGCTTCCAGCAGACCCTGCGCGGCTACAAGTGCAGCGAGGTCGACTGGGCGCTCGAGCGCCTCGCCGCCGAGGTCGACGCGCTGCGGGCGCGCGTCGAGGCGATGGAGGGTGCCGCGGCCGGGCCGCCCGAGGCCGGGCCGCCGGTGGAGCCCGCGACGGTGGTGCGCACCAACGGCAGCGCTCACGGTCTCGGTCACGGGCACGGGCGGGCCGACGGCGTCGCCGACCCGACGCCCACCGACCCGACGGTCCCGGCCGGCAGCAGCGCGGGAGGGAGCGCGGGAGGTGACGCGCGCGGCGCGTCGTCCGGGGCGCTGCGGGGAACGTCGGGGATCGACGGCCCGCGGCGCTGAGCGGCGGGGCAACGGCAGGACCGGCGAGCGGGGAGCGGACATGGCGCGGCGCGAGATCACGGTGTCGGTGGACGTCGACGCCCCGGTCGAGACGGTGTGGGGCGAGGTCACCGACTGGGAGTCCCAGGGCGAGTGGATGCTCGGCACGTCGGTGAAGGTCACGCGCGGCGACGGCACGAGCATCGGCTCGGAGCTGGCCGCGACGACGGGCGTGGGCCCCCTCGGGGTCACCGACACCATGGAGATCGTCGGCTGGGACCCGCCGCACCGCGCGACCGTCCGGCACACCGGCCACGTCGTGCGCGGCAGCGGCGTCTTCACCGTCCTGGAGCGGCGCACCGACGACGGGCGCGAGGCGGCGACGTTCGTGTGGAGCGAGCAGCTCGACCTGCCGCTGGGCCCGCTCGGGGCGCTGGGCTGGCCCGTGGTCAAGCCGGCGTTCGCCTGGGGCCTGCAGCGCTCGCTGCAGGAGCTGGCCCGGCGCTGCGAGCGGGACGCGGCGCGGTGATGGCCACGGTGACGGCCACGGTGACGGCGCGGTGACGGCGTCGTGACCGCGGTGCTGACCGCCGTCGTCGGTGCCGACGGTGTCGGGCGCTGCCCGTGGGGTGCCGGGGACGGGCTGCTCACGGAGTACCACGACAGCGAGTGGGGCCGGGAGCTGCGCGGACGCGACGCGCTCTTCGAGCGGATCAGCCTCGAGGCGTTCCAGTCGGGGCTGTCGTGGCTCGTCGTGCTGCGCAAGCGGCCCGCGTTCCGGGCGGCCTTCGCCGGGTTCGACCCGGAGGCGGTGGCCCGCTTCGGCGACGACGACGTGGCGCGCCTGCTCGCCGACGCCGGCATCGTCCGCAACCGCGCCAAGATCGAGGCGACCGTCGCCAACGCCCGCGCCGTGCTGGGGCTCGCCGAGCGCGGCGAGGACCTCGACACGCTGCTCTGGTCGTTCGCGCCGGCCCCGCGCCCCGCGCCGGCGAGCTTCGCCGACGTGCCCGCGACCACGTCGGAGTCGACGGCGATGGCCAAGGCCCTGCGGGCCCGCGGCTTCCGGTTCGTGGGCCCGACGACGTGCTACGCGATGATGCAGGCGACCGGCATGGTCGACGACCACGTGGCCGGGTGCTTCCGCGCGGCGGGGTCGCCGGAGGCCCCGGACGGTGCCTGACCGGGGAGGACACGCCCGGGTGATCGCTCCGGTGTCGTGCCGGTCGGACCCATAGGGAAGAATCGTCGCCTGTCACACGGCGCGCGCTCCCCGGTCGTCCCTTCGGGCGACGGGAGGGCGAAGACGACCAGTTCGTGGAGGGAGCACGCTATGGCGGCCATGAAGCCCCGGACCGGTGACGGTCCCCTCGAGGTCACCAAGGAGGGGCGCGGCATCGTGATGCGCGTGCCGCTCGAGGGTGGGGGGCGCCTCGTCGTCGAGATGACGGCGGACGAGGCGGGCGACCTGCGGGAGGCCCTGCAGGGCGTGGTCGGCTGAGCACCCCGACGCCCGACGGGCCGGACGGCGCCGCCGGGGCGGAGAGCGAGGGTGCCGCGGACGTGGCCTCCGCGGCCTTCGCCGCCCCGGCGCTGCCCACCCCGCTCGCCGTCCTCACCCCCGAGGCGCCCGCCGGCGCCGTCGCCGTGCTGCGCTGGCGACGGCGTGACGAGCGCACCCCCACCGAGGGCACCACCGAGCACGGCAGCACCGATTCCGGCAGCACCGGGACCGACGCCGACGGCACCGGGAGCGACGACGACGCGCCCTCGGTCGTCGAGGGCGCCCCGCCCGGCTGGCGCCCCTCGCCGGGTGCCGTGGTCGCGCTGCCCGGCGAGGCCCCGGCGAGCTGGCTGGTCGGGGTCGGCGAGGGCCGCGCCCGCGACTGGCGCGCCGCCGGCGCCGCGGCGGTCCGCGCGGTCCGGGACGCGCCGGCGCACGCCCTCGGCGACGCCGTCGCCGACGCCACCCGCAGCGCGCTCCTGCGCCCCGACCGCGACGAGGACCGGCCCGCGACCGCCGACGAGTGGGCCGCGCTGGCCCTCGGCGTCGTCCTCGGCTCGCACCGCTTCACCGTCCGCCCCGACGGCGTCGCGCCGCGCGTGCGCGTGCACCTCGACGTCCCCGCCGAGCACCACGACGCCGTCGAGCGCGCCGTGGAGCTCGCCACCGCGACCGCCCGGGCCCGCGACCTCGCGGACACGCCCTCGGGCGCCAAGTCGCCGGCCTGGTTCGCCGCCACGGCCGGCGAGCTCGTCGCCGACGCCCGCGGCCTCGAGGTCACCGTGCGGGACGAGGACTGGCTCGCCGCGGAGGGGTTCGGCGGCGTGCTCGCCGTGGGCGGTGGCTCGTCGCGCCCGCCGCGGCTGCTCGAGCTGTCCTGGTCGCCGCCGGACGCCGACCCCGCCGCCGGCCACGTCGTGCTCGTCGGCAAGGGCATCACGTTCGACACCGGCGGCATCTCGATCAAGCCGAACGCGGGCATGGCGGACATGCGCACCGACTGCGCCGGCGGCGCGGCGGTCGTCGCCGCCCTGCGCGCCCTGGCCCGGCTGCGCGTGCCGGTGCGGGTGACCGGGCTCGTCCCGCTCGCCGAGAACCACGTCTCGGGCTCGGCGTACCGCCCCGGCGACCTGGTGTGCCACCGCGGGGGCACCACCACCGAGGTGACCAACACCGACGCCGAGGGCCGCATGGTCCTCGCCGACGCGATCGCCTACGCCCTCGAGGTGCTCGGCCCCGACGTCGTCGTCGACGTCGCCACGCTGACCGGGGCGATGAAGGTCGCGCTCGGCGTGCGCACCGGCGGCGTGTTCGCCAGCGAGCCGGCCCTGCGCACCGCGATCGTCGACGCCGGCGCGGCGACGGGGGAGTCGTGGTGGCCGATGCCGCTGTCGGCGGACCTCGACCCCGACGTCGACTCCACCATCGCCGACGTGCGCCAGGCTCCGGGCGGCCCGGGAGGGATCGCGGCGGCCCTGTTCCTGCGCCGCTTCACCGACGGGCAGCCGTGGGCGCACCTCGACATCGCCGGGCCCGCGCGCTGCGACAGCCCGCACGAGGAGGTCGCCAAGGGCGCCACGGGCTTCGCCGCCCGCACGCTCGTGGAGTTCGTCGCCGGACGCGTCTAGCGCCGCGCGGCGCAGAGCAGGCCCTCGGCCACCGGCAGCAGCAGCGGCACGAGGCGCTCGTCCTCCCGCACGAGGCGCACGGTCTCGCGCAGCGCGCCGGCGACCGCCTCGCGGCGCACCGGGTCGGCGACGCGCCCGGACCACAGGACGTCGTCGACGACCACCACCCCGCCCGGGCGCAGCAGGCGCAGCGACGCCTCGAGGTCGCGGGGGAACTCGGTGGTGACGCCGTCGACGACGACGAGGTCGTAGCCGGCGTCGGACAGGCGGGGGAGCACCTGGCGCGACGTGCCCTTGATCATGCGCACCCGGTTCGCCGCGAACCCCGCCTCGACGCAGGCCGCGCGGGCCCGGGCCTGGCGGTCGCCGTCGGGGTCGATGCTGGTCAGCAGCCCGTCGGTGGGCATCCCGCGCAGGAGGGCGACGGTGGCGAGGCCCAGGCCGGTGCCGATCTCGACCACCGCGCGCGCCCGCGTCGACGCCGCGAGGAAGGTCAGCGCCGCGGCGGTGGCGGGCGCGACCGGCACGACGCCCTCCGCGACGGCGCGCTCGCGCAGGCCGGTGACCAGCTCGTCCTCGGCGAGGAACGCCTCCGCGCGCTCGGCGAGACGGGTCCGCGCGCGGGCGCGGGCGGCCTCGGCGTCGGACGCGGCGTCCGGGGCGTCGCCGACGGCCACGGGACCGGTCGCGGCGTCGGGGGTGCGCCGCACGGCCCGCAGCGGACGGGACGGGCCGCGCGCACCGCCGCCCCCTCGCCCCCCGGGGCGTCCCGTCGCCATCCGTGCAGGCTAGAGCGCGGTCCGGGTGCGGGGCGGCGTGCCGCGCCGACACGCCGCCGACACGGACGGGGTGAGGGACGGATCACCGGCCCGTCCCGAAACTCAGGGGTCTCTCAGGCCGACCTCACCCCCGTGACATCACGGGCCGCCACAGTGGTGGCCAGGTCGCCGGGCACCCCCGACCGGCGCCGCCACCGACGAGCCGAGGAGCGCGCCCGCCGATGCCCGATCGCCCCGTCCCCGCCGCCGCCTCCCCCGGTCCGGTGTCCGACGGCGTCCGGCCGTCGCACGGTGGGACGGCCCTGCTCGAGCGTCCCGAGGTCAGCACAGCGGCCGAGCCGTTCGCCGACGGCGGCGAGGCCTGGGTGCCGCCGACCTGGGACGACGTCGTGCGCCAGCACGCCGACCGCGTCTACCGCCTCGCGTACCGCCTGACCGGCGACGCCCACGACGCCGAGGACCTCACGCAGGAGACGTTCATCCGCGTGTTCCGGTCGCTCGCGGGCTACAAGCCCGGCACGTTCGAGGGCTGGCTGCACCGCATCACCACCAACCTCTTCCTCGACATGGTCCGCCGCCGCGCCCGCCTGCGGATGGAGGGCCTGCCCGAGGACACCGACCGCCTGCCCGGCGGCGGCCCCGACCCCGAGCAGGTCTGGTCCGACGCCCACCTCGACCCCGACCTGCAGGCCGCGCTCGACGCCCTGGCGCCCGAGTTCCGCGCCGCCGTCGTGCTCTGCGACGTGGAAGGTCTCTCGTACGAGGAGATCGCGGCGACGCTCGGTGTCAAACTGGGAACCGTGCGAAGCCGCATCCACCGTGGGCGCCAGGCGCTGCGCGCCGCGCTCGAGTCCCGTGCCGCCGACCGGGTCGGCGCCGGCCCACGGAGGTCGCCGGGGAGGTCGCTGTGATCTCCGGGCGCACGGGGGGCTGGCCGCGTCGGTTCACCGACGCCGGCCACCTCGCGCTCGACGCCGTCGTCGCGTTCGTCGACGACGAGCTCCCGCCCGGGCCGGCCCGCCGGGCCGCCGCGCACGTCGACCACTGCCTGTCCTGCGCCGCCGAGGTCGCCGCGCAGCGCCAGGCGCGCCGGCGGGTCCGCGCCGCCGGGGGGCCGGCCGTGCCGAGCTCGCTGCTCAGCGCCCTGTGCTCGATCCCCCACGCCGCCCCGCTGCCCGAGCCGCCCGCCGGGCTGGCCGTGGGCCCCGACGGCGAGCTCGTCGTCCCCGCCGAGACCCCGCGCGGCCGCCGCGCGCGGCGCCGGAGTCTCGGCGTGCCCGTGGCCCTGAGCTCCGGGGTGGTCGTCGGCGCCGCCGCGCTGGCCGCCCTCTCCGGGCCCGCCGTCGTGTCGGGCACCGCGCCCGCGTCCTCGCCGGGCGCGCCCGTCGTCGTCGCGCCCACCGTCACCCCCACCGCCGCGGCCGCCGACCTCGCCGTCCGCGCGCGCACCGCCACCTCCCCGGCGCCGGGCCTGCCCGGACCCGGCGCTCCCTGACCCGCCCCCTGACGGGCCCTTCACCACGCCGGTCGCACGCTGTGACCGTGTCGACGCGTGACGCGGGCCGAGGCTCTACGGTGGAGGGGCGATGAGCACCACCGTTGAGCCCGGGCCGCGGCCCGCCGCCCCCCGCGGGGAGGCGTCATGAGCGGACCCACCGACCCGCGCCCCGACCCGACCCCCGAGACCGGGCACGGCCCTGACGCCGGCCCTGGCTCCGGCAACGGCTCCGGCAACGGCTCCGGCCCGAGCAACGGCCACGGCCCGAGCAACGGCCACCCCGCCGACGGGTACGGCCCCGGCCACGGCCAGGCGCCGACCAACGGGCACGGCACCAACGGCGCCGCGCACCCGAACGGCGCCCCCCCGAACGGCGCCCTCCCGAACGGCGCCCTCCCGAACGGCGCCCTCCCGAACGGCGCCCACCCGAACGGCACCGTCCCCGCGAACGGCACCGTCCCCGCGAACGGCGCCGCCCACCCGAACGGCCACGCCCCCGACGAGCGGGAGCTCGCCGCCGTCTTCGGCCGGCCCGCGGGGGTCGAGGGCGGCTTCGGCGCCCGCAACGGTGACGCCGGCCGGCGCCCGACGGGGCACCGTGACGCCCCCGCCCCGGCGCTGACCGCGGCGTTCGGGCGCCCCGAGGGCGGCGCCGCGACGTCGCTGCAGCGCCCCGACCGGCCCCCGGAGCGCTCCACCGACGGGCCCGACGACTTCTGGGCGGGCGGGACCGCGACCGCCGACCCCTGGCGCGACCCCGGCACGGGCGCCGAGCTCGGCGGCCCCGCGCTGGGCGAGTCCCGGCCCGGCGAGGCGGCCCGCCCCGTGGGCCCGCGCCTGTCGGCCCGCGAGCTGATCCTCGGCCGCCGGGTGCAGCCGACCGCGCTGGCCCTGCTCGCCGCCGTGGCGCTGCTGCTCGGCGGGGTCGGGGGCGTGGCCGGCTGGGCGGTCGCGGGTGGTGCGGACAGCCTCGTCGACCCGGGAGCCACGCTGACCCCGGTCGAGACCGGCCGCGAGCGCCCCCCGGGCTCGGTGGCCGAGGTGGCGGGCCGTGTGACGTCGGCGGTGGTGTCGCTCGAGCTGCAGGCCGGCACCAGCGGCGGCACGGGGTCGGGCGTCGTGCTCAGCCCCGACGGCTACATCGTCACCAACAACCACGTCGTCGAGCTCGCCGCCACCGACCCGCGCGCCACCCTCGAGGCCGTCTTCGCCTCCGGGCTGCGGGCGCCCGCGCGCGTCGTCGGCCGCGACCCGCAGACCGACATCGCCGTGGTCAAGGTGGACATCGCGAACCCCGTCGTCGCCCAGCTCGGGCGCTCGTCCGACCTGCGCGTCGGCGACGGCGTCATCGCGATCGGCTCGCCGCTCGGCCTCGCGGGCACGGTCACCGAGGGCATCGTCAGCTCGGTCGACCGCCCGGTGCGGCTCGACGCCGAGTCGGCCGAGGCCAACCCCGTCATCGACGCCATCCAGACCGACGCCGCCATCAACCCCGGGAACTCCGGTGGTGCGCTCGTCGACACCTCCGGGGCCGTCGTCGGCATCAACACCGCGATCCGGACCCTCGGCGGCGGTGAGGGCGGATCGATCGGCCTCGGCTTCGCCATCCCGATCGACGACGTCCGCGTCATCGCCGAGTCGATCATCCGCACCGGCGGCTACACCCACAGCGACCTCGGGGTGAACGCGAAGTCGGTCACGGACGGCACCGCGGACGGTGCGCAGGTGCTCAACGTGCGCCAGGGTGGACCCGCGTCGCGCGCCGGGCTGCTGGAGGGCGACGTGGTCCTGCGGGTCGACGACCGGCCCATCGCGTCCGCCGACGAGCTCGTCGTGGCCGTGCGGGAGCACCCGCCGGGCCAGGTGATCACCCTCGGCGTGGTGCGCCAGGGCCGTCCGCTGACGCTGCAGGTCACGCTCTAGGGGGCAGGGGTGTTCGACAACGTCGGCTGGCCCGAGCTGCTCGTCCTCGCGCTCGTCGGGCTGTTCGTCCTCGGACCCGAGCGTCTCCCGGCCGCCGCGGCGTGGGTGGCGAACACCGTGCGCACGATCCGCGACTACGCGACCGGCGCGCGCGACCAGCTGCGCCAGGAGCTCGGGCCGGAGTTCGACGAGCTCCGCAAGCCGCTCGAGGACCTGCGCTCGGTGCGGGACCTGAACCCCCGCCGGGCGGTCCGCCAGCACCTGTTCACCGAGCCGCCCGCCGACGGCACCTGGAGCGGGTCCCCGACGCCGGGGACGACCGCGAGCACGTCCGCGAGCACGACCGCGAGCACGACCGCCGGCACCACCGGGTCGGTGCCCGCCACGCCGGCACCGACCGTCCGCCGCCCCGAGGCCGCCCGCCCGCTGGGCCCGGGCGAGATCGCCCCGGTGGACCCCGACGCCACCTGAGGGCGCGCCCGTGTCCCTCCTCACGAGGTGCTCGGGGGCACGGGGTGGCGGCGGACCGGCTGTTACCGTCGATCAACGTGCTCGCGTCCCACCGTGAGCCGGTGCGCCGCCGGGTCCTGGAGGCGGCCCACCGGCTCGACTCCGACCCGCGCCTCCTCGCCGCGCTCGAGTGGGCGCGCTCCCGGCTGCCCGGCGACGCCACGTACGGCGACCCCCTGTCCACCGGGGACGACGCCGTCGGCCGGCTCGCGGCCCAGCTCGCCCCGCTGGCGGCGACCCGCCCGAGCGTGCTGCGCGAGGTCGGGCTGACCGCGCTACAGGTGTGGCAGGCGCACGCCGGGGTCGAGGAGCAGCACAGCGACGAGCACGTCGTCGTCCTGTTCACCGACCTCGCCGGGTTCTCCGACTGGACCCTCGAGGTCGGCGACGACGTGGCGGTGACCGCGCTGCGGCGGGTCGGCGCGGCCGTCGAGCCCCTCGTGCGCCGGCGCGGGCGCGTCGTCAAGCGGCTCGGCGACGGGCTGATGGCCGTGCACCCGACCGTCGAGGACGCGGTCGAGGTGGCGCTGGCGGCGCGCGACGCCGTCGGCGAGCTCGAGGTCGACGGGCACCGCCTGGCCCTGCGCGCGGGCGTGCACGTCGGGACCCCGCAGCAGCTCGGCGGCGACTACTACGGCCGCGACGTCAACATCGCCGCCCGGATCACCGACGCCGCCGGACCGGGCGAGGTGTGCGTCTCCAGCACCAGCCGCGAGTTCCTCGACGCCGAGCGCTTCGCGGCGTTCCCCCTGAGCGGGCGGCGCGGCAAGGGTGTGCCGCCCGACATCACCCCGTGGCGGATCGGTCGTCGTCCGGGTGGGCCTCGCGGCTGAGCGGGTTCGCCCGCATCCCGCCGGCCGGGTCGAGGCGTCCGAGGATCGCCGCGGTGACGCAGGCCAGCGACGAGACGCCCTCGTCGTCGAGCGCGTCGAAGATCAGCCGGCGGACCTCCGCGGCGTGCCCGGGTGCGGTCTCGCGGACCTTCTCCATGCCCGCCTCGGTGAGCCGCGCGACGGTCACCCGCCCGCTCTCCGGCGACGGCTCGCGCGTCACCCAGCCCTGCTGCTCGAGGCGCGCCACGACGTGCGAGAGTCGCGAGAGCGACGAGTTCACGGTGGCCGCCAGGGCGCTCATGGGCAGCGTGCGCCCGGGCGTCTCGGAGAGCATCGCCAGCGTCAGGTACGAGAACTGGGTCAGGCCGGCGTCACGCTGGAGCTGGGCGTCGAGCGCGGCGGGCAGCAGCGTCATCACCGCGGCCGTCCGGCGCCAGGCCCGCTGCTCCGCGTCGTCGAGCCAGGGCGAGTCGTCCATGGCCCCACTTTACTTGATGCTTCAACCCAAAGCAGGTAGATTCGGCGGTTGAATCATCAAGCGAGGAGTAGGCCATGGATCCGTTCGCCACCGCCCACCCGGGAGCGGCGTTCGACGCGTACGAGCCGGCCGCGCGGGAGCGTGCCACCCGCCGCGCGCCGTGGACCCCGCAGGACGGGCCGCTGCCCGCGCTCTACGTCAGCCACGGGGCGCCGCCGCTGTTCGACGACGCGGAGTGGATGACGCGCCTGGGCGCCTGGGCGGACACGCTGCCGACGCCGCGCGCGATCCTCATCGTCTCGGCGCACTGGGAGTCCGCGCCGCTGACGCTCTTGAGCCCCGAGGCCGGCACCCCGCTCGTGTACGACTTCGGCGGGTTCGCGGAGCGCTTCTACCGCATGACCTACGCGACGCCCGACGCCTCCGCGCTCGCCGCCCGCGTCGCGGCGACGCTGCCCGACGGCGAGCCGGTGCACACCTCGCGCCGCGGGCTCGACCACGGGGCCTGGGTGCCGCTCAAGGTCATGTACCCGCTCGGCGACGTCCCGGTCCTGCAGATGAGCCTGCCCACGGAGGAGCCGGACCGCCTGCTCGCCATCGGCACCCGCCTGCGCGAGCTGCGCAGCGAGGGCGTGCTCGTCATCGGCTCGGGCTTCATGACCCACGGCCTGCCGTTCCTGACCCGCGACATGCTCGGCGGGAAGGAGACCCCGGGCTGGACCGGCGAGTTCGACGCCTGGGCCGCCGAGGCGCTCGACCGCGGCGACCTCGAGACCCTCCACCGCTTCCGCCAGGCCCCGGGCATGCCCTACGCGCACCCGACGGCCGAGCACTTCGTGCCGCTGTTCGTCACCCTGGGCGCGGCCACCGACCCCGAGGCCCCGGTGACGACGACGATCGACGGCACCATGTGGGGCCTGTCCCGCCGGTCGCTGCAGGTGGCCTGACGGTCACGGGAAACGCTCTGGCGCGCGCCGGCGCCGGGGGAGCATGCTGGCTCCGTCCGGGGAGGTCGATCCCCGGGGAACCGTTCGAGGAGTGAACGCCATGGCCGCCCGCACGGGCGCCATGAAGGGCGCCGTCCGACGCACCTCCTGGTGACGCCGACCGGCTCGTGACGAGTGCTGCGCGCACCAGGGCTCCTGCCCGCCGTCGCCCGACGGCGGCTCCTCGAAGGGCCTCCTCCGTTGCTCGCTGCTGTTCCCACCCCTGACCACACCACCCTCACCCGCTACGGCTGGGACGACGCGTGGGCCGCGCTCGTGCCCGGGTCGGCCGACGGCGCCGCGCCCGGGCGGGTCGCCCGCGTCGACCGCGGTCGGGTCGACGTCCTCACCGCCGACGACCGCGTCCACGCCGACCCGCGCGGTCACGCCCTCGCCGTCGGCGACTGGGTCCTCGTCGGTGACGGCACCGTCACCGCGGTGCTGCCCCGGCGCACCGCCCTCGTCCGCGCCACGGTCTCCGGGCGCTCCGACGCGCAGGTCCTCGCCGCCAACGTCGACACGGTCCTGGTCACCGTGCCCCTCGACACCGGGCTGCGGACCGGCCGCGTCGAACGCCTGCTCGCCCTCGCGTGGGAGAGCGGGGCGACGCCCGTCGTCGTCCTCACGAAGATCGACCGGGACGGCGAGGCGCTGGTCGACGCGCTCGGGGACCTCGCCGTCGCGGCCCCCGGCGTCGACGTCGTGCCCGTCAGCGCCGTGACCGGCGACGGGCTCGCCGAGGTCGCGGCCGCCGCCCGCGGCACCACGGTCCTCGTCGGGCCCTCGGGCGCCGGCAAGTCCACGCTCGCCAACGCGCTGCTCGGCGCCGAGACGATGGCCACCGGGGCGGTCCGCGCCGTCGACGGGAAGGGCCGCCACACCACGGTGCACCGCGAGCTGCTGCCCCTGCCCGGCGGCGGGGTGCTCGTCGACACCCCGGGCCTGCGGGCGGTGGGCGTCCGCGACGCGGCCGAGGGCATCGACCGCGCCTTCGCCGACGTCGTCGAGCTCGCCGAGGCGTGCCGGTTCGCCGACTGCGCCCACGACCGCGAGCCCGGCTGCGCGGTGCAGGACGCCGTCGGGGGCGGGACGCTCCCGGCGCGGCGGCTCGAGGCCTACCGCAAGCTCGTGCGCGAGGACGAGTGGGCGGCGGCGCGCACCGACGCCCGGCTCGCGGCCGAGCGTCGGGGGCGCTGGAAGCAGGTCACCAAGGACCAGCGCGCGGCGTACCGGGCGCGGGGGCGGTGACCGGCGTGCTGCAGCGAACGCGCTGTTCGTACGCGTAGAGGCAGCGAACAGCGCATTCGCCCGCCGGAGGCGAACGCGAGCCCGCGAGCGAACGCGGACTTCGTACGCCTAGAGGCAGCGAACAGCGCGTTCGCTGCGACCCGGACGGCGACCGACGCGGGGAGGTGACTAGCGGCCCGCGGGCGAGATGTTGAGCGACATGCCCGCGAGGCCGCGCGAGCGCACCGAGAGCTTCTCGGCGACGGCGCGCAGGGCGGCGCCGGCGGCGGACTCCGGCTGGCTGAGCACCAGCGGGACGCCGGCGTCGCCGCCCTCGCGCAGGCGGGTGTCGATCGGGATCTGGCCCAGCAGCGGCACGTTCCCGCCCACCGACTTCGCCAGCGAGTCGGCCACGGCCTGCCCGCCGCCCGACCCGAACAGGTCGAGGCGCGAGCCGTCGGGCATGTCCATCCACGACATGTTCTCGACGACCCCGGCCAGGCGCTGGCGGGTCTGCAGCGAGATGGCGCCGGCGCGCTCGGCGACCTCGGCGGCGGCCTGCTGCGGCGTGGTGACGACGAGCAGCTCGGCGCTCGGGATCAGCTGCGCGACCGAGATGGCGATGTCGCCGGTGCCCGGGGGCAGGTCGAGCAGCAGGATGTCGAGGTCGCCCCAGAAGACGTCGGCGAGGAACTGCTGCAGGGCGCGGTGCAGCATCGGGCCGCGCCAGACGACCGGGGTGTTGCCCGGGGTGAACATGCCGATCGAGATGACCTTCACGCCGTGGGCCTGCGGCGGGAGGATCATGTCGTCGACCTTGGTGGGCCGGTCGTCGGTGCCGAGCATGCGCGGCACCGAGTGGCCGTAGATGTCGGCGTCGACCACGCCGACCGACAGGCCGCGGTCGGCCATCGCGGCGGCCAGGTTGACCGTCACCGACGACTTGCCGACCCCGCCCTTGCCCGACGCGACGGCGTAGACGCGCGTCAGCGAGCCGGGCTGGGCGAACGGGATGACGGGCTCGTCGGCGTCGCCGCGCACCGTCTTGCGCAGCTCGCGGCGCTGCTCGTCGTTCATGACGTCGAGGTCGACCGACACGGCGGTGACACCCGAGACGGCGGACACCGCCGAGGTGACCCGCTGGGTGATCGTCTCCTTCATCGGGCAGCCGGCCACGGTGAGGTAGACGCCGATCTCGACCTTGCCGTGGTCGAGGACGTTGATGTCCTTGACCATGCCCAGCTCGGTGATCGGGCGGTGGATCTCGGGATCCTCGACGCCGGCCAGTGCTGACCGGATCGCGTCGACGGATGGTGCTGCGGCCATCGGACCCTTCTCGACATCTCGAGGACACCCGGGCCCACGCACCGCGGGGGACCCGCCGGGGCACCGGGGCGGAGGCGTGAGGCCCCCGTCGGCTCACCCCCATGCTACGTGCCGGTCACCCGCGGGGCTCCGGCACGGCAGGCGGTGCGCGTCACGCCCCGTGCGCGGGCGATGACGGCACCGGGAGCACACTCAGCGCCCGTTGGTCCGCTCGCCCTCCGCGGCGAGGGCCCGCTGCTCGAGGGCACGGACCAGGGCACGCTCCACGGCGTCGTCGAGCGTGCGGTTGACCGCGCGGTCCACGGCCTTGGTGACCGCCTTCTCCAGGGCCTTGTCCGGCTTGCCCGACCGGTCGCCCTCCCGGGCGCCGTCCCGGATGCCGCGGGCCTGCTCCAGCTCGCCGCGCAGGTAGTCGCGGGTGACGACCTCGCCGAGCTGCAGCCGCATCGACGCCAGCTCGCGGGCGAGGTACTCGGTCTCGGCCGAGAGCCGCCCGGCGCGGGTGCGGTCCTCCTCGAGGGAGACGCGGTCGCGGTCGTCCTGGCGGTTCTGCGCCAGCAGGATCAGCGGCGCGGCGTACGCGGCCTGCGTCGAGAACGCGAGGTTGAGCAGGATGAACGGGTAGGGGTCCCACTGCAGGCTGATCGCGAAGACGTTGAGCGTGATCCAGGTGACGACGATCACCGACTGCCACAGCAGGAACGTCCCGGTGCCGAGGAAGCGGGCGAGGCGCTCGGCGACGCGCGCGAACCACTCGGTGTCGACGGTGAGGCGGATGCGGCGGGTGCCGGCGGGCTGGTCGAGGCGCCGGCGGGTGGTGGGCTCAGGCACGACCGCCTCCTGCCGGCGCGACCGGCGGGGCCGGTGCCGTCCGGCCCGGTTCCGGGTCGGGCTGCGAGCGCCAGTCCTCGGGCAGCAGGTGGTCGAGGACGTCGTCGACGGTGACGGCGCCGACCAGGTGCCCGCCCTCGTCGATGACGGGCCCGCAGACGAGGTTGTAGGTCGCGAAGTAGCGGGTGACCTCGGCGAGCGACGCCTCGGGCCCCAGCCGCGTGAGCTCGGCGTCGAGCACGCCCGCGACCAGCTCCGACGGCGCCTCGCGCAGCAGCCGCTGGGCGTGCACGCAGCCGAGGTAGCGCCCGGTCGGCGTGGCGGTGGGCGGCCGGCAGACGAACACCATCGACGCCAGCGCCGGGGTGATGTCGGGGTTGCGGACGTGGGCGAGCGCCTCGGCGATCGTCGCGCCGGGCTGGAGCACGATCGGCTCGGGCGTCATGAGCCCGCCCGCCGTGTCCGACGAGTAGGTCAGCAGGCGGCGGACCGGCTCGGACTCCTCGGGCTCCATGAGACCGAGCAACTCCTCGGACTCGGCGCCGGGGAGGTCCGCGAGCAGGTCGGCGGCGTCGTCGGGGTCCATCTCCTCGAGCACGTCGGCGGCGCGCTCGGTGGACAGGTGGCGCAGGAGGTCCTGCTGCTCGGACGACGGGAGCTCCTCGAGCACGTCGGCGAGCCGGTCGTCGCCCAGGCCGTCGGCGACGTCGTGGCGGCGACGCTGCGGCAGGTCCATCAGCGCGTGCGCGATGTCGGCCGGGCGCATGTCCTCGAACGTCGAGAGCAGCTGCTCGGTGCCCTGCCCGGTCTCCGAGAGCGAGAGCCCGGAGATCGCCGCCCACGGCAGCACCTGCACGGGGCCCCGCCGGCCCAGCCGCCCGACCAGCTCGCGCACCGCCAGGCGCGTGACCAGCCAGTCGCGGCTGCGCTGGTGCTCCATGAGCACGTCGACGACCTGCGCGTCGGCGTCGTGGTCGACCACCCGCACGCGGGCGTCGAGCATCTCGCCGACGACGAGCACCTCGTTGGGGCGCTGGGCGAAGGCCCGCAGGTTGACCTGCCCCGTCGCGAGCGTGACCGCCGCCGCGTCCACCGCCGTCACCCGCAGCATCGGCACGAAGATCCGCCGCCGCGAGCCCACCCCGACGACGAGGCCGAGCACGCGAGGTGGCCGCGGGCCGACCGCGACCGCGCACACCGCGTCGCGCACGCGGCCGATCCGCTCGCCGTCCGGGCCCAGGACGGGCAGCCCGACCATGCGGGCCACGAACACCCTGGACATGGCGGTAGTCACGGCAGCAGGTTAACGGTCGCGCGCCGCCGGTCGTGCCGTGCGGCTGGATCGAGTCACCGGTGAGAGGGTCGCCACCTCGGCCGATGCGCCGTGACCGTCCGTGTCAGCATCGGCGGCCAGTGTCGACGAGGAGGTCAGCAGTCTCGTGAGTGTCGTGAACCGCCCCCGCCGGTCGTGCCTGGCGGTGCCCGGGTCGAGCCAGAAGTTCATCGACAAGGCCCGCACCCTGCCCGCCGACCAGGTCTTCCTCGACCTCGAGGACGCCTGCGCGCCGCTGGTGAAGCCCGAGGCCCGCAAGACGATCGTGGCCGCGCTCAACGAGGGCGGCTGGGAGGGCAAGACGCGCGTCGTGCGCGTCAACGACTGGACCACCGAGTGGACCTACCGCGACGTCACCGAGGTCGTGGAGGGCGCCGGGGCCAACCTCGACGCGATCATGCTGCCGAAGGTCCAGACGCCCGAGCAGGTCCACGCGCTCGACATGCTGCTCACGCAGATCGAGAAGACGATGGGCCTCGAGGTCGGCCGGCTGGGCATCGAGGCGCAGATCGAGAACGCGCGCGGGCTCAACAACGTGGTCGCGATCGCCGAGTCGAGCCCGCGCCTGGAGACCATCGTCTTCGGCCCGGCCGACTTCATGGCCTCGATCAACATGAAGTCGCTGGTCGTCGGCGAGCAGCCCCCCGGCTACACCGAGGGCGACGCCTACCACTACATCCTCATGCAGATCCTCATGGCCGCGCGGGCCAACGACCTGCAGGCCATCGACGGCCCCTACCTGCAGATCCGCGACGTCGACGGCTTCCGCCGCGTCGCGAACCGCGCCGCCGCGCTCGGCTACGACGGCAAGTGGGTGCTCCACCCCGGCCAGATCGACGCCGCGAACGAGACCTTCTCGCCGTCGCAGGAGGACTACGACCACGCCGAGAACATCCTCGACGCCTACGACTGGTTCACCTCGGAGGCGGGCGGCGCCAAGGGCTCCGCGATGCTCGGCGACGAGATGATCGACGAGGCGTCGCGCAAGATGGCGCTGGTCATCGCGGGCAAGGGCCGCGCGGCGGGCATGTCCCGCGGCGAGCGGTGGACGCCGCCGGAGAGCTGAGCACACACTCGTCGGTAACTTCTACGCAGCAGGAGCACCACGCATGGCACGCCTCGCCCAGACCGCCGGCCTGACCGATGTGCAGCAGGAGATCCTCTCCACGGTCCGCGACTTCGTGGACAAGGAGATCATCCCGCACGCGCAGCAGCTCGAGCACGACGACGTCTACCCGCAGGACATCGTCGACGGGATGAAGGAGATGGGCCTGTTCGGGCTCATGATCCCGGAAGAGTACGACGGTCTGGGCGAGTCGCTGCTGACCTACGCGCTGGTCGTCGAGCAGATCGCGCGCGGGTGGATGAGCGTCTCGGGCGTCATCAACACCCACTTCATCGTCGCCTACATGCTGCGCCAGCACGGCACGCCCGAGCAGAAGGCGCACTACCTGCCGAAGATGGCGACCGGGGAGATCACCGGGTCGTTCTCGATGTCCGAGCCCGACCTCGGCTCCGACGTCGCGGCCATCAAGACCAGCGCCAAGGCCGACGGCGACGACTACGTCGTCAACGGCGCCAAGATGTGGCTGACCAACGGCGGGTCGTCGAACCTGTCGGCGGTGCTGGTCAAGACCGACGAGGGCGCCGAGAAGCCGTACCAGAACCTGACGACGATCCTCGTCGACAAGGAGCGCGGCTTCGGGAAGGTCGCCGAGGGCCTCAGCATCCCCGGCAAGATCGACAAGATGGGCTACAAGGGCGTCGACACCACCGAGATGGTGTTCGACGGCTTCCGCATCCCGCAGTCGCAGGTGCTGGGCCACGCACCCGGCAAGGGCTTCGCGCAGATGATGGACGGCGTCGAGGTCGGCCGCGTCAACGTCGCCGCCCGCGCCTGCGGCATCGCGATCCGCGCCTTCGAGCTCGGCATCGAGTACGCCCAGCAGCGCTCCACGTTCGGCAAGCCGATCGCCCAGCACCAGGCGATCTCGTTCAAGCTCGCCGAGATGGCCACCAAGGTCGAGGCCGCGCACCACATGATGGTCAACGCCGCGCGCCTCAAGGACCGCGGCGAGCGCAACGACGTCGAGGCCGGGATGGCCAAGATGATCGCCTCGGAGTACTGCAAGGAGGTCACCGAGGAGTCGTTCCGCATCCACGGCGGCTACGGCTACTCGAAGGAGTACGAGATCGAGCGCCTCATGCGCGAGGCGCCGTTCCTGCTCATCGGCGAGGGCACCTCGGAGATCCAGAAGACGATCATCAGCCGCGGGCTGCTCAAGGACTACAAGCTGCGCTGATCGGCGGTACCGTCCTCCGTCACACCGGTACCGGCCCGGGCACTCCCGGGCCGCGTCCCGCGTTGTACGGGACGCCAACCGTCGAGAGGACAGCGAGGAATCGTCGTGACTGCGCCGTTCACCGGCCGACCCGGTACCCAGCCCGGGCTGCCCAACCTCCCCGAGCCGCCGTCCGGCTGGCCGGTGGGCTCCTACGCCAAGTACGAGGAAGCCCAGCGCGCGGTCGACCACCTGGCGGACAACGACTTCCCCGTCGCCGACGTGACCATCGTCGGCGTCGACCTCATGCTCGTCGAGCGGGTCATCGGTCGCCTGACCTGGGGGCGCGTGCTGCTCACGGGCGCGGCGTCCGGGGCGTGGCTGGGTCTGTTCGTGGGCCTGGTGCTCTCGCTGCTCTCGCCCACCGGCGGCCTCGCCTCGATCCTGACCGGCCTGGTCATCGGCATCGTGTTCGGCGTGGTCTCGGGCGCCATCACCTACGGCGCCTCCCGCGGCCGGCGCGACTTCACCTCGCAGAGCCAGATCGTGGCCGGGCGCTACGACGTCCTCTGCCAGCCCCGCAACGCCGAGAAGGCCCGCGACATGCTCGGCAAGCTGGCCATGGGCACCGAGGGCTGACTGTGAGGGTGGGCCCGCCGTCCTGATCACCTGGTGATGGGGTGGTGACCG
>NZ_JAQZAN010000019.1 GCF_028737255.1 Actinomycetospora straminea | reverse complement strand
TCCGGATCCCGGGGCCGGGTCTCAGGCGCGCCGGCGCAGCACCAGCGCGACGGCCCCGCCGACGACGACCACCGCGATGACGACGAACACCCAGGCGGGCACACCGCCGCTCGCGTCGTCGGGGCCGGCCGCCGCGGCGGGCGACGGCGGGGCGGCCTCGTGGCCGGCGTGGGGGTCCGACGGGGTGCCCGGCGCGGCCGCCGCGGTGCCCGCCGGAGCCGCCGAGGACGCCGACGGCGTCGTCAGCTCGAAGGCCACCGAGCCGGTCGTCGGGTGGCCGTCGCTCGAGATGATGCGGTAGCCGATCTCGTAGCGGCCGGCCTGCGGCAGCGGTCCCACCGGCACGGTGACGACCTGGCCCTGCGTGGTCGTCGGGCCGGCGTCGTGGCGGGCGCCGTCGGGACCGACGACGGTCAGCGTGGACAGGTTGCCCTGCGGCTCGTCGCTGAAGGTCACCGAGACGCTGGTCGGCGCGGTCGGGAGGGTGGCGCCGTCGGCCGGGTCGCTGCCGGTGACGACGTCGTGGGCGCTCGCGGTGCCGGCGGTGGCGAGCAGCGCGGAGACCGCGAGCAGGCCGGTCAGCAGGGCGGCGAGGACGCCGCGGCGGGGACGGGCGGACGGGGTCCGCGGTGCGGGCATGCAGGGGTCCTTCCGGATCGGGGTGGTGTCGCGGCGCGGTCCGGGACGCGGTGAGGCGTCCGGTCCTCGGGCGGCGACGGCGGTCCCCGACGCGGGTGGTGGGTGACGACGGCGTGGCGCCGGCGAGCCGTGGGCGCCGGCGGGTCCGCCGGCACGCGGGGCGGGTCCGACGGGACCGGCGGACCGGCGAGGCGCCGCGCCCAGGTCGTGACGCGGCGCCGGACGGCGCGCGCGAGGGCGCGGTCGGCGTGCGCGAACCCGAGGGCGACGAGCACCGCGACCGCGACGTGCGCGAGGACCATCCCGCCGTCCGGCGCGGCGTGCACCCCGTGGTGGCCGGCGTGCCCGTCGGTCGGCGTGGCGAGGTGGATCGCGAGCTGCCCGGCGGCGAGCACCGCGGCGAGGCGGCCCGCGCGTCGCGGGCGGAGCAGGGCCGTGACCAGCACGACGGCGAGCGTGACCAGCACGGTGGCCGGGGACACGAGCAGCGTCCCGCCGGCCGAGCCGTGCGCCGCGACCCCGACGACGCCCGCGCAGGCGCCGAGCAGCACGGCGCGCGGCGGCGCGGCGGGGTCGGGGGTCACGGGCCTCCACGGTAGCCCCGCCACCTGAGCCCCGGCCCCGGACCGTACGTGAGCGGGAATCCCGGTCAGGACCGCGAATTCCGCTCACATGGCGCGCAGGAACGCCCCGATCTCCGCGACCGCCTGCAGCGAGGTGCGCGGGGTCAGGCCCCCGGTGGCGACGTAGCCGTGGGCGGCGCCGAGGTAGCGGGTGTGGCGCACCGGGACGTCGGCGGCGTCGAGCGCCTCGGCGTAGCGCTCGCCGTGGTCGCGCAGCGGGTCGTGCTCGGCGGTCTGCACCAGGGCCGGCGGGAGCCCGCGCAGGTCGGCGCGCAGCGGCGAGGCGTAGGGGTGCGTGCCGTCGGCGTCGCCGAGGTAGAGCGCGTGGAAGCCGCGGATGTCGGCGGCGGACAGGATCGGCGCGACCGGGATCGCCCGCTCCGAGGGCAGGACGTCGACCATCTCGACGCCCGGGTAGACGAGCACCTGCGCCGCGATCGCCGGCGCCTCGCGCCCCTCGCGGCGGCGGTCGCGGGCCATGAGGCAGGCGACGGTGGCGAGGTTGCCGCCCGCGCTGTCGCCCATCACCGCGATCCGCGCCGGGTCGATCCCGACGCGCCCCGGGGTGGCGGCGAGCGCCTCGACGGCCTCGTAGGCGTCCTGCGCGGGCACCGGGAAGCGGTGCTCGGGCGCGAGGCGGTAGTCCACCGACACCACGACCGCCGCGGCCGCCCGCGCGACGTGCGCGCAGAACCACTCGGACTGGTCGAGGTCGCCCTGCACGAATCCGCCGCCGTGGAGGTTGACGACGACCGGCGCCGGCGCCTGCGTCGACGGCGGCCGGTAGACGCGCACCGTCAGGCCCGCGGGCACCGACGCGGTCGGCAGCACCGTCTCCTCGACGACGACGTCACGCGGCGGGGTGCCGATCACCGCCCGTCCGAGCGGACCGTGCTGCAGGCGCAGGACGGCCGCCCGGGCGGCGGGGACGTCGGCGGGGTCGAGGTGGGCGAGCGACCCGCCGAGCAGACGGCGGGCCGTGCCCACGACGCGGAGACCGAGGGGGAGGCGCACACCCGGAGGGTGGCCCATCGACCTCAGACCGTCGCGGTGACCTCCACCCCGATGTTGTTGCGGGTGGCCTTGGAGTACGGGCAGAGCTCGTGCGCGCGGGCGACGAGCCGGTCGGCGGTGTCCTGGTCGGTGCCGGGGATCGTCGCGGTGATCCACACCTGGAGCCCGAAGCTCTCGGCGTCCGGGCCGATGCCGACCTTGGCCTCGACGCTGGTGGAGTCCATGTCGACGTCCGACTGCCCGCCCGCGAGCTTGAGCGCCTGGTGGAAGCAGGCGGCGTACCCGGCGGCGAAGAGCTGCTCGGGGTTGGTGCCCCCGCCCGGGCCGCCCATCTCCTTCGGCATCGTCATGTCCTGGTCGATGACGCCGTCCGAGCTGCGGACGTGCCCGTTGCGCGCGTCACCGGACGAGACGGCCTCGGCGGTGTACTTGATGTCCATACGATGGGCGTACCCGCGATGGCCGCGGCGCACCGCTCCTGCGAGGCTCGGCCGTCCAGCAGCGCCGAACCGTCTGGGGTGCCGACGTGCCCGACCTGCACATCCCCGCCTCCGCGGGCAGCCACCAGTCCGCGTTCCTCGCCGAACCGCCGGTGGGCGACGGCCCGTTCCCGGGCGTCGTCGTGCTCCAGGACGCCTTCGGCCTGCGCGGGACGCTGCGCGACCACACCGAGCGCCTGGCCGCGGCGGGCTACCTCGCGGTGGCGCCGGCGCTCTACACCGCGCGAGGCGGCGGCCCGTGGTGCATCGCCGCGACCATGAAGTCGATGACCACCGGCACCGGCCCGGTCTTCGACGACATCGAGGCCGCGCGCACCTGGCTCGCCGGCCGCGAGGACTGCACCGGGCGTGTCGGGGTGATCGGCTTCTGCCAGGGCGGCGGCTTCGCGCTGCTCTCCGCGGCCCGTCACGACTACGCCGCGGCGGCCCCGAACTACGGCCGGGTCCCCGACGACGCCGAGCGCGAGCTCGCCGGCATCTGCCCGGTCGTGGCGAGCTTCGGGGGCAGGGACCCGTCGCTGCGCGGGCACCCCGAACGCCTCGAGCAGGCGCTCACCGCGCTGGGCGTCGAGCACGACGTCAAGACCTACCCGGACGCGAACCACAGCTTCCTCGAGCCGATGCCCGCGCCGCTCGCGGTGCTCGGGCTCGGCCTGCACCGGCCGTCGGCCGAGGACGCCTGGCGGCGCATCCTGCAGTTCTTCGACACGCACCTGCGGAAGGCGCCGGCATGAGCGAGCCGCTCGAGAGCTACCTCATCGACATGGACGGGGTCCTCGTCCACGAGGAGAACGCGCTGCCCGGCGCCGACGAGTTCATCCGGCGCCTGGGCGAGGCGGGCAAGCGCTTCCTCGTGCTGACCAACAACTCGATCTACACCCCGCGCGACCTGCAGGCCCGCCTGCACGCCAGCGGCATCGACATCCCGGCCGGACACCTGTGGACCTCGGCGCTGGCCACCGCGCAGTTCCTCGACGACCAGCGCCCCGGCGGCAGCGCGTTCGTCGTGGGCGAGGCGGGACTGACCACCGCCCTGCACGACGTCGGCTACATCCTCACCGACCGCGACCCCGACTACGTCGTCATCGGCGAGACGCGCACCTACTCGTTCGAGGCGATCACGCGGGCGATCCGGCTCATCGAGGGCGGGGCGCGCTACATCGTCACCAACCCGGACGCGACCGGTCCGTCGCCCGAGGGGACGCTGCCCGCCGCCGGCTCGGTCGCCGCGCTCATCACGCACGCGACGCGGAAGACCCCGTACTTCGTCGGCAAGCCGAACCCGCTGATGATCCGGGCGGGCCTCAACACGATCGGGGCGCACTCCGAGACCACGGCGATGATCGGCGACCGGATGGACACCGACATGGTCGCCGGCATGGAGGCCGGGCTGCACACGATCCTCGTGCTCTCGGGCGTCACCGACCCCACCGAGATGGACCGCTACCCCTACCGGCCGCAGCAGGTCGTGGCGAGCGTGGCGGACCTGGAAGTGGGCGTGCGCGGCTGACCGGGTACTTCGCTGGCATGCCGGAGGACTTCGAGGACCTGCCGTCGACGCTGCAGCGCTCGGACAAGAAAGCCCGCGACACCTACGCCAAGGCGAAGGAGTCGGCGGAGGAGACGTACGGCAAGGGCGAGCGCGCGAGCCGCACGGCCTACGCGGCGCTCAAGCACACCCACGAGAAGGTCGGCGACCACTGGGAGCAGAAGGAGGAGTACGGCCCCTCCGACTCCCGCGCCGAGAGCGGTGGCGCGAACCCCAGCGGCGAGACCGGCGGCGGGGTCGACGCCAACGCCAGCAAGGAGCACCTCTACGAGCGGGCCCAGCAGCTCGATGTCGAGGGTCGCTCGAAGATGGACAAGGACGAGCTGGCCCGCGCCGTGCAGAAGGCCAACGACCGCGAGACCCGCAAGGCCCGGGGTGACTGAGCAGCCGGTCGAGCACGTCGCTCCCGTCGCCCGGCCGACGCTGGGCTGGCTCGAGCTGGTCGTCGGTGCGGTCGCCTACGTGGCGCTGCAGCTGCTGCTGTTCGTCGCGCTCGGGCTGCTGAGCGAGGGCACGCCGCCCCCTCCCGCGCTGGTCGCGGTGTCGGGCGGGTCGGCGCTGCTCGCGGTGGCGATCGCCCTGGCGCTGCGGGTGCGGTCGCCCGCCGCGGTGGGGCTCGTGCGCCCGGTCGCCCGCACGGTCGCGCTCGGCGTGGGCATCGGGCTGCTGGTCTGGCTCGTCTCGCGGGTGCTGATCGTCGTCTACGTCGCGCTCACCGGGGACACCTCCGACCCGCAGGAGGCGCTGACGCTGTTCAGCGGGCCGGTCGCGGCGACGCTGGTCGTGCTGATCGGCGGGCTGGTGGTGCCCCTCGGCGAGGAACTGCTCTTCCGCGGCCTCGCCTACGGCGTGCTGCGCCGGCTCGGGCACGTGCTCGCGGTGGTGCTCTCCGCGGGCGTCTTCGCGCTGGCCCACGGCCTCAACGTCGTGTTCGCGGCCGCGCTCCTGCTGGGCATCGTCAACGCCGTGCTCTACGAGCGCACCGGGTCGATCTGGCCCCCGGCGGCGGCCCACGCGACGTTCAACCTCGTCTCGTTCGCGCTGGTGCTCCTGGTCGGGACTCAGGTGTGAGCGGGCGCCGGTGACGGGCGCGCGTCCGACGCCGGCGAGGGCGCGAACGGCTCGAAGCCGAGGTCGAGGCCGTCGGGGGACCGGCGGACGGTGACGGTCCCGGCGGCGTCCCGCTCGTCGAGCTCGGAGAGCAGGCGGACGAGCCGGGCCGGTGCGCCCGCGGGCTCGTCGGAGGTCTGGGCGAGCGTGCGGTGCGACGCGCCGAGGTTCCACTGGGCCGCGGTGCCGGCGCCCTGCCCCACCGGCAGCACCACGTCGAGCAGCCAGCGCGCCGGCTTGCCCGCGAACGCCGCGGTGCGGTGGGCGAGGACCTCGACGACCTGGTCGGCGCGGACCAGCCCGCCGTCGAGGGTCTCGATCCACACCCGCTGCAGGCCCATGGCGGTTCCTCTCCTGGTGTGGGACACGGGCGTCGAAAGGCCCGGGACCGACGCGGGCGACCCCGTTCTCGTCCGTCGCGGCGTTCGGCCGCTCGTCGGGTCGTCCCGGTCGGCCCCGGGCCGGGACCGGTGGGGATGGAGCGAGAGGGTCGGTGCCCTCCCGGGGGTGTGGTCGGCGCTCGGCGCTCACCTCCTCGTCGGATCGGTGACCGGGGTCGAGCGCCGCGGAGGCGATCGCGGTCCCGGGCCGGTTCGTCGCCGGACCTGCGGGGTCTCACCGACCGCCGGGACCAGGTCGTCCGGTTGCTCGGAGAGCGGACCCGGCCCGGACGGTGGGGGGACGCGGCGGGTGCCGGTCGCGGCCGCGGGCGGCGGCGTGCGCGGGGCGGGCTCCCCCTCTCCCCACGGGCGTTCGGCGAGGACGATGGCCACGAACTCGGCGTCGACGGCGGCCTGGTCGGCGGCCTGGTCGGCGGTGTCGTCCACGACAGGACCCTCGAGCACGTCGACCGTCACGGCGATCACCTCCTCCGGACACCAGGGCTGCGTCACTGCCGGCCAGCGGATATCTGCAACTGTAGGAAGAGGTTTGCGGATGGTCAAGACCTAGGTTTGCTCCGGATCGGCGCCACGTACGGCGTCGCGCTCGTCGCGGGCGCGGTCGCGCTCCCGACGGGCGGTGTCGCGCTGGCCGAGGGCGGTGTCGCGGTCGCGGACGGCCTCGTCGCGTTCGCGGGCCGTGGCCGCGTGCCGGGCGCGCTCGCCGTCGAGGTCGGCGCGCAGGTCGAGGATCTCGGCGGCGCTCACGAGCGTGTGGCCCTGGTCCGACAGGCGGCGCAGCGCGACGACCCGGTCGAGCTGGTGGCGTGAGTAGCGCCGGTGCCCGCCGTCCGACCGCCCGGGGCGCAGCAGGCCCGTGGCGTCGAGGTTGCGCAGGAAGGCCGGCGTCACCCCGAGCAGCTCGGCGGCCTGGCCCATGGAGTAGACGGGGTGGTCGGGGTCGTCGAGGCGGTCGAGAACCACGCACCCCTCCCTCGGCCGTGGCGGGTCCCGGCCCGCGAACCTACCCGGGTGGCTGCGCCAGGTGAGCAGAAAGAAGTGCTGGAGCACTTCTTTCTGCTCACCAGCGCGCAGCGCACCTACGTCTGCTCGGTGGGGCGCACCAGCACCTCGTTGACCGCGGTGCGCGGCGCCCGGGTCACCATGTAGACCACGGCGTCGGCGATGTCGTCGGCGTGCAGCACGCCCAGCGCGGAGGCCTGGCCGGCGTCGGGCTTGTTGGCGTCGCCGGTGGTGGTCAGCTCGGTGTCGACGAGGCCGGGCTCGACCAGCCCGACGCGCACGTGCTGGCCCGCGAGCTCCTGGCGCAGGGCCTCGGAGAAGGCGCCGACCGCGTGCTTGGTGGCCGCGTAGACGTTGCTGCCGGGCCCGGACACCGTGCGCCCGGCGACCGAGCTCACGGTCACCACGTCGGCGATCCCGCGCGGGCCCTGCGCCGCCTGCGCGAGGTGGCCGAGTGCGGCGTGGGTCGTCGACAGCACCCCGTGCAGGTTGACGTCGACCATCTTCTGCCACTCGCCGAGGTCGGCGTCGCGCGCGAGGTCCATCGAGCCGTAGCCGGCGTTGTTGACCAGCACGTCGACGCGCCCGTGCCGCGACGCCACCTCGTCGACCGCGGCGCGCACGGCGTCCGCGTCGGCGACGTCGACCTCGTGCACGCTGGCGCCGTCGATCTCGCCGGCGAGGTCCTCGAGCTTGTCGCGCCGCCGGGCGAACAGCGCCACGGCGGCGCCCTCGGCCGCCAGCGCGCGGGCGGTCGCGTTGCCGATGCCGCTCGAGGCGCCGGTCACGATCGCGGTGGTCCCGTCCAGTCGTCCCGTCACGCCGCCGGGCATCCCCGGTGCCGCCGACGGGCCAACGCGGGGGTGACGAGCGGCCGCTCACGAGCAGGCGTACGCCGAGGGCCCTCGTGGAACCCCGGGCCCCGTGAGCACCGCGATCGACACCGACATCCAGGTCCACGACCCGGCGACGGGCGAGCTCGTGGGGCGCGTGCGCCCCGCGGACCCCGACGAGGTCGACGCCGCGGTCGTCCGGGCCCGCGCCGCGCGCGACGGGTGGGCGCGCACCCCCGCCACCGAGCGCGCCGGGTGCGTCCGCGACGCCGCCCAGGCGCTGCGCGCGGTCGCCGAGGAGCTCGCGCGGCTCAACGAGACCGAGACCGGCCGGCCCTACGACGACGGGCTCGGCGGGGTGCTCGCGGCCGCGGGCACGCTCGAGCAGTACGCCGAGCTCGGGCCGGTGCACCGCGGCCGGTCGCTGCTCGGGTCGTGGTCGGCGACCGACCTCATGGTCCCCGAGCCGCGCGGCGTCGCGGCCGTCCTCACGCCGTGGAACGACCCGGTGGCCGTCGCCGGCGGGCTCATCGGGGCCGCGCTCGTCACCGGCAACACCGTCGTGCACAAGCCCAGCGAGCGCTGCCCGCACCTCGGGCGCCGCTTCGCCGAGCTCGTCGCCTCGTTCCTGCCCGACGGCGTCCTCGAGATCGTCGACGGCGCGGGCCCCACCGGAGCCGCCCTCGCCGGGCACGCCGACGTCGACGTCGTCGCGCACGTCGGGTCGATCGCCGCGGGCCAGGCCATCCGCCAGGCCGCCGCCGGCACCGGCGCCCACGTGCTGCTCGAGAACGGCGGCAACGATCCGCTCGTCATCGACGCCGACGTCGACCCGCGCTGGGCCGCCGAGCAGGCCGCGCTGGGCTCGTACGCCAACGGCGGCCAGGTGTGCGTGTCCGTCGAGCGCATCTACTGCGCCGCCGAGGTCGCCGAGCCGTTCCTCGACGCGCTCGCCGAGGAGGCCGCGCGCTGGGTGTACCGCCCCGCGTCGACCGGGGAGAAGGCGCTCGGCCCGCTGGTCGACCGCCGCCACCGCGAGCACGTGCACGGCCACGTCGCGGCCGCGATCGCCGACGGCGCGACCGTCCACGCCGGCGGGTACCTGCCCGACGGCGACGGGGCGTTCTACCCCGCCACCGTGCTCTCCGGGCTCACGCCGGCGATGACGATCCTGCGCGAGGAGACCTTCGGCCCCGTCGCGCCGGTGCGCGTCGTCGAGGACTTCGCGCAGGGCCTCGCCGAGGCGATCGACGACCCGCACGGCCTCGCCGCCACCGTGCTCACCGGCAGCATCGCGCACGCCCAGCAGGCGTGGCGGGAGCTGCCCGTCGGCACGGTCAAGATCAATTCGGTGTTCGGCGGGGCGCCGGGCGGGGCGGCCCAGCCCCGCGGGACGTCGGGCACCGGCTTCGGCTACGGCCCGGAGCTCCTCGACGAGATGACCACCACGAAGGTGGTGCACTGGTCCCCGTTGCCGTAACGGGTTTCTGACGGAGGGTGCTGACGATCTCCGCGTGACCCCCGGACGGGTGGTGTCGTTACCCCGAGGTGACCAACGAGGACGACGCCATCACGGTCGCCGGACCGACGTCGGCCCTGCGGGCCCAGCCGCGGGGCCGGCAATGGCCGGGGCTGGTCGCGCGGTCGGCGCTGGGCGTCTCGACCGTGGTGGCCGGCGTCCTCGGGGCCGGCGTCGCGACCGGGGTGACGCCGATGGTGGCGGCGGTCCCCGGCGGGTCGGCGACGCTCGGGGTGCCGCCCGCCCCGCTCGTGCCCGCGCTCGGCCCGCCGCCGGTCACGACGGCCTCGGCCTCGGCCACGACGACGATCACCACGCGCACGACCTCGCGCACCCCGCGGCGCACCGCGGTCGCGGAGACGACCACCCGACGCACCCCGGCCCGCGTGGCCCCGCCGCCGGTCGTCGTGGTCCCCGAGCCGGCCCCGGCCGATCCGCCCGCGGGCGGCGGGGGCGGCGGCTCCGGCTCCGGCGCTGGTAGCGGTGGCGGCTCCGGCGGCGGTGGCACCGGCGGGGGCTCGGGTGGCGGCGCCGGCGGCGGTTCGGGTGGCGGAGGCGGCGGCCAGGGTGGCGGCGGAACCGACGGTGGGGGCGGAGCCGGTGGCGGCGATCAGGGCGACCAGCAGCCGCGGGTGTCGACCGGCGCCGGCTGAGCGCCGACCCCGCCGACCCCCACCCCGCCGACGTCGACCCCGACCCCGCTGGCCCGACCGTGCTGCTCCCGACCGGCTGACGGCCGGCCGCTGACAGCCGACCCCGCCGACTCGGCGCCTCGACCTCGGTGGCGGAACCCGCGCTGACCGCGGATCTCGTCACCGAGGACCGCGCCGCCCCACCAGCAGGCCCGGCCCGCCGCCGCCCCGGACGCAGCGAACGACGCCCTCGCTGCCCGGGAGGCAGCGAGGGCGTCGTTCGCTCGGTGATGGCGCCGCTCAGCGCATGAGGGCCACCAGGTCGCCGGGGAGCTGCTCGAGGGTGCGGTCGACCTGGTCCTCGGGCAGCCACTCGCGCAGCAGCCGCAGGACCTGCTCGACCTGGCGCTCGACCTCGTCGGCGTCGACGGACGTCACGTGCCCGCTCACGGCGTCGACGAACGACTCCTTGCTCACCGAGCGGGCCGCGTCGTCCTTCGGGCGCTGCGCGCGCAGCTCGGCGGACAGCTCGGGCGGCAGGCTGATCGTCAGCTCCTGCGCGAGGCCGCTGGAGACCGACTTGCCGAGCTCGTTGAGCGTGCTGCGCACGAGGATCTCGGCCTCCGACGGCTGCTCCAGCCCCAGGCGCCGCTGCACCTGCCCGCTGAACGCGGCGAGCGTCTGGCTGGAGTTCGCCGGGTTCGGGTCGTTGGGGTTCTCGTCGCCCTGGATCGGCGGTGTCGTCATCGGTCCCATCGCTCCTTCGGGTTCGGGAGGCCGTGCGGTTCCGGGGGCACCCACTCACTCCGGGGGTGCAAACCCCTCGTCGGCGGCCTGTCGCAGGCCGTCGGTCCAGCGGTCGCGGCGGGCGTCCTCGTCCTGCTCCCACCAGGCCGGACCCCGCTCGCCGAGCGCGGTCTTCGCGGCGTGCACGCGCGAGCGCGCCGCCGCCTCGCCGCCGGTGTCGCCCGCCCGCTTCGCCGTCCCGACGTCGCGGCGCGCCGCCATCAGCCAGCGGCGCAGCACCGCGGCGTCGTCGGCGGGGATGAGCGGGTCGGTCGCCCGCCACTTCCGCCCGTCGACGACGACGTGGTGCCCGTCGTCGGTGTGCTCGACCACTAGCCGGCCACCGACACCGCCACCGACCGCAGCCGGCGGGCCGCGGCGAGCACCTCGGCGGGCGTGACCGCGAGGCACTCCTGGTCGAACGGGCACACGAGCTGGCGGCACGGCGCGCACGCCACCGGGCGGGTGAGCACCTCGGCGCGGGTGGAGCGGGGCCGGTACTGGTCGACGGTATCGGTGCCGGCGAAGAGCTCGACCACCGGCGCGCGGACGGCGTCGGCGAGGTGCACGCCGCCGGAGTTGTTGGCGACGACGACCTCGGCGCCGGCGAGCAGCGACGCGAGGTCGCCGAGCCCCAGCCCGCCCGCGATCGGCACGCCCACCTCGCCGGCGACCGCCGCCACCAGCTCCGCCTCGCGGTCGGTGCCGCTGACCACCACCGTCAGCCCGTCCTCGGCGAGCCCCTGCACGACCGCGGCGAACCGCTCGGCGGGCCAGCGCCGCGACGGGCAGCTCGCCCCGGGCGCGACGACGGCGTAGCGGGCGCCGACGACGGCCAGCGGCGTGGCGGCGTCGTCCGGGATCCGCACGGCGAGCTCCACGCCCCGCGACGGGACGCCCACCGCGGCGAGCAGCCCGAGCATGCGGTCGACCTGGTGCTCGGCGTCCGGCGGCGCCGGCACCCAGTGCGTGAGCAGGCCCCCGCCGAACTCCTTCGACATCCCGACGCGCACCGGCACCCCCGCGCGTCGTAGCACCTCCGCGGCGGGCCACGGCGACTGCGAGAACGACGTCAGCACGACGGCGGTGTCGTAGCCGCGGGCGGCGAGGTCGTCGACGAGGGCGGCGTCGGGGTCGTCACCCGCCACGACGTCGAGCTGCTGCCACGACACCGACGCGGTGACGACGCCGTCGACCTCGGGCAGCAGGGCCGCGGCCGCCGCGCCGGCGGGGGAGGCGAGCAGGTCGAGGGTCGCCGCCGGGGCCGCGGCCCGCAGGGCGCGGAACACGGGCCCGGTCATGAGGACGTCGCCGACGTTGTCGGGGCGTACGACGAGGACGCGGCGCGCGGCGGCCCAGTCGGGGTCGGCCTGGCCGGGGCGGTGCGCGGCGGGGTGGCGCAGGTCGGCGGTGGCGGGGTCGGGCACGGCGGCGAGTACCCGCCGGTCCTGGCAGGCTCACCTGGGTGTCCTGGTTCCGCACCCGGCCGGTGACGAGGGACGTGTGGCTCGTCGCCGAGCCGGGCCACGTCAACTCGTGGCTGGTGGCGGGGCGGGACCGCGCGGTGCTCGTCGACTCGGGGCTCGGGATCGCGCCGATCCGTCCGGTCGTCGCGGCGCTCACCGACCGGCCCGTCGACGTCGTCCACACCCACGCCCACGTCGACCACGTCGGCGGCGACGCGGAGTTCGACCGCGTCGCGATCCACCCCGCCGGCGTGGCCGAGCTCCGGGCCGGCGTCGACCCGGCCGAGCGCCGCCGCTACCTCGCGTACGCCCGGCGCCTGCTCGCGGCCGCGCCCCCGTACCGCGCCCTGGACCGCGACTTCTTCCACCTGCTCTCCGCGGACGCCGACCCGCGCCCGCTCCCGCCCGACGTCGACACCGCCTGGGACCCGCGGCCCGCCCCCGAGCCCGACCTGCTGCACGACGGCGACGTCGTCGACCTCGGCGGGCGCACCCTGCGGGTCCTGCACACGCCCGGGCACACGCCGGACTCCGTGTGCTTCCTCGACGAGCACGCCGGCCTGCTCTTCGCCGGCGACACCGTCAACACCGGCCCGATCTACGCGCAGGCCCCGGAGTCCGACCTCGCCGCGTTCGCCGCCTCGACCGCCCGGCTGGCCGCGCTCGCCGACGACGTGCACCTCGTGCTCATGTGTCACTTCGGCCGCGGGGTCGCCGAGGGCGCCTACCTGCGCGAGGTCGCCGACGCGTTCGCCGCCCTGCAGGCGGGCGAGGCGGTCCTGCGCCCGGCGCGCGACTGCGACGACGACCCGGTGCGCGAGGCGGTCTTCGACGCCTGCTCGATCTACACGGCTGCCGACGGCTGAGCGCCGCTCCCGGCGTCGCGCTCACCGAGCAGGACCGACCGGCGGACCCGTCCTGGCCGGTCGGAGCAGCGATCGGGTTCTGGTGAGGGGTGGATCGGGTACCGGCGCCGGGTGACTGGACTCCGCGTGGCGCTGGTGCACGGGCGCGCCGACCCCGCCCACGACGGCGTCGCCGACTACACCGTGCACCTGGCCGACGCGCTCGACCGCCAGGGCGTCGACGTCGTCGACGTGCCCGTCGACCCCGGCCCGCGAGGCCTGGTCCGGGCCGCCCGCTACCTGCGCTCGAGCCGCGCCGACGTGGCGCACGTGCAGTTCGCGCCGTCGGCGTTCGGCTTCTCCGGCGCACCGGGCCTGCTCGGCGACCTCGGCGGCGTCCCGCTGGTGACGACGCTGCACGAGTACGGCTGGTGGTCGTGCGTGCCGCGGGTGCCCGACGCGCTGTGGGGGTTCCTCGAACGCCGCGGTTGGGCCGACCGCGAGACCGGCCGGCTCGTGCCGCGCAGCTCCGCGGTGCTGACGACCAACGGCGACCACGCCGCGGCCCTGCGCGCCCGGTGCGGCGTCGAGGCGCGCCGCGCGCCGCTGCTGCCCAACGTCGAGGTCGACCCGGCGGCGCCGGACCGGGCCACCACCCGCCGCGCGCTGGGCGTGCCGCCCGACGCCGAGCTGGTCGTGTTCTTCGGGTTCGTGCACCCGGTCAAGGGCCTGCGCTACCTCGTCGACGCCGTCGCCCGCCTCGCCGCCGAGCACCCCCGCCTGCACCTCCTCGTGCTCGGCGGCTTCACCTCGCTCGCGCTGCCCGAGGACGAGGCCGCGGCGTTCCGCGAGGAGCTCACCGCGCACATCGCCGGCGCCGGCGCGGGCGACCGCGTCACGATCACCGGGCACCGCCCCGCGGGCGAGGTGTCCGCGGCGCTGCAGGCCGCCGACCTCGCCGCGTTCCCCTTCACCGCCGGCGCGACGCTGAAGAGCGGGGCCCTGCTCGCGGCGCTCGACCACGGCCTGCCGACGCTGGTCACCCGCCGCGGCGACGCCCCCGCCGACCCCGACCTCGTCGACGGCGAGACGGTGGTCGTGGCCCCCGAGGTCCGCGACGTCGACGTGCTCGTCACCGCGCTGCGCCGCCTGCTCGACGACGGCGACCTGCGCGGACGCGTCGCCGCCGGTGGCCACGCCCTGGTGCGCGGGCACGACTGGGACGCCCTCGCCGCCCTGCACGTGGCGACCTACCGGGAGGTGCTCGACCCCCCGTGCGCATCCTCCTGATCGACCTGCTCGGCGGGCTCGGCGACCTGATCATGGTGCTGCCGAGCGTGCACGCGCTGGCCGAGGCGCACCCCGGCGCCGAGCTGACCGTGCTCACGCACGCCGCCGGCGCGCCGCTCCTCGCCCGCGACCCCGCCGTCACCGCCGTGCGCACCGCCGAGAAGCACGACGAGCGGGCGGCGGTGGAGCAGGCGCTCGCCGACCTCGCCCCCGACCTCACGGTCACCACCACCCGCTTCGACGGCATCGGCGACCTCGTCGACGACGACGCCGCGGCGCGGGGCACGCGGGCGGTGTCGAACCTGTGGCGCCGGCCGCCGACCGACGAGCTGGTGGGCGAGCGCTACCAGCGGATCCTCGCCGCCGAGGGCCTCATCGCCGACCGCGTCCGCCCCCCGCGCGTCGTCCTCGACCCCGCCGAGGTGGCGGCGGCCGTGTCAGCCTGGCGTCCACGCTGGCACCCAACGTCAGGAAAGCCCCCCGCTCGCGAGCACGACACGCCGACCGTCCTCGTCCCCGACGCCGGCATGGCGGTCAAGCGCTGGCCCGCGCACCGGTGGGCGGCGCTGGCCGCGTCGCTGCCGGGTCCGGTGTTCTCGATCGGCCCGGTCGACGGCGCCGAGGAGCTCCCGCCCACCGACCTGCGGGGCCTGGCCGCCCGGTTCGCGGCGCTGGCCGCGGCGGGCGGGGTCGTCGTCGGCCCCGACACCGGCCCGGTGCGCCTGGCCGCCGCGGTCGGCGCGCGCACGATCGCCCTCTTCGGCCCCACGGCCGCGTCGCGCTACGGCCTCGAGGAGGGCACCAACCTGCAGGGCCTGCCCGACTGCCCGCACCGCATGCCGACCGCCATCACCGAGCAGGTGTGCTGGTGGGACGCCCGCTGCCCGCTCGCGACCGAGCCCGCGTGTCTGCTCGATCTCCCCGTGGCCCGCGTCCGGGAGCAGGTCCTCGCGAGCGGGTAGA
Organism: Actinomycetospora straminea; assembly: GCF_028737255.1. GTDB lineage: Bacteria > Actinomycetota > Actinomycetes > Mycobacteriales > Pseudonocardiaceae > Actinomycetospora > Actinomycetospora straminea. Next base: position 131,527 of record NZ_JAQZAN010000019.1, on the reverse strand, counting down.
AACGGGGTCATGCGCTACCTCGACCTCCCCACGGCCAAGAAGTGGTCCGCGATCGGCCTGGGCACCTGGCAGTTCGGGTCCCGCGAGTGGGGGTACGGCAGCGACTACGCGCAGGGCCCCGACAGCGAGGCGTCGCGGATCGTCGCCCGCGCCCTCGAGCTCGGCGTCACCGTCTTCGACACCGCCGAGGCCTACGGCTTCGGCCGCAGCGAGCGCATCCTCGGCGAGGCCCTCGACCGCGCCGACGCCGACCCCGCGACCACCGTCGTCGCCACCAAGATCTTCCCGGTACTGCCGGTCGACCAGGTCGTCGTCCAGCGCGGGACGTCGAGCGCCGCGCGCCTGCGGCGGAAGATCGACCTCTACCAGGTCCACCAGCCCAATCCCGTCATCGGCGACGGCACGACCATGGCCGGCATGCGCACGCTGCAGGCCGCGGGCGTGGTGGACGAGGTCGGCGTCAGCAACTACGGCCTCGACCGCTGGCAGGGCGCCGAGACCGCGCTCGGCACGCAGGTGATCTCCAACCAGGTGCAGTACAGCCTCGTCGCCCGCGAGCCCGACCGCGACCTGCTGCCCTACGCCCGCACCGCCGGCCGCGCGGTCCTCGCCTACAGCCCGCTGGCCCAGGGCCTGCTCTCGGGCAAGTTCGACGAGACGCACCGCCCGGCCAACCGCGTCCGCTCGCTCAACCCGCTCTTCCTGCCCGAGAGCCTGCGCCGGGCGACGCCGCTGGTGGAGACGCTGCGTGCGGTCGCCGACGCGCACGACGCGACGCCCTCGCAGGTCGCGCTGGCGTGGACGATCCACCACCCCGTCGTCGTCGCCATCCCCGGCGCGTCGAGCGTCGCGCAGCTGGAGAGCAACTGCGCGGCCGCCGAGATCACGCTCGCCGACGACGAGTACACCGCGCTGACCGCGGCCGCCGAGTCGTTCCGGCCGGTCTCGGGGCTCTCGGCGCTGGCCGGGATCGCCCGCGCGCAGATCGGGGTCGGGCGCTAGCGAGCGGCGTGCGAACGCGGAGTTCGCGCGCGTAGAAGCAGCGAACAGCGCGTTCGCTGCACAGCCCCCCGCTCAGCCCAGCTGCGCCAGCATCGTCCGGTTGCGCGTGCCGGTCTTGCGCAGCAGCGAGCCCACGTGCTTCTCGACGGTCTTGGCCGAGATCGCGAGGGCGCGGCCGATCTGGCGGTCGGTGAGCCCGCGGGCCACGAGCCCGCGGACCTCCCGCTCGCGCGGGGTGATCGCGTGCGTGCCGCGGGCCGGGGCGGCGAGGCGTTCGAGCTGGTCGTCGGCCAGCAGCGTCTCGCCCCGCCCGGCGGCGGCGACGACGGCGACGAGCCGGTCGGCGTCCGGGTCGACGCAGCCCTTCACGCCGGCGCCGACGGCGACCCGCAGGCGCTCGTCGGGGCAGTCGTCGGCGAGGAGCACCACCGCCGGCGGGTCGGGCTGGGCGGCGAGGCGCTCGAGCATGCCGACGAGGTCGTCCCCGAGCAGGTCGTGCTCGACGACCAGGACGTCGGGGCCGAGCAGCCGGCAGGCCGCGGCGAGGTCGTCGGCGCCGGAGACCTCCGAGACCATGCCGAGGTCCGGCGCCCCGAGCTGCAGCATCCGCACGACGCCCGCCCGCACCACCGGGCGGACCGCGGCGACGAGGACGCCGGTCCGGGTCCGCCCGGGGACGGGCGGGGGAGCGGACGTGCAGGGCAGCGTCAGGCGCAGGCGGGTGCCGCGCCCGGGCGCGCTGTCGATCTCGAGCTCGCCGTCGAGGCGCCGAGCGCGGGCGGCCACGGCGCGCAGCCCGAGGCGTGCGCCGGCCGTCGCGACCGGCAGCGGTGCGCTCGCGGCGGTGTCGAAGCCGCGGCCGTCGTCCTCGACGAGCACGGTGAGCGTGCCGGGGCCGTGCACCACGCCGACCCGCACGCACGCGGCGTCGGCGTGGACCGCGGCGTTGAGCAGCGCCTCCTGGGTCATGCGGAACACCTCGTCGCCGAGGCCCTCGGGGATGCTGGCGGCGCCGACGGTGACGAGGTCGGCGCGCGTGCACGCGTGCGCCTCGACCCAGTCGAGCTCCTGGCGCACGGCATGCTCGAGGGTGCGGCCGGCGAGCACGCCGGTGTCGGCGAGGGCCAGCGCTGCGTAGTCGGCGAAGAGCTCGGCGAGGTGGACGTCGGCGTCGGAGACGCCCGAGCCGGCCGCGTGTCCCGCCGACGCCACGCAGGCCCCGACGATGCGCGGGCCCCGGCGAACGGGGACGGCCAGGACGGGCCCGTCGACGACCGGCTCGCCCGTCGTCAGCATCCGCGCGATCGCCTCGCCCGGCACCGAGCCGTCGCCGACGGCGATCGCCCAGGAACGGGCGGCCTCGTCGACGCGGACGACCCAGCCGGTGCCGCCGGTGAGCGTGCCCAGGTGGTCGGCGATCCGTCGCAGCAGCGGCTCGGGCTCACCGTGCCGGGGCCCCGCCGGAGGCGTCACCGGGAACCCAGGCCTCGGTGCCGCTGCGACCACGGGCTGTCCTCCTCGACGTGGACACGTGATGCATACAAGATGCACCGATGTGGTGAGAGTAGGGTCACGCCGACTCGACGGCAAGGGCGGTGCGGTGACGGGGAACGGGGGGCTGTCGGCGAAGGAACGCGCCTACCGTGACACGAAGGCCCGCATCCTGGACGGGTCGTTGCCCGGCGGTGACCTGATCACCGAGGGGCAGGTCGCGGACACGCTCGCCATGAGCCGGACCCCGGTCCGCGAGGCGTTCCTCCGGCTGGAGGCCGAGGGGCTGCTCCGGCTGTTCCCCAAGCGCGGCGCACTCGTCGTCGCCGTCTCCCCCAGTGAGGTGGAGGCCGTGCTCGAGGCCCGCGAGCTCGTCGAGGGCCACGCCCTCACCAAGCTCTGCGCCGCGCCCGAGGACGACCGCGCCGCGGTGGCCGCCGCCCTGCACGTGGTGCTCGACGTCCAGCGCGAGGCCCTGTCCCGCGAGGACGAGCAGGCCTTCGCCGAGGCCGACCGGCGCTTCCACATCACGATCGTGGAGAGCGGGCGCAACCCGATCCTGCTCGAGCTCTACGCCTCGCTGCGCGACCGCCAGCTGCGCATGAACCTCGGCTCCCTCGAGCGCGGGCCCTCGCGACCCCGGGCGATCCTCGCCCAGCACGAGGCGATCGTCGCCGCCCTCACCGCGGGCGACGCGGACGAGGCGCTCGTCCGGCTGCGGGTGCACCTCGACGCCACCCGCGTCGCCGTCCTGGGCCGCTGACCGGCCGGCCGACTGGGCCGACCGGCCTGGGGGACATCCCCCAGGGGGCCAGGTGGGGACAGTCCCCGTGGTCCGCGGGTCGCCGGGCTCCCTAGCGTCCAGCCTCGCCGGGCCGAGGCCCGACCGCCCCGCCCGACCGGCGACACCCCCGACCGGTCGGGCGCGGGGCGTCCGCCCACCCGCCCCACTGCGCGGAGGTTCCCGCATGCCCGGACTGACCCTCGCCGAGGCCCGTCGGATGCTCGACGCCGGGCTCGCCGAGGCCGACGCGATCGGCCAGCCGATGAACGTCGCGATCGTCGACGCCGGCGGCCACCTGGTGGCGTTCGCCCGTCAGGACGGCGCCATCCGCGCCAGCATCGACATCTCCCAGCGCAAGGCGGCGACCGCGATCCTCATGGAGGCCCCGACGGCGGCCCTGATGGATCTGGTCCAGCCGGGCGCCGAGCTCTACGGGCTCGAGCAGACCGCCGGCGGCATGGTCGTCTTCGGCGGCGGCGTCCCCGTGTACCGCGACGGCGACCTGGTGGGCGCCGTCGGCGTCAGCGCCGGCTCGGCCGAGCAGGACGTCCGTGTCGCCGAGGCCGCCGTCGCGGCGCTCAAGGCCTGACAGAGCACGACCCCCAGCCCGACCGACACCGAGCGGATGGTGAGCGACCCGTGACCCAGAACGGCGACCGGCATCTCGACCCCGCGGTCGACTACCCCCTGAGCAGCCGCCGGCCCGACCTGCTGCACACCCCGACCGGCAAGCACATCGAGGACCTGACCCTGGACGCGGTCGTTGCGGGCGACCTCAGCCCGCTGGACCTGCGCATCTCGCCCGACACGCTGCTCATGCAGGCCGAGATCGCCGACGGCGTCGGTCGGTGGCAGCTCGCGGAGAACTTCCGCAGGGCTGCCGAGATGACCGCGATCCCCGACGAGCGTGTCCTCGCGATGTACAACGCCCTGCGACCCAACGCCTCCAGCGGGCAGGAGCTGGCCGACCTGGCCGACGAGCTCGAGCGTGAGTACTCGGCGGGGCGCACCGCGGCCTTCGTCCGCGAGGCCGCCGATGTCTACGGGCGACGCAACCTGCTGGCCGCCGCCGACGACTGACCCGCGGACGACACCGTCGCCCGCGACCCGAGAGAGGCCGTCATGACCAGTACAGATCGCCCGGCACAGAACCGGCACTCGACGCGCACCGAGATCCTCGACGCCCGACCGGTCCAGCTCGACGGCTTCGTCGAGGAGTGGCCCGAGGTCGGCATGATCGCGATGGAGAGCCCCTACGACCCGGAGCCGAGCATCCGGGTCGAGGACGGCGTCATCGTCGAGATGGACGGCCGCGAGCGCGCCGACTTCGACTTCCTCGACCAGTTCATCGCCGACCACGCGATCGACGTCTCCGCCGCCGAGGAGGCCATGGCCCTCGACGCGCAGGAGATCGCCGCGCGGGTCGTCGACCCCCGCGTGCCGCGGCAGGACATCCTCCACATCACCCGCGGCCTGACCCCGGCCAAGCTGCTCGACGTCGTCGAGAGCATGAACGTCGTCGAGATCATGATGGCGATGCAGAAGATGCGCGCCCGGCGAACCCCTGCCAACCAGGCGCACTCGACCAGCGCCCGGGACAACCCGGTCCAGGTCGCCGCCGACGCCGCGGAGGCGGCGCTGCGCGGATTCGCCGAGCTGGAGACCACCCTCGGCGTCGTGCGGTACGCGCCGCTGGTGGCCATCGCGCTGCAGATCGGCGGGCAGACCGGGCGCGGCGGCGTCATCACCCAGTGCGCGCTCGAGGAGGCGACCGAGCTCGAGCTCGGGATGCGGGGCATCACCGCCTACGCCGAGACGATCTCGGTGTACGGCACCGAGTCGGTGTTCGTCGACGGCGACGACACGCCCTGGTCGAAGGCGTTCCTCGCGTCCGCGTACGCCTCGCGCGGGATCAAGATGCGCTTCACCTCGGGCACCGGCGCCGAGGTGCAGATGGGCAACGCCGAGGGCAAGTCCATGCTGTACCTGGAGATCCGCTGCATCCAGGTGGCCAAGGGCGCGGGTGTGCAGGGCCTGCAGAACGGCTCCATCAGCTGCATCGGCGTGCCCGGGGCCGTGCCGTCCGGCATCCGCGCGGTGGCCGCCGAGAACCTCGTGGCCAGCATGCTCGACCTGGAGTGCGCGTCGGGCAACGACCAGTCGTTCTCGCACTCGCCCATGCGGCGCACGGCACGCACCATGCCCCAGCTGCTGCCCGGGACCGACTTCGTCGTGTCCGGCTACTCCGGCGTCCCCAACGCCGACAACATGTTCGCGGGCTCCAACTGGGACCCGGAGGACTACGACGACTGGAACACCATCCAGCGCGACCTCAAGGTCGACGGCGGGCTGCGCCACGTCGCCGAGAAGGAGGTCCTGGCGGTGCGGGGCAAGGCGATCCGCGCCCTGCAGGCCGTCTTCGCCGGCCTCGACCTGCCGCCGATCACCGACGAGGAGGTCGACGCCGGCATCTACGCCCACGGCAGCGAGGAGCTCCCGGAGCGCGACGTGCTCGAGGACCTCAAGGCGGCCAAGAGCGTGATGGACCGCGGCATCACCGGGCTGGACCTGGTGGCCGCCCTGGAGAAGGGCGGGTTCCGCGACGTCGCCGAGAACCTGCTGGGCGTGCTGCGCCAGCGCGTCTCCGGCGACCTGTTGCAGACCTCGGCAATCCTCGATGGCGACTTCTCCGTGCGGTCGGCGATCAACGACGCCAACGACTACGCGGGTCCCGGCACCGGCTACCGCCCCTCGGGCGAGCGCTGGGAGGAGATGAAGCGGCTGCGCCACGTGCTGTCCGCCAGCAACCCCGAGCAGGAGGTCGAGTGACGTGACCAGCACCGAGACCGATCGGCCGGAGCGCACCGCCGAGATCACGGAGAAGGGGCCGGCCGGACGCGGTGAGCGCGAGGACGAGGTCGTTCTGGGGATCTCGCCCGCCTTCTGCTCCTTCTTCACCAAGACCATCTCGAACATCCCGCTCGCCGAGGTGCTGCGCGAGGTGATGGCCGGCGTCGAGGAGCAGGGCGTCTCGCTGCGCATCGTGCGCGTGAAGGACTCCAGCGACCTGGCCAAGATCGCCCACCGGGCGGCGCGCCTGTCCGGGTCGGGGATCGGGGTGGGGATTCTGTCCCGCGGGACCTCGATGATCCACCAGAAGGACCTCGCCAAGCTCAGCAACCTCGAGCTGTTCCCGCAGGCCCCGCTGCTGACGCCGGAGACCTTCCGCGCCATCGGGAGCAACGCCGCGCAGTACGCCAAGGGGGAGTCGCCCGCACCGGTTCCGGTCCAGAACGACTTCATGGCCCGCCCGCGCTACCAGGCCAAGGCGGCCCTGCTGCACCTCAAGGAGACCGAGATGATCGAGCCGGACGGGGGCATCGTCGAGGTCGACGTGTCGATCCGACGCGCCGGGAGCTGACCGCGGTGGCATCCGGCGCGCCGCGCCTCGTCGTCGGCGTGGACATCGGCAACTCGACCACCGAGGCCTGCTGCGCCCGCGTCGACGACGACGGCGGCCTGGAGTACCTGGGCAGCGGCCTCGCGCCCACCACCGGGATCAAGGGCACCCCCGACAACGCCGAGGGCGTGCGGAGAGCGGCCGGGCAGGCGCTGGCCGACGGCGGGTGCCGGTGGCCGGAGGTCGACCTCGTCCTCACCAACGAGGCCACCCCGGTGATCAGCGGGCTCGCCATGGAGACCATCACCGAGACCGTCGTGACCGAGTCGACGATGATCGGCCACGACCCCCGGACCCCGGGCGGGAGCGGGATCGGGGTGGGCACCACGGTCGCCCTGGCCGACCTCGCCGACCGACCGGTCGGCGAGGACGTCCTCGTCGTGGTGCCCGCGGCCGCGGACTTCGAGGACGTCGCCGAGGCCCTGGTCGCGGCGGCTCACCGGGGGGTCGGGGTGCGCGGCGCGATCCTGGGGGGCGACGACGCGGTGCTGGTGGCCAACCGGCTGGAGGAGACCCTGCCGATCGTCGACGAGGTGACCCTGGTCGACGAGGTCCCCCTGGGCATGCTCGCCGCCGTCGAGGTCGCCGAGCCGGGACGCACCATCCGCACCCTGTCCAACTCCTACGGCATCGCCACCCTGTTCGACCTCGACGCCGAGCAGACGAAGATGATCTCGCCCGTGGCCCGGTCGCTCACCGGCAACCGGTCCGCGGTCGTCGTGCGCACCCCGGGCGGCGACATCACCGACCGCCGGGTGCCGGCCGGGTCGATCGCCCTGCGCGGGCGGTCCTCGACGGTGTCGGTCGAGGTCGACGCGGGCGCCGACGAGATCATGCGGTCGCTGGCCCGGATCCGGCCGCTGGTCGACGCCGAGGGGGAGAGCGGCACCCACGTCGGCGGCATGCTCGCCGGTGTCCGTGACGCGATGTCGGAGCTGACCGGGCAGCGTCCCGACGAGGTCGCCATCGAGGACCTGTTGGCCGTGGACACGCTGGTGCCGCAGGAGGTCCGCGGCGGTCTGGCCAAGGAGGTCGCCCGGGAGGACGCCGTCCTGCTCGCCGCGATGGTGCGCACGAGTCGCGGGCCGATGGAGCAGGTGGCCGCCGAGGTGCGTCGCGTGCTCGCCGAGGAAGCCGAACGGGTGCTCGAGGTCGAGATCGGCGGCGTCGAGGCCGAGATGGCGGTCGGCGGCGCGCTGACCACCCCGGGCACCGGCGAGCCGATCGTGGTGCTCGACCTGGGCGGCGGCTCGACGGACGCGGCCCACGCCGACACCGACGGCGAGGTGTACGCGGTGCACGTCGCGGGTGCCGGGGACCTCGTCACCACCCTCATCGACGCCGAGCTCGGCCTGGACGACAAGCAGGTGGCCGAGGAGGTCAAGCGCTACCCGCTGGCGAAGGTGGAGAGCTTCTTCCACGTCCGGCACGAGGACGGCACGGTCCAGTTCTTCACCGAGCCGCTGTCCCCGGAGCTCTTCGCCCGGGTCGTGGTGCTCACCGACGACGGCATGCACGCGGTCCCGGGCCGCCACGACCTGGCGACGCTGCGTCACACCCGGCGCGAGGCCAAGCGGCGGGTGTTCGTGGTCAACGCGCTGCGGGCCCTCGAGCAGATCGCGCCGGGCGGCACCCTGCGCCAGATCGAGTTCGTGGTGCTGCTCGGCGGGTCCGCGCTCGACTTCGAGATCCCCGACATGATCGCCGACGCGGTCGCGCCGTACGGCATCGTCTGCGGCACCGGCAACGTCCGGGGCAGCCTGGGCCCCCGCAACGCGGTGGCGTCCGGGCTGGTGTCCGGGCACGCCCGCCGTCGCCGGGTCTCGGGGGCGGCGTGAGCGTCGACGACGGCCCGACCCGTCCGGTGGTGCTCGTCGCCGCCACCGGGACGTTCCCCACCGCGGTCCTGCGGGAGCTCTGCGCCGGGCTGGAGGAGGAGGGCGTGCCCCACGAGCTGCGGCCCGGGCACGACGACGAGCCCGACCCGACCGCCCTGGCCCACCGCATCGCGCGCGAGTCACCGCTCGAGGTCGGCGTCGGCCTCACCGAGCGCGGGATCGCCGTCCACCACGCGAAACTCCCGGTGGCGCGACCGGTGACGGTCGACCCCGACGTCACCGGAGAGGTCGCCCGTCGGATGGGTCACGACGCGGCCCGCGTCGTCACCGGCATCCCTCTCAAGTTCGTGTCCGACGAGGACCACGCCGCCGTCGGCGACGCGGCCCGGCGCGCCTGAGGGTTACTGGCTCGTATCGCTCGCTCAGCGAGCGATACGGGCCAGTAACCCGCCGAGGGCGCGGGCTCAGGCGGTGGCGGGCTCGGCCTCTGGCTCCTCGAGGTCCAGGGCCTCGCGCAGGGCCGCCTGCCCGGTCTCGATGCCGCGGCGCAGGACGTCGGGGTCGGTCTCGAGCGGGTTGATGGTGTCCGCGCCGGCCGGCGGGCGGACCTCGAAGAGGAACGGGCCCTCGTCGGCGGGCGAGGCGGTGGCGTGGGCGAGGCGGGAGTCGTCGGCGCGCCGGTTCTCCAGACGGTTGCCGATCACGTGGACCAGGCCCGGGACGTTCACCGCGCCCAGGCGCGAGACCAGCGCCTTCTCCAGGCGCGTCGCGTCGATGGCGGTCTGGTCGGCGCGGCGGGTGCGCAGCACGAGCACGTGCGTGGCGCCCTGGTGCAGCGCCGTGTGGAACGGGATCGGCTCGGCGACCGCGGCGTCGACGTAGCGGCGACCCTCGATCTCGACCGGCAGCCCGGCGAGCAGCGGCACCGCGGCGCTCGCGCGCAGGGCCAACTGCAGCGAGGCCTTGTCGACGATCGTGTCGGCGAGGTCGACGGCCTCGCCGGTCTCGACGTCGGTGGCGATGGGGTGCAGCGGGACCTCGGCGTCGAGCACCTGATGCCAGTCGAACGGGACGATCTCCTCGCCGACGGTGTTGATGAGGTACTCGACGTCGACCACCGGCTGGCCGCGCAGCCCCCGCCCCGGCCGGGTCACCCGCTCCATGAGCCCGGGCCGGTACCAGCCCGCGGCGCAGTGGGCGGCCTGCGCGCCGACGAGCCAGCTGCCCGCCAGCGCGCCGGCGGAGGAGCCGTAGATGTCGTCGAAGCACTCGGCGAGGCCGAGCTCCTCGAGCGCCAGCACCATGCCGCTGGAGTACGTCGCCCGGCTGCCGCCGCCCTCGACCGCGAGCGCGACGCGGTGGGGGTCGCGGCGGTTGCTCGGGCACGTGCCCTCGGCGCGGCGGTCGGCCAGGACGTCCAGGACGGGGTGGGCGCGCACCCGGAGCATCATGCCTGCTTCACACGCGCACGTCCGTTCGGGCTACGTGCGCTGCGCGCAGGTGAGCAGAAAGAAGTGCTGGGGCACTTGTTTCTGCTCACCTGCGCGGAGCGCACCGGCACCGCCGGGCAGCGCCCGAGGGTGATCGGCGAGACTCGGCCGGGTGAGCCTCGTGACCGGGATCCTGCGCCGGGCCCTGCGCCTGCCCCCGCCGCGCACGCCGCGGGTGTCGGTGCACCGCGACGTCGCGGTGCCGATGCCCGACGGGGTGGTGCTGCGCCACGACCACCACCGCCCGGCCGGGGTGCACCGGGGCCCGGTCGTCATCGTGCGCAGCCCGTACGGGCGCGCCGGCTGGATCGGCACCGTGTTCGGGCGCCTCGTCGCCGAGCGCGGGCTGCAGGTCGTGGTGCAGTCGGTGCGCGGGACCGCCGGCTCCGGTGGGCGGCTCGCGCCGTTCGAGGAGGCCGACGACGGCCGCGCCACCGTCTCCTGGGTGCTCGACCAGCCCTGGTGCGACGGCCGGCTCGCGACGCTCGGCCCGAGCTACCTGGGGCTGACGCAGTGGGCCCTCGCGCCCGCCGCGGGCCGCTCGCTCAAGGCCATGGGCACGCTGGTGACCGCGTCGTCGTTCCGCGACCAGACCTACGCCGGCGGCGCGTTCTCGCTGGACAACGCGCTGTCGTGGACCTCGATGATGCGCACGAGCGCCGCCGGCGGCCTCGCCCGCGTCACCGGGATGCTGCGCGGCCGCAAGAAGATCCTCGAGGCCCTCGACGCGCTGCCGCTGCGCACCGGAGACCTGCGGGCCACCGGCGGCGAGGTCGACTGGTACCAGGACTGGCTGCGCGAGACCGACCCCGCCTCGGCCTACTGGGCGCGCCGCGACCACACCGGCGACGTCGCCGCCGTGGCCCGCGCGGACGTCGCGGTGACCATGCTCGGCGGCTTCCAGGACATCTTCCTGCCCTGGCAGCTCGCCGACCACGCCGCGCTGCGCGCCGCCGGCGGCCGACCGCGCCTGGTGCTCGGGCCGTGGGTGCACACGTCCGGCCCGGGCCTCGCGGCCGGGCTGCGCGAGGCGCTGGCCGCCTTCGAGCGCGCCTTCGACGGCACCCACGGCAGCGGCGGCGTCGCGGCGGCCACCACCGAGGAGGCCCCGGTCGCCGTGACGCTCTCGGGCGACGGCGGCACCCGCCACCTCACCGACTGGCCCCCGCCGCACGCCTCGCAGCGCACCTGGTTCCTGCGCGCCGACCACTCGCTGTCGGTGCAGCCGCCGCCCGACCGCACCGACGGCGCCGTGCGCTGGCCCGGCACGCTCGTCGACTACGACCCCACGGACCCCACGCCCGCGGTCGGCGGCCCGATCCTCACCGGGAAGTCGGGCCCCCGCGACCAGGCCCCGCTCGAGTCGCGCGCCGACGTCGCGGTGTTCACCTCCGACGTGCTCGCCGAGGACCTCGTCGCCCTCGGACCGGTGTCGGCGACCGTGCACCTGCGCGCCGAGGTCGAGCACCTCGACGTCTTCGTGCGGATCTGCGACGTCGACCCGCGCGGGCGCTCGATCAACGTCACCGACGGCCTCGTCCGCCTCGCCCCCGGCGCGCCCGCCACGGCCGCCGACGGCGCCCGCGCGGTCACCGTCGACCTGTGGCCCACCGGCCACCGCTTCGCCGCCGGCCACCGCCTGCGCCTGCAGCTCTCCGGCGGCGCCCACCCGCGCTTCGCCCGCCACCCGGGCACCGGCGACCCGCTCGGCGAGGCGACGACGCTGGTGCCCCAGCCCCGCGAGGTGCTCCACGACGCCGGCCACCCCACGTCGGTGACCCTGGCGGTGGAGGCCCGCCACTGAGCCACCGCCGCGTCGGCGAGCGGTGCCATGGGCTGGGTCACACCGTCCGTCGGGTGCTCGCCGCCCTTGGCCGACGTCACGTCGTGACGGGGTGGAGACGGCGCCGTGGAGGCCGATCCTGGGGACATGGCCGTCCTGCCCTCCACCCTGCCCGCCACGGCGGCCGGCGCGGCGACCGACACCGCGAGGACGGGGTCGGCGCCCGCACCGGCCTCCTCATCCGCCGCGACACCCCCGTCCCCCGCGGTGGTTCGTGTGGTGCGCCCGCGCCCGGTCCACGGCGTGCGGACCAGCGACGGCGTGCCCCTGCACGTCGAGATCCGCGGTCACCAGGGCCCCGTCGTGGTGCTCAGCCACGGGTTCACCGTGGACTCGGCCGAGTGGTCGCCGCAGATCGCGGCCCTGGCGCACCGCGCGCGCGTCGTCACCTGGGACCAGCGCGGCCACGGCCGCTCCGGCTGGGGCGACCCCGCCCACGCCACGGTCGACCAGCTCGGCCGCGACCTCGCCGCGGTCGTCGAGGCCGTCGCCCCGTGCGGGCGGGTCGTGCTCGGCGGGCACTCGATGGGCGGCATGACCGTCCTCGCGCTCGCCCGCCAGCACCCCGAGTGGTTCGGCACGCGGGTCGCGGGCGTGTTCCTCGTCGCGACCTCGGCCGGGGACCTGTTCTCCGACGGCCCGCTCGGCGTCCTGCACGCCGCGGCCCGGCGCGCCGGCGTGCTGCCGGCGGTCCTCCAGGGCGCCCGGCTGGCCGCACCGTTCGCCGAGCAGCTGCCGTGGCGTGACTCGCTGCTCGGGCGCTGGTTCGTCCGGCACATGGCGTTCACCAAGGACGCGAGCGACGAGGAGGTGCGCCGTCTGCAGGCGGTCACCGAGAGCGTGCCGCTGGCGGTCACCTCGGCGTTCTCGTCGTCGCTGCTCGCCCACGACGAGAGCGCCGCTCTCCCGGCCCTGGCGCGCGTCCCGACGACCGTGGTCGCGGCCACCGGCGACCGCCTGACCCCGGCCGCCCACGGGCGGCGCATCGCCGAGGAGCTCGGGCCGCGGGCGCGGCTGGTGGTGGTCGAGGACGCGGGTCACGCCGTCAACCAGACCCACCACGCGGTCGTCGACGCGGCCCTGCTGGACCTGGTCGACGGCCTGCGGCACCGGTGACGGGGAACCGCTCGTAGTCGCCCGTGAGCGGAGAGGTGTGGGTGCGGCCCGCACGGGGCACTCAGCCCTCCACGAAGGAACTCCGGTTCAGACACCAGCCGGGTCAGCTCACACACCACGAGCCCCCGCCTGGTCCGAGCAGTCACGGTCCGGTGTCCGGGGCCCCGTCCGGGGGTGACCGATGGCCGGCCGCAGCAGTGATTACGACGAGTACGTGCCCCTCCTCGAGGAGTACGCCGCACTCTCCGACGACGACCCGCGACGTGAAGGCGTCCGCGAGAAACTGGTCGTCGGCTTCCTGCCCGTTGCCCGCAACATCGCCCGCCGCTTCGCGCGGCGCGGCGAGCCCACCGACGACCTCGAGCAGGTCGCGTCGCTGGGCCTGCTCCACGCGCTCGAGCGCTTCGACCCGGGACGCGAGCGTGACTTCCTGTCCTACGCGGTCCCGACGATCATGGGCGAGGTGCGGCGGCACTTCCGCGACTCGGCCTGGTCGGTGCGCACGCCGCGCAGCGTCAAGGACCGCTACGTCGCCGTCGGCTCGGCCACCGCGTCGATGTCGCAGCGGCTCGGGCGGGCGCCGACGGCGGTCGAGCTCGCCGAGCACCTGGGCATGACCCGCGACGAGGTCGCCGAGGCCGTCGCCGCGCACGGCTCGTACCAGCCCGCCTCGCTCGACGAGTCCCTCGGCGACGGCGACGACTCCGCGCTCGTCGACATCCTCGGGGTGCTCGACGGCGAGCTGGACCGTGTCGAGGTCCGCACGCTCGTCGGCTCGCTGGTCCGCGACCTGCCCGAGCGCGAGCGCACGATGCTCGCCCTGCGCTTCGTGCACGAGAAGACGCAGGCCGAGATCGCGGCGGTGCTGTGCATCTCGCAGATGCACGTCTCGCGGCTGCTGTCCCGCACGCTCGCCGCGCTGCGCGAGCAGATCGAGCGCGAGATGGGCGCCGACCAGCTCGTCGCGGTCTGAGGGTCCGCCCCGTCCGGGTCGCTGCTCCGGGTCCCGTCGATCCGGAGCAGCGGCCGGGACGGCCCCTCCCGCTCGTTCGGCCATCGCCGACGACGGTGAAGTGCGCACGTGCCGCCGTTTGCCGCACCGACGGGCCGGACACCTCGTGCGCATGCGGCCACCACTCCCCGCGCGCGAGCTCTCCGCGTGGCACGACCCCGAGCACGCCGAGGAGCCCGACACCTACCCGCGCCTCGACGGCGACCGCCGGGTCGACGTCGCCGTGGTCGGCGCCGGGATCACCGGGCTGACGACGGCGGTGCTGCTCGCGCGCGAGGGCCTGCACGTGGCGCTGCTCGAGGCGCGCCGGGTCGGGGCGGTGGCCAGCGGCAACACCACCGCGAAGATCTCCCTGCTGCAGGGCACGCGGGCGGCGACGCTCGACCGGCGCCACGACCACGACACCGTCGAGGCCTACCTGGCCGCCCACCGCGCCGGCTTCGACTGGCTCCTCGACCGGGCCCGGCGCGCCGACTGCGACCTCGAGCGCCGCGACGCCGTCACGTTCTCGACCGCCGGGCGTTCCTCCGCCGGCGCGGACGCGGTCCGCCACGAGGCGTCGGTGCTGCGCCGCGCCGGGCTGCCCGCGGAGCTGGGCACCGACGTCGGCCTGCCGTTCGCGGTGTCCGAGGCCGTGACGCTCGCCGACCAGGCCCAGTTCGACCCCATGCCCTACCTCGCCGACCTCGCCCAGGAGCTGCACGACGGCGGCCACCTGGTCGCCGAGGCCACCCGGGCGCGCAGCATCTCCCTGCTCGGCGCCCCCCGGCTGCGCACCGACCACGGCGAGGTCCGCGCCGAGCGGGTCGTGGTCGCCACCGGCATCCCGGTGCTCGACCGCGGCCTGTTCTTCGCCCGCGTCGAGCCCAGCCGCTCGTACGCGCAGGCGGTCCGCGTGGACGGCCCGCTGCCCGAGGCGATGTACCTGTCGGTCGACGAGCCGACGGTGTCGCTGCGCACCGCCGAGATCGAGGGCGAGCGCCTGCTGCTCACCGGCGGCTTCGGCCACCGCGTCGGGGCCAGCACGCCGACGTCGTCCCACGAACGTGCCCTCGCCGACTGGGCCGCCGCCCACTTCCCGGTCCGCGCGATCACCCACCGCTGGTCGGCGCAGGACTACCTGCCCGAGGACGGCCTGCCCTTCGTCGGGCCGATGCGCTGGCAGCCGCGCATCCTCGTCGCGACCGGGTTCGCGAAGTGGGGCATGACCGGCGGCACCGCGGCCGCGCTGGCGCTGCGCGACCACGTCGTGGGGCGGGCCAACCCGTGGATGGCCGCGCTGCGCGCCGACCGCGCCCCGGCCGCGTCGGCCCTGCCGAGCCTGGCGCGGGCGAACACCGAGGTCGGCCGCTACCTCGCCACCGGCTGGGCCCGCCCGCACCTGCCCACGTCGGAGCCGCTGCGCGAGGGCGAGGGGCGGGTGGAGACGACGACGCGGGGCAAGATCGCCCGCTGCCGCGTCGGCGGTGTCGAGCACGAGCGGGGCGCGGTGTGCCCGCACCTCGGCGGCATCGTGGCGTGGAACGACGCCGCGCAGAGCTGGGACTGCCCGCTGCACGGATCCCGCTTCGCCCCCGACGGCGACGTCCTCGAGGGCCCGGCCACCGCCGGCCTCGCCGCCCCGCCCGGCCTCGCCCGGGTCGTGACGCCGCGCGGCTGAGGGTCCACGAGCGATGCGGCATCCCTGGCGTCCATCACCGGGATCGCCACATCCTCGCCGGCGCGACACGCCGCGCGCGTGTCAGACGGTGCGCCGCCGCCGTGCGCGTCGGGGCCACTCGTCGCGCGGCATCCGCATCTCCGGCGGGCGGCGTCGGGTGACGGCCCGGGACCGGTCGCGGCCCGGGTCGTGCTCGACGTCGACCCGCCGGGCGTCGACCTCCCGCTGTGCCACCGTCCCGCTGAGCATCCCGTCCGCCTCCTCGCCCGTCTCGGGCTCCCGACGGTAGGGAGCCGGCGGCGACGGCGGAGTGGGGCGAACCCGCGTCCGGACCCCACCGTGCGGGGGAGAACCCCCGCCCACGGCGTGTCGCGGGGTCGACGTTGTGGCGATCCCGGTGATGGACGCCAGCCATGCCGCATCGCTCGTACTCAGCCCTCGTCGGGGCCCGGGGCGTCGCGGGGGCGGGTGGGGCGGCGGCCGGTCAGGTCGACGACCGCGCGCTGGGCCGCGTTGAGCAGCGCCCCCTCGACGCTCCAGCCCGTCCGGACCTCGCCCGACGCGCCGGGCAGGCGCCGGGCGGCGTCGCGGTGCACCGCGGTCATGAGCTCCAGGGCCGCCGAGCCGGGCGGGTGGCGGTCGGACCGGGGGGAGAGCGAGCCCGGGTCGTCGCGGATCTCCTCGAGGGCCTCGGCGAGGTGGTCGAGGAGGTCGGCGAACGACCCGACGAACAGCGGGTCGAGGCCCGGCTCTTCGGGGGAGTCGGCCTGGTCCTGCTCCTCCGCGGCCTCGACGACCGCCTCGCACAGGTCGACCAGGTGCCCCGCCACCTCGACCACCGCGTCGGCGGCGGGCGCGAGGACCGCGACGGGCTCGGGGCTCTGCCGGCGGCGGCGCAGCGGGTTGAGGCGCAGGCTCTCGCGAGCCCAGGCGACGCTGTCCCGCGCGCGGCGCGCCTCGCCGTCGAGCCCGCGGGCGCGGTGCAGCCAGTCGTGCACGAGGTCCTCCCGCGGCTCCTGGTCCTCGCGCAGCGACGCGGCGACGCCGCGCAGCAGGTCGGCGAGCCGCGCGGTGACGCCGGTCAGCGCCGCGCTCGCGTCCCGCTGGTAGACCGGCGGCAGCACCAGCATGTTGACGACGACGCCGACCGCCGCCCCGAGTGCGATCTCGACCAGCCGCACGAGCGCGTCGACCGGCGAGCCCGCCGCCGGGCCCGCCTGGGTGACGAGGATCAGCGCCGTCACCGCCACCCAGTGCCCGTGCTCCCCGAACACCCGCAGCCGCCCGAGCAGCAGGCCCACGAGCACCACGAGGACGAGCCCGACGACGACCTGCCCGGTCAGCAGCGTCGCCACCAGGGCGAGCACCACGCCCGTGGCCACCACCGCGAGCTGCTGGCCGGCGTCGCGCACCGACCGGTACACGGTCACCTGCACCACGAGGAACACCGCCGCGTAGGGCGCGAGGAACGGCTGGGGCGCCTCCAGCACCCAGCGGGCGAGCAGCCAGGCGACGCCCGCCGCCGCGGCGGCCTTGACGGCCTGGATGACGGCCTCCCGCTCCGGCCCGCTCGCCCCGGCGGCCCGCGCGACGAAGCGCGGCGGGCGCAGGAGCTGACGGCGTGCCCGGCGGGCGAGCGTGCGCACAGAGGGCCCCATGGGGGACGGTGTGCCCACCCGCGCCGCCGGCGTGAACGACCCGTGCGGCGGGCGGAGACGAGCGACGGGTGGTCCGCACCGCCGTGGGCGGGCGACGACCGGCGCGGCGCGGCGCCTCGTGCGTGCGCCGAGGCACCGCCATGGGGCACGGTGTGCCCACCCGCGCCGCCGGCGCGCACGACCCCGCGACGAGGTGCCCGCATGTCCCAGGGTCCCGACGACCCCGCCGAGGAGGAGCTCCCCACCTCCCTCGAGGACGCCGCCGACCTGCTCTACGGGGTCGGGCGCGAGGAGTTCATCGGGGTCCGGGACGCGATGGTCAAGGAGGTCCGCCAGGCCGGGGACCGCGAGCTGGCCAAGGACATCGCCGCCCTGCGCAAGCCCTCGGTCGCCGCGTGGGTCGCGAACCGGCTGGCCCGCGAGTACCCCGACGAGGTCGAGGCGCTCGAGGAGCTGGGCTCCTCGTTGCGCGACGCCCAGTCCAAGCTCGAGGGCGACGCGCTGCGCCAGCTCTCCCGCCAGCGCCACGGGCTCATCAACGCGCTGGTCGAGCGCGGCCGGCGCATCGCCCGCGAGGAGGCCGTGCGCCTCGGCGACCAGTCCGTCCGGGAGCTCGAGCGCACCATCGGCGCCGCCCTCGCCGACCCCGCGGCCGCCCGCGCCCTGGCCGGCGGGCAGCTCGCGGGCGGCATGGAGGCGGGCCCCGGGCTGGGCGACGGCGGGATCAGCGCGGCGCTGGGCGGCCCGGCCTCCGGCGCCCGCCCCGCCCGGCGCGACCGGCCCAGCCGCCCGTCGCACCGCCGCCCCGACCGTCGCCCGCAGCGCCCCCGCCCGCCGGCCGAGGAGATCGACCGCGACGACACCGACCGCGACGACACCGACCTCGACGACACCGACCTCGACGACACCGCCGACATCCGCGACGACCAGGAGACCCGCGAGCGCGAGGAGCGCGACCGGGCCGACCAGGAGCGCCGGCGCGCCGAGCAGGAGGAGCGCGAGCGCCGGCGTCGCGAGGAGCGGGAGCGCCGCGAGCGGGAGGAGCGCGAGCGCGCCGAGAAGGCGGCACGCGAGGCCCGGGAGCGCGCCGACGCGCTTGCCGAGCAGGCCCGGGAGGCGTCCGAGGCCGCCGACACCGCGACGCAGGAGGCCGAGGACGCCGACGCCACCGTCAGCGACCTGCGCGCCCGGCTCGACGCCGCCGAGGAGGCCCGCCGCGCCGCCTGGGACCGCGCCGACACCGCCGCGCGCGAGCGCGACACCCGCCGCCGCGAGGCCGACCGGGCCCGCGAGGACGCCGACACCGCCGAGCGCCACGCCCGCACGCTCGGGGTACGCACCTGACGCGGCCGACCGGGACGCGGCAGGCTGCCCGTCCATGAGCGCAGGCACGCCGAGCAGCAGCGACACCCCGGGCGGGCACCTGCCGCCCCTGGTCTACAAGCTCGGGCACGAGGAACTGGTCATCCGCCGCCGCTACGAGGTGCTGTCGATCGTCAACGACATCCTCGTCGGCCTGTGGTTCCTCGTCGGCAGCATCCTGTTCTTCTCCGAGGCGACCACCTACCTCGGCACCTGGTTCTTCGTCATCGGCAGCGTCGAGCTGCTCATCCCGGCCGGTGATCCGGTTCTCCCGCCGGGTGCACCTGCAGCGCGTGCCGCAGGCGCCGGGCATGCCGACCGACTTCGGCCCCGACTACTGAGCGATCCCGTGAGCGATCCCGTGACCAGGCTCGCAGCGGGGTTTCGCCGGGGGGTGGGTCCGGCGATCTCCCGGGGATGACGACGTCGGAGGGGGCCGAGAGGGTCGAGGAGGCCGCCGGGCACGCCGTGCACGAGGCGGCGGACCGGGCCCTGCACGGCGGCGGCGACGCGCCCAGCCGGCTCGTCGAGCTCCTCGGGCGGGCGGGGCTCGTGGCCTACGGCGCCGTGCACCTGCTCGTCGCCGGGCTGGGGCTGCGGCTGGCGTTCGGGCAGGCGTCCGAGGTGGACCAGCAGGGCGCGGTCTCGGCCGTCGCGGCCGTCGGGTTCGTCGGGGTGGTCCTGCTGGTCCTGTTCGTCGCGGGCCTCGTGGCGTTCGCGCTGTGGCAGATCACGGCGGTGGTCGCCGGCTTCCGCTGGGTGTCGGGCGGGGAGCGGTTCCGCAAGCGCGTCGGCGCGGCGGCCAAGGCGATCGCCGTGCTCGCCGTCGCCGTCGTCGCCGCCCGCACCGTGCTCGGCGAGCCCGAGGAGGGCCGCGCGGGCCCGCAGAAGCTCGTCGTCTGGCTGCTGGCGCTGCCGCTCGGCTGGCTCCTGGTCGCCGCGATCGCGGTCACCGTCGTGGTGATCGCGGGCACGATGGTCTACACCGGCCTCGCCCGGACGTTCATGGGCGACCTCGTCGACGACCTGCCGGGCTGGGCCCGCCGCGCCGCCGTCGTGCTCGGCGCGGTCGGCAACCTCGCCCGCGCCGTCGCCTTCGGGGCGGTCGGGGTGCTGTTCGGTGTGGCCGCGATCAACGCCGACCCCGCCCGCGTCGGCGGCCTCGACGAGGCGCTGCGCGTGCTCGTCAGCCAGTGGCAGGGCGTCACGCCGCTCGTGGCGATCTCGCTGGGGCTCGCCGCGTTCGGGGCCTACTGCTTCCTCGACGCCCGCTACCGACGCGCGTACTGAGTGGTCACGCCGCGGCGCGCGCCAGCCGGTCGAGGCGCTTGGCCGTCGGCCACTTGACGTGCGTGGCCCAGCCGAGCTTCTCGAACAGCCAGATCGTCCGCGCCGAGATGTCGAGCTGACCGCGGCCGACACCGTGGCGCGCCGAGGTCGGGTCGGCGTGGTGCAGGTTGTGCCACGACTCGCCCATGCTGGGGATGGCGAGCAGCCACACGTTGGTCGACCGGTCGCGCGCGCCCCACGGACGTTCGCCGACGAGGTGGCAGATCGAGTTCGTCGACCAGGCGACGTGGTGGCTCAGGCCGACGCGCACCAGGCTCGCCCAGAAGAACGCGGTGAGCGCGCCCCACCACGACCACGTCACGAGCCCGCCGATCAGCGGCGGCGCGCCCAGACTGATCACCGTCAGCGGCGTGAACCAGCGGTGCACCGCGCGCATGTCCGGGTCCTCGAGGAGGTCCGGGGTGAAGCGCTTCTGGTTGGTCAGCGAGCGGTCGAAGATCCACCCCATGTGCGCGTGCCAGAACCCGCGCACCAGCGCCGCCGGCGACGTCCCGAACGCCCACGGCGAGTGCGGGTCGCCCTCCTTGTCGGAGAAGGCGTGGTGGCGGCGGTGGTCGGCGACCCAGTGCCGGATCGGGCCCTGCACGGCCATGCTCCCCGCCACGCCGAGGGCGATCCGCAGGCCGCGCGCGGCCCGGAAGGCGCCGTGGGTGAAGTAGCGGTGGAACCCGACCGTGACGCCGAGCATGGTCAGCACGTAGAAGCCGGCGGTCAGGCCGACGTCGAGCCACGTCAGCCCCCAGCCCCAGGCCAGCGGCACGGCCGCGACGAGCGCGACGAACGGCACGAACGCGAAGAGGTAGACCATGACGTGCGGGGCGATGTGCCGCTCGTGGTCGGAGATGTCCTCCTGCCGGGTGGGCTCGGCCGGGGCGGTGACGGTGGGCCGGACGGGCTCGGCGGGGTCGACGGACTGGGGGTCGGCGGGCGGGGAAGCCGGACCGGACGTCATGCGGGGAGACTCCCGAGGGGCGGGCGGTCCTGGGCGACGGGCTCGTCGACCAGAGTGGTGGTTGCCTTCTCCACCACCCTGACACGGCGCTCGGACGTCCCGCGCTCCGGGCGCAGGTGGCCCGACGAGGTTCGCCCGGCGGTCGCCGCGCGCTCATCCGGACGACGCACCGGCGCGCCGGCGGTCAACCTCGTCAGCTCCCGGTGGCCGTGGCCTGCGCCGTGAGGTCGGACTCCTCGTGCAGCTCGGTGAACACCGGCGGCGCCATGTCCCCGCCCGAGGCCATGTCCTTCTCGGTCTCGGCGCGGAACCGGGCGAGGGCGTCGTCGTCCGGGAAGGTGAGCAGGACCACCACGCGGTCGTCGTCCGCGCGGAAGACGCGGGCGCTCTCGCACTCGCGGGCGCCGTCGGCCTCGGTGAAGGCCTGGCGGAAGTGGTCGAAGCCGTCGGTGGGGAAGTCGGCGAGGGCGTGCACGGTCATCGGGCGGTCCTCCAGGGGGTGTGCGGTGCGGGACGGCGCCGGGTGCCCGGCGCCGGTCCCGGCGCACGCGTGACGCTCAGCTCGCGGGCACGGCCTCGTAGCCGGTGACCGCCAGCTCGAGGCGCCCGTCGCGCACCCGCGTGCGGAACGTCGGCTGCGGCGCGGTGGCCGGCCCGTGGACCACGGAGCCGTCGTCGAGGCGGAACACGCTGCCGTGCCAGGGGCAGACGACGCACTCGGAGCCGTCGGTGCCGGTCAGGTGGCCCTCGTGCAGCGGGGCCGACGCGTGGGCGCACCGGTCGGCCAGCGCCTTGACGACGTCGCCGTGGCGCACGACCAGCACCCCCACGTCGCCGACGATCCGGCGCGTCGGCTCGCCCTCGGGCAGCTCGGCGACGGTACCGACGTCGGTCCAGTCGCCGGGACCGATGTGCGGGTAGCCCTCGGCGTGGTTCGCCCCCATCGCCTGGTGGTAGGCCATGTGGCCGCCCAGGGTGGCGCCGGCGGTGCCGACGGCCAGCGCGGCCCAGCCCCACAGCGCGCCGCGCAGGCTGCGCCCGCGTGCCCGCGCCGCGAGCGAGGCCACGTAGCCCGCGAGCATCACGCCGTTCGCGGCCGCGTGGACCACGCCGACGCGCTGCTGCTCCTCGTGGCCGTCGGCGTAGTCGGCCCACCCCGCCGCGGCCGTCGGCACCGCGGAGACCAGCCCGACCGCGATGAGCGTGGCGGCCGGGCGACGTGTGCGCGGGACGGCGTCGAGCAGCCCGGCGGAGGCGAAGCTGCCGATCGAGAGCTGGGCGAGCACCGGGTGCAGCGGGTGGCCGAGCCACACGCCGTGCAGCGCGTCCTTGACGTCCTGGCGCCGGAGGACCTTGTGCACCGCGTCCCGCAGCGGCGCCGCGACCTTGTCGAGGGCGGGGGTGTTCGCGAGGCGGTCGATGTCGTCGAACGGGCGCATGGGGGTCCTCCCGGACGGTGGTGGTGCCCGGGTTTCGCCGATCACGGGCCCCGGGCAAACCCCGCCCCTCCCACGACCGATCGGAGAGGTGCGCTGCGCGCTCGTGAGCAGAAAGAAGTGCTCCGGCACTTCTTTCTGCTCACGTGCCGGAGGCACCGGGGCTGACGACGCCCACCGGGCGACGGCGGGCCGAGGGCGCGCCGAGGGCCCGGGAGATACCGCGGGCCGCGGCGCGCACGGCGGGCACGATCGCCCGCGGCTCGGCGCCCGCGCTCGGCACCACCACCGACAGCGACGCCACGACGCGCTCGTCCTCGCCGCGCACCGGGGCCGCCACCGACAGCGCGAGCAGGTCGACCATCCCGTCGCACACGGCGACGCCCTCGCGGCGCACGGCGGCGAGGGCGCGCCGCAGCTCGGAGGGGTCGGTGATCGTGCGCGGGGTCAGCGCGGCCATCGGGGCGGCGAGCACCTCCTCCTGCACCGGGGCCGGGGCGTATGCGAGCAGCACCTGGCCGACGCCGGTGGCGTGCAGCGGCATCCGCCCGCCGACGCGGCTGAAGACGCGGACGGCCTCGGGGTGGGCGAGCCGCTCGACGTAGACGACCTCGTGCCCGTCGCGCACCGCGAGCTGCACGTTCTGGCGCATCGCCTCGTAGAGGTCCTCGAGGTAGGGCATGGCGCGCTCCCGCAGGCCCAGGCTGCGCGGGGCGAGCGCGCCGACCTCCCAGAGCCGCAGGCCGATCCGGTAGAGCCCGTCCTCGCCGCGCTCGAGCGCGCCCCACGCGGCGAGCTCGCCGACGAGCCGGTGGGCGGTCGAGAGCGGCAGGCCCGCGGTGCGCGCGATGCCCGAGAGCGTCAACGCCTCGGCGCCGGGACCGAACGCGGAGAGGATCCCGAGCACGCGGCCGGTCACCGACGGCCCCGCGGGCTTCTCGCGGGCGCCCTGCGCTGGGCTCACTCCTGGCTCCTTCCGGTGGCCGGAAGCTCGATTCTGGCACGGCGTCGCCACCAGGCACCCTGATACGGGTGAGCGCACCCCAGCAGCCCCCGACGCAGCGGGAGGTGTCCGCCGAGATCGCGACCGCGGCCGGCGTGCCGCCGCGCGCCGACGGTCACCCCGAGCGGGCCTACGGGCCGTACCGCAGCACCGCGCTGCGCGCCCCGCAGCAGCCCCTCGTCGTCTCGCCGCCCAGCCTCACCGAGCTCGCCGCGCCCGTCTTCGGCGCGCGCGACGTGGCGCCGATCGACGCCGACCTGACCCGCCACCACACCGGCGACCCGCTCGGTGAGCGGATCATCGTCACCGGCCGCGTGCTCGACGGCGACGGGCGCCCGGTGCGCCACCAGCTCCTCGAGATCTGGCAGGCCAACGCCGCGGGCCGCTACCGCCACGACGGCGACCAGCACCCGGCCCCGCTCGACCCGAACTTCACCGGCGGCGGCCGCGCGATCACCGACGACGAGGGCCGCTACCGCTTCGTGACGATCAAGCCCGGCGCGTACCCGTGGCGCAACCACACCAACGCCTGGCGGCCGGCGCACATCCACTTCTCGCTGTTCGGCACCGCGTTCACCCAGCGCCTCGTCACGCAGATGTACTTCCCGGGCGACCCGCTGTTCGGGCTCGACCCGATCTTCCAGTCGGTCACCGACGAGAAGGCCCAGCAGCGCCTCGTCGCCGCCTACGACCACGACGTCACCGAGCCCGAGTGGGCTCTGGGCTACCGCTGGGACATCGTGCTCGACGGCGCCCACGCCACCCCGGAGGACCGCGACTGATGGACCTCACGCCCTCCCAGACCGTCGGCCCGTTCTTCGCGTTCGGCCTGCCCGTCGAGGGCGGCGGCGACGTCGTCCCCCTCGGCACCCCCGGCGCGATCACGCTGTACGGCACCGTGCGTGACGGCGCCGGCGCCCCGGTCCCCGACGCGCTGCTCGAGTTCTGGCAGGCCGGCCCCGACGGGCGCGTGCCCACCCGGCCCGGCTCCCTGCACCGCGACGGCCGGTCGTTCACCGGGTTCGCCCGCGTCCCGACCGACCGCGCCGGCGACTACCACCTGCGCACCCTGCGCCCGGCGGCCCCGGCCGGCTCGCCCCACGCCCCGCACCTCGCGGTGACGGTGTTCGCGCGCGGCCTGCTGCACCACCTGTTCACGCGGGTCTACTTCCCGAACCACGTCGAGGCGAACGCCGCCGACCCGCTGCTCTCGGTCCTCGACGAGGAGCGCCGCGCGACGCTGATCGCGGTGCCCGACGGCGGCCCGACCGGCCCCGGCTACCGCTTCGACGTCCGCATGCAGGGCCCCGGCGAGACGGTCTTCCTCGACCTGTCCACCCACGGCCTCGCCCAGCCCCCGGCGGCCACCGCCGAGACCCCGGCATGAGCGCCCCGGCCCGCACCCAGGTCGCGATCGTCGGTGGCGGTCCGGCCGGGCTGATGCTGGCCCACCTGCTGCGCCTGCGCGGGGTGGACTCGGTGGTGCTCGAGGCGCGCCCGCGGGAGCGCGTCGAGACCCGCCAGCGCGCCGGCATCCTCGAGCACGGCACCGTCGACGCGCTGCGCGAGGTCGGCGCCGACGCGCGGATGGACGAGCTCGGGCTGCCCCACGACGGCTTCGAGCTGCGGTTCTCCGGGCGCAGCGTGCGTGTCGACATGCAGGCGCTGACCGGCCACAACGTCATGATCTGGGCGCAGACCGAGGTCACCAAGGACCTCATCGCGCTGCGCCTGGACCAGGGCGAGCCGCTGCTGTTCGAGGCGGAGGTCCTGGAGGTCTCCGACGTGGAGACGGACAGCCCGTCGGTGCGCTACCGCCACGGCGGCACCGAGCACGTGCTGCACGCCGACGTCGTCGTCGGGGCCGACGGGTCGTACGGGCCGGCGCGCCGGGCGATCCCCGAGCACCTCGTGCGCCGCTTCGAGCGCGTCTACCCGTACTCCTGGCTGGGGATCCTCGCCGACGTCGCGCCGTCGTCGCACGAGCTGATCTACGCGCGCGGACGGACCGGTTTCGCGCTGGCCTCGATGCGCTCGCCCACGGTCACCCGCGCCTACATCCAGGTCCCCAACGGCACCGACGCCGCCGACTGGGCCGACGACGCCATCTGGGACGAGCTCTCGGCCCGCTTCGCGCTCGACGACGGGTCGTTCACGCTCGCGCGGGGCCCGATCACCGACAAGTCGGTGACGCCGATGCGCAGCATGGTGTGCGAGCCGATGCGCCACGGACGGCTCTTCCTCGCCGGCGACGCGGCGCACATCGTGCCGCCGACCGGCGCCAAGGGCCTCAACCTCGCCGTGGCCGACGTGCGGGTGCTGGCCGAGGCGCTGGGCGAGTGGTTCGCGACCAAGGACGAGCGCCTCGTCGACGCCTACTCCGACACCGCGCTGCGCCGCGTCTGGAGGGCGTCGCACTTCTCCTGGACGATGACGACGATGCTGCACGTCGACCCCGACGGCGACCCGTTCGACGAGCAGCTCGCCCTGTCCCACCTGCGCCACATCGGGACCTCGGAGTCGGCCCGCCGCGCGCTGGCGGAGAACTACCGGGGGCTGGCGCTCGGAGCGGTCTGATCGGGGAGCGAGGGACGCCCTGGCTGCGTGGGACGCAGCGAGGGTGACCCTCGCCCGGCGCGGACGCGCGCCGTGACCCGGTCGGCCAGCGCCGACGACCGGCACGCTGGACCCCGTCCGCGGAGATCTCCGTAGACCTGCCGGTCGGACCTCCGCACTCCTCGCCCGATGAGCGGCTGTGGAGCACCCCCGGTGCGGGTCCACCGTGCTCGGACGCCGCTCGCACCGAGCGGTGTCCGCGCCGCAGGGTGGCCCATCCGGGAGGTGTCATGACGACGACCGAGACCTTCGAGATCCTCCAGCCGTACCCGATCGCCGAGGAGACGTTCGTGATCCCGTGGGATCTGGAGGCCCCGCCGATGGGGCACTTCCCCATGAACTCGATGGTGATCCGCGGGTCGGAGCCGGTGCTCGTCGACACCGGGTGCCCAGCGGTGCGTGCCCAGTGGCTGGACGCCGTGTGGTCGATCGTGGACCCGCTCGACGTGCGCTGGGTGTTCCTCACCCACGACGACCGCGACCACGCGGGCAACCTCCTGCCGGTCCTCGCGGCCTGCCCGAACGCGACGGTGCTGACCACCTGGTTCTCGCTCGGGCGGATGGCCGAGGAGTGGGAGACACCGATCGAGCGGTGCCGGTTCGTCAACGACGGCGACACGATCGACGTCGGCGATCGCACGCTCGTCGCGATGCGCCCGCCGCTGTTCGACAACCCCACCACCCGGGCCCTCTTCGACCCCGCGACCAGCGTCCTGTGGTCGGTCGACACCTTCGCGACGAACCTGCCGGCGCCCACGGGCGAGATCGGGGACCTGGGCGACGATGACTTCCGCGACGGCCAGCTGTTCGGCGGCCGTCTCGTGGCGCCGTGGACGGCGTGGCTGGACAGCGAGAAGTTCAGCGCGGTCGTGAACCGCTTCTCCTCGCTCGGCGCCGCCGTGATCGCGGGCTGCCACACGCCGGTGCTGCGCGGACCGCGGGTTGCGGAGGCGTTCGACCTGCTCCACGGGCTCCCGGGCGTCGAGCCGTGGCAGGAGTTCACCCAGACCGACCTCGACGGCTGGATGGCGGCCGCCGAGCAGGAGGCGGCGTCCGGGCAGGGGTGAGGGGGCGGTCGCGCGGCCGACCGTCACCGGGCCTCGCCCGGCCCGGCGCGGGGCGGCACGGCCCCGCACCTAGGCTGCGCCCCGACGAGGCTCGAGACCCGGGGAGACACCGATGGGCGACCGGCTGATCTTCCAGCTGGGCACCAACAACTGGCAGCGCGACGGGGAGTTCGCCCCGGGCTCCGGGATCCTCCACGAGGCGCACCACCGCGCCTACAACGAGATCGACGGGGTACGCGCCTACTCGATGTATCCCTCGCGGGTGCAGCGGACCCGGCCCGGCGAGGACGACGTCCGGGTGTTCGCGCTCGAGCACGACATCCCGATCTGCGAGTCGGTGTCGCCGGTCAGCAGCTACCGCTGGCACGCGATGAGCCCCGAGGAGGTCGACGCCTACCGGGCGCGCCTGGTCGCCGAGGTCACCGCGTTCGTCGACGACGTCGAGGCCGGCACCGGCGGCGAGTTCGGGCTGTTCATCGCCCACCACGCGTTCATGAACACCGTGGTGCTGCGCGACGTGAACCGCGCGCGTGTCGCCGCCGGGCGCTCGCGCGTGCCGGTGGTCTGCTTCGCCCACGGCACCGAGCTGAAGATGTACGTCCACGAGCAGCGCGGTGAGGACCCCGCCGAGTTCCCGTGGCGGTTCCTGCCGTTCGTGCAGCAAGAGAAGATCTTCGAGTGGGCGGACCCGGACCACGGCGTCGACGTCGTCGCCGCGATCTCCTCGGAGCAGATCGAGGCGTTCTCGGCGATCTTCCCCGAGTTCCCGCGCGAGCGGATGGTGCTCTCGCACAACGGCTACAACCAGCAGGTCTTCCACCCGTCGCCGGAGACCTACGCCGACCGGGAGCAGGTCCTCGCCGGCTTCTCCACCCAGCCGCCGCCCGGGGTCGAGCGGGGCCCGGAGCCGGTCGCGCCGGCCGGCGGGTTCGACGCCGTCGTCGCGTTCGTGGGGAAGTTCGCCGACTGGAAGCGTCTCGACGCGTTGCTGACCGCGGCGGCGTCCTACGAGCGCGGCGACCGGAGGGTGCTCACCGTGATCGCGGGCTCGGGACCCGTGGAGCAGCAGGTGGCGATGCACGAGCTCGTCGCCACGCTCGGACTCGAGCGGACCTACCTCGTCGGACCGCGCCAGCAGAGCGAGCTCGCGACGTTGTTCGCCTGCGCGGACGTCGGCGTGTTCCCGTCCTACCGCGAGCCGTTCGGGCTGGTGTTCCTCGAGTGCATGGCCTGCGGGACACCCGTCATCGGCGCGGACTCGGGCGGGCCGCGCGACTTCGTGGTCGACGCAGTCGGGACGCTCGTGCCCGAGACCGACGACCGCGCGGTGCTGGCCGAGTCCCTGGCCGCCGCGGTGACGACGGCCCTGGACGAGGACTGGAAGCAGGGCAAGGGGCCCGAGGCGGCGCGCTACGCCCACGACGGGTTCAGCGTCGTCAAGCAGGTGTCGGACCTGCTCGCCGAGGTCGACCGGCTGACCGCGGGCTGATCGTCGGGCTGACCGGCGGGCTGACGGGCGCGCTTTCCGGCGGGTGCGCGGTGGGGCGTGCGGTGGGGCGCGCGGTGGGGCGCGCGGTGGGGGAGCGAGGGACGCCCTGGCTGCGGGGGAGGCAGCGAGGGTGACCCTCGCCCGGCTCAGACGCGCGTGACCCGGTCGACGAGAGCGGACGTGGCGACCATCGTCGTGAACCGCGCGACGCCCGGCACGCGGGCGAGGGTGCGGCGGAGCAGGACGTCGAGGGCCTCGACGTCGGCGAGGTCGATGCGCAGCAGGTAGTCGACGTCGCCGGTGACGTGGTGGCAGCTCACGAGGCCCGCGAGGTCGACGATGTGGCGCTCGAACCGCCCGACGGTGTTCTCGGTGTGGTCGACGAGCGTCACCGTCAGGTGCACGACGAGCCCGCGGTCGACCGCGATCGGGTCGAGGACCGCCCGGTAGCCGCGCACCACCTCCTCGTTCTCCAGGCGCCGCAACCGCCGCTGCGCCGAGGACGGGGAGATCGACACCGCTTCTGCGAGGTCGGCGAGGCTGGACCGTCCGTGGCCCGCGAGGTGGTCGAGGATGCGGCGGTCGACACGGTCCAGCGACGGCTGGGCGGATCGTGCACGCTTCGGCGCGGTCATGGGCTCATCATGCGCCTCCTGGCGATCTCACCGTGATGATCGCCCGGCATCGCCCGCAGGTGCGCGCGCACGGTGGAAGCATGACGGGAGGCTTGTCGCGCCGGACGGCGCTGGTGGCGATGGTGCTGGCGGGCGCGGGCTGGGGAGCGGTCTTCGTGGCCCCGGAGCTGGCGCCGCTCGCCCCCGCCCTGCTGTTGGCGATGGGGCGGTTCGTGGCGTTCGGGGCGGTGTCGCTGCCCCAGCTGCGCGCGGTGCTGCGCGCCGACGTCCCCTGGGTGCGGGTCGTCGCCCACGGCGTCACCGGCTCGCTGCTCTACTACGGCCTCGTCGCGCTGTCCGTCCGTCTCGCCGGCCCGACCATCGCCGTCGCCACCATCGGCCTCGTCCCCGCCGTCATGGCGCTGATCGCCGCCCGGCACCGGGGGCGCGCGGGTCTGGCCGCCCTCCTGCCGGCGCTGGCGCTGGTCGGCGTGGGGCAGGTGCTCGTGCACCTGTCGCCGACCCCGGGCCCCGGCGGGTGGTCGACGGTCGTCGGCACGGTGCTCGCGCTGGTGGCCGTGGCCTCGTGGAGCTGGTACGGACTCGACTCGCACCGCCTGATCGCGGCGCGCCCCGACCTCGGGCCCGTGCTCGCGGGCGCCCAGGGCCTCGCGGCGGGCGTGCTCGCCCTGCCCGTCGGCGCCTGGCTGATCGCGACCGAGGGCGTGCCGGCCGAGCCGGTGCGCGCGCTGCTCGTCGTGCTCTTCCTCGGCCTGGTGTCGTCGTGGCTCGCGGTGCGGCTGTGGCACGCCGCGGCGGCGCGCCTGTCGTCCGTGCTGGTCAGCCAGCTCATGGCGACCGAGACGGCCTGGGGCTTCGTCTTCGCGGCCCTGCTCGCCGGCGCCGTGCCGGGCCGGGTGGCCCTGCTCGGCGAGGTGGCGCTGGTGGCGGGCGTCGCCCTCGCGGTGGTCACCGACGGGCACCGCGAGCGGCGGGAGCGCGCGTCCGTGGCTGACGTGGCTCACGAGGTGAGCCAGCCTGGCGTCCACGCTGGCACTGGACGCCAGGGAAGCCCCCGCGATCACGCCGGTCACAGTCATGGTCACGAGGCGCCGGGCTCGTCGGCGAGCACCGCCCGCGCGACGCGCAGCGCCGCCTCGCGGATGCGCGAGGACCGCGGGTCCTCGCCGGAGGCGTGCGCGACGGCCTCGAGCAGCGCACACACCTCGAACCCCGCGTAGTCCCCGGCGAGGCCGGCGTAGCGACCGATGGCCACCCGCCGCCGGAGCACGGCGGCGGCGCGGTCGATGGTCTCGGCGTCGAGGCGCGCGCGGGCGCGGCGGTGGTCGAGCGTGGACACGGTGGCTTCCCCTCGGGCAGGGCCGACCGCGGTCCGGTCGGCGGGGCCGCGGGGGAAGCGCGACGCCCTCGATTGTGCCCGCGACCCCCGACAGCGGGGAGCCGCGCGGGCGCGGTTCCTGGCCGACCGGGTGCGAGGGCGTCCCTGGTTGCGTGGCAGGCAGCGGGGGTGTCCCTCGCTCCTACACCCCCGCCGCGCCGACCGGGAGCGAGGGCCTCCCTGGCTGCGTGGCAGGCAGCGGAGGTGTTCCTCGCTCCCACACCCCCCGCCGCGCCCACCCGGTGCGAGGGCGTCCCTGGCTGCGTGGGAGGCAGCGGAGGCGTCCCTCGCTCCCACACCCCAGCCGCCCCCCGAAGAAAGCCCGCGACCCTCAGCCCGCCGGCCAGCGCACCACCACGCGCAGCCCGCCGTCCGGGGAGGTCGTGGCCCGGGCGGTGCCGCCGCGCCCGGCGACGAGGCGCCCGACCAGCGCGAGGCCGAGCCCGCTGCCCTCGCCGGCGTCGGGCCGCAGCCGGGTGAAGCGGTCGAAGATGCGCTCGCGCTCCGCGGGGGCCACGCCCGGCCCGTCGTCGTCGACGAGCAGCCGCACCCACCGCCCCGCGGGCACCACCGCCACGTGCACGACGGTCGCCGCGTGCCGACGCGCGTTGGCGAGCACGTTGTCGAGCACGATCGCCACCTCGGCGGGCGTCGCCGCGACCGCGACGGGCATCGGCGCCCACAGGGTGATCGCCACCGTCACGTCCTCGGGCAGGCGGGCGAGCGCCTCGCCGACCGCGTCGACGAGGTCCACGGGACGGGCCGGCACCCGCTCGCCCGCGTCGGCCCGCGCGAGCGCGAGGAGGTCCGCGACCAGCGTCGACAGCCGCTCGGCCTCGCGGGCCACCGACCGCCACGTCGCCGCCCCCGACGCCTCGCCGGGGTGCGCGACGGCCACGTCGGCCTGGGCGCGCAGGGCGGCGATGGGGGAGCGCAGCTCGTGCGCCGCCTCGCTGGTGAAGCGCTCGAGGCGCGCCACGGCGTCGTCCCGGCGCGCGAGCAGCGCGTTGATCTCGCCCGCGAGCGCGGCGAGCTCGTCGCGGGCGGGCGGCACGGGCAGTCGCTCGCCGGGCGGGAGCGCCGCGGCCGCGCTCCGCATCCGGTCGACCGGGCGCAGCGCCACCCGCACCGCGACCCACGCCGCCGCCGTCACCCCCACCGCGCCGAGCAGCACCGTGAGCGCCAGCACCCGCGCCGCCTCGGTGACCAGCGCCGCCGCGTCCACGAGGTCGCGCGCGGCGAGGACGAGGCGCGGTGACCCGTCCGGGGCCGGTACGGGCACCGCCACCCAGCGCTGCGGCCCGAGCGGGCCCGGCACCGTCACCGGCTCGCCGGCCGCGAGGAGGCGCACGGCGTCGGGATCCACCGGCCCCGGCCCCCGCCCGTCCACCGGCGCCCCCGCGACGTCGACGACCCGCACCCCGAGCGGCACCGGCGTCCCGGCCGCCACCGCGCCCGACGCGGCGGCGGCCCGCTCCGCGAGCGCGGCGTCGCCGCTGCGCACCACCGCCGAGAACAGCAGCCCGCCAGCCACCCGGCCCACCGCGAGCAGGGCCACGACGGCCACGACCCCGACGACGACCGTGATCCGCGTCCGCAGCGACCGCCGCGCCCACCAGCCCGCGGTCCGGCTCACCCCACCCCCAGCCGGTAGCCCCGCCCGCGCTCGGTGCGCACCAGCTCGCCCGCCCCGACCGCCGCGAGCTTGCGCCGCAGGTACCCGACGTAGACCTCGACGACGTTGCGGCTCGCCGACCCGCCCCCGCCCCACACCGCGGCGAGCAGGTCGTCCTTGGTCAGCACGGCGTCCGGGCGCACGGCGAGCGCGTGCAGCACCGCGAACTCGCGCGCCGAGAGCTCCACCTCGCGGCCCTCCCAGGTCGCCGACCGCGTCGCCGGGTCGAGGCGCAGCCCGCCCCGCACGACCCGCGGCGCCGGCGGGCCCGCACGGCGCAGCACCGCCCGCAGCTGGGCGACGAGCACGACGAACGAGAACGGCTTGACCAGGTAGCCGTCGGCGCCGAGGTCGAGACCGTCGGCCTGGTCGACCTCCCCGTCCTTCGCCGAGATCAGCAGCACCGGCGTGGCGACGCCCTCGGCCCGCAGCGCCTCGAGCACCCGGTAGCCCGACAGCCCGGGCAGCAGGATGTCGAGCACCACGGCGTCGTAGGCGCCGGTGGCGGCCTCGCGCAGGCCCGCGTGGCCGTCGGCGACCGCGTGCACCTCCATGCCCTCGGCGGCGAGGCCGCGGCGCAGGGCGTCGCGCACCCCGGGCTCGTCGTCGACCACCAGCACCCTCGGCACGCTCCCGACGGTAGGGCCTCGGTCGGACAGGGGCGGCCGACCGACGCTGAGACGGTCTCAGCATCCCGCGGCCACGATGGGGTCATGGGTCGCAGGAGCTGGGTCGGGGCAGGGCTGGGGGCGGCGCTCGTCGGCGCCGTCGGCGTGGGGCTGCTGGTGGCCCCGGCGGGCGCGTCCGCGGCGCCACCGCTGCCGCCGGTGAGCCCGGAGGACCTCGTGTCCTCGGTGATGACGGCCCAGCGCGGCCCGTTCGCCGGGGAGGTCGAGGTCGACAACGCCCTGGGCCTGCCCGCGGTCCCCGGCGTGCCGCAGCTGGCCGACGGCACCTCGACGGTCCGCGTCTGGTCCGGCGGCGAGGACCGCGGCCGCGTCGCGATCCCGTCGCCCGACGGCGAGCGGACGCTGGTCTCCGACGGCACGACGCGCTGGGCGTACGACTCGCGCGACCGCACCGCGACCCGGGCGCCCGCCGGGGACCACGGCGGCCCGCCGGAGGGCCAGCAGCAGGACCCGACCGCCGCGGCCACCCAGGCCATCGCGACCCTGCGGCAGACCAGCACCGTCGCGGTCGACGGCACCGCGGAGGTCGCGGGGCGCGCGGTCTACCAGCTGGTCCTGACGCCGCAGCCCACCGAGCGCACGCTGCTGCGCGAGGTGCGCGTCGCGGTCGACGCCGAGACCCGCCAGCCGCTGCAGCTCACGGTGCTCGCACAGGGGCAGGGCGAGCCGGCGCTGCGGGTGGGCTTCTCCGAGATCACCTACGGGCCGCAGGACCCGTCGCTGTTCACCTTCACCCCGCCGCCGGGGACCACCGTGCGCGACGCGCCCGCCCGCGACGGCGAGCAGCGTCCCGAGGGCGACCGGCCGCGCAGCACCGTCGGCGACGGCTGGGACACCGTGGTGATCGGGCAGGCGCCGCAGCCCGGCGATGGCCGGCCGCGGGACGGCCAGGACGGTCAGGACCAGCGGCCCGAAGGCGCCCCGGACCTGTCCGCGCTCGGGCAGCCGGTCTCCGGCCCCTGGGGCAGCGGCCGGGTGATCACCACGGCGGTGGCGACGGTGATCGTCACCGACGACGGCCGGATCGCCGCCGGCGCGGTGCCGCAGCAGGTGCTCACCGAGGCCCTGGCCCGGTGACGGCCGCCCCCTCGGTCGCCGCGCCGGCCACCGCCGCCGCCCCGGACGCGGTCGCCGCGCGTGTGCGCGGGCTGCGCAAGACGTTCGGGGCGACGGTGGCCGTCGACGACGTGGACCTCGACGTCCCGGCCGGCGCCGTGCTCGGGATGCTCGGGCCCAACGGGTCGGGGAAGACCACCCTCATCCGCATGCTGCTCGGCCTCACCCGGCCCACCGCGGGCACCGTCGAGCTGCTCGGGCACGCCGGCGACGACCTCACCGCCGCGCTGCCGGACGTCGGCGCGCTGGTGGAGGGGCCCGGCTTCCACCCGTTCCTGTCCGGCCGCGACAACCTGCTGCGCGCCGCGACCGCCGAGCCCCGCCTCGACGGCGACCTGCGCGGCCCGGTCGACGCGGCGCTCGAGCGGGTCGGGCTCGCCGACGCCGCCCGCCGGCGCTACCGCGGCTACTCCCTCGGCATGAAGCAGCGCCTCGGGCTCGCCGCGGCGCTGCTCGTCCCGCGCCGGCTCGTGGTGCTCGACGAGCCGACCAACGGGCTCGACCCGGCCGGCACGCGCGACGTGCGCCGGGTGGTGGCCGAGCTGCGCGACGCGGGCGCCACGGTGCTGCTGTCGTCGCACCTGCTCGCCGAGGTCGAGGCCGTGTGCACCCACGTCGCGGTGCTGCAGACCGGGACGCTGCTGGTGTCCGGCGAGCTCCGGGCCCTGCTCGAGGCGGACGCCGGCGGCCTGGTCGTCAGCACTCCGGACGTCGACGACGCGATCCTCGCGCTCCGCGAGGCCGGCGCGCCGTCCTACCGCGCCGAGGGCGGCGTCGCGGTCCCGCCGGGCGCGCTCGAGGCACCCGAGATCGTGGCCGCGCTCGTCGGGGCCGGGGTCGCGGTGTGGGAGGTCCACCGCCGCCGCGCCCACCTCGAGGAGCTCTTCGCCCGCCTGACCGAGGAGGACGCGTGACGACGGTGTCCGCGAGCGCCCCGCCCGCGAGCCGGGCCTCGACCCGCTCGGTCGCCCCGCTCGGACGGCTCGCTGCCGCAGAGATCCGGTGGGTCCTGCGCCGGCCCCGCACGCTGGTCCTGCTCGGGCTCCTGGCGCTGGTGCCGATCGCGCTCGGGGTCGGGATCGCGCTGACCGGCGGTCCGGGCGACGGCGACGGCCCGGGCCTGGTCGCCGCGGTGGCCGGCAACGGCCTCGTGCTGCCGATCGCCGCCCTGGGCCTCGCGCTCTCGCTCCTGCTCCCGCTGACGGTGGCCACCGCGGCCGCGGACGCCCTGGCCGGCGAGGCCGCGCACGGCACGCTGCGGGGGCTGCTGCTCGCCCCGGTGGGCCGGGTCCGCCTGGTCGTCATGAAGGCGGCCGGGGTGCTCACGGTCGCCGTGCTGGCGGTGCTCGTCGTCGCGGTGGTCGGCGTGCTCACGGGCCTCGTCGTCGTGGGTGGCCCGAGCGGCACCATGATCACGCTGTCGGGCACCACGCTCGGGCTCGGCGAGGCCCTCGGCCGCGTCGCGCTGGTGGCGGGCTGGACGATCGTGCAGCTGCTGGCCATCGCGGCGGTCGCCCTCGCGGTGTCGGCGTTCACCGAGCACCCGCTCGTCGTGCTGGCCGCCGTCCTCGGCGGCCTGATCGTCTTCGGGGTGCTCGCGGCGGTGCCGTCGCTCGAGTGGCTCCAGCCCCTGCTGCTGACCTCGGGCTGGACCGCCGGCGCCGACGCCCTGCGCGACCCGCTCCCGCTCGACGGCCTGGCCTCGAGCACGGGGCGGGCGCTGGTCTACGTCGTCCTCGGCGCCGCGGTCACGGTGTGGCAGATGCGACGCCGGGACGGGTAGCGGCTCAGCCTGCTCCAGGCCCGACGCGACGAGGGGCGCCGGACGTCACGGGCCGTCTCGACGCTGGCGATGTCGCGCTCGACCCGGCCGTCCTCCCGACGATCACGGCCGCCCGCCCCCCGTTGACAACCGGTGGGGGCGGCGAGCGCGACGCCCGGAAGCTGCGGGGTGATCGTCGACAAGCTGCTGGTGCGAGGCCGCCCGCCGGGGTAGCCGCGCGCGCCCGCGGGGGCAGAACCCATCATGGGCGCCATGACGCTGCTGCGGGCACTGGCCGAGGGGGCCCTCGACGACCCCGACGCGATCCGTGTCGGTGACGCCGCCATGTCCGGTCCCGAGCTCCTCGGGGCGGCGGCCGTCGTCGCCGACCAGATCCGCGAACGCTCCGACGAGGGCCCGGTCGCCGTGCTCGCCGAGCCGACGGCGCAGGCCGTCGTCGCGATGGTCGGCGGCCTGCTCGCCGGCGTGCCCGTCGTCCCGGTGCCGCCCGACACCGGCCCGGGCGAGCGCAGCCACGTCATCACCGACTCCGGCGCCTCGCTGTGGATCGGCGACCGGCCGCACGACGTCTCGCTGCCGATGCGCAAGGTCGACATCAACCGCCGCAGCGGCGACGTCGCCCGCGAGGCCCCGAACGACGGCCCGGCGCTGGTGCTCTACACGTCCGGCACCACCGGCGCGCCCAAGGGCGTGCTGCTCTCGCGGGCCGCGATGGGCGCCGGGCTCGACGGGCTCGCCGAGGCCTGGGACTGGACGGCGCGGGACACCCTCGCGCACGGCCTGCCGCTGTTCCACGTGCACGGGCTGGTGCTCGGGGTCTTCGGCGCGCTGCGGATCGGCTCGCCGCTGGTGCACGTCGGGCGGCCGAAGCCGTCGGCGTACGCGGCGGCCGTCCGCGACCACGGCGCGACGCTGCTGTTCGGGGTCCCGACGATCTGGTCGCGCATCGCCGCCGACCCGCAGGCCGCGGCCGCGCTGCGACCGGCCCGCCTGCTCGTCTCGGGCAGCGCGCCGCTGCCCGTGCCGGTGTTCGAGCAGCTGCGCGAGCTCACCGGGCAGGCGCCGGTCGAGCGCTACGGGATGAGCGAGACCATGATCACCCTGTCGGTCCGGGCCGACGGCGAGCGCCGGCCCGGCTGGGTCGGGGTGCCCGTCGCCGGGGTGGAGACGCGACTGGCGTCCACCGACGAGGAGACCGCCCAGGACGACGGTGTCCAGCTGCTCCCGCACGACGGCGAGACCATCGGCGAGCTGCAGCTGCGCGGCCCCGGCCTGTTCGACGGCTACCTCGGCCGCCCCGAGGCGACCGCCGCGACGTGGACCACGGACCGCTGGTTCCGCACCGGCGACGCCGCGGTGATCGACGAGGGCGGCTACCACCGGATCGTCGGCCGCCGCTCGGTCGACCTCATCAAGACCGGCGGGTACCGCGTCGGGGCCGGCGAGATCGAGACCGCGCTCCTCGAGCACGAGGGCATCCGCGAGGCGGCCGTGGTCGGCGAGCCCGACGACGACCTGGGCCAGCGGATCGTCGCCCACGTCGTCCTCGTCGGCGACCCCGTCGACCCCGAGGAGGTCATCGCCTTCGTCGCCGACCGCCTCTCGGCGCACAAGCGCCCCCGCGAGGTCCGCGTCGTCGACGCCCTGCCCCGCAACGCGATGGGCAAGGTGCAGAAGGCGCGCCTGTCGTAGCAGCGAACGCGCTGTTCGCTGCTTCTACGCGCGCGAAGGCCCCATTCGCCCCGGCCGGCGCACCCGCAGCACGGCGTCGTAGAGGAAGCGCGGGCGTCCGTCGGGCTGGACGGCGTCGCGGCCCCGGCGCTCGGCGACCTCGACCGTCCAGCCCGCGATCGCGTCGCCGAGCTCGCCGACCAGCTGCTCGGCCGTGGCGAACATGTCCGGCGGGTGGTGGTGCTCGGCCTCCGGCGGCATGCCCTCCGGGTCGTGCCCCACGATCAGCAGCGTGCCCCCGGGCGCGACGGCGCCGGCGACGGCTCGGTAGAGCCGCGGACGCTCGGCACCCGGCAGCTGCATGAAGTGCATCGTGACGAGGTCGAAGCCGCCGGGGAGGTCGTCGGCGAAGAGGTCGACGGCGCGCGTCGTCACCCGCTCGCCGAGGCCCTCGGCCGCGGCCCGGGCGGCCACGCGCTCGAGCGCCACACCCGAGACGTCGACCGCGGTGACCCGCCACCCGCGCGCGGCGAGCCAGATCGCGTCGCCGCCCTCGCCGCTGCCGACGTCGAGGGCGGTGCCGGGCGCGAGGTCGGCGACCTCCGCCACGAGCACCGCGTTCGGCTCGCCGCTCCAGATCCTCTCGCTGCTCCCGTAGCGCTCGTCCCAGAACGCGGCGGTGTACTGCTCGTGGGTCGTCATGCGAGTGCTCCCTCCCGGTGGCGGGCGACGGCCCGCGCGATGTCCTCCTCGACGAGGTCGGCGTTGATCCGCGCGCCCGCCATCGTGCCCGCCGCGGCGGCCGCGACGACCTGCGCGGACAGGTCGGCGACGTTGCCCGCGACCCAGACGCCGGGCACCTCGGTCCGGCCCGTGACGTCGGCGGTCGCGACGTAGCGCCCGCCCCACGGGTGGTCGACGACGGGGACGCCGAGGTCCTCGAGCACCGCGCTGCGCGCCACGAACCGCGGCCCGACCACGAGTGCGGTGCGCGGCACGACCCGCCCGCCGACGAGGCGGACACCGGTGAGGCGGCCGTCGGCGATCTCCAGGCGGGCCACCTCCTCGTCGATCACCGTGACGCCGAGCGCGGCGAGCTCCTCCGCCTCGTCGGGCGAGAGCGCCGGCGCGTGGTGGCGCAGGTAGACGAGGTCGGCGGTCAGCTGCGAGAAGAGCTTGACCTGGTGCAGGCTGTTCGGCCCGCTGCCCAGCACGGCGACGGGCTGGTCGCGCACCTCCCACCCGTGGCAGTACGGGCAGTGCAGCACGTCGTGGCCCCACAGCTCGCGGACGCCGGGCAGGTCGGGCAGCTCGTCGACCAGGCCGGTCGCGACGAGCAGCCGGCGCGCGCGCAGCGTGTCGCCGTCGGCGGTGTCGACGGCGAACAGCTCGCTCTCACGGCGCGCGGCGACGGCGGCGCCGGAGCGGAACCGGCCGCCGTAGGACTCCACCTCCGCGCGCCCGAGGCGCACGAGCTCGGCGGGCGGCAGGCCGTCGCGGGTGAGGAAGGCGTGCACCCCCTCGGCGGGGGCGTTGCGGGGTTCGCCGGCGTCGAGCACGAGCACCGAGCGGCGGGAGCGGGCGAGGGTCAGCGCGCCGGAGAGCCCGGCCGCGCCACCCCCGAGGACGAGGGCGTCGAGGGGTTCGTCGGTCATGGGACCACCGTGCGCCGACGGCGGGCCGGCGACGAGGATTCTTGCCATAGTGGCAAACATGTCCACCGACGTCCTCGGCGACCTGGGCGCCCGGCTGGCCACGCGGCGGCGCCGCGAGGGCCTGGGCCTCGCCGAGCTCTCCGAGCGCACCGGCATCTCGGTCAGCACCCTCTCGCGGCTCGAGCACGGTGGCCGGCGCGCCACCCTCGAGCTGCTCCTGCCCCTGGCGACCGTCTACGGCACCGGGCTCGACGAGCTCGTCGGCCTGCGCGAGGCCCCGCCCGCCCGCGACGCGCCGGTCGCGCAGAGCGAGGACACGGTGATGTACCGGCTCTCGCGCAGCCCCGGCCAGCCCGCGGCCTACAAGTTCGTCTTCTCGCCCGCCCGGCACACCCCGCCCGCCGAGCTGCCGACCCACCAGGGCTGGGAGTGGGTCTACGTCCTCGCCGGGCGGCTGCGCGTCATCAACGGCGACAGCGACCTCGTTCTGCGGCCGGGCGAGGCCACCGAGATCGACACCCGGCGTCCCCACTGGCTGGGGAGCACCGGCGACGGGCCGGTCGAGGTGCTCGCGCTGTTCGGGCGCCAGGGCGAGCGGGTGCACATGCGGGGGACGCGAACGGGGAGTTCGCGCGCGTAGAGGCAGCGAACCGCCCGTTCGCTGCAACACCCGCACCCCGACTCGACCGATTCCGCTCGCCCGCACCGGTGGCCTGGCGCACGGAGGCGAACCGGTCGGGCCTGACCGTCCTACGATCCCGCGCATGACCGCAGCGGAGCCCACCGAGAGCCCGGAGGACCTGACGCTGGCTGGCGAGTTCGAGGCGCCGACCCGCGAGCAGTGGCGCGAGCTGGTCGCGGGCGTGCTGGCGAAGTCGGGCCGCGAGCTGTCCCCGGAGGAGGCCGAGGCGGCGCTCGCGACCGTCACCGACGACGGCATCACCATCGCCGGCCTCTACGCCGCCGAGGACGCCCCGCACGTGCCCGTCGGGGTGCCGGGCCTGCCGCCGTTCGTCCGCGGCGCCCGCCCCGAGGGCCAGGTCGCCGAGGGCTGGCTGGTCCGCCAGCGCCACGCGTTCCCCGCCGACGGTGACCTCGGCGAGGCCCACGACGTGGTCATGGCCGAGCTGGAGAACGGTGTCTCGTCGCTGTGGCTCGTGCTCGGCGACGCCGGCGGCCCGCCCGTCGACGCGCTGCCGACCCTGCTCGAGGGCGTGTTCGTCGACCTGGCGCCGATCGCGCTCGACGCCGGCCGCGACACCCCGGACGCCGCCGCGGCGCTGCTGCGCTTCGCCGAGCAGGCGGGCTCCGGGGCGATCGGCGGCTCGCTCGGCTACGACCCGCTGCTCGACCGCACCCAGGGCGGGCCGGCGTTGGACCAGCCGTACACCGACGCCCTCCTCGAGCACGCCCGGCAGGCCGCCGGGAGCCACCCCGAGCTGCGCACCGTCGTCGCCGACGCCCTGCCGTACCACCGCGCGGGCGGCAGCGACGCCCAGGAGCTCGGTGCCGCGCTCGCCGCCGGCGTCCACGCGCTGCGCCTGCTCACCGACGCGGGCCTGAGCACCGACGACGCGTTCCGCCGGATCGAGTTCCGGTTCGCCGCCACCGCCGACCAGTTCGCGACGCTCGCCAAGCTCCGCGCCGCGCGCCGCTGCTGGGAGCGGATCGGGTCCGTGTCCGGCGCCTCCGAGAGCGCGCGGGCGATGGTCCAGCACGCCGTCACGAGCCCGGCGATGATCACCCGCCGCGACCCGTGGGTGAACATGCTGCGCACCACCGTCGCCGCCGTCGGCGCCGGGCTGGGCGGGGCCGCCGCGGTCACCGTGCTGCCCTTCGACAGCGAGCTCGGCCGTCCCGACGAGGCCGCCCGCCGCCTCGCGCGGAACACCCAGGCGCTGCTGCTCGAGGAGTCGCACCTCGCGCACGTCATCGACCCGGCCGGCGGCTCCTGGTACGTCGAGTCGCTGACCGACGCGCTGGCCCACGCCGCCTGGGAGGAGTTCACGCGTACCGAGCGCGACGGCGGCATCGCGGCGGTGCTGGACGACGGCAGCCTCGCGGCTCGCCTCGACGAGACGTGGCAGCAGCGGGCGACGCGCATCGCCCGGCGGAAGGACCCGATCACCGGCGTCAGCGAGTTCCCGAACCTGCACGAGGAGCTCCCGCAGCGGGCCCCCCTGCCGATCACCGAGCACGACGGCGGCCTGCCCCGCCGGCGCTACGCCCAGGTCTTCGAGGAGCTCCGCGACCGCGCCGACGCCGCGGCGTCGACGGGGCAGCGCCCGACCGTCTTCCTCGCCACGATCGGCGCCCTCGCCGAGTACACCGCCCGCGCCTCGTTCACCACGAACCTGCTGAACGCCGGGGGCGTGGCCACGCTCGACGGCCCCGGTGGCACCGACCCGCAGGAGATCGCGGACGCCTTCCGCGAGGCCGGCACCCCGGTGGCGGTGATCGCGTCGTCGGACAAGCGCTACGACGAGCACGCCGCCGGCGTCGCCGCGGCCCTGCGCGAGGCCGGAGCGACGCGCATCCTGCTGGCAGGGAAGAAGGACGTCGAGGGCGTCGACGCCACCCTCTACGCCGGGTGCGACGCCGCCGCCGTTCTCCGCGACACCCTCGAGGCCCTGGAGGTCCGATGAGCATCCCCGACTTCGGTGACGTCGAGCTCGGCACCCCCGAGGGGCCGTCGGGCGACTGGGAATCAGCGCTCGAGGAGGCCACCGGCAAGGGCGCCGAGGACCTCGTCTGGGAGACCCCCGAGGGCATCGGGGTCAAGCCGCTCTACACCGACGCGGACCTCGAGGGCCTCGACTTCCTGCACACCTACCCGGGCGTCACGCCGTACCTGCGCGGGCCGTACCCGACGATGTACGTGACCCAGCCCTGGACCGTGCGCCAGTACGCGGGCTTCTCGACCGCCGCGGAGTCGAACGCGTTCTACCGGCGCAACCTCGCCGCCGGGCAGAAGGGCCTGTCGGTCGCGTTCGACCTGCCCACCCACCGCGGCTACGACTCCGACAACCCCCGCGTGTCCGGGGACGTCGGGATGGCCGGGGTGTCGATCGACTCGATCCTCGACATGCGCCAGCTGTTCGACGGCATCCCGCTGGACCGCATGTCGGTGTCGATGACCATGAACGGGGCCGTGCTCCCGGTGATGGCGCTCTACGTCGCCGCCGCCGAGGAGCAGGGGGTGTCGCCGGAGCAGCTGGCCGGGACCATCCAGAACGACATCCTCAAGGAGTTCATGGTCCGCAACACCTACATCTACCCGCCGAAACCGTCGATGCAGATCATCTCGGACATCTTCAGCTACACCTCGGAGAAGATGCCCAAGTTCAACTCGATCTCCATCTCGGGCTACCACATCCAGGAGGCCGGGGCCTCGGCCGATCTGGAGCTGGCGTACACGCTGGCCGACGGGGTGGAGTACCTGCGGGCGGGCCGGAACGCCGGGCTGGACATCGACAAGTTCGCGCCGAGGCTGTCCTTCTTCTGGGGCATCGGCATGAACTACTTCATGGAGATCGCCAAGCTCCGCGCCGCCCGGCTGCTGTGGGCGAAGCTCGTGCACGGGTTCGGCGCGCAGAACCCGAAGTCGCTCTCCCTGCGCACCCACAGCCAGACCTCCGGCTGGTCGCTCACCGCCCAGGACGTCTACAACAACGTCGTCCGCACCTGCGTCGAGGCGATGGCCGCGACCCAGGGGCACACCCAGTCGCTGCACACC
The DNA here is from genome assembly GCF_028737255.1 of Actinomycetospora straminea. GTDB lineage: Bacteria > Actinomycetota > Actinomycetes > Mycobacteriales > Pseudonocardiaceae > Actinomycetospora > Actinomycetospora straminea. The sequence continues at coordinate 88,560 of NZ_JAQZAN010000019.1, read as the reverse complement.
AACGCCCTCGACGAGGCGCTCGCGCTGCCGACCGACTTCTCCGCGCGCATCGCCCGCAACACCCAGCTGCTGCTGCAGCAGGAGTCGGGCACCACGCGCACCGTCGACCCGTGGGGCGGCTCGGCCTACGTCGAGCGCCTGACCCGCGAGCTCGCCGGCCGCGCGTGGGCCCACATCCAGGAGGTGGAGTCCACCGGCGGCATGGCGCAGGCGATCGACGAGGGCCTGCCGAAGATGCGCATCGAGGAGGCCGCGGCCCGCACCCAGGCCCGGATCGACTCGGGGCGCCAGCCGCTGATCGGCGTCAACAAGTACCCGCTGACCGCGGGCGAGGACGTCGACGTGCTCAAGGTCGACAACAAGGACGTGCTGCGCCAGCAGGTCGAGCGGCTCAAGGAGCTCCGGGCCGACCGCGACGACGAGGCCGTGCGCTCGGCGCTGCAGCAGCTGACCAACGCCGCCCGCGCCGCCGACCAGGGCACGAGAGAGACCGGTCTCGACGGCAACCTGCTCAAGCTCGCCATCGACGCCGCGCGCGCCAAGGCCAGCGTCGGCGAGATCTCCGACGCGCTCGAGGAGGTCTACGGCCGGCACCGCTCGGACGTCCGGACGATCTCCGGGGTCTACCGTGACGAGGTGGGCGAGAACTCCGCCGTCGAGCAGGCGCGCCAGGCGGCGTCGCGGTTCTCCGACGCCGAGGGCCGCCGGCCCCGCATCCTCGTCGCGAAGATGGGCCAGGACGGCCACGACCGCGGGCAGAAGGTCATCGCCACCGCGTTCGCCGACCTCGGCTTCGACGTCGACGTGGGCCCGCTGTTCCAGACGCCCGCCGAGGTCGCGCGCCAGGCCGTCGAGGCCGACGTGCACGTCGTCGGCGTCTCGTCGCTCGCGGCCGGGCACCTGTCGCTGGTCCCGGCCCTGCGCGACGAGCTCGCGGAGGCCGGCGCCGAGGAGATCCTCATCGTCGCGGGCGGCGTCATCCCGCCCGGCGACCACCAGGAGCTGCTCGACAACGGCGCCGCCGCGATCTTCGGTCCGGGCACGGTGATCGCCGAGGCCGCGACGCAGCTACTCGGCACGCTGTCCGAGCGGTTGGGGCACACCGCCGGCTGAGCTCCCGGGTGGCAGGCCCGGGTCGCGCGGGGGAGGCTCGCGGGAGTCGAGCACGGAGGTTCTGCTGACCGCCGCCGAGGACGCCCGCCCTCTCCACCTGACCGGTCACTACGCGCCGGTGCCCGACGAGATCGACGCCGTCGACCTGCCCGTCGAGGGCACGCTGCCGCCGGAGCTCGACGGGCGCTACGTCCGCAACGGCCCGAACCCGCTGCCCGGCGCCGATCCGGGGCACTGGTTCCGCGGCCACGGGATGCTGCACGGCGTGCGCCTCGGGCGCGGGCGGGCGCTCTGGTACCGCAACCGCTGGGTCCGCACCGGCGCACTGGCCGGCCGCCGCTACCTGTCCTGGCGAGGGGTCGACCTCACCGCGGTGCCGGCCAACACCCACGTCATCGAGCACGGCGGGAGGCTGCTCGCGCTCGTCGAGCAGGGCCTGCCGTACGAGGTCGACCGCGACCTCGGGACGGTCGGCCCCTGCGACTTCGGCGGGCGGCTGCGCACGGCGATGACCGCGCACCCGAAGGCCGACCCGGTGACCGGGGAGCTGCACTTCTACGGCTACTCGCCGGTGCCCCCGTTCCTGACCTACCACCGGCTCTCCGCCGCGGGGGAGCTCGTGGTCAGCCGCCGGGTCTCGGTCCGGCGCCCGACCCTCATGCACGACGCCGCCATCACGGCGCGGCACACGGTGTGGCTGGACCTCCCGCTGACGTTCTCCCTGCGGCACATCCGGGCCGGCTTCCCGTTCGTCTGGGACGAGTCCTACGGCGCGCGCCTCGGCGTGATGCGCCACGACGACCCGACCGCGACGGTGCGGTGGTTCGAGATCGACCCCTGCTACGTCTTCCACGTCGGCACCGCGCACGAGGACGCCGACGGGCGCATCGTCGTCGACGGGTCCCGCTACGACGCCGCGGACATGGCGGCGCAGTGGGCACCGCCGACGCGCCGTCGACGACGCGGCCGTGCCCGGGACACCGCCCCGGAGGCGGCCCGTGACGCGGCCGGGGCCGCCGGCGCGGACCCCGCGGGCCGGGCGGCCGGCACCGGAGCGGCACGGATGCACCGCTGGGTCCTCGACCCCGCCACCGGGCGGGTGTCCGAGGGCCCGCTCGACGACCGTCCCGTGGAGTTCCCCACCGTCGACCCGGAGCGCGTCGGCCGCGCCGCCCGCTACCGCTACGGCGTCACCTCGTCGCGGGCCGCCAACGCGATCCTCAAGCTGGACCTGACGACCGGGCGGACCCTCGTCCACGAGCTCGGACCCGAGGTCAAGGCCGGGGAGGCCGTGTTCGTCCCGGCCGCCCGCGCCGACCGGGGCGAGGACGACGGCTGGTTGCTGACGATCACCACGCGCGCCGACGGCTCGGCCTCGCGGCTGCTCGTCCTCGACGCCACCGACGTGACCCGGACCGTCGCCGCGGTCACCCTGCCCCGCGGCGTGCCCTCGGGCTTCCACGGCTCCTGGATCCCCGAGCCCCCCGAGGGGTGACGGCGGCTCAGAACCGGCAGGCCCCGGTGTCGACCGGCGTGTCGCGGAGGACGGCGTCGGCGACCACCGGACGCACCTGCTCGACGGTCAGCGCGTAGCCGGTGGGGCTGCCGTCGGGAGCACCGGCGAACACCACCCCGCCCACCCGACCGTCGGCGGTGACGAACGGCCCGCCGGAGTCGCCGCGCTCCACCGCGGCGGCCAGGACCAGCACCTCGCGTCGCACCGACGCGCCGCCGTCGACGTCGCGTCCGACGGCGTCGATCCGCGTGCGGACGGTGGCCGGCTCCACCACCAGGTCGGTGCTCCCGCCCGGGAAGCCGAGGGTGGCGCCCTCGTCGCCCCGCCCGACGCCCGCCTCGCTCCACGCGAGCGGGGGCGCGCCGAGCTCGGGCGCCCGCAGCACGGCCACGTCGAGCGCGGGATCGACGAGGACCGGCTCCGCGGTGTACCGGCCCGTCGTGTCCTCGACGGTCAACCGGTCGAAGCCGGCCACCACGTGGGCGTTGGTGACGACGACGCCGGGCGCCGTGACGAACCCGGAGCCGAAGCCGATCGCGGTGCCGCAGCCCAGGCCGCGGACCCGCACGGTGCTCGGCTGCCCGGCCCGTGCGGCCGCCGCCACGGCGGCGTCCGCCGTCGGCGCGACCGGCGGGGCCGAGATCCCGCCGCCCAGCCCGGCGAACACCGCGGGGAAGCCCTGCCGGTCCAGGTAGGCCGCGACCTCGCCGACGACCGCGGGCCTCGGGGGCAGCGACCGGTCGAGGGCGCCGACGATCTCCGAGCCCTGCACCTGGCGGGCCACCGCCGGGATCGGGCCCTGCGCGAGCACCCCCGCGAGGAGCCACACGACGAGGGCGGTGCCGGCCAGGCCGACCCCCAGCCCGAGCACCCGGTCGACGGGGCCGGCGCCGATCCGGACGACGCCGCGCCGCAGCGCCAGACCGAGACGCAGGCCGATCCCCTGCCCGACGAGGATGGCCACGAGGAGCAGCCCGAGGCTCAGCAGCGCGGTCCCGGCGCCCGGCTCGTCGAGGAACCACGCCGCGACCCGGGGCGCCACCCACGCGCCCGCCAGCAGGCCGAGGACCAGGCCGCCGAGCGAGAGCAGCGCCACGAGCGCCCCCTGGCGCCAGCCCCGGAGCAGGGCGAGCAGCCCGACGACGACGAGGACGCCGTCCAGGATGTTCGGGGAGAGCCCCTGCCCGGGCACGTGCCGCACCTCCGTGTCAGCGATGACCGCGCCCACTCTCCGCCCTCGACCATGGCGTCGGGGTGTGCTGCGCACCGCGGCGGCGGAGGAGTGTCGGCGATCTCGCCGAGGCGGCGACCCGTGTCCGTAGGATGACCGACCGTGTCGTGCGGGGTCATCGGGCAGGCGACGTGAGCGACATCGACCTGGAGAAGTACGTCGACGGCGTCCGGTCCGGGTCTCGGCTCTGGATCGGACGGGCGATCACGCTCGTCGAGTCGACGCGCCCGGACCACCGGGAGGCCGCCCAGGAGCTGCTCGTCGAGCTCCTGCCCCACGCGGGCGGGGCGCGGCGGATCGGCATCTCCGGGGTGCCCGGGGTCGGGAAGTCGACGTTCATCGGGGCGCTCGGGTCGACCCTGACCGCCGCCGGCTCGAAGGTCGCGGTGCTCGCCGTCGACCCGTCCTCGACCCGGTCCGGCGGCTCGATCCTCGGCGACAAGACGCGGATGAACGAGCTGGCCACCGACGACGACGCCTTCATCCGGCCCTCGCCGACCGCCGGCACGCTCGGCGGGGTCGCGAAGGCGACGCGCGAGACGATGGTCGTGATGGAGGCGGCGGGCTACGACGTCGTCATCGTCGAGACCGTCGGCGTCGGGCAGTCGGAGACGACCGTGGCGCAGATGGTCGACTCGTTCCTCTTCCTGACCCTCGCGCGCACGGGCGACTCGCTGCAGGGCATCAAGCGCGGCATCCTCGAGATCGCCGACGTCATCGCCGTCAACAAGGCGGACGGGCCGCACGCGCGCGAGGCGAAGCGTGCCGCGCGGGAGCTCGAGCAGGCGCTCGCGATGCTGCGCGGGGAGCGGGAGACCTGGAAGGTCCCCGTCCTGACCTGCAGCGCGGCCGAGCGGACGGGTCTCGACGACGTGTGGTCGGCGCTGGTGCGCCACCAGGAGCACCTCGACTCCGGGGGCGGGCTGGCCGAGAAGCGCGCCCAGCAGCAGGTCGACTGGACCTGGCAGATGGTCCGTGACCGCCTGCTCGGGCGGCTCCAGGACCATCCCCAGGTCAAGGGCATGCGCACCGAGCTCGAGCACGAGGTCCGCGAGGGCGGGCTCACCCCGGCGCTCGCGGCCGACCGCATCCTCGCGGCGTTCCTCGACCCGTCGTGACCCGGGCCCACGGGTGCGGAGGTCCGGCGGTCGGGTAGACCGTGGGCATGAGCGAGGCACCGGAGCCTGCGGGCGGCCAGAACCCGCTGTGGAGCGTCGTCACCGGCCTGCGCGGACTGGCGGAGAACGTCGTCAGGGCCGCGGGGTCGGCGACGCCGTTCGGCGAGCTGCCCGCGCTGCCGGAGGTCGCGACGCACCCCGGCGCGATGTCGGCGGCGCAGCTCGGGGCGATGCGCGCGGCGATCCAGGCCCAGCGGGACGCGGTGGGCGCGATGCAGAGCCAGCTCGCGGCGTTCGACCAGCAGCTCGAGGTCCTGCAGCGGCTGCTCGTCCCGCTCGCGGAGTGGAGTGCGACGTGGGCGCGGCTCGAGGCGCGGGTGGTGCCGGGCTCCCACGGGCCGTCGCCGCGGGAGGACGGGGACGACGCGCCCTGAGCACCCCGGGTTGGTCGCGGTCCCCGGAGGGGTAGTCGGACAGATACGTCGCGCGCTCTGAGCCCCCACACCGTTGCCGGACCCATCGCGCACCGGAACGACGAGGGCGGTCACCGATGGGGGTCTCGACGGCGAGCTTCGTGACGACGATGGTGATCGGCGTCGTCGTCACGGTGGTGGTGGGCGTGCTCCTGCGCCGGATCGGGCGGGACTTCCTCGCCGAGGTGTACGGCGACCGGTCGATCTCGACCTCGCTGAACTACCTGCTGGTCACCCTCTACTACCTGTTCGCCCTGGGCCTGCTGACCCTGGTGGCGGGCGCGGACCTCGGCCTCGCCGGCGTCCAGCTCATCGTCGTCCGGATCGGGATCTTCCTGCTGGTCCTGGGCGGGGTGTACGGCGGGGCGGTGCTGGCCCTGGAGCGGGCGCGTAGCCGCCGCCGGGAGGAGGACCTCGAGGACGGCTTCCGCCGACCCCGGTGAGCGTCAGTTGCTGATCGCCGGCGCGGCGCCGACGAAGCGGTCGTCGGTGAGCTGGTCGACGAGGAACGCGGCGACGTCGGTGCGCGCCATCGGCGTCCCCACGTCGTCGCGGCCGAGGAAGCCGGCGCGCAGGGTGCCGTTGGACGGGATGTCGATCGGGGCGAACATCCGGGCGAGCGTCCAGTCGAGGTCCGACGTCGTCACGGCCTCGGCCATGCCCTGGACCTCCTCCAGCGCCCCGGGGATCAGGAACCCGATCCCGGCCGGGACGAGCCGTTCGACCAGGCTCGGGCGGTCGCGGGGGTCGGGCACGCTGACGGTGCTCAGCGCGACGAGGCGGCGGACGCCGGCCTCGTGCATCGCCGCGACGATCGTGCGCATCGCCGCGGTGAGCGGGCCGCTGCGCAGGAACGGGTCGACGGCCGGGCCGAGCGCGCTGATCACGGCGTCCGCACCGTCGACGGCCTTGCGGATCGCGGGCTCGTCGTCGAGCTGCGCGACGATCACCTCGAGGCGATCGCTCTCGAGGGCCAGCTTCTCGGGCGACCGGACCAGCGCGGTGACGCGGTGACCCTCGTCCAGGAGGCGGCGAACGACGAGGCGCCCGATCTTGCCGGTGCCGCCGAACACGGTGACGTCCACGGACGCGGATACCCGCTCGTCCGGGTGCCGCGCGTCACGTACGTCACACGGCTCAGCGGGCGCGCCAGACCGGATCGCGCTTCTCGACGAACGCCGCGACGCCCTCGACGCGGTCCTCGCTGGTGTACGGGTCGGGGCCGACGTCGAGGCGCAGGGCGGCCGACAGCGGCAGCGAGCCGCCCTTGCCGAGCGCGGCCTTGTACCGGCGGACGGTCAGCGGGGCGTTGGCGGCGATCCGGGACGCCAGCGATGCCGCATCGCTCGCGAGCTCCGCAGCGGGCACCACGCGGTTGACCAGGCCCCAGCGCGCGGCGTCGGCGGCGGCGAGGTCGTCGCCGGTGTAGAGCAGCTCGTAGGCGACGCCCGGCGGCAGCATCCGGCCGACGAGGTGGGCACCGACGTTCGCGCCCATGCCCCGCTTGGCCTCCGGGAGCCCGACCCGCGCGTGCTCGGCGGCGAGCCGGATGTCGCAGGCCAGCGCGAGCTCGAAGCCGCCGCCCAGGGCCCAGCCGTTGATCGCGGCGATGGTCGGCTTGGTGCACTCGAGGACCGTCTCGAAGACGTTGCGCGACGCTCCGCCCATGGGGCGCAGGCCCTTGTCGGACGACGCGTCGTTCTCGCGGATCTCCCGCAGGTCGACCCCCGCGCAGAACGCCTTCCCGCCCGCGCCGGTCAGCACGACGACCCACACGTCGGGGTCGTCGACGAACCCGTCGAACGCGGCGACGAGGTCGCGCTGGAGCCCGGTCGAGAGGGCGTTGAGGCGCTCGGGGCGGTCGAGGGTCACCGTCGCCACCCGGTCGGCGACCTCGACGACCAGCCCGTTCTCGGTCCTCATCCCCGCACCCCTCGCGACAGCGTCGGCCACAGCGCCTCCGGGCCGCCCGCCGCGAGGGTGTGGCCGAGGCGCGTCGACCAGGCCCGCTCGCCACCCCACTCGTCGCGCCACGACCACAGCCGCCGGGTGAGGACGCCCAGCGCGAACTCCCGGGTCACGCCCATCGCCCCGGTCGCCTGGTGCGCGGCCGCGGCGACGAGCCCCGCCGCCTCGGACGCGACGGCCGACGCCGCGGCCACCTCCAGCGCCGCCGGCTCGCCGTCCCGGGCCGACGCCGCCGCCGACCGCGCGGCGATCGCGGCCAGCTCGACCTGCTCGGCGATGCGCACGAGGTGGTCGGCGACGGCGGGGAACCGCGAGACCGGGCGGCCGAACTGCACGCGCTCACCGGTGTAGGCCACGGTCAGCTCGCCGACGCGCCGGGCCGCGCCCGCGATCATCGCCGCGCGGGCCAGCGCCCCGCGCCGGGCCAGGGCCTCCCGGGCGTCGGCGGGGGCCGGGGCCGTCGTCTCGGGGACCACGCCGTCGAGGTCGACGGCGTCGCGGGGCTCGCCGGCGAGGTTGGTGCCGGGGGTGATCCGGGCGGCGGCCGGGTCGACGACGGCGACGACGGGCGAGCCGTCGGCTCCGTCGGCTCCGTCGGCTGCGTCGGCTCCGTCGGCTCCGTCGGCGATGAGCACGATCCGCGCCGCCTGCCGGGCCCACGCGACGCGGGCGAGGCGTCCGCTGAGCGCCCGGCCGTCGAAGGAGACCTCGCCCGTGCCCGTGGTCAGCGGCCCGTCGGGCAGCGCGATCCCGGCCGCGGCGAGGAGGCGCCCGGCGAGCAGCCCGGTCTCGGCGACCGGCACCGGGGCGGACGCCGCGCCCGCGGCCTCGAGCACCGCGCACGCCTCGGCCACCGAGCCGCCCGCGCCCCCGGCCGCCTCGGGCACCCCGACCGTCGTGAAGCCGCCCGCGTGCAGCGGCTCCCACACCCCGGCGGCCCAGCCTTCACGCTCGGCGTCCTCGAGGACGGCGGGGGTGACGCGGTCGGCGAGCAGGTCGGCGACGGCGTCGCGGACCTCGGTCACGTCCAGGGTCGCCGTCACCGCGCGCTCCTCGTCAGGGCCTTGGCCGCGATGCCGCGCAGGACCTCGGTGGTCCCGCCGCGCAGCGTCCAGGTCGGGGCGTTGAGCACGCACTCGGCCAGCAGCCGGTCGAACATCGTCGGGCCTCCCGGGTCGATCTCGCCGCCGGCGACGTCGCGCAGGGTCTCGACGACCTGCTGCTCGAACGTCGTCCCGACGTCCTTGACCAGCGACGCCTCCACCGCGGGCGCCTCGCCCTGCTCCAGCGAGCGGGCGACGGCGAGCGAGAGCTGGCGGATGGCCCACAGCTGCGCGCCGATCCGTCCGATCGCGGCGGCGCGCACGGCGTCGGGATCGCGGCCGTGGACCGCGAGGAACGCCCGGTAGAGCCCGAGCACCGAGAGGTAGCGGTCGGGGCCGGAGCGCTCGTGGGCGAGCTCGGCGGTCACCTGCGCCCAGCCCTGCCCGACCTCGCCGAGGACGCGCTCGTCGGGCACGAACACCCCGTCGAGGACGACCTCGTTGACGTGCTCCTCGCCGTCGATCAGCGGGATCGGCGAGACCTGCACGCCGTCGGCGCCGAGGTCGACGATCAGCTGCGACAGGCCCGCGTGGCGGTCGCCGTCGCCCTGCGGGCTCGTGCGGCACAGGACGACGGCGAAGTGGTTGAGGTGGGCGTTGGTGGTCCAGACCTTGGTGCCGGTGACGCGCCAGCCCCCGTCGACCGGCGTGGCCGTCGTGCGCACCGAGGCGAGGTCGGAGCCGGCGTCGGGCTCGCTCATGCCGAGGGAGAACCAGCACTCGCCGGCCGCGATGCGCGGGAGGAACCAGCGGCGCTGCTCCTCGGTGCCGAACCGCAGCAGGGCGGGCGCGGTCTGGCGCTCGGCGATCCAGTGCGCGGCGATCGGGGCGCCCGCGGCGAGGAGCTCCTCGATGACGACGAACCGGCGGACGGTGCTCGCGCCGGCGCCGCCGTACTCGGTGGGGATCGACATGCCGACCCAGCCGCGCTGCGCGAGCGCGCGGGTGAACTCCGGGTCGTGGCGACTGCCGAGACCGAGGCCCGGGCGGAAGTCGTCGGGCAGGACGTCGGCGAGCCAGGCGCGCACCTCGGCGCGCAGCTCCTCCTCGGCGGGGGAGAGCGGGGTCGGGTCGAAGATCATCGGTTGTCCTCCCGGGACGCGCGCCGGCGCTGGCTCCACATCTGCGTCGCGCGCTCGAACTCCACGGCCGCGTCCCACGGCAGGCCCGGCGGGCCGGTCTCGGTGCGGAACGAGCGGACGGCCTCGCGGGCGAGGTCGGGGTCCCGCGCCGGCACCGCGGCCAGCGCGAGCGCGGTGTCCTCGACCTCGGCGTCGTCGACCGCCCGCCAGGCCAGCCCGAGCTCCGCCGCCCGGGTGCCGTCGATCTCCTCGCCGAACAGGCCCATCGCCGCCGTCGCCTCGCGCCCGGCGCTCCGGGAGGCGATCGTGAAGAAGCCGCCGCCGGGGTGCAGGCCGATGCGCAGGAAGCCCGCGAGCAGGCGGGCGTCGCGGGCGACGACGCGCAGGTCCGTGGCCAGCACCAGGTTCAGCCCCGCGCCCACCGCGGCGCCGCGCACGGCGGCGATCGTCGGGACGGCGAGCGTGCCGACGCGGCGGAACGCGCCGTAGACCGCGCCGGTGTCGCGGAACGCGGCGTCCTCGGCCTGGTCGGCGCCGGGGTTCCAGGTGCGGCGGTCGGCGCCCGAGCAGAACGTGCCGTTCGCGCCGCGGACCACGGCGGCGCCCACCGAGCGGTCGGCGTCGACGGCCTCGCACGCCGCGGCCAGCTCGCGGCCCATCGCGGGGGTCAGCGCGTTGCGGACCTCGGGCGCGTCGACGGTCAGCAGCGCCACGCCGCCGGTGATCTCGAGACCGATGCTGCCCACTAGGTCTCCGTCCTGAGCACGTCCACGGCGACAGCCTGCCCGGCGTGTCGCGGATCCGAGCGGGTGGCGATCCTGGCGTCCAGTGCCAGCGTGGACGCCAGGCTGGTACTCCTCGCCGGCGGGAGGACCAGCGGGTTCACCTCGAGCTCGGCGAGGCCGGGGAGGCCGGCGGCGCGCGAGAGGCGGACGATCGCGTCGACGGCGGCGTCGAGGTCCGCGCCCGGCGCGCCGCGGTGCCCGGCGAGCAGGGGCCAGCAGCGCAGGGACGCGAGCATCGACCGGGCCGTCGCCGGCGTCACCGGCGCGAGGGCGTGGACGACGTCGCGGTGCACCTCGGTCGCGGTGCCCCCGTGGCCGACGGTCAGCACGGGCGGCCAGCCGTCGCGCCCGCCGTCGACCGACACCAGCAGCTCCACCCCGTCCGGGACCCGCTCCTGCACGAGCACGCCGGTCGCGCCGGGCAGGGCCGCGAGCTCGGCGTGGACGGACGCGGCGGCGTCGGTCGGCACGTCGAGGCGCACCGCGCCCGCCTCGGTCTTGTGCGGGAGCCCCTCGGTCTTGAGCACCGCGCGGCCCCCGAGCTCGGCGACCGCCGCGGCGGTGTGCGCGGGGTCGGTGCTGATCGCGGACCGGGGCCGGCGCACCCCGAGGGCGTCGAGGAGGTCCCAGCCGTCGCCGGGCACGGGGTCGAGGGCATCGAGCGGCGCGGGCGCGGCCCCGGGCCCGGCGGCGACGGCGTCGAGCACCCGCACCGCGAGCGCGATCGACGAGAACACCGGCACCCCGGCCGCGCGCAGCACCGCGCGGGCGGGCGCGGTGCCGTCCTCGCCGGCCATCCAGACGACGGCGACGGGCGGGGCGTCGGGACCCTGCTCGGCGACCGTGGCGGCGAGGTCGCGGGCCAGGGCGTCGGCGGCCTCCCCGACGAGCATCGTCAGCAGCACGAGCACCGCGTCGACGTGCGGGTCGGCGCGCACGATCCCGCAGACCTCGCCGAACGAGCCGCCGTCGTTGAACAGCTGGGCGGTGACGTCGACCGGGTTCGCGACGGCGCCGAAGGCGGGGACGAGGCGCCCGAGCTTCGCCTGGGTGCGCTCGTCCAGCTCGGGCACGGCGAGCCCGGCCTCGCTGGCCCGGTCGGCGGCGAGGATGCCGGCGCCGCCGGAGCTGGTGACGAGCCCGACCGAGCGCCCGGTCGGGCGGCGCCGTCCGTGGCGCCCCCGCAGCATCGTCGCCGCGGCCAGCAGCTCCTCGACGTCGTCGACGAGCACCACGCCGAACCGCCGCGAGACGAGCGTGAACGCGGTGTCGTCGCCGAGCATCGCGCCGGTGTGCGAGACGGCCGCCCGCCGCCCCGGCGCCGAGCGCCCCGAGCGCAGCACCACCAGCGCGGTCCCCTCGGCCGCGGCCTCGGCGGCGAGCGCGGCGTAGTCGCCGGGGTCCGGCAGCGACTCGGCGTAGACCGCGAGCACGGAGACGTCGGGGTCGGCGACGAGGTGGCGGCCGACCTCGGTGAGCGTCACGTCGGCCTCGTTGCCGGTGCTCACCCACGCCGACAGGTCCAGCCCGCGCTCGGCGGCGACGTCGAGCACCGCGCCCCCGATGGCGCCGCTCTGCCCGACGTAGGCGATGCCGCTGGAGCCGGTCAGCGGGCGCTCGCCGGCGCCGGTGAAGGTCGCGAACAGGCGGCTGCGGGCGTCGTAGAGCCCCTGGCAGTTGGGCCCGAGGACGCGGGTGCCGGCGGCCCGCGCGGCGGCGACCAGCTCCTCCTGGCGCGCCCGGCCCTCGTCGCCGACCTCCGCGAAGCCGGAGGCGAACACGATCACCGCCGCGGCGCCGGCCGCCCCCGCCTCGGTGACCGTCGCCGCGGCACGCTCGGCGGGCACGAGGGCGAGCACGAGGTCGACGCCGCCCGGGACGTCGGCGAGCGAGGGTGCACAGGGCACGCCGCCCAGCTCGTCGTACTTGGGGTTGACCGGGTGCACCCGCCCGGCGAAGCCCCGCTCGGTGAGCCAGCGCAGCGGGCGCGCCATGGGGTTGTCCGCGCGCCCGGTCGCGCCGACGAGGGCGACCGACCGCGGCGCGAGCACCCGGTGCCAGTCGGTGGCGGCAGCGTCGACGGGACCCACGCGCCGAACCTAGGTCGACCGACCGGGACGACACAACCGATCGAACACCGTTTCGTATCCAATGGCGGCACACCCGCGCCGGACCCCGCGCTCGTTACGCTTTGCCGGAGGGAGGTGGGGGCGTGGTCGGTACCGAGACGGAGCCCGCGCGGCGGGCGACGAGCGTGCAGCGCGCGGTCGAGGAGATCCGCCGGATGCTGCGCTCGCGCGAGCTCGTGCCCGGCCAGCAGGTCCGCCAGGAGACGCTCGCCGCGCGGCTCGGGGTGAGCCGCATCCCGGTGCGCGAGGCGCTCAAGACCCTCGAGGCCGAGGGCGTCCTGCGCCACGAGCCGCACGTCGGCTACGCCGTGGCGCGGCTCAACGCCGACGAGCTCGCGCAGGTCTACCTCATGCGCCGGGCCCTCGAGACCGAGGTCCTGCGCGCGCTGCCGCGCCTGTCCGCCGCGCAGCTCCGCGAGCTGACCAGCCTCAACGAGGCGATCGGCGAGCAGGTCGAGCGGGTCGACGTCGCGGGCATCGTCGCGGCCAACCAGGCCTTCCACTTCGCCATGTTCCGGCTCTCGGGCCTCGACCTCGTCGTCGACGAGATCGCCCGGCTCTGGCGGCGCAGCGAGCCCTACCGGACCGTCCACCTCTACGACTCCGCGGGCCGGTCCCGGGTGGTGCGCGAGCACCGCAGGATGATCACCGCGCTGCGGCGGGGGGATCTCGGGGCGGTGGTGTCGCTCATGGACGCGCACCGCGACCACACGGTCGCCGACCTCCACGCCGCGCTGGGGCTGCCGCCCCGGTCGTAGCCGAGATCGTATCCAATCCTCTCTGGACTTGTGTGGTGTGACCCACCTAACCTCCGCCGCGGAGACCGGCGCGCACCGACGCGCTCGTCGGGAGCGGAGGAGCCGATGACCGCCGAGCAGGACCGCCCGCCGGCAGCAGGCGGCACCACCACGACCGCGACGATCACGGAGTCGCCCGAGTACACCCCGGGCGAGCGCCGCCGCATCCTCGGCGCGGCCTGCCTCGGCTGGGGCATGGAGTACTTCGACTTCATGCTCCCGACGCTGCTCGCGGGCGCGATCATGGCGCACTACGGCGTCTCGGCCGGCGTGTTCGGGGTGGCCATCGCGGGCCAGCTCGTCGGCTCCGCGATCGGCGGCGTGCTCTTCGGCTGGCTCGGCGATCGCTACGGGCGCCGCCGGACCCTCATCTGGTCGATCCTCATCTACTCGGTCGCGACCGGCCTGGTCTTCGTCGCCCCGAACTTCGCGGTGTTCGTCGTGCTCCGCGTGCTCACCGGCGTCGGCACCGGCGGCGAGTGGGCGGTCGGGTTCGCCTGGCTCAACGAGGCGTGGGCGCCGAAGCGCCGCGGCCTCGGCGGCGGCCTGGTCCAGGCGTCGCTGTGGCCCGCCTACGCGCTGGCCGTGCTCGTCGCCCAGCTCGTCGTCGACTGGCGGGTGGCCTTCCTCATCGGCGTCCTGCCCGCGCTCGCCTGCGTCTGGATCCGCTTCGCGTGCCGGGAGTCGCGGCAGTGGGAGGAGCTGCAGCGGCGCAAGGCGGAGGGCCTGCTCACCGACGCCACCGCGGCGAAGGCGTCCCGGTCGACGTGGCGCCAGCTCGTGGCCCGGGACTCGCTGCCGATCGTGCTGGTCGGGCTCGTCGTCGCGTTCGGTGCGCAGTGGGTGCCCTACACCGCGACGGCCTGGATGCCCTCGATGCTCAAGACCGACCTCGGCCTCGACGCCGGCACCGCGAGCACGGTGCTCTACGTCGCCGCCGCGATCTCGTTCGTCGGCTTCATCCTCGCGGGCTGGCTCTCGGACCGCTTCGGTCGCCGGCCGGTGTTCGTCGCGTTCGCGGCGCTGCAGACCGTCACGTTCGCCGTGATGCTCGCGCTGGCCCTGGGCGGCGAGGGGCTGGGCAACTTCGTGTGGCTCTACCTCGCGTCCAGCCTGTTCCTCGGCTACTTCGGCATCTTCGGGGTGTGGTTCGGCGAGCTGTTCCCGACCCGCATCCGCTCGCTGGGGTCGGCGGCGGCCTACAACGTGGGTCGCGGCCTGTCCGGCATCGGGACGATCATCGGCGGCGTCGTGGCCACGAGCGCCGGCTACGGCATCGCGGTCGGCATCGCCGTCGTCGGCGCGGCGATCGTCACCGTCGCCGCCCTGTTCCTGCGCGACCGGGCCGGTCGCGTCATCACCGCGGACGAGTAGGGGGAGCACCGTGAGCGAGCCGCGCTACGAGGTCCTGGGCCCGCTGGGGCCGCGGGAGGTCGACGACGTCGCCGAGCACGAGCGCCCCGAGACGCTGCGCGGCCGGCGGATCGCCTACCTCTGGGACGAGCTCTTCCGCGGCCCCGAGATGTTCGACGTCATCTCGGAGGTGGCGCGCGAGCGGCACGGCGACGTCGCGTTCGTCGGCTGGGAGGAGTTCGGCAACTTCCACGCCTCGGCCGCCGAGGAGCGCCGGGTGCTCGACGCGCTGCCCGAGCTGCTGCGCGCCCACCGCGTCGACCTCGTCGTCGCCGCCGTCGGTGCTTGAGGCTCCTGCATGCCTGCCGTGATGCGGGCAGCGGCCACCGCCGAGCGCGCCGGGGTGCCGGCGGTCGCGATCGGCGGCGCGGGGTTCGAGGGGATGGGCCGCGCGGTCGGCCGGTCGCTCGGCGTCGGGCACGTCCCGATCGTCAGCTACCCGGGCGTGATCCTCACCGACACCGGCGACGTGTTCCGGGCGAAGATGCGCGAGCAGGTGGCGCCGGCGGTGGTGGACGCGCTGGTGGCGGGGTCGTCGTCGCTCGATGGTGGTGACGGGGGAGCCGACGACGCGGGCGCCGGCGCCGTCGACCACGGACCCACCGAGATCGTCGCGCGCGGTGACCTCGACGCGATCACCGACGTCTTCGAGACGCGGGGCTGGACCGACGGCCTGCCGATCGTCCCGCCGACCCCGGACCGCGTCGCGGCGTTCCTCGACCACACCCGCCGCGACCCCGACGAGGTGCTCGGCGTCCTCGCCCCCGAGCTGCGGCGGGCGACGGTGCGCAGCGTCGCGGTGGGCGGGGTCATGGCCGGCTGCCGGCCGCAGGACCTGCCGGTGCTGCTGGCGATCGTCGCGTGCGTCGCCGACCCGGCGTTCCGGGTGCAGGACGCCGGGTCGACGCCGGGGTGGGAGCCCCTGGTGGTGCTGTCCGGCCCGGTCGTCGAGCGCCTCGGCTTCCACAGCGGGACGGGCGCGCTGCGGGTCGGGCGGCGCGCGAACACCGCGGTCGGGCGTTTCCTGCGGCTCTACCTGCGCAACGTCGCCGGCCTGCGCATCCCGCCCGGGCAGACCGACCAGGGCGCGATCGCCTCGACCTGGCACGTCGCGCTGGCCGAGGACGACGCGGCGGTGCGCGACCTCGGCTGGCCGTCGTTCCGGGTCGACCGGGGCTTCGCCGACGCCGACAGCGTCGTCACGGTGCAGAGCGTCGTCGCGGTCAGTGCGCCCATCTACTCCGGCGGCGAGAGCGCGGCCGACCACCTCGACGCGCTGACCACGATCTTCGGCAACGCGATCGGGCCGTGGGCGTACACCGGGATCGAGTTCGGCGCGTTCCACCCGCTGCTCGTGCTCGGGCCGGCGGTGGCGCGGGCGCTCGCGGGCTTCGGCGTCGACAAGGACGCGCTGCGCGCCCACCTGGCCGAGCACATGCGGGTGCCGGTGCGCCAGCTGCAGGCGTGCGCGTGGAACGTCGGCTCGACGAGCTTCGACCTCGACGCGGCCGTCGCCGCCGGCGAGCTCGACGAGCGCTACGCCGGCGACCACCCCGACCGGCTCGTGCCGATGGTGCCGCGCGCCGCGGACATCGGGATCGTGCTGGCGGGCAACGCGAGCCGCAACCAGTCCCGCGGCTTCGTGCAGAACCACGTGCAGGGCGTGCCGGTGAGCCGGCGGATCGAGGAGGTCCGGTGACCGAGTGGGACGTGGTCGTCGTCGGGGCGGGCATCGCCGGTCTCACCGCGGCCCGGGCCTGCGCCGACCGCGGGCTCGCCGTCGTCGCCCACGACGCGCTCGCGCCGGGCGGGCAGCTGATCAACCTCGGCGCCCTCGCCGACTGGCCGGGCGCGCCGACGACCGGTCCGGACCTCATGGGCGCGCTGCTCACCGACGTCGTGGACCGCGGCGTCGAGATCGCGTACGGCGAGGTCACCGGCCTGCGCGCCGACCCGCTGACGGTCGACGGGGCCGAGGGCCCGGTGACGGCGCGGGCGGTCGTCGTCGCCACCGGGCGCACGCCGGGACGCCTCGACGTGCCCGACGCCGACGCGTGGGAGGGCCGCGGCCTGTCGCACTGCGCGACCTGCGACGGGCCGCTGCACGCCGGGCGCGAGGTGGTGGTCGTCGGCGACGACGGGTGGACCGCGCAGGAGGCGCTGGAGCTCGCCGGGATCGCGAAGCGGGTGACGCTGGTGAGCACCGCGCCGTCGTGGTCGGCGTCGATGGGCCGCCGCCTGGCCGGGGCCGTCGAGGTGCGGTCGGCCGCGGTCGCCGCGCTGGAGGGCGACGGCACGCTCGGCGCCGTGCGCCTCGACGACGGCGAGGTCCTCGAGGCGTCGGGGGTCTTCGTCTACACCCACGCCGACCCGCGCCGGGAGCTGCTCGACGGGCTGCCCGCGGACGCCCCGGTGTGGTCCGCGGGCGACGTCACCGGCGCCGACCGGTACCTGCTCACCGCCGCCGCGGACGGCCTGCGGGCCGGGCGCGCGGTCGTCGCCCACCTCGAGGAGGCCTGATGCGCATCGTCGACCCGACGTCCGGGACCGCGCCGGAGGACACGGTCGCCGTGGTCGCGGCCGCCGACGGCGCCGCGGGAGCCCTGTGCGGCCTGTCGAACTCCAAGCCCGGCGCCCACGACATCCTCGCCGCCATCGGGCGCCGCCTCGCCGACGACCACGGGCTCGGGCCGAACGGGCTGGAGGCCAAGCCGAGCGCCGCGGTCGGCGCCGACCCCGCGCTGCTCGACCACCTCGCCGCGCAGTACCGGCTCGCCGTCGTCGCCATCGGTGATTGAGGCTCGTGCTCGTCGTGGAGTCTCCACGACTCGCTGGAGCTCGAGCGCCGCGGCGTGCGCTCGATCCTCGTCGTCACCTCGTCGTTCCTGCCGTTGGTGCAGGCGCAGGCGACGGCCCGCCGCGCCGAGCCGCGGCTCGTCGTCGTCGACCACCCCGTCGGCGGGCTCTCGCCCGACGAGCTCGCGGGGCGGACGGAGACGGCCTACGCCGGGGTCGTGGCGGAGCTGCGGTCGATGGGGGAGCTGTCGTGACCGACGTCCTGGATCTGCCCGACGTCGACGACGCCTGGGCCTGGACGGCCGCCTGCGAGGAGCGCGGCTGGGGCGACGGGCTGCCGACGGTCCCGCCGACCGAGGAGCGGGTCGCGGCGATGCTGGCCGCCCTGCCGCCCGACCTGCCCCACCTCGGTCCGCTGCCCCCGCGCGGGGTGACGCCGACGCTGCGCTCGGTCGCGGCGAACGCGGTGATGGCCGGCTGCCGGCCCGCGGACCTCCCGGTGGTGCTCGCCGCCCTCGACGCCGTGCAGGACGAGGCCTACAACCTGCACGGCACGCTCGCGACGACGCACCCGTGCGCGCCGATGGTGCTGGTCTCGGGCCCGGTGTGCGACGCGCTGGGGATCAACGCGGGCGGCAACTGCCTCGGGCAGGGCACCCGCGCGAACGCGGTGATCGGGCGGGCGCTCTCGCTCGTGCTGCTGCACGTCGGCGGCGCGCGGCCCGGGGTGCTCGACCGCTCGACGCAGGGCTCGCCGGCGAAGTACACGTTCTGCTTCGGGGAGTCGGACTCGCCCTGGGAGTCGCTCGCGGTGCGCCGCGGCTTCGGTGCGGACGAGGGCGTCGTGTCCGTCATGGCCGCCGAGCCGCCGCACAACGTCAACGACCACGGCAGCACCACCGGCGCGGAGATCCTGCTGACCGTCGCCGGGACGATGGCCCAGCCCGGCTCGAACAACGTCTACGTCCGTGGCCCGCACCTGCTGCTGCTCGGCCCCGAGCACGCCGCGACGCTGCACCGCGACGGCTGGACGCCCGACACGATCCGCGCGCACCTGTGGGAGCACGCGCGCATCCCGGTCTCCCACGTCTCGGCGGGCAACCGGCGGCAGTTCGTCGAGTGGGGCGTCGAGCCCGACGGGGACGCCTACACGGTCAGCGACGCCCCGGAGAACCTGCACCTCGCCGTCGCGGGCGGGGCCGGGAAGCACTCGGCGTGGATCCCGTCGTTCGGCGGCACCGCGCTGGTGTCGCGCCGGGTGCCGTGAGGACCGTCCCCGAGGGCACCGACGTCGTCGACGCGACGGCGACGCTGCTCGCCGACGGCATCGGCGACGGGCTCCCGGTGGTGCCGCCGACGCCGTCGCGGGTCGAGGCGGTGCTGGCCGGCACCGCCGACCCGGACGCGGTCCTCGGCGCGGTGCCGCCGCTGTTCGGCGAGCTGACGCCGCGGCTCGCGGCCACGTGCTGCGTGCTCGCGGGCGCCCCGCCGGCGGCCCTGCCCGTCGTGCTCGCGGCGGCGACGGCGTGCCTGGTGCCGGAGCTCAACCTGCTCGGGGTCGCCACGACCACCGGCACCGCCGCGATCGCGGTGATCGTCACCGGGCCGGTCGCGGAGCGGCTCGGCCTGTCCCACGGCACCGGGATGCTCGGACCCGGCCCGCACACCAACGGCGCGGTCGGCCGCGCGCTCGCCCTCACGCTGGCGACCGCGGGCGGCGTGGTGCCGGGCGTCACGACCATGACGACCACCGCCCAGCCCGCCCGCTACACCTGCTGCCTCGCCGAGGCCCCGGACGGCCCCTGGGGCACGCTCGCACGTCGCTGACATCCCCCGCTGCCCCGGACGCCGTGACGGTGCTGCCGATCGGCGGCACGGCCGAGGTGCTGCCGCGCGACGACCGGCCCGACCCGGACGCGGTGCTCGATCCCCTCGCCGACGCCCTGGCCGGCGCGGTCCTCGCCGCCGGCGACCCCGCCCGCGGGCGCGGGATGACCCACGCCGTCGTGCTCCCGCCCGAGGTCGCCGCCCGCCTCGCCCCGTCCGGCGACCCCGCGACCGCCCTGCGCGAGCGCGCCGACGCCGCCCTGCGCGCCCGCACCGGCGGCGACCACACCAGCGCGGCCGAGGTCCTCCCGATCGTCGCCGGCGGACCCGGCATCAAGATGCTGCACCTGCCCGGCTGGATGGGCGGCAGCCGCGCCGTCACCGCCCCCGTGTGAGGAGTCGGCACGGCGATGGGGGTGGCCACTGCTCACGTCCGCGTCGGGACCTCGGGGACCACGAAAGTCGCCGCCGTGCGCACCGGCGCGCCGCGGACGGTCACGCGGTCGACGACCCGGAAGTCCGCCCGCCACTCCCGTGGTGTCACCGTGCTGCGGAGGTAACCGCGGCGCCGGTCGAGCACGCGCAGGTGCGGGTTGGCGGCGAGCAGCGCGGCGTCACCCGGTCCCCGCGGCCCGCCGTCGCCGCCCGAGGTGATCGAGGACGTGACCAGCTCGGTCGCCACGCGCGGCGACGCCGGGTCGGTGGGGTCGGCGAGCACGTCGGCGGCGTGGTGGGCGTGCACGTCGCCGGTGAGGATCACGGGGTTCGACGTGCGGGCGGCGACGAGGTGGTCGCGCAGGGCGTCGCGCTCGGCGGCGTAGCCGTCCCACGACTCCTCGTCGAGGGCGATCGTCGGGCCGGCCGCGAGGTCGCGGGGCGCGAAGAACACCTGCTGCGCCAGCGCGTTCCAGCGCGCCGTCGGCCCGGCGAGCCCGCCCCACAGCCAGGCCCGCTGCGCGGCGCCGAGCATCGTGCGCGCCGGGTCCCGGGCGCGGGCGGGGTCCTGGTCGCTGCGGTGCTGGCGGGTGTCGAGCAGGTGCACGTCGACGAGGTCGCCGAACGTGAGCCGCCGGTGCGCGAGCATCGCCGGGCCGTCGGGCCGCTGGGGCCGGCGCAGCGGCATGTGCTCCCAGAACGCGCGCAGCGCGTCCGCCCGCCGGCGCCGGAACACCGCCGGGTCGGCGTCGGGCTCCCGGTCGCGCTGGGAGACGTCGCCCGCCCAGTTGTTCTCGACGTCGTGGTCGTCGAGCGTGACCGCCCACGGGAACGCGGCGTGCGCGGCCTGCAGGTCCGGGTCCGTCCGGTACTGGGCGTGGCGCACGCGGTAGCCGGCGAGCGTCGACACCTCACCGGCGGGCTGGTGGTCGCGCCCGGCGAAGTCCGTCGCGGGGCTCTCGTAGATGTAGTCGCCGAGGAAGACGACGAGGTCGAGGTCGTCGCGCACCATCGCCGCGTAGGCGGTGTAGAAGCCGTCCTGGCGGCACTGGCAGCTCGCGGAGGCCAGCGCGAACCGGTCGACCCGGGCGCCGGGCGCCGGCGCCGTCCGGGTCCGACCCGTCGGGCTGACCGCCGACCCGGCCCGGAAGCGGTAGAAGTGGTCGGCCCGCGGGCGCAGGCCGCCGACCTCGACGTGCACGGCGTGCGCGTCCTCGGGCCGCGCCACCACGCTGCCCCGCGCGACGACCCGGCCGAACGCCGCGTCCTCGGCGACCTCCCACGCGACGAGCACCGGCCGGTCGCCCATGCCCCCGCGCCCGTCCGGGGCGAGGGGCTCGGGCGCGAGGCGGGCCCAGAGCGCGACGCCGTCGGGCGCGGGGTCGCCGGACGCGACGCCGAGCGTGAACGGGTCGGTGCGCGGCGGGGCCGCGTCCGCGGCCGAGACCCACGGGGCCCCGAGCGCCACGGCCGCCCCGGTCAGCGCCGCGGCGCCACCGAGCAACGTGCGACGGGACACCGGGGCTCCGCTCACGGGACTCCTCTGGCCGTCCGGACCGGGACGCGCCCCTCCGCGGCGCCTGCCCCACCAACGAGTGACCCCTACCCGCCGGTTCGGAACCTTCCGTGACCGGATCGTTCCGTGGCGTCACCGGGTCGTGCACAGCCGGCGCACAGGGAGCACCCAGCGCGGACCGACGACCGGGTGTCACGCTGACCGTCGTGAACGCCGCCACCCGCGCCGACCTGCGCCGACCCGACGGCACCCCGGTCCGCGCCCTCGTCGTCGACGACGAGCCGACCCTCGCCGAGCTGCTGTCGATGGCGCTGCGGTACGAGGGCTGGGACGTGCGCAGCGCCGGGGACGGCCTCGCCGCCGTGACCTCAGGCCGCGAGTTCCGGCCCGACGTCGTGGTCCTCGACGTCATGCTCCCGGACATCGACGGGTTCGAGGTGCTGCGCCGGCTGCGGGCCGACAACCCCGACGTGCCGGTCCTGTTCCTCACCGCCCGGGACGCCGTGGAGGACCGGGTCGCCGGCATCACCGCGGGCGGCGACGACTACGTGACCAAGCCGTTCAGCCTGGAGGAGGTCGTGGCCCGGCTGCGCGGGCTGCTGCGCCGGGCCGCCGTCGCGACCGCCGTCCGCGGCGACGCGGGCCTCGTCGTCGGGGACCTCACCCTCGACGAGGACTCGCACGAGGTGTTCCGCGGCGGCGACCAGATCGACCTGACCGCCACCGAGTTCGAGCTGCTGCGCTTCCTCATGCGCAACCCGCGCCGCGTGCTGTCGAAGGCCCAGATCCTCGACCGGGTGTGGAACTACGACTTCGGCGGCCAGTCGAACATCGTCGAGCTCTACATCTCCTACCTGCGCAAGAAGATCGACGCCGGCCGCGCCCCGATGATCCACACGGTCCGCGGCGCGGGCTACGTGCTCAAGCCGGGCGCCGCGTGACCCGCTCCTGGGTGCCCTCGCTGCAGAGCCGTCTCGTCGTGTCGACGGTCCTGCTGCTCACGGTGGTCTTCCTCGTCGTCGGGGTGGGGGCGGCGCTGTCGCTGCGGGGCTACCTCTACCGCCAGCTCGACGACCAGGTCACCGAGATCGCCCGCTTCCGCAGCGACCCGCCGCCCGGCGACCCCGACCGCCGCCCGCCGCCGCCCGACGCCGGCGGCGGGTTCGTCGGCGGCGGTCCGGACCGGCCGGCGAACACCCTGGAGGTGACGGTCGACGACGGGCGCATCGTGCGCGCGGTGCTGATCGGGCGGCCCGGGACGAGCCGGCCGGTCGACCCCGCGCAGGTCGCGCCGGCGATCGCGACGACGCCCGGCCGGCCGCCGCACACGCTCGACCTCGAGGGGCTCGGCCGGTTCCGGTTCGCCGCCGCGACCGGCCAGGACGGCACGGTCACCGTGGTCGGCCTGTCCACCGACGCGCTGGAGAACACCGTCGGCGAGCTCGTCGTCCGCGAGGCCGTGATCTTCGGGATCGGGGTGGTGCTCGCCGGCGTGGCTGCCGCCTACACCACGCGGCGGACGCTGCGCCCGCTGCACCGGGTCTCGGCGACCGCCCGGCGGGTCTCGGAGCTGCCGCTGGCCTCCGGCGAGGTCGAGCTCGCCGAGCGGGTGCCCGACGCCGACGCCGACCCGCGCTCCGAGGTCGGGCAGGTCGGGGCCGCGCTCAACCGGATGCTCGGGCACGTCGGCGACGCGCTCGCCGCCCGCCAGGACAGCGAGACCCGCCTGCGGCGCTTCGTCGCCGACGCCAGCCACGAGCTGCGCACCCCGCTCGCCGCGATCCGCGGCTACAACGAGCTCGCCGCCCGGCGCGCCGAGGACCTGCCCCCCGAGGTCGCCGGCCTGCTCGACCGCATGGGCTCGCAGACGCAGCGGATGACCGCGCTCGTCGAGGACCTCCTGCTGCTCGCCCGCCTCGACGCCGGGCGCCCGCTGGCCCGCGAGCGGGTCGACCTCGCCCGCCTCGTCGTCGACGCCGTCACCGACGCGCACGTCGCCGCCCCGGACCACCGGTGGTCGCTGGACCTGCCGGGCGGGGACGACGACGGGGACGCCCCCGCGCTCGAGGTCGTCGGCGACCCCGAGCGCCTGCACCAGGTCGTCGCGAACCTCCTCGCCAACGCCCGCACCCACACCCCCGAGGGCACCCTCGTCACCGTCACCCTGCGCGCCGCGACCGTCGACGGGCGCGCGGTGGTGCGCCTCGAGGTCGTCGACGACGGCCCGGGCATCCCGCCCGACCTGCTGCCCCACGTCGCCGAGCGCTTCGCCCGCGGCGACACCGGGCGCGCCCGCACCACCGGCAGCACGGGCCTCGGGCTGTCGATCGTCGCCGCGGTGGTCGCCGAGCACGGCGGGCGCCTGGACATCACGAGCCGGCCGGGGGAGACGCGGTTCGTGGTGGACCTGCCGGCCGGACCGACCACCGCGGCGCGTGCTCCCGCCGTCCCGGAGGGCGGCCTATCCTCCCGCCCATGAGTCAGCCGCCGCCGGACCAGCAGTGGGACGACGAGCAGGGCGCCGGGGCGGAGCGGCTCCCGGCGAAGCCCGAGCCGCCGGCGATCCGGGCCTCGGACGGCGAGCGCGAGCAGGTCGCCGAGGTCGTGCGCCAGGCGGTGTCGGACGGGCGGCTCACGATCGTCGAGGGCGACGAGCGCCTGCGCGACGTCTACGCCGCGGTCTTCCGCCGCGACCTCGTGCCGATCACCGCGGACCTGCAGCCGGCCGAGGCCCGCTCCACCACCGCCGCCGCACCGTCACGCCGGGCGCTCGGGCACCTCGACCGGCCGTCGTCGACGCTGTCGGTGGCCGTGCTGTCCGGGGTGCAGAAGCGCGGGGAGTGGACGCCCGGGCTCACCCACCGCGTCGTCGCGTTCTGGGGCGGCGCCGAGCTGTCCTTCCGGGACGCGCGGCTCGACGACGCCGGCCTGGCCATCGGCGCGATCGCGATCATGGGCGGCGTGTCCGTCGACCTGCGCGGCATCCCCGCCGGCGTCGAGGTCACCATCCAGGCCGTGGCGATCATGGGCGGCATCGACGTCACCGTCGACCCGGACACCACCGTCGTCGAGGACGGCCTGGGCCTCATGGGCGGGTTCGAGGACGGATCGGGTCGCCCGCAGCGCACCGACGGCCCCCGCGTGCAGGTCACCGGGCTGGCGCTGATGGGCGGGGTGTCGGTCGCCCGCAAGCCGCTCGAGATCGAGGGCGGCGGGCAGGACGAGATCGAGGGCTGAGGCGGTTCCCGGTGGCAGGACCCGCGCCCACCGCGGATCCCGTCACCGAGGAGCGTCAGCGCGGCGGGTCGAGCCGCTCGAGGACCCGATCGAGCTTCTCCTCGATGCGGTCCATCCGCGCCCCGAGCTCGGTGAGCGTGCGGTACGCCGTCGCGTCGGTGTTGAGCACCGCGTCCAGACCGTAGCGATCACCCCGCCGCGGGTGACCGTGGTCAGCGGTCGAAGCGCTTCGCCACGTCGTCGGCGAGGTCGGAGACGACCCGCGCGGCGGTGCCCGCCGCGCCCTCGGCCTGCTCCTTCGCGGCGCCGGCGACCTCGGCGGCCGTCGCGCCGGCCTGCTCGGCGGCCAGGCCGAGCTTGTCGGTGACCGAGCCCGACTCGAACGTCGCGTCCGGGCCGGGGGTCACGATCGTCTCGTGGCCGTCGTCGAACCGGATGCGGTAGGGCGGGCCGTCCTCGCCGAGCACGGCCACCACGGTCCCGGTGCGGTCGGAGACGTCGGTGTGGTTGGAGTGCATGCGGATGCGGTCGCCCACGGACGCGCTCACGGCTCGGTCCTCCTGCTCGGTCGACGGGGTCGTCAGGTTCGTACCCCGTTCCGGGCGAAGGGCACCCTCGGGCGGACGACCCGCCCGTGGACGCGGCCGTCGCCGAACGACGCGGCCGGCCCGGGACGAGCGAAGGGCCCCTTCGATCGACCAGATCGATCGAAGGGGCCCGTCGCTCAGAACAGCGGGAGTGCTCAGCCCGTGGCCACCGGCGTCGCCGCGGACGGGCTGTCCGCGACGGCGAAGGTCAGCTCACCCTCGGCCACGTCGATCGTGACCGTCTGGCCCCCGTGCAGCTCGCCGCCGAGCAGCATCGAGGACAGCCGGTTGCCGACCTGGCGCTGGATGGTCCGGCGCAACGGCCGGGCCCCGAACTCGGGCTGGAACCCGAGCTCCGCCAGGCGGTCGACGGCGGCCTCGGTGACCGCGATGCCGACGTCCTGCGCGGCCAGGCGCTCGCGCGTCTCGTCGAGGATCAGGTCGGTGATCCGGCGCAGCTGGCCCGCGTCGAGCCGCTTGAAGACGATCACCTCGTCGATCCGGTTGAGGAACTCCGGCCGGAACGACTCCCGCAGCCGCGGCATGAGCCGCTCCTGCAGGGACTGGTCGGGGTTCGCCGTCGACGGCGCGAAGCCCAGGGACTGGGTGTTCGTCGTGATCAGCTCCGAGCCCACGTTGCTGGTCATGATCAGCACCGTGTTGCGGAAGTCGACCGTGCGGCCCTGCGAGTCGGTCAGGCGCCCGTCGTCCAGCACCTGCAGCAGCGTGTTGAAGACGTCGGGGTGGGCCTTCTCCATCTCGTCGAGCAGCACCACCGAGTACGGCCGGCGGCGGATCTCCTCGGTGAGCTGACCGGCCTCGCCGTACCCGACGTAGCCGGGGGGCGACCCGATGAGCCGCGAGACGGTGTGCCGCTCGGAGTACTCGCTCATGTCGACGCGGACCATGCGGTCCTCGTCGCCGAACATCGTGGCGGCCAGGGCCTTGGCCAGCTCGGTCTTGCCGACGCCGGTCGGGCCGAGGAACAGGAAGCTGCCGATCGGCCGGTCCGGGTCGTCCAGGCCCGCCCGCGAGCGGCGGACGGCCTCGGCGATCGCGGTGACCGCGTCGTCCTGGCCGACGACCCGCTCGTGGAGCTGCTCCTCGAGCTTGAGCAGGCGGTCCCGCTCGGTCTCGGTGAGCTGGCTGACCGGGATGCCGGTCGACCGGGCGACGATCTCGGCGATGTCGTCGACGGACACCTCGAGCACGCTCGGGTGGTCCGACCGGCGGTCGGTGCGCGCCTGCTCGAGCTGCGACTGCGTCTGCGCGATCTCGTCGCGCAGGGCGCCGGCGCGCTCGTAGTCCTCGTCGGCGACGGCCTGGTCCTTGTCGCGGGTCAGCGACTCGAGCTTGCGCTCCAGCTCGCGCGAGTCGGTGTGCGGGCCCTTGGCCTGCAGCCGCTTGCGCGCGCCGGCCTGGTCGACGAGGTCGATGGCCTTGTCGGGCAGGAACCGGTCGGTGACGTAGCGCTCGGAGAGCTCGGCCGCCGCGGTCAGCGCCTCGTCGGTGAACCGCACCTGGTGGTGCGCCTCGTACCGGTCGCGCAGCCCGTGCAGGATCGCGATCGTGTCCGCGACCGACGGCTCGGGCACCATCACCGGCTGGAACCGGCGCTCGAGGGCGGCGTCCTTCTCGATCGACTGCCGGTACTCGTCGAGCGTCGTCGCGCCGACGATGTGCAGCTCGCCGCGGGCCAGGGCCGGCTTGAGGATGTTGCCGGCGTCCATGCCGCCCTCGGACGACCCGCCCGCACCGACCATGGTGTGCAGCTCGTCGATGAAGACGATCAGCTCGTCGGAGTGCTCGCGGACCTCGGCGACCAACTTGGTCATCCGCTCCTCGAAGTCGCCCCGGTAGCGGGTGCCCGCGACCATGCCCGACAGGTCGAGCTGGACGATGCGCTTGCCCTCGAGCTGCTCGGGGACGTCGCCGGACACGATGCGCTGGGCGATGCCCTCGACGACCGCGGTCTTGCCGACGCCCGCCTCGCCGATGAGGACGGGGTTGTTCTTGGTGCGCCGGGACAGGACCTCGATGGTCTGGTCGACCTCGTCCTCGCGGCCGACGACCGGGTCGAGCTCGCCGCCCTGGGCCTTCGCCGTCAGGTCGACGCCGAACTGGTCGACGGTCGGGGTGCTGGAGTCACCGGTCGGGCCGCCGGGGCCGCCCTGCCCGCCGCCGCCCGGGCGCTGGCCACCGTTCGCGGCGGAGCGCTGCAGCGACTGCGGGGTGACGCCCTGGGCACCGAGCGCGCGGCCCACGGGGCTGTCGTTGTTCGCGGCCAGCGCGAGCACGATGTGCTCGGGGCCGATGTAGCTCGAGCCGAGCGCACGAGAGATCTGGTGCGCGTCGAGCAGGGTGCGCTTGGCCGTCGGGGTCAGGGACGGCGGCTCCGTCCGCGCCTCGTCACGGGGCAGCTGCTCGTCGGCGGTGCGCGCGAGCGCGTCGACGTCGGCGCCCGCGCCGGCCAGGAGCTGGCGCAGCGGCGGGACCTGCGTGACGACGAGCAGGAGGTGCCAGGCGTCGAGGTCGCTGTTGCCCCGCTCGGCGGCCTGCTGGGCCGCGGCACCGACCAGCTGGCGGGCCGGCTCGGTCATGAGCTGGGTGATGTCGATGCGCTGGACGCCTCGCGGGGACGCTCCGCCCAGCCCGCGTCCACTCAGGAACTGGGCGAGGAAGTCGTCGAACGGGCCGGACCCGGGACCACCGGGCCCGAAGGCGCTGGTCATGTAGCTCCTCAGAAGGGTCCACACCGACGCGGGGGGCGCCGGCACTGACCGGATCAGCAACGGGCGGGGATCGTTCATTCCTGAGCCGTGCCGACTCAAGTCGTGATGCGGGCCATGAGTCGACCACGCTCAGGCCGCGGGCTACCCGCGTCACGGCATGGTCACGCGCCCGCGCGGGCACGCGTCCCCCATGAGCTCCGTGACCGCCCGCGAGGTCCACCTCGTCCGTCGCCCGCAGGGGATGCCCGATCCCGACGACTTCGCCCTCGTCGACCGCGACCTCGGCGAGCCCGGCGACGGCGAGGTGCTCGTCGCCAACCACGACTTCTCGGTCGACCCCTACATGCGGGGCCGCATGAACGACGTGCCCTCCTACGTGCCGCCCTTCCGGCTGCACGAGGCGATGGACGGCCGCGCGGTCGGCGAGGTCGTTGCCAGCAACAGCGACGACGTGGCGGTCGGCGACGTCGTGACCACCAACCTCGCCTGGCGCACCCACGGCGTCGTGCCGGCGAAGCAGGTGCAGAAGGTCGCCGCACCCGAGGGTGTCGACCCGTCGGCCTACCTCGGGGTGCTCGGCGCGCCGGGCCTCACGGCGTGGGTCGGGCTGCTCGACAAGGCCGCGTTCCGCGAGGGCGACAGCGTCTTCGTCTCCGGCGCCGCCGGTGCGGTCGGGAGCGTGGTGGGCCAGCTGGCCAAGATCAAGGGCGCGTCACGGGTCGTCGGCAGCGCCGGCAGCGCCGAGAAGGTGCGCTGGCTGACCGAGGAGCTCGGCTACGACGCGGCGTTCAACTACAAGGACGGGCCGGTGGTCGACCAGCTCCGCGAGGCCATGCCCGACGGCGTCGACGTCTACTTCGACAACGTCGGCGCCGACCACCTCGAGGCCGCCATCGCCTGCGCCAACGACTTCGCCCGCATCGCCGCCTGCGGGGCGATCGCGCACTACAACGACACGGCCGAGAACCCCACCCCCGGGCCGAACAACCTCTTCCAGATCGTCAAGAAGCGGCTCTCGATCCAGGGCTTCATCGTCACCGACTCGATCGACCGCATGCGCCCGTTCCTCGACGAGGTCACGCCCTGGGTCGCCGAGGGCCGTCTCAAGTTCGCCGAGACGGTCGTCGAGGGCATCGACCACGCCGTCGAGGCCTTCCGCGGCCTGCTCCGCGGCGAGAACACGGGGAAGATGATCGTCCGGGTGTGAGCGTGGAGGCAGCGAACGCGCTGTTCGCTGCTTCTACGCGCGCGAAGTCCCCGTTGATCACGCCGACTCCGGCGCCACCAGCGGCCCGCCGTCGGCACGCCAGATCGCGACGACGGCGGGGCGGGCGATGCTCGTCCCGCCGTCGGGCCAGTGCGAGATCGGGTTCGCGAGGCTGCCCTCGTCCGACTCGCCCGGGTGCTGCACCGACACGAGCGCCATCCGCTCCTCGACCACCGGTCCGCAGGTCTCCGCGCCGCGGGGAACGGTGAGAAACTGCTGCACGCGGCCGCGCTGCGGACCCTCGAGCGGCACCGCGAACAGGCCGTCGTTGCTGCCCAGCGCGTTGCCGTCGGTCGCGATCCAGAGGTTGCCGACGGCGTCGAAGGCGACGTTGTCGGGGCACGAGATCGGCGATACCTGGTCCTTGGGGAAGCCGCCGAAATAGGTGTCGGCGGCCGCCGGGTCGCCGCACACGAGCAGCAGCGACCAGCCGAACGTCCGCGCAGCCGGGTCGTCGCCGGTCTCGGTGAGCTCGAGGACCTGGCCGTTGGTGTTGTCCGCGCGCGGGTTGACGGCGTCGACCCCGGGCTTGCCCGGCGTGCCGCGCTCGTCGTTGTTGGTCAGCGCGGCGTAGACGCGGCCGGTGGTCGGGTGCGGCTGGACGTCCTCGGGCCGGTCCATCGGCGTCGCGGCCACGGTGTCGGCGGCCATCCGCGTGTGCACGAGCACCTGCGCGGCAGTCATGCCCGGGACGAACGAGCGCCCGGTGCCGTCGGCGAGCGACTCCACGAGCGGCAGCCACTCGCCGCCGCCGTCGGGGCCCGGGGTCGGCGCGTCGCCCGAGAAGCGCGCGACGAACAGGGTGCCCTCGTCCAGCAGGCGGGCGTTGGACGCGCGGTCGGCGGGGGCGTCGCCGGCGCGGTGGGTGCGCGACGAGACGAACTTGTAGAGGTACTCGAACCGCTCGTCGTCGCCCATGTAGACCGCGACGGTGCCGGTCGGGCCGACACGGACGTTCGCGCCCTCGTGCTTGAAGCGACCAAGCGCGGTGTGCTTGCGCGGGGTCGAGGCGGGGTCGAACGGGTCGACCTCGACGATCCAGCCGAAGCGGTTGGGCTCGTGGGGCTCGCGGGTCAGGTCGAAGCGCGGGTCGACGCCCTCCCACTTGCGGTCGGTGGCGCCGCCGTCCATCCCGTAGCGGGCGAGCGCGGCCTTGGCGGCGGGGTCGGCGACCGCCTCGCCTCCTGCGAAGTACTGGTCGATGTTCTCCTCGCCGGTGAGCACCGTGCGCCAGGGCGTGACGCCGCCCGCGCAGTTGTTGAGGGTGCCGAGCACGGTGCGGCCCTCGGGGTCGGCGCTCGTGCGCACCAGGGCGTCGCCGGCGGCCGGGCCGGTCAGCGTCATCGGCGTCGAGGCGGTGATGCGCCGGTTGACCGGGTCCATCGCCGGCGTCAGGCGGCCCGACCCGCCGTCGCGCTGCACCGCCACGACCGACATGCCGTGCGCGGCCATCCCGATGGCGACCTGCTCGGGGGTCGGCGCGTCGGGGTTGTAGCCCGGGATCATCAACGGCTCGGTCGAGTACTCGTGGTTCGCGACCAGCAGCGCCCGCCCGGGGCTCGCCGGGTCGTCCAGGAGCGCGAGGAAGTCGTTGTTGAACCCGAACTGCTGGGCCTGCGCCGCGGCCGTCTGGGCGTTCGGGTCGAACGCGGGCGCGCCGGGCAGCACCGGGTCGCCCCACCGGATCACGACCTGCTGGTCGAAGCCCTCGGGGACGCGCACGGCGTCGTCGGTGTTGGGCGCCACCGCGACGAACCCGAAGGGCGAGGGCATCGGCGCCGTCCCCGCCGCACCGCCCGCCGGGCCCGCGGCGCCGCCGCCCGTCCCGCCGCCGGTGCCGCACGCGGCCGCCAGCGTCCCGGAGATCCCGGCGACGAGACCCGCCTGCAGGACGCGCCGCCGGCTCAGCGCGGCCGCCGCGACCTCGCGGAACGGCGTGGTGTCGGTGGGGTTGGGCGCGGGCCGGGAGCAGGCGTCGTTGCAGCGGTAGCGGCAGGAGATCGCCGGGCGGCCGTGGGGCCGGTGCACGGCGAGGGGGAGCAGGCGCACGGAATCTCCCGTGGTTGCTGATCGTGGTGTCGGGCGGACGCTAGGGCGGCCCGGCGTCGTCGCGGCACCCCCGAGGTGAACGGCGGTCGAACAGCCGCACCGGGAGGGCCGTGATCGTCGTCGCGGGACGTCGTGACCCGTTTCGGGCCGGAACGCCGACGGGCAGCCCCGATCCTTCGACGACGATGTGAGGAGCAGCATGAGGGCACTGACGTGGCAGGGGCAGCAGGACGTCCGCGTCGAGACCGTGCCGGACCCGACGATCCAGGCGCCGACCGACGCGATCATCAAGGTCACGAGCACGGCGATCTGCGGGTCCGACCTGCACCTCTACGAGGTGCTCGGTCCGTTCCTCGACCGGGGCGACATCCTCGGCCACGAGCCGATGGGCGTCGTCGAGGAGGTCGGGTCCGAGACGGGGGACCTGGAGGTGGGCGACCGGGTGGTCATCCCCTTCAACATCTCCTGCGGGCACTGCTGGATGTGCGAGCACCAGTGGTTCGCCCAGTGCGAGACGACGCAGAACCGTGAGCAGGGGATGGGGGCGTCCCTCTTCGGCTACACGAAGCTCTACGGGCAGGTCCCGGGCGGGCAGGCCGAGTACCTGCGCGTGCCGCAGGCGCAGTTCGGTCCGATCAAGGTTCCCGAGGGCCCGGCCGACGAGCGCTTCCTCTACCTGTCCGACGTGCTGCCCACCGCCTGGCAGGCCGTGGCCTACGCGCGTGTCCCCGAGGGCGGCAGCGTCGTGGTGTTCGGGCTCGGCCCGATCGGGCAGATGGCGGCGCGCATCGCACGGCACCAGGGCTTCCGCACCATCGCCGTCGACAGCGTGCCCGAGCGGCTGGCGATGGCCCGCCGCCACGGCATCGAGGTCGTCGACTCCCGCAGCGTCGACGACGTGGGGGCCGCGGTCCGCGACCTCACCGACGGCCGCGGCACCGACTCCGCGATCGACGCGGTCGGCATGGAGGCTCACGGCAGCTCGGTGATCCCGCAGCTCGCGCAGAAGATGGCGAGCAAGCTGCCTGACGCGATCTCCGCCCCGCTGATGCAGGTGGCGGGCGTCGACCGCACGGCCGCGCTCGTAGGCTGTGTCGACGCCGTGCGCCGCGCCGGCGTCGTGTCGCTCTCGGGCGTCTACGGCGGCACCGCCGACCCGATCAACATGCTCAAGCTCTTCGACAAGGGCGTCTCGCTCCAGATGGGCCAGGCGCACGTGAAGCGCTGGATCCCGGAGATCATGCCGCTGCTCACCGACGACGACCCGCTCGGCGTGCACGACCTCGAGACCCACCGCCTGCCGCTCGAGTCGGCGGCCCACGGGTACGAGATCTTCCAGAAGAAGCAGGACGAGTGCATCAAGGTCGTCCTCGCGCCGTGAGTGACTCCTCGCTCTTCTTCGTCGGGACGGCGACGACGCTGCTGCGGTGCGGGGGGTTCACGGTCCTCACCGACCCGAACTTCCTGCACCGCGGCCAGCGGGCCTACCTCGGCAAGGGGCTGTGGTCGACGCGGCTCACCGAGCCGGCGCTGAGCCCGGCCGAGCTGCCCGCCCTGGACGCCGTGGTGCTCTCGCACCTGCACGGCGACCACTGGGACCGGGTGGCCCGGCGGGGGCTCGACAAGTCCGTCCCGGTCCTCACGACGCCGGAGGCGGCGCGGACGCTGCAGTCGCGCCAGCGCTTCCGACGCGCGCTGGGCCTCGCGGTGTGGGAGTCCCACACGCTCGTCCGGCCGGACGGCGCGACGCTCCGCGTGACGGCGCTGCCCGGCCGGCACAGCCCGAAGCCGCTGACCCGCCTGCTGCCGCCGGTGATGGGCAGCCTGCTGGAGTTCGCCGACCCGTCGGGCGAGGTGCTGCGCCGCATCTTCCTCTCCGGCGACACACTGCCGTTCGAGGGCATCCCGCTGATCCGCGAGCACATCGGCGAGGTCGACCGCGCCGTCCTGCACCTCGGCGGCACGACCCTGCCCGGCGGGCTCGTGGTCACGATGGACGGGCGGATGGGCGCCGACGTGCTCGAGACGATCGCGCCGCGGCGCGCGACGCCGGTGCACCACGACGACTACGGCGTCTTCCGCTCGCCGCTGTCGGACTTCCTCGCCGAGGTCGAGCGGCGCGGCTGGGACGACCGCGTCGACGTCGTCGAGCGGGGCGGGACCATCCCGCTCTAGGTGGCGCGGGTGGTGCAGCGAACGCGCTGTTCGCGGCTTCTACGCGCGCGAACTCCCCGTTCGCGGCGCCGTCAGGGCGTCATGCGCGCCGCGATCTCCGCCGGCATCCCCGGGCCCGGCCGGGCGACGACCTCGCGCGCGTCGTGCACGTCGCCGCAGCTGGCGCAGACGAGGTGCTGCTCGACCGCGTTCCCGCAGGTCGCGTGCGTGTAGAGGATCGGTGGGCCGTCGGGGGCGAGGTACCGGTCGCCCCACGCGGTGAGCGCGACGACGACGGCCGCGAGCTCGCGGCCCTGCGCAGTGAGCAGGTACTCGTCGCCGTCGCGCTCCATGATCCCGGCCGCGACGAAGCCCTCGAGACGCGTGGTCAGCACGTTCGTCGCGATGCCGAGCGAGCGGAAGTCACCGAAGCGCCGCGCGCCCGCGAACAGGGCGTTGCGCACGATCAGCAGGCTCCAGCGCTCGCCGACGAGCTCGAGCGCCCGCGCGGCCGAGCACACCTCGCGGTCGTAGGTCTTCCCCAGCACGCGATCAGCGTACTTGCATGACGCAAGCCCTGCCCGGCGCCGCGCGAACGGGGAGTTCGCGCGCGTAGAGGCAGCGAACAGCGCGTTCGCGGCACCCACGCCGCGCGCTCAGCCCGTCGTCGGCGCCGCGAGCGGGGATTTCGCGCGCGTAGAGGCAGCGAACAGCGCGTTCGCTGCCCCCCACGCTGCCCCCACGCCGCCCGCTCAGCCCTCGCGCAGCGTCAGGAGCAGGTGGTCGCGGCCCTTGGGACTCACGAGCTTCGCGTCCCAGCCGCCGTCGACGGCCGCGGTGTGGAAGTAGGCCTTCGACGGCGCGCGCACCGGCGCCTTGAACACCACGTCGACGGTGAACGCCGGCCCGTAGCGCCCGGCGAGCGCCGCGAGCGCCCGGGCCTTGGTCCACATCCCGTGCGCGATCGTGCCCGGCATCCCGAACGCCTTGGCGGCGAGGCCGTTGACGTGGATCGGGTTCACGTCGCCCGACACCGCGGCGTAGCGGCGACCGATGTCGCCCGGGACCGTCCAGATCGCGTGCGGGAGGCGCCCGACGTGCGGGTCGGGCTCGGGCGGGGCCGCGGGCGCGTCGTCGGCGCCGGCGGGGGCCGGGGCGCCGCGCACGAAGTAGGTGCTGCGCGAGTCCCAGATCGTCGTGCCGTCCTCGTCGGCCACCGTCGTGACGAGGTCGACCTGGGCGCCCTTGGGGTGCGCGGCCAGCCGGTCGGCGTGCACGGTCACGCGCAGCGGCTCGCCGACCACCGGCGGGCGCACCTGCGCGATGATGTTGCGCAGGTGCACCATGCCCGGCGCGGGCAGGGGGAACTCGCGGTCGGTCATCAGCCGCATCTGCAGCGGGAACGCCAGCATGTGCGGGTAGGTCGGCGGCACGTCGCCGCCGACGGAGAACCCGCAGACGTGGTCGTAGTCCGCGACGAGGGAGCCGTCGATCCGCACGTTCACCAGCTCCAGGCGGCGGTCGGGCAGCGCCGAGCCGCCCGACCGCGCCGTGAGCAGCGCCCGCCCGTAGAGCACGCCGAGGGTCGGCGGGCTGTCCAGGGTCTCGACCGGCGCGTGCGGAGCCGCGGGGGAGGGCTGCGCCGTCATCACGCCCCCAGGTAGTTCTGGCCGT
Source organism: Actinomycetospora straminea (assembly GCF_028737255.1). Classification (GTDB taxonomy): domain Bacteria; phylum Actinomycetota; class Actinomycetes; order Mycobacteriales; family Pseudonocardiaceae; genus Actinomycetospora; species Actinomycetospora straminea. The sequence goes on along the minus strand of NZ_JAQZAN010000019.1, from coordinate 53,558 downwards.
CGACGCGCAGCACCTGCCCGTTGACCGCGTACGACGCGGCCTGGGCGAACCACGCGATCGTCTCGGCGACGTCGACCGGCAGCCCGCCCTGGGTCATCGACGACAGCCGCCGCCCGGCCTCGCGGGTGCCGACGGGCATGGCGGCGGTCATCGCGGTCTCGATGAACCCGGGCGCGACGGCGTTGATCGTCGCGTCCTTCTCGACCAGCAGCGGGGCGGTCGCGTCGACCATCCCGATGACGCCCGCCTTCGACGCGCCGTAGGCGGTCTGCCCGCGGTTGCCGGCGATGCCCGCCATCGACGAGACGGTGACGATGCGCCCGCCGCGGTGGAAGACGTCGGACGCCATCAGCGCGTCGTTGATCGCGAGCTGCGCGTTGAGGTTGACGTCGATGACCGAGTTCCAGCGGTCCCGGTCCTGGTTGGCGAGCAGCTTGTCGCGGGTGATGCCCGCGTTGTGCACGACGACGTCGAGCCCGCCGTGCCGCCCCGCGTGGTCGAGCAGGGTCGCCGGCGCGTGGTCGGCGGTGATGTCGAGCTGCAGCGCGCTGCCGCCGACGTCGTTGGCGGTGCGCGCGAGCGCGTCGCCGGCGGACGGGACGTCCACGCAGATCACGGTCGCGCCGTCGCGGCGCAGGGTCTTCGCCACGGTCGCGCCGATGCCCCGGGCGGCCCCGGTGACGACGGCGGTGCGGCCGGCGAGCGGCTTGTCCCAGTCCACGCCCTGGCTCGAGCCCGCGAAGCCGGGCACCGTGCCGACGTCGAGGCGCTGGCCGTGGACGAACGCCGAGCGCGACGACAGGAAGAAGCGCAGCGTCGACTCGAGGTCGGCCCCGACAGTGTCTTCTGCGACGTGCACGAGGTTGACCGTCGCCCCGTAGCGCGCCTCCTTGCCCGCGGAGCGCACGAGGCCCTCGAGAGCACGGCGCGCGGCCCGCACCGCCGGCGAGGTGGCCTCGGCCGGCACGTCGCCGATGACGAGGATCCGCCCCGACGGCCCGATCCGGCGCATGACCGGGGTGAGGAAGCCCTGGATCTCGGCGAGGTCGGCCGGCGACGACAGGCCGGTCGCGTCGACGATCCCGGCGGCGACCTTCGACGTCGAGCTGCCGCCGCCGACGGGCGCGTGCGGGTCGTCGTGGACCTCGATGCCCAGGTCGGTCAGCAGCGAGCGCACGACCTTGGCGACGCGGCCGTCCGCGGTCGCCGTGCCCAGCAGCGCCGGGCCGGACAGCAGCGGCTGACCCGGCTCCCAGCGCCGCAGCCGCGGCACCGGGGGCAGCCCGACCTGGCCGGCGATGGTCCGGCCGACGCCGGAGTTGACGAAGTCGGAGTACCAGTCGTTGCTCACGGGCTCAGGCCTCCAGGATCGCGACGACGCCCTGACCACCGGCCGCGCAGATCGAGATCAGGCCGCGGCCCGAACCCTTCTCGTGCAGCAGCTTGGCCAGGGTGGGGACGATGCGGGCGCCGGTGGCGGCGAACGGGTGGCCCGTGGCCAGCGACGACCCGACGACGTTGAGCTTCGACCTGTCGAACGAGCCCAGCGGTTCGTCGTACCCGAGCTTCTCCTTGCAGAAGATCGGGTCCTCCCATGCGGCGAAGGTCGCGAGGATCGTCGAGGCGAACGCCTCGTGGAACTCGTAGAAGTCGAAGTCCTGCAGCGTCAGACCGTTGCGCTCGAGCAGGCGCGGCACCGCGTAGGCCGGGGCCATGAGCAGGCCCTCGTCGCCGTGGACGTAGTCGACCGCGGCGGTCTCGGCGTCGACGAAGTGCGCCAGCACCGGCAGCCCGCGCTCGGCGGCCCACTCGTCGCTGGCCAGCAGCACGGTGGCCGCGCCGTCGGTCAGCGGCGTGGAGTTGGCCGCGGTCATCGTGGCCTCGGTGTCGGGGTAGCCGGCCGGCTTGAACACCGGCTTGAGCTTCGCGAGCCCCTCGACCGTGGAGTCGGGCCGCAGGTTGTTGTCCTTGGTCAGCCCGAGGTACGGCGTCATGAGGTCGTCGAAGAACCCGCGGTCGTAGGCCTGCGCGAGGTGCTGGTGGCTGGCCGCGGCGATCTCGTCCTGCGCCTGACGGGTGATGCCCCAGGCGGCAGCGGTCTGGGCGGCGTGCTCGCCCATCGACATGCCGGTGCGCGGCTCCCGGTTGGCCGGGATCTCGGGGACGATCTGCCCCGGGCGCAGGCCCGCGAGCGCCTTGACGATGCCCGCGGTGGACTTCGCGCGGTTCGCGGCCAGCAGGACGCTGCGCAGGCCCTCGTTGACCTCGATCGGCGCGTCGCTGGTGGTGTCGACCCCCGCGGCGACGCCGCTCTCGATCTGCCCGAGCGCGATCTTGTTGGCGATCAGCAGCGTCGTCTGCAGGCTCGTGCCGCAGGCCTGCTGGACGTCGTAGGTCGGGGTCGACGCGGCGAGCCGGCTACCGAGCACGGCCTCGCGGGTGAGGTTGAAGTCGCTGCTCTTCTTGAGCACCGCGCCGGACACGACCTCGCCGACCTGCTCGCCGGCCATGCCGAAGCGGGCGACGAGGCCGTCGAGGGCGGCGGTGAGCATGTCCTGGTTGGAGGCCCGCGCGTACGCGCCGTTCGACCGCGCGAACGGGATGCGGTTGGCGCCGACGATCGCGGCGCGGCGCGGCAGCGAGGGACGGGACGATGGAGCGGAGGGCACGATTCCTCCCGGAGTCGGGCTGTCGGTCGCGGGCGTGTCGGTCGCGGGCGGGGTCCGCTGGGCGGTCACGGTTCTGGTGACGCGCGCCGTTCCCGCCGGAGTTACCCGAAAGTATCAGGTACCGTCGGTAACGTGAGCCGTCGTTCCCCGCATCACGTCGACGCCGGCCGGGCCACCGGCGCCGGCGGCGGTCGCGACGGCGAGCGCGAGGCCCACCGCGATGGCTCCCGTCCCCGCCGGGACCGGCGGTCCAGCCGCTGGGACGAGCATCGCCGCGCCCGGCGCCAGGAGCTCACCGCAGCCACGATCGTGGCCATCCGGGCGCACGGCGCCGACGTCGGCATGAGCCAGGTCGCGGCCCAGGCGCGCACCAGCAAGACCGTGGTGTACCGCCACTTCACCGACAAGAACGACCTCTACCTGGCGGTGTGCGACTGGGTGGCGGCCGTGCTCGTCGGGCAGCTGCAGAGCGCGATGCGCGACGCCAGCGAAGACCCCCGCCGGACGCTGGTGTCCGGCATCGACGCCTACCTCGGACTGATCGAGGCCGATCCCGAGGTCTACCGCTACGTCATGCGCCCGCCCAAGCTCGACCGCCCCGAGGGCGAGGACCCGGTCAGCGACCTCTGCACGGTCATCGGCGACCACATCGCGGAGATCATCTCGACCGAGCTGCGCCGGCAGAACCGCGACACCGCGCCGGCGCAGACGTGGGGCCACGCCCTGGTCGGCATGGTCCGCGCGGCCGGCGACCAGTGGCTCGCCGCCCGGCCGGACCTGGAGCGCGAGGCCCTCGCGGGCCAGCTCGCGGACCTCGCCTGGTCGGGTCTCTCCCGCACCGTGACGCCCGCCGCGGCGTCGTCCGCGTCCTGACGGGGCATCACCCGTTCACCGCAGTGCTCTCCCCTCAGTGCTCTCCCCGCTCTGCTCCACCGGTCACGCGACCGGGGTGGAGCACCGATTCCCTCTCCCGGAGGCATCCGTGAGCCGTCCGTCCACCGACGACGTCACCCCGGCCACCGTGGCCGCCGTGCAGCGCACCCTCGACGGCCGCTGGCACACCCTGCGCGACGAGATCCGGTCCCGCGAGGACTTCGCCGAGCTGCGCGTCGACCCGGGCACCGACGTCGAGACCTACCGCGCCGCCATCTGGGACATGCTCGGGCGCCTCGCGGCCGACGGGCACGCGGTGCACGGCTTCCCGACCGCCGTGGGCGGGCGCGGCGACATCGGCGGCTCGGTGGTCTCCTTCGAGATGCTCGCGTTCGCCGACCTGTCGCTGCAGGTCAAGAGCGGGGTGCAGTGGGGCCTGTTCGGCGGGGCGATCCAGGCGCTGGGCAACTCCGAGCAGCACGCGCGCTGGCTGCCGGCGGTCATGGACCTCACGCTGCCGGGCTGCTTCGCGATGACCGAGACCGGCCACGGCTCCGACGTCCAGTCGGTGCACACGACCGCGACGTACGACCCGGACACCCGGGAGTTCGTGATCGACACCCCGACCGAGTCGGCGCGCAAGGACTACATCGGCAACGCCGCGCGCGACGGGCGGATGGCGGCGGTGTTCGTGCAGCTCTGGTCCGGTGGCGAGCGCCACGGGGTGCACGCCGTCCTGGTGCCGCTGCGCGACGAGGACGGCACCGTCCTGCCCGGCGTCGAGATCACCGACGACGGCCACAAGGAGGGCCTCAACGGCGTCGACAACGGGCGCCTGGCCTTCCACGGCGTCCGCGTCCCGCGCGAGAACCTCCTCGACCGCCACGGCTCGGTGGCCGAGGACGGGACGTACTCGAGCTCGATCGAGAGCGAGAACCGCCGCTTCTTCACGATGCTCGGCGCTCTCGTGCGCGGGCGGGTCAGCGTCTCGGGCAGCGCGGTGGGCGCGGCGTCGCTGGCCCAGACGATCGCCGTGCGCTACGGCGAGGCGCGCCGCCAGTTCGCGGCGCCCGGTGGCGACGAGGAGATCACCGTCCTCGACTACCTCGCCCACCAGCGCAAGCTGCTGCCCGGGCTCGCGCGCACCTACGCGCTGCGGTTCGCGCAGAACGAGCTCGTCGAGATGCTCCACGACGTCCAGACGACGCGGGAGGCCGGCGGCGACGTCGACGAGAAGCGCCAGCGCGAGCTCGAGTCCCGCGCCGCGGGCACCAAGGCGCTGACCACCTGGCACGCCACGGCGACCATCCAGGCCTGCCGCGAGGCGTGCGGCGGGCAGGGCTATCTGTCGGAGAACCGGCTGGGCCAGCTGCGCGCCGACACCGACGTGTTCACGACGTTCGAGGGCGACAACACGGTCCTGCTCCAGCTCGTCGCCAAGGGCCTGATCTCGGGCTACGCCGACGACTTCGGGCACCTCGACACGCTGGGCACCGTGCGCTTCGTCGCCGACCAGGTCCTCGACACCGTCGCCGAGCGCACCTCGTTGCGCCAGCTCGCCGAGCGCCTGCGCGCCGTGGGCCCCGGCGGCGAGGACGACGTGCGCGAGCGGTCGTGGCAGGTCAAGCTCCTCGACGACCGCGAGGAGCACACGCTCGACGGGCTGGTGCGCCGGCTGCGACCGGCGCGCGACAAGGGCATCTCCGCCGAGCGCCAGTTCGCGATCTTCAACAACGCGCAGGACCACCTCCTGCGCGCCGCGCGGGCCCACCTCGACGGACTCGTCCTCGACGCCTTCGTGCGCGCGACCGACGCGTGCGTCGACCCCTCGGCGCGGGCGCTGCTGGAGAAGGTCTGCGACCTCTACGCGCTGTCGCTCATCGAGGAGGACAAGGGCTGGTTCCTCGAGCACGGGCGCATCTCGGCGGCGCGGTCCAAGGCGATCACGGCCGAGGTCAACCGCCTCTGCCTGGAGCTGCGGCCCCACGCCCGCGCGCTCGTCGACGCGTTCGGGATCCCGGAGGTCTGGATCGGCGCGCCCATCGCCACCGGCGCCGAGCAGCGCCGCCAGGACGAGGCCCGCGCCCACGCCGCCTCCCTCGCCTGACCCACGAGGCGGGCCCGGGGGGCGGCTGCGGCACGGGGTGTCTCAGCCTGGCGTCCACGCTGTCACTGGACGTCAGGAAAGCCACCCGCTCGGACGCGCCGTTCGGTGGACTCCGTGCTGAACGGGTACCGGTGGCACGATGGCCGCCCCGGCGACGGGCCGGACCGAGGGCGAGAGGACGTTCGACGTGAGTACTCCGGGCGACGGCTACGGCCAGCAGGGATACGGGCAGCAGCCTGGTTATGGCCAGCAGCCGCCCGGCGAGCCGGGCTACGCCGGTCAGGGCGGCACGGCGCCCGCCTGGGGCCAGCCGACCATGCCGCCCAAGCCGCGCAACGGCATGGGCATCGCGGCGCTGGTCTTCGGCATCCTGGCGCTGCTGACGTGCTGGTGGCTGCCGGTCGTCGGCGGGATCCTCGGCATCGTCGCCATCATCCTCGGCGTCGTCGGCCGCGGGCGGGCGAAGCGCCTCGAGGCGAACAACAAGGGCATGGCCACGACCGGCCTCGTGCTGGGCATCCTGAGCCTGATCGTCAACATCATCCTCAGCGTCGCCCTGTTCTTCCTCGGCTTCGCGTTCCTCAACTTTGGCGGCGGGCAGTCGATCCAGCAGTTCCAGGACTGCCTCGCGAACGCCTCCAACCAGCCGAACCCGGCGGCGGTGCAGCAGGCCGCGGAGCAGTGCGGCCAGCAGTTCGGCCAGCAGCTCCCGGGCGGGCAGCAGCCCGGCGAGCCGGAGTGACCGAGCACTGACGGTCCGACGACGACGGCCCCGCACCCGGTTCGGGGTGCGGGGCCGTCGTGGGCCAGGTGTCCGGACCGGGCGATGGCCGCCTCGCGGCGCGTGGCACAACAGGGCTTCAGCCGAACGATCGTCCCTGGAGGCCTTTCGATATGAGACCCGGGGGCACATGACGCCCGGCCCGGACACCCCATTGAACCCCACGCGGGTCCGGTCTGTTCCCGGGGCGGGGGTCCGATCGTCCGGAGTGGTCGCGACGCGGCGTCACGAGGCGCCGGACGAAGGGTCACCCGCCGCAGCCGAGCGGGGGGCTTTCCTGTCGTTGAGCGACAGCGTGGACGCCAGGCTCGCCGGTCAGCGGGGCACCACGGCCAGGGCGTCGGTGACGGCGCGGAGGGGTTCGGCGGAGGGGGCGTTGACGATCGTGAGGTCCTCGTCACGGCCCCGGTGCACCATCGTCGTCGAGCCCCCGCCGTCGAGGGACGCCGCGACGGGCGCGCCGAGATCGGTCAGCAGGCGACCGAGCTCGGCGAGCGTCGTGCCGATGCTCGCCTCCTGGCGCCCGTCGACCGTCACCAGCCACAGCCGCCGCCCGTCGCCCGACAGGCCCACCGCCGTCCGCGGGGCCCGCTCGGTGTCCTGCAGCCCGGGCAGCGGGCGCCCACCGCGGGCCAGCGGCAGGGCCCCGACGGCCACCCGCAGCGGCGGGGCGCCGACGGCGTCGAGGCCGTACTCCAGCGTCACCGCCGACCCGACGCGCAGGCCCCGCAGCGCCGCCGCCCCGCGGTCGCGCCCGACGAGGGCGACGGTCCCGCGCGCCAGCGCCCCCGCGCCGGGCGGGCCGGTGGCGACGACCCGGCCGCCGGCCACCCGCACCTCGACGACGTCGGTGCTGCACCCGGCGTCGGGGTCGGTGTCGTTCCCGCAGGTCGTGGACGTGCGGGGCGCGTCGCCCCAGGCCGCGTCGAACACCGCGACCCCGTCGACGGGGACCGCGTAGCCGTCCAGGCCCGACAGCGCGACCGTGCGCTCCCCGTCGGTGACGCGCCCGTGGAAGCGGGCCCGCGCCAGGTGCGCGACGCCGTCGGTGTCGAGGCCCACGACGGCGTCCGGGGACTCGCCCGGCGGCGCCGGCGGGGCCGGGCGGCGGCCCACCGGCACCCCGGAGGTGCGCGCGGCGCCGTCCACGATCTGCACGCCCACCGGCGCCCCGGTCCCGCCCTGGTCGAAGAAGCCGCCGTTGACCGCGGTGACCGCCCCGGCGCGCGCGGCCAGCTCGGGCACGGTTGCGACGGCGGCGACGACCGGCGGGGTCAGCAGGTCGACGCGCACGGCCGGCGAGGTGAGGTCGACCTCGACGACGTCGCCGCGCACGGGCCCACCACGGGGGTCGGGCAGCGTCGTCGTGAACTCGCGGTACGTCGTGCCGGGCAGGCCCGGGGCGCCCCGGGGTGCGAGCAGCTCGCCGAGCACCCGCCCGTCGGGCGGCCCCGGCGGCACCGGTGGCGGCCCCGGTGGCCCCGGCGCCGCCCCGAGGGTCAGCGCCGCGCAGACCGCCAGCACGAGGGCGGCGCGGCACCGGGCCGGGCCCTCGGCACCGCCCACCGACCGGGCCGGAGACCGCCCCACGCCGCCTCCCCGCCCCTCGACCGACCGGCGAGCCTGGGACCGTGCGGCCACGCAGCCCGGGCCGACACACGGGCGCCGGCCCGGCACCGCCCGGACGTGTGAGGGACGCGGGAACCCGACATCGGGGAACGAACCGCCCCGGCGTCGGTATCGTCACTTCGGGGAACCTTTCCCACGGGCGACCCGTTGGCGCCCCGGAACAGCGACAACCGGCGTTCTCGACGCGACCGGCGACGTGGAGGAGCAGGCGTGACGGTCCCCTTCTGGGTCTGGGCGGCCACGATCGGCGGCATCGCCGTGCTCGTGGCGATCGACATCTGGCACGCGCGATCGCCCCACGAGGTCAGCTTCCGCGAGGCCACCCTCTGGTCGGTCATCTACATCGCGGTCGCCGTGGTCTTCGGCGGGATCCTGCTGTTCACGATGGGCACGCAGGCGGGCACCGAGTACTTCGCCGGTTACCTCGTCGAGAAGAGCCTCTCGGTCGACAACCTGTTCATCTTCGCGGTGATCCTGGGCCAGTTCGCCGTGCCCAAGCGTCACCAGCAGAAGGTGCTGCTCTGGGGCGTCATCGGCGCGCTGGTGATGCGCGCGATCTTCATCGCCATCGGCGCCGCGGTGATCTCCGCGTTCGCGTTCGTCTTCGTCATCTTCGGGGCGTTCCTGCTGTACACGGCGTACACGCTGGTCAAGCAGCACGGCGAGGAACCGAAGGACATGCACGACAACCGGGCGGTCAAGCTGGTCCGCCGGTTCGTCACCGTGCACGAGGACGCCGGCGACCACGAGGGCTACAAGGACGACGGCAAGCTCACGGCGCGGGTCAACGGCAAGTGGGGCGTCACGCCGCTGTTCATCGTCGTGTCCGTGATCCTGTCGGTGGACCTCGTGTTCGCCCTCGACTCGATCCCCGCGATCTTCGGCATCACGCAGAACGCCTACATCGTGTTCACCGCGAACGCGTTCGCGCTGCTCGGCCTGCGGGCGCTGTACTTCCTGCTGGTCGGCCTGCTCGACCGCCTCGTGCACCTGTCCTACGGCCTGGCGTTCATCCTCGCCTTCATCGGCGTGAAGCTGATCCTGCTGTACCTGCACGAGGACGTGAACCCGGCGATCCCCGAGGTGCCGACCTGGCTCTCGCTCGTCGTCATCGTCGTGACGCTGGCCGTCGTGACGGTGACGAGCCTGATGTCGACCCGGAACGGGTCGACATCAGGCGGCCACGGGTCGTCGTCGTCCTCCTCGGACGACCGGGCGGACGGCGAGCAGGAGCAGGGCACCGAGCAGCCGGCGGTCGGGTCGGCCGGCTCGAGCGACCACGGCACGGGCACCGGCGCGGCCGGGTCGTCCCCGACCGGTTCCGGGCAGACGGGGTCGCGCTCCTCGTCCTAGGGTCGGGGTCATGGCCGCCGACCGCGACCGTGACGCCGAGGGCCGTGCCCGCAACGCCCGTCCCCGCGACGCGAGTGGACGCCCGCTGCCCTACGGGGCGGTGGGCGTGCCGCGCAGCGACGACGAGGACGAGGTCCTCCCGGCCGACGAGGTGCTGCGCCGCGCGCAGGACCTCCTCGACCAGGACCGGCCCTTCGACGCCCACGACGTCCTCGAGGGTGCCTGGAAGGCCGCGCCCCCCGACGAGCGGATGCTGTGGAAGGGCCTCGCCCAGCTCGCGGTGGGCCTGACCCACGAGCAGCGGGGCAACCCGCGCGGCGCGTCCTCGCTGCTGCGCCGGGGCGCCGAGACCGCCGCGCAGGCGCCCGAGGCGGCGTCCCGCCACGGCGTCGACCTCAGCGCGCTCGCGGGGTGGGCCGCCGCGCGCGAGGCGTCGGGACCGCTCGCCCCGGGCCTGGTGCTGCGGGCGCGTCGGTGACGGGGCGCTGACCGTTTCGATCGACGCCGCGGCCGGGGACCCGTCGGTCGACCGGGCGGCCACCGCGCCGCCGTCGACACATCGAGGAGGGTCTCCGGCATGGCCGGCGCACTGGACGGACTGCGGGTCGCGATCATCGCCACGAACGGCGTCGAGCAGGCGGAGCTCGAGCAGCCCCGCCAGGCGGTCGACGAGGCCGGCGCGCGGTCCACGCTGATCTCGCTGTCGACCGACGCGATCCAGGCGATGAACTCGGACATCGACAAGGGCGACACGTTCACGCCGGACAAGGCCATCGCCGACGTCTCGGCCGACGACTTCGACGCGCTCGTGCTGCCCGGCGGCACGATCAACGCCGACCAGCTCCGCCAGAGCGGCGACGTCGTGTCGTTCGTGCAGCGGGTCTTCGCCGCGGGCAAGCCCGTCGGCGCGATCTGCCACGCGCCGTGGACGCTCGTCGAGGCCGACCTCGTCAAGGGCCGGACGCTGACGTCCTACCCGAGCCTGCGCACCGACATCCGCAACGCCGGCGGGAACGCCGTCGACGAGGAGGTCGTGGTCGACCACGGGCTCGTGACCAGCCGCAACCCCGGCGACCTCGACGCGTTCTGCGCGAAGATCGTCGAGGAGTTCGCCGAGGGCGCGCACCGCGTCCACGACGAGGGCGCGACCGCCCAGGCATGATGCCCCGGTGACCGACCGCCCCGGGCTGTTCGACCCCGTGCTCGCCCGCGGGGAGGCCCGGGCGGCGGTCGCCGACGACGCGTGGGTCGCCGCCCTGCTCGAGGTGGAGGCGGCCCTCGCGCAGGCGAGCGCCGACGTCGGCACCCTCGACCGCGCCGACGCCGACGCGATCACCGACGCCTGCCGCCGGCCCGTCGACGCCGCGACGCTCGGCGAGGAGGCCGCGGCGTCGGGGAACCCCGTCGTCCCGCTGGTCGCGCAGCTGCGCCGCGGGCTCGACGGGTCCGCCGCCTCCGGCGTGCACCGCGGCGCCACCAGCCAGGACGTCGTGGACACCGCGGCGATGCTGGTCGCGCGCCGCGCCGTCGCCGCCGTCGCCGGCGACCTGCGTGCGTCCGCCGACGCCGCCGCCGACCTCGCGGCGACCCACCGCGACCGCCCCGCGGCCGGGCGCACGCTGCTCCAGCAGGCCGCGCCGATCACCGCCGGGCTGCGGTGCGCGGGCTGGTGCGCCGGCCTCGACGCCGCCGCCGACGCCCTGGACGCGTGGCGGCCCGCGGTACAGCTGGGCGGCGCGGTCGGCACGCTCGCGGCCTTCGACGGCCACGGCCGGGCGGTGCGCGCCGCGCTCGCCCGCCGCCTCGACCTCGCGGAGCCCGTGCTCGCCTGGCACACCGAACGCGGGCGGATCGCCGAGCTCGCCGGGCTGCTGGGCCGCGCGGGCGCGGCGGTCGGGTCCGTCGCCACCGACCTCGTGCTGCTCGCGCAGACGGAGGTCGGGGAGGTCCGCGAGGACGTGCCGGGCCGGGGCGGCTCCTCGACGCTGCCGCACAAGCGCAACCCCGTCGCCGCGGTGTCCGCGCGGGCCGCCGCCGTGGCCGCGCCGGGCCTCGTCGCCTCGCTGCTCACGGCCGCCTCGCTGCACGAGCACGAGCGCGCCGCCGGGCCGTGGCACGCCGAGTGGCGCCCGCTGTCCGAGCTGCTGCGCACCGTCGGGTCCGGCGCCGCCTGGCTCGCCGACGCCCTGGGCCACCTCGTCGTCGACCCCGACCGCGTCGCGGCGTCCCTCGACGCCACCGGCGGGCTGCTGCTCGCCGAGCAGGCCACGACCGGTCTGCGCGCCCGGCTCGGGCACGCGGCGGCGAAGGACCTGGTCACCGACGCCGCGTCGCGCGCGCAGGACGAGGGCCGGCCGTTCGCCGACGTCCTCGCCGACGCCCTGGCCGCCCTCGACGACCCGCCCGCCGACCCCGCCGCCGAGGTGCGGACGCTCCTCGACCCGTCCCGTGCGGTGGGCGAGGCGGCGGCACTCGTCGACGACCTGCTGACCAGCCGTTCCCGGAAGGATCGCCCGTGAGCCAGCACCCCTCCACCCAGCACTGGGACCCGGCCGGCGAGGAGGTCCGCCGCGCGGTGCTGGGCGACGAGCACGTCGATCGCGCCGTGGCGACCACCGACGACGTCACCGCCGACTTCCAGGACTTCATCACCCGCTACGCCTGGGGCGGTATCTGGACACGCCCGGGCCTGGCGCGCCGCGACCGCAGCATCGTCACCCTGTCGGTGCTCGCCGCGCTGCACCACGACGGCGAGCTCGGCATGCACGTGCGCGCGGCCCGCCGCAACGGCCTGACCCGCGAGGAGATCCAGGAGGTGCTCCTCCAGGTCGGCGTGTACGCCGGGGTGCCGGCCGCCAACCGGGCGTTCTCGGTGGCCCAGCGCGTCCTCGCGGAGCTGGGCGAGGACGGGACGGACTGAGCGGCACCGCACCGGCGCCGACTACCGTGGGCGCACGGGCAGTACGGTCCGGCAGGGCCGTGCGGACGGCGAGACGGCGGACGGCGAGACGACGGGCAGGGGCGATGGGGCGCGCGGTCACTCCACCGGGGGAGCGGTCACCCCGCCGCCGCGGCCTCCGACGCCTGGGGCTCGCGGTCGCCGCCCTCGGCCTCGTCGTCGGCGCCTGCTCGTCGGGCCCGTCCACGGGGACACCGCCGATCCCGACGTTCCCCGGGCCCGGTGCCGCGCCGGTGACGAGCGCCCCGCCGCCGCGCAACAGCATCCTGCCCACCGAGTGCGACCAGGTGCTGGCCTCGGACCAGCTGCCCAACTACCTCGGCCTGCCCCTCGGCACGGTGCGCGTCACCTCGCTGCGCGACGTCCCCGCCCCGCAGGTCGGGCGCCTCGAGCGCGTGACCTGCAACTACACCTCGCAGGGTGGCCCCGGCGCGCCGCCGCCCAACACGCTCGTGCTCAAGGTGCTGATGAGCGGCTACACCGACCCGGGCGCGGCCTCGGCGCAGTCGCGGGTCAACCGGGACGCGCAGGCGAGCTCGGGTGTGCCCTCCCAGCCCGTGCCGTTCGGCACCGCCGAGGCGATCTACTACCCCGACCCCGAGGGGCCGGTGCTGGTCGTCGTCTACGGCCGCGTGACGGCCAGCTTCACGCTCACCCCGGACCGGCCGGTGCCCGCCGACCAGGCGCAGCCCGTGCTCGTCGACCTGGCGCTGCGGGCCCTGCCGGTGCTGGTCCCGACGTCCGGCTCCTGAGCACCCTGGTCGGCTAGGCCGCGTCCGCCCGGCCCCGGACCGCCGCCAGGAAGCCGTCGACGCGCACGCGCAGCCCCGCGACCCGCTCGTCGACCGGGAGGCTCAGGTCGGGCAGCACGCTCGCGCTCGGCCTCTTCTCCAGCCGGGTGGTGACCGGGCAGGCGAGGTCGTCGCAGACGTAGGTGCCGACGCTGTTGCCGTCGCGGCCCGCGGCGTCCGCCTTCGGCGCGGTGTAGAGGGTGACGTCGCCGTCGGTGTGGGTGGTGCGGCACAGGGCGCACATCGCCGTGCGCCGCACGCCCGCGCCGCCGGTGGCCGGGCGCAGCAGCACCCCGGTCACCGCGCCCTCGTGGACGGTGACGAGGTACGCGCGCTGCGGCATGCGGGGGTCGTGCCAGCCGACGAACTCGACCTCGTCCAGGTCGGTGCCGACGACGGCGTCGACGACGGTCATCCGCTTCGCGTCGCCCTTCGAGCAGTTGATCATCGAGCGGCGCACGGCGTCGGCCGTGAGCACGGTGGTCATGACGGGTCCTCCTGGGGTCCGGGCCGCCCGGCACGCTAGCCGCCGCCGCGAGCGGTTTCCCGCACGAGGAGGTCACAGCGCCGTCGCCCGCCACCCGTGCTTATAGTTGACCGAACCTAACGAATTCGGCGGAGGCGACGTGACGAGCACCGTGGCGGCGGGGCAGGTGGCGCACCTGGGGCCCCGCTACAAGTGGATCGCGCTCACCAACACGACGCTCGGCGTGCTGATCGTGACGATCAACATGTCGATCCTGCTCATCGCGCTGCCCGACATCTTCCGCGGCATCGCGCTCGACCCGCTGCGGCCGGAGAACATCAGCTACCTGCTCTGGCTGATCATGGGCTACCTGGTGGTGACGGCGGTCCTCGTCGTCACCTTCGGCCGGGTCGGCGACATGTTCGGCCGGACGCGGATGTACACGCTCGGGTTCGCGGTGTTCACCGTGTTCTCGATCCTCCTGGCCGTGACGTGGCTGCAGGGCGACGCCGGCGCGATCTGGCTGATCGTCATGCGCGTGCTGCAGGGCATCGGCGGGGCGCTGCTGCTGGCCAACTCGACGGCGATCCTCACCGATGCCTTTCCCGCCTCGCAGCGCGGCCTCGCACTGGGCATCAACTCGATCGCCGCGATCGCCGGCTCGTTCCTCGGGCTGATCATCGGCGGGGTGCTCGCGCCGCTGGCCTGGCACCTGGTGTTCGTCGTGTCGGTGCCCTTCGGGGTCTTCGGCACGATCTGGGCGTGGGCGAAGCTGGAGGAGACCAGCGAGCGCCACGCGGGCCGCATCGACTGGTGGGGCAACGTCACCTTCGCCGTCGGCCTCGTCGCGGTGCTCATGGGCATCACCTACGGCATCCAGCCCTACGGCGGGCACGTCATGGGCTGGACGAGCCCGACCGTGCTGGTCTGCCTCATCGGCGGCGTCGTCGTGCTGGGGATCTTCGTGGCGATCGAGCGCCGCATCCCGCACCCGATGTTCCACCTGTCGCTGTTCTCGATCCGCGCCTTCACCGCCGGGAACGTCGCCAACCTGCTCTCCGCGCTCGGCCGCGGCGGCCTGCAGTTCATCCTCATCATCTGGCTGCAGGGCATCTGGCTGCCGCGCCACGGCTACGACTACGAGTCGACGCCGCTGTGGGCCGGCATCTACATGGTCCCGCTGACGATCGGCTTCCTCGTCGCCGGACCGCTGTCGGGCGTGCTCTCCGACCGGCACGGGGCGCGCTGGTACGCGGGCGGCGGGATGCTCATCGCGGCGATCAGCTTCCTGCTCATGGGCTTCCTGCCCGTCGACTTCTCCTACCCGCTGTTCGCGGTGCTCCTGGCGGTCAACGGGCTCGCGATGGGCCTGTTCTCCTCGCCCAACCGCGCCGCGATCATGAACAGCGTCCCGGCCCGCCAGCGCGGCGCCGCCGCGGGCATGACCGCGACGTTCCAGAACGGCGCCACCGTCCTGTCGATCGGCATCTTCTTCTCGATGCTGATCCTCGGCCTCGCGTCGACGCTGCCCGCGGCGCTCTACGGCGGGCTGACCGGCCAGGGCGTGCCGGGCGACGTCGCGGGCCGCATCGCGGAGCTCCCGCCGGTGAGCACGCTCTTCGCCGCCCTGCTCGGCTACAACCCGATCGAGACGCTGCTCGGCCCCGACGTCCTCGCGCAGGTCGGGCCGCAACAGGCGGCGTTCCTCACGGGCCGCAGCTTCTTCCCCGAGCTGATCTCCGGCCCGTTCGCCGACGGCCTGTTCCTCGCGCTCGGGTTCGCCGCGGTCTGCTGCCTGGTCGCCGCGGTCGCCTCGCTGTTCGACGGCGGCAAGCCGTCCGTGACCGACGCCGAGGCGCCGGGGGAGGCGCTGGGGGAGGCGCCGGACTTCGCGGCGGCGTCCTCCGCCGGCGGCCGTCCCGTCGCCGTGGCCGGCCGGATCCTGGGCCCGGGCGAGGGTCCGGTGGCCGCGGTCCTGACGCTCGTCGACGCCCGCGGGCACGAGGCCGACCGCGCCGCCACCGACCACGCCGGCCACTTCGCGCTGAGCGCCGACGGTCGCCCCGGCGACTACCTCGTCATCGCGAGCCCGCGGGACCACGGAAGCGCGGCCCCGGCCGTCACGCGCGTCAGCGTCAACGGCTCGCCGGTGCACATCGACGTCGTGCTGGGGGAGCGCACGGCCGTGCGCTGAGCGCCGCTGTGCTGCTCGTCGCAGTCGCTGCACACGAACGGAGCACGAAGGTCATCGATCCGTAAAGCCCCGCTGCGAGCGTCGATGATCGTGACCGGCTTCGACGAACCGGAGCGGCGCCCCCGCACCCTCGGCGCCGTGACCATCGTGCTCACCGCCGCCGCGGGCGCCATCGACGTCGTGACGTACTTCGCCTTCAACCAGGTCTTCGCCAGCACGATGACCGGCAACCTGGTCCTGCTCGGCCTCGGGCTGGGGGAGGGCGACGTGGGGCAGGTCGTCGACAACGTCTGCGCGATCGCGGGCTACTGCGGCGGGCTGATCGCGGGCACCGTGGCCTGCGGGCTTGCGATGCGCCGCTGGCCGTGGCGCAACGCGGTCGGGGCGACGCTGACCGCCGAGCTCGCGCTGCTGCTCCTGCTCGGCGCGTTCTGGTACGGCGTCGACGACGACGGCCCGCTCGCGCCGTGGAAGGTCGTCGTGCTGGCCCTGGGCGCCGGGCTGGCGATGGGCGTGCAGGCGGCGGCGCTACGTCGGACCGGCCGGGACGCCGACGAGCTTCCTGTCCGGCACGGTGACGAACTGGGTCTCGAGCCTCGTCGAGCTGCACAAACCGTTCCGCTGGACCTGGAACTCGCCGCTGCGCCTGGGCGCGCTCGTCGTCGCCGCGGCCGGGAACGCGGTGATCCAGCGCCTCGCGCCCGCCTGGTCGTTGGTGGTCCCCGTGGTGCTGGTCGCGGTGGCGATCGTGCTCATGGCCGTCGTGACCCGCGCCAACAGCGGGGGCCTCACGCGCGGCGAGCCCCAGTTCGCGCCCGACCCGCGCGAGGAGGTGCCCGACGCGGGGGCGGACGAGGCGGCCGAAGCGTCCGAGGCGTCGGCGCAGGTCGGGCCCGTGCACGGGCGCGTGCTCGGCAGCGACGGCGGTGCGCGGCCGGCGGTGCTGACGCTGGTGTCGGGTGACGGCGAGCAGGTCGGGCGCGTGCACACCGGCACCGACGGCACCTACCGCCTCGACCCGCCGGAGTCCGGCGACTTCATGCTGATCTGCACCCCGCACCGCATGGGCGGGCGGGCCGCCCGGCCCCGCGCGGTGCTCGTCGCGGTGGACGGGAGCCCGGTGCTCCACGACCTCGTCCTGGGCGCGGCGCCGGGCGAGGCGGGGCACCAGGCGGCGCCGGTGTGAGGGGGCGTCGTGGGCCTCGCCTGTCCTTGGTTACTGGCTCGTATCGCTCGGCAGGCGAGCGATACGAGCCAGTAACCACGACACGCGACCACGGGCTCACGCCGCGGCGGCCGCGCGGAGCGCCCGGCGCACGGCGTCGGCGAGGTAGCCGGGCGTCGCCTGCAGGTCGTACCACGACACGCGGATCACCCGCCAACCCCCGATCACGACCTCGTTCTGGCGCAGGCCGTCCCGGCGGAAGCGGTCGACGTCGCGGTGGAAGGCCCAGCCGTCGATCTCCACCGCGATGCGCTGGGCCGGGAACGCGATGTCGATGACGACGCGGCCGAAGCCCGGGAGGTCCACCGGGAGGTTCGCCGTCCAGCCGCCGATCCCCGCGCGCGTCAACGACCGGGCGGCGTCCCGCTCGGCCTCCGACCGCGCGTCGCCCTCCGCGAGCCCGACCAGGCGACGGGCGAGCACCACGCCGTGCCGCTGACCCATGGCCGCGAGGGCCGCGCGCAGGGACGGGACGCTGATCCGTTGCTGCTGGAGGGCGCGGTCGAGCAGGCGCGCGCCCTCGACGAGACCGAGCGTCGTCGCGGCACCCAGCGCGGCGCTCGCCCGGTGCTCCACCCACACGCCGTCGACCAGGACGCGGCCCGGCCGGTCGGCCGCGCGCCGGACGGCGTGGACGCCCGCCGGGACACGGTGACCGCCGCCCGGCCCGACCGCGATCTCGATCGTCCCGACGGCGCGGTCGGTGAGCCCCCACCACGCGGCGGCGGCGTGACCGACCAGCGTGGCGTCGTCGCCCGCCCAGAGCGCCGCGGCGCGGAGGCGGGCGCGCGCGGTGAGGTCGTGGGTGGCCGCGAGGTAGACGCGCGGGTGGATCTCCAGCCACTCGCCGGCGGCGACGCGGCGACCGATGGCGGCCGGCGAGAGGCCCCGTTCGCGGGCCTGGTCGTGGCGGACGAGACCGTCCTGGGTGCGGATGAGGTCGAGGAGCGTCACGACCGGTTCGACGCAGCGGGAGCGCCATCGGCTCCCTCCACGGCGCGTCTGCCTGCCCGGGCGCCGGTTACTGGCTCGTATCGCTCGCCAGCCGAGCGATACGAGCCAGTAACCGCGCAAGAGCCGGGGCCGGCGTCAGGCCGCCCGCACCGCCTCGATGTCGATCTCGATCCGCAGGGTCCGGCCCACGGCGAAGATGCCCGCGATCACCGACTGGTTCCAGCGGATGTCGAAGTCGTCGCGGGAGAGCTGGGTGGTCGCCGAGAAGCCGGCGCGCTCGCCGCCCCAGAGGTCGGGGCCCGCCCCGTGGTAGACGACGTCGAGGGCGACGGTGTTGCGCACGCCCTTGAGCACGAGGTCGCCGTGCATCGTCCAGCGGTCGGGGGTGTGCCCGACGACCGCGGTGGAGGTGAACTCGATGCGGGGGAACGCCACGACGTCGAGGAAGTCGCCGGCGCGCAGGTGCTGGTCGCGGGTGTCGTCGTCGGTGTCGACGCTCGCCGGGTCGATGGCGGCGTGGACGCGGGTGCCCGCGAGGTCGGCGCCCATCTCGATCGCCCCGGAGAAGCGGCGCAGGCGCCCGTGCACCTTGGTGATGCCGAGGTGGAACGCCGACGCCGCGATGCGCGAGTGCACCGGGTCGATGTCCCAGCGACCGGGGGCGGGGAGGGTCAGCGCGCCCGAGCGCGTCAGCACCACCCGGCCCAGGTCGCCGGGGCCGGAGAGCGGCCGCGCGGCCGGCGTGTGGCCGACCGCCGAGGTGATCACCGTCGCCGGGCCCTCGGGCAGGCCCTCGACGAGGAACGACCCGTCGCCGCCCACCGACGTCCCGCCGACCTGGGTCCCCGCCGCATCGATGACCGTGACCACCGCGAACGGCACCGGCCAGCCGTCGCTGGTCACGGCCGCGCCCCGCACCCAGCCGCCGCGGGGCGCCGCGGTCACGCCGGCGCGGTGCGCGGGATCGGCACTCACCAGCGCTCGCCGGACGGCGACCGCGGCTCGGTGACGTCGTCGGACCCGAGGTGCTGTCCGTGGCGCCCGCCGGTGCCGTCCCCGAGGCCGTCGGCGGCGAACCCGTCGCCCGCCGCCGCCCCGTCGTCCCCGCGCGGGGTGTCGGGACGCGCCGGCGGCTCGCCGGCCCCGTCCACCGCCGGCGGCATGAGGTTCAGCACGACGTCCGACGGGTGCCCGGGACCGATCTCGATCTCCGAGGCCACGGGGGCGTAGCCGCTCGCGGTGATCGTGTAGACGCCGTGCGGGACGTCGTCGAAGCGGAACGAGCCGTCCTCGCCGGTGACGCGCGAGCCGACGACGTGCCCGTCCTCGCTGACCAGCGTCGCCAGCGCCTCGGCCACCGGGCGGCCGGCGCCCGCCGAGCGCACGGTGCCGTGGAGCTCGGTGCGGGTGGCCAGGGCGACGTCGTGGGTCACGTGGCCCTCGGCGGGCACGCGGACGGTCTCGGCGACCGGCGCGAGGCGCGCCGCGGCGGCCGTCAGCGTGTAGGTGCCCTCGGTGAGGTCGGCGAAGCGGTAGGTGCCGTCGGGGCCCGAGCGGGTCACGGCGACGACGGTGCCGCGCACGTCGGTGAGGGTGAGCACGACGTCGTCCCAGCCGCTGACAGCACCGGCCGCGCCGGCCGCGCCGTTCGCGCTGTTGGTGCCGCTGCCGTGCCGCACGCCGACGGTGCCGCCCAACGACGCCCCGCCGCCGGTGAGGCCCACGTCGTGGCGCAGCGGGCGGTCGGCCACCGCGACGAGCGAGGCCTGCGGCTGGTGGGTCGAGGAGGCGCAGATGACCAGGTAGGTCCCGCCGGTCGGCGGCACGAGCTGGTAGTGCCCGCCCTCGTCGGCGGCCGCGCGGTCGAGCTGGTCACCGGAGAGGTCGCACAGCGTCAGCGCCGCGCCCGGCACCGGCGCGCCGTCGCCGCGCGTCACCCGACCGAAGATCATGATCGGTTCCTGTCCGTCCACCGACGTCCACCTCTCTCGACGCACCGCATCCGACGCACCGCCGGGGCCCGCCCCACCGTCACCGTCCACCGTCGCGGTCCCTCCACCGGGAGGGCCGTTCGCCGTATTGCTTGGATAGTACAAGCATCATCTGGCGGCGGCTCGCCGGTGATCGGATGGCAGACCCCGCCGCCGCGGGCCACGCTGGGGGCATGCCCGAGCTCCCGTCCGACTTCTCCGCCCTGCCGCGGCCCGCGCTCGACCTCGACCCGGACCGGGACGCGATCGCCGACTTCTACGACTACGCCGACCTGCTCACCGACGACGAGGTCGCCACGCTGCGCCGGCTGCGGGCCTACCTCGCCCGCGACGTCGCGCCGGTGGTCGACGACGCGTGGGAGCGCGCGGAGTTCCCGATGCAGCTGGTCAAGGGGTTCGCCGAGCTCGACCTCGCCGGCCTGCCCTACGGCCTGGCCGGGATGGGCGACGAGCCGGCCCGCCGCGTGTTCACCGGCTTCCTGCACGCCGAGATCGCGCGCGTCGACCCGTCGGTGAACAGCTTCTTCGGCATCCACACCGGCCTCGCCATGGGCTCGATCTGGGCGGGCGGCACCGAGGAGCAGCGGCAGCGCTGGCTGCCGGCGATGGCGCGGATGGAGACGATCGGCGCGTTCGGGCTCACCGAGCCGCACGGGGGCTCCGACGTCGCGGGCGGCATGGAGACCACCGCGCGCCGCGACGGCGACCACTGGGTGCTCGAGGGCGACAAGCGCTGGATCGGCAACGCGCCGTTCGCCGACGTCATCGTGATCTGGGCGCGGGACCTCGAGACGAACGAGGTCCGTGGCTTCGTCGTCCCGGGCGACGCCGAGGGCATGACGATCGCGAAGATCGAGGGCAAGACCGCGCTGCGCATCGTCCAGAACGCCGACATCGCGCTGCGCGGCGTGCGGGTCCCCGACGAGGACCGGCTCGCCGGCGGCACCGGGACCTTCGCCGACGCGGGCGGGGTCCTGCGGGTCACGCGCGGCAACGCGTCCTGGGGCGCGACCGGCACGCAGATGGCGGCCTACGAGCTCGCGCTCGACTACGCCCGCCAGCGCGAGCAGTTCGGGCGCCCGATCGCGGGGTTCCAGCTCATGCAGGAGCTGCTCGTGCAGATGCTGGGCAACGTCACCGCCTCGCTCGGGATGGCCGCGCGCAACGCGCAGCTCCTCGACGACGGGCGGGGGTCGGACGCGCACTCGGCGCTGGCCAAGGAGTTCTGCGCGAGCCGGATGCGCGAGACCGTCGCCTGGGCCCGCCAGCTCGTCGGCGGCAACGGCGTCATCCTGGGCAACGGCGTCGCCCGCTACTTCGCCGACGCCGAGGCGCTGTACTCCTTCGAGGGCACCCGCGAGATGAACACGTTGATCGTCGGGAAGGCGATCACGGGGCAGAGCGCGTTCGTGCGCTGAGGGCGGGGTAGGACTGGACCCGTGATGCCGGCCCCGACCGACCGCGAGCGCGCGTGACCAGCAACCCGACGATCGCCGTCGCGCTGGCGCTGTGCTCGGTCGTCGCCTACGCCTTCTCCGCGGCCCTGCAGCGGCGCGAGACGGCACGCGCGTCCGAGCCCGTGGAGACGTCGGGGGGCTGGCGGTTCTTCCGCGCGCTGCTGGCGCGTCGATGGTGGTGGGGCGGGATCGCCTGCATGGTCGCGGGCGCGATCATCCACGTCGGCGCGCTCGGCTTCGGCTCGATCACGCTCGTGCAGCCGATCGGCGTGACGACCCTGATCCTCGCGCTGCCCCTGGACTCGTGGCTGGAGAAGCGGCGGATCAGCTCGCGGGAGTGGGTCGGCGCGGTGGTGCTCGTCGCCGGGCTGGTCGGGCTGCTGACCCTCGCCGCGCACGGCCCGCCGACCCGGACCCCGCCGGCCCCGGTCGTGCTGGGGGCGGTGGCGGTGATCATGATCGCTGCGGTGGTGCTCGCCGCGGCGGGGGCGAAGGGCCGCCCGGTGGTGCGGGCGGTGATCCGCGCGGCGGCGTCCGGGCTGTGCGCGGGGGCGACGTCGGGCCTCGTGCGCCTGATCATCCAGCTCATCGCCGACGACCGTTCCTGGGTGCTCGTCGGCGTCGTGGTCGCCGCGGCGCTCGTGCTGCCGGTGGCGTCGATCCTGCTGATCCAGACCGCCTTCCGCGACGGCGGCCTCGACGCCGGGCTCGCCACGCAGATCACGGCCGACCAGATCGCGGCCGCGGCCATCGGCATCGTCGTGCTGGGGGAGCGCTACACCCTCGGCGCGGCCGGCGCGGCGCTGGCGGCCGTGTTCGCGGTCGTCGCGCTGGTCGGGCTGGTCGTGCTCATCCGGGCGGGCCCCACGCCCGAGCAGCGGCGGGGTCTCGCCGCGCCTACCGCAGCGCCAGCACCACCCCGGTGACCAGCGCCAGCAGCGCCACGGCGCCCCCGAGCAGCGGGACCGCGCGGTCGGCGGCCAGCGGCGAGGGCAGCGGGGCGTGGCGCAGGCGCAGGGTGCGGCGGCGCCCGTAGAGGGCGACGACGACGGCGAGGACGCCCGCGGCGATCGCCAGCACGAGCGAGGGACCGGGGCCGTCGTGCGTGAGCTCGCGGACCGCGAGCAGCACCGCGTTCGCGGCGACGCCCAGCGAGGTCCGGCTCCACGCGAGGCCGGTGCGCTCGGCCTGCAGCCCGGCGTCCGACGGCGAGCTCACGCGCCCGCCCGCACGGCCACCAGCACCAGACCGAACAGCGCGAGGACGACGAGCCCGGCGGCGAGCACCCAGGGCAGGCGCTGGCGGGGCAGCGGGCGGCCGCGGCGGATGGCGGCCTCGACCCCCCGCCAGCGCAGGACGCCGCCGGCAGCGGTCACGACGGCGAGCGCCGCCAGCAGGCCGCCGACCACCGCGCGCGTGCCGGGCACGGCGAACTCGGGCAGCAGCTGCACGACGGCCACCCCGGCCGCCAGCAGCGACAGCGACGTGCGCAGCCACGCGAGGAACGTGCGCTCGTTGGCGAGCGTGAACCGGTAGTCCGGCTCGTGCTCCTCGTCGTCGCCCGGCACGGGCCCTCCTCCGGTGGCGCGCACGCTGACCCGCGCATGGTGCCGGGTCGGCGCGCTCAGAGCAGGGCGGGTGCGAGCAGCGCGATCATGCCGTTGGTCTGCGGGCTCGAGGGCGCCGCCTGGGTCTGTGCGAGCAGGAACAGGACGACGGCCAGGACGACCAGCACGGCCAGCAGGACGCCCACCAGGACGCCGATGGACGGACGGCGGTTCGTCGGGTTCACGGGGTACCTCCGGGTCACCTCGTCGGGACCCCCGCGGATGCCCGGTGCGGGTCCGCTCACCCGTCGTCGCGGGCGGACGCGTGCAACGTCACGTGCGCCCAGGCGTTGTTCACGTAGCCCTTCGGGTTCCACAGCTCGGCGGGGTCCGCGGGCTGCACGCCGGCGGCGGAGTCCCAGGCCCGCGCGGTGACCCGGGTCGTGCCGGCCGGCAGGTCGAGCTCGGTGTGCCAGAGCCGCCAGCTCCAGCGACCGGCCTGCGGCTCGAGGTCCGCCTGCCGCCACGTCGCGCCGCCGTCGGTGGAGACGTCGACGCGCACGACGGTGCGCTCCCCGCCGGCCAGCGCGTAGCCGGACACGCGCACCGGACCCGCGGCCACCTCCGCGCCGTCGGCCGGGGACAGCACGTCGGCGTTCACCGCGATCGGCCCGAGCGGCACGCCCCGGCCCGGCGCGGGGGAGGCGTCCGCGGGCAGGAGGCGGTAGGCGACGTCCTGGTAGTGGCCGCGCGACGGCGCGTCGGCGACGGTGACGCGCTCGAGCCACTTGACGCTGCGCGCCCCGATCCAGCCGGGGACGACGACGCGCACCGGGGCGCCGTGGGCCTCGGGCAGCGGCGCGTCGTCCATCGACCACGCCAGCAGCACCTCGGGCGCGAGCGCCTTCTCGAGCGGGATCGAGACCTCGTAGGGCGCCCCGTCGGTCTCCTCCGGGAGGTCCGCGCCGGCCAGCACGACGTCGCTCGCGCCGGGCTCGACGCCGACCTCGCGCAGGACGTCGGCGAGGCGCACGCCGGCCCAGCGGGCGGTGCCGGTGGCGCCCGGTCCCCAGGGCGTCTCGCCGGGCAGGTCGGCCACCTCGATCAGGCCCGCGCGGCGGTTGCCCGCGCACTGCAGCGTCACGACCTCGGTGTGCTCGCGCAACCGCTCCCGCAGCCCGCCGAGCGAGAACGTCGCCGGCCGCTCGACCATCCCGTCGACCCGCAGCGTCCACGTCGCGGGGTCGATCCGGGGCCGTTCCGGGGCGTGGTTGCGGTGGTAGAAGGCGTCGAGCGGGGTCAGGTCGCGGTCGGCGAGCGCGGTGCGCGGCGGCTCTGCGTTGTAGGGCTGCGACGAGTGGACGGTCAGCTCGACCGGCTGGGTGGCCATGGTTCTCCGGGGGTCGGCGACGGGGGGTGAGGATCGTGCGCGGCTCGTTGATCCGACCGGGTGGACCTCGCTGTCGGCTTCGTGACCGGCCCCGGTGGGCCCGGTGCCGAAGATCGCGGAGGACCCGGTCGGCGACGTCGTGTGCCCTGCTCAGAGTGGGTTCAACAGGCTCCAGAACGATGACCGGAGGCCCCGTCGGTTCCCCCGGCCGGAGTCGTAGGGTGCCCACATGACGCAGACGCCGATCTACGAGGAAGTCCGCCGGGCGTTCGGTCGTGCCGACCGCGGCGTCGAGCGTCGGGCGTTCCGCGACGACACCGCCGCCGGGGGCGACGAGCGTCCCTCCCGGCCCGTGATGCTCCGCGGCAACGGCGGCCGCCACCGGCGCTCGGGCGACTGATCCCCCTCCTCGCCGACCCCGGCCGACCGCCCCGTCCCGGCGGGCTCCCGGGCCCCCGCCCGCGACGGCTCGTGGCCGTGGGGCAGGGTTGGGGCCGGTCCGCCCGCCGCCGGTGGGCCGGTCGACGAGGTCAGCGAGGGCAGGGATGAGCGAGCAGTCCGGACCCCCCGGGCCCGGCCGCGGGCGACACGCCGCGCCCGGCCCGGACCCCGACGACGCCCCCGCCCGCCACGCCGCCGACGGGCCCGAGGGTCTCGAGCGTCGCCCGGATCCGCAGCCGTCCCCGGGCAGCCCCGGCGGCAGACCGAACGGTCGCCCGGCCGAGACGGCGGGCCGCCACGGCGCTCCGCCGCCCGGCCCACAGGGTGCCCCGGGGCAGGGTCCGCCACCGGCGGCCCCCGGCCGCCCCGGCGTCGGACCACCGCCCGCCGGTCCCGGCCCGCAGGGGATCCCGGGTCCGTACGGCGCTCCCGGTCAGCCCGGCACGCCGAACGCGTACGGCGCCCCCGGCCCGTCGGGCGCTCCGGGGCCGTACGGCCCGCCCGGCCAGTCGGGTACCCCGGGGCCGTACGGCCCGCACGGCCGCCCCCAGCCCGGCGGGCCCTACGCCGGCCCGGGCGAGTACGGCACCCGCGCCCCCGACACGTACGGCGACCCGGGTCAGGCCCCGGCGGGCGGCCGTCACGGCCGGTCCGACGCCCCGCAGCCGACGTCGGCCCTGCCGGGCGGGGCACCGACCACGGCGGCGCCCCGACCCACCGATGCGCCGACGCGCCGCGCGGACCCCGCCGACGCGCCCACCACGCATCGTGCCGACGCGCCCACCACACACCGCGCCGACGCCCCGGCCGACGCCCCCACGAGCCACGCGGCGGGCCCGGCCCCGGCCGCGTCCTCGCTGTCGGTCGTCAAGCTGACCGGCGGCGCCGCGGCCGCGGTGACCACGGCCGGCGTCGGCTCGTTCCTCGGGGGCGCGGGCGGCACGATCGCCGGCGCCGGCATCGCGGCCGTCGTCACCACCGTCGGCGACGCGTTCTACCAGCGCTCCATCGAGCGCACCCGCGACCACGTCCGCAGCCGCCTGCGCGTCCGCCGTCCCGGCGGCCCCACGGACGACGGCGCGCCGACCGCCCTCGCGGGCACCGCGGCGCCCACGCCCGACGACGAGCCGACCATGGTCATCGGGGGCGACGACGCGACCCGCCTCTCCGCCCCGCGTCGCGGCGCCGACGGCGAGCCCACCCAGGCCGTCGGCCCCGGCACCCGCGTGCTCACCCCGACCGACGACCAGGCCACCGCGCTGGTCGGGTCGCCGGGCGTCGGCGGCCCGGACGGCCCCGACGGCGACCCCGACGGCGACCCCGACGGCGACCCCGACGGCGACCCGGGCGACGAGCCCCCGCGCCGCACCCCGTGGCGCCGCTACGCCCTGCTCGGCGCCACCGCCCTGCTGATCTTCCTCATCGCGATGCTGGCGATCACCGGGATCGAGCGGGTGAAGGGCTCGCCGCTCTCCGGCGGCGACGCGGGCACGAGCGTCGGGTCGGTGCTCGGCACCGCGGAGCCGACGGCCACGTCGAGCGAGGCGCCCGCGACGACCTCCGAGGCCCCGGCCGGCGAGGAGCCGTCGGCGACCTCCGAGGCGCCCGCGAGCAGCACCGCCGAGGAGTCCGAGCCCAGCGAGACGACCACGACACGGGCCCCGCAGCTGGTTCCGAGCGGGCTGCTGCCGGGGAACAACTGAGTCCGTGCGCACCGACTTCGACCCCGACCAGATCGGGCCCGGCGGCTTCTACAAGTTCCTGACCTCGGTGATCGTGCCGCGCGCGATCGCCTGGGTGGTGACGCGCTCGGCCGACGGCGTCGACAACCTCGCGCCGCACTCGTTCTTCACCGTCGCGAGCACGGACCCGCCGGTCGTGCAGTTCACGTCGGTCGGCGAGAAGGACTCGCTGCGCAACGCCGTCGCGTCCGGCGAGTTCACGGTGTGCCTGACGCCCGAGCCGCTGCTCGAGCACATCAACGCGACGGCCACCGACTTCCCGCCGCACGAGAGCGAGATCGACGCGACCGGCCTGACCCGCGAGCCGTCGCTGCGCATCGCGACCCCGCGCATCGCGGAGTCACCGGTGGCGCTGGAGTGCCGGCTGGAGCGCACGATCGAGGTCGGCAACTGCGTGCTGGTGCTCGGCCGGGTCGTGCACGCCGCGGTCGCCGACGACGCGCTCGTCGACGGCCGCCCCGACGTCAAGCGGCTCGCGCCGCTCGCGCGGCTCGGCGGCAACCAGTGGTCGACGGTCGGGGAGGTCCTCGCGACCCCGCGCATCCGCTACGACGACTGGCCCGGTCACTTCTCCGACGGGGACGCCTCGCCGAGCACCTGAGGCGCCCGCTGCGGGTCGCCGAGCGCGAGGAGCTTGCCGCGGGGGTCGGCGACGAGCCGGCGGGTGCCGTGGTCGAGCAGGCCCATGACGCCGGTGAGGGTGGCGCAGACCTGCTCGCCGCGGCGCAGCTCGGTGTCCATCCGGAAGGTCTTGCCCTCGCCGAAGCGCACGTCGACGACCACCTCGACCTCGTCGCCGACCCGCAGCTCGGCGAGGAACCGGACCGTCGACTCGAGGATGATGGGGCCGAGACCGACGGCGGTCAGGTCCGGCACGTCGACGCCCGCGGCCCGCAGCGCCTCGGTGCGCCCGTGCTCGCCGTACTGGTGGAAGACGGCGTGGTTGACGTGCCCGTTGGCGTCGCACTCGTAGCCGCGCACCGTCACCGTCGTCGTGAACACGCCCGTCTCCCGTCGCCGTACTGCCGTGATCAACGCGATCGTGACAGGCTGCGCGGCGTGCGCATCGGGATGGGGTTGAACTACAGCGGCGGGTTCGAGGAGACGGTGGCCGAGCTCGCCGAGCACGAGGCGGCGGGCCTGGACATCGTCTTCGTGCCCGAGGCCTACAGCTTCGACGCGGTGAGCCAGCTCGGGTTCATCGCCGCGCGCACCAGCCGGGTCGAGATCGCCTCGGGCATCCTGCAGATCTACACCCGTACCCCGTCGCTGACCGCCATGACCGCCGCGGGGCTCGACTACGTCTCGGGCGGGCGCTTCACGCTCGGGATCGGTGCCTCGGGCCCGCAGGTCATCGAGGGCTTCCACGGCGTGCGCTACGACGCCCCGCTGGCCCGCACCCGCGAGATCGTCGACATCTGCCGGCAGGTGTGGCGCCGCGAGAAGGTCGAGCACTCCGGGCGCTATTACCGGATCCCGCTGCCCGCCGAGGAGGGCACCGGGCTCGGCAAGCCGCTGAAGATCATCAACCACCCGGTGCGCGACCGCATCCCGATCGTGCTCGCCGCCATCGGCCCGAAGAACGTGGCGCTGACCGCCGAGATCGCCGAGGGCTGGCTGCCGATCCTCTTCGTGCCCGAGCGCGCGCACGAGGTGTGGGGCGAGTCGCTGGAGGTCGGCAAGGCCAAGCGCGACCCCGCGCTCGGCGACCTGCAGACCTACCTGCAGGCGTCGCTGTGCATCACCGAGGACGCCGACACCGCCCAGCAGATGCTCGACGGCATGCGCCCGTTCGTCGCGCTCTACGTCGGCGGCATGGGCGCGAAGGGCAAGAACTTCTACAACGAGCTCGCCCAGCGTTACGGCTACGAGGAGGAGGCGGAGAAGATCCAGGACCTCTACCTCGACGGCAAGAAGGACCAGGCCGCCGCGGCGGTGCCCGAGGACCTCGTCAAGGCGATGTCGCTGATCGGGCCGCGCTCCTACGTCGCCGAGCGGCTGCAGGCCTTCGCCACAGCCGGCGTCACCACGATCAACGTCACGCCGCTCGCGGGCACGGCCGCCGAGCGGGTGTCGTTGGTCGGACAGGTCAAGGAACTGGCCGCCGACCTCTAGAGGAGCCCGGGATGCGAGTGTTCGCCGATGTCGAGGAGCTGCGCGGTGCGGTGGGGGAGGACCTCGGCACGAGCCAGTGGGTCACCGTCGACCAGCGCCGGGTCGACATCTTCGCCGACGCCACCGACGACCACCAGTGGATCCACGTCGATCCCGAGCGCGCGGCGTCGGGCCCGTTCGGGAAGACCGTCGCCCACGGCTTCCTGACCGTCGCCCTCATGCCGAAGTTCGGCTGGGACACCTTCGAGGTGAAGGGCGTCTCGATGACGGTCAACTACGGGCTCAACAAGGTGCGCTTCCCGTCGCCCGTGCCCGTGCCCAGCCGTGTGCGGGGTCACTGCCGCCTGGTGGACGTGACCGACGTCCCGAACGGTGTGCAGGCCACCATCGGGGGGACGGTCGAGATCGAGGGATGGCCCAAGCCGGCGTGCGTCGCCGAGGTCATCCTGCGCTACGCGTACTAGAGGAGGGCCTGTCGTGGCCGATGCGGTGATCTGCGAGCCCCTGCGCACGCCGGTGGGCGGGTTCGGGGGAGCGTTGCGGGACGTGGCGCCCCAGACGCTGGCGGCGACGGTGATCCGGGAGCTCGTCTCGCGCACCGGGATCACGGCCGACCAGATCGACGACGTCGCGTTCGGGCACTGCTACCCGACGATGGACGCGCCCGCGATCGGGCGGGTGGCGGCGCTGGACGCGGGCCTCGACGTGACCGTGCCCGGCATCCAGGTGGACCGGCGGTGCGGGTCGGGGCTGCAGGCGGTGCTCTACGCGGCGATGGCGGTGCAGACCGGCGGGGCGTCGGTGGTGCTCGCCGGTGGTGCCGAGTCGATGTCGGGGGCGACCTACTACAGCCAGGCGCCGCGCTGGGGCACCAAGGCCGGCGGCTTCCAGATGAAGGACGCGCTGGCCGAGGGACGGGTGCACGCGGGCGGGGTGAACCACCCGGTGTGGGGCGGGATGATCGAGACCGCGGAGAACGTGCGGAAGCGCTACGACATCCCGCGCGAGGAGCAGGATCGCCTGGCCGTCCGGTCGCACGAGAAGGCGACCGCGGCGGTCAAGGAGGGTCGTTACGCCGACGAGCTGGTGCCGGTGACGATCCCGGGCCGCAAGGGCGACACGGTGGTCGACGCCGACGAGCACATCCGGCCCGACGCGTCGCTGGAGTCGCTGGCGAAGCTCCGCCCGATCATGGGCAAGCAGGACGACGCGGCGACGGTGACCGCGGGCAACGCCTCGGGGCAGAACGACGGCGCGGCGGTGTGCCTGGTGACGACGCCGGAGAAGGCCGCGGAGCTGGGGCTGCGGCCGCTGGCGCGGCTGGTGTCGTGGGGCCTGGCGGGGGTCGGCCCGGAGGTCATGGGGATCGGGCCGGTGCCGGCGACCGCGGCGGCGCTGTCCCGGGCGGGGCTGTCGCTGGCCGACCTGGACGTCATCGAGCTCAACGAGGCCTTCGCGGCCCAGGCGCTGGGCGTCGGGCGCGAGTGGGGCATCGACCTGGTCACCGACGAGCGGGTCAACCCCAACGGCTCGGGCATCTCGCTGGGCCACCCCGTCGGCGCCACCGGGGTGCGGATCCTGGCGACGATGCTGCGCGAGATGGACCGCCGCGAGGCCCGCTACGGCCTCGAGACCATGTGCATCGGCGGCGGCCAGGGCCTCGCGGCGGTGTTCGAGCGGGTGGGCTGACGCCCAGGTGAGCAGAAAGAAGTGCTGGAGCACTTTTTTCTGCTCACCTGCACGATGTGCACCCATGAGCACGAGCGAGCGCGTCCGCTACGAGCGCGACGGCCACGTCGCGACGATCACGTACTCCCGGCCCGAGAAGCTCAACGCGATCGACGGGGCGATGCGCGCCGGGCTCAACGAGGCGTTCGACCGCTTCCGCGCCGACGACGAGGCATGGGTCGGGATCGTGACCGGCGAGGGGCGAGCGTTCTGCGTGGGCGCCGACGCCGGCGGCGAGGGCAACCCGGCCGGCGACTTCCCCGGCTCGTTCTGGGAGCGTCCGACCGTCAACTCGTTCGAGAGCGGCTGGGAGATCTACAAGCCGGTGATCGCGGCGGTCAACGGCCACTGCCTGGGCTACGGGCTGACGCTGGTGACCTGGTGTGACCTCGTCATCGCGAGCGAGCGCGCCACGTTCGGCTTCCCCGAGGTGCGCCTGGGCATCCCGACGATCGTCGGGGCGCTGCGGCTGCCCCAGCGGATCGGGTGGCAGCCGGCGATGGAGCTGCTCCTGACCGGCGAGCGGGTGGACGCCGAGCGGGCGCGCGAGATGGGCCTGGTGTCGCGGGTCGTGCCGCACGACGACCTGATCGCCGAGGCCCGGGCGCTGGCCGACCGCCTGCTCGCCGGCGCACCCCTGGCCCAGCGCGCGATCAAGGAGATGGCCCGGCGCGCGCCCTACCTGCCCGAGACCGAGGCCATCCGCTTCGGCGAGACCATGCGCCGCGTCGCCGGCGCGACCCGGGACGCCGCCGAGGGCATGGCCGCCGCCCGCGAGAAGCGCGAGCCCCGCTGGGAGGGGCGCTGAGGCGCAGGTGAGCAGAAAAGAGTGCTCAAGCACTCCTTTCTGCTCACCTGCGCGGAGCGCACCCGAGTGGCGGGAACACCGAGGGCAGGCGCATGCTTGTACGCAGCAACCGATTGTACGGAGCATGCAATGGATTCCTCGCGGCTCCCGGCTCCGCCGGGGGTGGACGACCGCTGGCGGGTCTCGGACCGTCTCGGCCACCAGCTCATCCGCGTCATGCGCGCGGTGGAGCGGGCCAAGGCCGGGTCGGTCGGGCCCGACGGCGTCGAGCGCGCCGCCTACGTGCTGCTCGCCCGGCTCGTGCTGGAGGGCCCGCGCCGGTCGAACGCCCTGGCCGAGTCCGTGCACTCGGACCCGTCGACGGTCAGCCGGCAGGTCGCCGGGCTGGTCCGCGCCGGGCTCGTCGAGCGCCGCCCCGACCCCGAGGACGGCCGGGCCACGCTCCTCGCGCCCACCGACGAGGGCCTGCGCGTCTTCGAGGCCAACCGCGACCGCCGCAACCGCGAGATCGGCGCCATGACCGCGCACTGGGACGAGGCCGACCGCGTGCGCCTCGCCGAGCTGCTCGAACAGCTGGCCGCCGACCTCGAGCACCGCCACCACCCCGCCACGCTGGCTCCCCCGGAGGCCTCATGAGCACGCCCGCTGCCGCACCCGCGGCGGCCGCCACCACCCGGGGCGAGACACCCGGCAGCACCGGCTTCACGCACCGCCAGATCCTCGTGATCCTCTCGGGCCTGATGCTGGGCATGTTCCTGGCCGCGCTCGACCAGAACATCGTCTCGACGTCGATCCGCACGATCGCCGACGACCTGCAGGGCCTCAACCTGCAGGCCTGGGCGACGACCGCGTACCTGATCACGGCGACGATCACGACCCCGCTCTACGGCAAGCTCTCCGACCTCTACGGGCGCCGGCCGTTCTTCCTGCTCGCGATCGGGCTGTTCGTCGTCGGCTCGGTGCTGTGCACGATCTCGACGTCGATGTACGAGCTCGCGGCCTTCCGCGCGGTCCAGGGCCTCGGCGCCGGCGGGCTCATGTCGCTCGCCCTGACGATCATCGGCGACATCGTCCCGCCGCGGGAGCGCGCCCGCTACCAGGGCTTCTTCCTCGCGGTGTTCGGCACGTCGAGCGTCATCGGCCCGGTCGTCGGCGGCTTCCTCGCCGGCCAGGACACGATCCTCGGCATCACCGGCTGGCGCTGGGTCTTCCTCGTCAACGTCCCGATCGGCGCGATCGCGTTCCTCGTCGTCTGGAACGTGCTGCGCCTGCCCCACACCCGCCGCGAGCACCGCCTCGACTTCCCCGGCGCCGCCGCGCTGGCCGTCGGCCTCGTGCCGCTGCTGATCATCGCCGAGCAGGGCCGCGAGTGGGGCTGGGGCTCGACCTCGGCGATCATCTGTTACGCCGTCGGCGCGGTCGGGCTCGTCGCCTTCTACCTCGCCGAGCGGGCCTACGGCGACGACGCGCTGCTGCCGCTGCGCCTGTTCCGCAACGGCGTGTTCAGCCTGACCTCGATCATCGCGATCATCACCGGCGTCGGGATGTTCGGCGGCATCGCGATCGTCCCGCAGTACCTGCAGATCGTCACCGGCTCCAGCCCGACGCAGGCCGGGCTCCAGATGATCCCGCTGGTCGGCGGCATCATGGTCGCCTCGATCATCTCCGGACAGCTCACCAGCCGCACCGGGCGCTACAAGGTCTTCCCGGTGATCGGCCTCGGGCTGATGACCCTCGGCATGCTGCTGTTCCACTTCCTGCTGCACGCCGACACCCCGTACTGGCAGGTCGCGCTGCTCATGGTCGTCTTCGGCCTCGGGCTCGGGAACTGCATGCAGACGCTCGTGCTCGCCGTGCAGAACGCCGTGCCGGCCAAGGACATGGGCGTGGCCACGGCGTCGGCGACCTTCTTCCGGCAGATGGGCGGCACGCTCGGCGTCGCGGTCTTCCTCTCGGTGCTGTTCTCGACGGTCGGCGACTACATCCGCGACGCCTTCGCCGCGATCGCCCCGACGGCGGGCTTCCGGGCCGCGCTCGCCGACCCGGCGGCGCTCGCCAACCCGGCCAACCAGGTCGCGGTCGACCCCGTCGCCGGGGCGGCGCAGGTCGCGCAGGACTCCTCGGTGCTCCAGCGGATGGACCCGCGCCTCGCCGAGCCGTTCCTCGTCGGCTTCTCCGACGCGATGGACCTGGTCTTCCTCATCGCCGGGTGCGTGATCGCCGTCGGCTTCGTGCTCATCTGGTTCCTGCGCGAGGTCCCGCTGCGCACGCAGTCGGGCATCCAGGCCCGCAGTGCCGAGGGGGCCGAGGAGGCCGAGGGCGCCGGGACCACCCCGGCCACCGAGACCGCCGGCGGCGCCGCGGCCATCGGCACCGCCTCGAACCCGCCCGTCCCCGCGACGGCGCACGCCACGTCGTCGTCGCCCGCGACCTCGTCGGAGCCCGCGACCCACGGCTGGGGCCCGCCCGCCACCGCCACCCACGGCACCGGCACCCACAGCACCGCCGGCAACGGCCGGCCCAGCCCGGTCCGCCGGTCCGGGCCCACCGTCCACGGTCGCGTCACCGGCACGGGCGGCAGCCCGGTCGGTGCGCAGGACGAGGTCTCGGTCTCGCTGCACGGCCTCGACGGCGCCCCGGTGGAGCGGGCGGGGCTCGACCAGCGGGGCGGCTACACGCTGGTCGCGCCGGCCGCCGGCACCTACGTGCTCATCGCCAGCTCGCCGCGACGCCGCCCGTTCGCGGAGCTCGTCACGGTCGACGGCGTCCCCGTGCGCCGCGACGTCGTACTGTCCCGCGTGGTGACCCTCGGCGGGCGGGTCGCCGAGCCCGATGGCACCGCGGTCGCCGGCGCCACCGTGACCGTCACCGACACCGACGGCGGCGTCGTGGGTGTACGGCGCAGCGACGCCGAGGGCGGCTGGGAGACCGGCGAGGTCGAGCCCGGCGGCTACACCGTCACCGTGCTCGCCCCCGGACGCGCACCGCGCGCGATCCGCGTCGCGGTCGGCGAGGACGGGGCGCGCGCCGACGTCACGGTCGCACCGGCCCGGTACACGCTGGCCGGGGCGGTGCGCGCCGCGGGCGGGGCGCCGGTGCCGGAGTCGCTGGTCGTGCTCGTGGGCCGGGATGGTGGCGTCGTCGCCTCGGCGGTCACGGGTGCCGACGGCCGGTTCCGGTTCGACGACCTCGCGCCCGGGCGGCACATGCTCACCGCGAGCGGGTTCGCGCCGGTCAGCGAGCAGGTGGTGGTCGAGGGGGCGGGGTCCATCGACGTCGCCCTGACCGTCACTCCGCCCCGCCCGGCCGTGTCAGCCGGGGAGGCCGCAGGGGAGGCCGCGCCGGAATTCGACCGGGCCGGGCGGCACGAGGCGGCCCCGCCGGTCGACCTCACGCGCACCACCCGCTGAAGGCGGAGCGCCGCGGCGGGGCCTGGTCGTCAGGACACTCAGTGCGCCCCGCCGTGGCCCTTCTGCTCGGCGCGCTGGCGGGAGGCCTTGATCTCCAGCTCGGCGTCCGAGCGCCCGACCCACTGCGCGCCCTCGACGCTCTTGCCGGGCTCGAGGTCCTTGTAGACCTCGAAGAAGTGCTGGATCTCGAGGCGGTCGTACTCGGAGAGGTGGTGGATGTCGCGCAGGTGCTCCTGGCGGGGGTCGCCCGCGGGCACGCAGAGCACCTTGTCGTCGCCGCCGGCCTCGTCGGTCATGCGGAACATGCCGATGGCGCGCGCGGCGACCACGCAGCCGGGGAACGTCGGCTCCTGGATGAGCACGAGCGCGTCGAGCGGGTCGCCGTCCTGGCCGAGGGTGTCCTCGATGTAGCCGTAGTCGGCCGGGTACTGCGTGGCCGTGAAGAGGGTCCGGTCCAGGCGCAGCCGCCCGGAGCTGTGGTCCATCTCGTACTTGTTCCGGTTCCCCTTGGGGATCTCGATCAGTACGTCGAACTCCACGGCGACACCGCTCCCTCGTCCTCGCTCGTCCGTCCGGCCCGACCCGCCCCCGTGGGTCGGCCCGCGGTCCTCTCGCGCCTCTAGTGTGGGGCAACGGGCGGGGTGACCCGGCACACCGTGGCGTGACCCCGGCCTCGTCCGGGCGAGGTGAACAGCAGGTGAGGAGGGGTGCGGGGTCGTGAGCGGCGAAGGTCACCGCGCGGTCCCCGCGCCGTCATCGGGTGTTCGCCGATGGGGCCTGCGGGTGCTGGCGGTCGCGGTCGTCGTGGCGCTGCTGGCCGGCCTCGGCGTCGGCGTCACCCTCTCGGCGCCCTCGTTCGCCCGCGCGGTGGGCCTGCCCGTGGGCCTGTTGGGCGGGGCGACCGCCGACCCGCCGGACCCCGCGACCCCGCAGCTGCGCCTGGCCGCCGTCGGTACCGACGCCCCGGCCCCGACCGAGGCCGGCCTCGCGACCGCGCTCGACGCCCGCGTCGCGGCCCTCGGCGACGTCACCGGCGCGGTCATCGACCCCGCGACCGGCACGACCCTGTGGAGCCGGCGTCCGTCCGAGCCGCAGGTGCCGGCGTCGGTGACGAAGCTGCTCACCGGCGCCGCGGCCCTGCTGCGCCTCGACCCGACGATGCGCTGGACGACCACGGTCGTCGCCGGTCCCACCCCCGACTCGATCGTGCTGGTCGGCGGGGGCGACCCGACGCTGTCCTCACTGCCCGCCGGACGCCAGACCGTCTACCCCGACGCCGCCCGCCTCGACGACCTCGTCGCAGCGGTGGACGCCGCGCGCGCCGGGCAGCCCGCGGTGAAGCGGGTCCTCGTCGACGTCTCGCGCTACGAGAACGGGGGCGGCGCCGGCGTCGCGCCCGGCTGGGACCCCACCGACGTCGCGAGCGGGTTCGTCGCCCCGATCGTCCCGGTGATGCTCGACGGCGGGCGCAGCGACCCGACCGTGCTCGACATCCCGCGGACCGCCACCCCCGCCTCCGACGCCGCCCGCGAGCTCGGCGCGCGCCTCGCCGAGGGCGGCGCCGCGCCGACCGTCGCCGTGGGCACGGCGCCGCCGGGCGCCCCGGTGCTCGGGCAGGTCGCGTCGCCGCCGACCACCGAGCTGGTGCGCACCGCCCTGCAGAACTCCGACAACGTGCTGGCCGAGGCGCTCGGGCGCGAGGTCGCGCGGGCGGTCGGGGAGCCGACGACGTTCGACGGCGCCGCGCGGGCGGTGACGCGGGTGCTCGACGAGGCGGGCATCGACACCGCCGGCGTCACGCTCGCCGACACCAGCGGGCTCTCGGTGAACGACCGCGTGCCCGCCACCGCGCTGTCCGGCGTGCTCGCCCCCGCCGCCGCGCCGGCCGGCCCCGACCCGCGCACCGCGGCCCTGCGCCCGCTGCTCGACGGCCTGCCGGTCGCGGGCGGGGGCGGCACGCTCGCCGACCGCTACGCCCCCGGCACCCCGAGCGCCGACGGCCGCGGCTGGGTGCGGGCGAAGACCGGCACGCTGACCGCGGCGAACGCCCTGGCCGGCGTCGTCGACACCGCCGACGGCCGGGTGCTCGTCTTCTCGTTCATGAGCAACGGCGTCGACCCGGGCACCGCGCGCCCCCGCCTCGACGCCCTCGCCGCGGCCCTGCACGACTGCGGGTGCCGCTGAGCGCGGGGACCCCGGGGACCGCGACGTACGGTGGAGCCGTGTCCGTCGAGCTGACCTCCGCGCCCCGTGACGGCACGGGCCTGCCCGTCGACTGGGGCCTCGCGGCCGCCACCGGCGCGCGGCTGGTGCCCGCGGGTCCCGCCGTCTCGCCCGCCGAGGCCGCCGCCGAGGTGAGCCGGCTGCGCGAGGGCGCCCGCATCGGCGAGGGCCACGTGCGCGAGCTGACCGGGCTCGGCGCGGGGCTGCCGGTGCCCGAGGCCGACGTCGTCGACCGGCCGGGCTGGATCCGCTCCGCGGTCGGCGGGATCGCCACGCTCCTCGAGGACGCGCCGCTGCCCGGCCCGCCCGCCGGCATTGTCGGCAGCGCCTTCGGCCGGGTGACCCGCACGGCTGCCGGCGTGCAGATGGGCACGCTGCTGGCGTTCCTGGGCAGCCGGGTGCTGGGGCAGTACGACCCGTTCGGCGGGCCGGAGCGCGCGGGGCGCCTGCTGCTCGTCGCGCCCAACGTCGTCGCCGCCCGCCAGGCGCTCGACGTCGACGCCGACGACTTCGCGCTCTGGGTCTGCCTGCACGAGGCCACCCACCGGCTCCAGTTCACCGCCGTCGACTGGCTGCGCGACCACTTCCGGGACGAGGTCGCGGCGTTCGCCGGCGGCTTCGACCGCACGGCCTCGGGCGCGGTCGACCGGCTCCCCGAGATCGTCAAGGCCGTCCGCCACGACCCGCCGCGCGACGGGCTGGCGCTGGTCGAGATGTTCCAGGGGCCCGAGCAGCGCGCCGTCCTCGACCGCCTGCTCGCCCTGACCACCCTGCTCGAGGGGCACGCCGAGCACGTCATGGACGCCGTCGGCCCCGCCGTCGTGCCGTCGGTGGCGGCGATCCGGGCGCGCTTCACCACGCGCCGTCGCGGCGGCAGCCTCGTCGACCGGCTCCTGCGGACGCTTCTCGGCGTCGACGCGAAGATCCGGCAGTACGAGCAGGGCCGCGTGTTCGTCGACCGCGTCGTCGACCGGGTGGGCCTCGACGGCCTCAACGCCGTCTGGACCTCGCCGGACACCCTGCCCCGCCGCGCCGAGATCACCGACCCGGACACCTGGGTCGGGCGCGTCCACGGCTGACGCCACCGGAGAGGTCACGGCCGTGCGCGTGCCCGAGCCCGTCGCCGAGGTCCGCCGGGCGGTGCGCGAGGCCCTGGGCGGCGTGACGGACGCAGCGAACGCGCCGTTCGCTGCCTCTACGCGCACGAACGCCGCGTTCGCTCCCGTGATCGTCGCGTGCTCGGGCGGCGCGGACTCGCTCGCGCTGGCCGCCGCCGCGGTGCACGTGGCACCCGCGGTGCACGGGGTCGTCGTCGACCACGGCCTGCAGGAGGGCTCCGCCGAGCGGGCGGCGACGACGGCCGGGCTGCTGCGGGAGCTGGGTGCGGCGGCGGAGGTCGTCGCCGTCGAGGTGGGCGCCGCGGGCGGCCCGGAGGCCGCGGCCCGCGACGCCCGCTACGCGGCGCTGCGGGCGGCGTCGTGCGCCCACGGGGACGCGCCGGTGCTGCTCGGGCACACGCTCGACGACCAGGCCGAGACCGTGCTGCTCGGGCTGGGCCGCGGATCCGGGGCGCGCTCGCTCGCGGGGATGGCGGCGTGGGACGCGCCGTGGTGCCGCCCGCTGCTCGGCGTCCGGCGCGCGACGACGCGCGCGGCCTGCGCCGCCGCGGGCCTGCCGGTGTGGGACGACCCCCACAACGCCGACCCGCGCTACATCCGCGCCCGCCTGCGCCGCGAGGTCCTGCCGCTGCTCGAGGACGTGCTCGCCGGCGGGGTGGCGCCGGCGCTGGCCCGGACGGCCGCGCAGCTCGCCGACGACGACGCCGCGCTCACCGCGCTGGCGCACGAGCGCCTGGCCCTGCTCGTCGACGGGGACGGCTCCCTCGACGCGGTCGGTCTCGCGGCCGAGGCCCCGGCCGTGCGGCGCCGGGTGCTGCGGTCGTGGCTGGTCGCGGCGGGGGCGCGGGAGCTCACCGACGCGCACGTGCGGGCCGTCGACGCCGTCGTCGCCCGCTGGCGTGGTCAGGGTGTGCCGCCGCTCGCGGGCGGGTTGGAGGTGGTGCGGGCGCATGGCAGGCTGCGGGTGCTCGAGGGGCGCCACCCCGGCCCCGGAGCCCCGGCCCGCCCCGACGGGCCGCCCCCGATCCGGTGAGGAGCCCGACAACGGTGTACGACGGCGACATCGCGTCCGTACTGATCACCGAGGAGCAGATCCAGGACAAGATCGGCGAGCTGGCCGCGCAGATCGGCGCCGACTACGGCGAGCGTGACCAGGACCTCGTGCTCGTCACCGTCCTCAAGGGCGCGGTGATGTTCATGACGGACCTCGCCCGCCGCCTGCCGATGCCCACCCAGCTCGAGTTCATGGCGGTCAGCTCGTACGGCTCGTCGACCTCGTCCTCGGGCGTGGTGCGCATCCTCAAGGACCTCGATCGCGACATCTCGGGCCGCCGCGTCCTCATCGTCGAGGACATCATCGACTCGGGGCTCACGCTGTCCTGGCTGCTCAAGAACCTCGAGTCCCGCGGGCCGGCCTCGCTGGACGTCGTGACGCTGCTGCGCAAGCCCGAGGCGGCGAAGCTCGACGTGGACGTCGCGTACGTCGGGTTCGACATCCCGAACGAGTTCGTCGTCGGGTTCGGGCTCGACTACGCGGAGCGCTACCGGGACCTGCCCTACATCGGCACGCTCGATCCCCGCGTCTACGCCTGACTCGCTGAACGGTCACTCACTCGACACGACCCCGCGCGTCATCGGCCGCTGACCGACCGCTACCGTCCGCCACATGGCGGGTGCGCGTCGCTCTCTGTGGCTCGTCAACGGGCTGATCGTGCTGGTGGTGCTGCTCGCGGTCGGCGGGACGGTCATCGGCCTGACGGCGACCGGCGGCTCCGACGACACAGGCCTGCGCACCACGCCGGTGGGCCGCGGCACCGTCGCCGAGACGGTCACCGCCTCCGGCGCGGTCACCAGCGCCCAGAGCTCCACCCTGAACTTCGCCGTCGGCGGGCGCGTCGAGGACGTGCGCGTGGCGGTCGGTGACCTCGTCGAGGCCGGCGACGTCGTCGCCACCCTCGACCCCGAGTACGCCGAGGCGAACCTCGAGGCCGCCCGGGCCCAGCGCGACGCCGCCCGCCAGTCGCTCCGCGACGCCCGCGAGGCGCGGGACAACCCGCAGACCAGCGCCGCGGCGCCGGCCCAGCAGCCGGCTCCGGCCGGTCAGACGCCGGCGCCCATGCAGCAGGGGACGGGTACGGGTGTGCCGGGAAACACCACCACAGGCGGGCAGGCCACAAGTCCGTGCACGACCTGCGCGCCTGCCGCAAATCCCGCGCCGACCACTGCGCAACCCGCACCTCCGAGTGATCAGCGCCAGCAGAGCGGTCCGCTCGTCGAGGTCAACGGGCTGCGCAGCATGCCCGCCGCCGACCCGAAGGCCGTGCCCGCACAGCCCGCACCCCCGGGCGGCGGCGGCACCGGCAGCGGCACCGGCGGGGGCGGCACCACGACCACGGCGCCCAACGCCGGTGGCGGGGCGGGTGGCGCCGCCGGCGCGACCACGCCCGAGGGCCAGGTGGCACAGGCGGAGGCGTCGCTGGCCCAGGCGGAGGCGTCGGTGATCCAGGCGGAGAACGCCACCGAGGACCTCGAGCTCTCCTCGCCCCAGGACGGCACGGTGGTGAGCCTCGACATCGGCCCCGGCCAGCTGGTCCCGGCCGGCGGCACGACCACGAGCTCGACCGGCTCGGGCAACCCGACCGGCGGCACGCTGCCCGACGGCACGGCCGGCGGCACCGGCGCGGCGGCCGCGGCGGCGGGCGCCGGTGCGGGCGCCGGAGCCGCGAGCGGGTCCACCGGCGGCGCCCAGGTCACGGGCGCGCCGACGACCCCGGCGGCGCTGACGGTCCTCGACCTCACCACGCTGCAGATCCGCGCCGACGTCCCCGAGCTCGACGTCGGCCGGCTCGCCGTCGGCCAGCCGGTCGAGGTGTCGGTCAACGCGCTGCCCGGGCAGGCGCTGCCCGGCACCGTCAGCGGCGTCGACCTGCTGCCCGGCTCCGGCTCGTCGGTGCAGTACGGCACCAATGTCACGCTCACCGGCCCGCCGCCCAACCTGCGACCCGGGATGTCGGCGAGCGTCGCGGTCACCGTGGCGCAGACGCCGAACGTCTCGTTCCTGCCGTCGGTGGCCGTCACCCCGATCGGCGGGGAGGGCGCGACGGACGGGACCGTGCAGGTCCTCGGCCCCGACGGTGTCCCGCAGCCCCGCACCGTCGGGCTGGGGCTGAGCTCCGACACGGTCACCGAGATCCGCTCCGGCCTCGCGCCCGGCGAGCTCGTCGTCCTGCCCGACCCGAACACCGCGAACCCGTTCGGCCCCGGCCAGGGCCCGCCGCCGAGCACCGACGGCGGCGGCAACCGTGGAGGCGGCGGCGGCGGATGACCGCCGGCACCGGCACCGCGCCCCTCGAGCAGGTCCCGCACGTCCTCGACGTCCGGAAGCTCTCCAAGGTCTACGGGTCGGGGGAGACCGCGGTGCACGCGCTGCGCGACGTCGACCTGACGGTGCGCCGGGGGGAGTACGTCGCGGTCATCGGCCAGTCGGGGTCGGGCAAGTCGACGCTGCTCAACATGCTCGGTTGCCTCGACGCCCCGACCTCGGGGCGCTACCTGCTCGAGGGCCTGGACGTCGCGGACCTCGACGAGCGCCAGCAGGCCGTGCTGCGCAACCGGCAGATCGGCTTCATCTTCCAGGCGTTCAACCTCATCCCGCGCACGTCGGCGCTCGCGAACGTCGAGCTCCCGCTGGTCTACGCGGGCGTGGGCCGGCGGGTGCGCCGCGAGCGGGCGCAGGCGGCGCTCTCGCTCGTCGGCCTGCAGGGGCGCGAGGACCAACGCCCCAACCAGCTCTCGGGCGGCCAGCAGCAGCGTGTCGCCGTGGCGCGCGCGCTCGTCACCACCCCGGCCCTGCTGCTCGCGGACGAGCCGACCGGCAATCTCGACTCCGCGAGCACCCGCGACGTCCTCGGCCTGTTCGACCGCCTGCACGCGGCGGGCCGCACGATCGTGCTCATCACCCACGACGACGAGGTGGCCGAGCGGGCGGAGCGGGTCGTGGTGGTCAGCGACGGGCGCCTGACCGAGGCGCGGGCGCGGCGGTGAACCAGCGATGAGCGTCGTCGAGATCATCCGGTTCGCGGTCCGCGGCCTCATCGCGAACCGGCTGCGCTCGCTGCTGACGATGCTCGGGATCATCATCGGCATCGCCGCGGTCATCCTGCTCACGGCGCTGGGCAACGGGGCGTCGCAGTACATCCAGGGCCAGATCGCGGGCCTGGGCGCCAACAGCATCACCGTCCTGCCGCGCCAGCCGCCCGACACCGCCGGCACCGACGGCCGCCCGCTGACCCAGGGCGACGTGCGCGCGCTCGCCGACCCGCAGGGCGCGCCGGACGTCGCGTCGGTGTCGCCGGTGGTCTCGCTGCAGGGCACGACGGTGGAGGCGGGGCGGGCGCGCACCGACGCCACGATCATCGGCAGCACGCCGTCGTACTTCCCGGGCGCCAACATCCAGCTCGGGACGGGCCGCGTCTACACCGAGGCCGACGTGACGGCGGGGCGCAAGGTCATCCTGCTCGGCCGCACGGTCGCCGACGACCTCTTCGGCGTCGGCTCCGACCCCGTGGGCCAGGACGTGCTGGTGCGCGGGGTGCCCTTCGACGTCATCGGGACGCTCGCGCCGGCCGGGCAGGGGCAGGGCCTGTCCAACCCCGACGAGAACGTGCTCGCGCCGCTGACGGCGGTCCAGGGCTCGTTGACCGGGTTCGGCGACCTCACCCAGATCGTCGTCCAGGCACGGTCCACCGAGGCCCAGGCGGCGGCCGAGAGCGAGATCAACTCGATCCTCGACCGCCGGCACGGCATCGACGTCCCCGACAACCGCGACTACCAGGTGCTCTCGGCGCGCCAGCTCGCCGACGTCCTCGACGACACCCTCGGCGCGTTCACCCTGCTCCTCGCGGCGATCGCGGCGATCTCGCTGGTGGTCGGCGGCATCGGGATCACCAACATCATGCTCGTGTCCGTCACCGAGCGGACCCGCGAGATCGGCATCCGCAAGGCCCTCGGCGCCCCGCCGTCGGCCATCCTCGGCCAGTTCCTCGTCGAGTCGATCATCCTGAGCGTGGTCGGCGGCGTGCTCGGCGTGGCGGTGGGCTACGCCGGCACGCTCGTGCCGCTCGGCGACTTCCGGCCGGTGGTGCTGCCCTCGGCCGTCGTCGCGGCGGTCGGGGTCTCGGCCGCCATCGGCATCTTCTTCGGCGCCTACCCCGCCCGCCGCGCCGCCCGCCTGCGACCCATCGAGGCCCTGCGCCGCGAGTGAGGACCCCCGGGAGGACCTCGTGACCCAGCCATCCGACCCGTCCGGCCAGTCCGGACAGACCGGCCCGGCGACCGACGACCCGTCGGACACCGACACCCGCGCGGTGGAGACGTCCCCGAGCCGCGGCGACGCCGCCGAGACCGAGCAGTTCCCGGTGCCCCCGCCGCCGGCCCGCCGCTCCGACCCGCCGCCGCGCGGCCAGGGCCCCGACCAGGCCCCCGACCAGCGGACCGACCCGCGCCCCGACCCGGAGCGCGCGCACGAGGACCGCACCCAGGCGGACCACGCCGCGACGGTGCTCGACCGGCCCGTGGACGACATCGACCTCGCGACGCGGCTGCGCCGGCCCGGCCTGGCGCGGTCAACGAGGATCCTGCTGCTCGTGCTCGGCGCCGTGGTGTGCGTGGCGCTCGGGGCCCTCATCGGCCGGGTGACGGCGCCGGACACGGGGCCGGGCTCGGTGCCCGACGTGCTCGGCGTCGTCGAGTCCGTCCAGCCCACCGGCGGCGGGTTCCCGATCGTCACCGTCCGGGCCGGCGA
This sequence comes from Actinomycetospora straminea, assembly GCF_028737255.1. GTDB lineage: Bacteria > Actinomycetota > Actinomycetes > Mycobacteriales > Pseudonocardiaceae > Actinomycetospora > Actinomycetospora straminea. Next base: position 9,784 of record NZ_JAQZAN010000019.1, on the reverse strand, counting down.
CGGAACGCTCACCCCGCTGCGCACGACGGCCGGGACGAGCGTCGCGGTGCCCCGCCCCGACGGGCCCGCCGGGCTGCGGGTGGGCCAGCAGGTCACGGTGCACGCCGAGCGCGGCGCCGACGGCGCGATCACCGCGGTCCGCGTCGACGTGCCCGCCGGTTCCTGACCCCCGCTAGCCTGCCCCCGTGGCCGACCAGGGTGCTGCTGCAGAGATCGCCGCCGGGTACGCGACCGAGGGCGCGGCCCTCGAGATCGGGACCGTCGTCGTCGACGGGACCGTCGACCCGACGGCGAGGGTCCGGATCCCTTTCGCGACGCTGAACCGGCACGGCCTGGTCGCCGGCGCGACCGGCACCGGCAAGACGAAGACCCTGCAGAACCTCGCCGAGCAGTGCTCGGCGCACGGGGTGCCGGTGCTCCTCGCGGACATCAAGGGCGACCTGTCGGGTCTCGCGCGCCCGGGCGAGCAGAACGACCGCGTCACCCAGCGCGCCACCGACACCGGCGACGACTGGGCACCCACCGCCTTCCCCGTGCAGTTCCTGTCGCTCGGGCAGGGCATCGGGGTGCCGGTGCGCGCGACGATGACGGGCTTCGGGCCGATCCTGCTGGCCAAGGTGCTGGGCCTCAACGAGACCCAGGAGTCCACCCTCGGCCTGATCTTCCACTGGGCCGACCGGAAGGGCCTCGCCCTGCTGGACACCAAGGACCTGCGCTCGGTGATCCAGCACCTGCTCTCCGACGAGGGCAAGGCCGAGCTCAAGGGCATCGGCGGGGTGTCGTCGTCGACGGCCGGCGTCATCCTGCGCGCGCTGGTCAACCTCGAGGCCCGCGGCGGCGACGAGTTCTTCGGCGAGCCCGAGTTCGAGCCCGCCGACCTGCTCGTCGTCGAGCCCGACGGGACGGGCCGGGTGACGCTGCTCGAGCTCGCCGACCAGCAGGCCGACCCGACGCTGTACTCGACGTTCCTCATGTGGCTGCTCGCCGAGCTCTTCGAGGACCTGCCCGAGGCCGGCGACGTCGAGAAGCCCAAGCTCGTCTTCTTCTTCGACGAGGCCCACCTGCTGTTCACCGACGCGTCGAAGGCGTTCCTCGACCGGATCGAGCAGACGGTCAAGCTGATCCGCTCCAAGGGCGTCGGCGTCTTCTTCTGCACCCAGCAGCCCACCGACGTGCCCAACGACGTGCTCTCGCAGCTCGGCGCGCGGGTGCAGCACGCGCTGCGGGCGTTCACCCCGGACGACCAGAAGGCGCTGACGCGCACGGCGCGCACCTACCCGAAGTCGGCGGTCTACGACATCGAGACCTCGCTGACCTCGCTCGGCACCGGCGAGGCGATCGTCACCGTGCTCTCCGAGCGCGGGGCGCCGACGCCGGTGGCGTGGACGCGGGTGCGGGCGCCGCGCTCGCTGATGGCGGCGATCGGCGAGCCCGCGGTCACCGAGGCGGCGCAGGCCTCGCCGCTGTGGCCGAAGTACGGGCAGGCCGTCGACCGGGAGTCGGCCTACGAGAAGCTCTCGGCCGCCACCGGGGCGACGGGCGCGCCGGCCCCCGCCGAGCCCGTGCCGGCGGGTCAGCCCCCGCAGGTGGCGCCGCCGCAGGCCCCGCCGCCCGCGCAGGACGAGGGCCCGGGCTTCCTGGAGAAGGCCGCGAGCAACCCCGTGGTCAAGTCCTTCGTCCGCTCGCTGGCCAGCCAGCTCGGGCGCGAGATCAGCCGCGGCCTGTTCGGGACGGCGCGCCGCCGGCGCTGACGTCCGGACCGCTCACGCGCGCCCGGACCGCCGTCGGGCCAGCGGGGTACATTGAGCAGATCAGGGCCCCACGGACGTCCGTGCGTGCGCGGACCCCGAGCCGAGACGACAGACACCGACCGCAGGGTCCACCCGGGGAGGGTCGAGGGCCGCCTGGAGGCCGCAACCGCATGGACCGCAAGCGCCTTCTCCGCAATCCACTCATCTGGATCGTGGTGTTCTTCCTGGTCTACCTGGGGGTCTCGTCGCTGCTCAGCGACACCCGCGGGTACACCGAGGCCCCGACGTCGCTCGCCCTGGCGCAGGTCGAGGCGCGCAACGCGTCCGAGATCACGATCGAGGACAAGGAGCAGCGGCTCCGGCTGACGCTCACCAACCCCGTGCAGGTCCCGGGCGTCGACGGCGCGCAGCCCACGACGACCAACCAGATCTACGCGCAGTACCCCGCGGCCGCGACCGACCAGGTGTTCGCCCTGGTCCGCGAGAACCCGGCGCCCTCGGGCTTCGACACGCGGGTGACCCAGGACTCGTTCCTGACCCAGATGCTGATCTACCTGATCCCGCTGGGCCTGGTCCTGCTGCTGCTGTTCTGGATGATGAACTCGCAGGGCGGGGGCAACCGCGTCCTGTCCTTCGGCAAGTCCAAGGCCAAGCAGCTCAACAAGGACATGCCGAAGACCACCTTCGCCGACGTCGCGGGCGCGAACGAGGCGGTGGAGGAGCTCTACGAGATCAAGGACTTCCTCCAGAACCCCTCGCGCTACCAGCAGCTCGGCGCGAAGATCCCCAAGGGCGTCCTGCTCTACGGGCCGCCCGGTACCGGCAAGACGCTGCTCGCGCGCGCCGTCGCCGGCGAGGCGGGCGTGCCCTTCTACACGATCTCGGGCTCGGACTTCGTCGAGATGTTCGTCGGCGTCGGCGCGTCCCGCGTGCGCGACCTGTTCGAGCAGGCCAAGCAGAACTCGCCCTGCATCGTGTTCGTCGACGAGATCGACGCCGTCGGCCGCCACCGCGGCGCCGGCATGGGCGGCGGCCACGACGAGCGCGAGCAGACGCTCAACCAGCTGCTCGTCGAGATGGACGGGTTCGACTCGCGCGGCGGGATCATCCTCATCGCCGCCACCAACCGGCCCGACATCCTCGACCCGGCGCTGCTGCGTCCCGGCCGGTTCGACCGGCAGATCCCCGTCGCGGCGCCGGACCTCGCCGGCCGCCGCGCGATCCTGCAGGTCCACTCCGCGGGCAAGCCGCTGGCGTCCGACGCCGACCTCGACGGGCTGGCGAAGCGTACCGTCGGCTTCTCCGGCGCCGACCTCGCCAACGTCATCAACGAGGCCGCGCTGCTCACCGCCCGGCTCGGGCAGCAGCAGATCACCGGCAGCGCGCTCGAGGAGTCGGTCGACCGCGTGATCGGCGGGCCGGCGCGCAAGAGCCGCATCATCTCCGAGCAGGAGAAGAAGGTCGCGGCCTACCACGAGGCGGGCCACGCGCTCGCCGCGTGGGCGATGCCGGACATCGAGCCGGTCTACAAGGTCACGATCCTGCCGCGCGGCCGTACCGGCGGGCACGCCCTCGTCGTCCCCGAGGACGACAAGGAGCTCATGACCCGCTCGGAGATGATCGCGCGCCTGGTGTTCGCGATGGGCGGGCGCTCGGCCGAGGAGCTGGTGTTCCACGAGCCGACCACCGGCGCGTCGTCGGACATCGAGCAGGCCACGAAGATCGCCCGCGCGATGGTCACCGAGTACGGCATGAGCGCCAAGCTCGGCGCGGTGAAGTACGGCCAGGAGCAGGGCGAGCCCTTCCTCGGCCGCACCGCGGGCCGCCAGGCGGACTACTCGCTCGAGGTGGCCCACGAGATCGACGAGGAGGTGCGCAAGCTCATCGAGGCGGCGCACACCGAGGCGTGGGACATCCTCAACACCCACCGCGACGCCCTCGACGCGCTGACCGGCGAGCTCATCGAGCACGAGACGCTGCAGCGCCGCGACCTCGAGCGCGTCTTCGCGTCGGTCACCAAGCGCCCGCGGATCACCGCGTTCAACGACTTCGGCGAGCGCGTGCCGTCGGACCGCCCGCCGATCAAGACGCGGCGCGAGCTCGCCACCGAGCGCGGCGAGCCGTGGCCCCCGCCCGGCGAGGAGAGCGCGGGCGAGCGCACCGCGGTCGGCGCCGGTGCGTCCAACGGCCACGTCGTGCACAGCAACGGCGCGTACGGGTCCGGACCGGCCCACGCGGCCGGCAACGGCCACGACACCGGCCACGGCGACCCGGGCTACGGCGACCCGGGCCGCGGCGACACCGGCTACGGCGCGCCGCAGGGCCCCGACGGCGGCTCCACCCCGACGCCGCCGGCCGGGATGCCGGCCACCGGGATCCCGGACGTCTACCGCACCGGCGCGAACGGGCGTCGCGGTGCGGACGCCGGCGACAAGCCGTCGTCGGTGGCGCCCAACTACGGCGCCCCGCCCGGGTGGACCCCGGCGACCGTCCCGCACGGCACGACGTGGAACCCGAGCGGCGCCGGCCGCTCCGGGAGCACGAGCCCCTACGGCGGTGCGCCGTCCGGCTCGTCACGCTCGGCTGGCGAGACGAGCGCGAACCCGTACGGTGACCCGGATGGCCGTAGGCGTGACGGGTGGTCGGAGGGCCGGCACAGCGGCTCGCCCAGCTGGGGCCACGACGGCACCACCGGCGCGGACGGCGGCACCGGGAGCACCGGCCCGGACGGTCGCGACACCTCTCGCGGCCAGGGCTGAGGAGGCCGGCGCACCCCGCGCGGCGGGGGCCGGCCGGTCGAGGAAGACCGCGAGGGAGACGTGACGGCTCAGGAACTGGACGGCGACCGGGTCCGCCCCACCGACGACGGCGCCGGCGGCCCGGTCGGCACGGCGGTGGCCCCGGAGTGGCCGGGATTCGACACCCCGCGCGCCGAGGCGGCCGTGCGCGAGCTGCTGCTGGCCATCGGCGAGGACCCGGACCGCGAGGGCCTGCGCGAGACGCCGGCGCGCGTCGCGCGGGCCTATCAGGAGCTGTTCGCGGGGCTGCGCGCCGACCCGGCCGAGGTGCTCGAGCGCACCTTCGACGAGGGCCACGAGGAGCTCGTGCTCGTGCGCGACATCCCGCTGTTCTCGATGTGCGAGCACCACCTGCTGCCCTTCCACGGGGTCGCGCACGTCGCGTACATCCCGGGGTCGAAGGGCCTGGTCACCGGCCTGAGCAAGCTCGCGCGGCTCGTCGACCTCTACGCCCGTCGCCCGCAGGTGCAGGAGCGCCTGACGAGCCAGGTCGCCGACGCCCTCGAGTCGCGCCTCGACACCCGGGGCGCCCTCGTGGTGATCGACGCCGAGCACCAGTGCATGTCCGCGCGCGGGGTCCGCAAGCCCGGCGCGCGCACCACGACGTCGGCGGTGCGCGGCATCCTCAAGTCGTCGGCGAGCTCGCGGGCGGAGGCCCTCGGCCTCATCCGGAGCGGCTGAGGAGTGGGCGCGCCTCCCGGGCCGTCGCACGCCCTGCCCGACCCCGGCCGCTGCGTCGTCATGGGCGTCCTCAACGTCACGCCCGACTCGTTCTCCGACGGCGGGCGCTGGCTCGACCGCGACCACGCGGTCGCCCACGGCGTCGCGCTGCACGGGCGCGGCGCCGACCTCGTCGACGTGGGCGGCGAGTCCACCCGCCCCGGGGCGGAGCGGATCGACGCGGAGACCGAGACGCAGCGCGTGGTGCCCGTGATCCGCGACCTCGTGGCCGCCGGGGTGCGCGTCAGCGTCGACACCACCCGCGCCGCCGTCGCCGCCGCGGCCGTCGAGGCCGGTGCCACGATGATCAACGACGTCTCCGGCGGGCTCGCCGACCCGCACATGGCCCGCACGGTCGCCGAGGCCGGCGTGCCCTGGGTGATCATGCACTGGCGCGGGCCGAGCAACCGGATGACCGAGCTCGCCTCCTACGAGGACGTGGTGGGCGAGGTGCGCGCCGAGATGGTCGAGCAGGTCGACCGGGCGGTGCTCGCCGGCGTCGACCCGTCGCTGCTGGTCCTCGACCCCGGGCTCGGGTTCGCGAAGACCGCGGCGCACAACTGGACGCTCCTGCGCAAGCTGCCGGTGTTCACCGGCCTCGGCTTCCCGGTGCTGATCGGGGCGTCGCGCAAGCGGTTCCTCGGCGCGCTGCTCGCCGACGACGAGGGCACACCCCGCCCACCCGACGGCCGCGAGGTCGCCACCGCGGCGGTGTCCGCGCTCGCGGCGGCCAACGGCGCCTGGGGCGTGCGGGTGCACGAGGTGGGGCCCTCGCTGGACGCGGTCGCGGTGGCCGCGGCGTGGAGCTGGGGCACCTCGCCGGCGGAGATCGAGCCGTGAGCTCGCCACCCGACCGCATCGCCCTGCGTGGCCTGCGGGTCCGCGGGCACCACGGCGTGTTCGACCACGAGCGCCGCGACGGCCAGGACTTCGTCCTCGACCTGGTCCTCGAGGTCGACCTCGCCGCCGCCGCCGCGTCCGACGACCTCGCCGACACCGTCGACTACGGCACGCTCGCCGAGCGCGCGGCCGCCGTCGTCGCCGGGCCGCCGCGGCAGCTCATCGAGGCGGTGGCCGGCGAGGTGGCCGACGGGGTCCTCGCGGACGGGCGCGTCGCCGCCGTCGAGGTCACGCTGCACAAGCCCGAGGCGCCGATCACGGTGCCGTTCGACGACGTCGCGGTGACGGTGCGGCGGGAGCGGAGCCGGGCGTGAGCCGCGCGGTGCTGTCGCTGGGCTCGAACATCGGCGACCGCGCCGCCAACCTCCGCGGGGCCGTGGCGACGCTGCGGGCGGCCGGCGCGCGGATCGTCGCCGTCTCGCCCGTCTACGCGACGGCGCCGTGGGGCGGGGTCGAGCAGGACGACTTCCTCAACGCGGTCGTCGTCGCCGAGGACCCCGACGCGAAGCCCTGGTCCTGGCTCGCCCGCGCCCGCGCCGCCGAGAGCCGCGCCGGCCGGACCCGCGACGTGCGCTGGGGCCCGCGGACGTTGGACGTCGACGTCCTCGACGTGGACGGCACGACGAGCGCCGACCCCGCGCTCACCCTCCCGCACCCGCGCGCCCACGAGCGCGCCTTCGTCCTCGTGCCGTGGCTCGACGTCGACCCGGACGCCGAGGTCGCCGGGCTCGGACGGGTCGCGGACCTCCTCGCCGCGCTCCCCGCCGAGGAGCGCGCGGGCGTGCGGCGGGAGGAGGCGGTGCTGTGAGGACGCGCACCAGCCCCTCGCTGCTGCTCGTCGCGGCCGTGGCCGCGGGCCTCGCCGTCAACGTGCTCGTGCAGGCGGCGTACGGGGAGCTGCCGCCGCTGCCGCTGCTCGCCGGGCTGACCCCGCTGGTGCTCGGGATCGCGGAGCTCGTGCTGGCGTTCGTCCTGCGCGCCCGCATCCGGCGCCGGCCCGGGGCGCGCCCCGTCGACGCGCTGGCCGCCGCGAGGGCCGTGGCGCTGGCGAAGGCGTCGTCGCTGGCCGGGGCGCTGGTCGGCGGCGCGTGGCTCGGGCTGCTCGCCTACGTGCTGCCCCTGAGCGGTCGGGTCGACGCCGCGGGGGCGGACACCGCGAGCGCGGTCGTCGGCGCGATCGGGTCGGCGGTCCTCGTCGGCGCCGGCCTCTGGCTCGAGCACAGCCTGCGCACCCCGGACGACCCCGGCGGCGACCTCGGCCGGGACGCGCGCGACCGCCGGTCGTGACGGACGTCGCGGCGCCGGCCCCGGAGCGCGGGGGGCGGGGGGCGGCGCCGGCGGCTCGCTATCCTGCAGCGATGAGCACCCCGGACGGGGTCGGACGCGCCGGCCCCGACGGCCGACGCGCCGTGCTGCTGAGCGCCGCGGGCGTGCTCGCCGTGACCGCCGGCGCGGCGGTGGTGCTCGCCGACGACGCCCGCTGGCTCCGCCTGGCCGTCGTGGCGGCGCTCTGGGCCGCGGTGCTCGTGGTGCTCGTGCTCGCGCGCCGGGGGCGCAGCGACGCCGAGCTCGCCGAGATCGCCGAGGAGGCCCGCGAGGCCGAGGAGGGGCGCGCCGCGGCCGAGGACGAGGCCGAGGAGCGGGTCGCCGCCCTGCACCGCGACCTCGACCGGCGGGTGGCGCGCGAGGTCGCCGCCCGCGAGGAGGCCGAGCAGACCGCCGACCGGGCCCGCGAGGAGGTCGCGTCCCTGCGCGACGAGCTCGACCGCACGCGCCGCCAGGCCGACGCCGTGACGCTGCAGTCGGTGGGCGTCCCGGCCGCGCCCGCCGGCCCGCCGCGGCCCCGGGGCCCGCGCCTGCGGGTCGTCGGCGACTCGGGCCCGCAGGCGCGCGTGCCGTCCGGACCGCCGGTCCCGCCGCCCGCGCCCCGGCGCCCGTCCCTGCCCTCGGCACCCGCGCCGCGCACCGCCGGTTCGTCGCCGCGGGGCCGCGTCGAGCCGCCCACCGAGCACACGGCCCGGCCCCTGCGCCCGGCGCCGCCGCCCGCGAGCGACGGCCCGCCGTCCGACCCGTCGGTGCTGGACGCCGGCTCGTTCGTCGACCAGTACGTGCGCTCCGCCGGCTACGAGACCCTCCCGGAGCCCCCGGCGCCGGCCGACGAGCCCGACGACCGCCGCTCCCGCCGCGCGCCGGCGGCCGACGCCCCGTCCGGCGGCCGCACGGTGGCCGAGCTCCTCGCCGCCCACGCCGCCTCGGGCGGCACGGTGGGGCGTCGGCGCCGCGACCCCTGAGCGGCGCCGGCGACCCGATTCGCAGCGAACGCGCCGTTCGCTGCCTCTAGGCGTTCGGAGTCCCCGTTGATCACCACGCCCGCCACCCGTGGGCGGGCCCTCCGGCTCGCGGGTCGTTACCCTCCGGCAGGGTGATCGCCCCTCCGGTCCGCCTGGCGCCGCAGCAGCGCCGGACGCTCGTGTGGCCGGTGCTCGGCCTGATCCTCCTCGGCATCTGCGCGCTGATCACGATCGGGCTCGCGAGCACCGAGATCGGCGCGGTCGGGGTGGTCGTCGGCGTCGTCCTCGCGCTCGTGCCGGTCGCGCCCGTCGTCGCGGCCTTCCTGTGGATCGACCGCTTCGAGCCCGAGCCGCCCCGCCTGCTGCTCGGCGCGTTCCTGTGGGGCGCGGGGCTGTCGGCCCTGGTCGCGGTCGTCATCAACTCCAGCGCGATCATCGCCGCGGAGCTCCTGCTCGGACGCGGACAGGGCGACGTCGTCGGCGCGGTGATCTCGGCGCCGCTCGTCGAGGAGTTCGTCAAGGGCGCGTTCGTCGTCGGCCTGCTGCTCGTGCGGCGCCGCGAGTTCGACGGGATCGTCGACGGCGTCGTCTACGCCGGGATCACGGCCGCGGGGTTCGCGTTCACCGAGAACATCATCTACTTCGGCCGGGCCTTCGCCGAGTCCGCCGACGGCGCGCCCGGCGGTGCGGTGCTCGCGACGTTCGTGCTGCGCGGGGTGCTCTCGCCGTTCGCGCACCCGCTGTTCACCGCGATGATCGGGATCGGCGTCGGGATCGCCTCGCAGGCGCGCTCGCGGGTGGTCGGGACCGCCGCGGTGCTGGGCGGCTACGTGCTCGCGGTGATGCTGCACGCGCTGTGGAACTCGTCGACGCAGCTGGGCGCCGGGTTCTTCGGCGTCTACGTGCTGATCATGCTGCCGCTGTTCGCCGGGATGATCGGGCTCGTCGTGTGGCAGCGCCGCCGGGAGGCCGACGTCCTCGCGCGCCAGATGCCGGGGTTCGCCGCCGCGGGCTGGATCGCGCCGAGCGAGGTGCCGCTGCTCTCGAGCCTCGCCGGCCGGCGCCGCTGGCGGAGCGCGGTCAACCGCCGCGCCGGCGCCACCGCTGCCCGCGCCGTCGAGGACTACCAGCACGCCGTCACCGAGCTCGCGTTCCTGCGCGCACGGGCCGAGCGGGGCGCGCTCCCGCCCCGGCCCGACTGGCACGCCGAGCTCCTCGACGCCGTCGTCCGCACGCGCCTCGCCGCCGTCAACGCCCCGGGTGTCCAGGGCCCCACCGGTCCGCCGCCCGGACCCGGCGGGCCCCCGTCGTCCTGGCCCGGCTG
>NZ_JAQZAN010000018.1 GCF_028737255.1 Actinomycetospora straminea | reverse complement strand
GACTCGATGCTCATGGCCCGCTTCTGCGCCCGGGTCCGCAAGCACCCCGACCTGCCCTCGATCGCGATGCAGGACGTCTACGCCCACCCGACCGTCGCGCAGCTCGCGAGCGCCCTGGCGCCACCGACCGCTCCCCCCGCCGCCCCGGCCGACCGCACCCAGGCCCTGCTCGCCGAGGTGCTGGCCGGGGCGCTCGAGCGCGACGAGGTCCCGGTCGACGCCCACGTGTTCGACGACCTGGGCGCCGACTCGATGCTCATGGCCCGCTTCTGCGCCCGGGTCCGCAAGCACCCCGACCTGCCCACCGTCGCGATGCAGGACGTCTACGCCCACCCCACCGTCGCCGACCTGGCGCGAGCCCTGGCCGCGTCGAGCCCGGCCACCCCGGAACCCGCGCCCCCCGAGGCCGCGCCGCAGCCGGACCCCGAGCCCGGGCCGGTCGCCACCCCCCGCCCGGGCCGCCTCGCCTACGTGCTCTGCGGTGCCGCGCAGCTGCTCTTCGTCCTCGGCTACACCTACATCGCCGCGACGATCGTCACCTGGTCCTTCGAGTGGCTCGCCCTCGCGCCCGACGAGCTGCACCTCTACCTGCGGTCGGTGGCCGTCGGCTCCTTCGCGTTCGCCGTGCTCTCGATCCTGCCGATCGCGCTCAAGTGGCTGCTCGTCGGGCGGTGGCGGTCCCGCGAGTTCCCGGTCTGGGGCCCGACGTACCTGCGGCTGTGGATCGTCAAGATCCTCGTGCGGTCGAGCCCGCTGGCGCTCTTCGTGGGCACGCCGATCTACCCGTGGTACCTGCGGGCCCTCGGGGCGCGGATCGGCAAGGGGGCCGTGCTGCTCTCCGGGCCCGTGCCGGTCTGTGCCGACCTCCTCTCCGTGGGGGCGGGCGCCCTCGTCCGCAAGGACGTCATGCTGTCCCTCTACCGTGCCCACGACGGTCGGATCCGGACCGGGCCGGTGACGATCGGGCGGAACGCGGTCGTCGGCGAGAACGTGGTGCTCGACATCGACACCGCCGTCGGCGACGACGCGACCCTCGGGCACAGCTCGTCGCTGCACCGCGGGCAGCGCGTGCCCGCCGGGGCGACCTGGCACGGGTCGCCCGCCCGCGAGGCGCCGGGCCCGTACCCGACGGTGCCGGCGATGCGCTGCGGGCCGCTGCGGAAGATCGCCTACTCGGTGGTCTCGCTGACCGTCCTCCTCGCGGTGGCGCTGCCGCTCGCCGTGGGGCTCGCGGCCCTGCTGATCCTCGAGGTCCCGCAGCTGCGCGCGCTCATCGAGCCCGGTGCCGGGGCGCTGACCAGCCGCCTGTTCTGGATCGAGACCCTGCTCGTCTCGGTGATCGTGGTCTTCGGGCTCCTGCTGCTCGGCCTGCTGATCGTCACGACGCTGCCGCGGCTGTTCGCGCTCGGGGTCCGTCCCGACCGCGTCTACGCCCTCTACGGCCTGCACTACTGGTGCCACCGATGGGTCTCCGGCCTGACCAACGTCGCGGCGTTCACCTACCTGTTCGGCGACAGCTCGGCGATCGCCCACTACCTGGCCCGCATCGGCTACGGTATGCGACCGCTGGTGCAGACCGGGTCGAACTTCGGGATGCTGGTCAAGCACGAGTCCCCGTACCTCACGCGGGTCGGCAGCGGGACCGTCGTCGCCGACGGCCTGTCGGTGATGAACGCCGACTACTCAGCCACGTCGTTCCGCGTGTCCACGACGGCGATCGGCGCCCGCAACTTCCTCGGCAACCGGATCCACTACCCGGCCCAGGGCCGCACCGGCGACGACTGCCTCCTCGCGACCAAGGCCATGATCCCGGTCGACGGCCCGGTCCGGGAGGGCGTGGGACTGCTGGGCTCGCCGAGCTTCGAGATCCCCCGCACCGTCGCCCGCGACAGCGCCCTCGACCAGTCCGGCGACGAGCTCGCCCGCGGCCTGCGGCGCAAGAACCGGCACAACGCGACGACGATGGCGCTGTACCTGCTCGTGCGCTGGTGGCTCTTCCTCGCCATGGCGGCCCTCGTCGCGTGCGTCGCCTCGGTGCCGGTGCGGCTCGGGGCGGTCGAGATGCTCGCCGCGCAGCTCTTGATCTTCATCTTCGGCACACTCTTCCTCGTGCTGATCGAGCGGTCCGTGGTGGCGCTGATGTGCCGGGCGCCTGAGGGTCGCTCGATCTACGACCACGCCTTCTGGCGCCACGAGCGGTACTGGAAGGTCGCGCTGCCGGAGTGGGTCGCGATCTTCAACGGCACGCCTTACAAGAACCTCGTCTGGCGGATGCTCGGGGTCCGGATCGGCAAGCGCGTGTTCGACGACGGCGTGAGCCTCACGGAGCGTACGTTCACCACCATCGGCGACGAGTGCACCTTCAACGAGCACACGGTGCTGCAGTGCCACTCGCAGGAGGACGGCGCGTTCAAGTCCGACCACATCGTCATCGGCGCGCGCGCCACGTTCGGCGTCGCCGCCTTCGTCCACTACGGCACCACGATCGGCGACGGCGCCGTCCTCGCCCCCGACACGTTCCTCATGAAGGGCGAGGAGGTCCCGCCCGGCGAGACCTGGGGCGGCAACCCGGCCCGCGAGATGCCCGCCCCGGCGGGTCGACCGTGACGCCGACCGAGCGCCGGATCGCGGCGGTGTGGGCGCCGCTGCTGGGCGTGGACGAGGCCGCGATCGGGCGCGACGACCACTTCTTCGACCGGGGCGGCTCGTCCCTGCAGGCCGTGACCATGGTGCTGCGCCTCGGCAAGGAGGTGTCACTCTCCGAGGTCACGCGCCACCCGGTCCTCGCCGACCTCGCCGCGCTGATCGACGAGCGCCCGGCCCCGTCGACCGGACTGCTCCACGTGCTGTCCGACCCGGGCGAGGGCGGCCGTGCCACGCTCGTCGGGCTGCCGCCCGCGGGCGGTCACGCGGTGAACTTCCGGCCGCTGGCCACGGCGCTGCGCGGCAGCGGGCTCGCGGTGCACGCCGTCGAGCTGCCCGGGCACGACCCCGACGGCAGCGACGACACCGACGGGGCCCTGTTGCCTCTCGACGAGGTCGCCGACCGGGTCGCCGCCGAGACCGCCGACCTGCCCGGGGTCGTCCTCTGGGGGCACTCCGCGGGCGCCGCCACGGCGCTGGCGGTGGCCCGACGGCTCGAGGAGCGGGGCACGCCCGCCCGCCGGGTGGTGATCGGCGCCCAGCTCCTCGGCGACGCCGACGCCCGCCGCCGCGACGCCGCCGAGCTGGCGGCCCGCAGCGACGCCGACCTGCTGGCGAGCAGCGCGGCCCCACCGGACCTCGCCCCCGACCGGGCCGCGCGGGCGGCCGCGGCCTTCCGCCACGACTGCCTGGCCGCCCACGGCTACCTCGTCGGCGCGCTGGAGGACCCACCGGCCGACCGCCTCGCCACCCCGGTGACGGTGGTGCTCGCCGCCGACGACCCGAGCACCGCCGGCCGCGAGGCCCGACACCGCGACTGGGGGCTGTTCGCCCGGCAGGTCGACCTGCACGTCCTCGACGACGGCGGCCACCACTTCCTGCGCACCCGCCCGGCGGCCGCCGCCCGCGTCGTCCGCGCCGCCACCGACCCCGTCCCCTCGCCGTGACGATCCGCCCGGAGGAACCCGCGATGGCCCAGCCCGACCTCGCCGTGCAGCGCCCGCCGGGCCGGCCCCCGCAGGTGGCCGTCGACGTCGGCGGGGACCCGGTCGGCTGGCTCGGCCGTCACCGCGACGCCGTCCGCGCGGCGGTCCTGGCCCACGGCGCGGTCCTGCTGCGCGGGGTCGGGCTGCGCGACGACGTCGACGCCGGCGCCGCCCTGCGCGCCCTCGCCCCCGGCGGGCTGCTGCCCGAGCGGGAGGCGTTCGCGCCGCGCCAGCCCTACCCGAGCGGCGCGTACTCGTCGACGAAGTGGCCGGCGCACCAGCGGATGTGCCTGCACCACGAGCTGAGCTACGGCCTGCAGTTCCCCGGCACGATGATGTTCGCCTGCCTCGTCGCCCCGGCCACCGGCGGCGCGACGGCGATCGCGGACGCCGCGGCGGTGCTCGAGGCCCTGCCCGCCGAGCTCGTCGCGCGCTGCGAGCGGGAGGGCTGGCGTCTCGACCGCTCCTACGGCGACGACATCGGCGCGCCCTGGAGCGAGGCCTTCGGCACCGACGACCCGCGCGCCGTCGAGCACTACTGCCGCACCCACGGCATCGAGTTCGCCTGGCGGGACGACGGCGGGCTGCGGACCCGGCAGCGACGGCTCGCCGTGGCCCGGCACCCGGTGACCGGCGTGCGGTGCTGGTTCAACCAGATCGCCTTCCTCAACGCCCACACCCTCGACGAGGAGATCCGCGCCTTCCTGCTGGAGGTGTTCGGCGAGGAGGGCCTGCCGTTCACCACCCGCTTCGGCGACGGGGAGGAGGTCGGCGCGGACGTCGTCGCCCTGATCAACGAGGTCTACGAGCAGCACACGCTGCGCGAGCCGTGGGAGGCCGGTGACCTGCTGCTCGTCGACAACGTGCGCACCGCCCACGGTCGCGAGCCCTACGTCGGGACGCGCGCGGTGCTCGTCGGCATGGCCGACCCGCTGCACGTCGCGCAGCTCGCTCCGACCCCCGCGGTGGCGTCGTGACCGGCGCCGGCGTGTCGAGGTCCGTGCTCTCCGGACTCGCCGCCGCCGTGCTGGTCCTCGGGGCCGCGTGCTCGTCCACCCCGACCGCCCCGAGCCCGCCGCCCGCGCCCTCCGTCCCGACCACTTCACCCGCCTCGCCCGCGGCACCGGCGGCGCCCGCCGACGACGCCGCGCCCGAGGTGGAGCCCCTCGCGTTCGGGGCGACGCACGCCTTCCCGGACGGCAACACGGTCACCGTGGCCGCGCCGGTCGCGGGTCCGGCGGTGCCCGGGACGCCGTTCCCGCGCAGCGTCGAGGTGACCGTGACCGTCCGCAACGGCACGCCGGCGCCCGAGGACCTGGGCCGGTTCGGGTTCGACGCGACGGTGCCGGGCGAGCCCGAGGACCGGGAGGCCCCGGCGACCGGCGAGGGGCCCGACGGGATCCTCGCGCCCGGCGAGGCACGGACCTTCCCGGTGCGCTTCGCCCTGCCCGACCCCGGGCCCACCGAGGTCACCGTCGAGGTCTCGAAGACCGATCAGACCCCGGCGGGCGAGGACGTCCCGGGCAGCGACGAGGTGCCGGGCGCCTTCGTCGACTTCGCCGGGCCGGTCTGACGCTTCCGGCCGCCCGGGGCAGCGGCCACACTGCCCTGCGATGAGCGGTGTCCCGTGCTTCGCCGAGCTCGACGTCGACGGCCAGGACGCGGCGGCCGGGTTCTCTCCGACGCCCGGGCCACCCTCGCCGACCCCGCGGGCGCGTCGTTCGGGGTGCTCCGGCTCGGCTGAGCGTCCGCACCGCTCCTGATCGGTACCGTCGAGAGGGTGGAGCGGGAGACCGTCAGGCCGGTGCGCTCCCGTCGTCTCCGCTCCTCGCCGTGGTGGTGGCTGCTGCTCGCGGCGCTGCCGTGGGCGTGGTTCCCGCTGCGCGACGGGCTGGGCCTCGTCGGCGACACCCTCGCGATCGTGCTCCCCCTGCTGGCCGGCCTCGCCGCCGTGGCGTCGGTCGCCCTCGGGCGGTGGTGGGGCGTCGTGACCGCGGTGTCGCTGGTGCTGTTCGCCACGGTCGCGGTGGTCGGGCCGTGGACGCCCGAGGACGCCGGGCCGGTGGCGCCCGGCCGGGGCGTCACGGTCGCGAGCGCCAACGTCACGGCTCTGCCCGGCACGGTGCCGGCCCTGCGGGCGGCGGACGCCGAGGTGCTCGTCGTCGTCGAGGACTCCCCGTCGATCGACGCCGCCCTCGACGCCGCCTACCCGTTCCGCGTCTTCGTCGACGGCACCCCCTCGGTGGGGGTGTACAGCCGGGTCCCGGTACGGCTGCTGGAGGCGCAGGGCCCCGACTTCCCGGGGCTGCGCGTGGCGGTCGAGGGCCGGTCGCCGTTCGTGCTCTACGCGATGCACGTGCCCCGCCCCTGGTGGACGGGCAGCGGCAGCTACCAGGCGACGCCGGCCGAGCACCACCGGCTGGTCGAGGAGACGGCCGAGCGCGTGGCCCGCGAGCCCGGCCCGGTCGTCGTCGCCGGTGACCTCAACTCCACCGACCGCGCCCGCGACTACCGCCTGCTCGTCGGCCAGGGCCTCACCGACACCCTGCGCTCCGCCTGGGCCGGACCGACGTCGGTGACGCAGTGGCGGCTGTTCCTCCTGCGCATCGACCACCTGCTCGCCGGGCCCGGCTGGTGCGGCGACGACGCGCAGCGCTTCCCGCTGCCCGGCTCCGACCACGACGGGATCGCGGCCACCGTCGGGCCCTGCGCGAGCCGCTAGGCGGCCGGAAGCTCGACCTCGTCGCCGACGGCGATCGTGCCCGAGGTGAGCACGCGGCAGATGGACCCGCCGCGGTCGTGCAGCGCCGCGCGGGCACCCGGGCCGATGTCGGTGTCCATCACCCGGCACGGCGCCGCGCGGCGGACGACCTCGAGCACGACGTCACCCTCGTCGCCGCGGACCACCAGCCGCGCGCCCGGCGTCGTCGGCACCGCGCCGTGGTCGAGGGTCAGCGTGCGCCGGGTCAGCTCCTCGGGCACGGGCGCGCCGTACGCCGTCGTCGCGGCCGCGAGCTCGTCGCGGCTCTGCACCGACACGTGGCGGTGCCGCGTGCCGTGGTGCCGGTCGCCGACGAGGCCCCGGCCCGCCTCGGCCTCCACGCTGGTCACCGGCACCATCGGCGCCTTCCGCTCGGGCGCGACGTACAGCGCGGCCACCCGGCTCACGAGCTGCCTCCCCTCGACGGTCCACCGGTGTCAGCTCCCGACGGGCGGCGGGCATTCCGGTTTCCCGCGACAGGCCGGCCGGGGAGCCGGTCCCATGGCCCGATCGGACCTCCCGCTGTGACCGAGCCCCGCCGACCGACCCTGCCCGCGGCGGCCGACGCGTACCGGCGCGCCGGTCACTGGCGCGACCGCACCCACCTCGATGACCTGCGCGACGAGCTCGCCCGCGACCCGGACCGCACGGTCCTCGTCGACCGCTCCCGCGGCGCGCGGCGCGTGCTCGCCGTCCGGGACCTCGCCGACGGCGTCGAGCGCCTCGCCGCCGCCCTGCACCCCCACGTCGCGCCCGGCGACCGCCTGGCCTACCGGCTGTCCCACCGGTGGGAGACCGTCGCGCTGTTCCACGCCTGCGGGCGCCTCGGGGCCGTCGCGGTGCCGCTGCCCGCGTCGCTCGGGCCGGCGCAGGTGGAGCAGCGGATCGCGGCGACCGGCGCGGTGCTCGTGGCCGACGACGACGGCGCCGGCGTGCTCGACCTCGACGACCTCCCCGACCACCCCGCCGGCGACCCGCCGCCCCCCGATCGGGAGATCGGCCCCGACGACGTCGCCCTCGTGCTGTTCACCTCGGGCACGACCGGCACCGCGAAGGCCGTCCTGCACACCGCGAACACCCTGCACGCGAGCACGCGCGGCACGCTCGGCGCGCTGGTGTGCGAGGACCCGGGCCCCGACCCGCGTGTCATGACCCCCTCGGTGGCGACGCACGCGATCGGCGTCATGACCAGCGTGCTCAGCCCCCTGCTGCACGACCACGGCGCGGTCCTCGACGACGACGGCTCCCCGCAGGCGGTGCTGCGCGCGGTGCACGAGGAGCAGGTCACGCACCTGCTCGTCGGACCCAGCGGTTACGACGCCCTGCTCGAGGCGCTCGGTCCCGACGGGGCCGGCAGCGCGCCGCCGAGCCTGCGGATGATCGCGCTCGGCGGGGCCCCGCTGTCGCGGGCGATCCTGCGCAAGGCCGACCGGCTGCCCGCGGTGCTGCGCATCCACTGGGGCATGACCGAGGTGCCCGGCGGCGGCGTCTCGGCCGGGCAGGAGGTGCCGGGCACGTCCTGGCACACCATGGGCCACGCCGTCCCCGGCCTCGAGCGGGAGCTGCGGACCGTGCCGGGCGGCGACGAGGGGCTCGGCGAGGTCGCGGTCCGCGGGCCGCAGGTGACGATCGGGCTCCTCGACTCCGCCGACGGGCGCCAGGTCTGGTCCCCACTCGACGACGACGGCTGGTACGCCACCGGCGACATCGCCGAGCGCGACGTCACCGGCGAGCTGGAGTTCGTCGACCGCGACTCCGACGAGATCAAGGGCTCGAGCGGAATGATCATCCCGGGCGCCGAGGTCGAGGACCTCATCGCCACCCACCCCGACGTCGCCGAGGTCGTGCTCGTCGCCCACCACCCCACCCCGCAGCAGGAGGCGCCGGCGGCGGTCGTCGTCCCCGCCGACGGGCGCGACCCGACCCTCGACGACCTCCGGCAGCACCTGCTCGACCAGGGCACCACCGAGTGGTACCTGCCCGATCGCCTCGAGATCGTCGACGCCCTGCCCCGCGACGCCGGCGGCAAGGTCGACAAGAAGGCCCTGCGGGTGCGGATCGACGCCGACTGAGCCGTCCGTCAGCCCTTCTCCACCAGCGGCGCGACCTCGGTGCCGAGCAGCTCGATGGAGTGCAGCAGGTCGGCGTGGCGCAGGCGCGGGTTGGTCATCTGCAGGTTGATGCGCTCGACGCCGCCGAGCTGCTCGGAGACCCGCAGGACCTTGTCCGCCACCGTCTTCGGGTCGCCGACGAAGAACGCCCCGTCCGGCCCGCGCATGGCGTCGAACGCCCGGCGGGTCGGCGGCATCCCGCCCCGCTCCGCGGCGACCGTCGTGAACATCTCCTGCCACCCCGGGTAGAAGGCGTTCGTGGCCTTGGCGACGTCGTCGCCGACGAACCCGAAGCAGTGCAGGCCCACCCGCAGGGCCTCCGGCGGGTGCCCGGCGTGCTCGCCGGCGCGCCGGTAGAGGTCGACGAGCGGCGCGAACTGCCGCGGCTCGCCGCCGATGATCGCGATCATGAGCGGCAGCCCGAGCAGCCCGGCTCGGGCGAACGACTCGGGCGTGCCGCCGACCCCGACCCAGATCGGCAGCCGCTCCTGCGACGGCCGCGGGTAGACGGGCTGGTCGGTCAGCGCCGGGCGGTGCTTCCCCGACCAGGTCACCGTGGGCGACTCGTTGATCTTCAGCAGGAGGTCGAGCTTCTCGGTGAAGAGGTCGTCGTAGTCCTCGAACGCCAGACCGAACAGCGGGAACGCCTCGACGAACGACCCGCGCCCGACGACCAGGTCGACCCGGCCGCGCGAGATGAGGTCGATCGTCGCGAACTCCTGGAACACCCGCACCGGGTCGGCCGCCGACAGCACGGTGACCGCGCTGCGCAGGCGGATGTCCTCGGTGCGCGCCGCGGCCGCCGCGAGGATCACCGGCGGCGCGGCGTCGAAGTACTCGCTGCGGTGGTGCTCGCCGATGCCGTAGGAGTGCAGGCCCACGCGGTCGGCGAGCGCGATCTCGTCGAGGAGGTGCTCGAAGCGCTCCTCGGGCCCGACGACCCGCTCGGTGTCGGGGTCGGTGACGCGGGCGACGAAGCTGTCGACGCCGAGGAGGACGGGCGTGTCGCTCACAGCGTCTTCTGCAGACGCTCGGCCAGCGTGTTGACGAACGCCGTCGGCTCCTTGAGGTCGCCGCCCTCGGCCAGCAGGGCCATGCCGTAGAGCAGGCGCGCGACGTCCGGGTCGGCGTCGCCGGCGCCCTGCTTGTCGCGCAGGCCGCTGACCAGCCCGTGCTTGGGGTTGAGCTCGAGGATCCGCTTGGTCACCGGGGGTTCCTGGCCCATCGCCCGGTACATCTTCTCGAGCATCGGCGACAGGTCGCCGGGGTCGCCGACGAGGCAGGCCGGCGAGCTCGTCAGCCGCGACGACAGGCGGACCTCCTTGACGTCGTCGGCGAGCGTCGTGCCCATCCAGCTCAGGAGGTCGTCGAAGCCCTCGGGGACGTCCTCGTCGCCGAGGTCGACGTCGCCCTTCGCGATCGAGGCCATCGGGGTGCCGTCGAACTCGCTGACGGTGTCGGTCCAGACCTCGTCGACCTGGTCGGTGAGCAGGAGGACCTCGTAGCCCTTGGCCCGGAACGCCTCGATGTGCGGGGAGTTCTCGATGCTGCTGCGGGTGGCGCCGGTGAGGTAGTAGATCGCCTCCTGACCCTCCGGCATCCGCTCCTTGTAGGCCTTGAGGGTGGTGTCCTCGTCGGCGCTGTGGGTCGTCGGGAACGAGCTCGCCGCGAGGATCGCCTCCCGGTTGTCCGGGTCGGTGATCAGGCCCTCCTTGAAGGCCCGGCCCAGCTCGCCCCAGAAGGTGCGGTACTTCTCCGGCTCGTTCTCCTGCAGCGCCTTGACGGTCTGGAGCACCTTGCGGACCAGGCGCTTGCGGATCGCCTGGATCTGGCGGTCCTGCTGGAGGATCTCGCGCGAGACGTTGAGCGAGAGGTCCGCGGCGTCGACGACGCCCTTGACGAAGCGCAGGTACTCGGGGACGAGCGCCTCGCAGTCGTCCATGACGAACACGCGCTTGACGTAGAGCTGCACCCCGCGCCGGGCCTCGCGCATGAACAGGTCCATCGGCGCGTGGCTCGGGAGGAACAGCAGGCCCTGGTACTCGAACGTGCCCTCGCCGGAGAGCCGCATGGTCTCCAGCGGCTCCTGCCAGTCGTGGCTGACGTGGCGGTAGAACTCGGTGAGCTCCTCGTCCGTCACCTCCGAGCGCGGCCGCGCCCAGAGCGCCTGACGGGAGTTGATCGGGTCGCTCTCGCCCTCGTCCCCGTCGGTCACCAGGCGGATGGGCCAGGTGATGAAGTCCGAGTAGCGCTTGACGATGCGTCGGACGACGTCGGGCTTCGCGTAGTCGTGGAGGCTGTCCTCCGCGTCCTCGGCCTTGAGGTGCAGGGTGATCGCGGTGCCCTGCGGGGCGTCCTCGACGGGCTCGAGGGTGTAGGTGCCCTCGCCGGTCGACTCCCAGTGCACGCCCCCGGTGGTGCCGGCCCTGCGCGTCACCATCTCGACGCGGTCGGCGACCATGAAGCTCGAGTAGAAGCCGATGCCGAACTGGCCGATCAGCCCCTCGGCGCTCTCCTCCTGCGACTCGCGGACCTGCGCGAGCATCTCGGCGGTGCCCGACTTCGCGATGGTGCCGATCAGCTCGACGACCTCGTCGCGCGTCATCCCGATGCCGTTGTCGCGGACGGTGAGCGTCCGGGCCTCGGCGTCCTGCGCCAGCTCGATGCGCAGGTCGGACGTGTCGACCTCGAGGTCCTTGTCGCGGTACGACTCGAGGCGCAGCTTGTCGAGCGCGTCGGAGGCGTTGGAGATCAGCTCGCGCAGGAAGACGTCCTTGTCGGAGTAGATCGAGTGGATCATCAACTGGAGCAGCTGACGGGCCTCGGCCTGGAACTCGATCGTCTCGCTCATGCGTCCTCTCCCGCGGTGTGTCCGTGTCCTGCGCCGTCGAGGATATCGACTCGCCGGCGTGCGCCGGATGGCCCAGGCGTACGGCGATCACGCCGGGAGCTCGCTGGGGAGGGCGCGGACGTGCAGGAGGTCGAGACGCCGCTCGACGATCGTGCCCTCCGGCCAGCCGGCCACGTATCCGGCGAGGTCGTCGGCCTCGTCCGTCGAGCAGCAGGCGCAGGGGTCCCAGCCCTGGGCCTGCAGGGAGGACCGGATCGCCTCCACGTACTCCGGGCGGGTCAACGGCACCTCGGCGACACGCGCCGTGGTCGTCGCCCGGTGCGAGTTCAGGCCGGCGAACCCGCGCCCACAGCCGCAGCCCCCGTCGGGGTCGGCCCGGTCCTTCCGGCAGACCTCGCCGACGCGGACGAGCTCGCCCTCCGTCGCCCAGTGGTAGTCGTTCGCGCGTGCGCCCTGGGTCTCGGCCGTCGCCACCAGCACCTTCATCGCGTCTCCCTCGTCCGTGCCGTGGGACGAGGGTTAGCACCGACCACCGACAAGGCCGGTCGCGTCTCAGGCGGATCTCTCGATGCCGCCGATCACAGGTCCAGCGCCGCCCGGAGCGCGCCGTCGATGCGGGCCAGCGTCGTGGCGTCGAGCACGCCGAGACGTTCGCCGACCCACGCGCGGTACAGCCGTGTCAGGTCGCCGGCGTAGGCGACCCGCCCGCCCCCGACGGGGATCGCCAGGACGTCGCCGGGGTCCTGCGTCCGCAGCTCGATGCCGAGGAGCCACGGTCGCGGCGACTCGTTGATGCCGTCGCTCGACAGGAGCACGACCGCGCGGGGGACCTCCGGCGACGACGGGCGGGTGTAGCGACGGAGCTCACCGCGACGCACGGACCTCGTCCTCCGCCGCTGCGAGGTCGGCGTCGTCGGCGGCGGCCTCGCCCGCCGCGTCGCCCCACACCGTGCCGGCGCCCTGACGGACGGCCTCGCGCCGCGCCGCGCGGGAGAGCCACGCCGATGTCGACAGCCCGGCGCGCCGCGCCGAGGCCTCGGCCAGCTCCACCGCGGCCTCGTCGAGCGAGTAGGTGACCTTCCGCGTCGCCATACCTTTCACCGTACTGCCTGCCGAGGCGGAGAGGGTGGCACTCGCCGTGCCGGCCGGGCCGGCGGGCGCGCCCGCACCGCCCACCAGGCCAGCCCCACCGCGGCGCCCACGATCGCCACGCCCAGGGGGACGTGCACCGCCAGCACGCCCGTGGCCCCCACCGCGACCTGCGCCGTCTCGACCACCACCAGGCCCGCCGACACCGCGATCGGCCAGGCCGGCAGCCGCCCCGGGCGCCAGGCCAGCACTGCGACCGGGACCTGGACGAAGGCCACGAGCAGCAGGACGCCGCCGACGGCCTGGTGGACGGCCAGCCCGACCGTCGAGGCCTGCAGGACCGCGCCGGCCGCGACCGGCTGCACGAGGGTCAGGGCCGCGTGCAGCAGCACCACGACCCGGAAGAGCGCCCGGAACGCGCCGCCGTCACCCATGGTCGTGTCCCGCCGCGATGGTCGTCGCCGGCCGCTGACCCGGTCCGACCACCAGGAACTGCAGCATCATGCCGTCGTCCTCGTGGCGCAGCAGGTGGCAGTGGAGCATGTAAGGCACCTCCGGATCGGCGTACGGACCCACGCGCACGAGCGCCCGCACGGTGGTCCCCGGCGCGACGGCGACCGTGTCCTTCCACGCCCGCCCGGCGGCCGGCCCGTCGAGCACCTGCAGGCGGGCGTCGTGGACGTGGATGTTGTGCGGCTGCGTGTGCCGGTTGGTGAACTCCCAGGTCTCGGTCGCGCCGACCGGCACCACCTCGTCGACGCGGGTCGTGTCCATCGCGAGGCCGTTGATCCGGTTGTTCGACAGCACGAACCGCCGCACGGTCGACCCCTCGGCCGGCGCCGCCAGCGGCGCCTCCCGCGACAGCACGGCGGGCACCGCGGGCGAGGGTGACAGCCGCTCGGCGGGGCGGAGCTCGAGGAGGTCGAACGCGTCCGCCCCGCCCGCGGCCGCGGCGACGCCGTTGACCGCGCCGAGGTCGTCGGGCCGCGAGCGCAGCACCGTCCGCCGGCCCGGCGTGCAGTCGACGACGATCTCCGCCCGCTCCCCCGGGGTGAGCAGGACGTCGTCGACCACCCGTGGCGCCGGGAGCAGGCCGCCGTCGGTGCCGACGAGGGTGACCGGCGACCCGACACCGATCCGGTAGCTGCGCGCGGGTGAGGCGTTGAGCACCCGCAGCCGCACCCGGGTGGTCCGCACGTCGAGGTAGGGCGCGACCGTGCCGTTGACCAGCACCGTGTCGCCGAGCAGGCCGACGGCGTTGCGGTGCTGCTCGTCGAACGCGCCGTCGCGGGTGAAGCTGCGGTCGGTGAGCACGACCGGGACGTCGTCGACGCCGTAGCGGTCGGGCAGGGCGACGGGGACGTCGTCGACGACGAGGACCAGGCCGGACAGGCCGCGGTGGACGTGGCGCTCGGTCGCCCCGTGCGGGTGCGGGTGGTACCAGAGCGTCGCTGCGGGCTGGTCGACGCGCCACGACGCCTCCCAGGTCGCGCCGGGGGCGATCGGCTGGTGCGGGCCGCCGTCCATCCGCGCGGGCAGGGTCATGCCGTGCCAGTGGGTGGTCGTGGTCTCGGGCAGGCGGTTGGTGACGCGCACGACGACCTCCTCGCCGCGCCGGACCCGGAGCGTCGGCCCGCCGAAGGGCAGGCCGCCGTAGCCCCAGGTCGGGGTCGCGAGGCCGTCGAGGAACGTCGACGTGCCGGGGGCGGCGGTCAGGGCGAACACCCGACGGCCACCGGCGTCGGTCGACGACGGCGCGAGAGGAGGGATCGCGAGCGGGCGCGCCGGCGGCCGGGACCGGACCGGCGGCGCGCCGGTGGAGCAGCCGGCCGCGGCGAGCCCGGCCACGGCGCCGGCCGCGAGGGTGGCGCCGAGGAAGGAGCGCCGGGACAGGGGGGACACGGGCGAAGCGTCGCCGGGACCGGGGTACCGGGGCGTCGGCCCGGCGACGTGTCCGGCGCGTACGCCTCGGGACGTACGGACCCCGAGGTGCGCTCCGCGCTCGTGAGCAGAAAGAAGTGCTCCAGCACTCCGAAGTGCTCACCTGCGCGGAGCGCACACCCCGGTCTCGTAGGCGATCACCACGAGCGCCGGGCGGTCGCGGGCGTCGAGCTTGGTGAGCAGCCGCCCGACGTGGGTGCGGGCGGTGGCGGTGCTGATGACGAGGCGCGCGGCGATCTCGTCGTTGGTGAGCCCGGCGCCGACCAGCGCGAGGACCTCCCGCTCGCGCGGGGTGAGGACGTCCAGGCGCGCCGCGGACACGTGCGGCTGCGGCCGGCGGGCGAACTCCCCGATGAGGCGGCGGGTGACGGTCGGCGCCAGCAGCGCGTCGCCGCGCGCCACCAGCGCGATGGCGCGCACGAGGTCGGCCGGCTCGGCGTCCTTGAGCAGGAAGCCCGAGGCGCCGGCGCGCAGCGCGCGGTAGACGTACTCGTCGAGGTCGAAGGTGGTCAGCACGAGCACGGCGGTGGCCGCGAGCTCCGGGTCGGCGACGATCGTCTCCAGCGCGGTGAGCCCGTCGACGCCGGGCATGCGCACGTCCATCACCGCGACGTCGGGACGGGTGGCGCGCACGAGGGCGACCGCCTCGTCGCCGTCGGCCGCCTCGCCGACCACGGTGAAGCCGTCCTCGGTCTCGAGCAGGACACGCAGGCCGGCGCGGACGAGCTGCTGGTCGTCGGCCAGTGCCACGGTGGTCACCGGGACACCGCCGGCAGCACCGCCTCGACGACCACCCCGTCCGGTCCGGGCGCCACCGTCGACCGCCCGCCCACCGCGGCGGCGTGCTCGGCGAGCCCCCGCAGGCCGTGCCCCGGCGTCACGGCCTCGACCGGCCCGCCGTCGTCGGCCACCCGGACCCGCACGTCGCCGCCGTCGTGGGCGAGGTCGACGACGACCCGGCGCGCCTGCCGGGCGTGGCGCACGGCGTTGGTGACCGCCTCGCGCACGATCCGGAACGCCGCGCCGTCGACCACCGGGTCGGGGCGTCCCGCGCTCCCCCGGACCTCGACCTCGACGCCCGCCAGCCCCGCGACCCGCGCCACCTCGTCGAGGCGCGCGAGCCCCGGCGCGTCGGCCGGCTCGGACTCCCGCAGCACGTCGAGCGTGGTGCGCAGCTCCGCGAGCGCCGCCCGGCTGGCCTCCTTGATCTCGAGCAGGGCGGCGACGGCCTGCTCGGGGCGGCGGTCGGCGACGTGGGCACCGACGCCGGCCTGCACCGCGATCATCGCGAGGCTGTGCGAGACGACGTCGTGGACCTCGCGGGCCAGGCGCAGGCGTTCCTGCTCCACCCGTCGCCGCGCCTGCTCCTGCGCCTGCTCGGTGGCCGCGGTCTGGGCGCGCCGCAGGCCCCCGACGGCGACGCCGACGGCCACGGTGACGATGATCCACATGAAGCGGTCGCGGTCGGGCGCGTCCACGGCGCCCTCGCGCAGCGAGATCAGGCGGTCGAGGGTGACCCACACCGCGAAGAGCACGACCCCGATCGCCGTCGAGCGCGGCCAGCTCAGCCGGGTCGCGACCGTGTACATCGCGACGGCCACCATCAGCGAGGCCGGCCCGTCGGGGTAGGCCATCCAGTAGTAGGGCGCGACGGTGGCCAGCGTCGAGGCGAGCACGAGCACCGGGGCGCGGCGACGCCAGACGAGCGCCGTCGCGGTGGCCACGATGAGGGCGGCGCCGCCGGGCCACCAGGGACGATCACTCGGCTGCGCGACGAGCACCGTGCCGAGGACCGTCGCGACCGCGAGCGCCGCGGCCAGGGCGACGTCGGCCGCGGGGGGCCGCCAGGACCGGACATCCAGGGTCACCCCGGGCACGCTAGGGGCCGGGGAGGCCGCTGTCGTCAGCGTCTCGACGTACGCGACCCGGGCATCTCCCGGGGTACGGCCGGACGGCGCATCCGGGGACACCTACCATCGACCGCAACCCCTGGTGAGACGAGGAGCGGGACACCCATGGCGCGCGACGGCGGTACGACCTTCGAGAAGCAGGTGCTCGAGGCGTCGGAGCGTCTGTCCGGTATTGCCGAGCGGACCCCGCTGCAGCGCAACCCGCGCCTGTCCGCCGCCACGGGCACCGAGGTGTGGTTCAAGCGCGAGGACCTCCAGGTCGGCCGCTCCTACAAGCTGCGCGGCGCCTACAACCTCATCAGCCAGCTCGACGAGGACTCCCGCGCCGCCGGAGTGGTGTGCGCGAGCGCCGGCAACCACGCGCAGGGCTTCGCGTTCGCGTGCGCCGCGCACCGGGTCGCCGGGCGCGTCGTCATCCCGTCGACGACGCCGCGCCAGAAGCGCGAGCGGATCGTGGCGCTCGGCGGCGAGATGATCGACCTCGTCGTCGACGGCGACACCTACGACGAGTCGTCGGCCGCGGCGACGCGGTGGGCCGAGGAGACGGGCGCGACGCTCGTGCCGGCCTTCGACGACACGCGCACCGTCGCCGGCCAGGCCACGGTGATGGCCGAGATCGTCGAGCAGCTCGGCGGCGAGGCGCCGGACACCGTCGTCGTGCCGGTCGGCGGCGGCGGGCTGCTCGCCGGCACCGCCACCTGGCTGCAGGCCACCCACCCCCGCACGCGGGTCATCGGCGTCGAGCCCGCCGGGGCGCGCAACGTCGCCGCCGCCCTGCACGCGGGCAGCCCGGTGGTGCTCGACGAGCACGGCTTCGACCGGTTCGTCGACGGCGCGGCCGTGCGCAAGGCCGGCGCCGTGACCTACCCGCTCATCCGCCGCTCGGGCGCCGAGCTCGTCGCCGTCGACGAGGGCCTGGTCTGCACCGAGATGCTCGCGCTCTACCAGACCGACGGGATCATCGCCGAGCCCGCGGGCGCGCTCGCCGGCGCCGCGATCCGCCCCGACGGTCCGGGCCTCGACCTCGTGCCGGGCGAGCGCGTCGTCGTCGTCCTCTCGGGCGGCAACAACGACGTCTCGCGCTACGCCGAGGTCATCGAGCGCTCGCTGCGCTTCCAGGGCCTCAAGCACTACTTCCTCGTCGAGTTCCCGCAGGAGCCCGGCGCGCTGCGGCGCTTCCTCGACGAGGTGCTCGGCCCCGACGACGACGTCACGCGCTTCGAGTACGTCAAGAAGGACAACCGCGAGTCGGGCCCGGCGCTGGTCGGCGTCGAGATCGGGGCGCGTGACGACCTCGAGCCCCTGCTCGAGCGCATGGCCCGCTCGCCGCTGCAGATCGAGGCGCTGGAGCCGGGGTCGCCGGCGTTCCGGTTCCTGGTGTGAGGGCCGTCTAGAGGTCCTTGGCCCAGCGCGTGGCGGGCGCCGACCAGCCCGGCCCCTGGTAGGGCTCGCCGTCGGCGTACCAGCCGCGGTGGGCGTAGAAGGCCTGGGCGCTCGTGTTCGCGGTGTAGACCCAGAGGGTGGCGCGGGCGAAGCCGGCCGCCGCCAGGTGCGCGACGCCCGCGTCGTGGAGCAGTCCGCCCGCGCCGGTGCCGATCACCTCGGGATCGAGGTAGAGGGTGTAGAGCACGCCGCTGGTCGCCGCCGTGGTGTCCCCGGCGAGGTCGGGGTCGGTCGACGGGCCGACGGTGCAGTAGCCCCGCACCCGGCCCTGCTCGTCGTCGGCGACGAACACCGCCATCGGCTCCGGCGCGGCGATCGCCTCGCGGCGGCGCTCCGCGACCTCGGCGGGGTCGAGGGCGTCGAGCCGGTCGTCGGCGACGATGCCGCGGTAGGCGTGGCGCCAGCCGGCGACGGTGATCTCGCCGATGCGGTCGGCGTCGGCGTCGACCGCGCGGCGCAGGGTCCAGTACACCCGATCATTCTCCGCCGTCGGGGCCTGCTGCGGCGCGGGCGGCGACCCGCTCGGGCACGGGCTCCGACGCGACGGGGGTGACGAGGATGGCCGCGAGCGGCGCCAGGGCGGCGACGGCGAACCCGGCGGCGTAGCTCGAGACGCCGATGATCGCGCCGAGCACCGGCGGCGCGGCGGTGGCGACGATGTTCTGGGTGGTGTTCTGCACGCCCAGGGCGCGCCCGGACCAGGCGGTGCCGGCGATCTCGGCGGTGGCGGTGAAGGCGAGGCCGTTGTCGGCCACGGTGATGACCGACCCCGCGGCGATGGCGGCCACCGCGACCAGCCCGAGGGTGAGGTCGCCGAGCGCGAAGACGAGGAGCACCCCGGCGCTGGCGACGGCGAGCAGGCGCATGGGGCGCAGCCGCGAGCCCACCCGGTCGGACCACCAGCCGCTCGCGATCCGCCCGCCCGCCCCGGCCAGCTGCGCGACGGCGACGAACACGCCCGCCGCGCCCGGCGACCAGCCCTGCTCGCGGACCAGGTACTCCAGCGAGAACGCCGACACCGCGAACTGCGGCAGCACGAGCAGCGCGCTCGCGGCGTGCACCCGGGGCAGCACCGCGCTGCGGTACGGCGAGGCGGGCGGGGCCTCGCCGGCGGCGCGGGGGGTGCGCGGCGGGTCGGCGGCGACGAGCACGACGACGACCGCGCACACCACGCACGCGAGCGCCGGCCAGCCCAGGGCCGGCAGCGAGCCCTCGCGCGCCGCGAGGGTCGGCAGCACGAGCCCGGCCGCGGCGACCCCGAGGGGCTGCGCGGTCTGGCGGATGCCCATGGCGAGGCCGCGTTCCTCGACGTCGAACCAGCCCATGATCAGGCGCCCGCTCGCCGCGTTGACCGACGCCGCCCCGATGCCGGCGAGCACCAGCAGGGCGATCGCGATCGTCAGCGACGACGGCGCGAGCAGCGCGAGCCCGCCGGTGACGAGCCCGCACGCGCCGAGGCCGAGCGCCATCGGGAGGCGCTCGCCGACCCGGTCGACCACCGCGCCCCAGGCGATCAGCGCGACGAGGAGCCCGAGCGTCGGGGCCGCGACGACGACGCCGACCGCGGCGAGGGAGAGCCCGCGCTCGTCGCG
Source organism: Actinomycetospora straminea (assembly GCF_028737255.1). Lineage (GTDB taxonomy): Bacteria > Actinomycetota > Actinomycetes > Mycobacteriales > Pseudonocardiaceae > Actinomycetospora > Actinomycetospora straminea. The sequence continues at coordinate 129,405 of NZ_JAQZAN010000018.1, read as the reverse complement.
CAGGCTCGGCACGAGGAACGGGACGCCGTAGACCACGGCGGACGCGGCGGTCTGCGCCGCGACGCCCGCGGCGAGGACGGCCCAGCGTCGACGGGTTCGCACGGGTCCTTGTCTACGCTATCGAGGCCCACTCCGCAGGAAACCTCTCTCACATCGTGGGACAGTTCCGCGTGACCCGAGCCCCACGAGGACGTCGGCGTGCTCGGTGCGGGCGTGCCGCGACCACGCGACGAGCACCGCGAGCACCCCGGCGAGCAGCGGGAGGTCGCCGAGCAGCCACGTCAGGACGCCGGCAAGGTGCTGGTCGGCGAGCAGGTCCGGAGCCCAGGGCAGGCGCAGGCGCACGAAGAAGTCGTCGACGAAGAGCTGCCCGCTGCCGCCGTCGGCGGGGAGCACCGGCGTCCGTGACACCGGGTGGTCCGCGGCGAGCAGCGCCAGCCCGACCAGCGCGTGCACCGGCATCGACGCCAGCAGGAACGTCAGCCGCGCGAGGTGCGGCAGGCCCGGCCCGTCCGGCGGCCCGGCGACCAGCGGGCCCAGGAACAGCACCCCGACCAGCAGGAACCACAGCGTCATCAGCGGCTGCAGCCACCCGAGCGGCTGGGTCAGCGCGAACACCGGGGTCAGGTAGAGCAGCGCCGGCGAGCCGACGACGAGCGCGAGCGCCACGACGGGGTGGCTCGCCCGGCGCAGGGTCGCCGCCGCGAGCAGGTGCTCCAGCCAGTCCGCCGGGCCCTCCGGTCCCCCGGGCGGCGCCTCGGGCAGCGTCCGGCGCGCGAGGATCACCGGCGCACCGAGCGCCCAGAGCAGCGGCACCGCCGTGGCGACGAGCATGTGTCCCGCGATGTGGACGCTGAGCACCGCCGGTCCGTACCGCCCGAGCCCCGACGACGTGGCGACGACGAGCAGCGCGCACCCCGCGAACCACGCGACGCTGCGCCCGAGCGGCCACCGGGCGCCCTCGCGGGCGAGGCGGCGCAGGCCCCCGGCGTAGAGCGCGGCGACGAGGACCGCCAGCGTCAGCGAGGCGAGCTCGGGGCGCCAGGAGGTGGACAGGACCGCCGGGGTGGGCGCGGCCGCGAGCCCGTAACCGAGGACCGCCGTCGGCGTGGTCGCGGCGCCCGGCGCCTGGACCGGCGGCACCGCCCGCGTCGCGACCGCCGACAGGCCCGTGACGACGGCGAGGACCGCGAGCTCGACCGGCCAGGCGGCGCGGCCGGCGCGCCGGCGCCACAGCACCCCGGCCGCGAGCACGCCGAGCGCGGCGGTGAGCAGGACGAGGACGGTCCAGTCGAGGCCCGCGGACGCGCCGCCGGGGCCGGTGAGGGCGACGACGGCGGCGAGCACCCCGGAGGCGATCGTGACCGCGCCGGCGGCCGTGCCGATCCGCGCGGCCCGCCACCGCGCTCTCCCGTCGCCCCCGACCAGGGCGAGCACCGCGAGCGTGCCGGTCCACACCGCGGCGGCGACCACGTGCCCGGCCGTCGCCGGCAGGGCCAGGTCGTGGCCGACGCCGTCCGCCGCGTGCCCGGTCGCCACCGGGACCAGCAGGGCCGCCACGGCCACCGCGAGTACGCCCGCGCCGCCGCTCCAGCGCCGGACCTCACCCGACGCGACCGCCGTCACCACCCCGAGGACGGCGGCGAGGAGCCAGCTCACCGGCTCGCCGCGCGCGAGCATCACGGTGACGAGGTCCGGGCCCAGCGGGACCCGCCCGCCGGTGGAGTCGGCCAGGCTCGCGGGCACCGAGAGCGCCGCCGCGCCCGCGCCGACCCACGCGGCCCCGCGCGCCACGCGGAGGGCGCGCCGGCCGGTGTCGCTGAACGCGCCGGCGCCGACGGCGGGGGTGGCGACGACGAGCGCGACGAGCAGCCCCCCGATCGTCGCCGACGCCGCGAGGTCCACGACCGTGCGCAGCACCGGGACCAGCACCCGGACCACCGCCCCCGGGTCCGCGAGACCGAGCTCCGGGTAGCCGCGCGGGCCGCGGACGACCACCGCCACCGCCGACGCGAGCAGGCCGAGCGCGACCGTGCCCGCCACCAGCGCGCGTCGACTCACGGATCGAGCCGGTCGGGATAGCGGGCGCGGTACTCCTCGAGGTGCTGGGACTTGCAGACGTGCTGTTCCTTCTCGTTCTGCGCCTGGCGCATGCACTCGTCGAGGGTGCGGACCCCGCCGGTCTCGAGGTAGGTGACGGCCCCGGCGAGCGTGCTCCCCTCGACCGCCACCGCGACCGCGACGGCGACGACCCCGAGCGCGAGCCCGGCCACCGGACCGCGCCGGCCGGGACGACCGCGCAGGCGGGCCAGGGCGGCGAGCGCGACGACCACCGCGAGCAGGCCCAGCGCGAGCCCGCCCCACCCGGTCCAGGCGCTGACCAGCGCCATCGCGCCGAGGACCGGCGCGGCGACGGCGATCCCGGGCCGGCGCCGGCCCGGCTCCTCCGACGCGCCGGCGTCGGTGGCCGGGCTCGCGGCCGGGTCGGGGGACACGCCCCGATCGTGACAAGGAGGCGGGCCGGACCCGGCCGCGGGGTGCCGCCCGCGCCGGCCGGTGTCCGAAAGGTGCGTCGGTGCCCGGAGCGTCCCGTCGGAGCGAGCCCCGGGCTCGACCGCGGCTCGTCGAGACGCGACCCGTGTCCCGAGGACACGGGTCCGCCACCGGCTCGTCGGGGCACACGGGCTGGTCCGAGACGCGGCGGCTCCTCCCTGCGGGCCGGTCCTCAGCCCGGCGGCGCGAAGCCCGTCGAGCTCGAGGGCGCCGGCGCCTCCGACGGCGGGCCGGCCGCCCACGGCGAGGCCGACGGTGCTGACGGTGCGGCGGCGGCGCCGGGCCAGGGCGAGGTCGGCACCGGTGCGGGTGGTGGGACGGGGCCGGCGAGCCGGGGCGAGCCGTGCCCCGCCGGGAGGCCCGGCCCGGGTGCGGCGGCGTACGCCGGCTGCATGCCGGCTGAGGTTCCGGAGCCGTCGGTCGGGGCCCCGGCCCACGGCGTCGCCCCGAGCCGCGCGGACTCCCGCCGCCGCCGCTCCCCCAGCACCGCGAGCAGGTAGGCCTCGGGCGGGACGCCGGGCGGCGGGGGCGGGGCGACGCGGGCGGCGACGTCGGCGGCCAGGAGGGCGCCCAGCTCGGCGCGGCGGGGGCCGGCGAGCTGGGCCGCGCGGACGAGGAACTGGCGGGCGGCGAGGGCGAGGTCGTCGGGCAGGGCCAGCTCGCACTGCCGGGCCCAGGCGGCCAACCGCGGGTCGGCGGGCGGGAGGCCGTCGAGGGCCGAGCCGGGGAGCCGTTCGCGGACGACGACGGTGCCGGCGAGCAGGTCGCCGACCCGCTGGCCGCGCGCCGAGCTCGCCGACACCACGACCCCGACCAGCCCCGTGAACAGCGAGAGCAGCCCGAAGTCGACGATGAACCCGGCCAGCGCGCGGGCCAGGGCGTGGCGGAACACGATCGGCCCGCCGTCGGTGCGCACCACCCGCAGCCCCATCGCGTACTTCCCGGGCGAGCGGCCGCGCGTCAGCGTCTCCCAGAGCAGCGGGTAGCCGACGAACACGCCGACCGTGATGACGATGCTGACCGCCGCCCCGAGCGCCTCGTCGACCTCCGCCCCGGCCAGCGACATCGTCAGCAGCACCGCCACCAGCAGCGCGATCATGATGATCACGTCCAGTGCGAGGCCGAGCGCGCGGCTGGGCAGCCGGGCGGTGCGCACGTCCAGCTCGACGGCCTCGCCGATCACCACCCGGTCCACGGCGCCATCGTGCCAGCGGGCGGGCGGATCGGTGGGAGGATCCGTGATCGTGGACGTCGACGCGTACGTGGCCGCGCACCGGCCCGAGTGGGACCGCCTGGCGGACCTGCTCGACCGCCGCCGCTGGACCGGCGCCGAGGTCGACGAGGTCGTCGCGCTCTACGAGCGGACGGCCACCCACCTGTCGGTCGTGCGGTCAACCTCGCCCGACCCGGCGCTGGTCGCGCGACTGTCGACGCTGGTCGCGCGGGCCCGGACGGCGATCACCGGGTCGGCGACGGCGTCGTGGCGCGACCTCACCCGCTTCGCCGGTGTCGGCTTCGCCGTCGCGCTCGCCGCGTCGTGGCGGTGGTGGCTGACGACGCTGACGGTGTGCTCGGTCGTCATGGTGGCGGTCGGGGTGTGGGTGGCGCGCTCCCCCGACGTCCAGGCCGCGCTGCTGCCGCCGGAGGAGACCCGGCAGCTCGTCGAGGAGGACTTCGCCTCGTACTACAGCTCGAACCCGGCGTCCTCGTTCGCGGCGCGGGTGTGGACGAACAACGTCTGGCTCGCCGCCGTCTGCCTCGTGTCGGGCGTGCTGGTCCTGCCGGTGCTGTGGGTGCTGCTGCAGAACGTCGTCAACATCGGGATCTCGGGCGGGATCCTCGCCGCCAACGGGCGCGCCGACCTGTTCTTCGGGCTCATCACCCCGCACGGCCTGCTCGAGCTCACCGCGCTGTTCGTCGCGGCCGGGGCGGGGCTGCGGCTGGGCTGGTCGTGGATCGACCCCGGCCCGCTGACCCGCTCGGAGTCGCTCGCGCGCCAGGGCCGCACGACCGTCGGGGTGGCGCTCGGGGTCGGGGTGCTGCTGCTCGTCTCCGGGGTGATCGAGGCGTTCGTGACGCCGTCGGGGCTGCCGACCGCGGCGCGGATCGGGATCGGGGTGCTCGCCGAGCTCGGGTTCGTCGCGTACGTGCTGTGGGGCGTGGTGCTGGTGCGCCGCCACGGCCCGACGGCGCCGGCGCTCGCCGACCTCGCCGCCGACCGGCGCGGGGCAGCCCTGCCGGCGACGGGGTGAGGGCGGTGGCCGTCCCCGAGGACCTGCTCGTCGGCCTGCGCCGCGCGCGCGACCGCATCGACCGGCACTACGCCGAGCCGCTCGACCTCGACGCGCTCGCCGCCACGGCGGGCCTGTCGAAGTTCCACTTCCTGCGCTGCTTCGCCCGCACCTACGGCCGCACCCCGCACGCCTACCTCACCGAGCGCCGCGTCGAGCGAGCCCAGGACCTGCTGCGCGCCACGAACCTCACCGTCACCGAGGTCTGCTGGCTCGTCGGGTACTCGGCGCTCGGGTCGTTCTCGACGCGGTTCCGCCGCCTCGTGGGGTGCAGCCCGTCGGAGTACCAGGCGCGCTGGGCGCCCACCGGGCCGCCGCGCATCCCGGGCTGCTTCGTGATGATGCACGGCCTCTCGGACCGAGCAACTCCGGAGAAGCCGGGACCCGGCCCCGCGCGAGGAGAATCCTCCGCATGATCACCAACATCTCGCTGCTCACGCTGTACGTCACCGACCAGGACGAGGCGAAGAAGTTCTACTGCGACGTGATGGGGTTCGTGGAGGGCACCGACGTCAGCATGGGCGAGGGCTTCCGCTGGGTGACGGTCAAGCACCCGGAGCAGCCCGAGCTCGAGGTGACGCTGATGGTCCCCGGCCCGCCGCTCGACGAGGAGATGGCGACCGCCGTGCGCCGCGCGCTCGCGAAGGGGTCGATGGGCGGGTTCGGGCTCACCACGGACGACTGCCGCGCCGAGTACGAGCGCCTGACGAAGCTCGGCGTCGAGTTCACCCAGGAGCCCGCCGAGCGCCCCTACGGCGTCGAGGCCGTCATGCGCGACAACTCCGGGAACTGGCTGGTGCTGGTCGAGCCCCGCGCGTTCTCGCCCGCCGACTTCGGCTAGAGCCGGCCCGCGGCCTTGAGCGCCAGGTAGCGGTCGGCGACGGCCGGGGGCAGGTCCTCGGGGCCCGCGTCGACGATCTCCACGCCGCGCCGGGCGAGCCGCTCGGCGGTGCGCCGGCGGGCATCGCGCGCCGCGCCGGCCGCGGCCGCGGTGTAGACGGCCTCGGCGTCCCCGCGGCCCGCCGCCATCGTCGCGAGCTCGGGGTCGGCGACCGCGGCCAGCAACAGGGTGTGGCGGTGCAGCAGGGGCCCGAGGACGGGGTCGAGGCCCTCGCTCACCGCCGCCTCGTCGAGCCCGGTGACGAGCACGACGAGGCTGCGCCGACCGGCCCGCGCCAGCGCCGCGGTCGCGAGCAGCCGCATGTCGGTCTCGACGAGGCGCGGCTCCAGCGGCGCCATGGCCGTGACCAGCGCGGGGAGCAGGTCGCCCGCCGTCGCGCCGAGCACCGAGGCCCGCACCTCGCGGTCGAGGGCGAGCAGGTCGACGCGGTCGCCGCCCCGGGAGGCGAGCGCGGCGAGCAGCAGCGCGGTGTCGAGGGCCGCGTCCAGCCGCGGGGCGTCGCCGACCCGGCCCGCGGCGCTGCGGCCGGTGTCGATGACGACGAGCACGTGCCGGTCGCGCTCGGGGCGCCAGGTCCGCACCACCAGGTCGGTCGAGCGCGCCGAGGCGCGCCAGTCGATGGAGCGCACGTCGTCGCCGGCGACGTACTCGCGCAGCGAGTCGAACTCGGTGCCCTGCCCGCGGATCTGCACCGCCCGCCGGCCGTCGAGCTCGCGCAGCCGGGCGAGCCGGGACGGGAGGTGGCGCCGCGACCCGAACGCGGGCAGCACCCGCACACGGGCCGGGACGTCGCGACGCCCCTGGCGGGCGGCGAGCCCGAGCGGGCCGATCGAGCGGACCGTGACCCGCACGGCGTCCCGGTCGCCCCGCCGGGTCGGGGTCAGCGTCGTCACCACCCGGCGCCGCTCCCCCGCCGGCACCACCACCCGGTGACGCGCCGGCACCGCGCCCGCCGAGGGCTCCCAGGCGTCGCGCAGCACGAGGCTCGCCCGGCGGCGGCCCGGGTTCGCGACGCGCAGCGCGACCTCCAGCGACGTCCCGAGGCGCAGCGTGGCGATCCCGTCGCGCTCGCGCTCGAGCCGCAGGCTGCGCACCGGCACCGCGACCAGCGCGTCGACGGCCGCGGCGAGCGCCAGCACCCCGGACACCACGAGCACCCCGGTGCCCGAGGGCCAGAGGAGGCCCACGACCAGCGCCCCCAGGGCGACGAGGAGCGCGAGGCGCCCGGTGACCGCCATCGCCGCTAGCGCGGCACCGGCACGGCGCCGAGCACCCCGGACACGACCCCGTCGGCGGTCACGCCCTCGAGCTCGGCCTCGGCGCGGACGGCGACGCGGTGGCGCAGGACGGGCGGGGCGAGGGCCTGCACGTCGTCCGGGGTCACGAACGCCCGCCCCGACAGCCACGCCCAGCAGCGCGCCGCGAGCAGCAGCGCCGTCGCCCCGCGGGGCGAGACGCCGAGGCGCAGCGACGGCGAGGAGCGCGTCGCGCGGCACAGGTCGACGACGTAGGCGAGCACCTCCGGCCGGACCGTCACCCGGGACACCGCGGCCCGTGCGGCGCGCAGGTGTTCCGGCCCGGCCACCGGGCGGACGCCGGCCGCGGCGAGGTCGCGGGGGTCGAAGCCCTCGGCGTGGCGGCCCAGCATCCGGATCTCGTCGTCGCGGGCGGGCAGGGGCAGCACGAGCTTGAGCAGGAACCGGTCGAGCTGGGCCTCGGGCAGCGGGTAGGTGCCCTCGTACTCGACCGGGTTCTGGGTCGCGGCGACGACGAACGGGTCGGGCAGCGGGCGCGGCACCCCGTCGACCGAGACCTGGAACTCCTCCATCGCCTCCAGGAGCGACGCCTGGGTCTTCGGCGGGGTGCGGTTGATCTCGTCGGCGAGCAGGAGGTTCGTGAACACCGGGCCGGGCCGGAACGAGAACTCGGCGCTGCGGGCGTCGTAGACCAGCGAGCCGGTGACGTCGCCGGGCATGAGGTCGGGGGTGAACTGGACGCGCCGGTCCTCGAGCGACAGCGCGGCGGCGACCGACCGCACGAGCAGGGTCTTCGCGACGCCCGGCACGCCCTCGAGCAGCACGTGGCGCCGGCTCAGGAGGGCGATGACGAGCCCGGTCACCGCGGCGTCGTGCCCGACGACGGCCTTGGCCACCTCGCGGCGCAGCGCCAGCAGGGCCTCGCGCGCCTCGTCGCCGCCGACGGTCCGGTCGGCGGTGTCCGTCGTGGTGCTCGTGACCGTCGTGTCGCCCGCGCCCGTCACGCGGCCCTCCCCTCCCGGGACCCCGCGGCCCCGCCGTGCGCCATCCGATCACGGCGCCGGATCCCGTGCGTCGCGCGGTGCTGTCTCCGTCGCTGTCTCCGTCGCGGCCCCGTTCGTCCCGCGCACGCTGCGGCGCAGCGCGTCGAGGTCGCCGGCGAGGGCCACGAGCGCCGCGTCGTCGGCGGGGACGGGCCCGTCGAGGACCCCGCCGACCTTGGCCACCGAGCGGCCCGACCGGGCGGCGACGGCGTCGACCACGGCCCGCGTGCCCGCGCCGCGCGGGACACCGAGCCGCGCCGCCAAGTCGCGCACGGCGTCCCCGCGCAGGGCCGCCGCGGCGCGGTCGCGGGCCCCGGCGCGCCGGTAGAGGCGTGCCCGGCCCCGCACGGTCTCGCCCGCGGGGACCACGACCGGCAGGTCCTCGGTGATCACCGGCCCGAGTCGCCGGCCCCGCCACAGCGCCACCGCGAGGCCCGCGACGAGCAGCTGCACCGGCCCCCAGATCCACCCGCTCGGCAGGAGCTCGGTGGTGCTGCGCTCCTGGCCGGGCTCGGCCGGCGGCGGGACCGGCAGGTACCAGAGCAGGTCGGGGTGTGCGCCGAGGAGGTTGAGCGCGAGCGCGGCGTTGCCCTGCTCGTCGAGGACGTCGTTGGTGAAGGGCGCGGCGTCGCCGACGACGGTGACGGTGCGCCCGCGGTCGCGGACCGCGACGAGCGAGCTCGCGCCGACCGGCTCCTCGACGGGGTAGCAGCGCTGGGCGGTCGGGTCGTCGGTGGCGTAGGCGGCGCCGGCGAGGTCGACCGGGCCCGCGCGGACGGCCGCCGGCAGCCCGCAGGCGGGGTCGGTGGGCTCGGGGAGGGCGAGCAGCTCGGGGCGCACGGTCGGGGCCAGCGCGGCGAGCGAGCGCTCGTCGGGGCGGACGACGACGAGGTCGGCCCCCGACGCCGCGAGGGCCTGGCGCTGGCGGGTGCTCATCCGCTCGGGGAAGGTCACGAGCACCGTGCGGCCGGGGCCGGCGGTCGCGGCGTCGAGGTCGGCGACGGGCTCGACCCGCACCCCCTGCCCCGTGAGCAGGCGCGCCAGGGCCATCGAGCCCTCGGGCGACGCGGCCTCGGGGTCCAGCCCGCCGGTGCGGGGCGCGGCGCCGAGCACGGCGATGACCAGCGCGCCGACCAACACCGCCGCCACCACCAGCACCGGCCCGCGCCAGCGGCGGGTCCGGGACGCAGCGAACGCGCTGTTCGCTGCCTCTAGGCGCCGGGAGTCCCCGTTGATCACCGGGGCGCGCGGCGGATCGGGCGCCGGACCGGGCGGCGGGGTGGCCGTCGGATCGGGCGGCGGGGTGGCCGTCGGATCGGGCGGCGGGGCGGGCGGCGGGCCGGGCGCGCGGTCGGTCACGCGGGCTCCACCGCGCGGGTGGCGGCGACGGCGGCGTCGACCGCGCGCAGGCGGGCGTCGGTGTCGGCGTCGGCCGGGCGGCCGCCGTAGACCGTCTCGTCGAACCGCCGCGCGGCCTCGAGCAGCTCCCCGGCCGCGGCGGGCAGCACCCGCCCGCCCTCGCGCGCCGCGTCGCCGGCCGTGCGGCCCTGGCGGGGCTCGAGGATCGTGCGCTCCTCGAGTGAGCGCACGATCGCCCGCATCCGCTCGCGCACCGCGTCGTCGAAGGCGCCGGCGGCGGCGTGGCGGTCGGCGAGGCGGCGGTGCTCGTCGGCGGTGCGGACGGTGTCGCCGAGCACGGCCCCCGACGCGGCCGCGGTGCGCGCCACCGGCCCGAAGCGGCGCCGCACCAGCACCACCACGACCACCAGCACCGCCACGAGCACCAGCAGCCCCCACCCGCCGCCGGGCGAGATGTCGGAGGCGGCACGCAGCAGCTCGTCCAGGCGTCGGGCGAGCCACTGCAGCCCCGCCGTGACCGGGTCCGGCGCGGCCTCCTGGTAGGCCCGCCGCGCGAGCTCCTCGCGGGCGAGCTCGCGGGCGGGATCGGCGCCGATGTCGATCGGCACCGTCCCGGGGGCGGGCGCGCCGGGGACGGTGGGCACCACCGGGTCCATCAGCGCGGGTCCATCAACGCAGGTCCCTCAGCGCCCGCCGGCCGCGGCCCGCTGCAGCTCGATGTCGAAGCCCTCGCGGCGCATGCGCTGGTCGACGTAGAGGAGGCCGGTGACCCCTGCCTGGAACGGCGTCGTCAGCGTGCTCGCGATGATCCCGCCGAGCGCTGTGAGGAGCAGCAGCGGCAGCGGTGTCACGCCCCCGCCGCCGCCGCCGAACGCCGCGATCCCGCCGATGATGCCGAACGGCACCGCGATGATCGCCGAGACGACGAACGCGATGATCGCGCCGAGCAGCTGGATACCGAGCACCGGCCAGAAGCGCCCCTTGACGAGGAACCACGACCGGCGCAGCGCCTCGATCACCCCGATGCCCTCGAGCACGTAGGCGGGCGTGGCCAGCGACAGCATCACCGCGAGCCAGATCGCGACGACGATCGCGGCCAGCGCGCCGACGCCGATGACGATCGCCCCGACGGTCGGGTCGGCGATCAGCAGGAGCAGCCCGGGGAGGAGGCCGACGAGCACGACACCGAAGATGATCAGGGCGACCAGCAGGGCGACGCCGATGAGGCCCCAGATGCGCGTGCGGGCGGCCCGCCAGGTCTCGCCGGCGTCCACCGGCGCGCCGAGCACCGCACGGCTGATGACGACCATGACGATGCCCGTGAGCACCGCGGTCGCGATCAGCGTGATCACGGCGGTGATGCCCGACGAGGCGCTCGAGCCCGCGACCTGCCCGGTGACGCGCGAGAGATCCGCCGACCCGCCGAGCGGGGGCGTCGCGGCCGGCGCGAACAGCGTCACGAGCAGCTGGGCGAGACCGCTGACCACCGAGACCAGCGCGGACGTCCCGAGCACGATCTTGGGGTGTGCGCGGATGTAGCCCAGCGCGCCGTCGAGGATCTCGCCGAGGCCCAGCGGCCGCAGCGGCACGATCCCGGGCTTGGGGGCCCGCGCCGGCACGCCGCCGAAGCCGGGCTGGCCGTACCCGGGCTGGCCGTAGCCCTGCTGGCCCGGCGGCCCGTAGCCGGGCTGGCCGTAGCCCGGCTGCCCGTACCCGGGTTGCCCGTAGCCGGCTTGCCCGTAGCCCTGCTGACCGGGCTGGCCGTACCCGGGCTGGCCGTACCCGGGCTGGCCGTAGCCCGGCTGCTGGCCGTACCCGGGCTGGCCGTAGCCCGGCTGCTGGCCGTAGCTCCCCGGCCCGGCCGGGCCGTAGCTCTCCGGACCGGGCTGCCCGTACCCGGGTTGCCCATAGCCCTGCTGACCCGGCTGCCCGTAGCCGGGCTGCTGCCCGTACCCCGCCGGACCCTGCCCGGCGTCGCCCGATGTCGGCCGGCTCGACTCCGGCTGGGCGAAGCTCGAGCCGCTCCCGGCGTCGGGAGCGGTGAAGCCCTGCCCCTCCCCCGTCCGGTGCACCTCGGTCGGGGCGGCACCGGACGGGCCGGCGTCACCGCCGCTCGGGTCCCAGGCCGGGACGGACGAGGGGCCGGGCGTGCCCTCGGGGGGCGTGCGCTCGTCGCCACGCGCCTCCCGGGACTCGTCCTCGCCGGGCGTTCCCGACGACGAGCCGGACGACGGACCACTCACCTCGGGCACGCTCCCTCCTCGCGCCGGTGACTCCCCGCGCCGGACCGATGACGCGGTGATCGTGCCACGCGTGTACGCCCGGCACGCGTCCATCGTCCGCACCGTGTCTGCCACGATCCACCGGTGGCCCTGCACTCCGCCCTGTGGCGTCGCCTCGACGTGGCCGACGGCCTGGCCCACGGCGCCGTCTCCGACTTCACGCCCGACGCCGAGCACCCCGACGGCGCGCACCTCCTCGACGGCTCGGCGGTCATGCGCGACGGCGCCGGACCCTGGTCGCTGCGCTTCTCCGTCGTGGCCGACCGGGCGTGGCTCACCCGCACCGTGTTCGTCGAGGTCCTCGCCGACGACGGGCTCGAGCGGGTGACGCTGTCGGTCGACCAGCTCGGCGAGTGGTCCCTCGACGGCCGCCCGTGGCCCGAGCTGCGCGGCTGCACCGACGTCGACGTCTCCGCGTCGCCGCTGACCAACGCCCTGCCCGTGCGCCGCCTGGGCCTGCCCGTCGGCGGCGAGGCGACCGTCGACGTCGCGTGGCTCGACGTGCCGTCGCTGGCGGTCCACCGCGTGCGCCAGGTCTACCGCCGCGGCCCCGACGACGCCCGGGGTCTCGCGACCTACACCTACGCCGACCCGACCTACGGCGAGTACGGCATCACCGTCGACCCGGCCGGCCTCGTCGTCGCCTACCAGGGCCTGTTCACGCGCGTCGCCTAGGTACCCTCGACGGGGTCCTGGTCCCGGCGAGGTGGAGGGGTGGCCGCGCTGCGCCTGACCTCCGGCCCCGCTCGCTGGGTCGTGCTCGCCGCCGCCGCGCTCGCGGTGGTCGTCCTCCTGCTCACGGTGCCGTTGCCGACGGCGCTCGAGGTGCGCGACCGCGTCGCCGTGCTCGGCCTCTGGGCGCCGGTGACCTTCCTGCTCGTGCACGCCGTGGTGACGACGACGCCCCTGCCGCGCACCGCGTTCTCGCTGTCGGCGGGCCTGCTGTTCGGGCCGTGGGTGGGGCTCGCGCTGTGCCTGGTGGCCAGCACGGTGTCCGCGGCGGCCGCGTTCGCGCTGGTCCGGCGCCTCGGGGGCCGGGCGGCGCGGCACCTCGGGGCGGGCCGGGTGCGGGTCCTCGAGGAGAGGATCTCCGCCCGCGGCCTGCTCGCCGTGACCTCGGCGCGGCTCGTGCCCGCGATCCCGTTCGCCCCGTTGAACTACACCTTCGGGCTCACCAGCGTGCGCTGGCGCCACTACCTGGGCGGCACCGCGATCGGGCTCGTCCCGGGCACCTCGGCGGTCGTGCTGCTCGGGGACGCGGTGACCGGCACGCCCTCCCCGGGGATGCTGGCCGTGTTCGCGGTCAGCGGCGCGATCGGGGTGGTCGGCGTGCTGCTCTGCGCGCGCACCCCGACCGTCCCGCCGGAGCGCTGAGTCAGCTGCCGGGCGGCGGCGCGGGCTGGACGGGCTCCGGCTCGTCGCCGACGCTGGTGGGCGGGCCCTCGGTGGGCACCGGGCCCTCCTCGGGACGCGGCGCGTCGGCGGGGGCGGGCGGCGCGACCGGGTCGGGGGTGATGACGCCCGGCTGCGGCGCGGGACCGGGCGGCGGGAAACCGCCCGTCGAGTAGTCGTTCGGGCTCGACGGCGACCCGGGAGCCGGCTCGGCGGGGAACACGCAGGCGCTCAGGGCGATGCCGCCGGCGAGCAGCACGCCCGCCAGGGCCGCCGTGCGACCGGCCGTCCGTCGGTTCGGCACTGCGGGTCCTCCCGGGTCTCGCACCGGTCCTGCGCCGGCGGCGGGCAGACGGTATCGCGTCCCCGCGCCGCTCGCCGCGCTCGCCCCGTGTGAGCGATCTCCGGTCCGGCCCGCCCTACCGACGCCCCGCCAGCACCCCCCGCGGCCGGATCGAGCGCATGGGCTCGGGGCCGGCGCCCTCCTCGCGCAGGACGTCGTTGGCGGCGGTGACCGCGGTGACCGCCGCGCGCTCCATCAGCGCCGACGGGACCTCGCACGCCACCCAGTCGCCGGCCAGGCGCAGGCCGCGGGCGTCGGTGAGGACGCCGGGCCGCACGAGGTGGTAGCCGGGGTCGAAGCCGGGCGCGTTGGTGTAGCGGTGGGACTCGGCGTCGAGGACCCGCAGGTCCGCGGCCTCGGGCCACAGCGCCGTGAGCTCCTCGCGCATCGCGGCCACCAGCTCGTCGCGCGACGCCGCGGGCGGGCACGCGTAGGAGTGCAGCTCGACGACCGACCCGCCGCGCTCTCGGGCCCAGCGCGCCGACCCGCCCTCGAGCCGGTGGAACAGGCTCACCGAGTCCAGGACGCGCTCGCGGGTGACGCCGGTGAACGGCGCGCGGGCGGGGTCGACGTCGCCCTCGCAGTAGAGGCGGGCCACCAAGTACGGCTCGCCGCTGGGCAGCGCGGCGATCCGGCGGGCCAGCCCGGGCGCGGCGGCGGCCAGCTCCGGCGAGGCGGCGACGAGCTCCCGGGTGGCGGGCACGTCGGTCGCGACGACGAGGTGGCGCGCCTGCCGGGCGGGCTCGCCCTCGACGTCGACCGCCCATCCGCGCGCCCCGTCCGGGCGCAGCGACACCGCTCGCGCGCCCGTCGTCACCGTCGCCCCGTGCTTCTCGAGCAGACGGGTGAAGGGGTCCCAGAGCGTCGTGCGGTAGTCGTCGACCGGGGCGTCCATGCCCAGGCCCTCGGGGTTGCCGGTGAAGTAGAAGTGGCACATCGCGAGGAACTCGGCCGCCGAGTACCGCTGCTCGACGTTGAAGAACGAGTGCGCGAAGACCTCGAAGAGCATCGCCCGGCCGCGGTCGGAGAAGCCGAGGGAGTCGAGCAGCTCGGCGGCGCTGCGGTGGTCGTGCTCGGCGTAGGTGCGGACCGGGTCGTAGTGCAGCATCGCCAGCGCCTCGTCGGCGTTGACGTGGCGCAGCTCGCCGAGCTTGAAGCTGGGGCTGCGCAGCACCAGCGCGACGAGGTTGAGCAGCGGTGTGCGCGGCAGGGCGGTGAAGTCCTCGGGCTCCCAGCCGACCGAGGGCCGGCTCGCGATCGGGTAGCCGCCGACGTCGCGCAGGAAGCCGAGCTCCGGGTCGAGGCGGCGCAGGAGGTCGCGCAGCGTGTAGTACTGCCGGAAGAAGCCGTGGTAGCCGTGCTCGACGATCACCTCGCTGCCGTCGGACAGCCGCCGGTCCCAGGTGCCGAGACGCCCCCCGAGCTGCGGCGCGGCCTCCAGCAGCTCCACCCGCACGCCGCGCTCGGCGAGCACCAGGGCGGCGCTGACGCCGGCGACGCCGCCGCCGACCACCACCGCCGTCGCGTCCGGGCCCACGCGGTGCGGGAGGTCGGGGCGGGCGGTGACGTGGTGGTGGGGACGGAACGGGCCGGGCACGCGCAGCACGCAGGGAGCCTAGGCCGGACGGGCGGCATGAGCCTGCGGGGACGGGGGCATCTTCCGGCCACGGAGGACGCGTCACACCACCGCGACGCGTCGAGGCGGGAGGGCACCCATGCAGACCGACCGGGAACGCCGCGTGATCGACGAGGTCACCAAGGGACTGATCATCGGCGGGTCGGTGCGCGACGCCACCGAGGGCAGGACGTTCGGCGTCGAGGACCCCTCCACCGGCGAGATCCTCTGCGACGTCGCCGACGCCTCCCCCGAGGACGGGATGGCCGCCCTCGACGCCGCGCACGCCGCGCAGCCGGAGTGGGCGGCGACGGCCCCGCGCGAGCGCGGCGAGATCCTGCGCCGCGCGTTCGAGCTGATCACCGAGCGGGCCGACGACATCGCCATGCTCATGACGCTCGAGATGGGCAAACCGCTCGCCGAGTCGAAGGCCGAGATCACCTACGCCGCCGAGTTCTTCCGCTGGTTCTCCGAGGAGGCCGTGCGGATCAGCGGCGAGTGGAAGGTCAACGCGACCGGCAGCGGCCGCGTCCTCGTGATGCGCCAGCCGATCGGGCCCTGCCTGCTCATCACGCCGTGGAACTTCCCGCTGGCCATGGGCACCCGCAAGATCGGCCCGGCGATCGCCGCGGGCTGCACGATGGTCATCAAGCCCGCGTCGCTCACCCCGCTGACGATCCTCAAGCTCGCCGACCTCCTCGCCGAGGCCGGGCTGCCCGACGGCGTGCTCAACGTCGTCACCACGAAGTCGACCGGCAAGGTGATGGGCCCGCTGATCACCGACGGGCGCGTCCGCAAGCTGTCGTTCACCGGCTCCACCGAGGTCGGGCAGAAGCTGCTCCAGCAGTCGGCCGAGCAGGTGCTCAAGACGTCGATGGAGCTCGGCGGCAACGCCCCGTTCGTCGTCTGCGCCGACGCCGACGTCGACGAGGCCGTCAAGGGGGCGATGCTCGCCAAGATGCGCAACATCGGCGAGGCCTGCACCGCGGCCAACCGGTTCTACGTCCACGCCGACGTCGCCGAGGAGTTCACGAAGAAGCTCACCGAGCGCATGGGCGACATGAAGATCGGCCGCGGCACCGACGAGGGCGTCGAGGTCGGGCCGCTGGTGGAGGCCGACCAGCGCGACAAGGTCGCCGAGCTCGTCGACGACGCCGTGCAGAAGGGCGCGACGGTGCGCACCGGCGGCGAGGTGCCCTCGGGAGCCGGCTACTTCTACCCGCCGACCGTGCTCGCCGACGTCCCCACCTCCGCGCGTCTGGCCAAGGAGGAGATCTTCGGCCCGGTCGCGCCGATCTTCACGTTCACCGAGGACGACGAGGCGATCCGCGCGGCCAACGACACCGAGTTCGGGCTGGTCAGCTACCTGTACACCCGGGACCTCAGCCGGGCGATCCGCCTCTCCGAGCGCCTCGAGGCCGGCATGGTCGGGCTCAACCAGGGCATGGTGTCCAACGCCGGCGCGCCGTTCGGCGGCTGGAAGCAGTCGGGCCTGGGCCGCGAGGGCGGCAGCGTCGGCATCGACGAGTACCTCGAGATCAAGTACGTGGCGATGAACGTGTAGGACTCACCGGTCCCGCGGGTCGCCGTCCGGGGTGTGCTCCGGAGCAACGGCCTCGGCCGCCGCCTCGCCGGCGGCCGGGGCCGAGGTCCCGATGTGGGCCTCGAGCCGGATGCGCTCGGACATGTGGGGGTAGTGCAGCTCGAACGCCGGGCGCTCGGAGCGGATGCGCGGCAGCTCGAGGAAGTTGTGCCGCGGGGGCGGGCACGAGGTGGCCCACTCCAGCGAGTTCCCGTGACCCCACGGGTCGTCGACCTCCACCGGCCGGCCGTACCGGTAGCTGTGGAACGCGTTCCACACGAACGGCAGCGTCGAGACCCCGAGGATGAACGCCCCGATCGTCGAGATCGTGTTCAGCACGGTGAACCCGTCGGTCGCGACGTAGTCGGCGTAGCGGCGCGGCATGCCCTCGTTGCCCAGCCAGTGCTGCACCAGGAACGTCGTGTGG
This sequence comes from Actinomycetospora straminea, assembly GCF_028737255.1. Classification (GTDB taxonomy): domain Bacteria; phylum Actinomycetota; class Actinomycetes; order Mycobacteriales; family Pseudonocardiaceae; genus Actinomycetospora; species Actinomycetospora straminea. Next base: position 112,361 of record NZ_JAQZAN010000018.1, on the reverse strand, counting down.
AACCCGATGAAGGTCAGCCAGAAGTGGAACTTGCCGAGCCGCTCGTCCATCATCCGGCCGGTCATCTTCGGGAACCAGAAGTAGATGCCGGCGTAGGTCGCGAACACGATCGTGCCGAACAGCACGTAGTGGAAGTGCGCCACCACGAAGTACGAGTCCGACACGTGGAAGTCCAGCGGCGGGCTGGCCAGCAGCACGCCGGTGAGGCCACCGAACAGGAACGTCACGAGGAACCCGACCGCGAACAGCATCGGCGTCTCGAACGTCAGCTGGCCCCGCCACATCGTGCCGATCCAGTTGAAGAACTTGATGCCGGTCGGCACCGCGATGAGGAACGTGGTGAACGAGAAGAACGGCAGCAGCACCGCGCCCGTGGCGAACATGTGGTGGGCCCACACCGCCACCGACAGCGCACCGATCGCCACGGTGGCGAACACGAGCGTCTTGTAGCCGAAGAGCGGCTTGCGGCTGAACACCGGGAAGACCTCGGTGACGATGCCGAAGAAGGGCAGCGCGACGATGTAGACCTCGGGGTGGCCGAAGAACCAGAACAGGTGCTGCCAGAGGATCGCCCCGCCGTGCTCGGGCGCGAAGAGCTGGGCCCCCAGGTGCCGGTCGGCCTCCAGACCGAGCAGCGCCGCGGTGAGGATCGGGAACACCATCAGCACGAGGATGGCCGTCACCAGGATGTTCCAGGTGAAGATCGGCATCCGGAACATCGTCATGCCCGGACCACGCAGGCAGACGATGGTGGTCACGAAGTTGACGGCACCGAGGATGGTGCCCAGGCCGGCGACGACCAGACCGAGCAGCCACAGGTCACCGCCCAGCCCCGGCGAGTGCACGACGTCGGACAGCGGGATGTAGGCGAACCAGCCGAACGCGGCGGCGCCGTCCGGGGTGAAGAACCCGGACAGGACGATGGTCCCGCCGAACAGGAACAGCCAGTACGAGAAGGCGTTCAGGCGCGGGAACGCGACGTCGGGCGCGCCGATCTGCAGCGGCACGATGTAGTTGGCGAAGCCGAACAGGATCGGCGTCGCGTAGAGCAGCAGCATGATCGTGCCGTGCATCGTGAACAGCTGGTTGTACTGGTCCACCGACAGGATCTGCAGCCCCGGCTGCGCCAGCTCGGCGCGCATCAGCAGCGCCATGAGCCCGCCGATCAGGAAGAACGCGAACGACGTGACGAGGTAGAGGATCGCGATGTCCTTGGGGTCCGTCGTCCGCAGGTAGTGCGCGAACGCGGACCCGCGCTTCGCCTCGCGCGGGGGGTACGGCGTGGTGACGATCGGCCTGGGCGGTCGGTGCGAGGTGGTCGACATGGTCGACAGAGCTCCTCGGTCCCGGCGACGGATACGAGGTGTGGGAGTGACCCACCTCACACGTTAGGAGCCACCCCGCACGGCGGCAAGAGGCCGGGTGGGCTGCGCGCACGTGAGCAGAAAGAAGTGCTGGAGCACTTCTTTCTGCTCACATGGGCGCAGCCCACAGGTCGCCCACCAGGTGCTCGCCGTCGAGGCGGTGGGGCGCGGGGGTGTCGTGCAGGACGAGCAGGCCCTCGGGCAGGGCGGCGAGACCCTCCGGCCGGTCGCAGCCCCGCCCCACCGCGACCTCGGTGACGAGCGTCAGCTCCTCGGCCCGGATCGCCGGCGGCAGCGGGCCCGCGGCGCCGCCGGGCAGGCGCAGCACGCGGGCGGGGCCGTCGAGCACCATCGTGGGCCCGGCCAGGACCAGCAGGTCGTCGCCGTCGCGGGCGAGGTCGCGCACCCCCAGCCCCTCGAGGTCCACGAAGCACTTCGCCATGTCGTCGAGCACGAGCTCGGTCCCGTCCGCGTGCACCGCGACCTCGAGCAGCACCGCCCACCCGCGCAGCACCGGCCCGCGCAGCCCGAGCACCACGCCCCCGCCGGCCGCGGCGTCGCGCACGGCGACGCCCTCGACGTCGAACCCGTTGTCCTTGCCCGGGATGCCGAGGAACGGGCCCAGGTGCTCGTCGTCGCGCAGCGCACCCCAGAGGCCGCGCTTGCCCGACGGCAGGCGCGCCGCGACCCCGAGCCCGCGCACCTCCTCCCCCGCCGGCACGGTCACCGGCCCGTCCGGTCCCTCGCGCAGCGGCAGCCGGGCCAGCACGCGACGGGACTTCTCGGGCGTCACCCGCGCGAGCCGCTCGCCGACGTCCTCGGTCGGGGTCTCGGGCCGGATCCGCCGCCGCTTGGCGCTGTGCGACCCCGCGACCCACAGGCAGCCGTCGACCACGTCGAGGCCCTCGGCGTCGACCTCGTCCTCGGGCGTGCCGCGCAGCCCGACCGCGTCGTGGAGCGGGACCTCCTGCGGGTCCTCCCAGTCGAGCGAGCCCCCGGGCACCCGGCGCAGCCGCAGCAACGAGGAGCCCTCGTCCGGGGCGAGGAACATCGTGTCGCCCGCGACGGCCACGCCCGAGAGGTCGAGGCCGGCGGTGGGGGCGTGCGCGCCGAGGTGCAGGCGGACGGGGAGGGGCGGGCTCACGGTGTCGGCCACCCCGCCATCATCACCGCCGATCACCGCGCGCGGAACGTGAACACGGCGGTCCGGCCGTCGGACGACTCCAGGCGCACCGTCGACCCGTCCTCGACGAAGGTGCCGCCCTGGGGGATGCGGGTCACGCGGCCGTCGTCCTCGACGTCGACCCAGCCCGGGCCGATGGCGTTGACCCCGAAGTCCACGCCGTCGTTGTCCCGGGGCGGCCGGCGCTTGGTGCTGCGGGCCGAGCGCGTCGACTGGTTCGTGTCCGGCTGGCCGACCTCCACCGGCGCGCCGCTGACCGTCGCCCGGCAGTCGGCGCCCCGGCAGCTCACCGAGGTGCTCGAGCCGCCGCTGCACCCGGCGAGCAGGCCGCCGGCGACGAGGGCGACCGCGAGGGTGCCGAGGACCCGGCGCCGGCCCGGCGGCGCGTCGGCCGCGGTCAGGACGGCAGCTGGTCGGCGGCCGGGAGTCCGGGCGGGCTGGGTGGGCAGGGCGGTGGGCAGGGCGGGCACGGCGCACCTCGTCGTGGCTCGGCGGGATGATCTCGCCGCGTCTGACGTCGCGACGCCGCCGGAATGTTCCGCCGAGGTGCGCCGGTCACCCCAGGGCGGAGGCGAGCACCGCGGCCATGTCGTCCGGCTCCCAGGCGTGGTCCGCCCCGGGGACCTCGGCGCGCCGCGCGTCGGGCAGTGCCGCGGCGAGCGCGTCGGCGGCCGCGGCCATGAACGGCCAGGTCGAGGTGCCGGTGAGCAGCGTCGTCGGCACGGTCACCGTCGCGGCGAGCGAGCCGTCGCGCAACCCGTCCAGGGCCCGGGCGAGCGCCTCCGCGTCGGCGGCGGTCGTGGGCGCCAGACGCCGGTAGCGGTCGCCGTCCGGGCCGGCCAGCATCCCGTCGAGCACCTCGGGCGGCAGGAAGCCCATCGCGGCGCGCAGCGCGGCCTCGGGGTCGCCCGCCCGCTCGACGATCCCGGCGTGGAACGCCCACCCGGCCCCGGGGTCGGCGTCGACGTCCAGCGGGATCTCCCAGAGGACCAGCCGGTCGACGCCGGGGATCGCGGCCGCCGCCGCCAGGGCGATCGCCGCCCCCGAGGAGCTGCCGTAGAGCGCCGCGCGCCCGCCGAGCTCGTCGACGAGCACCCGCAGCGCGGCCACCTCGCCGGCGAGGGTGAAGGGCGGCTCGCCGGCGCTGTCGCCCCGGCCGGGCCGGTCGTGGTGCACGACGTCGAAGCCGCGCTCGGCCAGCGCCGTGGTCAGCGCCCGGGTGCCCGCGTCGACGGCCCGCATCTGGCCCAGCCCGTCGACGAGGATCACGGGCCGCCCGCCGTGGCCGGCGCGGTCGTAGGCGATGCCGTCGGGGGTCGTGGTGGTCTGCACGGTGATCTGTTCGGTGGTCACGTCAGGAGAGACGGGCCGCGACCCCCCGAATCATCGCTGCAGGGCCCGCAGCCGGCGCACGACCTCCTCGGCGCCGAGGGCCCGGGTGACCTCGTAGAGGTCGGGGCTGCGCTGCGCGCCGGTGATCGCGACCCGGGCGACGTTGGCCGCGTCGCGCAGCATGCCCGGATAGGCGTCCGGGTCCTTCTTGTACGTCTTCGGGTTGGGCGCGAAGCCGTGCCGGTTCGCCAGGTCGCGGATCTGCTGGAACCACGTCGGCTGGTCGCCCTCGTGGACGTAGGTGTCGGCCAGGTCCGCGGCGACCGTGCGGACCAGCTCCGGGTCCAGCTCGCCGAAGCGGTCGTCGCCGGGGTCGGTGACGTCGGTGAAGAGCTCCGGGAAGAAGAAGCCGTAGGCGTCGCGGAAGTCCGACCAGGTCGCGAGGTCCTTGCGCGGGTTCTCGACGCCGACCCGTTCGACGTCGATCGCGGCGAGCGCGAGCTCGGGGTTCGCGTCGAGGACCTTGACGATCTCGGGGTCGTACTCGGCGGCCCACGCCCGCACGCCGGCGAGGACCTCGGGCCCGGACAGGGTGGCGACGTGGTCGGCGGCGATGTCGCGCAGCTTCACCGTGTCGACCAGCGGGCCCGCGAGCCCGAACTCGTCGAGGCGCAGCGGGGTCGCCAGCGCCTCGGGCAGCGGCACCTCCGCGAGCCGCGGGTTCGCGAGGCCGCGCAGGTAGTACTGCACGGCGGGCACCGGGAAGCCGGCCTCGAGGTAGAAGTCGACCGACGCCTCGGCGTCCTTGCGCTTGGAGAGCTTGCGCTTGGAGCCGCCCTCCTGCTTCATCAGCGGCGCGAGGTGGGCGTAGTCGACCGGGTCGAACCCGAGTGCGGCGAAGAGCTGGCGGTGCACCGGCACCGACGACAGCCACTCCTCGGTGCGCACCACCAGCGTCGTGCGCATGAGGTGGTCGTCGACGGCGTGCGCGAAGTGGTAGGTCGGCAGCCGCACGGGGCTGTCGGACGACTTGAGGATGACCACGTCGTTGTGGTTGTCCTCCATCTCCACCCGGCCGCGCAGGCGGTCGGAGAACGCGAACCGCTCCCCCACCACGCCGTCGGACCGGAACCGCGCCACCCAGGGCGAGCCGGCGTCCAGCGCGGCGCGCACGTCGTCCTCGCTCGCGTCGCGCCACGGCGCCCAGCGGCCGTAGTAGCCGGTCGGGAGCTTCAGCGTCCGCTGCGCGTCGGAGATCTGGGCGAGCTCCTCCTTGCTGGCGAAGTCCGGGTAGGCCTTGCCCTGGCGCATGAGCTCGCGCACGTAGGTCTGGTAGATCGCCGCGCGCTGCGACTGGTGGTAGGGCCCGTAGTCGCCCCGCGGCTCGTCGAGCGCGACGTCGCCCTCGTCGGGCACCAGGTCGAACGCCTCGAACGCGCGCCGGAACTGCTCGTCGGCGCCCGCGACCTCGCGGCTCTGGTCGGTGTCCTCGATCCGCAGGACGTAGACGCCGCCGGTCGAGTGCGCGAGGTCGCGCGACACCATCGCGGTGTACAGGCCGCCGACGTGGACGAACCCCGTGGGGCTCGGGCCGAAGCGGGTCACCAGCGCACCGTCGGACAGGTCACGCGGCGGGTAGCGCTCCTCGAGCTCGGCGGGCTCGGGCAGGTCGTCCGGGAACAGGCCGTCGACGAGGGCGCGGTCGAGCATGGGACCGGATCCTACGAGGTGGTCCCCGGCTCAGAGGCTGTCGGGCGGGAGACCCCCCTCGCTCGCGTGCCGGCCCGTGCCGTTCGACTCCGGCTCCGCCACGGCGGCGTCGGCCCGCTGCTCGGCGGCCGCGACGACCTTGGCGATCTCGGGGTCGGTGCTGGTGTCGAACCAGTCGGCGACGTCGGGGTCGTCCGCGCCGGGCCGCGACGTCGCCGCCCCGTCCTCGGGCGAGGGCTGGTAGCGGAAGACGCCGTCCTCGCCGGGCGCCCCGAGCATGCGGGTGAAGCCCTCGAGCGCCTTGCCGAAGTCGCTCGGCACCATCCAGACCTTGTTCGCCTCGCCCTGCGCCATCTGCGGCAGCGTCTGCAGGTACTGGTAGGCGAGCAGCTCCGGGGTCGGGCGGCCGGCCTTGATCGCGGCGAAGGTCTTCTCGATGGCCTTCGCCTCGCCCTGGGCCTGGTAGTACTGCGCGGCCCGCTCGCCCTGGGCGCGGAGCATGGTGGACTGCCGGTCGGCCTCGGCCCCGAGGATCGCCGCCTGCTTGGCGCCCTCGGCGGACAGGATCGCGGCCTGCTTGTTGCCCTGCGCCTCGGCGATCGCGGCCTCGCGGTGGCCCTCGGCGGTGAGGATCATCGCCCGCTTCTCGCGGTCGGCCTTCATCTGCCGCTCCATCGAGTCCTGGATCGACGGCGGCGGGTCGATGGCCTTGAGCTCGACGCGCACCACCCGCAGACCCCACGGTCCGGTGGCGTCGTCGAGGGCCCGGCGCAGGCGCGAGTTGATCGTCTCGCGGGAGGTCAGCGCCTCCTCCAGGCTCATGCCGCCGACGACGTCGCGCAGCGTCGTCGTGGTCAGCTGCTGGACGCCGTTGATGTAGTCGGAGATCTCGTAGACCGCGTCGCGCGGCTCGGTGACCTGGTAGTACACGACGGTGTCGATCGACACCGTCAGGTTGTCCTGGGTGATCACCGGCTGGGGCGGGAACGAGACGACCTGCTCCCAGAGCGCGACGCGCTCGCGGATGCGGTCGATGAACGGCAGCAGGAACGTCAGGCCCGGCGCCGCCGTGCGCTGGTAGCGCCCGAGCCGCTCGATCACCGCGGCCTCGGCCTGGCGCACGACGGTGATGCTCTTGACCACCGCCGTGATGATGAGGATCAGCGCCGCGGCGATGACCACGTACAGCACGAGCGTGACGGGCTCCATCAGCTCTCTCCCTGCAGGGGCGGGCGGGACGGGTGGGCCGCGGGGTCGGCGCCGGTCGGGCCGCCGGACGAGGTCGAGCCGGACGGGTCGGTACCGGTCACCACGGCGGTCGCCCCGCGGATGTCGACGACGACCACGGCGGCGCCCGGCCGCAGCGCCGCGTCGTCGTGCAGCGCCGTGGCGGTCCAGAGCGCGCCGTTGATCCGCACGGTGCCGGCGTCACCCGGCGTGATGGCCTCGACGACCTCGGCCTGGGTGCCGAGCAGCGCCTGCGGGCCGGCGTTGACCCGACCGTCGGCGGTGTCGGTGCGCACCCGCCGCTGCAGCGCGGGGCGCGCGAGCAGGATCAGCACCAGGGACGACAGCCCGAACACGGCGACGTCGACCCCGAGCGGGGCGCCGAGCGCGGAGGCCCCGGCGGTGACGAGCGCGGCGAGCCCGAGCATGAGCAGCACGAAGGTGCCGGTCACGAGCTCGACCGCGACGAGCACCACCCCCGCGATCGCCCACAGCAGCGGGATCACCCTGCTGAGTGTGCCAGACCCCACTCGTCCGACGGGCGGATTCAGGCACCCACGGTCACGAAGTCGATCAGTTGCTCCATCGCGGTGATGAGGGGGGTCTCGAGGTCCGTCCACGTCGACACCGACGACAGCACCCGGCGCGCCCCGGCCCGCTCGTCACCCCAGCCCAGCGCCTCGCAGACACCGCGCTTCCACTCGATGCCGCGCGGGATCGTCGGCCACGCCTCGATCCCGACCGTGCGCGGCTTCACGGCCTCCCAGATGTCGATGTACGGGTGCCCGAGCACCAGCACGTGGGCGGCGGCGGGCCCGAGGTCGCGGCGCAGGCCCTCGGCGATCCGCGACTCCTTCGAACCGGTCACCAGGTGGTCGACGAGCACCCCGAGCCGCCGGTCCGGGCCGGGCCCGAACTCGCGCGCGGCCTCCACCAGCACGTCGGCCCCGTGCAGGGGCTCGACGACGACGCCCTCGACGCGCAGGTCGTGACCCCAGACCCGCTCGACGATCTCCGCATCGTGCAGGCCCTCCACCCAGATGCGGTGCGGAAGCGCGGTGCGCGCGCGGGCGTTCTCCACCCGCCGGGACCCCGACGCGGAGCGCTGCTGGCTGGTGGCGTCGTCCGGTCCCGCGGCGCGCTGGGGCGGCACGAGCGTCGCCGGCCGTCCCTCGTGCAGGAACGCCGCGGGCTTGTTGGGGAACAGCCGGCGGCGGCCCGCCGAGTCCTCCAGCACGACCTCGCGGACGTCGGCGCGGATCACCGCCCCGCAGAAGGTCTCGGCGGCGTCCTCGACGACCAGCCCCGGCTCGGCGACCACCGAGACCACCTCGCGCGCCGGCCGGTGCGGCGCGAGCCCCGGCAGACCGCCGGTGCGCCCGGCGCCCGATGACGGCGAGCCTCCCCGCCCCGGCAGGCGCACGGCCCCACCGGTCGTGCGGAATCCGGGGTCCCCGGTCGAGCCGTGCATCCCCCGACCCTGCGTCCTCGCCACGAGCGGCGACGCTAACGGTGCGTGGTAGTCGTCCGGGGTCGACACGCTGGTGGGCGCGCGGACTCGTGGCAGCGAGGGTCACGTCCGCTGCGTGGGAGGCAGCGGGGGCGTCCCTCGCTGCCCGGAGCCGCGGTAGCGTTGATCGGGTGCCTTGTGCCAGTGCCTCCCTGGCCGTGTGGAGCGCGGCGTGGCTCGCCGGCTCGGTCGCGGCCGACGACGTCCTCGACGCGCTGACCCCGTGGTCCGACGCCCACGACGTCGTCGCCGCCGACACGGCCGCCGCCGCGGTCACCGACCTGCCGACCCCGGACCGCGCCGGCACCGGCCTCGCGGCCCTGCTCGTCCTCGCCCGGAAGCGCGTCGGCCCGCTCGGTCCCGACGCGCGCCTCGTCATGCCCGCGCCGGGCGACGTGCGCGGGCTGCCGGGGCCCGACCCGCTGCGGATCGCGGCGATGGACGCCGGCGAGTGCGCGGTGCTGGCCGGGGCGGGACTCGCCGCCGTGCCCTCCCCCGTCGCCGACGGCGTGCTGCGCTGGACCGTGCACCTCGTCGACGACGTTCCGCCCGCCGCGCACCCCAGCCTCGCCGACGCCGAGCACGACCTGCGCGGCTCGGTCCGCGACGCCGCCGACACGCTCGCCGCCATGGACGTCGCCCGCCCCCGCGCCGGGGTGCGCGAGGAGATCGCCGACGCGCTGCGCCGCCGACCCCGCCCGACCTGGCCGGCGGGCACCCCGGGCCGTCCGCTGCGGGTGCTCCAGCACGCCGACGAGGTCGAGGCGATCGTCGTCGCGGCCGCGGGCGACGACCCGGGCGGCGCCGTCTCGTCGTCCGCCGCCCTCGCCCGCACCGACGCCCTGCGCCCGCTGGCCACGGCCGTGCGCGCGGCACGCGTCGCGGCCGTCGCCGAGACGGTGCGGGCGCTGACCGCCGCCTGACCGGGGTCGGGCGACGGCGTCACCGATCGCCGCCCCGGAACGAGCGACGCCCCCGCTGCGTCGCACGCAGCGGGGGCGTCCTTCGGTCACTGCTCAGTGCGAGTGACCGTGCCCGTGCCCGTGACCATGTCCGTGACCGTGCCCGGACGACGACCCGCCCCCGGACTCCTTCGCCGGCGCGGACTCACCGGACGACGACCCCGAGGAGTGCCCCAGGTACGGCTCCCCCGCACGCAGGGGCGCCTGCTCGTAGCGCCCCTCGTGCGCCGCCACGGGGCGGGTGTCCCCGCGGAGCTCGGGGTGCTTGGCCTCGAGGCGCTGGCGCTGCTCCCACTTCCGCTGCATCCCGGTGACGTACTCCCGGTTGCCGTGGTAGGTGCCCCGCCAGGTCTGCGGCATCTGCTCCTGGGACAGGCCGGCGTCGGCGGTCCCGGTGAGCGCGGGACGGGACGGCACCTTGCGCGTCTCGCCCCCGCACTCCGGGCACGCCGGCGCGGGCGCGTCCAGCCCGACCAGGCGGTCGAACCGGGCCCCGCAGCCGCAGCGGTAGTCGTAGATCGGCACGCGGCTACCAGTTCTCGATCGACTTGCGGAAGATGTCCGCGATGTCGTCCTCGGTGGGCATCCGCGGGCAGGTCGCGAGCAGCCGCTGCTGCTTCATCGTCCCGTCGACGAGGTCGGGGATGTCGCCCTCGCCGAAGCCCACCGCGCCGATCCCGTTCGGGATGTCGATGTCGCGCATCAGCTCGGTCACCACGTGGGGCAGCTGCTCGGCCGCGTTCGACTGCGTCTCCGCGTTCGGCCCGAGCAACCGCGCGGCCGCCATGTGGCGGTCGGGCGCGGACTCGAAGCTGAACCGGAACGCCTCGGGCGCCGTCAGCGAGACCGACATGCCGTGCGGCACCATCGGCTCGTCCTGCGGGTAGCCCGCCGGGTGGAAGTCCCGCACCTGCCCGGCGATCGGGTAGGCGTTGGCGTGCGGGATGTGCACCCCGGAGTTGCCGAAGCCCATGCCGGCGAACGTCGCCGCCATCATCATGTCCATGCGGGCGTCGACGTCCTCGTCGCCCCGCTCCACCGCGGTGCGGAACGAGCGGGCCAGCAGCGACATCGACTTCTCGCACCACAGGTCGGACACGGGGTTCGACCCGCAGTAGGTCACCCGCTCCTCGGGCTTCTTGCGGTCGAACGACGTGTACCAGCGCGCGGTGTACGACTCGAGCGCGTGGCAGACGATGTCCATGCCCGACGCCGCGGTGACCTGCGGCGGCAGGGTCATGGTGAGCAGCGGGTCGACGACGGCGAGCGTCGGGCGCAGCCGCCAGTGGCTGATGCCCGTCTTCACGCGCAGCGAGAGCACGTCGAGGATGCACATCGCCGTGGACTCCGAGCCCGTGCCCGCCGTGGTGGGCACCGCGATCAGCGGCTTGAGCTGGCCCGGCGGGACCTGCGCCTTGCCGACCGGCTTGTTGATGTAGTCCATCAGGTCGCCGGGGTAGGTCGTCAGCAGGTTGACGGCCTTGGCGGTGTCGATCGCCGACCCGCCCCCGACCGCGACGAACCCGTCCCACGGGCCCTGCTCGGAGGCGTAGCCGACGGCCTTGTTCATCGAGTCGTCGGTGGGCTCGACGTGCACGCCGTCGAAGATCTCGACGGTCATGTCGTAGCGCCGGATCTGGTCGGCGATCCGGTCGGGCAGGCCCGTCTGCTGCATGCCCGGGTCGGTGATGAGGAGGATGCGCTTCGCGCCGTACTGGGCGAGGTCGAAGCCGATCTCGTCGCAGGCGCCGGCGCCGAACTTCAGGGGCGGGGCGCCCCACGTGAAGACGGACTCTTCGGTGGGGACCGGGGGGACGGTCATCGGGAGGACTCTCCGATCAGGTGTAGTGGCCGCCGCCGTTGCCCACCGTCTTGAGCTGGTGGATCTGCTCGGCGTCGTGCCCGAAGACCACGGTCGCGTTCGTCTTCTCGGCGACGCCGCGGATCTTCTCGACCGACGAGTAGAACTGGCCCATGTCGTTGACGATGGCGGCCGGTGTCGTCGGCGGGCCGTAGCTCTCCCCCATGTACACGGCGTCCGACGTGAAGATCATCGTGCCGCTGTCGGGGAGGTCGACCTGCATCGACATGGTGCCGGGCGTGTGCCCCGGGGTCTGGAGCAGCGTGACGCCGGGGAGGAACTCGGTGTCGCCCGACACCGTCTCCCAGTTCAGGTCCTCGTAGTCGGTCTTGAGGTGGGCGCCGTTGAACAGGCCGTCGAAGCCGAAGGCCCAGTCCTTCTCCTTGTCGCTGCAGATCAGCTTCGCCGACGAGTCCTTGAACATGTCGGCGTTGCCGCAGTGGTCGAAGTGCAGGTGGGAGAGGACGACGTAGTCGATCTGGTCGGTCGAGACGCCGATCTGGCTCAGGCGCGAGTCGAGGTACTCCTCCTCGCTGACCTTCTCGTACGGGAAGAAGTCCTGCAGGCCCGTCGGGCCCCAGCGCTCCTCCCAGTCACGCGGGCAGCTGGTGTCCCAGAGGATCGTGCCGTCGGGGGTCTCGACGAGGACGGTGTGGGTGGGGACGTCGGCCCACTCGGTGGGCTGGTCGCGCATCTGTCGGGGGCGGATCGACCGCCCCGGCTTGAGCAGCAGCCACGTCAGGTCCGCGGTCATCTTCCCGCAGTCCAGGATGGTCACCTTGATCTCGCCACTCGCAGCCATTCCAGCGCGCCTCCGCTCTGCCGCCATGCCGATCGGGGAACGCGGCCGGGCCGCTGCACCGACGATGCATGCATCGCCGACCACGTGATGGCGGACACTAGCGATGCTCACGATCACCGGCAACACGGCCGGCGAGCAGCCCCGAGAGGGGGATCACTGCTCCATATCGGTGACTATCGATGTCACGGTGGGTGACAACAGGGCAGGTTGACGCCGTGGTCGCTCCTGTCGCGGTGCACCGCGAGCAGGCGTTCGGCGTCGCCGCCGACACGGTGACCGCAGGTGACGAGACGATCCGCGTCGTCGCCGACCAGGGATCCGCCGGACGCATCGACTGGACCCTCGACGACGGCCGTGGCACCACCCTCCGCCGGCGCCACCGCGTCCTCGGCCGGGTCGCGCGCGTGACCCTCGTGGACGCCCGCCACGGGCACGCCGCCCTGGCGGCGTCGGGCGGCGGAGGCGACTAGCGCGACGGGTGCTTCACGGGCTCGCAGCAGCCCGGGTGGCACAGGGCGCCGTTGCACCCCACGCCCGCCCGCGGGGCGGTGCCGAGCTCGCGGACCGGGGCGCCGTCGACCTGCTCGGCGATCAGCTCGGTGATCATCTCCACGAACCGCGGGTCCGACCCCGCGCTCGCTGCGCGGACGAACCCCATGCCCAGCTTCTCGGCCTGCTCGGCGGCCTCGTTGTCGAGGTCCCAGACGACCTCGAGGTGGTCGGACACGAACCCGACCGGGCTGACGACCACGGCACCGACGCCGCGGTCGTGCAGGTCGTAGAGGTGGTCGACGATGTCGGGCTCGAGCCACGGCATCTGCGGCGGCCCGGACCGCGACTGCCACACGAGGTCGTGCTCGGGCGCGTCGACGGCCGCGGCGACGAGCCGGGCGGCCTCGGCCATCTGCCGCGAGTAGCGGTGCCCGCCCTCCTCCGGCGGCCCGGCGGTGCGGTCGGCCGACTCCGGGATCGAGTGCGCGGTGAAGACCAGCCGGGCGTCGTGGCCCGCGTCGAGGCGCTCGCGGGCGGCCCGGACGCCGTCGGCGACCGACGCGACGAACAGCGGGTGGTCGTAGAAGTGGCGGAGCTTCACGAGGTCCGGCGCCGCACCGGTGCGGTCGATCGCCGCCTCGCGGGCCCGCGCGATGTCCTCGTGGTACTGCCGGCAGGCGGAGTAGCCGCCGTAGGCGCTCGTCGCGAAGACCAGGGCGCGGCGGACGCCGTCCCGGGCCATCGCGGTCACCGTGTCCTCGGCGAAGGGGTGCCAGTTGCGGTTCCCGAAGTAGACGGGCAGGTCGCGGCCGGCCTCGCGCAGCGCGCGCGACAGGTCGGCGACGAGGCGGCGGTTCAGCTCGTTGATCGGGCTGACGCCGCCGAAGTGCTGGTAGTGCTCCTCGACGGCGTCGAGCCGCTCGGGCGGCACCCCGCGCCCGCGCGTCACGTTCTCGAGGAACGGCCGCACCTCGTCGGGCCCCTCGGGGCCGCCGAAGGACAGGAGCAGGACGGCATCCGGGTCGGCCGTGTGCGGGGCACTCACGTGTCCCAGCATCCCCCGCCGCCGACGGGGCCACACGGTGAGACCTCCGCGGACGTCCCCGGCTACGCGCCCATCGCGTGGTAGCCGCCGTCGGCGTGGACGACCTCGCCGGTGGTGGCGGGCAGCCAGTCCGAGAGCAGGGCGCAGATGGTCCTCGCGACCGGCGTCGGGTCGCCGAGGTCCCAGCCCAGCGGCGAGCGCTGCACCCAGGCCTCCTCGAAGGTGTCGAAGCCCGGGATCGACTTCGCGGCCATGGTGCGCACCGGCCCGGCCGCGACGAGGTTCGCGCGGATGCCCTCGGGGCCGAGGTCGCGCGCGAGGTAGCGGGTGGTGGCCTCGAGCGCGGCCTTGGCGACGCCCATCCAGTCGTAGCCGGGCCAGGCGACGGTGTTGTCGAAGTCCATGCCGACCAGCGACGACCCGCGGCCCAACAGCGGCTTGCAGGCCATGGCGAGCGACTTGAAGGAGTACGCCGAGACCTCCACCGCGGTCGCGACGTCCTTCCACTCGGTGTTCAGGAAGTTGCCGCCGAGAGCGTCCATCGGCGCGAACCCGATGGAGTGCAGGACGCCGTCGAGGCCGTCGACGTGCTCCCGGACGTTGTCGGCGAGGGCGTCCAGGTGTTCCTGGTCCTGCACGTCCAGCTCGATCACCGGCGCCTCCTGCGGCAGGCGCTGCGCGACGCGCTTGACCAGCGACAGGCGCCCGAAGCCGGTGAGCACCACGGTGGCGCCGGCCTCCTGGGCCGCCTTCGCCGCGTGGAACGCGATCGAGGCGTCGGTGATGATCCCGGTGACCAGGATGCGCTTGCCGTCGAGCAGTCCAGACACGGACGCGTTCCTCCCTGATGGATGGGTACTGGTGGCCGGTGCTAGTGACCCATGCCGATGCCGCCGTCGACCGGCAGCACGGCGCCGGTGACGTAGGCGGCGTCGTCGGAGGCGAGCCAGGCGACGGCCTTGGCGATGTCCTCCGGCGCGGCGGTGCGACCGAGCGGGATCGACCCCAGGATCTCCTCGCGTCGCTTGTCGGTGAGCTCGGCGGTCATGTCGGTGTCGACGTAGCCGGGGGCGACGACGTTGGCGGTGATCCCGCGCCCGCCCAGCTCGCGGGCGGTGGAGCGCGCCAGCCCGACGAGGCCCGCCTTCGAGGCGGCGTAGTTGGCCTGGCCGGGCGCGCCGGTGAGCCCGACGACGCTGGAGATGTAGATGAGGCGGCCGAAGCGGGCCTTGACCATGCCGCGGATCGCGCGCTGGGTGACCCGCCAGGCGCCGGTGAGGTTGGCGTCGAGCACGTCGGTGAACGCGTCCTCGGGCATGCGCATGAGCAGGCCGTCGCGGGTGATGCCGGCGTTGGACACGACCACCTCGACCGGCCCGTGCTCGGACTCCACCTGCGAGAACGCGGCGTCGACCGCGGCGGAGTCGGTGACGTCGGCCTGCACGCCGTGCAGCCCCTCCGGCGGCTCGCCCGACCGGTGGGTGACCACCACCGTGTGGCCCCGCTCGGCGAGCTCGCGCGCGGTGGCGAGCCCGATCCCGCGGTTGCCTCCCGTGACCAGCACGACGCGGCTCACGCGACTCCTCTCCGTCGGGGCGTGGGGCGGCGGAAGGCTACCCACTCCCCTCCCCCGCGGCCCAGCCGAACCCGCTGGTAGCACGGCCGAACGGGGCTAGGAACGGTGTGGGCCGCGCCATAGGGTCGATCACGAGTCGATCAACACCGCCGTCGACCCCGGGAGGACCCGTGTCCGCGACCGATGCCCCGTCGACCACCGACCCGACCGCCCGGCCGACCCTGCCGGGCCGGCTCGGTGACCCCGCCCTCGACCTGCGCACCGACCCGCGCGCCAAGCCCGACCTCGTGGCCGCGCTGGCCGCGGTCGGCCTCGACGGCCCGGCCGCCGAGCCCCCGATCACACGGGAGGCCGGGCGCGAGGCCGTGGCCGAGGCCGTCGGCGGGCTGCACGCCGGGTTCAGCGCCCTCTACGCGACCATCCCCCTCGACCTGCCCGGCGACCTGCCCGACGACGCCGTCGAGACCACCGACACCTCGGTGGCCTCGCCCGACGGGCACCTCGTGCCCCTGCGCCTCTACCGCCCGGTCGGGGTCGCGGGCCCGCTGCCGTGCGTCGTCTACCTCCACGGCGGCGGCATGACGATCCTCGACGCGGAGACCCGCGTGCACGACCGTTGGTGCCGCGAGCTCGCCCTCACCGGGGTCGTCACGGCGCGCGTCGGGTTCCGCAACGCGTGGACCGAGCTCGGCCCGCACCCGTTCCCCGCGGGTCTCGACGACTGCGCGGTGGCCGTGCGCTGGCTCGACGATCAGCGCGGCGAGCTGGGCCTGACCCGCCTGGTGCTGCAGGGCGAGTCCGGTGGCGCGAACCTCGTGCTGGCCACGACGCTGCGGGCCAAGCGCTCGGGCGACCTCGACGCGATCGACGGCGTGTACGCCTCGGTGCCCTACGTCAGCGGCGGCTACGCGTGGGACCGGGAGCGCAAGCTCCGCGAGCTCCCGTCGATGATCGAGAACGACGGCTACTTCATCAACTGCGCGCTGATGGACCTGCTGGTCGCCCAGTACGACCCGGAGGGCCGCCACGCCGAGGACCCGCTGGCCTGGCCGTACTTCGCCACCACCGACGACCTCGCGGGCCTCCCCCCGCACGTCATCACCGTCAACGAGCTCGACCCGCTGCGCGACGAGGGGCTCGCCTACTACCGCCAGCTGCTCGCCGCCGGCGTGCCGGCCGAGGGGCGGGTGCACCTCGGCATCACCCACGCCGCCGAGATGATCTTCCGCCAGGCGCTGCCCGGCGAGCACCGCGCGGCGATCGCCGACGTCCGCGCCTTCGTCGACCGGCTGACGGTCGACCACGTCTAGGGCAACCGCTGGCCGGTGACGATCGCGGTGCCCGCGCCGAGCAGGACGAGGATCGTGGCCGCGAGGAACCAGCGCCCCGAGAGGTCGACGGTGCGTTCCTCGTAGCCCACCTGCTCGGCGAGGTTCGCGTACGTCTCGCGCAGGTCGAGCTCGGTCGACGCGCGGCGGAAGTCGCCGCCGGAGAGCTGGGCGATCTCGCGCATCTGGTCGTCGGCGACCGCGACGGACACCGGCCGGCCGTCGATCTCGATCTCGCCGTACTCGGTGCCGAACGAGATCGCCGAGATCGGCACACCCGCGGCGCGTGCCTCGGCGGCGGCCGGGTAGGCGCCGCGGTCGTCGGCGGGGTCGGTGGTCGGCGTCGTCTGCTTGCCGTCCGAGAGCAGGATGATCCGGGCCGGCGGCGGGCCCTCGGGGCCCCGGATCTGGCTGCCGAACGCCCGGATCGCGGCGAGGCTCGCGCGGATCGCGTCGCCGGTGCCCGTCGACTCCGCGAGCTGCAGGCTGCCGATCGCGTTCTTCACGGCCTGGCGGTCGGTGGTGGGCGTGACGAGCGTGCTCGGGGTCGCGGCGAACGACGACAGGCCGAGGTTGATCCCGGCCGGGAGCTGGTCGGCGAACGCCGAGGCCGCGGTCTGCGCGACCTGCAGGCGCGAGGGCTCGACGTCGGTGGCGCGCATCGACAGCGACACGTCGATCGTCAGCATCACCGTCGCGCGGTTGCGCGGCACCTGGGCCGTGCCCTGGGGCCCGGCCAGCGCGATCGTCATGAGCACCAGCGCCACCAGCACCAGCGCCATCGGCACGTGGCGCCAGCGGCCCGGCCCCTTCGGCGCGACGCGCTCGAGCAGCGCGAGGTTGGTGAAGCGCATCGTGTAGCGCTGGCGTCGCCGGTTGATCCACCAGTAGCCGACCGCGAGCGCGGCGACCACGATCAGGAGCAGGAACCACCAGGGGTGCGCGAACATCAGCGGGTCGCCCCCGCCGGGGTGGGCACGATGCCCGTCGACGAGCCGCCCGACCAGCCGCGCTTGCGGGCCACCGCGAACCGGACCACGTCGGCGATCCAGTCGCGGTCGGTGCGCAGCACGAGGTGCCCGGCGCCGCAGCCGCGCAGGGCCGCCGCGACGCGCCCGCGGTGGGCGGCGGCCTCGGCGGCGAAGCGCCGGCGCAGGGTCGGGGTGGTGGTGACCTCGCGGCGGCGGCCGGTCTCGGGGTCGGCGAGCACGACGGTGCCGACGTCGGGGAGCTCCTCGTCGCGGGGGTCGACGACCTCGACGGCGAGCAGGTCGTGGCGCGCGCGCAGGGCCCGCAGCGCGCGCTCCCAGTCCACGTCGCCGAGGAAGTCGCTCACGACCACGACCAGCCCGCGCCGTCGCGGCGGGCGGCGCAGCGCTTCGAGCGCGCCGGGCAGGTCGCCGCGCGTGCCCTCGGGCGCGGGCGGGGTGGCGGCGATGCGGCGCAGCAGCTCGCGGGCCGCGGTCTCGCCGCCGCGGGCGGGCAGGCGCAGCGTGCGGTCCCCGGTGGCGACGACGGCGCCGACCCGGTTGCCGCCGCCGCGGGTGAGGTGAACGACCGCGGCGCACGCGGCCACCGCCAGGTCCCGCTTCTCGCAGGCGGCGGTGCCGAAGTCGAGGCTCGGCGAGAGGTCGACGACGAGCTGGGTCTCGAGCTCGCGGTCGGCGATGGTCTCGCGGATGTGGGGCTCGGTGGTGCGCGCGGTGACCGCCCAGTCCATGCGCCGCACGTCGTCGCCGGGCTGGTAGAGCCGCGGCTCCCCCGGCTCGGTGCCCGGGCCCGGGACGAGCCCGAGGTGGTTGCCCTGCAGCAGCCCGTCGAGGCGGCGCCGGACGGTGAGCTCGAGGGTGCGCAGCGAGGCCGCCAGCCGCGCCTGCGTGGCCTCGCCCGCGACCTCGCCGCCCGCGGGGACGGGCGAGGTCGGCGGCGGCGCCCAGGACGGGCGGGGCTCACCCGCGGGCGTCGTGGGGGGCGGCCCGCTCGGCGGCCGCGGGTCGGGCTCGGGGACCCGGGCCGAAGGTGTGTCGTCGGGCGGCGGGTCCCCGGGGGTCGTCACCGACCCGCCGCCGGCACGGGCGCCGGCCCCATCCCCACGGGACGGGCCGACACCTGCGGCAGCGGCACGGTCTGCAGCACGCGGGTGACGACGTGGTCGACGGGCACCCCGTCGGCCAGCGCGTCGTAGGACAGCACCAGGCGGTGGCGCAGCACGTCGGGCGCGATGTCGACGACGTCCTGGGGCAGCACGTAGTCCCGCCCGCGCACCAGCGCGAGCGCGCGGGCCCCCGCGATGATCCCCAGCGACGCGCGCGGCGAGGCGCCGTAGGCGACCCAGCCGCCGACGTCGGCCATGCCGTGCTCCGCGGGCGAGCGGGTCGCGACGACGAGGCGCACGACGTAGTCCACGAGCGCGTGGTGGACGAAGACCTGCGCGGCGACGTCCTGGAGGCGGCGCAGCTCGCCGGGGTCGAGGACGCGGTGCGGCGACGGCGGGCTCACGCCCATCCGGTAGACGATCTCGCGCTCCTCGTCGGCCGTCGGGTACTCGACGAGGATCTTGAACAGGAAGCGGTCGCGCTGCGCCTCGGGCAGCGGGTAGACACCCTCGTTCTCGATGGGGTTCTGCGTGGCGAGCACGAGGAACGGGTCGGGCATCGGGTGGGTCTGGCCGCCGATGGAGACGTGGCGCTCGGCCATCACCTCGAGCATCGCGGACTGCACCTTCGCCGGCGCGCGGTTGATCTCGTCGGCGAGCACGAAGTTCGACACGACCGGGCCGAGCTCGACGTCGAACTCCTCGCGGCCCTGACGGTAGATGCGCGTGCCGAGGATGTCGGCGGGCACGAGGTCGGGCGTGAACTGGATGCGGGCGAACGACCCGCCGACCACCCGCGCGAACGTCTCCACCGCGAGCGTCTTGGCGACGCCGGGCACGCCCTCCAGCAGCAGGTGGCCCTTGGCCAGGAGGCCGACGAGCATGCGCTCGACGAGGCGGTCCTGACCGACGATGACGCGCTTGACCTCGAGCACCGTGCGCTCGAGCTGCTCGGCGTCGTGCGCGGGCGTCGAAGGTCCCGCCGGCCCCGTCTGGCCCTGCTGCTCGCTACCGGGCTCGGTCACCGGTGTTCCTCCCCGACTGCGGTCTCTCCCGCCCACACCGGACGTGGACGTCCTCCGGCGGCACGCTACCCGTCGCCCTCCCAGGCAACCGGGCGGCCGGTGTGGGGGCGGTGAACAGGTCAGACGAGTCGCGTGACGGTCGGGAGGATCTCCGCGTTCATCCGCACCGGGGTGATGCGGACGGTCTTGCCCGACTCGGGCGCCTCGACCATCTGGTCGTCCCCGAGGTAGAGCGCGACGTGGTGCACCGCGCCCGCGCCGTCGTCGTCGGCCCAGAACAGGAGGTCCCCGGGCTTCCGCTCGGCCAGCGGCACCCGGCGCCCGGCCTCGGCCTGGTAGCCGCTGTAGTGCGGGAGGTCCTTCCCGGCGGCGGCGAAGGCGTAGATCATCAGCCCGGAGCAGTCGAAGCCCGTCTTCCGGTAGTCGCCGTGGGCGTCGGCCTCGCCGCCGTCGCGGATACCCTGCGTCGGCCCGTCGACGTTCCCGCCGCCCCAGGCGTAGACGACACCGAGCTGCGACAGCGCGCGCGCCAGCACCTGCTCGACGGTGTCGGACATCCCGTCGGTGGCGATGCCGGCCGCCGCCAGCGGGTCCTCGGTCTCGGTGCGGGCCGGGCCGACGCGCAGGAGCCCGGCGCGTGCGGTGTCGCGGACCCGGACGTCGCGGGCGGCGTCGCGCTCGGTGGCGGCGGCGTCGAAGGCCGCGGCGCGGTCGCGCTGGGCGGCGAGCTCGGGGTCGGCGTCCTCGAGCGCGCGCAGGCGGCCCTCGGCGGCGTCGCGCTCGGCGGTGAGCTGGGCGAGCTGCGCCTGCTGGGCGTCGGCGTCGGCGCGCACCCGGGCGACCTCGGCCTCGGCGGCGGTGCGGGCGTCGGCGGCGCGCACCGCCTCGGCGTCGGCGACGATCCGGGCCGCGCGGGCCCGCGAGTCGGCGTTGGCGGCCTCGATCCGCGCGTGCTCGGCGCGCTCGAGCGCGGCGCGCTGGTCGGCGGTGACGACGTCGCGCAGGTGGGCGCGCTCGGCGACGTCGTCGGGACCCGCCGAGCCCGACAGCACCGAGAGCGGCCCCAGGACGTCGGCCTGCTGGAACCACGCCGCCACCCACGCGTCGACCTCGGTGCGTGCCCGCTCGGCGTCCGCGGCGGCGACGTCGGCCCCCCGGCGGCTCTCCTCGGCCACCCGCCGGGCGTCGTCGGCGCGCGCCCGGGCGGCGGCCTCGTCGGCGAGGGCCCGGTTGGCGAGCTCCTGGCGCTGGCCGACGTCGGCGGTCAGGGCGTCCAGCGCGGCGCGCGCGGTGGCGATCCGGGCGACGAGCGAGCCGGCGTCGTCGGACGGGTCCTCCGACGCGGCGGGACCGGGCGCCGGGGTCGGTGGTGCGGGGCCGGCCACGGCGACCGGGACGAGCAGCAGGGTCGCGGCCAGCGCGACGGTCAGCACGGCCGCGAGCAGGGCCGGGACGGTCACGAGCGCGCGCACGCCGCCTCCTCCCCCGTCGACCGGCCGGCACGAGCGCCCGGAGCCTCCCGGTCACCGGAGCCGTCGTCGGGCTCCGACACGCGGCGGTGTGGCGTGGATCGCCCGCCCGGGGGCCCCGATCGGTCCCGACGGGGTGCGCGACGGAGGGCTCGTCGGGGTACCCGGTCGTAGGCTGGTGAGGGCGGGGGTGCGGGCACCGCGAGGGTGCGCGAGACTCCCGCCCGACCCCCGGGTCGAGCGTCGGCGGACCACCACTCCGCACGGGCCTCGGCCGGCCCCGCCAGGAGGGGACGGTCCGGGACCACCTCGACGACGCCGCCGGGACGAGGAGCGACCCCGGTCGCGCGTGAACGCCACTCGCCGCGGCCGTGAGGAAACAAGGAGGAACGTGCCCGTGAACTCGCCAGACCAGTCCGACGGCGTATCGACGGCCGCGCCGCAGAGCGTCGACTCGTTCGGCGCCCAGGGCAGCCTGGAGGTCGGGGGCCAGTCCTACGAGATCTTCCGGCTCTCCGCGGTCGAGGGCTCGCAGCGCCTGCCCTTCAGCCTCAAGGTGCTGCTCGAGAACCTCCTGCGGACCGAGGACGGTCTCGTCACCACCGAGGCCTCGATCCGGGCGCTCGCCGAGTGGGACCCCACCGCCGAGCCGGACACCGAGATCCAGTACGTCCCCGGCCGCGTCGTCATGCAGGACTTCACCGGCGTCCCCTGCATCGTCGACCTCGCCACGATGCGGGAGGCCGTCACCGAGCTGGGCGGCGACGCGTCGAGCGTGAACCCGCTCGCGCCCGCCGAGCTCGTCATCGACCACTCCGTCGTCGCCGACCTCTTCGGCACCCCGGACGCCTTCGAGCGCAACGTCGAGCTGGAGTACCAGCGCAACGAGGAGCGCTACAAGTTCCTGCGCTGGGGCCAGACGGCGTTCAACGAGTTCAAGGTCGTCCCGCCGGGCACCGGCATCGTCCACCAGGTCAACATCGAGCACCTGGCGCGCGTGGTCATGAGCCGTGGCGGCCAGGCGTACCCCGACACGCTCGTCGGCACCGACTCGCACACCACGATGGTCAACGGCCTGGGCGTGCTGGGCTGGGGCGTCGGTGGCATCGAGGCCGAGGCGGCCATGCTCGGCCAGCCGGTCTCGATGCTCATCCCGAAGGTCGTCGGCTTCCAGCTCTCCGGGGAGCTCCCCGCCGGCGCCACGGCCACCGACCTCGTCCTCACGATCACCGAGATGCTGCGCGAGCACGGCGTCGTCGGGAAGTTCGTCGAGTTCTACGGCGAGGGCGTCGGCGCGGTGCCGCTGGCCAACCGCGCCACGATCGGCAACATGAGCCCGGAGTTCGGCTCCACCTGCGCGATCTTCCCGATCGACGACGAGACGCTGAACTACCTGCGCTTCACCGGCCGCGACGACGAGCAGGTCGCGCTCGTCGAGGCCTACTGCAAGGAGCAGGGCCTCTGGCACGACCCGCAGGCCGAGGCGGACTACTCCGAGACGCTCTCGCTGGACCTCTCGACGGTCGTCCCGTCGATCGCCGGCCCGAAGCGCCCGCAGGACCGCATCCGCCTGGACACTGCCAAGGAGTCGTTCCGGGCGTCGCTGCCGGACTACGTCTCCGACGACGAGCAGCCCCGCAGCCAGTCCGAGGAGTCCGACAGCGAATCGTTCCCGGCCTCCGACCCGCCCGCGGAGCACCCCAACGGCGACGCCGACAAGCCGCTGGTCCACCGCCAGCCGGCCGACCCGGGCGGTCGTCCGTCGCACCCCACGCCGGTGACCCTCTCGGACGGCACCCAGCTCGAGCTCGACCACGGCGCGGTGACGATCGCGGCGATCACGTCGTGCACCAACACGTCGAACCCCTCGGTGATGGTCGGCGCGGCCCTGCTGGCCCGCAACGCCGTCGAGAAGGGCCTCGAGCGCCGGCCGTGGGTGAAGACCTCGCTGGCCCCGGGCTCCAAGGTCGTCATGGACTACTACGAACGCTCGGGCCTGCTGCCCTACCTCGAGAAGCTCGGCTTCAACCTCGTCGGCTACGGCTGCACGACCTGCATCGGCAACTCGGGACCGCTGCCCGAGGAGATCTCGCAGGCCGTCAACGACGAGGACCTCGCGGTCACCGCGGTGCTCTCGGGCAACCGCAACTTCGAGGGCCGGATCAACCCCGACGTCAAGATGAACTACCTGGCGAGCCCGCCGCTGGTCGTCGCGTACGCGCTGGCCGGGACGATGGACCTCGACCTCGCCACCGAGCCGCTGGGCCACGACAGCGACGGCAACCCGGTGACGCTCGAGGACATCTGGCCCTCGCCGCAGGAGATCCAGGACGTCATCGCCTCGGCGCTCTCGCCCGAGCAGTTCACCGAGGGCTACGCCGACGTCTTCGCCGGCGACGAGCGCTGGACCTCGCTGCCCACCCCCGAGGGCGAGACGTTCACCTGGGACGAGTCCTCGACCTACGTGCGCAAGCCCCCGTACTTCGAGGGCATGTCGCGCGAGCGGGGCGAGGTGTCGGACATCGACGGTGCCCGCGTGCTGCTCAAGCTGGGCGACTCGGTGACCACCGACCACATCTCCCCCGCGGGGTCGATCAAGGAGGAGTCGCCGGCCGGTCAGTACCTCAAGGAGCACGGCGTCGAGCGCAAGGACTTCAACTCCTACGGCTCGCGCCGCGGCAACCACGAGGTGATGATCCGCGGCACCTTCGCCAACATCCGGCTGCGCAACCTGCTGACCACCGGCG
The DNA here is from genome assembly GCF_028737255.1 of Actinomycetospora straminea. Lineage (GTDB taxonomy): Bacteria > Actinomycetota > Actinomycetes > Mycobacteriales > Pseudonocardiaceae > Actinomycetospora > Actinomycetospora straminea. The sequence continues at coordinate 88,633 of NZ_JAQZAN010000018.1, read as the reverse complement.
ACGGCGAGGAGCTGCCCCAGGGCGGCTGGACCGCCGACTACACCCGGGGCGGCGAGCAGGCCTACGTCTACGACGCGGCGATGAACTACGCCGAGGCCGGCACCCCGCTCGTCGTGCTGGCGGGCAAGGAGTACGGCTCGGGCTCGTCGCGTGACTGGGCGGCCAAGGGTACGACGCTGCTCGGCGTCCGCGCGGTCATCGCCGAGTCCTACGAGCGCATCCACCGCTCGAACCTCGTCGGCATGGGCGTGCTGCCGCTGCAGTTCCCCGAGGGGCAGAACGCGGACTCGCTGGGCCTGTCGGGCACCGAGACCTTCGCGATCAGCGGGGTCACGGCGCTCAACGACGGCGAGGTGCCCGACACCGTCCACGTGACGGCGACACCGGCCGACGGCGGCGACGCGATCGAGTTCGACGCCCGCCTGCGCATCGACACCCCGGGCGAGGCGGCGTACTACCGCAACGGCGGCATCCTGCCCTACGTGCTGCGCAAGATGCTGGGCTGAGCGAGCCCCGGCCTGAACGAGCGAACGCGCTGTTCGTTGCTCTAGAAGCAGCGAACAGCGCGTTCGCTGCTTTCCAGGGGCTCAATCCTCGGCGGGCGCGGCGGTGCCGTCCATCGCGGCGCGCACCTCCTGCTCCTCGGTGCGCCCGCGGCGCCAGTAGCCGGTGAAGCACACGTCGCCCTTGGGCACCCCGCGCTCGCGCACGACGTGACGGCGCATCAGCGTGACCTGCGCGGCCTCGCCCGCGAGCCAGACGTACGGGCGCTCGCCGGGCAGGTCGAGCTCGCGCAGGCGATCGGCGAGCTGTTCCGGCGTCGTCCACACCACCTCGACGTCGCCGGCGGTGTCCCAGCGCTGCTGCTCGGTGACGTCCCGGACGGCCGCGAGCACGACTGCGCGCCGGCCGGGCGGCAGGTCCTCGACGATCGCCGCCATCGCCGGCACCGCGGTCTCGTCGCCGGCGAGCAGCACGCCGTCGTGCTCGTCGCGCGGGGCGTAGAGGCCGTAAGGGCCGGTGAACGCGATGTGCTCGCCCGGCACGGCGCGCAGCACCCAGTCGCGCGCCGGGCCCTCGTCGTGGAGGACGAAGTCGACGTCGAACTCCACGGGGTCCTCGCGCCGCCGGCGCAGCGTGAAGGTGCGCATCGGCGGGCGGACGTCGTCGGCCATCGCCAGGTAGCGGCGGAACCAGCCCGAGACGTCGTCGTCCTCCAGCGCCGGGACCTGCGGCTCGACCTCGTCGGGGCGCGGGAAGAAGAGCTTGAGGTAGCCGTCGGGCGCGACGACCGGGAGGTCCGCCAGCTCGGGGCCCGCGAGGGTCACCCGGATCACCCGGGGCGTCGGCCGCGCCACCGCGCGCACCACCGCGCGTCGCAACCGGACCGCCGGACGTGTCGACGCCGCCGTCACGCATGCCCCTTCCGTCACCGCCAGGTGAGGTCACCCTAACTTCCGTCGACGTCGTGGGCGAGCATGCGGCGCGCCGTCGCGGTCAACCCTGCCCGGGACGGAAGGAGCAGCGATGGCCGACGTGACGACACTGCAGGACACCGCGCGCGAGATCCTCGCCGACGGCAAGGGGATCCTCGCCGCCGACGAGAGCACCGGGACGATCACGAAGCGCCTCGAGGCCGTCGGGGTCGAGTCGACCGAGGAGAACCGGCGCCGCTTCCGCGACCTGCTGTTCACGACGAAGGACGTCGAGCAGCGCCTCGGCGGGGTGATCCTCTACGACGAGACCGTGCGGCAGGACGCCCTCGACGGCACCGGCATGGTCGACCTGCTGCGCCGGCGCGGGATCGTGCCGGGCATCAAGGTCGACGCGGGGGCGAAGGACCTCGCGGGCTTCCCCGGCGAGAAGGTCACCGAGGGGCTCGACGGGCTGCGCGAACGGTTCGCCGAGTACGCCGACCTCGGGCTCCGGTTCGCCAAGTGGCGCTCGGTGATCAGCGTGTCGGAGACGCTGCCGAGCGCGACGGCGATCGAGCTCAACGCCGCCGGCCAGGCGCGCTACGCCGCGCTGGCGCAGGAGGCGGGCCTGGTGCCGATCGTCGAGCCCGAGTCGATCATGGACGGCGAGCACGGGCTCGACCGCTCGGCCGCGGTCACCGAGGAGGTCCTCGCCGCGACGATCGAGGCGCTGCGCCGCCAGCGGGTGGCGCTCGAGGGCGTGCTCGTGAAGACCAACATGGTGGTCTCGGGCTACGGGGGCGGCGACCAGGCCGGGCCCGACGAGGTCGCCGACCGCACCCTGGAGGTGCTGCACCGGACGATCCCGGCGGCCGTGCCGGGGATCGTGTTCCTCTCGGGCGGGCAGGACGACGCGCAGGCCAACGCCAACCTCGACGCGATCGCCCGCCGGGGCCCGCAGCCCTGGACGGTGAGCTTCTCCTACGCCCGCGCGCTGCAGGGCCGCCCGATGGCGGTCTGGGCCGGCGCGGAGGAGAACGTCGCGGCCGCGCAGGACGCGTTCGCCGAGCGCGTGCGCCTCACCGGCGCGGCGAACCGCGGCGAGTGGACCAGGGACGCGGAGCGCGGGGCGGCCTGAGCCTCTCTGAGCGAAGGCTGGTCAGGACTCGGGTCACCGCGGGGACGTCGCTTCGCGGGGCTCGAGGCCGGCGACGTCCTTGGTGAGCTCGTCGACGGACTCGTACACCGACGTCGCGCCCGCCTCGCGCAGCTCCTCGTTCGAGAACCCGCCGGTGCGCACCGCCACCGACGGCAGGCCGACGCGGGCGGCCGCGCGGCAGTCCCAGACGGAGTCGCCGACGACGACCGCGGCCCGCGCGCCGATCCGCTCCATCGCGACCTGCAGCAGGTCCGGCGCGGGCTTGGTCCGCTCGACGTCCCCCGAGCTCACCCACGCGTCCGCGAGGTCGCCGGCCTGGATCAGCTCCGCGTAGCGCTCGACGTGGTGCGGCTTGCCCGAGCTGGCCATGACCAGCCCGAACCCCGCTTCCCGCACCGCCTCCAGGAGCTCGTGGGCACCCGGCAGCGCGCTGATCTCGTCGAGCATCGCGTCCGCCTGCTCGGTCCACGCCGCGCGGATGTCGTCACCGTGCGCGCGCTCGACGTCGTCGCCGGCGACGGCCCCGACGAGCTGGTCGCCACCCATGCCGATGTGCCGGTGGATCGTCCACACGGGCACCGTCACGTCGAAGCGGCGGAACGCCCGGTACCACGCGAGCGCGTGGTGGTAGTTGGTGTCGACGAGGGTCCCGTCGACGTCGAGGATCACCGTGCCCTGGGTATCGGCCATGGGATCCGGGATGCCCCCGACGGCCCCGCCGGCATGCGCGGGGTGACAAGACAGCGACCTCGGTGGCGGGAACCGCGGTCACCGCGGGTCCCGCCACCGACGTCGTCAGCGCGGGTTCTTGATGAAGTCGACGCAGCGCTCACCGATCATCATCGTGGTGATGCACGGGTTGACCGTGATCAGGTCCGGCATGATCGACCCGTCGGCGACGCGCAGGCCGTCGACGCCACGGACGCGCAGCTGCGGGTCGACCGGGGCCATCGGGTCGGAGTCCGGGCCCATCTTCACCGTGCACGACGGGTGGTAGACGGTGTTGTGGGTCTTCGCGATGTAGTCGAAGATCTCCTCGTCGGTCTGGGCCGCGTCGCCCGGGGCCTGCTCCTTGCCCACCCAGTCCTGCAGGGCCGGCGCCGCGGCGATCTCCCGCGCCACCCGCACGCCGCGGATCATCACCTCGCGGTCGTGCTCGTGGGTGAAGTACCGCGGGTCGACCGCGGGCTTGTCGCGGAAGTCGCGGGTGCGGAGCCGGACCGTGCCCTTCGACTGGGCGCCGGTCACGTTCGGGGTGAGGCAGAACGTGTTGTCGGTGCTCGGGTAGCCGTAGCGCACCAGGTTGAGGTCGAACGGCACCGAGCCGTAGTGGAACATCAGGTCCGGCGTCGTCCGGCCCTCGGCCCCGGCGAAGATGCCGATCTCCCACCACTGCACCGACTCGGTCGGCATCGGCTGGAGCGCCTCCCACTGGACCAGGCCCTCGGGGTGGTCCTGCAGGTTCTCCCCCACGCCCGGGGCGTCGACGCGCACCTCGATGCCCACCGACCGCAGGTGCTCGGCCGGCCCGATGCCCGAGAGCATGAGCAGCTTCGGGCCGTCGATCGCCCCGGCGGACACGATGGTCTCGCGGCGCGCGGTGACCTCGATCGTCCAGCGCGTGTCCGGCGTGCGCAGGGCGACGCCGGTGGCGCGCGGGCGGGGGCCGGAGTCGTCGAACGTCAGGCGCTCGGCGCGGTAGCCGGTCCAGACCTCGAGGTTCTTGCGCTGCGCCATGACCGGGTGCAGGTAGGCCGCCGACGCCGAGCTGCGCGTCCCGTCGGGGTTGGCGTTGACCTGGAACCAGTTGGCGCCGCGCAGCACCGTGCGCCCGGTGTTGAACGGCGTGACCGGCAGCCCGACCTGCTCGCAGGCCTCGAGCAGCGCCCGCCCGCAGGGGTCCTTCGGCGCGATCGACCGGATGGTCACCGGCCCGTCGGTGCCGCGACCCGGCGGCTCGGCCTGGTCGGCGCCGTCGAGCGCGGTCTCGAGCTTGCGGTAGAAGGCGTAGCTCTCGTCGGCGCCCCAACCCGTGCAGCCCTGGGCCTCCCAGTCGTCGAGGTTCTCGCGCGGCGCCCAGAAGGCGATCGCGGAGTTGTGCGACGAGCAGCCGCCGAGCACCTTGGCCCGCGCGTGGCGCATGAAGGAGTTGCCGAACTCCTGCGGCTCGATGGGGTAGTCCCAGTCGTAGCCGGACTCGAGCAGCTCCATCCAGCGCCAGAGGTTGAGGATGGCCGGGTCGCCGACGTCCGACGGGCCCGCCTCGACCAGGAGGACCGAGACGTCCGGGTCCTCCGAGAGCCGTGCGGCCACCGCCGACCCGGCGGTCCCGCCGCCGACGACGACGTAGTCGAACTCGCGTCCCGAGGTCTGCGGGCTGCTCATCAGGCCTCCGTCCGGGGAGTGGTGGGCGTGCTGTCCGTGCTCTCGACGCGGGCGTGCTCGGCCACGACGCCGGTCTTGTGGCGCTGCACGGTCCAGTAGTAGGCGAACCCGGCCCCGAGGATGACCCCGGGCAGCAGCACCCCGCCCCACTGCAGGTACCAGTGGAACGGCTCGCTGGCGTTGTAGACCTCGTTGCGCGGCCAGGCGAGGTTGACGGCCATGACCCCGCCCCACAGCACGGCGAGGACGTTGACCGGCAGACCCCAGCGCCCGAGGGAGAACGCGCCCTCGCGCGGCTCCCACTTCCCGCGGAAGCGCTGGATCAGCATGGGCACGGTGACCAGCAGGTAGGCCGTGTAGATCATGATGATCGCGATCGACGTGACCACCGTGTAGATCTGCGGGCTGAACGTCACGAGCAGCAGGGCGATCGCGAGCGCGCCGATGACCACCGAGGCGACCACCGGCGTGCCGAACCGCGGGCTGATCGTGCACAGCTTCGGGCCGGCGGGCAGGTTGTTGTCCCGGCTCATCGCGAACGCCAGCCGGATCGCCGCGGCGTGCACCGCGAGGGCACAGACGATCACCGCGACGACGACGGCGACGAGGATCACCGAACCGATCGGTCCCCCGAGCACCGCGAGGATGAGGTTCTGCAGGCCGCCGAGGCTCGAGAAGCTCGGGTCGCTGAGGTCCGGAGCCGACATCAGCGCGAAGAGCAGGATCAGCCCGCCGAGCAGGAACGAGAAGAACAGCGCGCGCAGGATCGCCTTGGGCGCGTTGCGGCGCGGGTCGTGCGACTCCTCGGCCAGCGACGACGCCGTGTCGAACCCGTACATGACGTACAGCGAGGCGAACATGGCCACGAGGAACGCGCCGGCGTAGCCCAGCGGCCGCCCGCTCGCGTCGATGCCGCCGGTGTCGAGGACGACCTGCGGACCCCGCACGATGTTCACCGCGAGCAGGATGATCAGCAGCACGGCCGCGATCAGCTCGATGAACACGCCGGCGGAGTTGATGCGCGCCATCAACTGGGTGCCGAAGGCGTTGATCGCGGTGGTGAAGAGGATGAGGACGGTGGCCAGGATGACACCGTTGAGCGCCTGGGCGGTCGTGTCCTCCCCGGTCGGGTCCGGGATGAACTGGAAGCCCGACCACAGCTCGGGCAGCGTGGCCTGCAGTGCCAGCGCGACCGCGGCGATCGACACGATCGACGCGGTCAGCATCGTCCAGCCCGCGAGCCACGCCGTGCCGGGCTTGGCCAGGCGCTTGGACCAGTTGTAGATCGAGCCGGCGACCGGGTAGCGCGCGGCGAGCTCGCAGAAGCACAGCGCGACCATGAGCTGGCCGACGAACACCAGCGGCCAGGACCACCAGTACGCGGGTCCGCCGGACCCGAGCCCGAAGTAGAAGAGCTGGAACGTGCCGGTGAGGATCGAGATGTAGCTGATCCCCGCGGCGAAGGTGTGGAAGCTGCCGAGCGAGCGGACGAGGCTCGGCTTGTAGCCGAACTCGCTGACGTCCTCGTGATCGGTGCTGCCGGTGTTGCCGGCGCGGTTGCTGCTCGGGTCGGTGCTGGTCACGAACCACTCCCTGGTGTGGAACGGCTGCTGGAGGAGGGGAACCACCCGGTCGGTCCCGGGCGGGTGTTGGTCCAGATGTGCTTGGGCTCCTGGTACTCGGCGAGGCCGGCGCGCCCGAGCTCGCGGCCGACGCCGGAGTGGCCGAAGCCGCCCCACTCGGCGGCCGGGACGTACGGGCCGAAGTCGTTGATCCAGACGGTGCCGTGGCGCAGCCGCGCGGCGACCTCCTCGCAGGTCCCGTGGTCGGACGAGAAGACCGCGCCGGCCAGGCCGTACTCGGTGTCGTTGGCGATGCGCACGGCGTCGTCGAGGTCGGTGAACGTCTCGACGGTGAGCACCGGGCCGAACGACTCGTCGTGCACCACGGACATGTCCTGGGTGCAGCGGTCGAGGATCGTCGGAGGGTAGTAGTGGCCGTGCTGCAGCTTCGGGTCCGAGGGCCGCTCGCCGCCGCAGCGCAGCACGGCGCCCTCGGCCACCCCGGCCGCGACGTAGCGCTCGACCTTCTCGCGGTGCGCGGCGGAGATCAGCGGGCCGGTCTCGGTCTCGGGGTCATCGGGCCCGCCGAGGCGGATCCGCCGCGCCCGCTCGACGAGGTCGTCGACGATCCGGTCGTGCGCGGACTCCTCGACGACGAGCCGCGCGCCGGCGGAGCAGACCTGCCCGGAGTGCAGGAAGATCGCGGTGAGGGCGTTGTCGACGGCGGTCTCGTGGTCGGCGTCGGCGAACAGGACGAAGGGGTTCTTGCCGCCGAGCTCGAGCGCGACCTTCTTCACGGTCGGCGCCGCCGACTCCATGATCTTCCGGCCGGTGACGAGCCCGCCGGTGAAGCTGACCATGTCGACGCGCGGGTCGGACGACAGCGGCGCGCCCGCCGTGGCCCCGGCGCCCAGCACCAGGTTGGCGACGCCCTCGGGCACCCCGGCCTCGGCCAGCAGCTCCATGAGGATGATCGCGGTGTGCGGGGTGAGCTCGCTGGGCTTGAGGACGAACGAGCACCCCGCGCCGAGCGCCGGCGCGACCTTCCACGCGGTCTGCAGCAGGGGGTAGTTCCAGGGCGTGATGAGCCCGCACACGCCGACGGGCTCGTGGACCACCTTGCTGCGGGCCGTGGCGATGCCGGTCTCGACGAGCCGCCCGTCGTCGCTGGCGGCGAGGTGGCCGAACCAGCGGAAGCAGTTCGTGATGTCGTCCATGTCGATCTCGGACTCGGCGAGGCGCTTGCCGGTGTCGTCGGTCTCGGCCTGGGCGAGCCGCGCCTTGTCGCGCTGGAGCAGGTCGGCCACCCGCAGCAGCAGGCCGCCCCGCTCCGCCGCCGGGACCGACGCCCACCGCCCGTCGTCGAACGACCGTCGCGCCGCCGCGATCGCGAGCTCGGTGTCCTTCGCCCCGGCCTCGTCGACCTCCGCGACCAGCGACCCGTCCGCGGGAGACCGGATCTCCCGGCGTCCCCCGTCGACCGCTGAGGTCCACGCTCCGTCGATGAACAGCTGACCCACGCCCGGCGCCTCCTCGTCCGTGTCACCCGGTCGGCCGTGCGGACCGGTCGCCCGAGTATCGACCCCGTACACCGCCAGCACCATCCTTGACACCGACCGCACCCGCGCCCGACGTCTGGGCCCGGGCGGGCGGGGCACCCCGGTCGCGTGGCGGGACGGGCGCTGGTCGTGGGTGCGGGGATCGGCGGGCTCGCGACGGCGATCGCGCTGCGCGGGGCGGGCTGGGAGGTCGAGGTCCGCGAGCGCCGGGCGGCGCCGTGGGACGAGGGCGCGGGCATCTCGCTGTGGCCCAACGCGCTGCGGGCGCTCGACGCGCTCGGGGTCGGCGACGCCGTGCGGGCGGTCGGCCACGCGCACGAGGCCGGCGGCATCCGCGACCGCCGTGGCCGCTGGCTCGCCCGCACCGACAACGCCGTGCTCGCCCGCCGCCACGGCGACGGCATCCTCGTGCTCGACCGCGCGGACCTGCTGCGGGTCCTGGTCGACGCCCTGCCCGACGGCGCGGTCCGCACCGGCGAGACGGTCGACCCGACCGCGCTGGGCGTGCCCGGTGAGACCGCCGACCTCCTCGTCGGCGCCGACGGCATCGGCTCGCCGACCCGCGCGCTCGTCGCCCCCGAGGCGCGGCCCCGGTCGACGGGCACGGTGGCCTGGCGCGTCGCGGCGGCCCCGGCCGGCGACCCGCCCCGCGCCGGCGGCGAGACCTGGGGCGACGGGGCCTACGCCGGCATCGCCCCGCACGGCGACGGCCGCGTCCACCTGTGGGCGGTGGTGCCCGCGGGCGAGCCCGCCGCGTCCGACCTCGACGCCCTGCGGCACCGCCTCGCCGGCTGGCACGACCCGCTCCCGGCGCTGCTGGCCCGCGCGGACCCGGCGTCGGCGCTGGTCACGGAGCTGCGCTGGCTCCCGCCCCTGCGCCGCACGGTGGCCGGACGCACCGTGCTCGTCGGCGACGCCGCGCACGCGATGACGCCGAACCTCGGCCAGGGCGCCTGCCTCGCGCTCGAGGACGCCGCGACGCTGGGGCGCTGCCTCGCGAGCGGTGACGTCGACGAGGGCCTGCGTCGCCACGACCGCCTGCGCCGGCCGCGGACCGCACGGCTGACCCGGATGTCCCGGTTCGCCGGCCGCGTCGCCGGCCTCCGGGGCCGCGTGCCGACGGCGGTGCGGGACGGGGTCGGGCGCCTGGTCCCGACCGCCGTCACCGTCCGGGGTCTCGACGGGGTCCTGGACTGGCGGCCGCCGGCGTGAGCGGGCGGCGGGCCACGAGGCCCTCCTCGCGGTCGCCGGCGTCGTGGTGGAGGACGTCGAGGTGGCCGAACGCCGCGAGCAGCTCGCCCGGCGGGGCGCGGAACGCACCCTCGCCGGTCAGCACCGTCACCACCAGCAGCCCGCCCGGGGCGAGCGCGTCGACGAGGGCGGGGTAGAGCGCGGGGTCGCGGAAGCGCTGGCAGACGACCACGTCGTAGGGGCCGTCGACGGGCAGCCCGTCGTCGAGGTCGGCCTCGACCCAGTGCACCTCGCCCGCCAGCGCCCGCCCGGCCGCCAGCGCCACGGGCGACACGTCGACGGCCTCGACGTCCAGGCCGCGACGCGCGAGCCACACGGCGACGGCCCCGCGCCCGCACGCGACGTCGAGGGCCCGGCCCGTCGTGGGCACGAGGTCCTCGCGGCCGGCGAGGGCCGTCGGCGGGCCGGGCTCGACCGCCTCGAGGTCGGCGAAGCGCGCGTCCCAGCGCTTCCGGTCGGCCGTGCTCACCGGGACCTCAGGGCTTGCGACCCACCACGCCCGCGATGCACCGCTGCGCCGGGACGAGCGGGCGCAGCATCGGGCCGTCCGGCCACCACAGCACGCACAGCTCCAGTCCGGGATCGACGAGCTCGAGCCCCGGCATCATCGCCAGGATCTGCTCGCGCGTGCGGAACCGGCCGGTGCCCAGCGGGCTGTGCAGGAAGACGTCCTCCATGCGCCGGGCGACGACGCTGTCCTCGTCCTGCGGGTCGAGGAAGTGGCTCAGCGCGACGTACGAGCCCGACGGCAGGGCGTCGACGTACTGCTTCATGATCTCCGCGCACGACAGCTCGGACTCGTCGTAGTGGTGCAGCGTGCCCAGCTGCAGCAGCGCGATCGGACGCTCGACGTCGAGGTTGCGCGTGACCACCGGGTCCTCGAGCACCTCCTGCGGGTGCGTGAGGTCGCCCGGCGAGAAGAACGTCCGGTCGTTCTCCTCCAGCAGCGCCCGCCCGTGCGCGACGACCGTGGGGTCGTTGTCGACGTAGACCACCCGGGCCTCGGCGTTGAGGCGCTGGGCCGCCTGGTGGGTGTTCTCCGCGGTCGGCAGGCCCGAGCCGAGGTCGAGGAACTGGTCGATGCCCGCCTGGCCGGCGAGGAAGCGCACGACGCGCACGAGGAACGCGCGGTGGTCGACCGTGAACTGCTCGATCTCCGGCGCGACCACCTTGAGCTTCTCGACGACCTCGCGGTCGGCGGGGTAGTTGTCCTTGCCGCCGAGGGCCGTGTCGTACACCCGCGCGATGCTCGCCTTGGTCGTGTCGATGTAGGCGGGTGCGGACCCCGTGCGGGAGGAGGAGTGCGCAGCGGTCATCGGGGTCCCATCTGGGAAGTACGTCACGGACGGTCGCTCACCCTAGGAGGGTAATGCCGCACGGCCGGTCGCGGGTCGATCAGCGGACAACCGCGCGCGGCGACGTGTAACGTCTCGACCTCGGCGCGGCGGGCCGGGGGGCGAGGAGCGGCCGCTGCGGAGGACGAGCGGGGAGCGCGCGGGTGGCCGAGCGGGAGCAGACCGGGGCTGACGGCGGACCCGAGGGCGCCGGCCCCACCGCCCGCCGCATCATCCTCGGGGCCCAGCTGCGACGCCTGCGTGAGCGCGCCGGCGTGGTCCGGTCCGACGCCGCGTGGTCGATCCGCGGGTCGGACTCCAAGATGAGCCGCCTCGAGGCCGGCAAGGTCGGCTTCAAGGAGCGCGACGTCGCCGACCTGCTGACGATGTACGGGGTCACCGACCCCGGCGAGCGCGAGCTGCTCCTCGACATGACCCGCCGCAGCAACGAGCCGGGCTGGTGGCAGCCCTACGGCGACGTCCTGCCCGACTGGTTCGAGGACTACGTCGGCCTGGAGATGAGCGCGTCGCGCATCCAGACCTACGAGCTGCTCTTCGTCCCCGGCCTGCTGCAGACCGAGGACTACGCGCGCGCGGTCATCACCTCGGGCCACCCGGACCGGGCGAGCTCCGACGACGAGCGCCGGCTCACCGTGCGCATGCGCCGCCAGCAGATGCTCGGGCGCCGCGACGCGCCGACGGTGTGGGCGATCATCGACGAGTCGGTGCTGCACCGGCCGATCGGCGGCCACGACACGCTCGTCGCCCAGGTCGAGCGCCTGCTCGAGCTCTCGGCGCTGCCGAACGTCGTCATCCAGGTCCTGCCGTTCACCCTCAGCGGCTACGCCGCCGAGAGCACGTTCTCGATCCTGCGCTTCGCCGAGCCCGAGCTGCCCGACCTCGTCTACCAGGAGCACCTCACCGCCGCGGTGTACCTGGACAAGCGGCCCGAGGTGGAGGCCTACAGCCGGGTCATGGACCGCGTGGCCGTCGACGCGCTGACGCCCGACGAGACGCGCCAGTACCTCACGAAGCTCGTCGCCGAGCGCTGAGACGCCGACGAGCCGGTGCGGGCGACCCGCCTGCGGCGTGCACGTGCCCTGCAGAGGACGCGCTCGGTTGCTAGTGTCGGGTGCACTGTCGGATGCACGTGCACATGACTGAGGCGGTCGCATGGGCCAGGTGCCGAATGCACGGGACGGCCTGCCCGACGTGACGTGGCGCAAGAGCGCCCGTTCGGGCAAGCAGGGCAACTGCGTCGAGCTCGCGCCGGTGCCCGCGCACCGGGTCGCGGTGCGCAACTCCCGGTTCCCCGAGGGCCCGGCCCTCGTCTTCTCCGCCGCGGAGATGAGCGCGTTCCTCGCCGACATCAAGCGCGGCGCCTACGACGACCTCCTGGGTCCCGACGACATCGCCCTCGTGTCGTGAGGCGCCCGTCCGGGGGCCGATCCATGTGGTTGACCTGCGCTGTCGACGGCGCCGACCACGCCGTCTCGGACGCCGCGTTCCTCGCCGCCCAGGGCGGCGACGGGCGCTTCGAGGCGCTCTGTGAAGCCACGGTCTGGGCGTCCTCGCTCTCCTCTCCCCCGGCCTCGCGCTGCCCGTCGTGCGCCTCGGCCACGGGCGAGGCCGTGGCCGGGACGGGCGACCGCCGCGGCGGGCTCTGGTCGCGCCTCGTGCCCCGCGCGTCGGCATGACCCGCGCGTCGACTCGTTCGGCGTAGATGCGCGACACGGACAGAGCAATCGCTGAGAGACCAGGACCGTTCGGCGTAGAGTAGTCAGTCAGTTCCCGGACGGTCCGCTGCGTCACCCGGACAGTCATCTGTACCCGAACGGCCAATTGCTGAGCGTGATCGCTGTACCTAGGCTCGTGATGTTTTCGAGTTGGCAGCGAGAGGATTCCGTGACCACGGCGGCGACGCGTTCGGGCCCTACAGGGCCTGCTCCCGGGGCCCGGTCGACCCCGGCCGCCGCCGTCCCGCAACCCACCCTGCTCGAGTCCCTGCGTGACCTGCCGGGCCTGGCCCAGGCGCTCGCCCTCGACGCCGGGTCCCCGGAGGGGCGCGTCGTCGCCGAGATCGGCACCGACGAGGGCACCGCGCCCGCGGTCCTCGCCTGGGGCCGCCGCGCCGCCGCCGTCGCGACGGACCGGGACCTCGCCCTCGACGACCTCATCGTCACCACCGACGCGGCGTACCACCTGCTGCGCACCGTCGACGGCACCTGGATCTACCTGCGGGTCCGGCGCGACGAGGGCAACCTCGCCGTCGCCCGCCGTCGCCTCGCGGCCGTCACGACGGCCTCTGCCGTGCCTGCGATGCCCGCCGTGCCGGCGGGTCCGGCCGTGCCGGCCCCTCCCGCGCCGGCGAGCTCCACCCCGGCCCGGCCGGTCGGGCTCCCCCCCGGCCGGTCGTCGACGGCGCCCGTGCCGGCGTCGTCCACGGCCCCCTCCCCCGCGGCCCGACGGGACGCCCGGCCGGACCGCCGACCCGCCGACCCGCCGGCAGCGCGGGACGCCCGGACGTCCGCGTGGCCGACCGGCGTCCCGGCCCGGCCGGCGGCCTCGGTCGCTCCGGCGGCTCCCGCGGCTCCCGCGGCCCTCGCGGCGGCCCCCGCCTCGCTGCGCGTGCTGCCCGCGCCGTCGGGCCCGTCGGCCGCCCCGTCGGCGGCCCCGTCGGCACCGTCCTCCGTGCCGGCCTCGCCCCCGCCGGCGCGGTCCCGGACGCCGACCGATCCCCGGTCGACGCCCTCGGCCACGCCGCCCCGATCGGCACCGACCGCGGCACCGACCGCGGCACCGACCGCGGCACCGACCGCGGCACCGTCACCGTCGCCGACGACGCCGTCCGCACCCGCGGCGCCGTCCGCCCCGGCGGCTCCGGCCTCCGCGGCCCCACCACCGACCACCCCGGCCCCGCCGGCCGCGGTGGCCCTGCCGGCACCCCGCCGGCCGCCGGGGGCATCGTTGCCCGCCGCGGTCCGCACGCCGGCTCCCGACGCCACCGACGGCGACCCGGGCTCGTCCCCGCCGCGGGACTCGGCCGGTGTGCTCGGCCAACGCTGGCGCACCGACCCCGAGACCCTGCGGCGGGTCCTCGCCGGCCTGCTCCGCCTGGGCCGCCCCCAGGCGGCGCTCGCCGGCTCCACCCCCGAACCGACCACGACCCGCTCCCCCGGAGCGACCCCGACACGGAGGAATCCATGAGTGACATCGAGTACGCCCTCAACGCGGCCGCCAACATCAAGGGCGCGTTCGCCGTGGCCATCGTCGACTACGACAGCGGCATGACCCTCGGCTCGCGGGGCGGCAGCGCCGAGTTCGACCTCGACGTCGCCGCGCCCGGCAACAGCGAGGTCGTCCGCGCGAAGTTCGACGTCATGCAGAAGCTGGGCCTGCGCGAGACGATCGAGGACATCCTCATCACCCTCGACACGCAGTACCACCTGATCCGGCCGATCTACGGCAACCCGGACGACAAGATGTTCTTCTACCTGGTGCTCAACCGCCAGCAGGCGAACCTCGCCATGGCGCGCCGCGACCTGAAGATCATCGGTCAGCGCTTCTACCTCGACGACCCGTCGCAGGCGCCGGCCGTGCCCCAGCAGGACCAGGGCTACTACCAGCAGGTCGGCCGGCGCTGACGCCGGTCGGTCGAGGGGAGCGGCGAGGGTGGGCCGACACCGCCACCTGACGTGCGTGCGGTCGGACGGGCTGTCGGCGGTGCTCCGCCCGCTGCTCGACGACCGCCGCATCGTCGCCGCCACCCTCGTCGACGCCGACAGCGGACTCGTCCTCGACGGCTGGGTGGAGGACGCCGGCGAGCACCCCGCGCTCGCCGACCTCGAGCTGCTGGGCGCGGCCCACGCCGACATGGTGCGGGCCGCCCTGGCGGTCACCCCGGCGCTCGCGGAGCTCTCCGTGAACACCGACGACGGTCACCACCACCTGCTCCACGCCGTGCCCGACCCGCACGGTGAGCGGCTGGTGGTGGCCGTCGTCGTCCGCGGCGCCTCCCGCCACGTGGCGAAGGCCCGGCTGCGCCTGCGGACGGTGTCGGTCGAGGCGCTCACCGCCGGGCCGACGCTCGCCCGGCGTCCGGTCGACGGCAGCTGGGTCGTCGACGACCCGACCCCGAGCACGCCCGCCCCGGACGACGACGGGGAGGACGCCGGGGACGACGCAGCCGACGCCGCAGGGGCCCCGGAGCCCACTCCCACGCCGACCGCGGCCCCGCTCTCGGCGATGGCCCCCCGCGGCGCCACCACCCCGTCGCCGGACACGACACCCGCGTCGCGGACGATCGCCTCGGTGGCGTCGCCGCTGGTCACCGGCGTGTCCGAGCAGATCTCCTCGCCGCTGGTCCCGCTCAGCGACGCACGGCGAGGGACAGCGCGAACCGGCCCTGCGGGTCGGTGAACCAGCCGTCGTGGGCGAACCCCGCGGCGGCCAGCTCCGCGCGGATGCCCTCGCGCGTGAACTTCGTCGATATCTCGGTGCGCATCTCCTCGCCCGCGGTGAAGTCGATCTCGAGGTCCAGCTCGGGCACCCGCACGTGCATCGCCCGCCGGGCCCGCAGCCGCATCTCGATCCGGCTCGCCTGCGGCACCCAGATGGCGAGGTGCTCGAAGCCGTCGGGGTCGAAGTCGGCGCCGAGCACGCGGTTGAGTACCGCGAGCACGTTGAGGTCGAACGCCGCGGTCACGCCCTCGGCGTCGTCGTAGGCGGCGACGAGTGTCGCCTCGTCCTTGGCGAGGTCGGTGCCGACGAGGAACGCCTCCCCCGGGTCGAGCGCGTCGGCGAGGGCGGCGAGGAAGGCCTGGCGGTCGCCGGGCTCGAAGTTGCCGAGCGTCCCGCCGAGCAGGGCCACGATCCGCCGCCCGTCGCGGGGGATGCTGCGCAGGTCGCTGGTGAAGTCGGCGACGACGCCGTGCACGTCGAGCCCCGGGTAGGCCGCGACCAGCCCCGGCACCGCCTCCTCGAGCGCCGCCGGCGACACGTCCACCGGCACGTAGCGCCGCAGCGTGCCCGCCCGCTGCAGGGCGTCGAGCAGCAGCGGGGTCTTCGACGACGACCCCGACCCCAGCTCGACGAGGGTGTCCGCGGCCGCGGCGCGGGCGATCGTGTCCGCGTGCGCCGTGAGGGCCTCGCGCTCGGCGGTGAAGGGGTAGTACTCCGGCAGCGCGGTGATCTGCTCGAACAGCTCGCTCCCCCGGGCGTCGTAGAGCCACTGCGGGGTGAGCACCTTCGGGGTCGAGGTCAGACCGCGCCGCGCGTCGGCCCGGAGGGCGGCCTCGGCGTCGGCTTCGGTGAGGTGTACGTCGAGCGCGGGCAGGCTCATCGGTGTCGGGTCACGTCCTGGGGTCGGGGCACGCCCACGGGTCGGGGCCTGCCGTTCACGGCGTCGGGAACGGAGGAGCGCGGCTACAGCGCCGTGACGGTCACGGCGGGCGGGTCGTGCGGTGTGCCCGGCCGGGCTGCGAGCAGGGAGCCGTCGGGGACCGCGACCCACGCGTCGTCGAGGTCGAGGGGTTCGGAGGCGACGGTGACCGCGCCGTCGGGGTGCGTCCGGTACGAGAGCGCGTGGTCGACGGCGGTGGCGACGATCTGCTCGCCGTCGCCGAGCAGCAGGTTCAGCCGGGAGCCCGGCGCGGCCGCGAGGGTGTCGGCGACGACGCCGGCCAGCGCGTCGGCGGGGTCCTTGCCGGCGGCGAGGCGGGCGCGGACCAGGGCCCAGAGCAGGGCCGAGTCGGTCGCGGCGTCGAGGGTCAGCAGGTCGACCGGCGCCAGCGTGGCGGCGAGGTCGGCCATGGTGTGCGGCCAGCCGCGCACGACCCCGTTGTGGCTGAAGAGCCGCCCGTCCGCCCGGAAGGGCGCGCACGCGGCGGTGGACACGGGCATGCCGACCGTCGCCGAGCGCACCGCGGCGACGAGCGCGGTGGTCTCCACCGCGGCGGCGAGGTCGAGGAACGACGCGTCGGTCCACATCGGGTCGTCGCGCCGGTACAGCGCCGTCCGTGCGTGATCTTCTGAGCTATCGCTGAGAAGATCACGCACGTACCAGCCCACCCCGAACCCGTCGGCGTTGACCGTGCCGCCGCCGCGCATGTCGGTGGGGGCGTAGCTCTGGACCAGCAGGGCGTGGGGCGGCTCGGTCAGCAGCGACGCGAGCGTCACCGGCGTCGGGCCCACATGGGCCAGGTGGCGGCACACGGTGGGTCAGGCGTCTCGGGCGCAGCGGAAGCCCGAGAAGATCTGCCGGCGGATCGGCAGGTCCCAGTTGCGGAAGGTCGTGCGCGCGTTCGGGGTGCCGACGCCGAACGACGAGCCGCGCAGCATGCGGAAGTCGCCACCGAAGAACACCTCGGAGTACTCCTTGTACGGGAAGGGCTCGAAGCCCGGGTAACCGGAGAACCCCGAGTCACACCACTCCCACACGTCGCCGACGAGCTGGTGCACGCCCAGCGGCGACGCGCCCGCCGGGTAGGCGCCGACCGGCGCGGGCTGCAGGTGGCGCTGGTCGAGGTTCGCGCGCTCGGGCGTCGGGTCCTCGTCGCCCCACGGGAAGCGGCGGGTGGTGCCGGTGGCGTGGTCGTAACGCGCGGCGAACTCCCACTCGGCCTCGGTGGGCAGGCGCTTGCCCGCCCACGCCGCGTAGGCCGCGGCCTCGTGGAAGCACACGTGCAGCACGGGCTGGTCGGCCGGGATCTCCTCGCGCACCCCGAACGACGTCCGGTACCAGCGCCCGTCCTCGCGCTCCCACGTCATCGGCGCGGTCCAGCCCTCGGCGCGGATGTGCTCCCAGCCGGCCTCGGACCACAGCTCGCGGCGGGAGTAGCCGCCGTCGTCGACGAACCGGGCGTACTCGGCGTTGGTCACCGGCGCCGCGTCGAGCCAGAAGTCCGCCACGGTCACCGGGTGCGCTGGCTTCTCGTTGTCCAGCGCCGCCGGCTCGTCGGAGGTGCCCATGGGGAACGTCGCGCCCGGGTGGAACACCTCCGTGCCCGCGAGGCCCGGCACCACCGCGGGCGGCGGCGGGTCGGCGTGCAGCACCGGCGCGCCGGCGCGCAGCTGGTGGGTGGCGAGCATCGTCTCCACGTGCTGCTGCTCGTGCTGCACGATCATGGAGAACAGGAACCCGCCAACGAGCGTGCGGCGCTCGTCGAACGCGCCGGCCTCGAGGTGCTCCAGCGCGCGCTCGCGCACCCGGTCCCCGTAGACGCGTGCCTCGGCGGGGTCGAGCAGCGGGAGCTGCGTGCGGCCGGCCCGCGGGTTGGTGAAGGCGTCGTAGAGGCCGTCGACGTCCTCGCGCACGCCCTCGGTGATCTCGCTGGTGGGCGACCCCCGCCGCACCAGCCAGAAGTCCTCCATGTTCGCGATGTGCGCGACGTCCCAGTGGAACGGCGACATCAGCGGCGAGTGCTGGCGCGTCATGTCGGGGTCGCCGGGAGCGAAGACGTCGTGGGTCAGCGCCCGGGTGCGGGCGCGGGCCGCGGCCAGCTCGGCGGCGAGGCGGCGGCGCAGGGCTGTGATCTCGGCAGGGTCGGTGCGGTCGGGTGCGGGGTCCGTGGCGGTCACGGTCGCTCACCTCCGGGTCGGGTGCCGTCGGGGGTGTCCAGGGGCTCCAGGGTGGTCCAGGTGTCCAGGACGACCGGGTCGTCGACCTCGTCCGGGATCACCGGCGCGGGGTCGGGCGGGAGGAAGGTCTCGGCCGCGTCGAGCGGCTCGTCGGCGGGGCACCGTCCGCGCAGGACGCGCTCGGCGATGACGCGGTCGACGAGCTCGAGCACGTCGGGCGGCAGGTCGGCGAACGCGGGGCCGGCGAGGGTGCGGTGGGCCTGCTCGAACAGGTCGCCGGCGGCGCGGCGCAGCACCCGGTCGGCGAGGCCGTGCCGGGCGGCGGCGGCCCACCGGCCGACGGCGGGCTCGGCGGCGGCGCGGGCCCGGTCCACCGTCGCCGGGTCGTGCATCAGCGCGGCCACGACGGCCAGCGGCACGACCCACTCGTCGCCGGCCTGCTGGTCGAGGTAGCGCACCTCGAGGTGGCCCTGCGGCCGCACGGGCGGGAACAGCGTCGTCAGGTGGTAGTCGAGGTCCGCGCGGCCGGGCGGGGGCGCGAGCGCGCCGTCCACCCACTGCGCGAACGTCGCGTCCGGCGCCGCCCACGAGTCGCCGTCGGCACCCTCGCGACGCACGCACAGGAGCCGGGTGTCCAGGGCCCGGCGGGCGTAGTCGGCGGCGGGATCGGGACCGAGGACGCGGGGCGGGCCGGTGCGCTCCGGGTCGAGGGCCATCCAGGCCGCCCAGCGCGACGACTTCCAGCCGGTGCGCCGTCCGTGCACCGCCGGGGAGTTCGCGAACGCGGCGAGCAGCACGGGTCCGAGCTCGTGCAGCGCGGCCCAGCGGCGGGCGACGTCCCCGCCCTCGCCGGCGTCGACGCACACCTGCACCGCGGTGGTCGAGCACATCATCGTGCGCCCGTGCGGACCGATGCGGTCGAAGGTGGCCTCCATCGCCGCGTAGCGCGGGACCTGCAGGATGCGGCGCGGCGGGCGCAACGCGTCCCCGGCGCGGGGGGCGGTGACGAGGCCCTCGGTGGCGAGGAGCCCGCGCAGCGTGGCGTGGTCGGCGCGCACGGCGCGGACGAGGGCGCCGAGGCCGGGCAGGGGCGGGCTGGCGATCTCCACCTGGCCACCGGGCTCGACGGTGATCACACCGCCCGCGGGCAGCGGGGCGGGGCCGGAGCCGTTCGACGGCGGGTGGGGCGAGAGCGTGGCCGGGGCGTGGGGGCCGAGGGCCCGGGCCAGCCGGTCGGGGTCGACGGGGCGGGTGGGGTCGTCGTGGTGGCGGACGAGCCATTCGAGCTCGGTGCCGACCAGCCGCGGCGGCCCGTGCTTGAAGCACACCGACGCCACGTACGCCTCGGCCGCCGCCCGGTCGGGGACCGGACCGTTCGGGTCGATGGCCACGCGGCCCCGGACGGCCGCGCCGTCGGCGCTGCTGGAGCGCACGGAAGGTGCCGGCACGGGGCCTCCTCATCGACCGGCACCGGCGGCGAGCGCCGGCGCCGCTGGTGGACGCACACGGACTGCTCGACGACGCTACACGCGGCCCGGGCCCCTCGCAGGGGCCCGCGACCGGGTCGTCCCGGAGGCGAACACCACGCCGAGTGATCGTTCACGCCGCCGCGCGGGGCGGCGCGAACTGGGTGTGGTAGAGGTCCGCGTAGCGGCCGCCGCGCTCGAGCAGCGTGGTGTGCGTGCCCTGCTCGACGACGCGCCCGTGCTCCACGACGGCGATCGTGTCCGCGGCGCGGACCGTCGACAGGCGGTGCGCGATGACCACCGAGGTGCGCCCGACGAGGGCCTCGGTCAGCGCCTCCTGGACGGCCTGTTCCGACTCCGAGTCCAGGTGGGCGGTGGCCTCGTCGAGGATCACCACCCGCGGCGACGCGAGCAGCAGGCGCGCGATCGTGAGGCGCTGGCGCTCGCCGCCGGAGAGCCGGTGGCCCCGCTCCCCCACCACCGTGTCCAGCCCCGCCGGCAGCTCGTCGAGCAGCTCCCCGAGGCGGGCGCGGACCATCGCGGCGCGCAGCTCCTCGTCGGTCGCGTCCGGCGCGGCGTAGCGCAGGTTGGCACGCACCGTGTCGTGGAAGAGGTGTCCGTCCTGGGTGACGACGCCCACGGCGCCGCGCAGGTCGGCGAAGGAGAGGTCGCGCACGTCGACCCCGCCGATCGTGATCTGCCCCTCGTCGACGTCGTAGAGCCGCGGCAGCAGCGACGCGATGGTCGACTTCCCGGCGCCCGACGGCCCGACGAGCGCCAGCATCCGCCCGGGCGCCACCTCCAGGTCGACGCCGTGCAGGACCTCGTGGCCGCGGCGGTCGTCGAGCCGGGTGACCTCCTCCAGGGAGGCCAGCGACACCGACGACGCCGACGGGTAGGTGAACCGCACCCCGCGGGCGGCGACCCCGAGCGGGCCGGCGGGCAGGGGCGTGGGGTGCTCGGGCTCGGTGAGGGCGGGCTGCAGGTCCAGCACCTCGAACACGCGCTCGAAGCTCACCAGCGCGCTCATGACGTCGACGCGGGCGGTCGAGAGCGCCGTCAGCGGGGCGTAGAGCCGCGTGAGCAGCAGCGCGAGGCTGACGACGGTGCCGGCGTCGAGCTGCCCGGTGACCGCGAACCAGCCGCCGAGGCCGTAGACCAGCGCCTGGGCCAGCGCGGCGACGAGGGTGAGGCAGGTGAGGAAGACGCGGCTGACCATGGCCGTGCGGACCCCGACGCCACGGACCCGGTCGGCCCGGTCGCCGAACTCGGCCGCCTCCGCCTCGGGGCGCCCGAAGAGCTTGACGAGGGTCGCGCCGCCGGCGGAGAAGCGCTCGGTCATCTGCCCGGTCATCGCCGCGTTGAGGTCGGCCGACTCGCGCTGCAGTGCGGCGATGCGCCGCCCCATCCGCCGGGCGGGCAGCAGGAAGACCGGCAGCAGGACCAGCGCCAGCAGCGTCACCTGCCACGCCAGCGCCAGCATGACGACGACCGCGAGCACCAGCTGGATGACGTTGGTGACGAGGCCCGAGAGCGTCGAGGTGAAGGCGCGCTGGGCCCCGATGACGTCGTTGTTCAGACGGCTGACCAGCGACCCGGTGCGCGTGCGCGTGAAGAACGCCAGCGGCATGCGCTGGACGTGCCCGAACACCGCGAGGCGCAGGTCGTAGATCAACCCCTCACCGATCCGCGACGACAGCCACCGCTCCCCCAGCGTCAGCCCGGCGTCGACCACGGCGAGGCCGGCGATGACCAGCGCCAGCGTGACGACGACCGACGCGTCCGAGCGGCCCGTGATCGCCGTGACGACCCGCCCCGCGAGCACGGGCGTGGCCACGCCGATCACCGCCGACGCGGTCGCCAGCAGCAGGAAGACCGCCAGCATCCGGTGGTGGCGCGCGGCGAAGCGCCAGATGCGCGGCAGCGTCCCCTTCGGCACCGACCGGGGCACCTGATCCGCCCGGGCGGCGGACATCATCAACGACCAGGCGTCCAACGCCGGCTCCCGTCGCTCGTGAGGACCGAGTACCCCGCGAGCGTGCGACCTCGACCAAGGTCGAGGTCAAGCGGACGGACGCGGCGCGGGGCCGGCGGGTGGTGGTCCGCCGGGTCCTCTCGGCGAGCGGGTACCCCGGGGACGGGGCGGTCGCGCTACTTCTTCTTCGTGCGCGTGGCGCCCCCGCGCCCCCGCAGCGTGACCCCGGACTCCGACAGCACGCGGTGCACGAATCCGTAGGAACGGCCGGTCGACTCGGCCAGGGAACGAATGCTCGCGCCCTTCTCGTACTTCTTCTTCAGGTCCGTGGCGAGCTTGTCACGCTGGGTGCCGGTGATCCGAGCACCCTTCTTCAGATCGGCCATCTCGATCTCACCCCTCGTCCGACCGCAGGTCCGGTCGACCCATGGTGATCGAAAGTGGGGGTGTGCGCCACGGCACAATTCCCGTGATCGGTAAGCGGTTGGGCCGATCGGCCTGATCGACGGCCGTTCGTCGGATCCTTCGTGTCGTGGCCTAACGAGTCGGGCCACGCCCCCGCCGATCCGGGCTACGCCAGCTCCACCAGTTCCAGGTGCTCGGTGGAGAAATGGTCCTCGGTGCCGTCCGGCAGCAGGATCACGCGCTCCGGCTCCAGCGCCTCGACCGCGCCCGGGTCGTGGGTCACGAGCACCACCGCGCCCTCGAAGCGCCGCAGGGCGTCGAGCACCTTCTCGCGGCTGGCCGGGTCGAGGTTGTTCGTGGGCTCGTCGAGCAGCAGCACGTTCGCCGCGCTCGACACGAGGCCCGCGAGCGCGAGGCGGGTGCGCTCACCCCCGGAGAGGGTGCCGGCGGGCTGCTCGAGCTGCTCGCCGGTGAACATGAAGGCGCCGAGCAGGGTGCGCAGCTGCTGCTCCCCGGTGTCCGGGGCGGCGCTGCGGGCGTTCTCCCAGACCGTGCGGTCCATGTCGAGCGTGTCGTGCTCCTGCGCGAAGTAGCCGGTGCGCAGGCCGTGGCCCGCCAGCACCTCCCCGGTATCCGGGGTCTCCGCGCCGGCGAGGATCCGCAGCAGCGTCGTCTTGCCCGCGCCGTTGAGCCCGAGGATGACCACGCGCGACCCGCGGTCGACGGCGAGGTCGACGCCGGTGAACACCTCGAGCGAGCCGTAGGTCTTCGACAGGCCCTCGGCCGTCATCGGCACGCGGCCGCACGGGGCCGGCGACGGGAACCGGATGTGCGCGACCTTGTCGTCCACCCGCTCGGCGTCCAGCCCGTCGAGCATGGCCTGCGCGCGGCGCGCCATCTGCTTGGCCGCGACCGCCTTCGTCGCCTTGGCGCCCATCTTCGCGGCCTGGACCTGCAGCGCGCCCGCCTTCTTCTCGGCGTTGGCGCGCTCGCGACGCCGGCGGGCCTCGTCGTCGGCGCGCGCCTGCTGGTACTTCTTCCAGCCCATGTTGTAGGCGTCGAGCTCGCCGCGCGTGGCGTCGAGGAACCACACCTTGTTCACCACGTCGCCGATGAGCTCGGTGTCGTGGCTGATCACGACCAGCCCGCCCTCGTGCGCGGTGAGGAACGACCGCAGCCAGCCGATCGAGTCCGCGTCGAGGTGGTTGGTGGGCTCGTCGAGCAGCAGCGTGGTGCCCGCGTTGCCGCCCGCGTCGCCGCTGGCCGCGAACAGGATGCGCGCCAGCTCGACGCGCCGGCGCTGGCCGCCCGAGAGCGTGCGCAGCGGCTGGCCCAGCACCCGGTCGGGCAGGCCGAGGTTCGAGCAGATGCGGCCGGCCTCGCTCTCCGCGGCGTAGCCGCCGAGGTCGGCGAAGCGCTCCTCGAGGCGCCCGTACTTCGCGATGGCCCGGTCGCGCGCCGCGTCGTCGGCGAGCTCGGCCATCGCGGTCTGGGTCTTCTCCATCTCGCGCAACAGCTCGTCGAGGCCGCGCGCCGAGAGCACCCGGTCGCGCGCGAGGACGGTGAGGTCGCCCTCGCGCGGATCCTGGGGCAGGTAGCCGACGGGGCCGGTGGAGCGGATCACGCCGCCGTAGGGCTCGCCGACCCCGGCCAGGGACCGCAGCGTCGTCGTCTTGCCCGCCCCGTTGCGCCCGACCAGCCCGATCCGGTCGCCCGGCTGGACGCGCAGCGTCGTCCCCGCGAGCAGGACGCGGGAGCCGGCGCGCAGCTCGAGATCGGTCGCGGTGATCACGGGGGAGGTCCTCGAGGACGGGGATCGGTGCGGGCGCCGATCGGGAACACGGCGCCACGCTGACCCTCCCAGTGTAGGCGGGCCCCACACCCGGATTCGGCTCTAGGGTGCGCGCATGACCGAGGCCACTCCCCCCGCCCAGGATCTCGCCGGCCGCTCCGCGCTGGTCACGGGCGCCAGCCGGGGCATCGGCCTCGGCGTCGCGCGCCACCTGCTCGACCGCGGCGCGAGCGTCACCCTGACCGCCCGCAAGCCGGGCCAGCTCGACGAGGCGGTGGCCGAGCTGGACGAGCCCGACCGGGTCCTCGCCGTCGCCGGCAACTCGGGCGACGCGGCCGCCCGGGCGCGGGCGGTCGACGCCGCGGTGGAGCGCTTCGGGTCCCTGGACGTGCTGGTCAACAACGCCGCCACCAACCCGCAGTACGGCCCGCTCATGGAGGCCGACCTCGGCGCGGTGTCGAAGATCTTCGACGTCAACGTCGTCGCCGCCCTCGGCTTCGTGCAGGAGGCCCACCGGGCGTGGATGGGCGAGCACGGGGGCGCGGTGGTCAACATGGCCTCGGTCGGCGGATTCCGCTCCAGCGGCGTGATCGGCGCGTACGGGGCGTCGAAGGCGGCGCTGATCCGGCTCACCGAGGAGCTGGCGTGGGAGCTCGGGCCGTCGATCCGCGTCAACGCCGTCGCGCCCGCGCTGGTCAAGACGCGGATGGCCGAGGCGCTGTGGTCGGGCCAGGAGGACGAGATCGTCGCCCGCTACCCCATGCGGCGCCTCGGCACGACGGGCGACGTCGCCGCGCTCGTCGGCTTCCTCGTCTCCGACGCCGCGGCGTGGATCACCGGCGAGACCGTGCGCGTCGACGGTGGCCTGCTCGCGACCGGGAGCACGTGACCGGATCACGTAAACGGCCACCTCAACCGCGGACGGGCAGAATGGTGGTGATCGGGAGGGTGGTCACATGGGCCTCTTCAGCAGGTGGCGCCGCGGCGGCGGTGGGAGCGGTGTCGGTGCCGGGGGGCAGCGTCAGGTGCTCGACCGCGAGGCGACGGGCGCGGATCTCGAGCACCTCCGGGCCTTCGCGCGCAGCCGCGAGGGCGTCGCGTTCTACGTCGAGCCCGAGACCACGGCCACCGACACGACGGTCGTCGCCGTGGCCTTCGACGGCGAGTGGACCCGCCGGCGCGTCGGCACCCCGAAGGCGGCGGAGAAGCTGGCGCGCTCGGTGAAGGTCGCGTGCCACGACGTCACGGTCACCGGCTACCCGCCGGAGATGCGGCGCTGGAACGCGCGGGCGAAGGCCGACCGGGCGGCGCTCGAGGAGATGACTCGGGCCGAAGCCGACCAGGCGTCGGAGCGGGACCGCGACCGGTGAGCCCCGGTGCGGCCGTGCCGGTCGCCGACGTGGTCGTGGCCGGAGCCGGTCCCGCCGGCCGGTCGCTGGCGCGCGCCTGCGCGGCGCGCGACCTGCGCACCCTCATCGTCGACCCGAGGCCCCACCGCCCGTGGACGCACACCTACGGCGCCTGGTCCCACGAGCTGCCCGACGACCTGCCCGGCGAGGTCGTCGCCGCCCGCGGGCGGGGGGTGGCGATCGCCCAGCGCACCCACGAGCTCGACGACGAGTACGTCGTGCTCGACACCGCGGCGCTGCAGGCGCACCTCACCGACCCGGCCGTCGCCGTGCGCCGCGCCCGGGGCGTCGGTGCGGTGCCGGCCGGGCCGGGGCGGCACCCCGCGGTGCTGCTCGACGACGGCACGAGCGTCACCGCCCGTGTGGTCGTCGACGCCACCGGCGCCCGCCAGGCCCTGGCCCGCCGCGGCGCCGCGCGCGAGCTCGACGCCGGGCCGCCGCGCGCCGAGCAGACGGCGTTCGGCGTCGTCGTGCCGCGCGAGGTGGCCGCCCGCGTCAGCGGGGACCGGCTGCTGTTCATGGACTGGCGTCCCGCGCACGGCCGCCCGGGCTGGCCGACGTTCCTCTACGCGGTCCCCCTCGACGCCGAGCGCGTGCTGCTCGAGGAGACCTCGCTCGCCCGCCGCCCCGGGCTGCCGATGCCCGAGCTGCGCGCGCGGCTGCGGGCCCGGCTGCGCGCCGCGGGCCTCGCCGAGGCGGAGATCCCCGACGAGCCCGCCGACGTCGAGAAGGTGCGCTTCCCCGTCGACTCGCCGCGGCACCGCTCCCCGTCGGGCGTGGTCGCGATCGGTGCCGCCGACCCGCTCGTGCACCCGGCGTCGGGGTTCAGCCTCGCGACGTCGCTGCGCCTGGCGCCGCGCCTGGCCACCGTGCTCGCCGACGCGCTGCGCGGGGGCACCGAGCCGGTCGGGGTCGCCCGCGCGGCCCGGCGCGTCATCCGCTCCCCCGGCGCGGTCACCGTGCACGCCCTGCGCCGCCGCGGGCTGGAGACGCTGCTGGCGATGCCGCCGGCGGAGGTCCCGGCGTTCTTCGAGCGCTTCTTCACCCTCCCGCCGGCGCACCGCCGGGCGTATCTCGACGCGCGCGAGGACGTCACCGCATCGGTGGCGGCCATG
Source organism: Actinomycetospora straminea (assembly GCF_028737255.1). GTDB lineage: Bacteria > Actinomycetota > Actinomycetes > Mycobacteriales > Pseudonocardiaceae > Actinomycetospora > Actinomycetospora straminea. The sequence goes on along the minus strand of NZ_JAQZAN010000018.1, from coordinate 62,228 downwards.
TCGTCGTTGTTCGGTCGGCTGACACCGCGGCTGCGCGCCCACCTGATCAGGGGAACGCTCCTCGGGGCCCGGAGCGTCCGAACGGAGCAGTAGCGGTACGCTCGTGAACCGGCATCGTGACGGGTTCGTGACCCGCCACCGACGAGAAGGGGCCGCCATGGGTGCCTACCAGACCGTGGCCGTCGGGACGGACGGCTCGGAGTCGTCGTACCGCGCGGTCGACCGGGCCGCGACGATCGCGGCCGACGCGAAGGCGCTGCTGCTGATCATCTGCGCCTACAAGCCGGCGAAGTCGACCGGCGAGGCCGAGCAGGCGCTCGGCGAGGACGCGGCGTTCCACGTCGTCGGCTCGACGCCGGCCGAGGAGACGCTGCGCGACGCCCGCGAGCGCGCCGCCGCCAAGGGCTCGGTGGAGATCGACACCGTCGCGGTCGAGGGCGACCCGATCGACCGCGTGGTCGAGGTCGTCGCCGACCGCAAGGCCGATCTGGTGGTCGTCGGCAACCGGGGCCTCAACAGCCTCGCGGGGCGGCTGCTCGGCTCGGTCCCGCAGGGCATCTCCCGCCGCGCCGGCAGCGACGTCCTCATCGTCCACACGACGTGACGCCCGGTCCGGACCCCGCCTCCCCCGACCCCGAGCGGTGGGCGCGGGCGCAGGAGCGGATCGAGGATCTGCTCCTGCGCGGACCCCGGACCATGACGCGCGGCGAGGTGCAGCAGCGCACCGGGTTCACCCCGGAGCACACCGCGCGGCTGTGGAGCGCGCTGGGCTTCCCGGCCACCGCCGACGACGTCCGCGGGTTCGCCGAGGCGGACGTGGACGCGCTCGAGCTGTCCGGGCGCCTCCTCGAGGAGGACACGTTCGACGAGGCCGAGGAGCTCGCCGTCGCGCGCGCCCTCGGCCAGGGCCTGGGCCGCCTCGCGGAGTGGCAGGCGACGCTCGTGCGCCGCACCATCGCCGACACGGGCAAGGCCCACGACCCGGACGCGATCGTCGAGGCCGTCGAGGCGCTCGTCCCGACGCTGGAGAAGCTCCAGTCCTACGTCTGGCGCCGCCACCTCGCCGTCACCGCCGGCCGGATGCTCGCGACGCTCGCGCACCCGCCCGAGGACGGGTCGTCGGAGAACCGCGTGGTCGTGGGCTTCGCCGACATCGTCGGGTTCACGAGCCTCAGCCGGAAGGTCGACGAGGTCGAGCTGCGCGCGCTGCTCGAGCGCTTCGAGACCGTGGGCACCGAGGTCGTCGCGCGGCGGCACGGACGGATCGTCAAGACCCTCGGCGACGAGATCCTCTTCGTGGCCGACCGGGTCGAGGACGCCGTGGACATCGCGTTCCGGCTCCACGACGAGGTGCCCGACGACGACGGCCACCCGGCCCTGCGCGTCGGCCTGGCGCTCGGCGAGGTGCTCCCCCGCTACGGCGACGTGTACGGGCCGGTGGTGAACATCGCCAGCCGGCTGACGTCCGAGGCCCGCCCGGGCACGGTGCTGATCGACGAGGACCTCACCGAGGCCCTGCGCGCCACCGACCTGGACCTCGACATCCGCGCGGTGCCCCAGCTCTCGGTGCGCGGCTACCGCCACCTGCGCCCGCACGTGGTGCGCGAGCGGGGTTAGCAGCGAACGCGCTGTTCGCGGCTTCTAGGCGCCCGAAGTCCCCGTTGATCACCGCCGGTGGTCCGGTGCTAGACGGTGAAGCCGAGCGCGCGGAGCTGCTCGCGGCCGTCCTCGGTGATCTTGTCCGGACCCCACGGCGGCATCCAGACCCAGTTGATCCGCACGTCCTTGGCCAGTCCCCCGCCCGGGCCCTGGGTGAGGGCGGCGCGGGCCTGGTCCTCGATGACGTCGGTCAGCGGGCAGGCCGCCGAGGTCAGCGTCATGTCCAGCGTGACGACGGGACCGGCGTCATCGCCGTGGACGTCGATGCCGTAGAGCAGGCCCAGGTCGACGACGTTGATCCCCAGCTCGGGGTCGACGACGTCGCGCATCGCCTCCTCGAGGTCGTCGACCGAGGGCAGGTCGGTGCTGGTCGCGGGCGCCTCGGGCATCCCGGCCGCGCCGCGCGTGACGGTGTCGTCGCTCATGAGGTACCTCCAGCTTGAGCCTGGGCCACGGCGTCCTTGAACGCCAGCCAGCCGAGCAGCGCACACTTCACGCGCGCCGGGTAGGCCGCCACGCCGGCGAAGGCGACGGCGTCGTCGAGCACGTCCTCGTCGGGCTCCACCTTGCCGCGACCCTGCACCATCGTCTGGTAGGCCTCGAGCGTCTCGAAGGCCTCGCCGACGGTGTGGCCGACGAGCAGGTCGTGGGCCACCGAGGTCGCCGCCTGGCTGATCGAGCAGCCGAGCGCGTCGTACGACAGGTCCTCGACCTTGGCGTCGAGCCCCTCGCCGCCGGTGAGGTGCACGCGCACGGTCACCTCGTCGCCGCAGGTCGGGTTGACGTGGTGGACCTCGGCCTCGAACGGGTCGCGCAGCCCGCGCCCGTGCGGGTTGCGGTAGTGGTCCAGGATGATCTCCTGGTACATCGAGTCGAGCTTCATGCCGAGCCTCCCCGGAGGGGTTCGGAGGGCGGAAGCACCCCGAAGAACTCCTGGGCCCGACGCACGCCGGCCACGAGCGCGTCGACCTCCTCCATCGAGTTGTACACGTGGAAGCTCGCGCGGATCGACGCCTGCACGCCGAACGCCCGGTGCAGCGGCCAGGCGCAGTGGTGGCCGACGCGGACCGCGATGCCCGAGTCGTCGAGCACCTGCGAGGCGTCGTGCGGGTGCAGGCCCTCGATGGTGAACGCGACCGCGCCGCCGCGGGCCTCGGTGGTGCGCGGGCCGACGATCGAGACACCGGGGAGGTCCTGGAGCTTCACCAGCGCGGCCCCGGTCAGCTCGTTCTCGTGGGCCTTGACGGTGTCCATGCCGATCGCGGACAGGTAGTCCACGGCCGCGCCCAGCCCGATGGCCTGCGACGTCATGGGCACGCCGGCCTCGAACCGCGCGGGAGGCGGGGCGTAGGTCGAGCCCTCCATCCGCACGAGCTCGATCATCGAGCCGCCCGTGAGGAACGGCGGGAGCGCCTCGAGCAGCTCGGCGCGCCCGTAGAGCACGCCGATCCCCGACGGCCCGAGCATCTTGTGCCCGGAGAACGCGGCGAAGTCGACGCCGAGGGCGTGGAGGTCGACCGGGGCGTGCGGCACCGACTGGCAGGCGTCGAGCACCGTGTAGGCGCCGACCGCGCGCGCCCGCCGCACCAGCTCCTCCACCGGCGGGACGGTGCCCAGCACGTTGGACTGGTGGGTGAACGCGACGACCCTCGTCCGCTCGTTGATCACCGAGCGCGCCTCGTCCGAGTCGAGGTCGAGACGCCCGTCGGGCGTCACCGAGAACCACCGCAGCGTCGCCCCGGTGCGCCGGCAGAGCTCCTGCCAGGGCACGAGGTTCGCGTGGTGCTCCATCTCGGTGGTGACGACCTCGTCGCCCGGCCCGAGGCGGAAGCGCTCCGCGGCCTGGTCGACGCCGTCCCCGACCGAGGCGTTGCTCATCCCGTAGGCGACGAGGTTGATCGCCTCGGTGGCGTTCTTCGTGAACACCACCTCGTGGATGTCGGCGCCCACGAAGGCCGCGATCCGCTCGCGCGCGGACTCGTAGGCGTCCGTGGCCTCCTCGGCCAGGGCGTGGGCCCCGCGGTGCACGGCGGCGTTGGACGTCTCGAGGAACGTCCGCTCCGCGTCGAGCACCTGGCGGGGACGCTGGGACGTCGCGCCCGAGTCCAGGTAGACCAGCGGCTTCCCGTCCCGAACGGTGCGGCTCAGGATGGGGAAGTCCTCGCGGATCTTCGCGACATCCAGGGTCGCACCCCCGGCGGACGTGCCAGCGGTGGGTGCGATGGCGGTCATGCCGGCTGCTCCTCCTTGGTGCCCGTGAACCGCACGTACCCGTTCTCCTCGAGCTCCTCGGCGAGCTCGGGGCCACCGGACTCGGCGACCCGGCCGTTCACGAACACGTGGACCCTGTCCGGCGCGATGTAGCGCAGGATCCGCGTGTAGTGCGTGATCAGCAGGACGCCGACGTCCGAGGAGGCCTTGTAGTCGTTGACGCCCTTGCTCACGACGCGCAGCGCGTCGACGTCGAGACCCGAGTCGGTCTCGTCGAGGACGGCGAACTTCGGCTTGAGCAGCGCCATCTGCAGCACCTCGTGGCGCTTCTTCTCGCCACCGGAGAAGCCCTCGTTGACGCTGCGCTCGGCGAACGCCGGGTCGATCTCGAGGTCGGACATCGCGCCCTTGACCTCCTTGACCCAGTGCCGCACCTTCGGCGCCTCGCCGCGAGTGGCGGTGGCCGCGGAGCGCAGGAAGTTCGACATCGAGACGCCGGGCACCTCGACGGGGTACTGCATGGCGAGGAAGAGACCGGCGCGGGCGCGCTCGTCGACCTCCATCGCCAGCACGTCCTCGCCGTCCAGGAGGACCTGGCCCTTCGTGACCTGGTACTTCGGGTGGCCCGCGATGGAGTAGGCGAGCGTGGACTTGCCGGAGCCGTTCGGACCCATGATCGCGTGGGTCTCGTTCGAGCTCACCGTCAGGTCGACGCCGCGCAGGATCTCCTTGGGACCGGACTCGGTCTCGACCTCGACGTGCAGGTCGCGGATCTCGAGGGTGGACATCAGGCCTCTTTCACTACTCGTCCGTGTGGTGGGTGCTGCGGGTGCTCAGCTGTTGATGGCTTCGAGCTCGGCCTCGATGGCCGCCTCGAGCCGGTCGCGCAGCGCGGGGACGCGGACCTTGGCGATGACCTCGCCGAAGAAGCCGCGGACCACGAGCCGGCGCGCCTGGGCCTCGGGGATCCCGCGCGCCATCAGGTAGAACAACTGCTCGTCGTCGAATCGTCCCGTCGCGCTGGCGTGGCCCGCGCCGACGATCTCGCCCGTCTCGATCTCGAGGTTCGGCACCGAGTCGGCGCGGGCGTTGTCGGTGAGCAGCAGGTTGCGGTTGAGCTCGTAGGTGTCGGTGCCCTCGGCCGCCTTGCGGATCAGCACGTCGCCGATCCAGACCGTGTGGGCCGCCGTCCCGCCCTCGGCACCCTGCAGCGCGCCCTTGTACATGACCCGCGAGCGGCAGTGCGCCACCGAGTGGTCGACGAGCAGGCGCTGCTCGAAGTGCTGGCCGGCGTCGGCGAAGTACAGGCCGTCGAGCTCGACGTCGCCGCCGGGCGCCCGGTAGTTGATGACCGGGGACAGCCGCACGAGGTCGCCGCCCAGCGTCACCGACGTGTGCCGGATCGTCGCGTCGCGGCCGACCGAGAGGTGCTGGGCGCCGACGTAGACGGCGTCGTCGGCCCAGTCGTGCACCTCGACGACCTCGAGCTTCGCGCCGTCGGCGACGACGAACTCGGTGTTGGCGGCGACCGTGCCCGAGCCGCGGTGGTCGAGCACGACCACGGCCTCGGCGTGGTGCTCCAGGCGCAGCTGCAGGTGCGCGAACGCCACCTTCCCCTCGCCCGGCCCGGTGACCGTGACGGTCAGCGGCTCGTCGTCGGAGCGCGCCTCGTTGACCACCACGACGTGGGCCCGGTCGAACGACGACCACGCCTGCGCCGCGACACGGTCGGCGGGGATGCCGCCGTCGCCGAGGCGGGCGTCGTCGCGCCCGACGGTCTCGAGCCGCGTGCCGGACCCGGCGAGGTCCGACGCGCTGTCGCCGAAGCCGGCCTGGACCGACACGGTGACGACGCCGGCTGGGCTCGAGACGCTCGCCGAGCCGTCGTGCAGGCCGCGCAGGCGCCGCAGCGGCGTGAACCGCCACTGCTCCTCGCGACCGCGCGGGACCTCGAACGCCTCCACGTCGTAGGACGTGTGGCGCTCCTCCCACGGCGCGGTCTTCGGCGACGACGCGGTCTTGATGCCCGGGTCCACGTCGAGGACCGGGGAGCCGGGGGCGGTCGTCGTGCCGCCCCCGGTGCTCGCAACAGGTCCAGCCAGATCCGAATCCTGGGCCGTCATCCGACAGCGCCCTCCATCTGCAGCTCGATCAGGCGGTTGAGCTCGAGCGCGTACTCCATGGGCAGCTCGCGCGCGATGGGCTCGACGAACCCGCGCACGATCATCGCCATGGCCTCGTCCTCCGTGAGGCCGCGGGACATCAGGTAGAAGAGCTGGTCCTCGCTGACCTTCGAGACCGTCGCCTCGTGGCCCATCGTCACGTCGTCCTCGCGGACGTCGACGTACGGGTAGGTGTCGCTGCGGCTGATCGTGTCGACCAGCAGCGCGTCGCACTTCACCGTCGACCGCGAGTGGTGCGCGCCCTTGTTGACGCGCACGAGGCCGCGGTAGCTGGTGCGACCGCCACCGCGGGCCACCGACTTCGAGATGATCGTCGACGACGTGTGCGGCGCGAGGTGCACCATCTTGGCGCCCGCGTCCTGGTGCTGGCCCTCGCCGGAGAACGCCACCGAGAGCACCTCGCCCTTGGCGTGCGGCCCGGTCAGCCAGACGGCCGGGTACTTCATGGTCACCTTGGAGCCGATGTTGCCGTCGACCCACTCCATGGTCGCGCCCTCTTCGGCCTTGGCACGCTTGGTGACCAGGTTGTAGACGTTGTTCGACCAGTTCTGGATGGTCGTGTAGCGGCAGCGGCCGCCCTTCTTCACGACGATCTCGACGACCGCGGAGTGCAGCGAGTCCGACGAGTAGATCGGCGCCGTGCAGCCCTCGACGTAGTGGACGTAGGCGTCCTCGTCGACGATGATCAGCGTCCGCTCGAACTGGCCCATGTTCTCGGTGTTGATCCGGAAGTAGGCCTGCAGCGGGATGTCCACGTGGACGCCCTTGGGCACGTAGATGAACGAGCCGCCGGACCACACCGCCGAGTTCAGCGCGGAGAACTTGTTGTCGCCGGCCGGGATGACCGAGCCGAAGTACTCCTCGAACAGCTCCGGGTGCTCGCGCAGCCCGGTGTCGGTGTCCATGAAGATGACGCCCTGCGCCTCCAGGTCCTCGCGGATCTGGTGGTAGACGACCTCGGACTCGTACTGCGCCGCGACGCCCGCGACCAGGCGCGCCTTCTCGGCCTCCGGGATGCCGAGCTTGTCGTACGTCGCCTTGATGTCGTCGGGCAGGTCCTCCCAGCTGGCGGCCTGCTTCTCCGTCGACCGGACGAAGTACTTGATGTTGTCGAAGTCGATGCCCGAGAGGTCCGAGCCCCACTGCGGCATCGGCTTCTTGTCGAACGTGTTCAGCGCCTTGAGCCGCAGCTGGAGCATCCAGTCCGGCTCGTCCTTCTTCTGCGAGATGTCACGCACGACCGCCTCGTTCAGGCCGCGCTGCGCGCTCGCCCCGGCGACGTCGCTGTCGTGCCACCCGAACTGATAGGTCCCGAGCGCCGCGAGGGTCTCCTCCTGGGTGAGCTCGGGCGTCGGGGCGGTGGTCCGCTCCGCGGAGGTGGTCATACGACCTGCCTTCCCTTGACGTCGGTGGTGGTCGGCTGGGGAACGTGGGTGGTGCACGCGGCGTCGCCCCGCGCGATGGTCGACAGCCGCTGGACGTGGGTGCCCAGGAGCTCGGCGAAGACCTCGGTCTCCGCCTCGCACAGCTGCGGGAACTCGGCGGCCACGCCGGCCACCGGACAGTGGTGCTGGCAGAGCTGCGCGCCCGTGCCGCTGCTGGGCCGCGACGACGCCGCGTAGCCCTCGCGGGACAGCGCGCCGGCCAGGGCCTCGACCCGGGCCGCACGGTCGTCCTGTGCCTCGACACCCTCGCGGTGCTCGGCGAGGAGCCCGAGGATGCGCCGGCGGGCGAACGCGCGGACCGCGTCCTCCCCCGCGACGCCCGCGAGCTCGCGCAGCGCCGCGACGGCGAGCTCGGCGACGTCGGCCTCGCCGCGCCCCGCACGCCGGCGGCCCTGCTCGGTGAGCAGGTGCTGGCGCGCCGGACGTCCGCGGCCGCGACCCGAGGCGCGGGGGGCGTCCCTGGTGGCCACGGTGCCGTCGGCGACCAGGGCGTCGAGGTGGCGACGCACCGCCGCGCCCGAGAGCCCGAACTCCCCGGCGAGGTCCATCGCCGTGGTGGGGCCGTGCTCGAGCAGCCGGCGGACGATGAGGTCCCGCGTCCGGCCGTCGTGCCCGTCGACGCCGCTCATGGTCCCCACCTCCTGCACGATCGTTGAGGGTCGCCTTGCTTTTTGACAACACCAGTCTTGCGTATTTGTCGGCGCCCGGCAAAGCGGCCCCCCGGATCGGGCCGGTGATCGCGCTCACCCAGGGTCACCTCACCTGCGCCCACCGTCCGGGTAGGGCGGGCGGGGGTCGCGGTCGCGCTCGGTATCGTCCCGATCCGTGACCGGCGCTGCGCAGGCCCTGCAGGCGCCTGCCGACGTGCCCGGGGACGCCCCCGCCGTCACGCCCCCGGGGGCCACGCCGCCCCCGCCGACGCCCGACGAGCGGCGGCGCCTGCGGAACGTGCGCCGGTTCGGGACCACCGGCTCGCTGCTCATGGCCATCGGCGCGCTGGGCTGCGGGGCGACGCCCGCGCCGGCGTACAACCCGCTGCTCGGCACGCGGGTCCTCGGCCTGTGGGGCCGCATGCCGACGGTGTCCCTCACGCTCGCCTACCTGGGCATGGGCATGCTCGTGCTCGCCTGGCTGTGGCTCGGGCGGCTCGCGTGGCCGGGGCGCGTGCGCCTGTCGGTGCGCCAGCTGACCCGCATCCTCGTCATGTGGATGGCGCCGCTGGCCGTGGCCCCGCCGCTGTTCTCCACCGACGTCTACGGCTACCTCTCGCAGGCCGAGGTCGTCTCCCGCGGCTTCGACCCCTACATCTACGGCGCCGCGCAGGCGCTCGGGCTCTCGGACCCGCTGGTCGCGAGCATCCCGACGATCTGGCGCACCACGCCGTCGCCGTACGGGCCGGGGTTCCTGACGTTCGGCCGCCTCATCACCGGGATCGCCGGCGACGACATCGTGCTCGGCGTCTACCTGCACCGCGTGCTCGCGCTCGCCTCGCTCGGCCTCGTCATCTGGGCGGTGCCGCACCTGGCGCGCCGCGCGGGCGTCGAGCCGATCGCGGCGCTGTGGCTCGCGATCAGCCCGTTGGTGCTCTTCCACCTGGTCAGCGGCATCCACAACGACGCCATCATGCTGGGCGTCGTCCTCGCCGGCATGGAGATCGGCATGCGGCGCTCCTGGGTGCTCGGCGCGCTGCTCATCGGGCTCGGCGCCTCCGGGAAGATCCCGGCGGTGGTGGCCCTGGGGTTCCTGGCCGCGCACGTGGCGCACGAGCGCGGCGGGGGCTTCCCGCGCCTGCTGCGCTACGGCACGGCGGTCTCGGTGCTGGGGCTGGGCACGGTCGCCGCGGTGTCGGTGGGCAGCGGGCTGGGCTTCGGGTGGATCCAGGCCCTCGCCGTGCCGAACCTCCTGCGCAGCTGGCTCTCGGTCACCACCGACCTCGGCGTGCTCGGCGGCTGGCTCGGCGGGTTGCTCGGCCTCGGCGACCACACCGAGGCCGTCCTCGACCTCACGCGCGCCGCGGGGCTCGGCGTCGCGGCCCTCGTGTGCGTGCTGCTCGTCTTCATGGTGCTCAACGGGCGCCTGCACGCCGTCGCGGGCATGGGCTACGGGTTCGGCGCGGTGTTCCTCGCCGGCCCCGTGCTGCACCCCTGGTACCTGCTCTGGGCGATCGTCCCGCTGGCGGCGTCGGTGCGGAACCCGAGGATCCGCGGGTTCGCGGTCGCGATCTGCGCGATCGTCGCCCTGCTCGTGCCGCCCACCGGCGCCGACTTCTCGTTCCGCACCTACCAACTGCCCATGGCCATCACCGCGGCCGCCCTGCTCGCCCTCGTGCCGCTGGCCGCGGTGCGCGGACGCGTGCCGCGGACCCCGGCCACCTAGGCTGTCGTCCGTGTCGGGAGCCGTGCGCGCGCTGGAGGTGCGCGACCTCGTCGTGCGCTACCAGGGACGCGCGGCGGTCGACGGGCTCGACCTCGACCTCGCGCCCGGCCAGGTCCTCGCGCTGCTCGGGCCCAACGGCGCGGGCAAGACCACGACGGTCGAGGTGTGCGAGGGCCTGCGCGGCCGCGACGGGGGCGAGGTCCGGGTGCTCGGCACCGACCCCGCCGGCGCGCCCGACGCCCTGCGCGCCCGGATGGGCGTCATGCCCCAGGGCGGCGGCGCGTACCCCGGGGTGCGCGTGCGGGAGATGGTCGGGCTCGTCGCGACCTGCTCGGCACACCCGCTCGACCCCGACTGGCTCGTCGAGACCCTCGGGCTCGCCTCCTGCGCCCGCACGCCCTACAAGCGGCTCTCGGTCGGCCAGCAGCAGCGCCTCGCCCTGGCCTGCGCCGTGGTCGGGCGCCCCGAGCTGGTGTTCCTCGACGAGCCCACCGCGAGCCTCGACCCGCAGGGCCGGCGCCTCGTGTGGGACCTCGTGCGCGCGCTGCGCGCCGACGGCGTGGCGGTCCTGCTGACCACGCACCTCATGCAGGAGGCCGAGACCCTCGCCGACCACATCGTGATCATCGACCACGGACGCACCGTCGCCGAGGGCTCGCCCGACGACCTCACCGCGGCCGGCGCGGACCGCGAGCTGCGCTTCCGCGCCGCCGCCGGGATGGACCTGCGCCTGCTCGCGGACGCGCTGCCCGAGGGGTGCACGGTCTCCGAGCCGACCCCGGGCAGCTACCTCGTCGAGGGCTCCATCGACCCGCAGGTGCTCTCGACGGTGACGTCGTGGTGCGCGCGCCAGGGCGTGCTCGCCGACGACCTGAGGGTCGCCCGCCGCAGCCTCGAGGACGTGTTCCTGGAGCTCACGGGGCGGGAGCTGCGGTCGTGAGCTTCGAGGCAGGCACCTTCACCCCCGCCCCGGGTCGGGGCGCGCTGGGCCGGATGCTCGGCACGCAGGTGCTGCTCGAGACGAAGCTGGCGCTGCGCCAGGGCGAGCAGGTGCTGCTCACCCTCGTCATCCCGCTCGCCCTGCTCATCGGGCTGACGCTGCTGCGCGTCGTCCCGCTGCCCGAGCCGCGGCCCACGTCGGCGCTCGGCACGGTCCTCGCGCTGGCGATCATGTCGACGGCGTTCACGAGCCAGGCGATCTCGCTGGGCTTCGACCGCCGGTACGGGGTGCTGCGCCGGCTCGCCGCGACGGCGGTGCCGCGCTGGCTCATCGTGCTCGGGCGCCTGGGCGGGATGGCGGCCGTGGTGTTCGTGCAGGTCGTCGTGCTCGCCGCCGTCGCCGTCGCGCTCGGGTGGCGGCCGGGGGCGGGCTCGCCCGGGTGGGTCGTGCTGCTCGTCGTGCTCGGGACGGCGGCGTTCGGCGCCGTGGGCGTGCTGCTGGGCGGGAGCCTGCGCGCGGAGCTGGTGCTCGCCGTCGCCAACATCGTCTGGTTCGTGCTGCTCTTCGCCGGCGGGGTCCTCGTCCCGGCCGCCGCGCTGCCCGGCCCGCTCGCGACGGTCGTGCAGCTGCTGCCGTCCGGGGCGCTCGCCGAGGGGCTGCGCACGGCGCTGGTGGGCGGCACCCCGTCCACGGCCCACGTCGTCGTCCTGCTCGCCTGGACCGTGGTCGCCGGCGGCATCGCCGTCCGCACCGTGCGCTGGTCCTGAACGCGCCTACGACCGGACGTAGGATCAGCCTCGTGCTGGAGCGCCTCCCCGCCACCCCGCCCCGGCTGATGCGCGGGCTCGCGATGGCCGCGGTCGTCGGCCAGGCGGGCATCGCGGTCACCGGTGCCGTCGTCCGCGTCACCGGGTCCGGGCTCGGCTGCCCGACCTGGCCGCAGTGCTTCCCGGGCAGCCTCGTCCCCGTCCCGCACCCCGAGATCGCCGTGCTGCACCAGTGGGTCGAGTTCGGCAACCGCCTGCTCGGCATCGCCCTCGTGCTCGTCACCGCGGCCTGCCTGCTCGCCGCGGTCAACGTCCGACCGCGCCGGCGCCGGCTGATCCTCCTCGCCGCGACGATGCCCCTCGGCGTGGTCGCGCAGGCCGTCATCGGCGGGATCACGGTGCTCGCGGGCCTGGCCTGGTACACGGTGGCGCCGCACTTCCTCGTGACGATCCCGCTGATCTGGCTCGCGGTGCTCCTCGTGCGCGAGTCCTCCCCCGCCGCGATGGCCGCGCCGCCGGGCACGCCCTGGCGTCCCGTCGTCGTGCCGGCGCTGCGCGGGCTGCTGGTCGTCACATCGGTGGTGCTCGTCGCCCTGCTCGTGGCGGGCACGCTGGTCACCGCGGCCGGGCCACACGGCGGCGACGCCGCCACCCCGCGCCTGGCCGCGATCCCGCTCCCCTCGCTCGCCGCCGCGCACGCCCACCTGCTGTTCGCGTTCCTCGGCCTGCTCGTGGGCGTCGGGTTCATGGTGCACGCGGTCGGTGCGCCCCGGGCGGTGATCGTGCGCCTGCGGGTGCTCGTCGTCCTGACGCTCGCCCAGGGCGCCCTCGGCGGCGTCCAGTACGCCCTCGGCGTCCCCGAGCTGCTCGTGGCGCTGCACGTCCTCGGCGCCGTCGTGATCGTCGCGGCGGCGGCGTGGCTGTGGTCCGCGACCGCCGAGTCGGACGCCGTGACCCTCGGGTCGTCCGACGTCCCCGCGCCCGCGCTGGCCGGGAGGCCCTGACGTGCACGCCGTCCGCGTGACCGAGCTCGGAGGCCCCGAGATGCTCGTGCCCGCCGACCTGCCCGACCCCGAGCCCGGCGACGGCGAGGCACTCGTCGAGCTGGCCGCGATCGGTGTCAACTACATCGACACCTACTTCCGCACCGGCACCTACACGACGGCGCTGCCCTTCGTGCCCGGTCTCGAGGGCGGCGGCACCGTGCGCGCCGTCGGACCCGGCGTCACCACCGTCGTGCCCGGCGACCGCGTGGTCTGGACCAACACCCTCGGCTCCTACGCGACGCTCGCGACCGTCCCCGCCGCCGAGCTCGTGGTCGTGCCCGACGCCGTGGACCTCGAGACCGCCACCGCCGTGGCCCTCCAGGGGATGACCGCGCACTACCTGCTCCACGACACCTACCCCGTGGCCCCGGGCGACGTCGTCCTCGTGCACGCCGGCGCGGGCGGCATGGGCCTGCTCCTGTGCCAGATGGCCCGCGCGCTCGGCGCCCGGGTGCTCGCCACGACCTCGTCGGAGGAGAAGGACGCCCTGGCCCGCGAGGCCGGCGCGCACGAGACCCTGCGCTACGGCTCCACGAGCCAGGACCTCGCCGACCGCGTCCGCGCCCTCACCGACGGCGAGGGCGTCGCGGTGGTCTACGACGGTGTCGGCGCGGCCACCTTCGACGCCTCGCTGGCGAGCCTGCGCATCCGCGGCGTGCTGGCCCTCTACGGCGCCGCGAGCGGCCCGGTCCCGCCCGTCGACCCCCAGCGCCTCAACAGCGGCGGCTCGCTCTACCTCACCCGCCCCTCCCTGCACTGGCACGTCCGCACCCCCGAGGCCCTCGCGGCCCGGGCGTCCGCGGTGTTCTCGTCGGTCGCGGCCGGCGACCTGTCGGTGCGCATCGGCGGCCGCTACGCCCTCGACGACGCCGCCACCGCCCACCGCGACCTGCAGTCCCGGCGCACGACGGGGAAGCTGCTCCTGGTGCCGTGACCTCTCCATCTCGATCTCCCGAGGATGTCGCCGGCGCACCGCAGCCCTGACACTCCCGGGAGATCGAACGGGAGAGGTCGTCGGGGGCGTCGTGCGGTCTGCCGGCGGCTCCGGGGGCCGGCAGGAGGTCCGCGCGCACCTCTCCAGATCGATCTCTCCGGAGTGTCACCACTGTTCAGCAGCCCCGACACTCTCGAGAGATCGAGATGGAGAGCTGCCGGCGGACGGAACCGTCGGTGTGCGAGCTGCGTCGAACCCGGCATGGACCTCGAGCGACCGTTCCGTGGGTCCGAGGCCGTGGGGCGTGGTGTCCTCACGCCGGGGCGGCTCCGCGGACCGGGATTCGTCCCTCTCGGGCACGACGTGTACGTGGCCGCGGGGACGCCCGTCGACCGGGTGACGCTCGCCCGCGCCGCGATGCTGCGCCACCCGGACGGCACCGTCACGGGGACGGCCGCGGCGGTGCTCTGGGGGGCGGGCGCAGCGGTGGCCGACGCCGGGACGACGACCGAGATCCCGGAGCGGACCGAGGTGCTCGTCCCGGGCGCGGGCACCCGATCGCGGGGCGCCCTGGACGTCCGGCGCGCCGAGCTCCCGGAGGACGAGGTCGTCACGTGGCCGGACGGGGGTGACGGCGCCGTCCTGCGCCTCACCTCGCCGGGCCGCACCGTGCTCGAGGTCGCCCGCCGACTGCCCACGGTGGAGGCGGTGGTGGTCGCCGACGCCCTCGCCCGCCGCTACGGACTGCGCACGGCCGACGTCGTGGCGCTCGCCGACCGGCACACCGGCGAGCGGGGGATGGCGCGGGTGCGAGCGGCCGCGGCGCTGATGGACCCCGGGGCCGACACGCCGCGACGCACGCGCGTTCGGCTCGGCGTCCTGTCCGCGCGCCTGCCGGCACCGTTGATCGGCGCGGTGGTGACGGCGGCGACCACCGAGGAGGTCGTCGGCGAGCTCGACCTGGCCTGGCCGGACCGGCGCGGCGGCGTGCTCGTGGACCGGGCCCCGGACGACGCCTGGGCCCGCGCCGGGGCGCTGCTCGACCACGGGTGGGAGGTGGTGTCGCTCGGAGCCGGTGGCGAGCACCCCGTGGCCCACGTGGTCGAGCGCGTCGTCGCGTTCTCGGCGCGCCTCGACCGGCTGCGGTGGCGCGACGTCCCGGACATGCGGGGTCGCTACCCCCGACGCCCGGTGGCGCCGCGGCTCTGGGCCTAGCGACGGCCTGACGAAGTCCTAGAACGGCCAGCCGAAGACCGGCCAGCCGAGGGCCGAGTCCACCGCCACGGCCACGAAGAGGCCGGTGAGGTAGGTGTTCGAGAGGTGGAACAGGCGCATCGACTGCACCACCTCGTCGCGCTTGACCGCGCGGTCGAGACGGTGGGCCGCGACGAGGAACCACACCCCGCCGAGGGTGGCGGCGCCGAGGTAGATCCAGGACGTCGCGGGGACCAGCAGCGCCGACCAGGCCACCATCGCCCAGGAGTAGGCGACGATCTGGCGGCTGACCCGCCGGGGCGAGGCGACGACGGGCAGCATCGGGATGCCGGCGGCGGCGTAGTCGTCGCGGTAGCGCATCGCGAGCGCCCAGAAGTGCGGCGGCGTCCAGAAGAAGATGATCGCGAAGAGCACCAGCGCGGGCCACTCGACGGTGCCCGTCACGGCCGCCCAGCCGATCACCACCGGCATGCAGCCGGCGGCGCCGCCCCAGACGATGTTCTGCGACGTGCGGCGCTTGAGCAGCAGCGTGTACACGAGGATGTAGAACGCGATCGCCGCGACCGAGAGGCCCGCCGCGACCCAGTTCGCCGTCAGCCCCAGCCACACCGCCGACGCCGCGCCGAGCAGCAGCCCGAACACCAGGGCGTGCGAGCGCGGGACGGCCTCGCGGGCCAGGGGACGCTTGCGGGTGCGGGCCATCTTCGCGTCGATGTCCGCGTCGACGACGCAGTTCAGCGCGTGCGCGCTCGCGGCCGCGCCGGCACCGCCGACGAGCACCGCCAGCACGAGCCACAGGGACGGCACCGACCGCTCGGCGAGCATCATCGCCGGCACCGTGACCACGAGCAGCTGCTCGATGATGCGGGCCTTGGTCAGCGCCAGGTAGGCCCGCACGGTGGCGAGCAGACCGCCCCGCCGCGTCGCGGGGACAGGGCCGACCGCCGTGCTCACTGAGTGGCACCTCGCTGTGGTGGACGGAACTGCTCCTGGCACGACCCGCGTCTCCTACACGCTGTCGTCGGGGAAGTCTGCACCCCCACGGCTCCGCGCGCTCGCGGGGGGCGTCCCCGGGGCGGTGCGGTGTCCGACACGTCACGGGTGCGTGACGTCGTCGGGACCGGTTGCCGAACGACGCGGCGATCATAGGTGTGCGGTGTCCGTCCGGGGCGCGGAGGGTATACGCAGTGGCGTGCCATGACGGAGGATCGACGCAGGTCCCGGCCGCCGTGGTGTGGACCCGAATCGATCCCGTGGGAGCATCGCCCGGACCGGGGCGACATGGTCGTGCGACGCCGCCGTCCGACGCCGGAGCCCGGGCAAGGACCGACGCGCCGTGGCCTCGCCCACGGCGCACGACACGCGCAGGAAGGCACGGTTCGTGACCGCGACCGATGTGAGCAGCACGCAGCCCGCGAGCGAGGACCCCGACGAGATCCAGGCGCTCCTGACGCCGCATCGTCCGGACGACTGGTCCGACCTCGACCAGAAGGCCGTGGACACCATCCGCGTGCTCGCCGCCGACGCCGTCCAGAAGGTCGGCAACGGTCACCCGGGGACCGCGATGTCCCTCGCTCCCCTGGCCTACGAGCTCTTCCAGCACACGATGCGCCACGACCCCGCGGCGCCGGGCTGGCAGGGCCGTGACCGCTTCGTCCTGTCCGCCGGGCACTCGAGCCTGACGCTCTACCTGCAGCTCTTCCTCGCCGGCTACGGCCTCGAGATGCGTGACCTGCAGGAGCTGCGCACCTGGGACTCGGCCACCCCCGGTCACCCCGAGTACAGCCACACCCCCGGCGTCGAGATCACCACCGGCCCGCTGGGCCAGGGCCTCGCGTCGTCGGTCGGCATGGCGATGGCCGCCCGCCGCGAGCGCGGCCTGTTCGACCCGGACGCGCCGGAGGGCGAGAGCCCGTTCGACCACGTCATCTACGTCATCGCGTCCGACGGCGACATCGAGGAGGGCGTGACGGCCGAGGCGTCGTCGATCGCCGGTCGCCAGCAGCTGGGCAACCTCGTCGTCATCTACGACGACAACCACATCTCGATCGAGGACGACACCACCGTCGCCCTGTCCGAGGACGTCGTGGGGCGCTACGAGGCCTACGGCTGGCACACCCAGGTGGTGCGCGGCGGCGAGAACGTCGTCGGCATCCGTGAGGCGCTCGCCAACGCGAAGGCCGAGACCGGCCGCCCGAGCTTCATCGCGCTGCGGACGATCATCGGCTATCCCGCGCCGGAGAAGATGAACACCGGTGCGGCGCACGGCGCGGCGCTCGGCGAGGACGAGGTCCGCGCGGTCAAGGAGATCCTCGGCTTCGACCCGGACGCCCACTTCCACATCGACCAGGACGTCCTCGAGCACACCCGCGCGGTCGGCGAGCGTGGCAAGGCCGCCCACGAGCAGTGGGACAAGCAGTTCGCGGACTGGGCCGAGGCCAACCCCGAGCGCCGCGCGCTGCTCGAGCGCATGGCGCGGCGCCAGCTGCCCGACGGCTGGCACGAGAAGCTCCCGACCTGGGAGGCCGGCGGCGACCCCGTCGCGACCCGCAAGGCGCTACAGAAGATCCTCGGCGAGATCGGCCCCGTGCTGCCCGAGCTCTGGGGCGGGTCGGCCGACCTCGCGGAGTCGAACAACACGACGATCAAGGGCGCCGACTCGTTCGGCCCGTCGACGGTCTCCACGAACATGTGGGGCCGGATGAGCCCCTACGGCCGCACCCTGCACTTCGGGGTCCGCGAGCACGCCATGGGCTCGATCCTCAACGGCATCGCGCTCCACGGCGGCACCCGCGTCTACGGCGGCACGTTCCTGATCTTCTCGGACTACATGCGCCCGCCGGTCCGGCTCGCGGCGCTGATGAAGCTGCCGACGACCTACATCTGGACCCACGACTCGATCGGCCTCGGCGAGGACGGGCCCACGCACCAGCCGATCGAGCAGCTCGCCTCACTGCGCGCGGTGCCGGGCCTGTCGGTCGTGCGCCCCGCGGACGCCAACGAGACCGCCGCGTGCGTCCGCCACATCCTCGACAACCCGACCGGCCCCGCCGGTCTCGCCCTGACCCGGCAGAACCTGCCGATCCTCGAGGGCACCGACACCGACGGCGTCGGCCGGGGCGGCTACGTCCTCGCCGACGCGAGCGGCGGGCAGCCGCAGCTGGTGCTCATCGCCACCGGCTCCGAGGTCCAGCTCGCCGTCGAGGCCCGGAAGGTGTTCGAGGCCGAGGGCGTTCCCACCCGTGTGGTGAGCATGCCCTGCGTCGAGTGGTTCGAGGCGCAGGACCGGTCGTACACCCGCCACGTCATCCCGCCGGAGGTCAGGGCGCGCGTCTCGGTCGAGGCCGCCGTCGCCCAGTCCTGGCACAAGTTCGTCGGCGACGACGGCGAGTGCGTCTCCATCGAGCACTTCGGGGCCAGCGCCGACTACAAGACCCTGTTCCAGCAGTTCGGCTTCACCACCGAGCACGTGGTCGAGGCCGGACGCCGTTCGCTCGCCCGCGCCGCCGAGCGCGCCGAGCGCTCCTGATCCCGGTCCGCAGTCCGAGGAGGACCCCATGGCCAGCAACACCCCCCTCGCCGACCTCTCCGCGGCCGGCGTCTCCGTCTGGCTCGACGACCTGTCCCGCCAGCGCATCGAGTCCGGCAACCTCACCTCGCTGATCGAGGAGTACGAGGTCGTCGGCGTCACGAGCAACCCGACGATCTTCGCCAGCGCCTTCGCGGAGGCCGACCACTACGCCGAGGACCTCGACGGGCTCGCCGCCCGCGGCGCCTCGGTGGAGGACGCCATCCGCGAGCTCACCACCGAGGACGTCCGCCGCGCCTGCGACGTCTTCCGCGGCGTGTGGCAGCAGACCGGCGGCGTCGACGGGCGGGTGTCGCTCGAGGTCGACCCGGGCAAGGCCCACGACACCGAGGGCACCGTCGCCGAGGCCGCCGACCTGTGGAAGACGGTCGACCGGCCCAACCTCATGATCAAGATCCCGGCGACCGTCGAGGGCATCCCGGCGATCACGCGCACCCTCGCCGAGGGCATCAGCGTCAACGTCACGCTGATCTTCTCGGTCGAGCGCTACCGCCAGGTCATGGACGCCTTCCTCGCCGGGATGGAGCAGGCCCGCGCCAACGGGCACGACCTGTCGTCGATGGCGTCGGTCGCCTCGTTCTTCGTCTCGCGGGTGGACTCCGAGGTCGACAAGCGCCTCGACGCCATCGGCACCGACGCCGCGCTGAACCTGCGCGGCACCGCGGCGATCGCCAACGCCCGCCTCGCCTACGCGGCCTACCTCGAGGTGTTCGGCACCGAGCGGTGGGCGGCGCTCAAGGGCGCCGGCGCCAAGGCCCAGCGCCCGCTGTGGGCCTCGACCGGCGTGAAGAACAAGGCCTATCCGGACACGCTCTACGTCACGGAGCTGGCCGCGCCGAACACCGTCAACACGATGCCCGAGGCCACGCTCAAGGCGTTCGCCGACCACGGTGAGCTGCACGGCGACGCGGTCAGCGGCACCGAGGAGGCGGCCCGCGAAGTGTTCGCCGGGCTCGCGCACGTCGGCATCGACGTCGACGACGTCTACCTGACGCTGGAGAACGAGGGCGTCCAGAAGTTCGACGACTCCTGGCAGGAGCTCACCGCCACCGTGTCCGACCAACTGACCCGCCGGAGCCCGGAGCAGGCGCAGTGAGCGGCGGTGTCGAGGTCGACATCGTCGACCCCGCGCTCTCCGACGCCGCCGACGCGCTGGTCGAGAAGCTCGTCGGCGACGCCGCGGCGTCCAAGCTCTCGGCCGGGGACGCCACCCTGTGGGGGCCCGACGCCGAGCCCGAGGCGAGCAAGCGCCTCGCCTGGGTGGACCTCCACGAGACGTCGCGCCCGCTGGTCGACCGGCTGACCGCCCTGCGCCGCGCGCTGCACGACGACGGCGTCGACCGCGTCGTGCTCGCGGGCATGGGCGGCTCGTCGCTGGCCCCCGAGGTCATCTGCGCGACGCGCTCGGGCGGCGCGGTCGGCGGCGAGTTCCCGCTGGTCGTGCTGGACACCACCGACCCGATGCAGGTCTCCGACGCGCTCGCGGGCGACCTGTCCCGCACGGTGCTCGTCGTGTCGTCGAAGTCCGGCGGCACGGTCGAGACGGACAGCCAGCGCCGGGTGTTCGCCGAGGTCTTCGAGGCCAACGGCATCGACGCCGCGTCGCGGATGGTCGTCGTCACCGACCCGGGCACGAAGCTCGCCGACCTCGCCCGCGACGAGGGCTACCGGGACCTCGTCGAGGCCGACCCGGGCGTCGGCGGGCGCTACTCGGCGCTCACCGCGTTCGGTCTGGTGCCCTCGGCGCTCGCCGGCGTCGACGTCGGCGCGCTGCTCGACGAGGCGGCCGCGGTCGCCCCGGAGCTCGCGCGCGACAGCGCCGACAACCCCGCGATCCGGCTCGCCGCGGCCATGGCGGCGGCGCACGGCGCCGGCGCGGAGAAGGTCGTGCTCGCCGACACCGGCTCCGGCCTGGTCGGCTTCGGCAACTGGGCCGAGCAGCTCATCGCCGAGTCCACCGGCAAGCAGGGCACGGGCCTGCTGCCGGTGGTCGTCGAGGACGCCGAGGCTCCCGGCTTCGGCGACCACGGCAGCGACGCCACCGCCGTCGCGATCGGGCCGGCGGGGTCGGGCGCGCAGGTGTCGGTGACCGGCACCCTGGGCGGGCAGTTCCTGCTCTGGGAGCACGCGGTCGCGCTCGCCGGGCGCCTCATCGGCATCAACCCGTTCGACCAGCCCGACGTCGAGTCGGCCAAGCAGGCCACCCGCGACCTGCTGGCCGGGGCCGGCGAGGGGTCCGGGGACGCCGCGAGCGACGACGCCCCGATCGTCACCGACGGCCCGATCGAGATCCGGGCCGCGGGCGACGCGAGCTGGCTCGGGACGCCGGAGACCGTGATCGACGCGATCCAGGCGCTGGTGGACGCGGCGCCGGACCATGGCTACATCGCGATCCAGGCCTACCTCGACCGGCTCGACGACGCCTCGTTCGCGACGCTGCGCCCCGAGCTGGCGAAGGCCACGGGGCTGCAGACGACGTTCGGGTGGGGACCGCGGTTCCTGCACTCGACCGGTCAGTACCACAAGGGCGGGCACCAGAACGGCGTGTTCCTGCAGATCACGGGCTCGGTGGCCGACGACCTGGCCATCCCCGGGCAGCCGTTCTCGTTCGGCACGCTCGAGCACGCGCAGGCCCGCGGCGACGCCGGGGTGCTCGCGGCGGCCAAGAACGGCGGCACGCCGCGCCCGGTCCTGCGGCTGCACCTGGCGGACCGCGCCGCCGGGCTGGTGGCGCTCGCGAACGCGGTGAGGGCGGTGGGTCGGTGACCTTCGGGTCGGGGCACACGGGGGTCCGCGGGCACGACGAGTGGACCAACCCGCTGCGGGACGCGCGCGACAAGCGCCTCCCGCGGATCGCGGGGCCCTCGGGCCTCGTGCTGTTCGGCGTGACCGGTGACCTGGCCCGCAAGAAGCTGATGCCGGCCATCTACGACCTCGCGAACCGTGGCCTGCTCCCGCCGGGCTTCGCGCTCGTCGGGTTCGCGCGCCGCGACTGGGCCGACCAGGACTTCGCGGAGGTCGTGCACGACGCGGTGCGCGAGCACTCCCGCACCCCCTTCCGGCAGGAGGTCTGGGACCGCCTGGCGGAGGGGCTGCGGTTCGTGCAGGGCACCTTCGACGACGACGAGTCGTTCGACCGCCTCGCCGCCTGCGTGGCCGAGCTCGACGCCCAGCGCGGCACCAACGGCAACCACGCGTTCTACCTGTCGATCCCGCCGTCGGCGTTCCCGACCGTGTGCAAGCAGCTCTCGCGCTCGGGCCTCGCCGACGACGACGGCGACGTGTGGCGCCGCCTCGTCATCGAGAAGCCGTTCGGGCACGACCTGCGCTCGGCGCAGGAGCTCAACGGCATCGTCAACGACGTCTTCCCCGAGGACGCGGTCTTCCGGATCGACCACTACCTCGGCAAGGAGACCGTCCAGAACCTGCTGGCGCTGCGGTTCGCCAACGAGCTCTTCGAGCCGATCTGGAACGCCCACCACGTCGACCACGTGCAGATCACGATGGCCGAGGACATCGGGGTGGGCGGGCGCGCCGGCTACTACGACGGCATCGGGGCGGCCCGCGACGTCATCCAGAACCACCTGCTGCAGCTCCTCGCGCTGACGGCGATGGAGGAGCCGGTCTCCTTCTCCCCCGACGACCTGCGCGAGGAGAAGATCAAGGTCCTGTCGGCGACGACGCTCGCCGAGCCGATCGACGAGACCACCGCCCGCGGGCAGTACGCCGGCGGGTGGCAGGGCTCGACCGAGGTCAAGGGCCTGCAGCAGGAGGAGGGCTTCCCGCCCGACTCGGTCACCGAGACCTACGCGGCGATCACGTGTGAGGTGAACACCCGCCGCTGGGCCGGCGTGCCGTTCTACCTGCGCACCGGCAAGCGCCTCGGCCGGCGCGTCACCGAGATCGCCGTGGTGTTCAAGCGGGCCCCGCACCTGCCGTTCGACCAGACGATGACCGAGGAGCTCGGCCAGAACGCGCTGGTCGTGCGCGTGCAGCCGGACGAGGGCGTCACCCTGCGGTTCGGGTCGAAGGTGCCCGGCTCGGGCATGGAGGTCCGCGACGTCACGATGGACTTCGGCTACGGCACGGCGTTCACCGAGGCCTCCCCCGAGGCCTACGAGCGCCTGCTGCTCGACGTCCTGCTCGGCGAGCCGTCGCTGTTCCCGACCAACACCGAGGTCGAGCTGTCCTGGCGCATCCTCGACCCGGTGATCGCGAAGTGGCACCGCGAGGGCACGCCCGACAGCTACGCGGCCGGGACCTGGGGTCCGCGGTCCGCCGACGTCCTGCTCGAGCGCACCGGGCGCGTCTGGCGGCGTCCATGAGGGAGAGGGACACATGATCGTCGACCTGCCGTCGACGGACACGTCGGCGGTCAACCGCACGATGGTCGACCTGCGCGAGAGCGCCGGCGCGGTGGCGCTGGGGCGGGTGCTGACCCTGATCATCATCACCGAGGACGGCCCGGAGGCCGAGGCGGCGATCCAGGCCGCGAACGACGCGAGCCGCGAGCACCCCTGCCGCGTGCTGGTCCTCGCCCGCGGGGTGCGCCGGGCCGCGTCCCGCCTGGACGCCCAGATCCGCATCGGCGGCGACGCGGGCGCGAGCGAGGTCATCGTCCTGCGGATGTACGGGCCGCTGGCCGACCAGGGCGGGGCGATCGTGGTGCCGCTGCTCCTGCCCGACGCGCCGATCGTGGCGTGGTGGCCGGGCGAGGCGCCGGCGGTGCCCGCCGAGGACCCGGTCGGGTCGGTGGCCGGGCGCCGGATCACCGACGTCGCGCAGGCCAGGTCGCCGGCGAAGGCGCTGGGCAAGCTGCGCCAGCGCTACCACCCCGGCGACACCGACCTCGCGTGGAGCCGCATCACGAGCTGGCGCGCCCTGCTCACCGCGGCGCTCGACCAGCCGCCGCACGAGCGGATCACCGCCGCGTCGGTGACCGGGGCGGCGGACTCGGCGTCGACCGACCTGCTCGCCGGCTGGCTGGCCTCGCGGCTGGGCTGCCCGGTGAGCCGGAAGACCGAGGACGTCCCCGGCGGTCAGGGCGGGCAGATCGCCGCGGTGCGCCTCGAGCGCCCGAGCGGGCCGGTGGAGCTGCGGCGCCTCGACGCAAAGAGCGCGGTCCTCTCCCAGCCCGGGCAGCCCGACCGTCGCGTGGCCCTGTCGCGGCGCACCACCCGCGAGTGCCTCGCCGAGGAGCTGCGCCGCCTGGACCCCGACGACATCTTCGCCGAGGCGCTCGAGGCCGTGCCGGCCGGACGCACGCGGACGTCGAGGAAGGTGAGCGCGTGACGGGTCAGCCCGAGGTCCAGGTCCAGGTCGACGAGGAGGCGACGGCCCGCGACGCCGCCGACCGCCTGCTGACCGCGCTCGCCGAGGCGCAGGCCGCGCGCGGGTCGGCGTCGGTGGTGCTCACCGGCGGCGGCATCGGGATCGGGATGCTGCGCGAGGTCGCGGCGCTGGTCGACGGTGGGTCCCGGCGCGACGACGTCGACTGGGGCGCGGTCGAGGTGTTCTGGGGCGACGAGCGCTTCGTGCCCGCCGGCGACGCCGAGCGCAACGACGCCCAGGCCCGCGAGGCGCTGCTCGACGCGCTGCCCCTCGACCCCGGCCGCGTCCACCCGATGGCGGCCTCCGACGCCCCGGAGGACGCCGGCGGGGGCGACCCCGACCTCGCCGCCGACGCCTACGCCAAGACGCTGTCGGCGGCGGCGTCCCGGCTCGGCGGCGGCGCGGCGATCCCCGCCTTCGACGTGCTGCTGGCGGGCTGCGGACCGGAGGGCCACGTGCTGTCGGTCTTCCCCGACTCCCCCGCCGTGCACGCGGCCGCGGCCGGCGTCGTCGGGGTCCGCGACTGCCCGAAGCCGCCGCCCACCCGCGTGAGCCTCACGCTCCCCGCCGCCCGCCACGCCCGCGAGATCTGGCTGGTGGCGGCCGGTGACGGCAAGGCCGAGGCGCTCGCGCGGGCGCACGGCGGCGCGTCCGAGGTCGACGTCCCGATCGCGGGGCTGCGCGGCACCGAGCGGACCCTGTGGCTGCTCGACGAGGCGGCGGCCAGCCAGCTCTGAAGGCCCCGGTGATGCAGCGAACGCGCCATTCGTTGCTCTAGAAGCAGCGAACGGCGCGTTCGTTGCTCACCACGGGCGAGCGAGCCGCGCGATCGCTGCGTCTCGGGCGAGCGAGCGCCGCGGGCGCTCCGGTGCGGCCGGGGCCTCCCACGGGCGCAGGGAGCGCTCGAAGAGCTCCCAGCATCGGCGGTGGGCGAACCAGGCGCGGAGGAGGGCCAGGTCCTCGCGCGGCGTGTGCTCGCGGACCGGGCGGGACGGCCAGGCGGGGTCGCGCCCGGTCGGATCCCCGGTACCGCGGGAGTCGGCGCCGTAGCGCGCGACGAGCAGCAGGCCGGCGACCACGAGGACGCCGAGGACGGTGAGGGTGACGGCCATCGGGAGCTCCTGGGGTGGAGTGGCTGGATGTCTTCCACCGTGGCCCCCGGTGGCAGCTCTGCCCAGGGCCACCTCGTCACGGGTGGCAGCCAAGGTGGCAGAAGTGGCAGAATCACCGGCCATGGACGACCACCTCGGAGCCGGGAGCCTCGCGCGCCTCCTCACCGGCTGGCGCGACGGCGGTGGCCCGGGGACCAGCGCGCAGGCCGCCCTGGCCGGGCGCATCACCTCGCTGCTCGCCGACGGCCGCCTGGCGGTGGGCACGCGGGTCCCGAGCGAGCGCGAGCTCGCCGTCGCCCTCGGGGTCGGGCGCGGCACGGTCGCCGCCGCCTACGAGGAGCTGCGCGAGGCGGGCCACCTCGTGCGCCGGCGCGGTTCGGGCACGTGGACGGCGGTCCCCGCGACCCGGCCGTCCGGACCGGGCGCGTCCCCCGCACCTCTCGACGGCGCCCTGCACGTCGGCGCCACCGGGTTCACGCCCTTCGCGCCCATGGGCACGCCGACCGCGCAGGTGCCCGGCCGCGAGGTCGTCGACCTCGCCCACGCCGCACCGTGGGCGCCCATGGAGGCCGTGACCGCAGCGGGCGCCCGGGCGCTCGCCGAGCTGCCCACCCACCTCGCGAGCACGGGCTACGACGTCCTCGGGCTCCCCGTGCTGCGCGAGGCCGTCGCCGCCCGGCTCACGGCGCAGGGCCTGCGGACCTCGGCGGACGAGGTGATGATCACCGCCGGCGCCCAGCACGCCCACTCCCTGGTGACCCGGACGCTCGTGCGCCCCGGCGACCGCGTGCTCATCGAGCAGCCCACCTACCCCGGGGCCATCGACCTCTGCCGCCACGCCTCGGCGCGCGCGGTGCCGGTCGCGATGGTCGAGGACGCGGCGACCGGCCGCCCCGGCTGGGACCTCGACGCCCTCGCCGCCGCGATGCGGGCGTCCTCGCCGACGCTCGGCTACCTGGTCGCCGACCACCAGAACCCGACCGGCGCGGTGATGGCCGCCGAGACGCGGGCGGCCGTCGTGGCCGCGGCCGGCCGGCACGGGGTCACCCTCGTCGTCGACGACTGCCTGCGGGACATGTGGCTCGACACCCCCGTCCCGCCGCCGCTCGGCGCCTGGGCCGGAGCGGGCGGCACCGCGGTGATCACCACCGGTGGTCTCTCGAAGACGGTGTGGGGTGGCCTGCGCATCGGCTGGCTGCGCGCCCCGCGCACCCTGCTGCGCCGCATCGCGGCCGCCCGCTCGTCGGACGACATCTCCACGCCGGTCCTCGAGCAGCTCGTCGCCGTCGACCTCGTCGAGCGCCTCGACGAGCTCGTGGAGCAGAGCCGCCGGGTGCTGGCGCACCGCCGCGACCACCTGCGCGCCGCCCTCGCCGAGGCGCTGCCCGAGTGGCGCGTGCCGAACCCCTCGGGCGGCTTCAGCCTCTGGGTCGACCTCGGCGCTCCCCGCTCGAGCGCCCTGGTCGAGGCGGCCGGCCGCTTCGGTGTCCACCTCGCCGCCGGTCCCCGGTTCGCCACCGGCGGGGCGTTCGAGCAGTACCTGCGGCTGCCCTACACCCTCTCCCCCGACGCCCTCGACGACGCCGTGGCCCGGCTCGCCGAGGCGTGGGACTCCCTCGGCGCCGGGGCCTCCACGCTCACGACCGTCGTGTGAGCCCACGCCGCTCGCCCTCCCACGGGCGCAGGCTGCGCTCGTACGCCGCCCACAGCTGCTGGTGCGCCGCCACCCGCCGGGCCAGCCGGCCCAGCAGCACCGCGTCCCCGCGCACGGTGTGGGGCCGGCTCGTCACCGGCCAGGCCGGGTCGCGACCCGTCGGGTCCTGCTCGCTGCGGCTGTCGACGCCGTAGCGCGCGACCGCCAGGAACCCCAGGACCAGCAGCACTCCCCAGAACGTGACCATCTCGTCCATCCCCTCGTCTCGCCGATGGGGACAATTCTCGAAGGCCGGAGCCCTGGACTCCATGGCGAACTCACGGGGATAGTGGCGACATGACTGCAGTATCGGAAGCCCGGGGCACCCAGCGCCTGGAGAACGACAAGCTGCTCGACGAGACCAACCGGCGCATCCTCGCGGAGCTCGAGGCGGACCCCCGCCAGAGCATGTCGGCGCTGGGCCGGCGCATCGGGATGTCGGCGCCGGCGGTCACCGAGCGGGTCCAGCGCCTCGAGCGGACCGGCGTCATCCGGGGCTACCGCCTCGACATCGACCCGGCCGCGCTCGGCTACCCGATCGCCGCGTGGGTGCGGGTCCGGCCGGCGCTGGGCCAGGGGAAGATCTCCGAGCAGCTCGCGGCCCGGCAGCCCGAGGTCGTCGAGTGCCACAAGATCACCGGCGAGGACTGCCTGCTCATGCGCGTGCAGGTCCGCGACGTCGCCGACCTCGACCGCGTCCTCGAGATCTGGCAGGACCACGCCGCCACCGTCACCGCGGTGGTGAAGTCCAGCCCGGTCGAGCTGCGGAACATGCCGACCGACAGCTGACACCCGTGCCCACCGCCCCCCGCGGCGAGTCCCCGTCACGCCACGTCGGACGGGGCGGCCCGATCCGCGTGCGCGGCGATCTCGGCGCGGACCCACGCCGCCACCTCCGCGACGCCGGGTCCGGTGCGGACCGACGCGAGGACGGTGGGGCGTCCCTCGCGGACCCGCGCGGCATCGGCGGCCATGCGGTCGACGTCGGCCCCCACCAGCGCCGCGAGGTCGACCTTGTTGACCACGAGCAGGTCGGCGCCGGCCACCCCGGGCCCGCCCTTGCGGGGGACGTCGTCGCCGCCCGCGGTGTCGAGGACGAAGATCTGGCGGTCGACGAGGCCGTAGCTGAACGTCGCGGTGAGGTTGTCGCCACCCGACTCGACGAGGACGAGCTCGGGGTCGTGCCGCTCGACGAGGTCCTCGACCGCGTCGAGGTTGGCGGTGATGTCGTCGCGGATGGCGGTGTGCGGGCAGCACCCGGTCCGGACGGCGACGACCCGGTCGTCGGGCAGGACCGCCTGGCCGCGCAGGAAGTCGGCGTCCTCGGTGGTGTAGATGTCGTTGGTCACGACCGCGAGCGAGAGCTCCTCGCCCAGCGCCCGGCAGAGGGCCGCCACCAGGGCCGTCTTCCCGGACCCCACGGGCCCGCCGATGCCGACGCGCAGGGCGCGGCCGTGACGGTGGAGCGGGGTCGCGTCCACGGCTCCGCCGTTCAGGTCCTCGTGGTCGAGTCGGTGCACACCGGGATCATCCGGCACCCGAGGCCCGCTGTCCCGACCCGAAACACGAGTGTCGAGCGGCCGTTGCCGCGTGAACACATGCGGATTTCACGCTCGGACCGTGACCCAGGACGCCACGCGCCAGGAACAGAGCGCCTCGCCGCCGGCCGCGGGTGCGGCCCGCGAGACCCTCGAGGACTACACCCTGCGGTTCGCGCCGCGCAGGTACCGACGGTGGTCGACGGGGGTCGTGGCCACCTCGGCGCTCGGCGGGATCGCCTACCTCGCCGACTTCGCGATCGGCGCCAACATCGGGATCTCCTACGGCACCGTCAACGCCCTCTGGGGCATCGCGGTGTTCGCCGTCGTGATCTTCCTGTCGGGGTTCCCGCTGGCCTATTACGCGGCGCGCTACAACCTGGACCTCGACCTCATCACCCGCGGCAGCGGCTTCGGCTACTACGGGTCGGTCGTCACGAACATCATCTACGCGACGTTCACCTTCATCTTCTTCGCCCTCGAGGGCTCGATCATGGCGCAGGGCCTCGAGCTGGGGCTGGGCATGCCGCTCTGGCTCGGCTACGCCGTCTCGACGATCATCATCTTCCCGCTCGTCGTGTACGGGATGAGCCTGCTCTCGAAGCTCCAGCTGTGGACGACGCCGCTGTGGCTGGTCCTCATGGTGCTGCCGTTCGTGTACCTGCTCGTCAGCCACCCCGAGTCGGTCGACGCGTTCTTCGCCTACCAGGGCGAGGAGGGCCAGGGCACGCCGAGCCTCGGCTCGGTCATGCTCGCCGCGGGCGTCTGCCTCTCCCTCATCGCCCAGATCGCCGAGCAGATCGACTACCTGCGCTTCATGCCGCCGAAGACCCCGGAGAACTCCCGCCGCTGGTGGGCCGCGACGATCCTCGCGGGGCCGGGCTGGGTCATCTTCGGTGCCGCCAAGCAGGCGATCGGGCTCTTCCTCGCGGTGTACCTGCTGGCCAACGTCGCGGGCGCCTCGGCGTTCGCCAACGAGCCGGTGCGCCAGTTCCTGGAGATCTACACCAACATCGTGCCGGCGTGGCTCGCGCTCACGCTGGCCGTGGTCCTCGTGGTGATCAGCCAGATCAAGATCAACGTGACCAACGCCTACTCCGGGTCGCTGGCGTGGACCAACTCCTACACGCGGGTGACCAAGCACTACCCGGGACGGCTGGTCTTCCTCGGCGTCAACCTGCTGATCGCGCTGGTGCTGATGGAGGCGAACATGTTCGACTTCCTCAACACGATCCTCGGCTTCTACGCCAACTGCGGCATGGCGTGGGTGGTCGTCGTCGCCTCCGACATCGCGATCAACAAGTACCTGCTGGGCATCTCGCCGAAGGTCCCGGAGTTCCGGCGCGGCATGCTCTACGCGGTCAACCCGGTCGGCTTCGGCTCGATGCTCGTCGCCGCCGGCGTCTCGATCCTCGCGTTCTTCGGTCT
The DNA here is from genome assembly GCF_028737255.1 of Actinomycetospora straminea. GTDB lineage: Bacteria > Actinomycetota > Actinomycetes > Mycobacteriales > Pseudonocardiaceae > Actinomycetospora > Actinomycetospora straminea. The sequence goes on along the minus strand of NZ_JAQZAN010000018.1, from coordinate 32,761 downwards.
GCTCGGTGAGACGCTCGCGTCGTACTCGCCGCTGGTCGCGATCGGGCTGGCGTTCGTCCTGCCGCCGATCCTCGCGCTCGCGACGCGGGGCCGGTACTACCTGCGGCGGGTCGACGACGGCATCGACGCCCCGATGTTCGACGAGCACGGCAACCCGTCGGGCGAGTCGCTGCCCTGCCAGGTCTGCGGCCAGGAGCTCGAACGGCCCGACATGACGGCCTCGGGCACCGGGACCGGTCACGTCTGCTCGTTGTGCCTGTCCACCGACCGCGAGGGCCGTCACGTGCTGCCGGCCGCCCCGCCCGGGCACTGAGCGGCGAGCAGGCGCGTCACCGCCGTCGTCGCGCCGACGGCGGTGGTGAGGGTCCCGGGGCCGTCCAGGACGGTCCGGGCCCACCGCAGGTCGTCCTCCTCGCCGCCGGCCTCGCCGGCACGGGAGCCGCAGACGAGCACGGTGCCCACCGACCGCGCCCCACCGCTGCCGCCCGGCCCGCTGAGCACGGGGTCCGCGCCGTCGAGGCGGGTGGAGGACACGAGCAAGGGGCGGCCGGCGACGGTGGCCGCGAGGTCGCTGCGGGCACGTCCCCCGCGCTGCCCGGCGCGCCCCAGCACGAGCTGCTCGGTGACCGTCGCCGCCGCCCCGTCCGCGAGGTGGAGGTCGAGGCTCGCCCACCAGTCGGCGCCGTCGGTCACCACGGTGGGTGCGGGGCGCCAGTCCAGCACCGCGCCGGGCCCGAGACGGGCGTGCACGGCGAACCGGGCGGTGCCGCCGTCGCGGCCGGGCTGCACGATCGTCGCGGCCGCCGTGCGCAGGACCAGGGACTCGCCCGGCCCGAGGTCGACGTCGAGCCGGAGACGGTCGCCGCCGAGCGGTCCGCCGCCGACCTGGACGAGGTGCACGCGCCGGGGTCCGGTGCGGCGCAGGACCAGCGGCGGGCTCGACGCCCAGGTCAGCCGCCCGTCGTGGCGCGACAGCCGGGCATGCGCCTCGACCCGGGCCTCGACGCCGCCCGCGGGGAGCGCCGCGGTGTCAGGACGCAAAGAGGGCTCCGTCGGCCTGGGCGTGGCGGGCGGCGAGCACCTCGGACAGCGGGGTGGTCGCGGCGGGCAGGAGCGAGGGATCGTCGGCGCCGGCCGCGGCGACGCCCGCGAAGACCGCCTCGGTGACGGTGGCGGCGCCCTCGGCCAGCGCCCCGGCGTGCACCCCCGCCAGCGTGAGCGGGTCGAGGCCGAGCAGCCGCACGGCGCCCGAGCAGATCTGTCCGACCAGGTGGTGGACGGCGAGCGCCGCCGCGTCGGCGGGGGCGCCGCCCGCGGCCGCGACGACGACCCCCAGCGCGAGCGCCTGGTGCGGGCGGGCGCCGAGCGGGTCGTAGGCCGGCGACGGCCAGGTCGCGCGGGCCGTGCGCAGCAGGGCCCGCCCCTGGGCCCGCGAGACGTCGCGGAGCGCGGCGACCGGGGTGCGCGCCGACACCGCCGCGTCCCAGGGTTCCCACACCGTCGTGCGGGCGCGGCACGCCGCTGCGGCGGCGGCCGCGATGACGAGGCCGGTCGTCGGCACACGCGCGGCGAGCAGTGCCGCGACCCCGTCCGGACCACGGACGAGACCGCGGGACACGCACGCCTCGAGCCCGGCGGAGTGGGCGTGCCCACCCGTGGGCAGGCGTGAGTCGGCCAGCAGGAGCAGCGCGGGGTGCACGCGCTCAGAACAGGAAGTAGCGCTGCGCCATCGGCAGCTCGCGGACCGGGTCGGGCTCGACCACCTCGCCGTCGATGCGGACGGTGAAGGTGTCGGCGTCGACGGTGATGTCCGGGGTGGCGCCGTTCTCGGGCATGTCGGCCTTGCCCACACCCCGGGGTGAGCGGATCGCCGCGAACCGGCGCCGCACGTCGACCCGCCCGGCGAGACCGCCGGCGAGGGCCTGCTCGGTCACGAAGTGCACGGACGTGGCCGCGGCCGCGGCGGGCGCCGCGCCGAACATCGGACGGGAGAGCTCGGGCTGCGGCGTGGGGATGGACGCGTTGGCGTCGCCCATCCGGCCCCAGGCGATCATGCCGCCCTTGAGCACGACGTCCGGGCGCACGCCGAAGAAGGCCGGCTCCCACAGCACGAGGTCGGCGAGCTTGCCGACCTCGACCGACCCGACCTCGCCGTCGAGCCCGTGGGCCACCGCCGGGCAGATCGTGTACTTCGCGACGTAGCGCCGTGCCCGGTCGTTGTCGTCCGCCGTCGTGCCGCCGCGGCCCAGCACGCGGCGGCGCGCGGCGTGGGCGGTCTGCCACGTGCGCAGGACGACCTCGCCGACCCGCCCCATCGCCTGCGAGTCCGACCCGATCATCGAGATGGCGCCGAGGTCGTGGAGGAGATCCTCGGCGGCGATCGTCGAGGCGCGGATGCGGGACTCGGCGAAGGCGAGGTCCTCGGGGATCGACGGCGAGAGGTGGTGGCAGACCATGAGCATGTCGAGGTGCTCGTCGACGGTGTTGACGGTGTGCGGGCGCGTCGGGTTGGTGGACGACGGCAGGACGTGCGGCTGCCCGGCCACGGTGATGATGTCCGGCGCGTGGCCGCCCCCCGCGCCCTCGGTGTGGTACGCGTGGATGCCCCGGCCGGCGATGGCCTCCAGGGTCGACTCGACGTAGCCGGCCTCGTTCAGGGTGTCGGTGTGCAGCGCCACCTGCACGTCCGTCTCCTCGGCGACGCGCAGGGCCGCGTCGATCGCCGCCGGGGTCGCGCCCCAGTCCTCGTGGACCTTGAACCCGCTGGCCCCGGCGCGGACCTGCTCGTGGAGGGCCTCGACGCCGACGGTGTTGCCCTTGCCGAGCAGGGCGAAGTTCATCGGCACCCCGTCGAGGGCCTCGAACATCCGCGCCAGGTACCACGGTCCGGGCGTCACCGTGGTCGCCTTCGTGCCCTCCGCCGGGCCCGTGCCGCCGCCGATCATCGTGGTGACGCCCGACCCGAGGGCCTCGGGCAGCTGCTGGGGGCTGATGAAGTGGACGTGGCAGTCGACCGCGCCCGCGGTGAGGATCCTGCCGTTGCCGGCCAGCACCTCGGTGCCCGGCCCGATGACGAGCTCCGGGTGCACCCCGTCCATGGTGTCGGGGTTGCCGGCCTTGCCCAGCGCGACGATGCGCCCGTCGCGCACTCCGACGTCGGCCTTCACCACGCCCCAGTGGTCGAGCACCAGCGCCCCGGTGATCACCAGGTCGGGAGCGCCCTCGGCGCGCGTGGCCCGCGCCTGGCCCATCGACTCGCGGATGACCTTGCCCCCGCCGAAGACCGCCTCGTCGCCACCCCGGGGGCCGCGACAGTGGTCGGCCTCGACGCGGATGCGCAGATCGGTGTCGGCGAGCCGCACCAGGTCGCCCTCCGTGGGGCCGAACAGCTCGGCGTAGGCGTCGCGGCCCACCGTCCAGCCCGCGCCCGGGCTCCCGCGGCGCGCGCCGGCCGGGTCGGCGACGTCGAGGCGCAGCCCCGGCACGACGCCGTTCCCGCCGAGCGCGACGAGGATGACGTCCTGCTCCACGCCGGGCTCGAAGCGGACGCTCGTCCCGGCCTGGATCGCCAGCCTCATCCCGGTCGCGGCGTCCCGGTCGAACGCGAGCGCGGGGTTGGCGGCGGCGAAGTGGACGTGCGAGCCGACCTGGATCGGCCGGTCGCCGACGTTGAGGACGTGCACGGTCACCGTCGGCGCGCCCTCGCCGGAGCGCAGCTCCCCCTCGGCCGGCGTGACCTCCCCGGGCCGCATCCCCGTCCCGGGCTCGCTCACGTCACCGGGTCGTGCACCGTGACGAGCTTCGTCCCGTCGGGGAAGGTCGCCTCGACCGCCACCGACGGCAGCATCTCCGGTACGCCCTCCATGACGTCGTCACGGGTGAGCACGTGCTGGCCGTCGGCCATGAGCTCGGCCACCGACCGCCCGTCGCGGGCGCCCTCGAGGATCCAGGAGGTCAGCAGCGCGGTCGCCTCGGGGTGGTTGAGGCGCAGGCCGCGTCCCCGGCGCTCCCGGGCGAGGTTGGCGGCCACGTGGACCAGCAACCTCTCCTGCTCGTGCGGTGTCAGCAGCACGCGATCTCCCCTGTGTCGAGGCCGTGCCCGCAGGCTAGTGAGCGGGTCGGCGCGGCGGGGCGTCACGGCGGGCGCCGACCCACGCTCGTAACACGCGGCCGGGCGCGGTCAGGCCACGACCACGTCCAGCACCACCGGCCCCGGCGAGCGCAGCGCCTCGGCGAGGGCGGGCTCGAGCTCGTCGGGACGCTCGACGCGCACGCCCGCGACGCCCTGGCCGGCGGCGAGGGCGACGAAGTCCAGGCCCGGCAGGGCGGTGCCGACGGGCTTGGTGATGCCGAAGTGCTCGGCGAACTGGTCGAGCGCGCGGTAGCGGGCGTTGTGCACGACGACGACGGTCAGCGCCACCCCGAGCTGCGCGGCCGACCACAGCGCCTGGATCCCGTACATCGCCGACCCGTCGCCGACCAGGGCCACCACCCGCTCGGAGCGCGCCAGAGCCATCCCCACCGCCGCGGGCAGCCCGTGGCCCAGGCCGCCGCTCGCGCACGTGTAGAAGCTCGCCGCGCGGTCGAAGGGCAGGTGGGCGTGCATCGGGCCACGGGTCGCGGGCGCCTCCTCGACGACCACCGAGTCGGCGGGCCGCAGGTCGGCGAGGGTCTGCAGCAGCAGCTCCTCGGTGATGGCGTCCCCGTCGGCCGCGACCCGGGCCGCCGACGCGCCGGGCGCGGGCAGGGGGCGCTGCGGCGGCGTCGGACCCGCGAGCAGCGCGCGCACCCCGTGGCGCACCCCCGTGACGATCGACATGCCCACGGGCGTCCACGCCGCGTGCGCCGGGTCCTCGGTGAGCTGGACCAGCGTCGTGGCGTCGGGCACCGCGGTGTCGCCGGGAACCGCGCCCTCGGTGTGGAACGGGAAGACCGGCGAGCCCAGGACGACGACGAGGTCGTGGGCGTCGAGCGCGGCGCGGATCCCGTCGTGCGCGGCGGGCAGGAAGCCGCCGAAGAGCCGGTGACGCTCGGGGAAGCCGCACCGCGGGGACATCGGCGCGACGTACACGCGCGCGGCGTGGCGCTCGGCGAGGGCGACGACGTCGTCGAACGCCCCGTCGCGGTCCACCTCCCCGCCGACGACGAACGCGGGCGCGCGGGCGGCGGCCAGCCCGTCGGCGAGGTCCGCCAGTGCCTGCGGGTCGCCCGCCACCGTCCCGACGACGGCGTGCGGGGGCACGGTCGGGGCGGGCCGGTCCCAGTCGTCGACCGGGACCGACACGAGCACCGGCCCGCACGGCGGCGTCGTGGCGACGTGGATCGCGCGTGCCAGCGTCGCCGGCACGTCCGCCGCCCGGGCCGGCTCCCGGCTGTACTTGACGTAGGGCTCGGGGAACTCCGCCGGGCGCTCGGCGAACAGGAACGGCTCGCCGACCAGGAGCGAGCGCGCCTGCTGCCCCGCGATCAGCACGAGCGGCGTGCGGTTGCGGAAGGCGGTGAACACGTTGCCCAGCGCGTGCCCCACGCCCGCCGCGGAGTGCAGGTTCACCAGCGCCGCGCGCCCCGTGCCCTGCGCGTAGCCGTCGGCCGCGCCCACCGCGACGGACTCCTGCAGCCCCAGCACGTAGCGGAAGTCGTCGGGGAAGTCGCGGAACATCGGCAGCTCGGTCGAGCCCGGGTTGCCGAAGATCGTCGTGATGCCGTGGCCGCGCAGCACGGCCAGGGACGCCTCGCGCACCGTCACCATGCCGGCAGCCCATCACGGGCGGCAGCGGGGCCGCGAGGGCCCTCCCGGTGCCCGGAACCCTCAGGGCTCGTCGACCAGGTCGCCCGCCAGGTACTCCTCGTAGGCCGCGAGGTCGAGCAGGCCGTGGCCGCAGTAGTTGAACAGGATGACCCGCTCCTCGCCCTTCGCCGTCGCGTCGTTCGCCTCCTGGATCACCGACGCGATCCCGTGGCCCGCCTCCGGCGCCGGCACCTTGCCCTCGACGCGCGCGAACAGCACGTTCGCCTCGAAGACGGCCCGCTGGCGGTGGGCCACCGCCTCCATCCGCCCCTCGTGCACGAGCTTCGAGATGATCGGCGAGTCGCCGTGGTAGCGCAGGCCGCCGGCGTGGATGCCGGGCGGCACGAAGTCGTGGCCCAGCGTGTACATGTTCATCAGCGGCGTGAACCCGGCGGTGTCGCCGAAGTCGTACTCGTAGCGGCCCTGCGTCAGCGTCGGGCACGAGGCCGGCTCGGCGGCGAGCAGGCGCACCGACGGGTCGGGCAGGAACGGCAGCGCGACGCCGCCGAGGTTCGACCCGCCGCCGCACGGGGCGATGACGACGTCCGGACGAGTCTCCCCCGCGCTCGCCAGCTGCTGCTGGGCCTCGAGCCCGATGACGGTCTGGTGCAGCAGCACGTGGTTGAGCACCGAGCCCAGCGCGTAGTGGGTGTCGTCGCGGCCCACGGCGTCGCGGACGGCGTCGGAGATCGCCGCGCCCAGCGAGCCCGGGTGCGACGGGTCGTCGATCGGCGACGGCACGACCGTGCCGCCCCACGTCTCCATGATCACCTTGCGGTAGGGCTTCTGCTCGAAGCTCTTGCGCACCATGTAGACCGCGCACTCGAGGTCGTACTGCGCGCACGCGAACGACAGCGCCGTGCCCCACTGGCCGGCGCCGGTCTCGGTGGACAGGCGGGTGATGCCCTCACGCTTGTTGTAGAACGCCTGCGGCACCGCCGAATTCGGCTTGTGCGAGCCCGCGGGCGACACCGACTCGTCCTTGAAGTAGATGCGCGCGGGCGTGCCGAGCGCGGTCTCGAGCCGCCGGGCGCGCACCAGCGGCGTCGGCCGCCACAGCCGCAGGACGTCGAGGACCTCGCCCGGGATGTCGATCCAGGGGTCGGTCGCCATCTCCTGACCGATGAGCTCCTGCGCGAACAGCGGCGCGAGGTCGTCCGGGCCCACGGGCTCCCGCGTCGCCGGGTGCAGCGGCGGGTCCAACGGCGACGACAGGTGCGGCGCGACGTTGAACCACGCCGTGGGCAGCGCGGACTGCGGGAGCGAGAAGCGGGTGTCTGTGGTGTCAGCTGGGGCCGCCATGGCCCGGATCATGTCAGCTCACGGGCGGGCGGGTCAGCTCTCGCCGCGCTTGGCGCGCAGCTTGGCCAGCGCCTCGTCGAGCAGGGCCTCGCCGTCGGCGTCCGAGCGACGCTCCTTCACGTAGGCCAGGTGCGTCTTGTACGGCTCGGTGCGCTTGGCCGGCGGCGGGTTCTTCTCGTCGGTGTTGGCGGGCAGGCCGCAGCGCGGGCAGTCCCAGCTCGTGGGGACCTCGGCGTCCATCGCGAACGACGGACGCGTCTCGTGCCCGTTGGAGCACCAGAACGAGACCACGGTGCGCGCCGCGCTCTCCCCGCGCTCGGACTCCCCCATGGGGCCCGAACCCACCCGGGTGCCTCGGATCGCGTTGCCAGTCGCCATCGCCGGAGTACCTCCGCGTCCAGGGGCGGCCGGGCGCTCGGCACCCGGGCCACCCGTCAACCTTCGATCTTGACGAGCAGCCCCGTGCCGACGATCGAGATCAGCCAGATGGCCCCGACGAACAGGGTGAGGCGGTCGAGGTTCTTCTCGACGACGCTCGACCCGGCGAGGCTCGACTGCACCCCGCCGCCGAACAGCGACGACAGCCCGCCGCCCCGCCCGCGGTGCAGGAGCACCAGCAGCACCAGCAGCACGCTGGACGCGATGAGCAGGATGTCGAGGAACAGTCGCATGTCGGTGTCCGTGACCTCCGGGAGCCGACCCCACCCGGCCGGGCGGGGCTCTGGCCGTCCCGACGTGCGGGATCGGCGCTGGTGGTGCACGATACCCCGCCCCGGTCACGGTCCTGTCAGGACCCGTCGGCCGAACGGGGCACCGTGCACCCGGGCTCAGGGCAGGGGGCCACCCGCAGCGAGGGCGCAGAGCTCGGCGAAGCCCTCGGGGTCGAGGCTCGCGCCCCCGACCAGCGCGCCGTCCACGTCGTCGGACCTCACGAGGTCGGCGACGTTGTTCGACTTCACCGAGCCGCCGTAGAGGATCCGCACGCGGTCGGCGACGCCCGCGCCGTGCACCTCGCGCAGGCGCTCGCGCAGCGCGTGGCAGACCTCCTGGGCGTCGGCGACCCCGGCGGTCTTGCCGGTGCCGATCGCCCAGACCGGCTCGTAGGCCACGACGACCTTGGCGACCTCGTCGGCCGACAACCCCTTGAGCGCGCCGTCGAGCTGCGCCGTGCAGTGCGGCACGTGCCCGCCGGCGTCGCGGACCTCCTCGCCCTCCCCCAGGCACAGAATGGGCGTGAGGCCGTGGCGCAGGGCCGCCGCCACCTTGCGGTTGACCAGCTCGTCGTCCTCGCCGTGGATCGTGCGGCGCTCCGAGTGCCCCACGACGACCCACGTGCAGCCGAGCTTCGCGAGCATCGCGCCCGACACGTCCCCGGTGAACGCCCCGGAGTCCTCGGGCGAGAGGTCCTGGCCGCCGTAGGTGATCGGCATCGAGTCGGCGTCGACCAGCGTCTGCACGCTGCGCAGGTCGGTGAACGGCGGGAGCACCGCGACGTCGACGACGTCGAAGTACTTGCCGGGCAGGGCGAACGCGAGCTTCTGGGTCACCCCGATGGCCTCGAGGTGGTTGAGGTTCATCTTCCAGTTGCCGGCGATCAGCGGCTTGCGCGCCATCAGGACTCCTCCAGCACCGCGATGCCCGGCAGGACGTGCCCCTCGAGGAACTCGAGCGAGGCCCCGCCGCCGGTGGAGATGTGGCCGAAGCGGCCCTCGTCCAGGCCCGCGGCCCGGATCGCCGAGGCCGAGTCGCCGCCGCCGATGACGCTGAACGCGCTGGTCGACGCCACCGCCTCCGCGACGCCCGTGGTGCCCGCCGCGAACGGCTCCATCTCGAACACGCCCATCGGCCCGTTCCAGAAGACCGTCGCCGCGTCGGCCAGCGCCGCCCCGAACGCCGACACCGTCTCCGGGCCGACGTCGAGGCCCAGCCAGCCCTCGGGCATCTCCGACACCGACACCGTGCGGGTCTGCGCGTCCGCCGAGAACTCGGACGCGACGACCACGTCGGTGGGCAGCACCAGGGTGTCGGCGTACGTCGCCAGCAGCTCCTTGCAGGTGTCGACCTGGTCGGACTCGAGCTTCGAGCCGCCCACGTCGTGGCCCTGCGCGGCGAGGAAGGTGAAGCACATCGCCCCGCCGACCAGCAGCTTGTCGACCTTCGGCAGCAGGTTCGAGAGCACCCCGAGCTTGTCGGAGACCTTCGAGCCGCCGAGGATCACGACGTAGGGCCGCTCCGGGTCGCCGACGAGCCGGCGCAGCACCTCGGTCTCGCGGGCGACGAGGTCGCCGGCGTAGGCCGGGAGCTTGCGCGCCACCTCGACGACCGAGGCCTGCTCGCGGTGCACCACGCCGAAGCCGTCGGAGACGAACGCGCCGCCCGGCACGAGCTCGGCGAGCGCCGTCGCCAGCTCCTCGCGCTCCGCGGCGTCGCCCGTCTCGCGAGGGTCGCAGCGCACGTTGGCCAGGACGAGGGCCTCGCCCGCCTCCAGGTCCGCGGCCTTCTGCTGCGCCGCGGGCCCGACGACGTCCTCGGCCAGGTGCACGCGCTGGTCGAGCAGCTGGCCGAGGCGTGCCACCACCGGCGACAGGCTCATCAGGCGATCGCGACCCGGGGGCTCGCCGCCCTTCGGACGGCCCAGGTGCGCCGTCACGACCAGCTTCGCGCCGGCCCCGAGGAGCTTGCGGACCGTCGGCAGCGCGGCCTGGATGCGCCCGTCGTCGGTGATGTTCCAGCCGTCGAGGGGCACGTTGAGGTCCACGCGCAGCAGCACGTAGCGGTCCTGCACCCCCTCGCCGACGAGGTCGTCGACGGTGCGCATCAGAGCTTGGAGCCGACGAGCGTGGTCAGGTCGACGACGCGGTTGGAGTAGCCCCACTCGTTGTCGTACCAGCCCACGATCTTCACGGTCCGGTTGCCGAGCACCTTGGTCATGCCGGCGTCGAAGGTGCACGACGCGGCCTCGCCGACGATGTCGGTGGAGACGATCGGGTCCTCGGTGTAGACCAGCACGTCCTTCAGCTCGCCCTCGGCGGCCTTCTTGAACGCGTCGTTGACCTGCTCGACGGTGACGTCGGTGTTCAGCGTCGCGGTGAGGTCGGTGACCGAGCCGTCGTTGACCGGTACGCGGTAGGCCAGGCCGTTGAGACGGCCCTCGAGCTCCGGCAGCGCCAGCGCCGTCGCCTGGGCGGCGCCCGTGGTGGTCGGGATGATGTTGGACGCGGCAGCGCGGGCGCGGCGCAGGTCCTTGTGCGGGGCGTCGTGGATCCGCTGGTCGCCGGTGTAGGCGTGGATCGTCGACATGAAGCCGGTCTCGAGCCCGAACGCGTCGTGCAGCACCTTGATCATCGGTGCGACGCAGTTCGTCGTGCACGAGGCGTTGGACAGGATGTTCTGGCTGCCGTCGTAGGACGAGTCGTTGATGCCCATGACGACCGTCAGGTCCTCGCCCTTGGCCGGGGCCGAGATGACGACCTTCTTCGCGCCCGCCTTGAGGTGCTTCCCGGCCGAGTCGGCGTCGGTGAAGATCCCCGAGGACTCGATGACGACGTCGACGCCGAGGTCGCCCCACGGCAGCGCCGCCGGGTCCTTCTCGGCCAGCGCCTTGATCGTCTTGCCGTTGACGACGAGGGCGTCGTCGGAGACGTCGATGGTGCCGTCGAAACGGCCGTGCACCGAGTCGTAGCGCAGCAGGTGCGCGAGCGTCTTGTTGTCGGTGATGTCGTTGACCGCGAGCACCTCGATGTCCGCGGTGCCCGCCGCGCGCTGCTTCTCGAGCGCGCGGAACACGTTGCGTCCGATGCGACCGAACCCGTTGATCCCGATGCGGACCGTCACTGCGCCTCGCCCTACCTCTCGTGCGTCGGTCGTCTGACCAGGGATGGCACGCCGCACTGCGCTCGGAGGACGGCGTTCCCCGTGGGGCCGCCACCCTAACGGCTCCGGGGCCGCTGACCGGGTCCCGCGAACGAGGTCACGTCGCACGCGGGGGGCGCTCAGCGGTCGGCCATCTCCGACATCTCCTCGGTCACGACCGAGGACGTGTCGGGGACGCGCATGTCCTTGGCCTTCTTGTCGGCCATCGCGAGCAGGCGCCGGATGCGCCCGGCCACCGCGTCCTTGGTCATCGGCGGCTCGGCGAGCTGGCCCAGCTCCTCCAGCGAGGCCTGCTCGTGCTCGACGCGCAGGCGCCCGGCCTGCACCAGGTGGTCGGGCACCTCGTCGCCGAGCAGCTCCAGCGCCCGGTTGACGCGCGCCGACGCCGTCACGGCCGCCTTCACCGAGCGGCGCAGGTTGGCGTCGTCGAAGTTCGCCAGCCGGTTGGCCGTCGCGCGCACCTCGCGGCGCATGCGGCGCTCCTCCCAGGCGAGCACCGAGGTGTGGGCGCCCAGGCGGGTGAGCAGCGCGCCGATGGCGTCGCCGTCGCGGACCACGACGCGGTCGGCGCCGCGGACCTCGCGGGCCTTGGCCACCACGCCGAGCCGGCGGGCCGCGCCGACCAGCGCCATCGCCGCCTCCATGCCCGGGCACGTGATCTCCAGCGCGGAGCTGCGGCCGGGCTCGGTCAGCGAGCCGTGCGCGAGGAACGCCCCGCGCCACGCCGCCTCGGCGTCGCACACCCCGCCGGACACGACCTGCGGCGGCAGGCCCCGCACGGGGCGCCCGCGCGGGTCGAGCAGGCCGGTCTGGCGGGCCAGCGAGTCGCCGTCGGTCGCGACGCGCACGACGTAGCGGGTGCCCTTGCGCAGACCGCCCTGGGACAGGACGTGGACCTCGGGGTTGTGCCCGTACAGGTCGTGGATCTCGCCGCGCAGGCGGCGGGCGCCGGCGCCGGTGTCGAGCTCGGCCTCGACGACGACCCGCCCTCCGACGATGTGCAGGCCCCCGCCGAAGCGCAGCAGGGCCGCCACCTCGGCGCGCCGGCAGCACGTCTTCGTCACCGCGAGCCTGCTGAGCTCGTCCTTGACCGCTGCGGTCATGGCCACCTTCGGTCCTCCTCCTGGTGCGGGCGGGGGTCGGCCCCCGGGGCGGTGGCGCCGCTGAACGCGCCACCGTGGACGCCGTTCGTCGCTGCCCCGGCCGACTGCTCGACACGGTGGTGGGCGGCGTCGGCGAGGGCCTCGGCGAGGGCCTCGGGGTCGTGCCGGGGGGTGCCGTCGGAGGTCCCGACGGTGGTGAGCAGGGTGTCCGCGCCGAACGCCTCGGCGCCGCGGCGCAGCAGGTCCGGCTCCGGGACGGCGTCCGTGTCCGCGACGACGACGTCGAGCCGAAGGCGCGGGGCGTGCGCGGCGAGCACCTCGAGGTGCTGCTCCGGCGAGAACCCGGCGGTCTCGCCGGGCTGCGGGGCGAGGTTGAGGACGAGGACCTTGCGGGCCTCGCTCTCGACCAGCGCCGTGAACAGCTCGGGGACCAGCAGGTGGGGCAGGACGCTCGAGAACCACGAGCCCGGCCCCAGCGTGATGAGGTCCGCGGCCCGCAGCGCCTCGGCCGCCTCCGGGCACGCCCGGGGCCGGCGCGGGTCGAGGCGCACCTGCTGCACGCGCCCCGGCGTCGTCGCGACGGCCACCTGCCCGCGGATGCGGTGGGCGACGTCGCGGCCCTGATCGCCGCCGGCGGGGCCCGGTCGGCTGGGCTGGATACCCGTCACGTCGGCCTCGATGTCGACGGGCTGCGTGCTCATCGGCAGCACCCGCCCGGTCACCCCGAGCAGGCGGCACGCCTGGTCGAGCGCGGCCACCGGGTCGTCGAGGACCTCCACCAGCCCGGCGAGCAGGAGGTTCCCGACGGCGTGGCCGGCAAGCGCCCCGTGGCCGCCGTAGCGGTGCTCGAAGACCCGCTGCCACAGCGTGTTCTCCGGACCCGCGTTCTCCTGGCCGGCCAGCGCGCCGAGCGCCATGCGCAGGTCGCCCAGGGGCAGGATGTCCAGCTCGCGGCGGATGCGGCCCGACGAGCCGCCGTCGTCGGCGACCACCACGACCGCGGTGATGTCGTCGGTCAGCCGCCGCAGGGCCGTCAGCGTCGCGTGCAGGCCGTGGCCGCCGCCGAGCGCGACCGCCCGCAGCGGCCTCGCCGGCCCGTCGCCGGCGCTCACTCGCGCCCCACGTCGCGGTGCGACACCGTCACGCGCACGCCGTCCTCGCCGGTCATGCGCCGGGCGAGCTCCTCGGCGATCGCGACGCTGCGGTGCTTGCCGCCCGTGCAGCCCACCGCGACCGTCAGGTAGCGCTTGCCCTCGCGGCGGTAGCCCGCCCCGACCAGGCGCAGCAGCTCGAGGTAGCGCTCGAGGAACTCCTCGGCGCCCTCCTGCGAGAGCACGTAGTCCGAGACCACGGCCTCGCGCCCGTCGTGCTCGCGCAGCTCGGGGATCCAGTGCGGGTTGGGCAGGAACCGCATGTCGACCACGAGGTCGGCGTCGGGCGGCAGCCCGTGCTTGTAGCCGAACGAGACGACGGTGACGCTGTGTCCGACGTCCGCCGCGGCGTCGCCGAACGCGCTCTCGATGGCCGTGCGCAGCTGGTGCACCGAGCGGTTCGAGGTGTCGACGACGAGGTCGGCCTGGTCGTGCAGCGGGGCCAGCAGCTCCCGCTCGGCGCGGATGCCGTCGGACAGGCGCCCGTCGCCCTGCAGCGGGTGCGATCGGCGGTTCGACTCGAAGCGCCGGATGAGCACCGCGTCCGACGCGTCGAGGAACAGCACCCGCGGGCGGTGACCGCGCGCGTCGAGCTCCTTGATGACCGCGCCCAGGTCGGCGGTGAACGCGCGGCTGCGCACGTCCATCACCACCGCGATCCGCGTGACCTGCCCCGACGAGCGCGCCCCGAGGTCGACCATCGTCTCGATCAGCTCGGGCGGCAGGTTGTCGACGACGAACCAGCCGAGGTCCTCGAGCACCTTGGCGGCCGTGCTGCGCCCGGCGCCCGAGAGCCCCGAGACGATCGCGACCTCGATCCCGCCCGGGTGCGGGGGTGCCCCCGCCCGGTCCGTCATGCCGTCCCCCCGTCGTCCAGTGCGTCGAGCACCGCCTGCGCGGTGCGCCGGCCGACACCGGGCACCTCGGTGATCTGCTCGACCGTCGCGGCCCGCAACTTCTTCACCGAGCCGAAGTGCTTGAGCAGCGCCGTGCGCCGGGCCTCGCCCAGCCCGGGCACGCCGTCGAGCGCGGACGCCGTCATCCGCGTCGAGCGCTTCTGGCGGTGGTAGGTGATCGCGAAGCGGTGCGCCTCGTCGCGCACGCGCTGGAGCAGGTAGAGCGCCTCGCTCTGGCGCGGCAGGATCGCCGGGTCCTCCTCGCCGGGCAGCCAGACCTCCTCGAGGCGCTTGGCCAGCCCGACGACCGCGACGTCGGAGATCCCGAGCTCGCCGAGCACCTCGGCCGCGGCCGCCACCTGGGGCGCGCCGCCGTCGACCACCAGCAGGTTCGGCGGGTAGGCGAACTTCCGCGGGCGGCCGGTCGTGGGGTCGATGCCCGGCAGCGGGCCGTCGTCGGGCGCGACCTCCCCGGAGGCCGGCGCCCCGTCGCTGGTCTCCCCCGCGCACGCGGTGTCGGTGTGGTCCGGCGCGTCCTCAGCAGTCTCCCTGAGGTAGCGGGCGAACCGCCGGCGCACCACCTCGGCGATCGCCGCGACGTCACCGCCCTCCGCGCCGCCGCGGATCGAGTAGCGCCGGTAGTCCGCCTTCTTCGGCAGCCCGTCCTCGAACACCACGAGGCTCGCCACCACGTCCGAGCCCTGGACGTGGCTGACGTCGGTGCACTCGATGCGCAGCGGGGCGGTGTCGAGGCCCAGCTGCTCCTGGAGCTCCTCGAGCGCCGCGCTGCGCGCGGTGAGGTCGCCGGCGCGCCGCAGCTTGTGCCGGGTCAGCTCCTCCTTGGCGTTGCGCTCCACGGTTTCGGCGAGGGTGCGCTTGTCGCCGCGCTGGGCCACGCGCAGGGAGACCCGCGAGCCCCGCAGCTCCGAGAGCCACTGGCTCAGCGCCGGCGCGTCGTCGGGCATCGCGGGGACGAGCACCTCGCGCGGCACCGGCTGCACGGCGTCGTCCGCGGAGCCGGCGAGCGCGGCCTGCTCGCCGTAGAACTGGGCGAGGAACTGGCCGACGAGGTCGGCGACGTCGCTGTCCGCCTCGGTCTCGACGACCCAGCCGCGCTGGCCGCGGACCCGCCCGCCGCGGACGTGGAAGACCTGGACCGCGGCCTCGAGCTCGTCGGTCGCGAACGCCACGACGTCGGCGTCGGTGCCGTCGCCGAGCACGACCGCCTGCTTCTCGACGACCCGCTTGAGCGCGCCCGCGTCGTCGCGCAGCCGGGCGGCCTTCTCGAAGTCCATGTCGGCCGCGGCGACCTGCATGTCCTTCTCGATGCGGCCGATGAGCTGGTCGGTGTGGCCGGCGAGGAAGTCGCAGAAGTCGAGGACGATCTGCCGGTGCTCCTCGGCGCTGACCCGCCCGACGCACGGCGCCGAGCACTTGTCGATGTAGCCGAGCATGCACGGGCGCCCGATCTGCCCGTGGCGCTTGAACACCCCGCCCGAGCAGACCCGCGCCGGGAACACCCGCGTCAGCAGCTTCACCGTCTCGCGGATGGCCCAGGCGTGCGCGTAGGGGCCGAAGTACCGCACGCCCTTCTTGCGGGGGCCGCGGTAGACCCGCAGCTGCGGGTACTCCTCGTTCAGCGTGACCGCGAGGACCGGGTAGGTCTTGTCGTCGCGGTAGCGGACGTTGAACCGCGGGTCGTACTCCTTGATCCAGTTGTACTCGAGCTGGAGGGCCTCGACCTCGGTGTGGACCACCGTCCACTGCACCGCCGCCGCGGTGGTGACCATCCGCCGCGTGCGCGGGTGCAGCCCGGCCACGTCGGCGAAGTAGGAGTTGAGCCGGCTGCGCAGGCTCTTGGCCTTGCCGACGTAGATGACCCGCCCGTTCTCGTCCGAGAACCGGTACACGCCGGGCGCCTCCGGGATGCTCCCCGGGGCGGGTCGGTACGTCTGCGGGTCGGCCATGGTGACCCCCAGCGTAGGCGCGTCCGTCCGGCCTTCTGGCGTGCACCCGGATGGGTGGAATCGGCGTGTCGGGCGGCGTGTCGCGGCGTGTCACTGGCGTGTCGTCCTCGGGCGACCCGGGTCACCGGACCGGCCGCCCCCGGCTCACGAGCGGACCAGCGCCGCCCCCTCCGCGATCGCGCGCAGCTTCATCTCCGCGACCCGCGGGCCCACGCGCCCGAAGCCGACGAAGGTGCCGAAGCCGCAGTCGGTCCCGGCCATCACCCGGTCGGTGCCGACGACGCGCGTGAAGCGGCCGAGGCGCTGGGCGATCAGGCGGGGGTGCTCGACGATGTTGTTGAGCGTGTCCACGACCCCGGGCAGCAGCACCTTGTCCTCGGGGATCGGGAGCTCGGCGACGTCCTCCCACTCGTGCTCGTGACGCGGGTTGGCGGCCTCGAACGAGATCGTCGTGGGCGCGCCGGCGAGCACGGGCGGGAGCAGCTCGGCCAGCGGGGCGTCGAGGTGGTGCGGGCCCTCGTAGTTGCCCCAGCACAGGTGCAGCCGCACGCGCGACGGGTCGATGCCCTCCAGAGCGCGGTCGATGGCGGCCATGTGCCGCTCGGCGAAGCCGACGAGGCCGCGGCGCCGGACCTCGTCCCGGCACCAGAACTCGGTGTGCCCCGCCATCGGGATGTCCGGGCAGTCGAGCTGCAGGACCAGCCCCGCATCGACGATCGCGCGGTACTCCTCGCGCATCGCGTCGGCGAGGGCGTCGAGGTAGCTGTCGTAGTCGGGGTAGTGCAGGTTCGGGCTGCCCGTCGCGATGCACCCGGGCGAGGCCGCGGGCACGAACGCGTCCCCGTCGGCCGTGTGACCGGTCTTCTCCAGCGCGAGGCGCAGCGTGGCGATGTCCCGGGCGACCGCCTCGGCACCGACGTAGCTCACCGGCCCCTCGCAGTTCGCGGGCATGATGTGGGCGCCGGCCTCGCCGCCGTACTGGGCGATCGCCAGCTCCGGCGCGGCCTCGAGGTCGTCGATGCTCCAGCCCGGTGCCTGGCCGGAGAAGCCGGTCAGTCGCTCGCGGACGTAGTTGACGAAGCCGGGCTTGCCCATCTCGCCGTCGGAGACCACGTCGATCCCGGCCCCGTGCTGCATCGCGACGACGTCGTGCACGGCCTCGGTGACGGCCGCCTCGAGCTCCGCGGCGTCGCCCGCCCCCTCCTGGTGCTGGTACATCAGCCGGGTCAGGGCCTCGGGCCGGGGCAGGCTGCCCACGTGGGTGGTCCGCACGGTCATCGCGTCGGCTCCTGTTCCGGGGTGAGCAGCTCGGGGCTGAAGCCCTCGAGCGCGGCGATCTTGGTCAGTACCGTCAGCCGGTCGGGCCGGGGCACGGTCGGGTCGAGCTGCTGGTAGACGTTGAGCACGTTCTGGGCGAGGCGCCCGTGCTCGGGGAGGTCGGCGAAGCGCCCGAGGTCGATGGACGCGATCGCCGCGTCGACGTCGAGCCCCTCCTCGAAGCGCCGGCGTGCCTGGGCCTGCACGGTGACGAGGTACTCCCGCATCACGGACACCTCGGTCTTGCCGCTGACGGGGCCGTGGCCGGGCACGATCGTCGCGACGTCGAGGTCGAGGATGCGGTCGAGGGCCGCGACCCACCGGTCGATCGGGCCCGCCCAGGCGATCGGCGTGCCGCCGACGAAGAGGATGTCGCCGGCATAGAGCAGCCGGGCGTCCGGGACGAGGACGATGACGTCGCCGGGCGTGTGCGCCGGCCCGACCTGGATCAGCCGCACCTCGCGGCCACCCACGTCGACGCTCTCCTCGCCGGAGAAGGTGCGGTCCGGACCGGTCGCGGTGATCCCGTCCAGCTCGAACGGGCCGAAGATGTGCCGGGCGAACTCGCCGAGCGTGCCCTCGAGGTGCTTGACGCGGGCCACCGCGTCCAGGGCCTCCTGGGTCATCAGCTCGGCGGCCGCGGCCGAGGCGAGGATCTCGACGTCCCGTGAGGCGACCAGCTCGTTGCCGTTGACGTGGTCGGGGTCCGAGTGGGTGTTGACCAGCGTGCGCAGCGGGTGGTGGTCGGTGACCGGCCGGATGCCGTCGAGCATCTCCCGTGTCAGCGGGAGGTCGAACAGCGTGTCGACCAGCAACGACGTGCCCGACCCGGTGACCAGACCGGCGTTGCTCCAGCCCCAGCTCCCGTCGGGCTGCAGCCAGGCATGACAGCCCTGCCCGAGGTCGTGGAGGCCCTTGCGGTAGTCCTGGGCGCTCATGGCGGGGTCCTCTCGCTCGGCCACGGGTCGGTCAGAAGCCGGTGCGCAGGGGCGTGACGGGCGGGGCGGGACGGACGACCTGGCGGGTCTCGCCCAGCGCGTCGGAGGCGAGGGCGACGACGTCGCCGGGCTGCAGCCAGCCCGTCCAGGCCGTCGGGTCGGGGACGTCGACGTGCTCGAGCAGGCACCCGCCCGGCACCGTGCCCGAGCCGATCACGTCGCCGGGCCGCAGGTCGGTGCCCCGCGACAGGAACGCCAGCAGCTCGCCGAAGCTCCAGTCCATGTCGGCGAGCGACCCCTTGGCCAGCCGGCGATCGTTGACCGTCGCCGAGACCTCGAACGTCCAGCCCCGCTCGCCGCGGTGGGCCTCGAGCTCGTCCACCGTGACGAGCGCGGGTCCCAGCGTGATCGCGCTGTCCTTGCCCTTGCCCATCCCGATGCCCTGCGCCATGTCGCGCATCTGGTGGTCCCGCGCGGTCCAGTCGTTGAAGAAGGTGAAGCCGACGACGTGGTCCTCGGCGGTGTCGGGGTGCAGGTCCCGGCCGCCACGGCCGACGACCGCGCCGATCTCGAGCTCGAGGTCGAACAGGCGGGAGCCGGGCGCGATCGGGACGTCGTCGTAGGGGCCGACGACCGCCGCCGGGTTGGCGAAGTAGAACGCGGGCGTCTGCGACCACACGTCGGGCAGCTCCGCGGGTCGCCCGAGCGCGCGGTAGCAGCCCCGCAGGTGCTCGAGGAAGCACAGGCCGTCGCGCACCGAGGGCGGGCGCGGGATCGGGGCGAGCAGCCGCACGTCGTCCAGGGCGCGGACCTCGGCCGGGTCGCGGCGCGCGGTGCCCCCGGCCTCGGCGAGCGCCTCGCCGTCGTCGCCCAGGAGCGCCACGAGGGAGACGCCGGCCGCCAGCCCGCGCACCGAGTCGCCGTCCAGGAGCCCGGTCCGGGCGCCGTCCCCCGCGTCGTAGGTCACCCACCGCACGCCCGACCGCCTCCTCGCGCTGCGCACGAAGCTGGACGCTGATCCAGCTTCCCGGTGCAACGTAAGTCACATCGGCGGGGCAAGCAAGACGCGAGTCCAGCTTCGTGGGGTCACCGTGTGCTCTACTGATCGCGATGGACGCGCGCGCCCGGGGGACGGGCCCGGCCCGGCCGTGGGACCCGGAGACCGACGTGGTGGGCTTCCCGCCGCTGAGCACCCGCGCCCGCAAGCGCGAGGAGCGCCGCGACCGGGTCTACGCGGCCGCGATCGCCCTGTTCGTCGAGCAGGGCTTCGAGGCCACGTCGATGGAGGACATCGCCGCGCGGTCGGGCCTGGCGCGGGCGACGGTGTTCAACCACTTCGCCCGCAAGGCGCTCTTCCTCGAGGAGTGGGCGCTGCGCCGCCGGCAGCGCGCCGCGGCGGCGACCGGGCGCTTCGACCCGTCCGCCCTGCCGCTGCGGGAGGTGCTCGAGCGGTACTTCGCCACGCTCGCCGAGGTCAACCTCGAGACGAGGACGGAGACGAAGGCGATGATGGCCCCGTCGCTGAAGAGCAACGACGTCTTCCGCGACCACGTCCTCGCCAAGGACCTCGCCGCGCTGGTGGCCGCGTCCGGTGCCCGCCTGCGGCCACCGTCGGACCCGGCCCGCGTCGGGCGTCTGCTGGCCCTCGGTTACTACGCGGCCGTCGTCCGGTGGATCGACACCGAGCCCGCCCCGTTCCGGCTGGACGAGGAGCTGTCCTCGGTCCTGGAGATCGTGCTCGGCGGTGCACTGGAGCCCTGACCGTCGGCGGTGCGGTCAGGGAGACGTGGAGACGCCCCGGCGGTCGCCGGGGCGGCTCCCCCGCCCTCAGACCGAGGGGGTGGCGTCCGCCGGCGCGGGCTCGCCGGGGCGGCGGCCCAGGACGTCGGTGAGGAAGGCCTCCAGGTCCGTCGGCTGCCCGGCCGCGTCGAGGCGCGGGTGCTCACGGCGACCGTCGGCGGCCTCCGCCACGGCGCTCTCGACCAGGGCCCGCTCCTCGGAGCCGACGACGAGGTAGCCCCGGAGGGACCCCTGCCACGGACGGCGCCACTGCAGGTAGGTGAGGTCGGTGTCCTCGATCTCCTGCAGCTGCACCCGATTGCCGAGCCACGACACGTCGCTCATGGGGACCTCCTTCACGCGGGGAGCTGATCTCCGGCCCTCGGGGGCGGCGTCGGCCCCGCGTTCCACGTCCAGGCTGACCTCCCGGCCACGGTCGGTAAACCCTCGGCGACGTCGCGTCGCTCACGCGGTGGCCTCGGCCACCGGCCCTCAGCGGGTGTCGAGGACGAGGTACCCCTCGGCGGTGCGGTCCGGGCCGAACTCGGCCGCCTTGGCCTGCGAGCGGCCCCAGGCCCACATGCGACCGCGCAGGTCGTCCATGTGCGCGGTCTGGCTCTTGTGGGCGCGCAGCGCCTCGACCTTGCGCTCGAAGGCGTCGGTGGTGTCGACGTAGTGGTCGGCCCCCTCGCCCATGTGGGAGATCCAGACCTCGGCGACCGTGTGGGCGGCGAGGCCCTCGTCGGCGAGCAGCTCGGGGTGGGCGAACTGGTTGCGGGCGTCGGGGTAGACCGCGCACATGGTGGCCTCGCCGGCCGCGGTGTGGTCGGGGTGGCTGCCGTACATCGAGCGCAGGTTGCGCGTCGGGGACTGCGTGACGACCCGGTCGGGCCGGACCTGCCGGATGACGCGGGTGATGTCGCGGCGCAGCTCGTGGGTGACGTAGAGCCGGCCGTCGGGCCACCCCAGGAAGTGCAGCTCGTCCACCCCGAGGATCGCCGCCGCGGCCGTCTGCTCCTCGCGGCGCAGGCTCGCCATGTCGGTGCGGGTGACCTCCTCGTCGAAGCCGCCCGCGTCCCCGTCGGTGAGCAGGCAGTACACGACGCGGTGGCCCTGGGTGGTCCACGTGGCGACGGAGCCGCCGCTGCCGAAGTCGATGTCGTCGGGGTGGGCGACCACCAGCAGGACGGTGATCGGGTTCTCGGGCTGATCAGGCTCCACGGAGCTGAACCTACGCCGGTGGTTCCGCCATCCGCCGGTAGAGCGGGCGCAGCACCTCGCGGACGTCCTCGCCCCCGACCTCCAGCGGCGGCAGCTCGTCGAGCAGGCCGTCCGACGCGGGGGCGCGCGCGTACCCGGGCGGGTCGGGGATCGGCACGGCGGGGCGGTGGAAGCGGTCGAGGAGGTCCGCGAGCCCGGTGGGACTGCCCGCACCGGCGTCGCGGCGGTCGCGCAGGGCCGCGAGCAGGGTCGCCCGGTCGCGGCCCCGCCAGCGCAGCAGCGCGAACGGGTCGACGTCGAACTCCTCCGCGGCGAGGTAGGCGACGGCGGCGAGGTGCTTGCACGGCACCGACCAGTCCGGGCACGAGCAGTCCATCGGCAGCTCGCCCGACCCCTGCGGGAACAGCGAGAGCCCGACGCGCGCGAGGACGTCCTCGAGGTCGTCGGGCACCTCGCCGGCGAGCAGGGCCGCGGCGTACCAGGAGTCGGCCGCGAGGGCGTCGAGCACGGCGTCCCAGGCCTCGTCGGCGAACACGCGCAGGCCGATCCGCGCGCGGTAGGGCTCGTCGCGGCTGCCCTGCACGGTCGCGGTGACGGCGCCGGGCTCGATGGCGAGGTCGATCACCTGCCCGGCGCGGGCGTAGGTCTTGCCGCGGTCGAGCCGGCCGCCGACGCCGAGGCGGGTGAGGACCGCGAGGAAGCGCCCCGACCACCACGACTCCCCGATCGCGCCCCGGCGGCTGCGCGCGACGATGCCGTCCTCGACGGGCTTGCGCTTGCCGAACTCCTCGAACCGTTCCGAGAACCGGGGACCCGAGCGCGTCTCACGCACCATCGTCGTCGTCCACCTCCTCCGGCTCGGCGTCCAGGGTGAGGACCTGCGCGAGCTCCGCGGTCGACAGGTCGGTGAGCCAGTCCTCGCCGTCGCGGACCGCGAGGTCGGCGAGCTCGCGCTTGCCGGCGATGAGGTCGTCGATCCGCTCCTCCAGCGTGCCCGCGCAGACGAGCTTGCGGACCCCGACCGTGCGCTTCTGGCCGATGCGGAAGGCGCGGTCGGTGGCCTGGTCCTCGACGGCCGGGTTCCACCAGCGGTCGAGGTGCACGACGTGCTGGGCCGCGGTCAGCGTGATCCCGGTGCCGCCGGCGCGCAGCGAGAGCAGGAAGAGCGAGGGGCCGTCCCCGCGCTGGAACCGCTCGACCATCGTGTCCCGCGCGCGTCGCGACATCCCGCCGTGCAGCCACGCGACCTCGGTGTCGAAGCGGGCCGCGAGGTGCGGGGCCAGCATGTCGCCGAACGCTGCGAACTGGGTGAACAGCAGCGCGCGGTCCCCGGCGGCGAGCACCTCGCCGAGGATCTCCTCGAGCCGCGCGATCTTGCCCGAGCGCCGGCCGATCGGGGACCCGTCGTGCAGCAGCAGCGCCGGGTGGTCGCAGACCTGCTTGAGCTTCGTCATCGCCGCCAGGACCCGGCCGCGCCGCTCGATGCCGGGCTCCACGTCGTCCAGCTTGTCCAGCATCTCGTCGACGACGACGCGGTAGAGCGACGCCTGCTCGGCGGTCAGCCCGCACCGCTCGACGGTCTCGATCTTCTCGGGGAGGTCGTCGACGACCGTCGGGTCGGTCTTGAGCCGGCGCAGCAGGAACGGGCGGGTGCGCCGGCGCAGGTCCTCGGCGACGTCGACGCGGCCGTGGCGCTCGACGGGGACGGCGTAGCGCTCGCGGAAGGCGCTCACGCTGCCGAGCATGCCGGGGTTGACCGCGTCCATGATCGACCACAGCTCGGCGAGGCGGTTCTCCACCGGCGTCCCGGTGAGCGCGAGGCGGTGCTCGGCGTCGAGGCGCCGGACGGCCTTCGCGCCGCGCGACCGGTTGTTCTTCACCATCTGCGCCTCGTCGAGCACCACCCGGCGCCAGGCGAGGTCGGCGAAGGCGTCGGTGTCGCGCACGAGCGTGCCGTAGGAGGTGACGACGAGGTCGGCGCCGTCGGCCGCCTCGTGGGGGTGGGCGCGCCCGGCGCCGTGGTGGACCGCGACGCGCAGCTCCGGGACGAACCGCTCGGCCTCGCGACGCCAGGTCGAGACCACCGAGGTGGGGCAGACGAACAGGGTCGGGCCGCGGTCGTCGGCACGGTCGGTGCCGTCCCGCTCGTGGGACTCCAGCGCGAGGACCTGCAGCGTCTTGCCGAGCCCCATGTCGTCGGCGAGCACCCCGCCGAGCCGCAGCCGCGCGAGGAACGCGAGCCACGACAGCCCGCGTCGCTGGTAGGGCCGCAGCGTCGCGCGGACGCCGGGCGGGGTGTCGAGGGGCTCGAGCGTGGTGCCGCCGGCGAGGAGGTCGCCGAGCTCGCCGTCGAGGCGCAGGGACTCCACGGGCAGGGGCGCCGGGACGTCGTCGGGGTGCGTGACCGCGAGGTGGAGCACGTCGCCGACGGTCGGGCGGTCGCGCCGTTCGGCGAGGAAGGCGAGGCCGTCGCGCAGGCGGTCGGGGTCGAGGGCCACCCAGCGCCCCCGCAGGCGCACGAGCGGGGCCTTGGCGCGCACGAGCGCGTCCATCTCCGCGTTCGAGAGCTCCTCGCCGTCCACGGCGAGCCGCCAGGAGAAGTCGACGAGGTCGTCCTTGCCGATCTTGGCGCCGGTGTCGACGACGCCGTCGGGACGCTCGGTGTGCCCGCCGGCCGCGGCGAGCCCGAGGCGGGCGGGGCCGGCGCGCCAGCCCGCGGGCAGCAGGACGCCGAAGCCGGCGCGGTCGAGGTCGGCGGCGACGTGGGCGAGGAAGTGGTGCGCGCCGGCCAGGTCGAGGTCCATGCCGCCCGGGCGCGGGACGCGCAGCGCGTCGCCGAGCTCGGGGTAGACGCGGGCGGCGCGGCCGAGCTCGCCGAGCAGCACCTCGGCCGGGTCGTCGAGCCAGCGCCGCAGGGCCGTCGGGTCGCGCCAGACGGTGTCGGCGTCGACGGTCAGGCTCGGGTCCTGGGCGGACTGCAGGGCGAAGGTCAGCCGGAACAGGGGCTCGGGGTCGTCGAGGGCGTGGTGGAACTCGTCGGCGACCACCTCGTCGAGCCGGAATGAGGCCCGCGCGGGCCCGGCGTGGGGGGCGCCGACGACGGCCCATCGCCGCAGGCCGGCGACGAGCCCGTCGGGCGGGGCGGGGTCGCCGAGCACCGGCTCGTCGCCGAGGGCGTGCGCCCAGTCCGGGGCGGTCGCGAGCTCGTCGGTGCCGGTGACCCGGGCGCGGGCGCGGGCGTCGACGGCCGCCCCCAGCGCCGCCTCGACCACCGCCGCGGCGCTCGCCGGCTCCTCCCCCGGCACCTGCTCGCAGCGGCACACCGGCGGCAGGGCGGCGGCGAGGGTGTCGGCGGCGACGAGGTCGGGGCCCTGGAGGACCGGACGCCAGACCAGGCGGGGGCCTGCTGCGCCGTCCTCCTCGTCGGGCGCCGGGAGCAGGCGGCCCCGGGTGACCAGGTCCGCGGCGAGCGCGTCGACGGCCCGCAGCGCGGCGA
Source organism: Actinomycetospora straminea (assembly GCF_028737255.1). Classification (GTDB taxonomy): domain Bacteria; phylum Actinomycetota; class Actinomycetes; order Mycobacteriales; family Pseudonocardiaceae; genus Actinomycetospora; species Actinomycetospora straminea. The sequence continues at coordinate 7,930 of NZ_JAQZAN010000018.1, read as the reverse complement.
CCGAGGGACTGGCCCGCGTCCCTTCCGGTGGTACCGGTGGCCCGGCCCCGGGCGGGAGCTCGAGGACCGGGACGCTCCAGTCCGCGAGCACCGGGGGGCCGGGGTCGGGGCCGGTCTCCTCGCGGTCGAGGTCGTCGGAGTCCCGCGGGGCGTCGGCGTCCGACGGCAGCGCGAGCACCGCGACACCGAGCGTCGCGGTGGTCGTGTCCCACACCGCCGCGAGCCGGTCGGCCGGCACCGCGAACGGGTGCGGGCGCGCGCCGCGGCGGGCGCGGCTGGTGCTGCGGGCCGGGAGGTCGGTGTCCTCGGCCCACAGGCAGACGCCGCGCCCGGGCGACCAGAGGGCGTGGAGCGCGAGCAGGCTCAGATCACCTGCACCGTGCCGTCGACGACGCGGACCGGGACCTGCGGCAGCCCGGTGTCGGCCGGGCCCTTGCGCACCGCGCCGGTGGCTGCGTCGAACTGGCTGAAGTGGTTCGGGCAGGTGATGACGCCGTTCTGGGGCGGGTCGACCGTCGTGCCCTGGTGCGGGCAGGAGGCGTCGAACGCCGTGACCTGCCCGGGGCTCGGCTGCACCAGCAGGATCGACTGCTCCCCGCGCGTGACGATCCGCCCGCCGCCGACGGGGATGTCCGCGAGCGGGGTGCCGGTGGCGCCGCCGCCCGGGGCGGGCGTGGTGGTGGCGCCCGGCTGGAACTCGCCCGGCGACGACGAGCACGCGGCGAGCGCGCCGGGTGCCGCGAGGACGGCCGCGATCCCGCAGAGGACCGTGCGGCGGTCGGGTCCGGTGGTGGTGGGCACCGAGGCCTCCGTCTGGGTGGGGGGAGCTGGTGGGGGGAGCTGGTGGTGGAGCGGGGGGGGATCCGGTCCTGCGGTGACCAGTCTGCCCGCGTCCCCCGTCACCGCCCGGTGAGGGTCGTGCGTGATCTTCTGAGCCATCGCTCAGGAGATCACGCACGTCGGGGTCAGGGCGTCGGCTCCTCGGGCAGGGCGAGCAGGCCCTCGACCACGTCGTCGAGCGCCGGGGCGGTGACGTGGGGGCGCGCGACGGCGTCGGGGATCCGGCCCTCGAGGCGCTCGCAGTACCCGCCGACCAGGCCGGCCGACACCGCGCCGTGCACGTCCCACGAGTGCACGGCCACGAGCGCGGTGCGCGCGGGCGGGGTGGCGATCCGGTCGCACGCCCAGTGGTAGACCGCGGGCGGCGGCTTGAACATCTTCAGCTCGGCGCACGACATGACGTCGCTCAACATGGAGCGCACGCCGCCGGCCTCCAGCGCCGCGCCCGCGACCTCCGCCGAGCCGTGCGTGAACCCGTAGGCGGGCACCCCGGCCTCGGCGAGGCGTTGCAGGGCCGGCGCGACGTCGGGGTGCACGGGCAGCTCGCGGAAGCCGTCGAGCACCGAGGTGACCTGGTCGTCGGTGAGGTCGCGCCCGCAGGTGCGGCGCAGCATGTCGGCGGCGACGGTCGCGAACGGCGGCGCCTCGCCCGCGAGGGTCATCGCCATGCCCTGGTGCAGCAGCCGCGCGAAGAAGAGCTCCAGCTCGTGGCCGGGCCGCCCCAGCGCCTCGATCCGGGGCCGCAGGCCCTCGAGCTGCAGGCACGTCTCGAACAGGTCGAACAGGACGACCTGGGGCCTCCGGGCGGGTGCAGTCATGGGAGCGGAATTCCCGGCCAGGGCCGGGAGAATCACTCACGTGGCGGCGAGCTCCCGGAGCACCCGGCGGGGCCAGGCGGGGCCGCCGTAGACGAAGCCGGTGTAGGCCTGCACGAGCGTCGCGCCGGCGTCGAGGCGGGCGCGGGCCTCCTCGCCCGAGTCGATCCCGCCGACCGAGACCAGCGTCAACCGCTCCCCCACGCGCGCCCGCAGCCGCGCCAGCACCGCCCGCGCGGGCCCCACGAGCGGCGCGCCGGAGAGCCCGCCCGCACCGGCGGCCTCGACGTCGGCGGGCCGCGAGCGCAGGTCCGCGCGCGCGATCGTCGTGTTGGTGGCGACGATCCCGTCGAGCCCCTGCGCGAGGGCCAGGTCGGCGACGGCGTCGACGCCCGCGCCGTCCAGGTCGGCGGTGATCTTCACGAGCAGCGGGGTCGCGCCCACCTCGTCGCGCACCGCCGCGAGCAGCGGCTCGAGCGCGTCGACGCCCTGCAGGTCGCGCAGCCCCGGCGTGTTCGGCGAGCTGACGTTGACCACCACGTAGTCGGCGTGCGGGCCCAGCGCCCGCGCCGAGTACCGGTAGTCGGCGACGGCGTCGGACGCGGTCTTGGAACGCCCGATGTTGACGCCGACCACGGTGCCCGCGCCCCGCTGCCGCAGCGCCGCGAGCCGGGCCGCGACGACGTCGGCGCCGGCGTTGTTGAACCCCATGCGGTTGACCAGCGCCCGGTCGGCGGGCAGGCGGAACAACCGCGGGCGCGGGTTGCCCGGCTGCGGGCGCGCGGTGACGGTGCCGACCTCGACCGCCCCGAAGCCCAGCCGCGCCAGGCCGCGCACGCCCTCGGCGTCCTTGTCGTAGCCGGCCGCGACGCCCAGCGGGTTGGCGAAGCGCAGGCCCATGGCCTGGACAGCCTCGACGGGCTCGGCGCCCCCGGCCGGCGCGGGAAGCACCGGGGTCGCGGCGCGCAGGGCGGTGACGCCGACGCGGTGGGTCAGCTCCGCGGGCACCCGCGTCGCGACGTGCCGGAAGAGCAGCTCGTAGGCGTCCATCAGCTCCGGTGGTACTGCGCGTGCAGCCGGCGCAGCGCCGACACCCCGCGGGCGGCGTGGCCGCGGTCGACGGCCTGCAGCGCCGAGATCGGCAGGTACTCGTCGTCGGGCAGGTCGAGGCGGGCGAACTGGGCGCCGTCGGGGAAGCTCACCGCGACGATCTCCGACCACGGCACGCGCCGGGTCAGGATCGTGGCGCGCACCTCCACCCCGCCGGGGCCGGCCCGCAGCCGCGGCCGGGTGAACAGCAGCGCGCAGCCGGCGAGGATCGTGCCCAGCACGACCATCGCCACCTGGTCGGCGGGCCGGAACACGAACCCCGAGGACTCGACGAACACCAGGAGCGCGCCGGCGCCGAAGAACGCGAAGAGGAAGACCGCGAGCACCCAGGCCACCCAGCGGATGCGCTTCGGGCGGACCTCGAGCTCGACCTCGCCGATGTCGAGGGCCTCGGGCGGCACGACGGGCCCGGTCACGAGGTCGACCCCCGCAGCCCCCGCAACGTCAGCGCGGCGTCCAGCGCGGCCACCGTGGCCTCGAAGCCCTTGTCCTCGCTCGACGTCGGCGTCCCGGCGCGCGCCCAGGCCTGGGCCTCCTCGTTGACCGTCAGCACGCCGTTGCCCACCGGCGTGCGGGCGTCGAGGCCCACGCGCAGCAGGCCGGCGGTGACGGCGTCGCAGACGTAGTCGAAGTGCGGGGTCTCGCCGCGGATGACCACGCCGAGCCCGACGACCGCGTCGTGACCCTCGGCGAGGCCCTGGCAGACGACCGGCAGCTCCATGGCGCCGGCGACCCGCACCACCGTCGGCTCGGCGGCCCCGGCCTTCGCCGCCGCGTCGCGGGCCCGCTCGAGCAGGACGTCGGTGATGCCCGCGTTCCAGCGCGTGACGGCGATGCCGAGCGTCAGCCCGGCGGCGTCGGGGACCTCGGCCTGCGGACGGCCCTCGCCGCTCATCCCCGGGTCCCGCCCACGGCCGCGTCGGAGCCGTCGGTCGTCTGCGCGACGACGGTGTCCTGCTCCGAGTCGAGGCCCTCGAGGTCGTGGCCCATGCGGTCGCGCTTGGTGCGCAGGTAGCGCAGGTTCTCCGGCGTCGCGCGGGCCGGGAGCGCCACGCGGCCGAGGATCTCCAGGCCGTAGCCCTCGAGGCCGGCGCGCTTCTCGGGGTTGTTGGTCAGCAGGCGCATGGACTTGATGCCGAGGTCGGCGAGGATCTGCGCGCCGGTGCCGTAGTCGCGGGCGTCGGCGGGCATGCCGAGCGCGAGGTTGGCGTCGACGGTGTCCGCCCCGGCGTCCTGCAGCTGGTAGGCCTGCAGCTTGTGGATCAGGCCGATCCCCCGGCCCTCGTGGCCGCGCACGTAGAGCACGACGCCCCGCCCCTCGGCGACGACGGCGGCCATCGCGGCGTCGAGCTGGGGCCCGCAGTCGCAGCGCCGCGAGCGGAGCACGTCGCCGGTGAGGCACTCGGAGTGCACGCGGACCAGGACGTCCTCGCCGTCGCCGATCTCGCCGTGCACGAGCGCGACGTGCTCGATCCCGTCGAGCAGCGAGTCGTACCCGTAGGCGACGAACGTGCCGTGGTCGGTGGGGATGTTGGCGTGCGCGACCTGGACGACCTGCTTCTCCGAGCGGCGCCGGTACGCGATCAGGTCCTTGATCGTGATGATCGGCAGCTCGTGCTCGTCGGCGAAGACCTGCAGCTCGTCGAAGCGGGCCATGTCGCCGTCGTCCTTCTGCGACACGATCTCGCAGATGGCGCCGGCCGGGGCCAGGCCCGCCAGCCGCGCCAGGTCCACGGCCGCCTCGGTGTGCCCGGGACGGCGCAGCACGCCGCCCTCGCGGGCCCGCAGCGGCACGACGTGCCCGGGGCGCGAGAGGTCGGTGGGGCCCGAGCCCGGGTCGGCCAGGACGCGGATGGTGTGCGCGCGGTCGGTGCCCGAGATGCCGGTGCCGATGCCCTCGCGCGCGTCGACCGACACCGTGTACGCGGTGCCGTGGCGGTCCTGGTTGATCGAGTGCGCGGGCGGCAGGTCGAGCCGGTCGCACGCCTCGCCGGTCAGCGGCACGCAGATGTAGCCCGAGGTGTAGCGCACCATGAACGACACGAGCTCGGGCGTGGCCTTCTCCGCCGCGAACACGAGGTCGCCCTCGTTCTCGCGGTCCTCGTCGTCGACGACGACGACGGCCCTGCCCTCGGCGATCGCGGCGATCGCCGACTCGATGTGCTCGAAGCCGTCCACGTACTCCTACTTCCCCTGCCCTGGACCGGTGTCCTGCGTGCCGAGCTGTGCCCCGACGAGCCGCTCGACGTACTTGGCGACCACGTCGACCTCGAGGTTGACCGTGGACCCCACGGCCCGCTCCCCCAGCGTCGTCTCGCGCAGCGTGGTCGGGATGAGCCCGACCGCGAAGGTCTCGTCGTCGACCTCGGTGACGGTGAGGCTCACGCCGTCGACGGCGATCGAGCCCTTCTCCACGACGTAGCGGGTCAGGCCGTCGGTGACCCGGAACCGCACCGTCGTCCACTGCTCGTGCTCGGTGCGCTCCACGACGGTGCCGACGCCGTCGACGTGGCCCTGGACGATGTGCCCGCCCAGGCGGTCACCGGCGGCCACGGCGCGTTCGAGGTTGACCCGGCTGCCCGCGGTGGCGCCGGCGAGGCTCGAGCGGCGCAGCGTCTCGCCCATGACGTCGACGCCGAACTCGCCCGCGGAGGGCTCGACGACGGTGAGGCAGACGCCGTTGACGGAGATCGAGTCGCCGGGGCGGGCGTCGGACGTGACGACGGGACCGCGCACGCGCAGCCGCGCGGAGTCCTCCCCCGCCACGACGTCGACGATCTCGCCGACCTCCTCGACGATCCCCGTGAACACTGCGGTCTCCTCGTCCTCACCGATGTCCTCGCCGGTCGGGCTCCCTCGCCCGCCCGCCATCATCCTCACGACGCGCTGCCCCGGCATCACCGTGGTGGTGATGCCGCTCTCATCCCCCCGCCAGGTGCGCGGACGCCCGGGCGGCCTGCCCGCGCAGCGCCTCCAGCGCCTGCTCGGGGTCGTCGGCGCCGTACACCGCGGAGCCGGCGACGAAGCAGTCGACGCCCGCCTCCGCGGCCTGCTCGACGGTGTCGCGGCTGATCCCGCCGTCGATCTCGACGAGCACGTTGAGGTGCCCGGTGTCGACGAGCCGCCGCGCGGTGCGCACCTTGTCGAGCACCTCGGGCATGAACTTCTGCCCGCCGAACCCGGGCTCGACGCTCATGACGAGCAGGGTGTCGTAGTCGCGCAGCACCTCGATCCAGTCCTCGAGCGGGGTGCCCGGCTTGATCGACAGCCCGGCGAGCGCCCCGGCCGCCCGGATGTCGCGCGAGACCTTGCGCGGGTCGTGGGCGGCCTCGGCGTGCACCGTGACGTTGCGCGAGCCGGCCTCGGCGTAGCCGGGCGCCCAGCGGTCCGGGTCGTTGATCATGAGGTGGCAGTCGAGCGGGATCGCGGTCGCCCGCTCCAGGGCCTCGACGACGGGCAGGCCGAGCGTCAGGTTCGGCACGAAGTGCCCGTCCATGACGTCGACGTGCAGCCAGTCCGCGCCCGGGACCGCGGCCGCCTCCTCCGCCAGGCGCGCGAAGTCCGCGGACAGGATGCTCGGAGCGATCATCGGGGCACGCGCCACGTGACGCATGGTAGTGGCCTCGTCGCTGTCGTTGGTCCGGGCGGGGTCAGCGCTTCCGGAGCACGGCGGCGTACATCGCGTCGGTGCCGTGGCGGTGGGGCCAGAGCTGGACGCCGGGGCCGTCGACGGCGACGGTGTCGGGCACCTCCGGCAGCAGCGCCGGGGTGTCGAGCAGCTCGGCGCCGGTCTCCTCGGCGACGGCGGTGACGACGGCCGTGGTCTCCTCGGGGTGCGGGGAGCAGGTCGCGTACGTGACGACGCCGCCGGGCCGCGTGTGCCCGAGGGCGGCGCGCAACAGGCTGCGCTGGAGCTCGGTCAGCTCGGCGACGTCCTCGGGCTGCCGCCGCCAGCGCGCCTCGGGGCGGCGGCGCAGCGCCCCGAGCCCGGTGCAGGGCGCGTCGACGAGCACGCGGTCGTAGGCCTCCTCGGGCAGCGCGACCTCGCGGGCGTCGCCGGTGTGCACCCGCACGCCGAGGCCCTCGGTGGCCTGCTCGACGAGCCGGGCACGGTGCGGCGCGCGGTCCACGGCGTCGAGCGTGGCGCCCTCGATCACGGCCAGCGCCCCGAGCATCACGGCCTTGCCGCCCGGCCCGGCGCACAGGTCCAGCCAGCGGGTGTCGCTGCCCTCGACCGGCGCGCGGGCGGCGACGAGCGCGACGAGCTGGCTCCCCTCGTCCTGGACCACCGCGAGGCCCTCGCGGACCGGCGCGAGGTCGCCCGGGTCGCCGCCCTCGGTGAGCAGCACGCCGTACGGGGAGTACGGCGACTCCTCGCCGCCGGTGATCGCCGCGAGCTCCTCGGCGCTGATCTCGCCGGGGCGGGCCGCGAGGTGCACGGCGGGGCGGGCGTCGTCGGCGGCGAGGGCGGCCGCCAGCTCCTCGGTGCCCCCGAGGGCCCGGGCGAAGACCTCGGCGATCCACCGCGGGTGGGCGTGGGCCAGCGCGAGCCGGCCCAGGTCGTCGGGCGGGGCGAGGCGGTCGACCCACGCGGCCTCGTCGCGCTCGGCGACCCGGCGCAGCACCGCGTTGACGAACCCGGTCGGCCGCGAGCCCGCCCGCGCGCGGACCAGCTCGACCACCGCGCTCACCGCCGCGTGCGGGGGGATGCGCGTGCGCAGCAGCTGCTGGGCGCCGAGGCGCAGGGCGTCGAGGACGACCCCGTCGAGGTCGGCGAGCGGCCGGTCGCAGCAGGCCGTGAGCACCGTGTCGAGCAGGCCCTGCGCGCGGCAGGCGCCGTACGCGAGGTCGGTGGCGAGCGCGGCGTCGCGGCCGGTGATGCGCCGCTCGCGCAGCAGCTTCGGGAGGGTCAGGTTGGCGTAGGCGGCGTCCTCGCGGACCGCGCGCAGCGTGTCGAGGGCGGCCTCGCGGGCCGGGTCGCCCGACGGCGGGCGCGCCGGGCCCTGGCGTCCGCGCGGCGGCCCGCTGCGGCGCTTCCTGCTGTCCTGGCGCCGGGGGCCGCGGCCCGAGCGGTGCCCGCCGGGCGGGACGGAGCTGTCGGTCATGGCCACCCCGTCGCTGCGCTCGCCCCGGTCCAGTCCCCCGTCGCTGCGCTCGCCCCGGTC
>NZ_JAQZAN010000017.1 GCF_028737255.1 Actinomycetospora straminea | reverse complement strand
CGCCCACCCACCCGGGCACGGCACCCTTCACCGGCTACGGCCAGCAACCCGGCTACCCCGGCCAGCAGGGCGGCTACCCCGGCCAGCAGGCCGGCCCCGGCGGCTGGCCCGGGCAGTGGGGCCCGCCGCCAGGCGGGCCCGGCGGACCCGGCCAGCAAGGCGGGCCGGCGCGCCGTCGCCGCTGGATCCTCCCCGTCGCGGCGGCGGTGGTGCTGCTGCTCGTCCTCGGGACGGTGCTGTTCGTCGTCACGCGCCCGGCCTCGCCGTCGGCGACGCTGGAGGCCACCGTCACCGACGTGCGCGGCTGGGAGGGCGCGACGTACGGCGGCCGCATCGACGACGAGGGCGGGGCGGCGACGCTCGAGGTCGTCGTCGACCGCGCCGGCAACGCCACCGGCTCGATCACCCGCGACGCGGGCGGGCGCGCGGAGTTCGTCACCGTCGGCGGCGACCAGGCCCTGCGCGGCGACCGCGCCTGGTGGGAGGAGCGCACCGCCGGCCGCCCCGAGCTCGCCGAGCGCCTCGACGGCGTGTGGCTCTCGGACGCCTACCCCGAGCTGCCGGCCGGGCTGCCGACCTGGGCGGTGGCGCCGAGCTCGCTCGCGGACCGGCTCGCCGCCCCCGACGTCGGGGAGCAGGAGCAGGGCGCCGTGATCGACGGGCAGGAGGCCCGGGTCCTCACACCCGGCACCGACGGCCGCACCGTCACCGTCGTCGACGGCGAGCCGCCGGCGCTCGTGGCCTTCGAGCTCCCCGGGTTCGGCGCGGATCGCGAGGGGCCCGTGACGGTGGCACGTGCGGACCCGGCGGCGCTGCAGGACCTGCAGACGCTCGTCGGCCAGGTGCCGTCGATGAAGAGCTACATCGTGGCCATCACCGAGCGCCCGCAGATCGCGCTGACCCTCGAGGGCGGCGAGAACACCTGCCGCACCCCGACCTGCACGGTCACCGCCCGGCTGGTCAACAGCGGCACCCTGGCCACCAGTGGGACGATCATCGTCACGCTCAACGACGTCGAGGTGGCCCGGCACCCGTTCCGCTCCGACCCCGGGTCGAACCTGGCCTTCCCGACCTCCGCGCCCAACCCCGTCTACGACCAGCCCGGCGCGTCGATCAGCGTGCTGTGGCGGGCGCGGGTCGAGGGCGGGCGGTAGCCGGGCTCAGCGGCCCAGCCCCTCCACCGGCTCGGCGCCGGGCAGCGCGCCCAGCACCGCGCCGGGCACGAGGAGCTTGCTCTCCCGCAGGCCGCTGCCCACGACGACCGCGGGCGTCGCGAGCACGGCGGCGTCGACGAGCACCGGCCACCCGGCCGGCACGCCGAACGGGGTGATGCCGCCGTAGGCCATGCCGGTGAGCTCCACCGCCTCGTCCATCGGCGCGAACGAGGCCTTGCGCACGTCGAGGCGCCGGCGGACGACGTTGTTGACGTCGGCGCGGGTGGTCGCGAGCACGAGGCACGCGGCGTAGCGGCGCTCCCCCGACCGCGCGCCGGCGACGACGACGCAGTTGGCCGACGCCTCGAGCGGCGAGCCGTAGGCCGCGCAGAACGCGGCGGTGTCGGCGAGCTCGGGGTCGATCGCGGCGACCAGGCAGGCCGCGGCGTCCTCGGCGGGCAGCGCGCGCAGAGCGGCCGCGACGGGCGCGGCGAGGAGGTCGGGACGGTCGAGGGCGGTCTCCGGCGCGAGCGACCCGGCGATCGCCCGGGCGGCCGCGGCCGTCACCAGCGCGGGCCCTGCTGGATCTCCACGACCCGCGGCCGCACGTCGACGATGTAGATGAGCACCGCGATGATGCCGACCAACCAGAGGAAGCTGTAGGGCCCGCTGGTGGAGATGGCGAGGATCGCGAGGCCGACGCCGGTGATCGCGCACCAGACCGGCTTGGTCAGCTTGTCGGCGGCCGTGAAGGCGTCGGAGCGCTGCATGAGGGCGTGCACGAAGGCGTAGAGACCCACCGGGATGCCCAGCAGCCACAGCACCAGCAGCACGTAGCCGTCGAGGTTGTAGAGCACCGACACGACCCCCACAGTACGTCCCCTCCTCGGGAGGGCGACAGGCGCGCGCCCGGACACGGACACACGACGACCCCGGGACGGCGGAGCGTCCCGGGGTCGTGTGGACCAGCGGTGTCAGCGCAGCGTCATGGCCGCGTGACCGGTGTTCAGCTCTTCGGGGCCTTCTTGGCGCCGCCCGCGGTGGCCGCGGACTTGGGGGCGTTCTTCGGGCCCTGCTTCTTCGGGGCGGTGCGGGCCGCGGCCTTGCGGGTCGCGCTCCGGGTCTCGGAGGCCAGCTCGTCACCGGCCTCCTTGATCTCCTCGGAGAGCTCGCTGCCGGCCTCGGCCACGGCCTCGGCGGCCTCGGCGCTGAAGCGCTGGGTCGCGCGGGCGGCACGCTCGCCGACCGAGCGGGTCTGCTTGGTGACCTCGGCCAGACCGGCCTCGCCACGCACGCGGACGCCCTCGACGGCGTCCTCGAGGCGGCTCTCGATCTCGCTCTGGACCTGGTCCACGGTGTCGAGCGCCTGCTTGACCTGCGGCTGCGCCTTGATGCCGTGGTAGGTGACCTCGCCGCGCTTGATGAGGTCGGCGTAGACGCTGCGGACGGCCGCGAGGTAGCTGTCGACCAGGCGACGGAAGTCCTCGGCGGTCAGCTTGGAGCGCAGCTCCTGCAGCTCGGCCGGGAGGTCCTCGACGCGGGCCTGCACCTCGGTGGCGCCGGCCTGCACGCGGCCAACGGCGTCGCGGGCGGCGGCGACGGCGGCGTCGCCGAGGCCGAGCACGGCCAGCGCGGGGTGGCGCAGCGGGTCGATGGCGTCCGAGACGACCTTGTTGGCCTGGTCGCGGGCCTCGCGGACGTCGAACTTGGTCGGGAAGGTGACCGGCATGGTCGTCTCCGTTCCTGTCTCGGGGTACTGCGTACGTGTTCTGGTGGCTCAGGACGAGCGGGGCACCGCGTCGGTGGGGATGTCTCCCCCGACGTCGGTCCCGGCGTCCTGCGGCCCGGTGGCGGCGCTGCTCCCGGACGCACTGGTCTCGGCGACGTTGCCGCGGCGGAAGGACTCGTAGATGTCGGTGAGCACCTGCTTCTGGCGTTCCGACAGGTCCGGGTCCGCGGCCACGGCGTCCAGCACCGGTGAGGACTCCCGTGGCTCGAGAATCCCGGCGCGGACGTACAGCGCCTCGGCGGAGATGCGCAGGCCGGTCGCGATCTGGGCCAGGATCTCGGCGGACGGCTTGCGCAGCCCACGCTCGATCTGGCTCAGGTACGGGTTGCTGATCCCCGCGACCTTCGCGAGCTGACGGAGGCTGACCTCCGCGCCCTCGCGCTGCCGGCGGATGTAGGCCCCGATGTCCTCGACGGCCTGGCCGATCTTCTCGACCCCGTCCGTGCCCGACACCGGAACCATCCCCTCCGAACTCGCTGACACCCACGCTAACACATGTGCTAGCTCGTGCAAGCAGTGTGCTTGCGCAGGTCACGTGGGCTATCGCACACACGGACGGGTGACGGTCTAGGTTCGGTGCCCGATGCCGGAGAGCCCGTTCGTCCGTGGTCACGGCCCCGCGGTGGCCGCGGTGGCCGCCGTCGCCGCCGGTGGCGTCGTCGGTTCGCTCGCCCGCTGGGGCGTCGCGCTGGCCCTGCCACCCGCGCCCGGCGGCTTCCCGTGGGCCACGTTCGGCGTCAACGTCCTGGGCAGCCTGCTCATGGGCGTGCTCGTCGTCGTGGCCGCGGCGCGCACGACGCACCCGCTCGCCCGCCCGTTCCTCGGGGTCGGCGTCCTCGGCGGCTTCACGACGTTCTCCACGTTCGCGGTCGACGCGGACCTCCTGCTCGCCGGCGGGCACGGGGCCACCGCGCTCGCCTACCTCGCCGGCACGGTCGTCGCCGCCGTCGGGGCCGCGGCGCTGGGGTCGGTGCTCGCGCGCCGGGTGACGGCGTGACCGCGCTGCTGGTCGCGCTGGGCGCGGCGGTCGGGGCGCCGGTCCGCTACCTCGCCGGCCGCCTCCTGACGCCCGCCCGCGCCGGCGCGGTGCCGTGGGGGACGGCCGCCGTCAACGTCGGGGCCTCGTTCGTGCTCGGCCTGGTGCTCGGCGGTCCAGCCCCGCCCGGCGTGGTGGCGCTGGTCGGCGTCGGGTTCTGCGGCGCGCTGTCGACGTGGTCGACGCTGGCCGTCGAGACCGTGCGCCTGATCCAGGAGCGCGCCCGCGCCACCGGCGTCGTCTACGTCCTGGGCTCGACGCTCGCCGGGCTGGGCGCCGCGGCACTGGGACTGGCCCTCGGCACCTAGACCAGCAGCTCGCCCACCGTGTAGATGACCAGGCCCGCGAGGGCGCCGACGAGCGTGCCGTTGATGCGGATGAACTGGAGGTCGCGCCCGACCTGCAGCTCCACCTTCCGCGAGGTCTCCGGGCCGTCCCAGCGCGCGACGGTGTCGGAGATCAGCGTCGAGATCTCGGTGGAGTAGCGGCCGACGACGTACGAGGCGGCGTCGACCATCCAGCCGTCGATCTTGTCGCGGAGCTCGGCGTCGGTGTCGAGGCGCTGGCCGAAGCGGGCGATGCCGTCGGTGACCCGCAGGCGCAGCTGCGACGACGGGTCCTCGGCGGCATCGAGGAGCATCGCCTTGCCGGTGGACCAGGCCCGCGAGATGAGCGCCTGGACGTCGGGGTGCTCGAGGAGCTGCTGCTTGATGGCCTCGACCCGCTCGCCGGTCTCCGGGTCGTCCTGGAGGTCGGCGGCGAAGGAGACGAGGAAGCGGTCGATGGCCTTGCGCAGCGGGTGGTCCGGGTCGGACTTGACCGCCCACGCGAACGACAGCGCCTCCGCGTAGAGGCGGTCGGCGATGAGCCCGTCGACGAACCGCGGGGACCAGCTCGGCGCCTGCTTGCTGACCAGGGCCATCACGGTCTCGTGGTTGTTCCGGACCCAGTCGTACGCGCGGTCGCAGATGAGGTCGACCAGCCGGCGGTGCGACCCGTCGGCGAGCACCCCCGCGAGCAGCCGGCCCAGCGGTGGGCCCCAGGGCTGCGCGACCACCCGGCGCGTCACCGCCTGGTCGACCACGGCCTGGATCTCGTCGTCGCGCAGCACCGTGACCGCGCCGCGCACCACGGTCGCGAGCTCGGCGGTGACCCGCGCGGCGTTGCCCGGCGTCGAGAGCCACCCGCCGAGCCGCGCGGAGATCTGCGCGGCGCGCAGCTTCTCGCCGACCACCGTGGGCGCGAGGAAGTTCCCGCCGACGAAGTCGGACAGGGCGGCCCCGAGCTGGTCCTTCTTGCGCGGGATGAGCGCCGTGTGCGGGATCTTGATGCCGAGCGGGTGCCGGAAGAGCGCGGTGACCGCGAACCAGTCGGCGAGCCCGCCGACCATGCCGGCCTCGGCGGCGGCGCGCACGTAGCCGGTGAAGGCCGGCCCGCCGTTGCGCTCCCAGAGCAGGAAGACCACCCAGACCACCGCGGCGCCGAGCAGGAACGACAGCGCGACGGCCTTCATGCGGCGCAGGCGCGCGCGCTTCTCGGGGTCGTCGACGAAGCCGGTCGGCGTGCTGGCGCCCCCGGCCGGGCTCCCGGCCCCCGGGCGTCGCGCCGACGCCGCCGGTCCAGCACCCTCCGTGTCGGTCGGCGCGGGACCGGTGGCCACGGCGGGCACCGGCCGGAGGACGGGGTCGGTCGGCGGATCGAGGTCCGCGCCTCCCCCGGTCGAGGGGTCCGGACCCTGGGCGGTCTGCACGTCCCCAGTGTCCCACCGGCCACGCGCGGCGCCGCGCCGAGCGAGCCCCCGCGACGAGGCGGGGCCGGTCGGACGAGACGTGGCTCACGCCACATCCGTCCCCCGCTGGGGTGAACCGAGGCGCCGCCCGGCGCGAATCGCGGGCAGGACAGCGAGAGTGCGTATCGCTCGACCGACGTCGCTCGTTGGACTGGTGCCGTTGTCGCCACCGTTCGCGCCGAGGTCGCCGTACGGCCGTCAGGGTCGTCGGTCCCCGGGGCGACGTCGGCGTCCACGCACCACCAGCCGACCCCGAGCCGTCCCGTTGCGGACGACCCGGTCCCCCGTGCGACCGACCGCGCCCGGCCGCACGGGGTCTCGCGTCCCCCGGTCGCCGTGCTGCCCCACGGTGGCCGGGGGACGCCCCTACGTCGAGGCTCGACCGCGGTCGTGTGGCCCAGGACACTGTCGTGGTGGACCCGCCCGGGACGGTCCGCCTGCTCGGCCGCTTCGAACTGCGCCTCGACGGCGAGGACCCGACGCCTCTGACCTCGGCGCGGGCCGAGTCCGTCCTCGCCCTGCTCCTGCTCGAAGGCGGCGGACCGCTCCCCCGGGCCTCGGTCGCGTCGGCGATCTGGCCCGACTCGACCGAAGGCCAGGCGCGGACCAACCTGCGACACGTCCTGCACGACCTGCGCCGCGGGCTCCCGTCGATCGACCGGTTCCTCGAGGTCCGCCCCGACCAGCTGCGCCTGCGCCCCGAGGTCCGGCTGCACACCGACGTCGCGCTCCTCGAGGGCCTGCTCTCGGGCCGCGGGACGGCGACGGAGGGCCGGGACGTCGCACGGCTGCACGCGCTTCGGGAGGCCGCCGCTCTCGGCGCGGCAGAGCTCCTCGAGGATCACGACGACGAGTGGCTCCGCCAGCACCGGGAGCGCCTGCGACGTCGGGTCCAGGACGCCATCGCCGAACTGGCGACGCTGTGCGAACGGGCGGGCGCGGTCGACGAGGCCGTCCGCCACGCGGAGCGGCTGCAGCGCGCGGACCCGCTGCGGGAGGACGCGTACCGGTTGCTCATGCGACTGCACGCGGCGCGCGGCGACCGCGCGCGGGCGGCCCGTGTCTACCACCAGTGCGCGTCCACGCTCGGCCGCGAGCTCGGGATCGAGCCCTCGCGCGACACACGGGCCGCCTACGACGCCCTCCTCCCGAGCCCCGTGCCCGCGCGTCGCGAGGCGCCGGAGGCGTCGACGGCCGACGCCGGCCCGCTCGTCGGGCGCCGGCGCGAGCGGGGACGGCTCGAGGCGCTGTGGCGCGGTGTCGAGGCCGGAGGCTCGAGGTTCGTGCTGATCAGCGGCGATCCCGGGATCGGCAAGAGCCGGCTGGCCGAGGACGTGGGGACGTGGTGCCGCCGACGGGGCGCCCGCGTCGCCCAGGCGCGCTGCCACCTCGCCGAGGGGCCGCTGGCCTACGGCGTCGCCACGGCCTGGCTGCGGGCGGAAGCGGTGTGGCCCGCGGTCCTGGGGATGGACCCCTCCCACGTCTCGGAACTGGCGCGGCTCGTGCCCGAGCTCCTCGCCGAGCGTCCCGACGCCGCTCCACCGGTGCTGCTCGGCGAGGCCGAGCAGCGCCGCCGGCTCTTCGAAGCCGTCGCCGCCGCGGTCGTGTCACCGGTGCACGCCACGCTCGTGGTGGTCGACGACCTCCACGCGGTCGACCGGGAGTCCGCGCGGCTCCTGCACTACCTGCTGCGCGAGCACCCGGGACCCGGCCTCCTCGTCCTCGCCACCGGCCGCCACGAGGAGATGGACAGCGGCGACGCCGCCCACGACCTGCTCACGAGGCTGCACGCCCGCGACGCCGTCGACGAGATCGAGCTGGGCCCCCTGGACGCGCGGGAGGTCGTCGTGCTCGCCCGTCGGCTCGCGGGCCCGAGGTTCACGACCGCTCGGGCGCGTCGTCTGGTCGACGAGACCGAGGGCAACCCGTTGTTCGTCCTGGAGGCGCTCCGCGCGGGGTGGACCGCGACGGCGGGTACGACCGCGCGCGTCCAGTCCGCTGTCGAGCTGCGACTCGCCCGGCTCGACGGACCCACCCGGGACCTCGCCGCGCTGGCCGCCACGATCGGACGGGAGTTCGATCTCGGCGTCCTGCGCGCCGCGGCGGAGGTCGACGAGGACGCCCTCGTGAGCGGTCTCGACGAGCTCTGGCGGCGGCGCCTCGTCCGGGAACGCGCGGGTGGGTCCGGACACGGCGGCTCGTACGAGTTCAGCCACGGGAAGATCCGGCAGGTCGTGGTGGACACGACGGGACCGGCCCGCCGGCGTCGACTGCACGCGCGGGTCGCGGCCGCCCTCCTCGCCGAGCACGCCGCCGCGACCGAGCGGGGGAGCGCCCGGATCGCCGCGCACCTCGAGGGCGCCGGGGACGCGCGGCGGGCCGTCGGGTGGTACCGGCGTGCCGCTCGTGTCGCGCGGACCCTGCATGCCCACCACGAGGCGATCCGGCTCCTCGAGCGCGGGCTCGCGCTGCTCGCCGATCAGCCGGCCGCACCGGCTCGTGACCGGCGGGAACTCGCGCTGCGGACCGACCTGCTCGCCCCGCTCGTGACCGTCGCCGCCTACGAGTCGCCGCGGATGCGGGCGACACAGGACCGCATCCTGGAACTGGGCCACGCCCTCGGTACGGAGCCGTCGCCACCGCTGGTGCGCTCGCTCGCGCTCGGCGCCCTGACCCGCTCCGACTTCGTGGCGGCGACCGATCTCGGTCGGCGGCTCGCCGGGCTCGCCCGCCGCGTTGGCAATCCGGTGCTCGAGGTCGAGGCCGCCTACGTCCTCGGCGTGTCGGCGTTCTGGCAGGCCGACCTGGAGGAGGCGCGCGACCACTTCCGGCACGCCCTCGCGCACTACGACCCGGCGCACGCGACCACCCACCAGCTGCACTACGCGCAAGACCCGAAGGTCGTGTGCCAGGGCCGGCTGGCCAACACGCTCTGGTTCCTCGGGGAGCCCGACGAGGCCCGGCGCGCGGCGTCCGAGGCGCTGGCGTGGGCGCGCCGGCTCGACCATCCCTTCAGCCGGACGATCGCCCTGACCTTCGCCGCCCTGCTCGCCCTGGACATGGGCGACGAGCAGGCCCTCCGCGAGCACACCGCCGGCCTCCTGGCCATGGAGGAGAGGATCGTCAGCCGGCACGTCGTCGAGGCGTTCCGCGGCCACGTCGCGGTGCTCGACGGCCACGGGGGCGGGGGGCTGGCCCGCGTCCGTGCCGCCGTGGCCGCCACCGGTCCGGTCGGTACGGCACCGGGACAGCACGCCTTCCTCGTCCGCGTGCTGCTCGCCTCCTGCGTCGCCGCCGGCGACACCGGCGGCGCCCGGGCCGCCGCCGACCGCCTGCTCGCGATGGGTGGACCGGGCCGGCTCTGGGCTCCGGTCGCGCGGACCGTCCGGGCCCGCCTCGTCGGTGGAACGGCCGTGGAACGCCGCCCCGTGCACGCTCCGGGCTCCCACGCACCCGTGACGCAGGAGGAGCCATGACCCCGCCGACGATGCAGGCAGAGCACGACGCGTTCGCCCGCCGCTTCGATGGGCAGGTCGTCCGGCCCGGGGACCGGGACTACGACCTCGCCCGGACGGTGTGGAACGCGAACGTCGATCACCGGCCTGCTCTGATCGCGCGGTGCCGCACCGCCGACGAGGCCGCGGCAGCCCTGCTCCACGCCCGGGAGACCGGGCTGGAGGTCGGCGTCCGCGGCGGCGGCCACAACTACGCGGGCACCGCCGTGCCGGACGGCGGGCTCACCATCGACCTCACGCCGATGGCCCATGCTGTCGTCGACCCGGGCGCCCGGCGCGTGCGGTGCGGGGGCGGCACCCGGCAGGCCGACCTGGACGCCGCGACCCAGCGCCACGGGCTCGCGGTCACCGGCGGCACCATCAGCCACACCGGGGTGGGCGGACTGACCCTCGGCGGCGGTATGGGGTGGCTCACCCATCGCTGCGGGCTCGCGATCGACAACCTCGTGGCGGCGCAGGTGGTGCTGGCCGACGGTCGCCTCGTGCGCGCCGCACCGGACGAGCACCCGGACCTGTTCTGGGCGCTCACGGGCGGCGGGGGCAACTTCGGTGTCGTCACCGAGTTCGAGTTCCGGCTGCACCGCGTCGGGCCCGCGATGCACCTCGGTCTCCTCTTCTGGGAGCTGGACCGCGCGGGACCGGCCCTGCGGGTGGCCCGGGACGTCTCGGACGGCCTGACCCGTGACGCCGGCGCCCTCATCGTCGCGCTGAACGCCCCGCCGGCACCGTTCGTCCCGGCGGAGTACCACTTCAGGCCGGGCATCGCCCTCCTCGTGGGCGGCTTCGCCGGGCCACGGGCACACGCGGACCTGCTCGCGAGGGCCCGGGACGAGCTGCCACCGCTGTTCGAGTTCGTCACCGAGCTGCCCTACACCGCGGTGCAGTCGATGCTCGACGAGGCCGCCCCCTACGGCGTGGTCCACGCCTACAACAAGGCGCTGTTCCTCGACGAGCTCGCCGACGGAGCGATCGACGTCCTCGCCTCGGCGCTGCCCGCGCGGACCTCCCCGCTCAGCGTCGTCCCGATCTTCCCCCTCGGCGGCGCGTTCGCCGACGTGGACGACGACGCGACCGCCTTCGGGGGGCGCCGCAGCAGCCGCTACGCGGTCAACATGGACGCGATCGCCCCCGACGCCGCAGGCATGGCCGCGGACCGCGCGTGGGTGCGGTCGCTGTGGCGTGAGCTGCGGCCGTTCGCCACCGACACAGGGAGCTACGTCAACTTCATGACCGACCCCGAGCCCGAGCGGGTGCGCGCGTCCTACGGCCTCCGCAAGTACGAGCGCCTCGCCGCGATCAAGGCCGAGTACGACCCGGACAACCTGCTGCACCACAACGCCAACATCGTCCCGGCGCGGCGTGCGGATCGGACGCCGCCGGGGGCGCGCAGGCCTCAGACCGCCGGCCTCGGGCGGTAGCGGCGCAGCAAAGCGTCGATCTGCAGCACCGACTCCGTCCGCGCACGGTCGGTGTCGATGCTCGGGCCGTCCTGCGGCGCGTCGACGGCCGTGCGCAGGGCCTCGGTGCCCGGTAGTTGGTTCGGCTGACGATTTAGCTGGCGGCTCACACCTCGTCGCCGTCGTCCTCCGGCGCGTCCTCCCGGGCGGGGCCGTCGACGGGCAGGCAGACCTCGAACGTCGTGCCCTCCGGGCCGGTGCGCACGCGGATGTCGCCGTGGTGCTTCTTGACGACGATGCGCCAGGAGATGTCCAGTCCCAGGCCGGTGCCCTCGCCGACGTCCTTCGTCGTGAAGAACGGCTCGAAGATGCGCGGGCGCACGTCGTCGGGGATTCCGGGACCGGTGTCGCTGATCTCGACGATGGCGTTGGTGCCGTCACGCCGCGTGCGGATGGTCAGCGTGCCGGTGCCGTCGCCGTGGCCGTGCATGGCGCCGACGGCGTTGTCGATGATGTTGGTCCACACCTGGTTCAGCTCCGCGGCGTAGGCCGCGATCTTCGGCAGGTCGGGGTCGAGCTCCTTGACGACCTGGATGCCCTCGAACTTGCGGCTCATCATGACCATCGTCGACTTCAGCAGGTCGCGCAGGTCGACCTCCTGGAACGGCGCGCGGTCGAGCTGCGAGTACTGGCGGGCGGCGCCGACGAGGTTGCCGATGCGGGTGGTCGCGTCGGTGATCTCGCCCATGAGTGTCTCGGTCTCGACGGCGTAGGCGATCCAGCGCACCGCCGCCTCGACCGAGCCCTCGGGCACCGTCCGCTCGACCTTGTCGAGCCACTCGGCGTCCAGGCCGCCCGCGACGAGCACGGGCGCGAGGTCCCAGGCGCCGCCGACGCCGCGCTCGTCGAGCCAGTCGCCCAGCTCGTCCTCGGCGTCCGAGGCCTCGAGCGCGGACAGGTCCGGGGCGGTCTCGGCCCGGTTGACCGCGTCCTCCTGCAGCTCGACGAGCTGCGCGACGGTCGGACCGTCGAGCTTGCCGCAGGCGAGCAGGCCCAGCTTGTGGCGCATCCCGGCGACGCGGCTGCGCAGCGACTCGGTGGCGCGCAACGCCGCGGCGGCGGGGTTGTTGAGCTCGTGGGTCAGGCCCGCGGACAGCGACCCGAGGGCGAGCAGGCGCTCCCTCTCGCTCTGGATCGTCGACGTGCGGCGCATGCCGACGACCAGGCCCTCGAGCAGGTGGATCGGCAGCGGGAACCACGTGCGCAGCGCGTCGGCCCACTCGGCGGCGGGCAGCGCGAGGAACGTCGCGTCCTTCGTCGCCCGCAGCGAGTGCTTGTAGGTCTGGTCGGCGTCCGGGATGTAGGCCTGCGTCGAGCCGCCGTAGGCGCCGCGCTGCGAGGTGCGCGTGGTCTCGACCTCGTCGCCGCGCATCGTCTGCAGCATCGCCAGCTCGCCGGTGAGCAGCACCCAGAAGCAGCTGGCCGGCTCGCCCTCGCGGCACACCGTCTCGCCGGCGGAGAACGCGACGACGTCGCCGTGCTCCGCGAGCCAGTCGAGCTGCGCGTCGTCGAGCTTCTCGAAGAGGAAGAGGCCGCGGAGCTCGTCGCGGGTCATCTTCGCGGGGACCTGTTCGGCGGTCTGCTCTGCCGTGGTCATCGGTTCTCCAGCCATCGGTGCACCAGACTGACCGCCATCGCGCCCTCACCGACCGCGGACGCGACGCGCTTGACCGACTCGGCCCGGACGTCGCCGACGGCGAACACCCCGGGCACGGAGGTCTCCAGGTGGAACGGATCCCGGTCCGGTTCCCATCCCGCGGGGGCGCGGGAATCCGGCTCACGCGGCAGGTCGGGCCCCGTGAGGACGAAGCCGCGCGCGTCCCGGGCGACGATGCCGTCGAGCCAGTCGGTCCGCGGGGCCGCGCCGATGAACACGAACAGCCACGAGGCCTCGACGGTCTCCTCGTCGCCGGTGTTCCTGTCACGCAACGTCAGCTTCTCGAGGTGGTCGGTGCCGGACGCGCCGACGACCTCGGTGCAGGTGCGCACCTCGATGCGCGGGTTCTGCTCGATCTGCTCGATGAGGTAGTGCGACATCGACGCCGTCAGCGACGGGCCGCGCACGAGCATGACGACCTTGCGCGCGTGCCGGGAGAAGTTCATGGCCGCCTGGCCCGCCGAGTTCGCCCCGCCCACGACGTAGACGTCCTGCGCGGCGCACGAGGCGGCCTCGGTGGCCGCGGCGCCGTAGAACACGCCCTGGCCGGTGTGCTCGTCGAGGCCCGGGCACTCGAGCATCCGGTAGGAGACGCCGGTCGCCAGCACCACGGCGTGCGCGGTGATCTCCGAGCCGTCGTCGAAGCGGACGACGCGCGACCGCCCCTTCGGCTCGAGCGCGGTGACCGAGCGGGTGGTGAGCACCTCGGTGCCGAACTTCTCGGCCTGCAGGCGCGCCCGCGTCGTCAGCTGGTCGCCGGAGACGCCGTTGGGGAAGCCGAGGTAGTTCTCGATGCGGCTCGACGTGCCGGCCTGACCGCCGGTGGCCCGCTGCTCGACGAGCACGGTGCGCAGGCCCTCGGACCCGCCGTACACGCTCGCGCCCAGCCCCGCCGGCCCGCCGCCGACCACGACGAGGTCGTAGACGTCGGTGGACGCCGTGGTCGACAGGCCCGCGGCCTCGACCACCTCGCCGTCGGAGGGCTGCACCAGCGCGCGCCCGTCCTCGGTGATCACCACCGGCAGGCGCTCGGCGTCCACCCCGGCCGCCTCGAGCAACCGCGCGCCCTCGGGCTCGTCGGCGCGCAGGAAGTCGTAGGAGAGCTGGTTGCGGGCCACGAGGTCGCGCAGCTCGTAGGAGCGCGCCGACCAGCGGTGCCCGACGATCCGGATGGTGGCCGACGGGCGGTCCGGCGCCTCGCGCCACGCGGCGAGCATGGCGTCGACCACCGGGTAGAGCTTCTCCTCCGGCGGGTCCCACGGCTTGAGCAGGTAGTGGTCGAGGTCGACGACGTTGATCGCGGTGATCGCGGCGTCGGTGTCCGCGTAGGCGGTGAGCAGCACGCGGCGCGCCCGCGGGAACAGGTCCATGGCCTGCTCGAGGAACTCGACGCCCGTCATCCGCGGCATCCGCTGGTCGGCGAGGATCACCGCCACCTGCTCGCCGCGCAGCGCGATCTCGCGCAGGGCCTCCAGGGCCGCGGGCCCCGACTCGGCCCGGACGATGCGGTGGTGCTCGCCGTACTCGCGGCGCAGGTCGCGGGCGACCGCCCGGGACACCCCGGGGTCGTCGTCCACGGTCAGGATCACCGGACGTGTCACGTCCACGAGCCTAGGCCCTCGCCGGGAGGTTCTCGATCGATTGAGCCGACAGCGGACGCCATCAGTCGCCGCTGCTGCCGCTGTCGCCGCCGCTGTCGCCGCCGTCGCTGCTCGACGACCCGGTGTCCCACCAGCCGGAGTCGCCGCTGTCGGCCGTGCCGCCGCCGGTGAGCGGGGCGTCGCGGGCGGCACGGACCTTCGCGTCGAGCTCCGCGGCGAACCACACGACGAACGCCGCCGCGGCCGGCGAGAGGCGCTCGGGCACGCGGGCGGACGGGTGCACCTTCCCGCGGCGGGCCCGCCCGACCTGCACGAGCCAGGCCGTCCCCTCGTCGTCGACGAGCGTGCGCTGCGGCACCGGCAGCGAGCCGCGCACCTCGCAGTGCAGCCGCCGGCCCTCCACCGCGATCTCCCAGCGCCGCCGGCCCGCCGGCCCGAAACGGCGTGCCACGAACACCGGGCCGGTGCCCTCGCTCGCGGTCATGAGGCCCGAGCGCGCCCGCAGCCGCAGGCGGCGCTCGCCGTCGTCGAGCCAGGACGAGGGGCCACCACGCTCCCGGCGGTCACGGACGGCCACGGCGCCCGGGCGGTGGTCGACGTCGACGAGGTAGCGCACGCGGTCGTCCGCGGTGCTCTTCGCGGTGCTCTTCGCGGTGCTGACCGCCGTGTCGTCCCCGACGGCCGGCGCCGGACGCACCGCCACCGGCTGGCCGACGCCGTAGTGGCGCACGTCGTCGCGGACGCGGCGGCGCACCGCCGAGATCAGCTGGTGGACCAGGCCCCAGAGGAGGAACGGTGCGAGGACGACGACCGCGGTCAGCACGTTCACCGCGCCGTCGTCGGCGATGCCGGGGCCCGGCGAGGAGTCGGCCCCGATCGCGATGGCGGCGGCGACGCCCGCGAGCACGAGCGCCCCGAGCCACCACAGGTAGCGGTGGTGACCGAGCCGGCGCGGGGACCAGCGCGACGCCGGGCCGCCGTGCGCCGGGCGGGTGGGGTCGAGCGTGGCGGTCACGGCCGGGCCTCCTCGTGGCGGTCGCGGGGCGCCACCCCCGCCCAGGCGTCGGCGACCGGCTCGGGCTCGCTCGCCCCGTACTCCAGGCCGTAGCTCCGCGCGCGGTCCTGGTGCTCGGCCAGCTCGCAGAACAGCCAGAGACAGAAGGCGACGGCGTCGGGCGCGAGGTCCTCGGGCAGCCGGCCGTGGGGGCGCAGGCGGGCCGCGCGCCCGCCGCGCAGCTGGTCGAGCAGCGAGGGCGTGCCGGTCCGCACCAGCCACGCGGTGCCGTCGGGCTCGAGCAGCGTGCGGCGGGGCACCGGCTGCAGGCCACGGACCTCGCAGCCCAGACGCCGCCCGTCGAGCTCGAGGTCCCAGCGGGCGCGGTGGTGCCCGGGCAGCGGCACGCGGGTGGCGCGGTGGCGGACGAGGCCGTCCGGGCCCGTGGCGGTCAGGGTGCCGCGGCCGCTACGCAACCGCAGTTGCTCGCGGTCGGTCTCGACGAAGCGGTGCCGCCCGTGGCGGACGGCGCGCTCCACGATCCGCGCGGCGTCGGGCACGTGGTCGACCTCGACGTGCAGCAGGACCTCCTCGGCCGGCCGCGGCCAGGCGCGCTCGCCGGGCACGTCGGGCGGCGCGGCCCCGCGGGCGGGCTGCCCAGTGCCGTAGGCACGGACGTCGTCGCGGGGGCGGCGGCGCACGGCGGTGACGAGCTCGTGGACGGTCATCCACAGCAGCACGGGGGCGACCAGGCACACCGCGACCATCACCGCCAGCGCGCCGCCGTCGGTGAGCCCCGGGCCGGGCGAGGTGTCGAGCCCGATGGCGATGGCCGCCGCGAGCGCCGCGAGCAGGAGCGCGCCGCCCCACCACAGGTAGCGGTGGTGGCCCAGCCGCGCCGGGGACCAGCGGGGCGCCGGCCCGCCGCCCGCCGGGTGGCCGTCGCGCGTCGTCGTCGTCGCGGTCATCGTTCCCTCCCGGCGGTCAGCTTGGTGGCTACGGAGAGAGACGACAAGTCCGGCCACTACGCCGGACGGGTGGATGATCGTCCGAGGTGCCGGGCGTCACGGACACCGCGCGCCACCGGCGCTGCGGGTTGCGCCGAACGGCCCCGGCACGCCACGACCGCGACCTACGATCCGCGGCGTGCGGGCGATCCTCGGGCGGCGGGCGGCCCGCGCGCCGGGCGTCCCGGTGGCCGTGCTGGTGGCCGTGCTGGTGGTGCTGCTCCTCGCGGCCGGCCCCGCCGCCGCCGCGCCGGGCGACGTGCCCGCGCCGCCCCCGCCCGACCCCGCGGCGCTCGCCCGGCTCGACCCCGACCCCCGGCCCCTGGCCGGCGTCGGCCCGCGCGTCTCGTGTGTGCGGCCGGCGGGTGGCGCGAGCACCGTGATCCCCGGCGCGCCGTGGTCGCAGCAGCGCCTGCGCTTCACCGACGCCTGGCGCTTCACCCGCGGCGCCGGGCAGACGGTCGCGGTGATCGACACCGGGGTGAGCCGGCACCCGCGCCTGGCCGGCCGGCTCGTCGACGGCGGCGACTTCGTCGGGGCGCAGGACGGGCTGACCGACTGCGACGGCCACGGCACGCTCGTCGCCGGCATCATCGCCGCGGCCCCGGACCCGGCGACCGGCTTCGTCGGCGTCGCCCCGGACGCGCGGGTGCTCGCGATCCGCCAGTCGAGCGCGACCGTGACCACGCGCGCGCCCGACGGCTCGCTGCGCGACGGCGGCGGCAACGTCGACACGCTCGCCGCGGCGGTGCTGCGCGCGGTCCGGCTCGGGGCCACGGTCATCAACATCTCCGAGGCGGCCTGCGTGCCCGCGGCGAGCGCCCCGCAGGCCCTCGCCGGGCTCCGGGCGGCCGTGCGCGCGGCGGTCGACGCCGACGTCGTCGTCGTGGCCGCGGCCGGCAACGCCGGCTCGGGCGCGTGCACGCAGGGACCGGACGGCCAGGGCTCCGGGCAGGTGGTCGCGCCGGCGTGGTTCGGCGACGACGTGCTCTCGGTCGGCTACACCCGCCGCGACGGGCTGCCAGCGCCCCAGAGCCTGCGCGGCCCGTGGGTCTCGCTCGCCGCGCCCGGCTCGGAGATCGTCTCGCTCGACCCGACCGGGCCCGGCGTGGTCGACCGGATCGTGCCGATCGGCGCCGACCGCGCGATCCCCATCGAGGGCACGAGCTTCGCCGCGCCGTACGTCGCCGGCGTGGTGGCCCTCGTGCGGGCCCGCTACCCGGGGCTCGACGCGCGGCAGGTGATGGCGCGCGTCACCTCGTCGGCCGACCGTCCCGGCGGCGCGTCGGCGGTCGCGGGCCGCCACGACGACGCGGTGGGGGCGGGGATCGTGGACCCGGTGGCGGCCGTCGCGGACGTCCGTCCGGACGAGTTCACCGGATCGGGACCGGCCCCGGTCTCGCCCGCCGGGGCGGGGCGGGTCGACCTGAGCGATGCCCGCGATGCACACTCCGGATCGCGCACCGTGGCGCTGGTCGGTTCCGCCGTGGCCGTGGTGCTGTTGGGCGGGGCCGGTCTCATCGTCCTCGTCGCGCGACGGGCACGCCGGTCGCGCTGAGGCGGCCCGGGGTCGCCCGGTGTGTCGTCCCGTCCCACGCCGCGTGCGGCGCCCGTCCCCGAGGAGCCCGCGTGCGCATCACCCTCGCCCAGACCGACGCGTCGCTCGGCGACCTCGACGGCAACCTCAAGCGCGCCGAGCGGGTGGTGAGCGAGGCCGTCGACGCCGAGGCCGACCTCGTCGTGTTCCCGGAGCTCTCGCTGTCCGGGTACCAGATCGGCGAGGTGCCCCAGGACCTCTCGCTGGCCCCCGACGACCCGCGCCTGCTGAAGATCTCCGAGCGGGCCGGCCACGCCGGGGTGCTGCTCGGGTTCCCGGAGGCCGGCGGGCACGGCCTGCACACCTACAACAGCGCGGGCTACTACGAGGACGGGCACCTCGTCCACACCCACCGCAAGCTCTACCTGCCGACGTACTCGACGTTCGAGGAGCGCAAGCACTTCCTGCCCGGCCAGCACTCCCGCGCCTACGGCGTGCGGGGTGGCCGGCACCGCGCGGCCACGCTGATCTGCAACGACGCCTGGCAGCCGCAGGTGGCCTTCCTGTCGGTGCAGGACGGCGCGCACCTGCTGCTCGTGCCCGCGAACTCGGCGCAGTCGATGTCGCCGGAGCGCTACGACTCCAAGGAGTACTGGCGCAACATCACCACGTTCTACGGGCGGCTCTACCAGCTCTTCGTCGTGTTCGTGAACCGCGTCGGCGTCGAGGGCGGGCTGACGTTCTGGGGCGGCAGCCACGTCGTCGACCCGTGGGGCGAGGTCGTCGGCGAGTGCGGCGAGGGTGCCGAGGCCGAGGAGACCTGCACGATCGACATCGACCTCGCCGACGTCCGCCGGCGGCGCCGCGACATCCCGCTGGTGCGCGAGGCCCGCCTGGGCCTGCTGCGCCGCGAGATCGACCGCCTGCTCGACGAGGGCGGGGACCTGTAACTAGGTCACCAGGTCGGCCACCGTCAGCACGAGGCCGGTCACGGCGAGCGCCGTGCCGCCCCAGGCGAACCAGCGCTGCCGGCCGGCCGCGGCGTCACGGAGCTCCTGCTCGGAGCGCGTCGAGATGATGAAGGGGTCCGACGACGACTCGGGCCTGCCGATCACGAGCGGCCCGATCCGGTCGTGCACCTCGCCGAGGACGTACAGCGGCTGGCCGGGCCGGATGACCCACTCGGTGTAGCGCATGCCCAGCGACTCGCCGTCGTGGCCGAAGAAGCTGCGGACCGCGCCGCCGAACCCGCCGGGCCCGGGAGGACCGGGCTCGAAGCGCTCGTGGATCTTCTCGGGGCGGTCGGGCGCGACGCCGTCCGGGTCGACGCCGATCGTCCCCGAGGCGTCGACCAGGGCGTATCCCTGGCGCGAGGTGTCGTCGAGGACGGTCTCGCTGCGCTCCCGGCGCTCCCACTCGCCGTCGGACTCACGGTGCCACTCGCTGAACTCGTGGACCACGGTCTGCCGGTACCACACGCACTCCGTGCCGCTCTGCGGCGCGCGCAACGGGCCATCGGGGTGGGGGTGGGCCGTCCCGACGACCTCGCAGACCTTGCGGAAGCCGCCGACCGTCCCGAGGTCCGCGAGCACGCGGCGGTGCTCCTCGAGCTCGGCGATCGGCAGGGTCTCCGCCGCGATCATCGCGTGGCGGCGCTTCCTGGTGCTCTGCGCGACCAGGAAGCCGGCGGCCCCCAGCGCGACCAGGACGAGCCCGATGATCCACACGATGACGACTCCCGCCGCTCGCGGTCGGCGACGATCGCCGACCGTGCACACGGAGCGTCACACATGGCGGGCATGACCGCCAGAGTCGATGGTCCGACCAGGTGGCGGTGACGGCGGCCTGTGGCCCGCCGTGACGACTCAGATCTTCGTCGCCTCGGCCAGCAGCTCGCCGCGGCTGACGGTCACGGCGTCGCCGCGCAGGAGGACGCGCTCGCCGGCCAGCTCGACGCCGACCTCGCCGCCGCGCGGGGAGAGCTGGGCGCCGACGAGGCGCTCGCGGCCCAGCCGCTTGGCCCAGTACGGGGCGAGGCAGCAGTGCGCCGAGCCCGTGACCGGGTCCTCGTCGATCCCGACCGCCGGGGCGAAGAAGCGGGAGACGAAGTCGGGGGCGCCCGGGGCCGGGTCGTCCTCGGCGCGGGCGGTGACGATGACCCCGCGCCCGCTCGCCGCCCGCAGCACCGAGAGGTCGGGCTCGAGGTCGCGCACCTCCTCGGCCGAGGGGATCTCGACGAGCACGTCGTAGCGGCAGCGGGCCAGCTCGACGACCGCGGCGCCCAGGGCGTCGGCGAACTCGTCGGCCAGGTGCCCGTCGGGCAGCGCCGAGATCGGCTCGTCGACGGGGAAGTCGAGCTGGATGCCGCCACCGGGCAGCGCCTCGGCGCGCAGCACGCCCGACGCGGTGCGGAAGGCGATCGGGGACGTCGCCAGGCCCTGCTCGAAGAGGACGTGCGCGCTCGCGAGGGTGGCGTGGCCGCAGATCTCCACCTCGACCTTGGGCGTGAACCAGCGCAGGCCCACCTCCCCGGTGGCGGCGAGCGTCGAGAGGTCGACGAACGCGGTCTCGGAGACGTTCACCTCGGCCGCGACGGCCTGCATCCACGCCGCGTCGTCGGCGTCGGTGAGGCACACCCCGGCGGGGTTGCCGGTGAAGGGCGAGGACGTGAAGGCGTCGACGAGGTAGAGCTGCACAGGCTCCATGGTGCCGTGTGCGACCCCGGACGGGCAGCCGGGCGCCGAGGTCGGCAGATCTCCTCCGGGCCGTCCCGAGGCGTGGGCCGCCCCACCACGCCTCGGGAACGGGTTCCGGCGGGGACGCCGGGGGGTCAGCGGGAGCTCCGGACGGCGGCGGGGCACGGTGTCGCGACGGTCATGACCCACCCCCGGTGATCGGTTTCCGCCACTCACGGTCACATCGTGGGCGTCCGCCTGCCAAGGATCGCCACCCCGACGGCCCAGCGTCGGCACGCGCAGCGACATCCGTGTCACGGGACGTGGACGGGGTAGCCGCCCGGGTGCGACTCCTCGTGCTCGGCGGCGGCGGGTTCCTCGGCTACCACGTGGCGGCGGAGGCGATCCGCGCCGGCCACGACGTGACGGTCGCGAGCCGGTCGGGCGAGGCGCCGCTCGCGGGCGTCGAGGCGCTGGCCGTCGACCGGTACGGCGACCTCTCCGCCCTCGACGGCCGCACGTTCGACGCCGCGCTCGACACCTTCTCCGACCCCGACGCCGTACGGTCCGCGACCGAGGAGCTGTGCGGGGCGGTCGGCGCGCTGGGCTACATCTCGGGCATGAGCGTCTACCACCCGGACGGGCCGGCCGTGCCGTCCTCGGGCGACCCGGTGAGGCGCCCCGGCGAGGCGTCGGACGACGACCCGCTGCAGGAGCGCTCGCTGGCCAAGCTCGCCGCCGAGGACGCGGTGACCTCGGCGTTCGACGGTCCGGTCACCGTGCTGCGGGTCGGGATCATGGTCGGCCCGCGCGACCCGTCCGACCGCTTCACGTGGTGGCCGGTGCGGCTGGCCCGCGCGCTGGCCGGCGAAGCGCCGCGGACCGTCCTGGCGCCCGGCGACCCGGCGCGCACGGTGCAGTACAGCGACGCCCGCGACATCGCCGCCTTCGCCGTGTCGACGCTCGCCGCGGGCCGCGGCGGCGTGTTCGACACCGTCGGGCCCGGGCGCGCGCAGCCCCTGTCCGCCGTCCTCGACGCCTGCCTCGAGGCCGCCGGCGGGGCGCCGGGCGACGTCACCTGGTCCTGGGCCGGGGAGGACGCGCTGCGCGCCGAGCTCACCGGGGTCGAGGAGGAGGCGCGCCCGCTGTGGTTCCCGGAGGACCAGATCCCGCAGGACGCCGTCGACTCCTCGGCGGCGCTGGCGGCGGGCCTGCGCTTCCGGCCGGCGCTCGACACCGCCCGCGACGTCCTCGCGTGGCACCGGGAGCGCGGCGCGCCTGCCCTGGCCGCCGGATTCGACCCCGCCGAGGAGACCAGGCTCGTGCAGCGCTGCGCCGGAGGGGCTCCACCGAAGGGGTGACGCGAGGCGTCGCTACTGTGACCCCGACATGAGCACGGTCTTCCTGGTCAGCGGCGCCTCCTCGGGGGTGGGGCGCGCGCTCGCGCAGTTCCTCACCCGCCACGGCGTGACCGTGATCGGGCTGGACCGCCGCGAGCCGCCGGACCGCGAGATCGCGCACGTCAGCTGCGACCTCACCGACCCGAACGCCGTCGACGCCGCCGTCGACCGCCTCGACGGCCAGGTGGACGCGCTGGCCAACGTCGCCGGGGTGCCGGGCACCGCGCCGGTCGAGACGGTGCTGGCCGTCAACTTCCTCGGCATGCGCCACCTCACCGAGCGGGTGCTCGGCCGCATCCGCCGGGGCGGCTCGGTGGTCAACGTGTCGTCGGCCGAGGGGCGGCACTGGGTCGCCCACCTCGCCGAGCTGCGGCCCCTGCTCGCCACGCGGACCTTCGCCGAGGGCATGCGCTGGTGCCGCGAGCAGCGGCCCGACCGGCCCGTCTACGACGTCGCGAAGGAGGCCGTGCTCGCGTACACGACGGCCTCGTCGACGCTGACCTGGAGCGACGGGGTGCGGATGAACGCCGTCGCCCCGGGCACGGTCCGGACGCCGTCGCTGCCCGAGATCGAGCGCTCCACCGACCCGCGGCGCCTGGCCCGCCAGCGGTCGGCGGCCGGGCGCGACGCCGAGGCGTCGGAGATCGCGTCGGTCGTCGCGTTCCTCATGTCGAACGAGAGCCGCTGGGTCAACGGCCAGACCCTCGCCGCGGACGGGGGCGTCGCGGCGGCGACGACCTGGGCGGCGCTGCAGTCCCGGTAGCCAGTCCCGGTAGCCAGTCCCGGTAGCTCGAGACGTCGTCACCCGATCGTGACGTCGCCGTTGAACACGGCGGAGTGACGGACGGCCGGGGAGCGAGCGCATGGCAGAGGGACGCACGGTGGGACGCACGACGGGACGTACGACCCGTCGAACGACGGCCGCCCTCGTGGCGGGGGCGGCGCTCACCGCGCTCGCCGCGACCGCGTGGCTGGGCGGGGCGACGGCCGTCGCCGCACCGGCGGTCCCGGCACCGCCGGCTCCCTCCCCGACCGCCCCGGGCGTCCACCCCGGCGTGCAGACCCGCACCGACGGCGCGCAGTGCACCGCCAACTTCCTGTTGACCGACGGGTCGGCGACCTACCTCGGCCAGGCCGCGCACTGCTCGGGCACGGGCCGCGCGACCGAGGTCAACGGCTGCACGGCGGGCTCGCTACCGCTCGGCACCGAGGTCGAGATCGGGGGCGCGACGCGGCCCGGGATGCTCGTCTACAACTCCTGGCTCGCGATGCAGGAGGCCGGCGAGACCGACCCGGACGCCTGCGCCTACAACGACTTCGCCCTGGTCCGGCTCGACCCCGCCGACGCGGCGGGCGCCTCCGGTGCGGTGCCGTTCTTCGGCGGCCCGACCGGGCTCGACACCGACGGCGCGGCGGTCGGCGAGGTCGTGCGCAGCTACGGGAACTCCGAGCTGCGGGGCGGGGTGACGCTGCTCAGCCCGAAGATGGGGACGGTCGCCGGAAGCCAGGGCGACGGGTGGAGCCACGACGTGCTCACCGCGACCCCGGGCATCCCCGGCGACTCGGGCAGCGCCTTCCTCTCCGCCGACGGCCGGGCGCTCGGGGTGCTCTCGACCCTGCAGTTCGCCCCGCTGCCCGCCAGCAACGGCGTCAGCGACCTGGCGAGAATGCTCGACTACGCCAGCGACCACGGGGTCGGCGGCCTGCGCCTCGTCACGGGCTGAGGCCCCTCAGGACTGGAGGACGCGCCGCTTGCCGTTCGTGGAGGTCTGCGGGTGGGCGGAGGCGCGGCGCCGGGCCTCGGCGGCCTTCCGGTCGGCGCGTCCGGACCAGGACCGCATCGCCAGGTAGAGCGGTAGGCCGATCACCAGGACCGAGACCACCGCGAACACCGCCACCGCGAGAACCCACTCCACGCCGAACCCCTGCCGCACGCCCACGTCGCGCGGGACGTCGCTCGATCGGGTGACGGCGTTACCGGGCGCGGGGGGCGATCGCCCGGACGGTCGAGGCCCTCGCCGTCCGGCGCACGGGGCGGGCCGAGCGGTCGGCCACCGCGAGCCCGGCGTCCCAGCCCGGTGCCCGCGCGCCGCCCGGGGGTCGCAGCTCCGCCGTGGGGACACCGGACACGACGAGCAGCCACGAGACCAGCGAGTTGGAGTTCCACATGTCGCCGGTCGTGCCGACCGCGCGCCCCCAGGTCAGCGCGGGCACCTCGTCGACGTGGCGGAGCACGGCGCGGGCGGTCGTGTCGTCGCGGCTCACGACGACCGGGTCCCCCAGCGCCCACTCGCGGTCGGGCAGGACGCCGTCGCGCCACCGTCGGACCTCGTAGCGGAACCACCGCGACCGGCCGAGGACCGCGAGCCCGACCGGGCCGGTCCGCACCACGCCGCGGTCGACGGCCCGCGTGCCGCCCCAGGCCGGGGCCATCTCGAGGACCCACGGCGAGCCGTCCACGACCACCTCGAGCACGCCGTGCACGAGCGGCCGCGCCGCCCGGTGCGCGCGGGCGGCCGCGAGCCGCTCCCACCAGCGGCTCGTGTGCCGCACGACGTGCCCACCGGCACCGACGGGGATCCACAGCAGACGCACCACCACGCGGCCACCCTCCGGCGGCGCCACCGGCCGCCGTCAGGGTCCGAGGTCCCCCGCGCTGAGGCCGGGCGGTCCACGAGGCCCCACATCGTCACGGAGCCGTGACCTCGCCGCCGACCCCGACCAGGCCTCGAGCGCCCGGCGGTGTCGGGGGTCGGATCTACCGTCACCTCATGAGCATCGATCAGCACGTGCGGCCCGGCGTGGCCGCCGAGCTGGACGCGCTCGCGCCGGGCGCGGAGCTGGTCGCCGCGCTCGACCGGCTGTCGCCGGCGACGCTCACCGGCGAGGACCTGGCCGCCTACCTGCGGGCGTGCGCGCGGGTGCAGAACCGCGGGACGTCCCGGTTGCTGGACGCGATGCACCACCTCGGGCGCGCGCAGGCCGATCGGGCCGAGCGCCGCCCCGACCTCGACGAGTTCTCGAGCGACGAGGTCGCCGCGGTGCTCGGCCTGGGCCGCACCATGGTGACCCGCAAGCTCGACCTGGCCGACGACCTGCGCGATCGCCTCCCCGACGTCGGCGACGCGCTCTGGCACGGCGTCCTCGACGAGCACAAGGCCGCCCGGCTGTGCGAGTGGACGCGCGACCTGTGCGACGACCACGCCCGCCACGTCGCCCGGGTCCTGCTGCCCGAGGCGCCGGCGCTGCCGCCGGCCGAGCTCATCCGGCGGATCGAGAAGACCGCCACCGAGCTCGACCCCGACTGGGCCGCCCGCCGCGCCGCCCGCGCGGAGAAGAACGCGCGAGTGATCCTGTCGCCCAACCCGACGGGCACCGCCACGTTCTCGGTCTGCGACGTCGCCGCGCCCCGCGGGCTGGCGATGCGCGACCGCTGCGACGCCGTCGCCGCCCTCGTGCGCGGGCTCGGGGTGCTGACGCCGATCGGTTCGCTGCGGGCCGAGGTCGCCGGCCGGCTGCTCGACGGGTCGGTGGAGGGCATGACCGACCACCAGCTGGCCCTCCTCCTCGCCTCCGAGTACCACCAGCACGGCCGGCCGGACGAGGGCCCGAGCGACGGACCGAGCGACGGACCGAGCGACGGACCGAGCGACGATGGCGGGCCGGACGACGGGCCGGACGACGGGCCGGACGACGGACCGAGTGGCGCCTCGCAAGCGCCGGGGGCGGGCGGGGATGTCCGGCCCGACGACCAGGGCGTCCTGGACCTGCCCGGCCTCCCCGACGAGCCCCGGCGACCCGCCACCGACGAGCCGGACACCGATGAGCCGCCTCGGCCCGCTGAGCCGGTGCCCGACGCGCCGCATCCGCCCGTCGCACCCATGGTCGACGGGCCCGACCCCGGTTCCGGACGCCCACACACCGGCGCCTCGGAGCTCCGGCTCCGTCTCTCCACCGCGCTGGGCCTCGACGACAGCCCCGCCACCGTCCCCGGCTACGGCACCGTGCTGGCCCACCACGCCCGCGAGCTGCTCGTCCGGTACCGCGCCGGCGAGTGGCGGGTCGTCCTCACCGACGACCACGGCCACCTCCAGAACGTGCTGCTCGCCCGCCGACGACCATCACGCCCCCGCGGCCGCGCCGAGCCGTCACGGGGGCAGGAGTGCACCGCGGTCGTCGAGCTCCAGGTCCCGACGACGCTGCTGGCTGCCCTGCGTCCCGCCGATCACCCGCTCTGGGCCGCCCTGCTCACCGAGCTCCAGCTCCGCCTCGGCGAGCTCGGACCGCGCCTCGGACGCCCACCCACCGAGACGGCCGAGGACCGCGCGCGCCGACGGCCGCGCGCGGAGATCGAGCGCTGGATCCGCGTGCGGGACCGCCACTGCGTCGTACCCGGCTGCTATCGCCCCGCCCGGCGCGCCGACATCGACCACACCCTGGACTGGGCGCTGGGTGGCCCGACCGCGCTGCGCAACCTCGGCGTCTTCTGCCGGCACCACCACCGCGCCAAGCACCGTGCGGGTTGGCGAGTGCACCAGCCGACCCCGGGCTGCTTCGCGTTCCGCACCCGCGCCGGCGTGTCCCACACGACCCACCCCAAGCGCATCCTCGAGCCGCTCGTCCAGCCGTGCCCCGGACCGCGCCCACGCCCCCTGCCCGACGACGGCTTCGCGCCCGACTCCGCCCACGACCCGGAGACCGAGGCCGCCGACGACCTCGACTGGCGCCGGCGGTTCCTCCGGCGCACGAAGGGCCACGCGGCACCCGCACCGGCGACCTCTCCCGCCGCCCTGGTCGCGACCGAGGACGACCCACCGCCCTTCTAGGGCTCAGTCCGGGAGCGCCTCGATGATCCTGATGTCACGCTCCGCGCCGTCCCCGAGGGCGCGCAGGGCCTCCTGGTAGGCGTCGCTCTCGTAGGCCGCGATGGCCGCGTCGACGCTGTCGAAGGCGATGAGGGTGGTGCGCTCGGTGGTGCCGCTCTCGAACGCGGCGGTCGGGTTCCCCCGCGCCACGAAGCGCCCACCGGCGGCACGGATCGCAGGGCCGGCGAGCGCGACGTAGCGGTCGAGCTTGGCCTGGTCACGGATCTCTTGAAAGGTATTGATCCAGTAGGCGCCCGTCACGGGGGTGATCGTCCCTGACGGGGGCCGGAGGTGGCCAGGGGCGGGGTCGAACCGCCGACCTGTGGCTCTTCAGGTGCCCAGAGCGGCGTCCAGCTGCACCAGCCCCTTGCACAGGCGACGCGCCACCCGCAGACGTCGGCGTACGGCGCCGGACCAACCCCGTCGCTGCGCAGCTTGTGCCGTGGACCGCCGAGGGGTCAGGGCACGATGTCGCTGTTGTGGCGCCGGTAGATGTCGGCCAGCTCGGCGGGGTCAGGAGGCCCGGAGGCGGGCAGGGCGGCGCCGATCTCCTCCATGAAGCCGAGGGCACTCGCTGGGCTCCACACCCCGACCACCCGGGCGGGTCGGTCGTGCGGGTTGGCGAACGTGTGCCGCGCGCCTCTCGGCGCGAGGATGAGCCCGCCGGCGCGCACCGGCTGGGGCTCCGCGCGGCCCTTGATCATCGTCAGTTCGCCCTCGAGGACGTAGATCGCTTCGTCGAATCCGTGGTGCACGTGCGGCGGCGGCCCCGGGAAGTTGGGCGGCACGGTGAGCTCGCAGAACGCCATGCCCTCGCTCTCCCCGAGCACGCGGAGTACGTCGCCGGCGTAGGGGATCAGGCGGGTCGCGTCCCCCTCGTTAGCGTCCACGAGGTCGAGCCTCGTCCGGCTGTCAAGGCTCCCTCGGTACTAGCCGGCGTGTGCACGCGGTGCTGCACAACGCCCCGGTGATGCCGAGCGTGAGAGGCGATCTGCGACGTCGCCGTGCTCGTCGAGGGTCCCGACGCCGAATTACGAGATCGGCAAGGGCCTGGCCGCGGCCCAGGCGAAGGGCCGCTGCTCGCGATCACGGATGGCGATCTACGCCCACTCCGACATCGATGACATTGGCCAGGCCCTCGACGCGATCGAGTGGGAGGACCTGTGAGGGCGGTTGCTGAAGTAGGCCCCGACAACGACGAACGCCCACCGAGCGTTTCCGCTGGTGGGCGACGGTGGCCAGGGGCGGGGTCGAACCGCCGACCTATCGCTTTTCAGGCGATCGCTCGTACCAACTGAGCTACCTGGCCGGACGGTCGAGGGACCACCTCGACCGGAGAGCGACCCAGACGGGACTCGAACCCGCGACCTTCGCCGTGACAGGGCGACGCGCTAACCAACTGCGCCACTGGGCCTTGAAACTTGCGGTACCACCGTACCCCCAACGGGATTCGAACCCGCGTTGCCGCCTTGAAAGGGCGGAGTCCTAGGCCGCTGAACGATGGGGGCGCGACCCTCTGGCTGAGGACCTTACCCGCCAACGGCGTACCCGTTGGGAGCGGACCAAGCATAGGTGACGGGTCTCAGACCCCCGGCACCCACCCCCTGCCGTCCGCGACCCCCAGCACGACGTGGGGTCCGAGCACCGCGCGCATACCCCCGTCGGCCCGCCACGCCGCCAGCCACGCGGGCACCGCGACCGCGCCCAGCACCAGCTCCCAGTTCTCGCAGACCCGCTGCGCGAGGTCGGTGAGCTCGGTGATCGCCAGTGACGCGGCGAAGGCCCCGCCGGACATGTCGACGATCGTCCGGGCCAGCGAGGACGGGTCCACGGAGGGCAGCAGGATCTCGGCCACCGCGGCCCGCTCGAAGAGCCCGGTGAACGTCTCCTCCCAGAAGCGGAAGGGCCACCCCGGCCGCTGGGGGCCGGCGAACCCCTCCGCGCAGAGCCGCTGGCCGGCGCGCACCACCGGGCCCTCGAGGGCGTCCTGCATCTCCCGCGCGATCTGGGCGGCGGTGCGCAGCCCGTCGAGGCCGAGCCCGTCGGCCCGCTCCACCATCGCGCGGCAGAGCACCTCCATCTCGTCGACCACGGCGAGCGCGATGCTCTCCTTGGAGACGAAGTGGAAGTACAGCGCGCCCTTGGTGACCTTGCTCCGCTCGAGGATCCGCGACAGCGACGCCTCGTGGTACGAGCCCGAGGCGAACTCCTCGGCAGCGGCGGCCAGGATCGCGCCCCGGGTCGCCACCGCCCGCGCCTGGCGGGGCGCGTCGCCACGGAGCCCGCTCGGGGGCCGCGGAGGATCAGCGGTGTCGGACATCGGCGGCCACGGTAGCGGTCGCGCCTTTCACCGACGGCCGCCCACGCGATTTTCGTCCAGTGTCGGACGATCTACCCGGTCACCGCCGTACCGGTGGCGGATCTCCGCCCTCCCCGATGAGGCCGAGCATGTCCAGCAGCTCGCGGCAGTCGTCGGAGTCGAGGGAGTTGCGGGCGACGGCGATGCGCGCACGGTGCACCTGCTCGTCGGTCACGCCGTACACGTCGGCCGCGGTGCGCTGCGCGGGCACCGACGGCTCGTCGGCCGCCGTCCGCTCCGGATGGGGTCCGTTCGGTCGTCGGCGAGGTCCTGACGTCGCGTTCATCTGCTGGCTCCCGGTGCCGCCTGAGTCCCGACCCGCTGCCACACCTCACGCGGCGGGATGACCCGATGCGGGGACGTCTCCGGTCACGTTCCGTGCCCGTCGGCGTCCCTCGTCCGAGTCGCGACGACGCTACCCAGACGCCCGCGACGATGCAGCCCCCTTCCCGAGTGACGACCCCGCCGATCTCGGTCCGCCCGCTTCGCCCGCCTTCCGGCACGCAGAGTGACCGTCCACGGCCGGGACGGTCACGGCACGGCTCCGTGACTCCCGACCGCGCATGCGGCCGTACGGGGGGTGGCTGAGAGGCTCTCAGCCGGAGATCGGATGTCAGTCGACGAGGGCCTGGTAGACGAGCCCGCGGAGCTGGGTCCGGATCGGGTGGGCGCTCGAGGGCAGCAACTGGGTGAAGAACATCGCCGTGACCCGCTCGACGGGGTCCACCCAGAACGCCGTGCTCGCCGCGCCGCCCCAGGACATCTCGCCGGGGCTGGCCAGCGTGCGGTAGCGGACGGGGTCGCCCACCACGGCGACCCCGAGCCCGAAGCCCACCCCGTCGAACGGCATCTCGGCGAACAGCGGCCGCCCCACCTGCTCGAGGTCGAGGCCGCCGGGCAGGTGGTTGCGGCCCATGTAGTCGACGGTGCGGCTGCCCAGCACCCGGACGCCGTCGACCTCCCCGCGGCCCAGCAGCATGCGCGTGAAGCGGTGGTAGTCGGCGGCCGTGGACACGAGCCCGCCCCCGCCGCCGTGCCAGGTCGGCTCCAGCGCCTCGCGCGCCATCGCGGCCATGCCGGCGGCGTCGGCGGACAGGAAGCGGCCCGTCGCCGGGTTCTGGACGTACAGCGCGGCCAGGCGGTCGGGGTCGTCGACGACGAATCTCGTGGCCGTCATCCCGAGCGGGCCGAGCAGGTGCTCGTCGAGGAACGCGTCCAGCGACTGCCCGGAGACGACCTCGATCAGCCGGCCGAGCACGTCGGTGGCGTGGCTGTAGTTCCACTCCGCCCCGGGCTGGTGCACCAGCGGCAGCTTCGCCCACGCCTCGACGCAGCCGGCGAGGTCGAGACCCTCCGGGGCCGACCACTCGAAGCCCGCCGCCCGGTAGAGCTCGTCGACGGCGTGCGCGTGGTGGAAGCCGTAGGTCAGCCCGGCGGTGTGGGTCAGCAGGTGCCAGACACGGATCGGCTCGGTGGCCGCCTCGAGCAGCGGCTTGCCCGACGACCCCTTGACGTAGACCTTCGGCGCGGCGAACTCGGGCAGCCACCGGCTGATCGGGTCGGTGAGCTCGAACGCGCCCCGCTCCCAGAGCATGAGCGCCGCCACCGAGGTGATCGGCTTCGACATCGAGTAGATCCGCCAGCGGGTGTCGTCGGTGACGGGCAGGCCGGCCTCGGCGTCGCGCTGACCGGCGGTCGACGAGTGCACGACCCGGCCGTCGCGCGCCACGACGATGTGCCAGCCGGCGAGCCGGCCGTCGTCGACGTAGCGGGCGAAGTGGTCGTCGATGCGGGTGAGTCGGGCCGGGTCGAAGCCCAGCTCCTCGGGATCGGACTCGACCTTCAGGGGGCTGCTCACTTCCGCCACTATGCCTCGGTCACGCCTCCTCGGCGAGGAAGGTCCGCAGCTCCTCGACGACCTCCTCGGGACGCTCCTCGGGCACGAAGTGGGCGCACCTCTCGATCGCCCGGCCGCGCACGTCGTCGGCGTACTCGCGCCACAGGTCGAGCATCGGCAGCGTCTGACCCATCACGCCCTCGGCCCCCCACAGGGCGAGCAGCGGCTGCGCGACCCGGCGCCCGGCGGCGTGATCGGCCTCGTCGTGCTCGGCGTCGACGGGGTGGGCGCGGTAGTCGTCGAACCCGCACCGCAGCGCCCCGGGCTGCGAGAAGGCGCGCACGTACTCGGCGATCGCCGCGGGCTCGAGACCCTCGCGCGCGTAGGTCCACTTCTCGAGGAAGTACCGCAGGTAGCCCTCGACGTCGGCGCCGGCGAGGCGCTCGGGCAGGTCGGGCTGCAGGTGGAAGAGCCAGTGCCAGTACTTCGCGCCCAGCGCGGCGTCCATGCGCTGCCAGGTCGCCCGCGACGGCGCGATGTCGAGGACCGCCAGGCGGGTGACCTCCTCGGGCCGGTCCAGCGCCCAGCGGTGCGCGACGCGCCCGCCGCGGTCGTGCCCGATGACCGCGACCCGCTCGTGGCCCAGCGCCCGCACCAGCGCCGAGATGTCCGCGGCCATCGTGCGCTTGTCCATGCCGCCGGTGGGCTTGTCGCTGGCGCCGTAGCCGCGCAGGTCCGGGACGATCACGGTGTGGTCGGCGGCGAGCGGGCCGGCCACGTGCCGCCAGCAGTGGCCGGTCTGCGGCCACCCGTGCAGCAGCACCACCGGCGGCCCCGACCCGCCGACGCGGTGGTGCAGCCGGATCCCGTTGACGACGACGGTGTCGGGGGTCAGCGAAGCAGCGGTCACGGGCAGGCATCCTGCCGGGACTCAGCCGGCGATGGGGCCCGCCGGACCCGGACCGGTGGGCGGGCCGACGGTGTCGGGCTCCCGCGCCGGGCTCACCACCAGGCCGGGCCGGTGGTCGCCGTCGGACCCGGGCGGCCCGCCGCCGGACGGTCCCGGGCGGGACGCGCCGACGACGGCCGCGGTGGCGTCGACGGCCGCGGCGCGCCACAGGCGGTCGCGCATCCGGCGCACGAGGCCGTCGGCGTGGCAGAGCGTCGCGAAGTCCGCGGCGCGGCGGGCGACCGCGGCGCGGGGCACGCCCCGCACGGACGCGTACTCCTCCAGCGCCGGGACGATGCGCCCGTCGGCGTGGTCGAACGCCCGCCCGAGCGTCGCTGCGTCGACGATCTCCGTCGCCACCGACTGCGCCGTGTGCGGCAGCATCGGCTGCGCCGCCCCACCGACGACGGTGAGCCGGTGCCGGGCGCCGCGCTCGAGCGGGGCGTGGTGGCGGTGCACGCGCGAGGGCCCGGTGACGACCGCGTCGCCCACGGCCTCGCGGACCTCCGGCGCCGCGCGGGCCAGCAGCCGGCGGACCACGGCCGTGACCCCGTCGCGGTGCATGTCCTCGAGGGCGTCGACCCGCACGGTCACCGACACCTCGCCCGTCGCGCCGTACCCGTCCGGGAGCGCCGACTGCGTGACGTGCAGGGTCGGCGACGACCAGAGCCGCAGCAGCCCGTCGGGCGGCGCCGGCCCCGACCCGCGGTGCACGAGGTACGGGCTGGAGAGCACGTGCCCGCCGCCGAGGTGCGGGCGCACCGGGCTGCCCGGCCCGTCGGCGCCGATGACGGCCTCGGCGCGGTAGCGCACGCCGGTGTCGTCGGTGACGAGCACGGCGTCACCGAGGTCCTCGACCGACACGGCGCTGCGCCCGTAGGTGACGGTGATCATCTCGTCGGCCGCGCAGGCCGCCACGAGGAGCGCGCGCACGGCGGCGTGCGGGGCCAGGAGGTACGGCCGGCCGAAGCGGGCGCGCACCACGGGGCCGAGCTCGGTCACCCGCAGCACCGCGCCGGAGTCGGCGTCGGCGTGGGCGAGGCGGCGCGGCTCCCAGGCCTGCGCGGCGAGGCGGTCGGCGAGCCCGAGGGCCGCGAGCTCCCGCAGGGCGGCGGGCGTGAGGACCGCCAGCCCGCGGTCGACGTCCTCCGGGCGGTCGCGCTCGAGCACGTGCACGGGGAAGCCCTGGTGGGCGAGGAAGAGGGCCGTGG
Source organism: Actinomycetospora straminea (assembly GCF_028737255.1). Taxonomy (GTDB): domain Bacteria; phylum Actinomycetota; class Actinomycetes; order Mycobacteriales; family Pseudonocardiaceae; genus Actinomycetospora; species Actinomycetospora straminea. The sequence goes on along the minus strand of NZ_JAQZAN010000017.1, from coordinate 125,364 downwards.
CCAGCCCCCCGAACCGGGAGCCGAGCACGAGCAGCGGTACGGCAACCACGGCTCACCTCGTTCACCCGCGCGGACGAGACAAGCGTAGGCAGATCATCTCGGACGGAGCAATCGGGCGCCGGTACGTGTCCGCCCGTCCGTCGGCCACCCGAGCGGGCGTCACTCCGCAGGCTGAGACACCACCGCTGGGTTGTCTCTGCCGTCACCGAGCCGGGCGCGGGCGTCGAGCACGCGGGCGAGGGTCACGCACGTCAGGGCCAGCGTGGCACCGAGCAGCCAGCCGGCGAGGACGTCGGTGGTCCAGTGCACCCCGAGGTAGACCCGGCTCGCGCCGATGACGAGTGCCCCGAGGACCGCCAGCGCGACCGCGAGCCGGCGCACCAGGCGCTCGTGGGGCGTCCCGACGGCCAGCGCGACCACCGCGGCGGCCGTGAGCCCCAGTCCGAGCGCGGACATCAACGCGTGTCCGGACGGCAGCGACGCCGTCGTCTCCTCGGCGAGGCGGGACACCTCGGGCGGGCGCGGGCGCTCGACGGCGAGCTTCACCAGCCGGATCGTCAGGGCCCCGACGGCGACGCCGACGACCCAGATGACCGCGGTGCGGCGCATGCCCCGCGCGAACAGCACGACGGCCGACACGACCGCCAGCCCCCCGGTGCCGACCGTGCCGCCGACCAGCGACACGACCTCGGCCGTCGTCGTCAGCCCGGGCGTGCGGACGCCGAGGACCCACCCGAGCACCGGGCCGTCGGCGGCCGCGAGCGCCTCGTCCGTCGCGACCAGCGCGAACACCAGGCCCGCGGCCACGACGAGCACGGCGACGACGGCGAGGTCGCGCAACGCGCCCGGCACGTCGGCGAGCGCCCCGCCCGCCAGACGGTCGGCGAGCACCGCCACACCGAGCAGCAGGCCGAGCACGATCAGCGACACGGCGGTGGCGTCGAGGGCCACGTGACCTCCTCCGGCGGGGGCGACGCGCCGGGGACGACGCTGCCCGGCCCGATCATCCCAAGGCAGACTGGGTGCGTGCTCCTCCTGGGGCTGCTCGCCGCGCTGGCGGCGGCGGGCGCCAACGCCGGCGCCGCGCTGCTCGAGGCGAGCGCGGCCCGCCGTGCCAGCCGCCCGGCGACCGTCGTGCTGCACCCCATGTACCTCGGCGGCCTGGCGCTGGACATCGGCGGCTGGGTGCTCACCGTCCTCGCGCTGCGGTTCATGCCGATCGTCGCGGTGCAGGCGATCGTCACCGGGCAGGTCGCCATCACGGTCGTGGCGTCGCACTGGGTCTTCGACACCCCGCTGCGCCGCATCGACCTGGCCGCCGCCGCCGCGAACGTCGTCGGGCTCGCGCTGCTCGTCGCCAGCGCGAGCGTGACCGACCAGGGGGTGACCGCGTCGACCGCGGGCGTGGTCGCGCTGGTGGCGACGTTCGGGGTGCTGCTGGTGGTGTCGGTGCCGGTGGCGATCCGCAGCCGCCGCGCGATGCTCGTCTCGTTCCTCGCCGGGCTGGCCTTCGGCGGGACGGCGGTGGCCGTGCGGATGGTCGACCTGCAGGGCTCGCTCGGGGAGATGGCGCGGTCCGCGGCGACCGACCCGGTGGTGTGGACGCTGCTGGGGTTCGCCGCGCTGGGGCTCGGGCTGTACACGGTGGCCCTGGGGCGCGGCGCGGTCGGCCCCGTGGTGGCCGTGCTGGCCGTCACCGAGACCCTCGCGCCCGGCCTGCTGGGCCTCGTCGCGCTGGGCGACGGCGTACGGCCGGGCGGGATCCCGTGGTTCGTGCTGGGGCTGGTGCTCGCGCTGGGCGGGGTGGTCGTGCTGGCGCGCTCGCCCGCGCAGGCGTCGCTGTCGGGCGACGACGGCGTCGCGCCGCCGCCCCTCAAGAGGCTCTGAGCGCTCCGAGGGGCGACGGCGCGGGGGCGCGTCAGTCGCGGAAGGCGTCCTTGACCTTCTCGCCGGCGTTCTTGAGGCTGCCGGCGGTCTGGTCCTTCTTGCCCTCGGCCTCGAGGCTCTCGTTGCCGACGGCCTTGCCCACCGACTCCTTGACCTTGCCCTTGTACTCCTGGATCTTGTTGTCGGTCTTCTTCTCCGTCGACATGAGGCCTCCTCCCCGGGCGCGCCGCTGCTGGGCGCCTCGCGTGGGGTGTGATACCCGCGGTACCGGGTTCTCAACCGGCCGTCGATCGTTCCGGCGCGTCCAGCACGACGTCCCGGACGACCTCGCCGGACGGCGGCACCGCGACCCACGCGACCTCGGGCCGGTGGCCCTCGGCGCGCGTGACCAGCTGGAACGTGCCCGCGACGCCGGGGTCGAGCCGGAAGCCGCCGTCGTCGCCGGTGGTGGCGACCGCGGCCTCCCGGCCGTCGCCGACGAGCGTGACCGTCGCGCCCGGCAGCCCGCCGCCCCCACCGTCGGTGACCCGGCCGCGCAGGGCGGGGGCGGCACCGTCGCCGCGACCGTCGGCGTGGGGCACGTGGGCGACCGGCGGCACGCCGTGGTCGCCGGGCTCGCCGGCGTCGCCGGAGGGGTCGGCGTCGGCGGCGCGCTCGGTGTCGGCGGAGCGCTCGGTGTCGGCGGCGCGCTCGGTGTCGGCGGCGGCCTTCCGGCGCCGCCGGCGGTCGGACAGCAGGTCCACCACCCCGAGCACGAGCGCGAGCACCACGAACGCGACCGCGCCGACGAGCCCGCGGCTGATGGCCAGGGCCCAGTCGCCGGCGGTGGCCGTGAGCTGGCCGAAGAACACCGCGCCGACCGCGGAGATGCCGATGGCCGAGCCGACGCGCTGGCCCGTCTGCAGGACCCCGGCGGCGGTGCCGCCCTCCCGGGCGGGGACCTCCTCGAGCGCGAGGGTCTGGTTCGGCGCGATCACCAGCCCACTGCCGACGCCGGCGAGCAGCAGCGGCCCGGCGATCGCCCAGCCGACCTGCTGCGGGTCGAGGCGCAGGACGACGTCGACGGCGACCAGCCCGAGCGCGACGGCGACGAGCCCGCCCACGACCAGCGGCTTGCCGAGCCGCGACACCAGCCGCCCGCCGACCGCCGAGGACACCGCCGAGCCGAGCGCGAACGGCGTCAGCGCCAGGCCGGCCTCGAGCGGGGTGTAGCCGCGCCCGTTCTGCAGGAAGAGCGTGACGACGAAGAAGATCGCGGTGAAGCCCGCGAAGTAGAGCAGGCCGAGCGAGGTGCCCAGCGCGTAGCTGCGGGTGCGCAGCAGCGCGAAGTCCACCAGGGGGTGGCCGTGGGCCCGGCGGGCGCGGCGCTCCCAGAGCACGAAGACCACGAGCAGGACGGCGGCGACGCCCACGAGCCACCACGGCGCGCTCGCCGGGTCCCGCTCGGAGAGCACCAGCGGCACCATGAGCGAGACCACCGCGCCGCCGAGCAGCACCGCCCCGATCGTGTCGAGCGGCCGCTTCTCCTCCGCCGCCGCGGTGTCGCGCGGCAGCAGGCGGGCGCCGAGGGCCAGGGCCGCGATCCCGATCGGCACGTTGACGTAGAAGACCCAGCGCCAGCCGTCGGTCGCGCCGCCCCACTCGAGCAGCAGGCCGCCGAGCAGCGGGCCGATGGCCGTCGAGATGCCGATCGCGGCGCCGAACAGGCCGAACGCCCGGCCCCGCTCGCGGCCCTGGAAGAGCTGCTGGATGAAGCCGATGACCTGCGGGTTCAGCATGCCGCCGGCCGCGCCCTGCAGCAGGCGGAACACCACGAGCCACGTCCCGTCCGGCGCCAGCCCGGCGGCCGCGCTGGTCATCGTGAACAGCGCCAGCGAGATCATGAACATCTTCTTGCGGCCGCGGTCGTCGCCGAGGCGCCCGGACGCGACGAGCACGAGCCCGAACGTCAGCGCGTAGCCCGAGACCACCCACGACAGCTCCGCCGCCGACGCGCCGATGCCCCGCTGCATGGACGGCAGGGCCACGTTGACGATGCTGACGTCGAGCAGCGTCATGAACCCGGCGATGAGGCAGACCGCGAGGGCACGCCAGCGCCGGGGATCGGGCTCGGGAGTCACCCCTGCGAGTTTCCCGGAGCCCGACCGGTCAATCGTGACCCCCGACGGAGGGACGAGCGTGGAGATCCTGTCGAGCCGCATCCTCGTACGCCCGCGCGACTGGGAGGTCTCGCGGCGCTTCTACGCCGAGACGCTCGGCCTCGCGGTGGCGCGGGAGTTCCCCGGCGGCGTGGTGTTCTTCCTCGGCACCGGCTACCTGGAGCTCTCCCGGGCGGGCGCGGTGACGATCGGCGACGACGCCCTGTGGTTGCAGGTGCGCTCGCTGCCGGACGCGGTGGCCGAGCTCCGCGACCGCGGCGTCACGCCGACGCGCGAGCCCCGGCGGGAGTTCTGGGGCCTCGACGAGTGCTGGATCGCCGACCCCGACGGCCGCGCGATCGTCCTCGTCGAGGTCCCGCCCGGGCACCCGATCCGCACCGACACCCGCACGTGAGTGATGTTCCCGGCCATAGCCGGGAAAATCACTCACAAGCCCAGGGCGGCGGCCAGCTCGCGCAGGTCGTCGCGGGGGTCGGCCATCGGGTTCTCGCCGAGGGCCTGCACCAGGACGTGGTCGGCCCCGGCGTCGAGGTGCGCGGTCACCGACGCCGCGATCGTGTCGATGTCGCCCATCCCGACCAGCGCCTTCTTGAGCCGGTCGGAGCCCCCGCGCGGCATGTCGGACTCCTCGAAGCCCTGGCGCAGCCAGGAGTTCCGGTAGTTCGGCAGGCCCGAGTAGATCTCGAGGTGGGTGTGGGCGCGGCGCATCGCGTCCTCCTCGTCGCCCCCCACCGCCACCGCCTGCTCCGAGACGACCCACCTGTCGGGCCCGAGCGCCTCGCGCGTGACGCGGGTCTGCTCCGGCGTGACGAGGTAGGGGTGCACGCCGTCGGTCTCCGCGCCGGCGAGCTCGATCATCTTCGGCCCGAGCGCCGCGACCAGCCGCGCCGGACGTCCGGCGCCGGGCTCGATCTGCTCGGGCACCGCGGCCATGCGCTGCAGGTAGTCGCGCATCGTCGCCAGCGGCTTGGAGTACGTGCCGCCCCGCCCGCGCTCGACCAGCGGCGCGTGGCTCACGCCGAGCCCGAGGACGAAGCGCCCGGGGTGAAGCGCGGTGAGCGTGCGCCCGCCGCTCTCGGCGGCGATGGGGTCGCGGGCGTGGATGTTGGCGATGCCGGTGCCGACGACGAGCCGGTCGGTGGCGGCGAGGAACGCGCCGGCCTGCGTCAGCGTCTCCTTGCCGTAGGCCTCGCCGTAGAACAGCGAGCCGTAGCCCATCGCCTCGATGTCGCGGGCGGCCTGCTGCGCGTCCTGGATCGGCCACGTGTCGCTGGTCCACCAGACGCCGATGCGGGACGGGAAGTCGATCCGAGCAGCCATGGGCCGGACGCTAGACCGCGCCGCCGCCCGGCGCCGCACCGCCGCCGTACCGGGCCGCCGCCGCCGACTGCTCGGCCATCCCCCGCAGCGCGGCGATCAGCGCGCCGCCGAGCACGATGCCGGTGACCACGCGCTCGATCGACCGCTCGCGCTGCTCGGTGTCGACGACCGCCGCGACCTCGTGCTCGGCCACCGTCTCCATGGCCCCGGCGTAGACGTCGAGCAGCCCGGCGACCCGCTCGCCCCCGTGCCGGTCGAGTGCGGCGAGCACGTCGACCGCCGTCCGCCATCCCGGGTTCGTCTCCGAGGTGGTCCAGCCCCGCCGCTCGACCATCTCGGCGACGGCCTTCTCGGCCCGCGCGGTGGCGTCGTCGTCGACGGGCTCGGTCCGGGTCATCACCGCGTCCTGCGCCCGACCGAGGGCCGCGTACAGCGATACCTGCTCGTCGTCGACGGCGGCCAGCACGTCGCGCGCCCCGGCGATCGTCAGGCCCCCGACGTCGACGAGCGCACGGATCAGGCGCAGCCGGCGGACGTGGGCGTCGTCGTACTGCGCCTGGTTCGGGCTGCTCAGCTCGCCGGGCGGCAGGAGGCCCTCGCGCAGGTAGTACTTGATCGACGCCACGCTCACGTCGGTCCGGCGGCTCAGTTCCCCGATCCGCATCGCTCTCCCCTCTGGACGGCCAACTCGGATAGTCCTACTCTCCATACATGGACAGTGTCACTATCCGCTCGATGGTCCGGGAGTCCCGGGCCCTCTCCGCGTTCGGCGCGGCCATGGCCGCGCTCGCGGTCGTGTGCCTGGCGGGGCTCGTGCTCGACCCCCGCCTGCTGGGTGGGCAGCCGATCTGGGCCAAGCCGCTCAAGTTCTCCGTCAGCTTCGTCCTCTACGCCGCCACCCTCGTCTGGATGATCTCGCTGGTCAGCACGCCCCGCACCCGCCGGTGGGCCCGACGCGGCGGCGCGGTCGTCGCCACCGCCGGCGCCATCGAGATGATCGCCATCGTCGGCCAGGTGCTCCGCGGCCGTGCCAGCCACTTCAACATCGCCACCCCGCTCGACACCGCGGTGTGGGCGGTCATGGGCACCACCATCGTCGTGCTGTGGGTGGCGACGGCCGGCATCGGCGTCCTGCTGCTGCGCGAGCGCACCCTCGCCGCCGACACCGCGTGGGCCGTCCGCCTCGGCCTCGTCGTGACGCTGGCGGGCATGGCCGTCGCCTTCCTCATGACCAGCCCGACGGGCGCCCAGATCGCCGCGGCGCAGGAGACGGGCCGGATGACGACGGCCGGCGCCCACGCGGTCGGGGTGCCCGACGGCGGGGCGGGCCTGCCGCTCGTCGGCTGGAGCACCACCGGCGGCGACCTGCGCATCGCCCACTTCGTCGGCCTGCACGCGCTGCAGGGCCTCCCGCTGCTCGCCCTCGCCCTGCTCCTCCTCGCCGCCCGGCGGCCCGGGCTCCGCGACGTCGCCGTGCGCGCCCGGCTGGTCGGCGTCGCCGGCGCCGCCTGGGCGGGCCTGACCGCGCTGCTGACCTGGCAGGCGCTGCGCGGCCAGTCGATCATCGCCCCCGACGCGCCGACCCTCGCCGCCGCCGCGGTCCTCGTCGCCGCGACGGTCGCCGGCACCCTGCTCGTCCTGCGCGGCGGCACCCGCCGCCGCGCCACCACCGACCGCGTCCTGGAGCCCCAGTCATGACCACGCTCGCGTCCCGCCGCACGGGCAGCCCGGCCCTCGTCGCCGTCTACGCCGTCCTCTCGGTGGTCGGCCTCGTCGGGACCTGGTACTTCAACCTGGCCTTCTTCGCCCAGGGCGGCACCGACTACCTCGGCGGCTGGTTCGCCAACGCCGCGAGCAGCTCCGCGGCCGTCGACATCATCGTCATGGCCGTCGCGGCCTGCATCGTGATGGTCGTCGAGGGCCGCCGGCTCGCGTTCCGGCCGCTGGTGATCGGGCTGCTCGTGGTGCTCAGCTTCGTGATCGCCGTGGCCTTCACCTTCCCGCTGTTCCTGGCCCTGCGGGAGGTGCGCCTCCGGCGCACGTGAGCAGAAAGAAGTGCTGGAGCACTTCTTTCTGCTCACCAGCGCGGAGCGCACATCAGAGCCCCAGGTGCCGGGCGATGAGGATCTTCTGGACCTCGCTGGTGCCCTCGCCGATCTCCAGGATCTTCGAGTCGCGGTAGTGGCGGGCCACCGGGTACTCGTTCATGAAGCCGTAGCCGCCGAAGATCTGGGTGGCGTCGCGTGCGTTGTCCATCGCGGCGTTGGAGCTCACGAGCTTCGCCACCGCCGCCTCCTTCTTGAACGGCAGCCCGGCGGCCATCTTCGCGGCCGCGTCGTGCCACGCCAGGCGGGCGCAGACGGTGCGCGCCTCCATCTCGGCGATCTTGAACTGGATGCCCTGGTAGGTCCCGATCGCGGCGCCGAACGCCTCGCGCTCGCGGGCGTAGCGCAGGGACTCGTCGACGCAGCCCTGCGCGGCGCCGGTGGAGAGCGCGGCGATCGCGACCCGGCCCTCGTCGAGGATCGAGAGGAACTGGGCGTAGCCGCGGCCCCGCTGCCCGACGAGGTTCGCCTCGGGCACCCGGCAGTCGTCGAAGGCGAGCTCGTGGGTGTCCGAGGCGTTCCAGCCGACCTTCGAGTAGCTCGGGGCGACGGTGAAGCCCGGGGTCCCGGACGGGACGAGGATCGCCGAGATCTCCTTCTTGCCGTCGTCGCCGCGGTCGGTGACGGCGGTGACCGTGACCAGTGAGGTGATGTCGGTGCCGGAGTTGGTGATGAACGCCTTCGACCCGTTGATCACCCACTGGTCGCCGTCGACCTTCGCGGTGGTCCGCGTGGCGCCGGCGTCGGACCCGCCGCCGGCCTCGGTCAGCCCGAACGCGCCGAGCCGGCGGCCGGTGGCGAGGTCGGGCAGGTACTGCTGCTTCTGCTCGTCGGACCCGAACCGCAGGATCGGCATGATCCCCAGCGAGACGCCGGCCTCGAGGGTGATCGCGACCGACTGGTCGACCCGGCCGAGCTCCTCGAGGGCGACGCACAGCGCGACGTAGTCGCCGCCCATGCCGTCGTACTCCTCGGGCACCGGCAGGCCGAACAGGCCCATCTCGCCCATCGACGCGACCAGGTCGTACGGGAACTTCTCCTGGATGTAGAGGTCGCCGATGACCGGCGCGACCTCCTTCTGCGCGAAGTCCTCGACGGTGGCGCGGAGGGCCTCGTGCTCGTCGGACAGCTGCATGATCATTCTCCCGGGTCGGGCACGACGGTGACGAGCGGTGCGTCGAGGGCGACGGCGGCCCCGGCCTTCGCGGCCAGGTCCTTGACGACGCCGTCGGTCGGCGCCGACACGACGTGCTCCATCTTCATGGCCTCGACGACGACGAGTCGCTGGCCGGCGGTGACGTGGTCGCCCTCGGCGACCTCGACGGCGGTGACCGTGCCGGGCATCGGCGCGGTGAGGGGCCCGTCCGCGCCGCCGGCCGCGGTGCGGGCGGCGCGCAGGCGCTCCTGCTCGCGCAGCGCCCAGACCCCGCCCTCGCGGCCGAGCCAGCGGACGCCGTCCGCTCCCCCGCTGGTCACCACGCGGAAACGGCGCGTGGTGCCGTCGAGGACGAGGACCAGCTCGGCGCCGTCGCGGCGGGCGGAGACCGGGCGCGGGACGCCGGCTGAACTCCCCGTGCCGACGGTGACCGTGGCGCCGGTGGGCGGTCCGGCGACCGCGACGTCCACGGGGTCGCCGCTCGCCCCCGCGGCGGGGACGAGGCGCCAGCGCGCGGGCGCGGGGTCGGCGCCGAGACGCCAGCCCCCGATGCGGTCGAACGGGGCGTCGCCGCCGGAGCGGTCCGCCAGGTCGAGCAGGCCGGCCAGCGCCGCGGCGGCGAGGACGTCGTCCGGGAGGTCCTCGACCGGCGCCGGCAACCGCCCGATCAGCCCGGTGTCGAGCCGACCGGCGCGCACGTCGTCGTCGGCGATCAGGGTGCGCAGCCAGGCGAGGTTGGTGCGCACGCCCAACACGGTGGTGGCGGCGAGCGCGGCGTCGAGGCGGTCGAGGGCCGCGGCGCGCGTCGGGCCGCTGGTGATGATCTTGGCGAGCATCGGGTCGTAGCGGGACCCGACCTCGGTGCCGACCGCCACGCCCGCGTCGACGCGCGCCCGCTCGGGCCACACCAGGTCCAGCACCGTCCCGCCGGTGGGCAGGAAGCCACGGGCCGGGTCCTCGGCGTAGAGCCGGACCTCGACGGCGTGGCCCTCGATGCGGATGTCGCCCTGGTCGTAGTCCAGCGGCTCCCCGGCGGCGATGCGCAGCTGCTCGGCGACGAGGTCGAGGCGCCGCCCGCGGATGCGCACGACCTCCTCGGTGACGGGGTGCTCGACCTGCAGCCGGGTGTTCATCTCCAGGAAGAAGAACTCGCTCGCGTCGGCGTTCGTGACGAACTCGACCGTGCCCGCGCCGACGTAGCCGCAGGCCTTCGCGGCCTCGACCGCGGCCTGCCCCATGGCGTGGCGCTGCCGGCCGTCGAGCACCGCCGACGGCGCCTCCTCGACGACCTTCTGGTGCCGGCGTTGCAGCGAGCACTCCCGCTCGCCGAGGTGCACGACGGTGCCGTGCGCGTCGGCGAGCACCTGGATCTCGACGTGGCGGGGGTCGGTGACGTACCGCTCGACGAGCAGCGTGTCGTCGCCGAAGCTGCCCCGTGCCTCGCGCCGGGCCGCGGCGATCGCGTCGTCGAGGTCGGCGTCGCGCGTGACGACGTGCATGCCCTTGCCGCCCCCGCCCGCGCTGGGCTTGAGCAGCACCGGGAAGCCGATCTCCCGCGCGGCGGCCGCGACCTGCGCGTCGTCGAGCCCCGAGCCGTCGGACCCGGGCACCAGCGGCACGCCCGCGGGCCCGACCGTCGCCTTCGCGCGGATCTTGTCGCCCATCGCCTCGATGGCCGCGGGCGGCGGGCCGATCCAGGTCAGCCCGGCGCGCTCCACGTCGCGGGCGAACGCCGCGTTCTCGGCGAGGAAGCCGTAGCCGGGGTGCACGGCCTGCGCGCCCACCGACCGGCCGGCCTCGACGATCGCGGCCCCGTCGAGGTAGTCGGGCACGCGCACGGCGACGTCGGCGGCCGCGACGTGCGGCGCATCGGCGTCGGGGTCGGTGTACACCGCGACGGCCCGCAGCCCCCGCGCGTGCAGGGTCTTGGCGATCCGCACGGCGATCTCGCCGCGGTTGGCGATGAGCACACTGCTGAACATGGAGGCGCTCACATCCGGAAGACGCCGAAGTGCGGCGGGTCGAGGGGGGCGTTGGCGCAGGCCGAGAGCGCGAGGCCGAGCACGGTGCGGGTCTCGGCGGGGTCGATGACGCCGTCGTCCCAGAGGCGCGCGGTCGAGTAGTACGGGTGGCCCTGGCGCTCGTACTGCTCGCGGACGTTCTCCGCCTCCGAGGACCCGACGGTGCCGAGGACGGTCGCGGCCTGCTCGGCGCCCATCACGCTGATCCGCGCGTTGGGCCACATCCACAGGAAGCGCGGCGAGTAGGCCCGCCCGCTCATCGCGTAGTTGCCGGCGCCGTACGAGCCGCCGATGACGACGGTCAGCTTGGGCACGCGCGTGGTGGCGACGGCGGTGACCATCTTCGCGCCGTCCTTGGCGATGCCGCCCGCCTCGTACTCGCGGCCGACCATGAAGCCGGTGATGTTCTGCAGGAAGACCAGCGGGATGCCGCGCTGGTCGCAGAGCTCGACGAAGTGCGCGCCCTTGAGCGCCGACTCGCGGAAGAGCACGCCGTTGTTGGCGACGATGCCGACCGGGTGCCCGTGCAGGCGCGCGAAGCCGGTGACGAGCGTGGTGCCGTAGTCGGGCTTGAACGGCGTGAACGCGCTCCCGTCGACCAGGCGCGTGATCACCTCGTGCACGTCGTACGCCGTGCGCCCGTCGACGGGGACGACGTCGTAGAGCTCGGCCGGGTCGTGCTCCGGCTCGACGGTGGGGCGGCGCTCCCACGGCGGCGGCACGCGCGGGCCGAGCGTGTCGACGATGTCGCGCACCATCGACAGCGCGTGCGCGTCGTCGTCGGCGAGGTGGTCGACGACGCCGGAGGTGCGCGCGTGCAGGACGCCGCCGCCCAGCTCCTCGGCGGTGACCTCCTCGCCCGTCGCCGCCTTCACCAGCGGCGGGCCGCCGAGGAAGATCGTGCCCTGGTCGCGCACGATGATCGCCTCGTCGCTCATCGCCGGGACGTACGCGCCGCCGGCGGTGCAGCTGCCCAGCACCGCGGCGATCTGCGGGATGCCGAGCCCGGACATCGTCGCCTGGTTGTAGAAGATGCGCCCGAAGTGCTCGCGGTCGGGGAAGACCTGGTCCTGCTCGGGCAGGAACGCGCCGCCGGAGTCGACGAGGTAGACGCAGGGCAGGCGGTTGTGCAGCGCCACCTCCTGAGCGCGCAGGTGCTTCTTGACCGTCATCGGGTAGTAGGTGCCGCCCTTGACGGTGGCGTCGTTGGCGACGACGACGCACTCGCGCCCGGCGATGCGCCCGATGCCGGTGATGATCCCGGCGCCCGGGGCGGCGTCGCCGTACATCCCGGTGGCGGCCAGCGGCGAGAGCTCGAGGAACGGGCTCGACGGGTCGAGCAGGGCGTCGACGCGGTCGCGCGGCAGCATCTTGCCGCGCTCGACGTGGCGTGCCCGCGAGCGCTCCGGGCCGCCGAGCCGCGCGGTCGCCAGGCGCTCGCGCAGGTCGGCGACCAGAGCGCGATGGCCCGTACGTGCGTGATCTTCTGAGCTATGGCTCGGAAGATCACGCACATGGTCGGTGCTCGGCGCGGCCACCCTGACCTCCTCGTCGCGGTGGTAGTTAACGCTCATTCACGTTAGCGACCGTTCACACGGCCTGGCAAGAGGCGTTAGTGTGCCGAGGGTGCCCGTCACCACGTCCCGCCGCGAGCAGATCCTCACCGAGGCCGCGCGGCTCTTCGCGCGCCACGGCTTCCACGGCGTGTCCATCGACGGGATCGGCGCGGCCGTCGGGGTCAGCGGGCCGGCGCTCTACCGGCACTTCCCGTCCAAGGAGGGCCTGCTCGCCGAGATGCTCGTCGGCATCAGCGAGCACCTGCTCGCGGGCGGGCAGGAGCGGGCGGCCGAGCACGCCGACCCGGTCGCGCTGCTCGACGCGCTCGTCGCCTTCCACACCGACTTCGCCCTGCGCCAGCCCGAGCTGATCACCGTCCAGGACCGCGACCTGGCGAACCTCCCCGACCCCTCGCGCCGCCGGGTCCGCGGCCTGCAGCGCGCCTACGTGGAGATCTGGGTCGACGCCCTGCAGCGCGCCGGGCTCGCGGCGGGCGAGGAGGCCGCCCGCGTCGCCGCGCACGCCGCGTTCGGGCTGATGAACTCGACGCCGCGCAGCGCCGGCCACACCCGCGCCGAGGTCGCCGCGCCCGTGCTCGTCGCGATGACCCGGGCGGCCCTGCGCGCCTCACCCGTGTGACGCCCGAGCGGCGCGGACGGCCGCTACAGTCCGCGCCGTGCAGCCGCAGCAGCAGGGTCAGCAGCCGGGCCAGCCCCAGGGCCAGCAGCAGGGGCAGTTCCAGGGACAGCGGTACCCGATCCTGCTCTCGACCATGAACGACCTGCCCGGCTACGAGGTCGTGCGCGTGTTCGGCGAGGTCTTCGGGCTGACCGTCCGCAGCCGGAACATGTTCTCGACCATGGGCGCGGGCTTCAAGGCGATGGCCGGCGGCGAGCTCAAGGGCCTGTCGAAGCTGCTCTCCGACTCGCGCCACGAGGCGCTCGGACGGCTCTCGGAGGAGGCCATGGCGCACGGCGCCAACGCGGTGCTCGCGCTGCGCTTCGACTGCAACGAGATCGCCACCACCGCGAGCGAGATCGCCGCGTACGGCACCGCGGTCTACGTGGTGCCGCACACGCAGCGGTAGCCCACCGCCCGCCCGGTCACCGGAGCCCGATCACCGCCGCCCGGTCACCGCTGCCGCTGGTGCTCCTGCTCGGCCGCGAGCAGCCGGTTGCGGAGCAGCGTCGCCTCCTCCAGGCGGGCGCGGACGGACTGCTGGCGGGAGAGCAGCTCGCGCACGTAGTCGGTGCGCTCGGCCTGCTGGGCTTCGTGGATCTGCGCCGAGAGCCGGGCGTCGAAGCGCTCGTACTCGGCGACGTGGTGGTCGGCCGCGCGCCGCCGGCGCACCGCCTCCTCGTACGGCGTCCGCACGGGCGTGGGCCCGTAGGGCGCCGTGCCGTGACCGGGCGCCCCGGACGGCGGCGCGTACTCCCGCGGCGCGCCCACCCCGGTGTAGGCCGGGGGCGAGGTCTCGGCCGTACGGTCCTCGTTCCGGCGCCCGAACAGCCGGGCCAGTCGTGAAGCCATGACGTGCCCTCCTCACCCGCCGTGACGGTTCCAGGGTGCACCCGGCCGACCCCGGACGGAAGCGGACATCGCGCGCATCCGCCGGACGGACTCCCCGCCTGCCCGGTTCAGCCCACCTCGACCTCCACCGGCGCGATGTCCTCGCCCGGCGGCAGCGCGAAGCCGAACATCCGCGCGTAGAACGCCAGCTCCGCGTCGAGCGCCCGGCGGATGTTCTCGGCCCGGCGGAAGCCGTGCTGCTCGCCGGGGAAGAGCAGGTAGGCGACGGGCACCCCGCGGCGGCGCAGGGCGTCGACGATCATCTCCGACTGGTTCGGCGGCACGATCGCGTCCTCGTCGCCCTGCAGCACGATCAGCGGCGTCGCGAGCCGGTCGACGTGCGTGATCGGCGAGCGCTCGACGTAGACGTCCCGCGCCGGCGGGTACGGCCCGACCAGGCCGTCGAGGTAGCGCGACTCGAACTTGTGCGTCTCCTGGGCGAGGGCCTCGAGGTCGGCCACCCCGAAGTGGTCGGCGCCCGCCGAGAACGGGGTGTCCTCGCGCGCCAGCGCCGCCAGCGTCGTGAAGCCGCCCGCCGAGCCGCCGCGGATGGCGAGGCGTGCCGGGTCGACCCGCCCCGCGTCGGCGAGCGCGCGGGCCGCGGCGAGGCAGTCGGCGACGTCGACGATCCCCCAGGCGCCCCGGAGCTGCTCGCGGTAGGCGCGGCCGTACCCCGTGGAGCCGCCGTGGTCGACGTCGACGACCCCGAAGCCGCGGCTCGTCCAGTACTGCAGGCCGAGGTTCAGCACCGGCGCCGCGGCCCCGGTCGGCCCGCCGTGGATGACGACGAGGAGCGGCGGCCGAGCGTCCGCCGGCCCCTCCCCGGCCGGCGGGTAGTACAGCGCGTGCGCCTCCCGCGGCGCGCCCGACGGGTCGGTGGACGGGAACGTCATCGGCTCCGGCACCGCGATCGTCGCCGGGTCGAGGCCGAGGTCGCGGGGCGGGCGCAGCGTGGTGACGGTCCCGGCGAGCGCGATCCGGTGCACCCCGGGCTCGGCGGTCGGCGAGCCCGCGACGCACACGACCCCGTCCTCCCCGTCCGCCCGCACCGAGCGGATGGCCGTGAACGGGGTGTCCAGCTCGGTCACCGTCCCGTCCGCGTCCCGGACGGCCAGCGCGTCGAACCCCTGCGACGACCGCGCGACCACCACGCGGTCCCCGACCGTCGCGTGCCGCGCGCCGGCGAGCTGCCACGCCGGCAGGCCGATCTCGGCGTCGAGCACCACCAGCGGGGTGACGCCGTCGTCGGGGGACCAGCGGTAGAGGTTCCACCAGCCGGTGCGGTCGGAGAGGAAGTGCAGCGACCGGTCGACCTGCCAGACCGGCTCGCCGACCGACTCGCCGGGACCGCCCGCGACGACCGTGTCGACCCCGGTCGCGAGGTCCCGCACGGTGAGCACCGTGTCGTCCCACGGCATCGACGGGTGGTCCCAGGACACGAAGGCGAGGCGGGTGGCGTCCGGTGACAGGCGGGGCGCGGCGACGAAGTCCGGGCCGGTGACGAGCACCTGCGGCTCGCTCGGCTCGCGGGCGTCGAGGCGCACGACCTCGTTCACCACCTCGCTCGCCGGCGCGTGCTCGCGGGGATGGTGCTCGCGGACGCACACCAGCCACGTGCCGTCGGGGGCGACGTCGCCGTCGGCGTAGCGGTCGCCGCGCGGGACGGCGGGGTCGGGGGTGAGGACGACGGGCTCGCCACCGGGGTCGAGGCGGCGCAGGCGCTGGTCGGCCCAGTCGACGTACCAGAGGACGCCCTCGTGCACCCACCACGCGCCGCCGCCGTACTCGTGGACCGCCGAGCGCGCGTTGGCGCCCTCCCCGAGCAGCTCGGTGACCGCACCGTCGGCGGCCCGGTGCACCAGCTGCGTGCGCCCGCCCTCGGCCGCCCGGCCCTCGCCCCACACGACACCCCCGCGGCCGTCCGGGCGCACGTCGTCGAGGCGCACCGCGGCGGCCACGACGAGCTCGGAGGTGATCGGCGTCGGCCAGGAGCCGTAGGGCAGCGGTGACGTCACGGCGCCACCGTAGGCGCCGGTCACTCCCGGTCGCGGAGCACGTTCTTCTGGATCTTCCCGGTCGAGGTCTTGGGCAGCTCGCCGAACACGATCCGCTTCGGCGCCTTGAACCGGGCCAGGTGGATCCGGACGTGCTCGACCAGCTCGTCGGGGTCGACCTCCTGCGACACCGTCACGTACGCGACGGGCACCTCGCCCCACCGCTCGTCGGGCGCGCCGACGACCGCCGACTCGATGACCGCCGGGTGGCTGTCCAGCACGCGCTCGACCTCGACCGACGCGATGTTCTCGCCGCCGGAGATGATCACGTCCTTGCTCCGGTCGCGGATCTCGACGTAGCCGTCGGGGTGGACGACGCCCAGGTCGCCGGTGCGGAACCAGCCGTCGGCGTCGACCTCGGCGGTGGCCTCGGGGTCGCGGTAGTAGCCGAGCATGACGTCGTTGCCGCGCAGCACGAGCTCGCCGAGCGTCTCGCCGTCGGACGGGACCTCCTCGCCGGTCTGCTCGTCGATCACCCGCAGCCGCTGCGCGACGACGTTCCCGACGCCCTGCCGGGCCTTGAGCCGCGCCTGCTCGGCGGCGTCGAGGTCGTCCCACTCGGGGTGCCAGTCGTTGACGCTCGCCGGCCCGTAGGTCTCGGTGAGGCCGTAGAGGTGCGTGACGTCCATGCCGAGCTCGTCCATCCGCGCCAGCAGCGTCGGCGAGGGCGGCGCACCCCCGGTCGCGACCGTGACCCGCTCCGGCGCCGGGCCCTCCTGCGCGGCCTCGGCGTGGGCGATCATCGTCAGCACCGTCGGCGCCGCGCAGTAGTGGGTGACGCCCTCGCCCCGGATCAGGCGCCAGATCTCCTCGGCGTCGATCGCGCGCAGGCACACGTGCAGCCCGCCCGCCGCGGTGACCGCCCAGGGGAAGCACCAGCCGTCGCAGTGGAACATCGGCAGCGTCCACAGGTAGCGCGACGCGGGCTGCAGGCGCAGGTGGAAGGCCATCGCGAGCGCCTGGAGGTTCGCGCCGCGGTGGTGGTACATCACGCCCTTGGGCCGCCCGGTGGTGCCCGACGTGTAGTTGATCGCGAGCAGGCCCCGCTCGTCGGCGACGGGCACGACGCGCTCGGGGGCGTCGGCGATCAGCGACTCGTAGCGCTCGCCCTCCTCGACGAGGTCGATGCCGGTCCGCTCGGCCACCGCGCGGGCGTTCTCGACCAGCTCGCGGGTGGCGATGAGCAGCCGCGCCCCGGAGTGCTCGACGATGTGGACCATCTCGTCGACCGAGAGCCGGGTGTTCAGCGGCACGAGCACCGCGCCGGCGTAGGGCACGCCGTGGTGGCACTCGAGCATGACGTGGCTGTTGGTGGCGAGCGCGGCGACGCGGTCCCCCGGCTCCACGCCCTGCTCGTGCAGGGCGCCGGCCAGCCGCCGGGACCGCGCGCCGAACTCGGCGTAGGTGAAGCGCCGGTCGCCGTCCACGATCGCATCGCAGGTGGCGAAGGCGTGCGCGGACCGGTCGAGGAACGCCGTCGGTGTCAGCTCGGTGAAGCTGAACGGGGCGGGGGTGACCGAGGCGCTGTGCATGCCCGGAGGTCTACCCCATCGGCCTAGACGACGCCCAGGCTCGTCATCGCCTCGGCGACCCGCAGGAAGCCGGCGGCGTTGGCGCCGTTCTCCAGGTCGGCCGGGTCGCCGTGGTAGCGCTCGCCGGCGTCGCGGACCCGGTCGTAGGCGTCGGACATGATCTGCTGGAGACGCGTGTCGACGTCCTCGGCGGTCCACCGCTCGCGGCCCGCGTTCTGCTGCATCTCCAGCGCGGACACCGCGACGCCGCCGGAGTTCACGGCCTTGCCCGGCCCGAAGCCGACGCCCGCCGCGCGCAGCACCTCGCGCGCCTCCGGGCGGACCGGCCCGTTGGCGCCCTCGGCGACCACCCAGCAGCCGTGGTCGACCAGCGCGCGGGCCTCGTCCGTGCCGATCTCGTTCTGCGTCGCGCACGGCAGGGCGACGTCGCACTCGAGCAGGAACGCCGAGTCCGACCCCGACGTCGCCCCGGACCGCTTCTCGGCGTAGTCGGCGACCGAGCCGCGCTGGCCCTTGATCTCGCGCAGGAGGTCGACGTCGACGCCGTCGGGCTCGGACACCGAGCCCCGCGAGTCCGAGCAGCCCACGACGGTGCCGCCGGCCGCGATCACCTTTTCCATCGCGAAGAGCGCGACGTTGCCGCTGCCCGAGACGACGACGCGGGCGCCGTCGAGGTCCTTGCCCTGCTCGGCGAGCATGCGCTGGGTGAAGTAGACGGCGCCGAACCCCGTCGCCTCCGGCCGCAGCGCCGAGCCGCCGAGCACGGCCGGCTTGCCGGTGAAGGCGCCGGGCTCGTGGTGGCCGACGAGGCGCTGGTACTGCCCGTAGATCCAGCCGATCTCGCGCGGCCCCACGCCCATGTCGCCGGCAGGGACGTCGATCGTGGCGCCGACGTGCTGGGCCAGCTCCGTGGCGAAGGATTGGCAGAACCGCATGAGCTCGCCCGTCGAGAGCTCCTTCGGGTCGACGTCGGCACCGCCCTTGCCCCCGCCGATGTCCTGGCCGGTCAGGGCGTTCTTGAACACCTGCTCGAAGCCGAGGAACTTGACGACGTCGAGGTCGACCGTCGGCGCGAACCGCAGCCCGCCCTTGTAGGGCCCGAGCGCGGAGTTGAACTGGACGCGGAACCCGCGGTTCACCCGCACCCGGCCGTGGTCGTCGGTCCACGGGACGCGGAACACGATGACCCGCTCGGGCTCGCACAGCCGCCCGACGACGTCGGTGTACTCCGGGTGCTCGACGAGCACCGGCGCGATGCTGCGCAGCGCCCCGCGGACGTCGGCGTGGAACAGCTCCTGGTGCGGGTCGCGGCGCAGCACGTCGCGCCACACGTGGCGCACCGCCTCCGGCATGTCCGGCTCGGCATCCTGCCCGTGCGCCATCGCGTCCTCCGGTACGTCGTCGTCCCGTGCGGTGCGCTGCGGTTCTACCCGTGGGTAGCGCGCGGTAGTCGGGCGGCCCCCGCTCACGGCCGCCCGCTCACCTCCCAGAGCGTCCAGGTGGGCGAGAACCGCGTGGCCGGGGCCACCGCACCGAGCGGCCGGGCCCAGGCCGGCCCGGCGGGCGTGCCGAGGGAGGCCCAGCGGGCCCGGACGGCGTCGACGCCGCCGCCCTCCGAGCGCAGCACCACGCGGATGCCGTGCGCCGGCGGGTCGGCCAGCGCCGCCGCGAAGCCGTCGTCGGAGGTGATGAGGAACCGCTCCGGGTGCCGGCTCGCGGCGACGACGGCGAATCCGCTGCCGGAGTCGACGAGCACGCTCGCGGCCGGGAGGTCCATCGCGTCGACGCGCTCGGCGACCTCGCGGTCGGAGGCCCACATACCCAGCGCGGACTCCGCGGTGGGCGCGCCGGCCAGCGGGGCGACGCGGTGGTACTCCTGCGTCGCGTCCACCGGCTCGGTGACCATCGCCCGCGCCGAGGTGGCGATCCCCGCACCGAGCACCGCCACGACGACCAGCGCGCCCACGCCGGCCCGCAGCACGGCGGCGGCCGTGCCCGGCTCGTCGTCGCGACGGTCGTCGTGATCACGGGCCAGCAGCAGGCCGAGCAGCACGACGACCAGCGGGATGGCGGTGATCTGGTAGCGGAGGAAGCCGAAGAGGTTCCCGGACAGGTAGGTGACCCACTCGAACGCCAGCACGGCGCCGAACAGGGCCACGGGCACGGCGACCAGCGCGAGGGCGGGGCCCCGGGGCGCACGCCACAGCGCCCGGG
Organism: Actinomycetospora straminea; assembly: GCF_028737255.1. Lineage (GTDB taxonomy): Bacteria > Actinomycetota > Actinomycetes > Mycobacteriales > Pseudonocardiaceae > Actinomycetospora > Actinomycetospora straminea. Next base: position 105,790 of record NZ_JAQZAN010000017.1, on the reverse strand, counting down.
CGAGGACCAGGACCAGCAGGGGCACGAGCGCCGGCGCGAGCCACGTCAACTGGCGAGCGGGAACGGCGATCGACACCGCGGCGGCGTCGGCCCCCGCGAGCAGCGCCGCGTTGCCGTAGGCGGAGGTGAACTGCTCGAACGGCGAGCCGACGACCAGCCAGCTCACGACGGCCCAGAGCACGAACGCGGCGGCCGGCGGGCCGGCCACGAGCCCGACGTCGACCAGGACCGCGTCCCGACGTCGAGCAGGACGGCGCAGGGTGCCGGTGCGGCGCGCGGTGACGACGGTGACCACGACGGCGGCGCCGAGGGTCGCCACCAACGCCTCGTAGCGGGCGAGGTAGCCCAGCGCGAGGAAGAGCCCCGCAGCCACCAGCGCCGTGGTCTCACCGTCGCGCACCCACGCGAGCAGGCGGCGCGCCGCGGCGAGCAGGAACGCGACGAGCAGCGCCTCGGTCATCCCGTTGCCGGCGTAGAGCAGCACCATCGGCGACAGGGCGAAGAGCAGCGTCGTCAGCACGCGCGGGAGCGGGCGGACCCGCAGGTCGCCCAGGAGCCCCCAGGTCGTGGCCACGGCTGCGGCGCTGGCGACCGCGGAGAGCAGCGCCGCGAGGTAGCCCTGGGACACCAGCGCGGGCCACAGGACCCGCAGCGGCGTGAACGGCACCATGAGCAGCGCCGGCAGCGGGGTCCACACGTAGCCGATGGCCGCGAGCTTGGGGTCGCTCGACGACCACACCGACGAGGCCGCGGAGACCCGCGCGAGGGCGTCCTCCATGACCCCGTCGTGGACCAGGACGAGCACGGCCCCGGCGGCGACGTAGACGGCGAGGGCGCCGAGGAACCACGTGAGGACGGCGGTCGGGCGGCGCCGGGGCCGGCGCGGCCGGGGTGCCGGGGGCAGGGCCCCGGGCAGCAGCGGGCGGGTCGCGACGTCGGTCACGCGACCACCTCCTTCTCGGGCGTGGTGTCGAGGCCGTGGGTGGTCTTCTCCCAGTAGGAGGGCGCGGCGACCAGCTGCACCCCGGCCTTGAGCGCGGCGAGGGACATGAGGACCCAGTAGAGGGGTGAGACGAGCGCGGCGGCGGCGAGGTGGGGCTTGCCGGCCGCACGGGCGTTGGCGACGCCGGCGACGATCGCGGCGAGTCCGCCCACCATCCACACCGCGAGTCCCGGGTAGTAGACGAGCGGCGGGAACACCGCCGCGACGGCCGGCGGGCGGGCGAGGATCCACAGGGCGGTCAGGCCCCAGAACAGCGGGTTGACCATGGCGAGCACGGGCGTCGCGGCGACGAAGAGCACGAGCCCGAGGACGCCGCGGACCCCGATCTCACGGGTCAGGGCGACGGGGTGGCGCACGTGCACCGCGAAGCTCTGGAGGTAGCCCTTGTACCAGCGGGAACGCTGCTTGACCCAGTTGATGGCGTCGGAGTTGGCCTCCTCCTCCGTGGTGCTGCCCAGCATCGCCACCTCGTAGCCGCAGCGGGCCAGGCGCAGCCCGAGGTCGGCGTCCTCGGTGACGTTCCACGGGTCCCAGCCGCCGACCGCGACCAGGGCGCCGCGCCGGATGTGGTTGGACGTGCCGCCCAGCGGGATGGGCGCGCCGGTGGCCATGAGCCCGGGGAGCAACCAGCGGAACCACGTGTCGTACTCCACGGTGAACCAGCGGATCAGCAGGTTCTGCTCGGCGTTGTGGTAGCTCAGCCGGGCCTGCAGGCACGCCACCCGCGGGCCGAGACGGGCGAACGCGACCACCGCGCGGCGCAGCTGCAGCGGCTCCGGCCGGTCCTCCGCGTCGAAGATCGTCACCAGCTGACCGCGCGAGCGCAGCAGGCCGATGTTGCAGGCCTTCGGTTTGGTCCGCGGCTCGCCCGGCGGGACCTCGACGATCGCGATCGGTCCCCGCCGCTCACCGCCGAGCGCGGCCCGGGCGGCCGCGAGGGTCTCGGTGTCGTCGGCCTCGAGCAGCAGCATCACCTCCAGGCGGTCCGCGGGGTACTCCAGCGCGGTCATGCCCGCGACGACCCGCGCGATGACCTCGGGCTCGCGGTAGGCCGGCACCAGAACGGTGTAGTGCGGCAGCGCCGCGTCCGGGACGGCCCGGGCGTCCTCGTCGCTGACCGTGACCGTCGGGTCGTCGGCCACCGCGCGGCGGATGAGCTCGAGGCGGTGCAGCGTGGTCGCGCAGTGCAGCAGCACGAAGAACCCCACGACCGTCGCGGCCACGGTCGCCGGCCACAGGACGAGGCACACCCCGGACCACGGCCAGCCCGGCGAGGGCCACGGCGCGCCCGCGGCGCCGGGACGGCCGGGGGCGCGCGGAGAGCTCGGGGTGGGCGTCGGCGAACCCGTCCGCGGCGAGCGCGAGCTGGTCGGCCGGGCTCGCGTGCCGGGCGACGGCGTACCGGGCGGCGATGGTCGGGGCGCTCACGCCGCGGTCCGCGTCGAGGTGACGGACTCCGCGGCGTCCGCGGCCGGGGCCGGCTCCCGCGGAACGAGGGCCAGGCCGCGGGGGCGCGGGACCGCGGCGGCCCGCGCGGCGGTCGCACGGCGGCGCGGCACGACGAGCAGCACGACGAGCAGGGCGAGGACCAGGGCGGTGACCGCGATGGTCGCCTCCCGCCCGACGCGCGCCGTCACCGGGGACAGCGCGGCCTCCCAGGGCGCGGGCCATGCGAGGAGCAGCAGCAGCGGCGCGGCGCGCAGCTGCCAGAGCCGGCGGGTCCCGTGCAGGACGGTGATGAGCCCGACGGCGAAGAGCGGCGTCGCCAGCACGAGAGCGGTGCGCTGCGTGCTCCCGCCGGCGGCCAGCCCCGCCGCGACGAGCGTCAGCGCGGCGACGGCCACGAGGGCGGCGACGATGTGGTCGAGCTGGCGGTCGTGGATGTCCGGTCCCGCGGGGCGGCGGCTGAGGCGCTCACCGCCGACGGCGACCGCTCCGGGCAGGAGCAGCGCGAGCCCGAGGAGGGGGCTGCCGGGCAGCCAGGTGACGAGGAGCAGCACGGCCCCCGGGAGCGTCCCGAGGGCGAACGCTGCGGCGAGGGCGAGGTCCACCCGCGAGGCCCGCAGCGTCCCCTGGAGGACGGCGAGCGGCGAGGGTTGGCGACGGCAGTGCCGGCGCTTGGTTGTGCACAACGAGAAGAAGCCCGATGTCGCGTTCGGTGACGTCAACGTCGGCTGACATCACTCGTCCGGGCTAACGTGACCGCGAGCACAGCGGCTCAGCGTGATGTCACGCTTGCTCTGCGCTGCACCACCACGTGGTCCGTCCCCCGATCGTGCCTCGCTCCATCGGGGCGCCGCACCGCGGGCAGGTCTCGTCCTTCGCGCGGTGGGCGATGACCTCGCCGGTGTGCACGCCGCCCTTCTCGATGGCGCTGCGGGTGGCCTTGCGCAGCTCGCGGCGCAGGGCGTCGAGCTCCTCGGTCGACAGGTCGCCCGCCGGGCGGGACGGGCTCAGGCGCGTCTGCCACAGCGTCTGGTCGGCGAGCAGGTTCCCGACGCCGGCCAGCACCGACTGGTCGAGCAGGCGCGCCTTGATCGGCGCGGTGCCCTTGCCGACGCGGGCGCGGAAGTCGTCGCGGGAGATCTCGGCGGCGTCGGGCCCGAGCGCGTCGACGTCGGGCTCGAGGTGCACGCGGCCCAGCCGGCGCTTGTCGAACAGCCGCAGCTCGCCGCCGTCGTCGAACGTGATCCGGACCCGGTCCCACTCCGGCTTCCCGGGCCGCTCCCCCGCCTTCTCCGGCATGCCGCCGACGTGCGGGTCGCCCCCGGCGTAGAGGCTGCTCGCCTGTCCGCTCGGACCGGTGACGAAGATGCGCCCGCCCATGCCGAGGTGGATGCCCAGGTGCGGGCCCTCCTCGCCGTCGGCGGTCACCGTGTCGCACCACATCGTCTTGCCGCGCCGGTGGGCCGCGACGAGGCGCCCGCCCTTGAGCGCCTGGTCGATCTCGCCGGGGTGGTGCGGGCGGCAGACGTACTCGTCGGAGTCGTCGACGCCCGCGATCACCCGGTCCAGCGCCTTCTCGACGACCTGGCGCGCGTTCTCGACCTCGGGCAGCTCCGGCACCGGGCCATTCTGCGGCGTGGGAGCGTGGGCGGCGTGGTGAGCCCTCCGCCGATCAGTCCCTCCGCCATGCTCGCCGTCGCCCTCGAGGAGGCTCGGGCCGGGGCCGCGGCGGGCGGCGTCCCCGTCGGCGCCGCCCTCTTCGGCCCCGACGGCGAGCTGCTCGGGCGCGGGCACAACCGCCGGATCCAGGACGGCGACCCCGCCACCCACGGCGAGACGGCCGCCTTCCGCGCCGCCGGGCGCCGCCCGCACTACCGCGGCACGACGATGGTCACGACCCTCTCGCCGTGCTGGTTCTGCGCCGGGCTCGTCCGCCAGTTCCGCATCCCGCGCCTGGTCGTCGGCGAGGCCGAGAACTTCGGGGGCCAGCACGCCTGGCTCGCCGAGCAGGGCGTCGAGGTCACCGTGCTCGACGACCCGGACTGCGCGGCGCTCATGCAGCGCTTCGCCGCCGACCACCCCGAGGCGTGGCTGGAGGACATCGGCGGGCCCGAGTAGAAGTTTCCGGGGAGCGTGTCGAAAAGCGGGCGCCGCCGTTCGACCTCCGGGCGAGAACCGCTCGCACCCCGGAGGTCACCATGTCCGTCACCACCGCTCCCGCCGCCGACGTCACGGTCACCCGCACCGCCTCGCGGGCCCGCACCCGCGGCCTGGCCGTCGTCGGTGCCGGCGCCGCGGCGCTCGGCGGCTGGACCGTCGGCGCGCTGCTGGGCGCCGACTACTGGATCACCGACGCCCAGGGCACCGCCCGCGTCGACATCCCGGCCGCCGTCGTCTCCACGCTCGTCGTCGCCCTGCTCGGCTGGGCGCTGCTGGCGGTCCTCGAGCGGGTCGCCACCTGGGGCCGGACGGCCTGGACGTACCTCGCCGTCGGCGTGCTGGCGGTGTCGATGACCCCGATCGGCCTGGTCGAGGCCACGGCCTCCACGCGCATCGGACTGATGATCGCCCACCTCGCCGTGGCCGCCGTGCTCATCCCGGCCTTTACCCGCCGCTGACCACCCCCTACACGACCCGAGGAGATCACCGTGCGCATCGTCGTCACCCAGTTCACCAGCCTCGACGGCGTCACCCAGGCCCCCGGCGGGGCCGACGAGGACACCGACGGCGGGTTCGCCCACGGCGGCTGGTCCGTGCCCTACTTCGACGAGACCCTGGGCGCCACGTGGGACCGCTCGCTGCGCGACGCCGAGGCCATGCTGTTCGGCCGGCGGACCTGGGAGGTCTCGGCGGCCGTCTGGCCGCACCAGACCGACGACCCGTTCGCCGACCGCATCAACGGCATCACCAAGTACGTCGCCTCGCGCACGCTGACCGAGGCCGACCTGACGTGGGAGAACTCGCACCTGCTGCCCACCGACGACACCGGCGACGCCGTCGGCGCCGTGCGCGACCTGCGTGAGCGCGCGGGCGGCGACCTCCTCGTGCAGGGCAGCGCCTCGCTCGCGACCGCGCTCGCCGACGCCGACCTCGTCGACGAGTACCGCCTCATGATCGAGCCGATCCTGCTCGGCGGCGGCAAGGGCGTCTTCCCGACCTCCCGTGTCGGTCGAGCAGGCGGCGACCGGCGTGGTGGTCTGCACCTACCGCCGGGTGCGCTGAGGCGCAGGTGAGCAGAAATCGGTGCTGCAGCACCGATTTCTGCTCACGAGCGCGGAGCGCACACCTCGGCGACGCAGCGGGCCACCGGGCCGTCGGGGTCGGCGACCGCGGCCACGCGCTCCTCGCCGACCCCGAGCCCGCGCAGCAGGGTGCGCGTGAACTCCGCGGCCACGTCGGCGGGGCGCAGCCGGCCGGCGGGGTCGAACCAGGTCCACATCCAGTGCAGCGAGCCGAACATCTGCAGGCTGCGCAGCCGGGCGTCGCCGGGCACGAACACCCCGGCCTCGGCGCCGTCCTGCAGCACCGCGACGACCAGGTCCCGGTAGGCGTCGCGCTGGGCGCGGGCGGTCTCCATGCCCGGTTCGTCGGTGAGGCGCACGACCTCCCGCTGGAACGCCACCGTCGTCGCCGGCTCGTCGGTGGAGTAGCGCACGCCGGCGTGGACGAACGCCGCGACCCGCTCGTCCGGCGCGGACAGGCGCCCGAGGAAGGCGTGGGCCTCGTCGAGGCGGCGGCGCATGTAGCGCTCCTGCACCTCGGCGAGCATCCGGTCCTTGGTGCCGAAGTGGTGGACGATCGTCCCCTTGCTCATCCCCAGCTCGGCGGCGACGTCGCCGAAGTTGGCGCGGTCGTAGCCGCGCTCGGCGACGTGGCGGGTGAAGGTCACGAGGATCTCGTCGCGCCGCCCGCCGCGGGCGCGGCCCGGGGCCACCACCGGTTCGGTCACGACGCCCCCCTTGTGAACTGACCGCACGTACGGGCAGAGTAGCGCAGGTCACGAGGACGTGGGGGACGGCGAGGAGGACGGCGATGGACGGTGGGATCGCCGACTGGGTGGCCCGGCGGGCCGCGCGCCGGCCCGGAGCGACCGCGCTCGTCGACGTCGCCACCGGCGCTCGCCACACCTACGCCGCGCTCGACACCCGCGTCTCGGCCCGAGCCGCGGCGCTCGCCGGCCTCGGTGTGGACGTCGGCGACCGCGTCGCCCTGCTCGGCGAGAACTCCGGCGCCTACCTCGAGTGGCTCTTCGGCGCGGCGCGCCTCGGTGCCGTGGCCGTGCCGGTCAACCATCGCCTCGCGCCGGCCGAGGTCGCCCACGTGCTGGGTGACTCCGGCGCGACGGTGCTGGTGCGCTCCACGACCTTTGCGGCGCTCGCCGAGGGGGCGCTCGCCGCGCTCGACGGGCCGGCGCCGACGATCGTGGAGCTCGCCGACGAGCCGGGCGTGCCCGTCAGCGGCACCGTCGACGCGTACCCGGCGGCCGGCGACGACCCCTGCGTGATCATGTACACCTCGGGGACCACCGGTGTCCCCAAGGGCGCGGTGCTCACGCACGACAACATGCTGTGGAACGCGGTGAACATGGTCACCGCGGGCCCCGGCATCGGGAGCACCGACGTCACGATCGCCGCGGCGCCGCTGTTCCACATCGGCGCGCTGGGGCTCTCCGCGCTCCCCCTGCTCTACGCCGGCGGCACGGTCGTCGTCGTGCCGTCGTTCGACCCGGCGGCGTTCGCCGCGCTCATGGCCGACGAGGGCGTCACCACCCAGTTCCTCGTGCCCGCGATGTGGGCGGCGCTCACCCGGCTGCCGTCGCTGCCGCCCCAGCCGTCGCTGCGCTGGGCCATCTCCGGCGGCGCGCCCTGCCCGGTCACGGTGATCGAGCACTTCACGGCGCTGGGCTGGACGTTCACCGAGGGCTTCGGGATGACCGAGCTCTCGCCCGCCGCGCTCTTCCTCGACGCCGCCGACGTGCTCGCCCACGCCGGCTCGGTGGGCCGGCCGTTCATGCACGTGGACGCGCGGCTGGTGTCCGAGAGCGGCGACGAGGTCGGCGTCGGGGAGGTCGGCGAGCTGGTGCTGCGCGGTCCGACGGTGTTCGCCGGCTACTGGAACCGCCCGGAGGCGACGGCCGAGGTGCTGCGCGACGGGTGGTTCCACTCCGGTGACCTCGGCATCCGCGACGCCGAGGGCTTCGTGACGCTGGTCGACCGCAAGAAGGACATGATCATCACGGGCGGGGAGAACGTCTACCCGGTCGAGGTCGAGCAGGTGCTCCACCGCCACCCCGCGGTCGCCGACGTCGCCGTCGTCGGGGTCGGGGACGCGACGTGGGGCGAGACGGTGCTGGCGGTGGTGGTCGCGTCCGGGTCGCTGGACCCGGACGAGGTGATCGCCTGGACGCGCGAGCGGATCGCGCACTTCAAGGCGCCGCGACGCGTCGAGGTCGTCGACGAGCTGCCGCGCAACGCCACCGGCAAGCTCCTCAAGCGGGTCCTGCGCGAGCAGTACGCCGGGCACGCCGAGGCGGTCAGCCGGTGACGGCGCAGCCCGGGGTGTCGAGCGGCGTGGCGAGCGGCGTGGCGAGCGGCGTGGCGAGCGGCGTGGCGAGCGGCGTGGCGAGCGAAGGACGCCCTGGCTGCGTGGGAGACAGCGAGGGTCACCCTCGCTCCAGCGGCTCGGCGCACGACGCCTGGGCGACCCCGGAGCGCCGGGCGCTGCGCGACCTGGTCGCGGACTTCACGACCCGCGAGGTCGTGCCCCACCTCGCGCGCTGGGAGGACGACGGCGCCCTGCCGCGTGCGCTGCACGCGCGGGCCGGGGAGCTCGGGCTGCTCGAGCTGGGGTTCCCCGCGGCCGCGGGCGGGGTCGGCGAGCACCTCGACGCCTGCCTCGTCGCCGAGCAGCTGATCCTCTCCGGCGGGTCGAGCGGGGTCTGCGCGGGCCTGTTCACCCACGGCATCGGCGTCCCGCACGTCGCCGCCGCCGGTGACCCCGACCAGATCGCGCGCTTCGTGGCCCCGACCCTGGCCGGGCGGATGATCGCCTCGCTGGGCGTCACCGAGCCCGGCGCCGGGTCGGACGTCGCGGCGATCACCACGCGCGCCCGCCGCGAGGGGGACGAGTACGTCGTCGACGGCGCGAAGACCTTCATCACCTCGGGCACGCGCGCCGACATCGTCACCACCGCCGTGCGCACCGGCGGCGACGGACACCGCGGCATCTCCCTGCTGGTGATCGAGACCGACCGCCCCGGGGTGTCGCGCTCGCGGCTGCGCAAGATGGGCTGGCACTGCAGCGACACCGCCGAGCTGCACTTCGACGGGGTGCGGGTGCCTGCGACGAACCTCGTCGGGGCCGAGGGAACGGGCTTCCGCCAGATCATGGTCAACTTCGCGGCCGAGCGGCTGTCGATGGCGGTGCAGGCCTACGCCACCGCCCAGCGCTGCGTCGACCTGACCATCGACTGGGCGCGCACCCGGCGGACCTTCGGCGCGCCGCTCGCACAGCGCCAGGTCGTCCGCCACCAGATCGCCGAGATGGCCCGCGTCACCACCGTCGCCCGCACCTACGTGCGCGACGTCCTCGCCCGGTGGCAGGCGGGGCACGACGTGGTCACCGAGCTCGCCATGGCCAAGAACACCGCGGTCGCGGCGTGCGACGCCGTCGTCGACCGCGCCGTCCAGCTGCACGGAGGGATGGGCTACATGCACGGCGTGGAGGTCGAGCGCCACTACCGCGACGCGCGGATCCTCGGGATCGGCGGCGGCACGACCGAGATCATGGACGAGGTCGTCGCGGGCCGGATCGGGCTCGACGGGTGAGCGCCCCGACCGTGGCGTCGTTGCTGGACGACCTCGACGCCGAGCGTGCCGCGGTGATGGCGATCGTGCGCGAGCTGCCGCGCGCGTCGTGGACGCTGCCGACGCGCGCCGAGCCGTGGACCGTCCGCGACCAGGTCGCGCACCTCGGCTGGTTCGACGGCGCCTTCGCCCGCGCGATCTCCACGCCCGACGACTTCGCCGCCGAGCGCGACGCGATCACCGATCTCGAGGGCTTCGTCGACCGCACCCTCGCCGACGTCCCCGAGGTCGGCCCGGCCGCGCTGGCCTACTGGCAGGACGCGGCCCGGGCGTTCGACCGCGCCGCCCGCGCCTGCGACCCGACGGCCCGCCTGCCCTGGTACGGCCCGCCGATGTCGCTGCGCTCGGGGATCACCAGCCGGATCATGGAGACCTGGGCGCACGGCACCGACATCGCCGACGCCGTCGGCGCGCGCCTCGCCCCGACCGACCGGCTGCGCCACGTCGCCGACATCGCCGTCCGGGCCCGTGCGCAGGGCTACCGGGTGCGGGGGATGGCGGTGCCCGACGTGCCCGTGCGCGTCGAGCTCACCGGCCCGTCGGGCGAGGTGTGGACGTGGGGCGAGGGCGCCTCCGACGTCGTCCGCGGTGACGCCGAGGAGTTCTGCCTCGTGCTGGTGCGCCGGCGGCACGTCGACGACACCGCGCTGCAGGTCACGGGGGACGCCGCGCGCGAGTGGATGCTGGTCGGCCAGGCGTTCGCGGGGACGCCCGGGAAGGACCCGGTGCGGGCGTGACGATCGCCGACATCTCCCCCGCCGCCGTCCTGCATTCGCGGCTGGACCCCGCGTCGCCGGAGTACGCCGCCGACCGCGCGGCCATGCTCGACGCGCTGGCCGGCGTCGACGAGGTCGCCGCGACGGTCCTGGCCGCGGGTGGCGCCAAGTACGTCGACCGGCACCACGACCGCGGCCGCCTGACCGCCCGCGAGCGCGTCGACCTGCTGCTCGACCCCGACGCCGCGTTCCTCGAGATCGGTGCGCTGGCCGGCGCCCACGAGCCCGACCTGACGACGCCGGGCGCGGGACTGGTCGTCGGGATCGGGGCGGTCAGCGGCGTGCAGTGCCTCGTCGTCGCCAACGAGCCGACCGTGAAGGGCGGCTCGATCACCCCGATCGGCGTCACGAAGCAGCTGCGGGCGCTCGAGATCGCCGAGCGCAACCGCCTACCGGTGATCGCGCTCGTCGAGTCCGGCGGCGCCGACCTGCCCCGCCAGGCCGACCTGTTCGTGCCCGGCGGGCGCACCTTCCGCGAGATGACCCGGCTCTCGGCGCAGGGCATCCCGACGATCGCGCTGGTCTTCGGCTCGTCGACCGCCGGCGGGGCGTACATGCCGGGGATGAGCGAGTACACGGTGTTCGTCCGCGGCCAGGCGACCGTGTACCTGGGCGGACCGCCGCTGGTGAAGATGGCGATCAACGAGGACGTCGACGACGAGACCCTCGGCGGCGCGGAGATGCACGCCCGCGAGTCCGGGCTCGCCGACCACCTCGCCGCCGACGAGCGCGACGCCCTGCGGATCGGGCGCCGGATCGTCGCCGACCTGGGCTGGCGGCGCGGCGGGCCCGGCCCGTCGCTACCGCCCGACCCGCCGCGGTACCCGGCCGAGGAGCTGCTCGCCTGCGCGGCCAGCGACCCGAAGCGGTCGGTGGAGGTCCGCGACGTCCTCGCCCGCGTGCTCGACGGCTCGCGCTTCGACGAGCACAAGCCGCTCTACGGTACGACGCTCGTGTGCGGCTGGGGCTCGATCGGCGGCTTCCCGGTCGGCGTGCTCGCGAACAACGGGATCCTGTTCTCGGAGGAGTCGCAGAAGGGCGCGCAGTTCGTCCAGCTCGCCAACGCCCGGTCGATCCCGCTGCTGTTCGTCCAGAACATCACGGGGTTCATGGTCGGCTCGGCGTACGAGCGCGGCGGGATCATCAAGGACGGCGCGAAGCTGATCAACGCGGTGTCGAACTCCGAGGTCCCGCACCTGACGCTCATGGTCGGCGCGTCGTACGGCGCGGGTAACTACGGCATGTCCGGGCGCGCCTACGACCCGCGCTTCGTCTTCACCTGGCCCAACCACCGCATCGCCGTCATGGGCGGGACGCAGCTCGCGGGCGTCATGTCGATGGTGCAGCGCCGGTCGGCGGAGCGGGCGGGGCGGGAGTACTCCGAGGAGGCGGACGCCGCGACCCGCAAGGCGATCGAGGACGCCGTCGAGGCGCAGTCGAACGCCGTCTACGCGTCGGGGCGGATGTGGGACGACGGGGTCATCGACCCCCGCGACACCCGCACGGTCCTCGGCCTCGCCCTCGCGGCCGTCCACTCGGCCCCGATCACCGGCGCGACCCGCTTTGCGCCGTTCCGGATGTGAGCGGGGTGCTCGGGCTTTGCCAGCCTGGCGTCCACGCTGACGTCCAACGTCAGGAAATCCCCCATCTCGAGGTGAACCGGTGATCAGCACGCTGCTCGTGGCCAACCGCGGCGAGATCGCGCGCCGGGTGATCCGCGCGGCGCGCTCGCTCGGCGTCCGCACGGTGGCGGTGTTCTCCGAGCCCGACGCCGACGCCCCGCACGTCGACGAGGCCGACCGGGCCGTGGCGCTGCGCGGGTCGACGAGCACCGAGACCTACCTCGACACCGCGCAGATCCTCGCCGCAGCGCGCGCGACGGGCGCCGACGCCGTGCACCCCGGCTACGGCTTCCTCTCCGAGAACGCGTCCTTCGCGCGGGCCTGCGCCGCCGCCGGCCTGACGTGGGTGGGCCCGGACCCGGCGTCGATCGAGGCGATGGGCGTCAAGCACACCGCGAAGGCGCTGGCCCGCGAGGCCGGCGTGCCGACGCTGCCGGACGCGCTGCTCGCGACCGACGACCCCGACGACTGGGCCCGCGCGGCCGAGGGTGTCGGGTTCCCGCTGCTGGTCAAGGCCAGCGCGGGCGGCGGGGGCAGCGGGATGCGGGAGGTCGCCTCGCCCGACCTGCTCGCCGACGCCGTCCGCTCCGCGCGGGCCGAGGCCGCGCGCAGCTTCGGCGACGACACCGTTTTCCTCGAGCGCCTGCTCGTCGCGCCCCGGCACGTCGAGATACAGGTACTCGGCGACGCGCACGGCCACGTCGTGCACGTCGGCGAGCGCGAGTGCTCGATCCAGCGGCGACATCAGAAGGTCGTCGAGGAGGCGCCGTCGCCGGTCGTGACGCCGGAGCTGCGCGCGCGGATGGGCGCCACGGCCGTCGCGCTGGCGAAGAAGCTGGGGTACGTGGGCGCCGGGACGGTGGAGTTCCTGCTCGACGAGGTGGGGGATTTCCTGGCGTCTGACGCCGGCGTGGACGCCACGCTGACACAGCCGCCGGCACCAGAGAGCTTCTTCTTCCTCGAGATGAACACGCGGCTGCAGGTCGAGCACCCCGTCACCGAGGAGGTCTACGGCGTCGACCTGGTCGCGCTGCAGCTCGCGATCGCCGACGGCGAGCGGCTGCCGTTCACGCAGGACGAGCTGGTCCCGCGCGGGCACGCGATCGAGGTGCGCCTCTACGCCGAGGACCCGGCCGCCGGCGACCGCCCCAGCCCCGGCACGCTGCACCGCTACCGCCACGACGACGACCTGCGCTGGGAGGATGCCCTCGGCGAGCGGGGCGAGGTCAGCGCCTTCTACGACCCGATGATCGCCAAGGTGATCGCCCACGCACCGACCCGCACCGCGGCCGCCCGCAGGCTCGCCGCCGGCCTCGCGCACGCCGAGATCCACGGCCCGGCGACCAACCGCGACCTGCTCGTCGCCGTCCTGCGCGACCCCGACTTCCTCGCCGGCGCCACGCGCACCGACTTCCTCGACCGGCACCCCGACCTGCGCACCCCGGCGCCCGCCACCCCGCGCGTCGTGCACCTCGCGGCCGCGATCGCGTGCACCAGCGCGGCCCGACGCGCCGACGACCCCCTGGCCGGCCTCGCGCCGCCCGGCTGGCGCACGCTCCGCGGCGCCCCGCGGCCGCACGTCACGTGGGAGGGCCCCGACGGCCCGGTCGACGTCGCCCCCCGGCTGACCGCCGACGCCCTCCAGCTCGCCGACCAGACCCTCGGCCTGCGCGACCTCACGCCCCACGGTGTCCGCGTCACCCACGACGGCGTCGCCCACCGCTGCCGGGTCGCCCACCACGACGGCACCGCCCACGTCGACGACGGCGAGGGCCACAGCGCCTGGCGGGAGGTCCCGCGCCTGCCCGCGCCGGACGCCGCCGCGGGCGGGGCGGGTCCGGTCAGCGAGGTCCCGGGCACGGTCGTCGAGGTGCTGGTGGGCGAGGGCGAGCACGTCGTCGCCGGGCAGAAGCTCGTCGTCCTCGAGGCCATGAAGATGGAGCACCCGGCGCTCGCGGCCACCGACGGCGTCGTCGAGACCGTGCACGTCGCGGTCGGCCAGTACGTCGAGGCCCACGCCACGCTCGTCACGCTGGGGACCGCCGGATGATCGCCATCGCCAACGTCTCCGGGTTCTACGGCGACCGCCTGGCCGCCGCCCGCGAGGTCGTCGACGCGCACCTCGAGGGCCGCGCGCACGTCGACGTCCTCACCGGCGACTGGCTCGCCGAGCTGACGATGGGCCTGCTCGCCAAGCAGCGCGACCGCGGCCAGGGCGGCTGGGCCACGACCTTCGTCCACCAGATGCGCGACGTCCTCGTCGACTGCCTCGACGCCGGCATCCTCGTCGTCGCCAACGCCGGTGGCCTCGACCCGGCGGGCTGCGCGGCCGAGATCGCGGCGATCGACGACCGCGCGCGGGTCGCCTGGGTCGGCGGCGACGACGTCACCGAGCAGGTGCGCACCCTCGGCGACCGGGCGACGCACCTCGAGACCGGCGAGCCGATGCCCGAGAAACCCGTGGTGGCCAACGCCTACCTGGGCTGCTGCGGCATCGTCGAGGCCCTCGCGGCCGGGGCGAACGTCGTCGTCACCGGGCGGGTCACCGACGCGGCCGTGGTCGTCGGGCCGGCCGCGTGGCGCCACGGATGGGGTCCCGACGACCTCGACGCCCTCGCCGGCGCCGTCGCCGCCGGCCACGTCATCGAGTGCGGCGCGCAGGCCACCGGCGGCAACTACTCGTTCGCGGGCGAGCTGACGGGCACCGAGCACGTCGGCATGCCGATCGCCGAGATCGAGGCCGACGGCTCGGCGGTGATCACCAAGGCGTCGGGGACGGGCGGCGCGGTGACGGTCGAGACGGTCACCGCGCAGCTGCTCTACGAGGTCGACGGGCCGCGCTACCTGACCCCGGACGTCGTCGCGCGCCTCGACACCACCGTGCTCACGCCGGAGGGCCCCGACCGCGTCCGCCTCGCCGGCACCGTCGGGGAGCCGCCGCCGGCGACGGTCAAGGTCGGCGCGATCGTGCCCGCGGGCTGGCACAACGAGATGACGTTCGTGCTCACCGGCCTCGACGTCGAGGCCAAGGCGGACCACGCCCTCGCGGCACTCTGGGCCGGCGTCCCGGGCGGCCGCGAGGCCTTCGAGCGCGTCGAGACCCGGCTGCTCCGGGCCGACCGGCCCGACCCCGCGCGCATGACCGACGCCGTCTCCCTGCTCACCGTCGCCGTCGCGGGCGGCAAGGAGGCCTGCGCGCGGCTCTCCCGGGCCGCCGTGGAGACGGCGCTCGCCGGCTACGCCGGCCTCTTCGCCACCACCCCGCCGGGCCCGGGCAGCGCCGCCAGCGTGTTCTGGCCGCTCCTGCTGCCCGCCGCCGACCTGCCCCAGCTCGTCGGCCTCGACGACCGCACGTGGACGGTGCCCGCGCCCAGCTCGCCATCGTGGAGCGAGGGACGCCTTGAGTGCCTCGCAGGCAGCGACGGCGTCCCTCGCTCCACCACCGCGCCCGACGCCACCGCGCCCGACGCCACCGCGCCCGACGCCACCGCCCCCGACACCACCGCGCCCGACGCCGGCGCGCCCACCACCCGCGCCCCCCTCGGACGGCTGGTCGGCGCGCGCTCGGGCGACAAGGGCGGCAACGCGACGCTGGGCCTCTGGGCCCGCGAGGACGCCGCGTACGGCTGGCTGCGGAGCTGGTGGGACGACGAGCACGTGGCCTGGCTGCTCGGCGAGGACGCCGCCGGCTGCCCGCTGCGGCTCTGGGCGTTCCCGCACCTGCGCGCGGTGGGCGTCACCGTCGTGGGGTTCCTCGGGCGCGGGGTGGCCGACAACCTCGCTCTCGACCCGCAGGCCAAGGGGCTCGGCGAGTTCGTCCGGGCCCGTCACGTCGACATCCCCGAGGAGCTGCTGCGATGAAGGTCGACGCCACCGTCGTGACCGGGGGGCTGACGAGCTTCGCCGACGACGCGGTCACGGCGGAGAAGGCGGGCTACGACGCCGTCTGGGCGTCGGAGACCCAGCACGACCCGGCCGTCATGATCACGCTCGCGGCCACCCGCACCGAGCGCATCACCCTCGGCACCGCCATCACCGTCGCGTTCGCCCGCACCCCGATGACGACGGCGATGACCGCCAACGACCTGCACGGGGTCACCGGCGGGCGCTACGTCCTGGGGCTCGGCACGCAGATCAAGCCGCACGTCACCAAGCGGTTCTCGATGCCGTGGTCGCGGCCCGCCGACCGGATGCACGAGTACATCCGCGCCGTCCGCGCCATCTGGGACGCCTGGGCGACCGGCGAGCGCCTCGACTTCCGCGGCGAGTTCTACACCCACACGCTGATGACGCCGTTCTTCTCGCCGGGCCCGAACCCGCACGGCAACCCGCCGATCCACCTCGCCGGCGTCGGCCCCCGGATGACCGCGGTGGCGGGCGAGGTCGCCGACGGGTTCATGGCCCACGCCTTCTCCACCGAGCGCTACCTGCACGAGGTGACGCTGCCCGCGCTGCGCGAGGGCTTCGAGCGCGGCGGCAAGGACGGCAGCGGCTTCGAGTTCTCGGCGACCGCGCTGATCGCGACCGGGAACACCGAGGAGGAGTTCGCCGAGTCGGTCCGCGACGTCCGCCGGCAGGTCGCGTTCTACGGCTCGACGCCCGCGTACCACCCGGTGCTCGAGCTGCACGGCTGGGGCGACCTGGCCCGCGAGCTCAACACCCTGTCGAAGCGGGGCGCGTGGGACGCGATGGGCGAGGCCGTCGACGACGAGGTCCTGCACACCATCGCCATCGTCGCCGAGCCCGACCAGGTCGGCCCCGCGCTGGAGCGGCGCTTCGGCGGCGTCGCCCAGCGCATCCCTCTCTACGCGCCGACCGGGAGCCAGACCGACCGTTGGGGCGCCGCGCTCCGGCACCTGCAGGGAGTCCACTGATGGTCGCGTTCACCGAGGAGCACCAGGCGTTCCGCAAGACCGTGCGGACGGTCGTGGAGCGGGAGATCGACCCGTACGTCGACCAGTGGGAGCGCGACGGGCGCATGCCCACCCACGAGCTGTTCGCGAAGCTCGGTGAGCTGGGCTTCCTGGGCCTGGAGTACGACCCGGCCTACGGCGGCGGCGGCGCCGACCACCTGTTCTCCGTGGTCCTCGCCGAGGAGATCGGGCGCGCGGACGCGGCCGGGGTCGGGATGGCGATCGCCGTGCAGACCGACATGGCCACACCGTCGCTGGCCCGCTTCGGCAGCCACGAGCTCAAGGAGCGCTACCTCGCCCCGGCGATCCGCGGCGAGCACGTCACCGCCATCGCGGTCACCGAGCCCGACGCCGGCTCCGACGTCGCCGGGCTCAAGACCCGCGCGGTGCGGGACGGGGACCACTGGGTGATCCACGGGTCCAAGCTCTACATCACCAACGGCGTCCAGGCCGACTGGCTCTGCCTGCTCGCGCGCACCTCGGACGAGGGTGGGGCGCGGGGGATGTCGCAGATCGTCGTGCCGACGGACACGCCCGGGGTGTCGGTGTCGCGGACGCTCGACAAGCTCGGCAACCGCTGCTCGGACACCGCGGAGCTGTCGTTCGACGGGGCGCGGGTGCCGGTCGCGAACACCATCGGGCAGGCCGGTCGCGGGTTCCAGCAGCAGATGGCACAGTTCCAGAACGAGCGGATGGTCGCCTGCTACGGCCGGGTCGGTGCGTGCGAGCGGGCCCTGGACCGCACCGCGGCCTACCTGCGGCAGCGCGAGGCGTTCGGCGGTCCACTGATCGGCAACCAGTACCTGAGCTACCAGCTCGCCGAGCTCTACGCCCGCGTCGACATGTGCCGGCACTACAACTACGCCTGCGCCGAGGCGTACATGCGCGGCGAGGACACGTCGCGGTTCGCGACCATCGCCAAGCTCGCGATCGGCCGGCTGTGCGAGGACGTCGCCCGCACCTGCCTGCAGTACCACGGCGGCCTGGGCTACATGGAGGAGACGTGGACCGCGCGCTTCCTGCGGGACATGCGCATCACGTCCATCGGCGGCGGCGCGGACGAGGTCATGCTCCAGGTCATCGCGAAGATGCACGGCATGTAGGGCCGTTCGGCGTATGTGAGTGAAATTCACGGCTATAGCCGTGAATATCGCTCACATGGGAGTCACGGTCGTGCCGCTGCAGCCGGAGCAGGCGGTCACGTTGCTGACCGAGCCGGAGGCGTTCACCGAGCGCTTCGGGCTGGTGCTCGTCGACGGCTACCTCGCGTTCCCCGAGGCGCTGGAGCCGACGGTGACCGCGCTCGAGGGCGGGGTCGACCCCAGCTGGTTCACCCACCTCGTCGTCGACGGCACCGAAGTCGTCGGCCTCGGCGGCTTCACCGGCCCGCCGACCGACGGCGAGATCGAGATCGGGTACTCGGTCGCCCCGTCGCGCCAGGGCCGGGGCATCGCGACGGCCGCGGTCGGTCAGTGGCTCGAGCGCGCGGAGCGCGGCGGCGTGCGCCGCGTGCGCGCGCACACGCTGCCGCAGGAGAACGCCTCGACCACCGTGCTGCGCCGCCACGGCTTCGTCCTCGACGGCGAGGCCACCGATCCGGACGAGGGCACGGTGTGGCGCTGGGTCCGGGACCTGCGCCCCGTCACGGGTGGCTAGGTTGCCCCCGTGACGCCCCCGCCCTCCGTGCAGTGGTCCTTTCGGCTCTGGGTCGCGGCGGTCGTCGTCGGCGTCCTCGGCAGCGCCTTCTCGCTCGCGACGGCGGCCACCGTGCCCAGCGGCTTCGCGGCCGGCAGCGGCATCGCCGGCGCCGTCATCGGCCTGCTCTTCCTCGCCGCGCTGGTCTACCTCGCCCTGCGGATGCGCCAGGGCGACCACTGGGCACGGCTGGTCCTCGCCGTCCTCGGTGGCGTCAGCGCGGTGTTCACCGTCGTCGGCGTGCTGCTCACCGCCGGGCTCGGGGTGAGCCTCGGCTGGGTGTCGACGGTGCTGAGCCTCGGGCAGGCCGCGCTGATCGTCGCGGCGATCCTGTGCTCCTACCAGGCCCCCGCGAACGCGTACTTCCGCTGAGCGCGGCTCAGGCCCCTTCAGGCATGGTCCACCGTCGACGCGCCCGCGGCCGCCGACGCGCAGTGGGCGCAGCAGTAGAAGCTCCCGTCGACCTGGTGCCCGTGGCCCACGATCATCACGCCGCAGTGCTCGCAGCGCGGGGCCATCTTGTGCATCGCGCACTCGAAGCTGTCGAAGGTGTGCGTCGCGCCCTGCGCGCGGATCTCGAACGCCATCTCGTAGTCGTTGCCACAGGTCTCGCAGACGGCCATGGGACTACCCCTCTCCTCGGTGACGGACCGCGCAGGCCTTCCCACCCATGCACGTCGGGCAATCCCTCGCGGCCGGTCCGTTCGGTGTAGAACGGCGGGGTGGCAGACGACCGCCCCTGGGGCTTCCGCACGCGCGCCGTCCACGCCGGCGCGGTGCCCGACGCGGCCACCGGCGCGCGGGCCGTGCCGATCTACCAGTCGACGAGCTTCGTCTTCGAGGACACCGCCGACGCCGCGAACCTCTTCGCGCTGCAGAAGTACGGCAACATCTACAGCCGCATCGCCAACCCGACGGTGGCCGCGCTCGAGGAGCGCCTGGCCAGCCTCGAGGGCGCGCTCGGGGCCGTGGCCACCAGCTCCGGGCAGGCCGCGGAGTTCCTGACCTTCGCCACCCTGGCCGGCGCCGGCGACCACATCGTCGCGTCGTCGGCGCTCTACGGCGGCACGGTCACCCAGCTCGACGTCACCCTGCGCCGCTTCGGGGTCGACACGACGTTCGTCGCCGGCGACGACCCCGACGCCTTCCGCCGGGCCGTCACCGAGAAGACCCGCTGCGTGTTCGCCGAGATCATCGCGAACCCGTCGGGCGAGGTCACCGACGTCGCCGCGCTGGCGGAGGTCGCCCACGAGCGCGGCCTGCCCCTGATCATCGACGCGACGATGGCGACCCCGTACCTCTGCCGGCCGATGGAGCACGGCGCGGACATCGTCATCCACTCGGCGACGAAGTTCCTCGGCGGCCACGGCACGACGCTCGGCGGGGTGATCCTCGAGTCGGGCCGGTTCGACTGGGGCAACGGCCACTTCCCGCAGATGACCGACCCGATCCCGTCCTACGGCGGGCTGACGTGGTGGGGCAACTTCCAGGAGTACGGCTTCCTGACCAAGGTCCGCTCGGAGCAGCTGCGCGACGTCGGCGCGACGCTGTCGGCGCACTCGGCGTTCCTGCTGCTCCAGGGCGTCGAGACGCTGCCCCAGCGCATGGAGGCCCACGTCGCCAACGCCCAGCGCGTTGCCGAGTGGCTCGAGACCGACGAGCGCGTCGCGTGGGTCAGCTACGCGGGCCTGCCGAGCCACCCCCACCACGAGCGGGCGAAGAAGTACCTCCCGCAGGGCCCGGGCGCGGTGTTCAGCTTCGGGGTGCGGGGGGACGACGAGGACGCCGCGAGGGCCGCCGGCCGCCGGTTCATCGAGTCCGTGCAGCTGTGCAGCCACCTCGCCAACATCGGCGACGCCCGCACGCTCGTCCTGCACCCCGCGTCGACCACCCACCAGCAGCTGACCGCCGACCAGCTGCGCGAGGGTGGCGTGCGCCCGGACCTCATCCGCATCAGCGTCGGTATCGAAGACCCCGAGGACATCCTCTGGGACCTCGACCAGGCCCTCACGGAGGCCACGAAGGAGGCCGGCCAGTGACCTGGACACCGCCGTCCGCGCAGGAGCGCCAGGCGATCCTGCGGAGGACGAGGACCGTCGCCGTGGTCGGCGCCTCGCCGAACCCGGCGCGGGCGTCGAACTTCGTCGCGACCTACCTGCTCGGCTCCACCGGCTTCGACGTCTTCTTCGTCAACCCGAACGCCCGTGAGATCCTCGGGCGGCCGGTGTACCCGTCGCTGGACGCGCTGCCGGTGACGCCCGACCTCGTCGACGTCTTCCGCCGCCCCGAGGACCTGCCCGACGTCCTCGACGCGACGATCGAGGCCGGCGCGCAGACGTTCTGGACGCAGTTCGGGCTCTACGACGAGGCGCTGGCCGAGCGCGGCGTCGAGGCCGGGCTGACCGTGGTCATGGACCGCTGCCTCAAGGTCGAGCACGCCCGCTTCCACGGCGGGCTGCACCTCGCGGGCTTCGACACCGGGGTGATCAGCGCCCGCAAGCGCTGAGGCTCACCGCCGCCCGCCGACGCCCGGGGTGAACGCCCAGGCGGCCACGAGGACGGCGCCGACGGTGAGCACCATCGCGCCCGGGACGTGGATCCACAGCGTCGCGCCCTCCCCGAAGTAGGCCTGGACGAAGCTCAGCACGAAGACCAGGGCGGCCACGATCATCGGCCGGCTCGCCGCGCCGCCCCGCCGGACCAGCGCGGCGGCGATCATCGTCAGGCCGCTCACCACGTGCAGCACGATCGCGCCGGTGGCGTGCAGGGCCTCCGCGCCCTCCGCGCCGCCGGGGCCGACCAGCGACCCGGCCGTCAGGAACTGCCAGGCCAGGACGACGACGGTGAGCACCGCCAGGACGCGCAGGGCCGTGAGCACGGCCGGCGCGGTGCGGGTCCGCCCGGTCACGGTGTGGGTCATGGTGATCCCTTCGTGGTGGTCGTGCCCCGTCTACCCCCCGACGGGCCCACTCACCCCGGCGCGATCAGCCCTCACAGCGCCTCCACACGTCGGGCGACCTCGTCGAGCCGGCTGAGGCACCGGCCCAGCGTCCCCAGCTCCGCGCGGCCCTCGCGCAGCACCTGCAGCGCAACCCCGGGCGGCAGACCGGGGAACGGCGAGTGCCGCGTCCCGATCGCCGTGCCGACGCCCTCGAGCGCGACGACGAGCGGCCGGCGCAGCGCCTCCACCCCGTCGCCCGCCCGCACGGTCGGCGCCATCGCCCCCACCAGGTCGGACACGCCCGCCGCCTCCGCGATCGCGGCGATCTCCCGGGCGAGCCCGTCGGCCGCCTCGCGCGGACCGGCCTCGTCGGTGCTGCGCGCGTGGTGCCGGCCCCGCGGCTCCGGGATCCGCTCGGGGCGGCGCGGCGCGCGGCGCACGGTCTCGGTCGCGCCCTCGGGGGCGGACGGGATCGCGAACCCCGCCGGCGTCAGCGGGGGCGTGGGCTCGGCCGGGGGTGCCGCCGGCGGGCCGCCCCGGCGGGCGCGCGGGGGCACGCGGACCTGCCGGGTGGCGCTCACCGACCCGGGCACGGTGGACAGCGCCCCGAGCACGACGACGGCCTTGGGGTCGTCGCGCATGCCGGGGACGTGGCCGAGGAGGTCGGCGAGCAGGGTGCTGATGCGGGGGGTCCGGCTCGTGCTGCCGGTGAGGTAGACGTCGACGAGCGCGTCGGGCGTGGTGCCGGCGCGCGTGACGGTGTCCTGCAGCTCGGCGACGCTGCGGGCGAGCAGGGGCTCGACGGCCTTCTCGTACTCGCGGCGCGTCACGCGGATCTCGTCGTCGTAGCCCGGGACCCACAGGTTCACCGCGGGCAGGCGCGACAGGGCCTCCTTGGCCTGGGTGACGTCGCGGCGCAGCAGCGTGCGGTGGCGCTCGGCGACGCGGCCCTCGGCCTCCCAGAGCTCGTTCCACGTGTCGGGGTCGAGGGCCTCGGCGTGCTCGGCGAGGATCTCCATGAACGCGGCGTCGAGGTCCTCGCCGCCCAGCGCGACGTCGCCGCCCGGCGAGCCGGCGAGCTCGAAGCCGTCGCCGCGGCGGCGCAGGACGGCGGTGTCGAAGGTGCCGCCGCCGAAGTCGTAGACCCCGATCATGCCGCCGTCGGGCACGTCGTCACCGGTGCGGACGTAGTGGTGGGCGGCGGCGACGGGCTCGGCGACGAGGTCGGGCTCGCCCAGGCCCGCGCGCTCGGCGGCCTCGGCGAGGCGGCGCAGCTCGGTGCCGCCGGCCTGCCAGCGTGCCGGGTGGGTCAGGACCACGCGGGTGGGGCGGCTGCCGGAGAAGCGCCGGCCGGCCTCGCCCGCGACCCGGGCCAGCACGGCCGCGACGAGCTCGACGGTGCCGAGCGTGCGCCTGCCCAGCAGCACCTGCTCGGACGCGACGAGCGCGCGCTTGGGCACCCGCTCGGTCCGGTCGGGCGCCATCGCCGCCTCGTTGACGGCGTCGCGACCGGTGAGGACCGTGCCGTCGTCGTCGACGCAGACCAGCGAGGGCACGTACTTCGACCCGTCGATCTCCAGGACCTCGGCGCGCCCGCCCGCCAGCGTGGCGGTCGTGGTGAACGAGGTCCCGAAGTCGATCGCGAGGTGCCAGTCGGTCACACCGCGCCGCCGTCCCAGGCCGGGTCGGTGGCGTCCCAGTCCCCGTGCGCCTCGTAGCCGCCGTGGGTGTCGGGCGCGCCCGGGTCGTCGTGGCCGTGCTCGTCGAGCGCGGGCTCGGCGGACCAGGCGGCGGGATCGTCGGTGTCGGCGGGGTCGTCGGCGGCCGGGTCGTCGACGGCCGGGTCCTCGCCGGCCTCGCCCGTCACCACGGCGAGCATGTGCTCCCACACGGCGTCGGGCAGCGCGCCGTCGTCGACGGCGAGCGCCGAGGTCAGCAGGCCCTGCTCGTCGCCGGAGAGGACGGTGTCGGGGTCGGTGTCGGGGTAGCGGGACATGTCGAGCCAGGCGGCGTCGGGCCCCCCGGCTCCCTGGGGCGCGGTCACGACGACTCCTCCTCGGTGGATCGGTGGGCGGGCAGCCGGCGGGCCAGCTGCTCGGCGGTCTCCCTCAGTTCGTTGCGGCGCTTCAGCTTCGCGTCCACTTCGGCCCTGCGCCGGGCCAGCGCGCTCTTCTCGCTGGCCAGGTTCTTCTCGTGCTCGGCGAGGCTCGCGGTCAAGCGGTCCTTCTCCGCGGTCAGTGCGGCGGTGATCTGGCGGCCCAGCACGTCGCGGGCGCCGTGGACGGCCTGCGCGACCACCGGCGGGATCTCGTTGTTGAGGCGCGTGGTGACCTCGCCGAGGTAGCGGCGGGCGTCCTCGCGGCTCCGGGCGCCGCGCTCCTTGCTCCAGCGCCGCCAGGAGAAGAACCCGACCGCACCCAGCCCGGCGAGGATGCCCACGGGCGGCGCGACGACGAGGGCCACGAGGTGCCCGAGCCCCATCCCGAGGCCCGCGGCCATGATCCCCTGCTCGGCGAAGCTCGTGCTGCCCTGGCCGCGGGCGGCCTCGGGCAGCTGCGCGAGGCGCTCCGGGGCGTCCGGGACGACGCCGGCGAGGTCCACCTCGACGCCCTCGAGGTCGGCGAGCAGTGCCTCGCCGAGGGCGGTGAGCTCGCGGCGCAGCAGCGTGTCGAGCTCGATCCACAGCGCCTGCGCCCGCGGCGGCAGGTCGGTGGCGACCTCGTCGAAGATCTTCGACGAGCCCGCCGCGATGCTGTCGCCGACCTGCTTGCGCAGGTCCTCGAGCCGCCGCGCGAGCTCGGTGCGCATGCGCTGCTCGAGGCGCACCGAGCGCTCCGAGAGCGTCTGGCGCCACGTCGCGTTCTGGCCCTGCAGCGCGGTGAGCGCCTCCTTCTCGCGCTTGACCAGCTCGGCGAACTCCGGCGAGAGCGACAGCGACATCGCCCGCCGCACCTGCAGCGCCGACAGGCGCTTGACCAGCACCGACGCCTGGTGCAGCAGGTTCGCCAGGCGCAGCCCGTCGGCGCCCTCGGCGAGGCCCGCGAGGTGCTCGGCCAGCGGCACGATCCCGCTCGCGGCCCGCTCCTGTGCGGCCTCCTCGGGCTCGCCGTCGGCCTCGGCGGCGATCGCGTCGGCGGCCGCGCGGCTCGACATCCCGAACCACGGCGCATCGGCGTAGCGCGGGGCGTGCGCGGCGATCAGCTCGACGTTGCGCGCCCGCACCTGCTCCCACGCCGGGAACTGGTCGATCTTGGTGAGCGCGAAGACCACGGTGGCGATGCGCGCGGTGGCGCGCTCGAGGAACGCGAGCTCCGAGGCGGTGATCTCGCTGGACCCGTCGAGGACGAACACGAGGGCGTCGGCCCGGTCGAGGGTCGCGAGCGTCAGGGCCGCGTGCCCGGCGACCAGCCCGCCGACCCCGGGGGTGTCGATCAGCTCCAGCCCACCGGCGAGCAGCGGGGCGGGGACGCGGACCTGCACCTGGCTGACGTCCTCGTGCTCGGGGACGCGGGCGCCCGGGTCGAGCGCGGCGTACTCGGCGACCGCGTCGAGCGGCACCTCGCGCCCGGTGGGTCCGCCGCCCTCGACGACCGTCGCGCCGTCGGGGCCGTACGAGACGACGACGTGCACGCAGGTGGCGACGTCGGCGTCGACGGGCAGCAGGCCCGGGCGCCCGACCAGCGCGTTGATGAGCGAGCTCTTGCCGCGCTTCTTCTCCCCGACCACCACGACGGCCGCGCTGCCGCTGCGCACCCGGGCGACGTCGACGTCGAGGCCCTCGGCCGCGGCCGCCTCGTCGTCCTCCACCGCCACCTTCCGCACGGCGGCGACCAGCGCGAGGACCTCGTCGGCCATCGGGTGGGGCCGGCGCTCGTCGGTGGAGGCGGCGGTGCTCATCGGGGGCTCCCGGGCGTCAGGGCGTAGACGACGACCTCGGGCCGCCGCAGGAGCCGGCCCCGGTCGAGGTAGCCGGCACGTTCGGTGCTCGCGACCGTGCGGTCGCGGGCGGGGTCGTCGGTCGGCTCCCGGTCGACGGCGTCGTGCTGGGTGCCGTCGAAGGGCAGGCCGTCCGGTTCGACCGCGACCACCCCGACGTCGGCGAGGCCCCGGTGCACCCGGGCCCGGAGGCCGGGCCCGGCGGTGTCGAGGCGGTCGGCGAGGTCGATGCAGAGCTCGACCAGGGCCGCCCGCTCGACCACCGGGGTCGCCGGGGTCTCGGCCGTGGTGCCGAGGTGGCCGGTCACGATCAGAAGCCGTTCGGGTCGTGGGCCGTGGTGTCGGCCTGGCCGTCGCCGTCGGTGTCGACCGCGGCGGTGTCGAAGTCCCCGTCGCCGTCGGTGTCGAGCACCATCGTGTCGTAGTAGCCGTCGGCGTCGGTGTCGACGATGCCGGTCTCGAAGGTGCCGTTGTGGTCGGTGTCGGCGACCGAGGTGTCGAGCCGGCCGTCGCCGTCGGTGTCGGTGGTGACGAAGTCGACGTTACCGGCCGCGTCGGTCTCGTACGTACCGATCATGGTGCCGTTCGCGTCGTAGACACCGCCGTCGGCGCTGAAGTAGGTCTCGCCGGCCGTGTCGGTCGTGCCGCTCATGGTCGCTCCCGCGGGGCGGGGCCCGCGGGGTCGCGGGCCGTTCGCGTCTGTGACGGCGCGACCGGGCCCGGATGTTCCGGGGGCCGCCGACTTTTCCGCGAGTTCTTCGCGGCGTTCGTCGTGGAGCGCTAGGCGAGGGCCGCGCGGGCGCCCGCCGCGAGCGTGCCGACGGTCGGCGTCCGGTCGCCCGGTGTCTTCGCCAGCGCGCCCGCGACGACCGCGTCGAACGCCGCCGGCACGCCCCGGCGCTGCTCCGACGGCCGCGGGATCGGGCCCTCGAGGTGCCCGCGCATGCGCTCGGGCAGGCTGCGCCCGGGATAGGGCCGGGCGCCGGTGAGGCACGTGTAGAGCACGCAGCCCAGGGCGTAGACGTCCTCGCGGTGGTCGGTGGCGCCGCCGCGGAAGCGCTCGGGCGCGGTGTGGTCGAGCGAGAGCCCGTTGCGCGAGACCAGACCGAAGTCGCCGACGCGCAGCTCGCCGGCGCCCGGGTCGGTGAAGACGACGTTGGCGGGCTTGATGTTGCGGTGCGCCAGTCCGCGCGCGTGCGCGGCGGCGAGGGCGCGCGCGACCTGCTCGACGACGGCCACCGCGCGCGCCGGGTCCAGCACCTCCTCGCGGTGGAGCACCGCGCCGAGGTCCGGGCCGCCGAGCAGCGGCGTCGCGACGAACAGCCGCCCCCCGGTCTCGCCGTAGTCGAGCACCGGCAGGACGTGCGGCTCGCGCAGCGTGCGGGCGATGCCGCACGAGCGGTCGAAGCGGGCGCGGTACTCGCGGTCGGCGTCCTCGGCGGCGAGCAGCTTGAGCGCGACGACGCGGTCGTGGGCGGTGTCGTGGGCGCGCAGCACCTCGCCGGACCGCCCGCGGTGCACGACGTCCTGCACCACGTACGGCCCGAGGACGGCCCGCGGCGGACCGGCGCGGGGCGGTACCCCCGACGGCACCCCCACCGTGACCTCCCCTCCGCCCGAGCTGCCCGACAGCGTGGTCATCGGGTCGGTGTCCGAGCCTGCCAGCTCGCCCCGGCCTCCGCTGCCGCTCGCCCCGTGAAGAGCATGTGCTCGCACAGCTCCCGCGCGGTGCGGACGTGGCGCTGCAGCACCCGCGACGGGCGGGCCTCGAGGCGGCGCCACTGCGGGATCTGGGCGGCGGCCGCGGCGGCGATCGCGGCCGGGTCGGCGTCGGCGGCGAGCCCGAGGCGGTGGGCGTCGTCGGCGCCGGTGGCGAGGTCGCGCAGCCGCGCGGTGTCCTCGTCCCCGAGGCGCATCCGGCCGGCCTCGAGGTCGACCAGGGCCGACGCGAGGTCCACCTGGCGCAGCGCGGGCTCGAGCCGCAGCCGGTCGAGCTCGGACTGGAGCGCGAGCAGGGCCCGCCGGTCGACCTCGTCGGCGGCGTCCCACCCGAGGTGCTCGAGCGCGGCGATGCCGGCGCTGGCGCGCAGCCGATCGGCGCCGGCGACGAAGACGGTCTCGATGCGCTCGATCAGCTCGGCGACCCCCGACCGCTGCGCGAGCCCCGCGAGCAGGGCGGGCGTCGCGCGCCGGCCCTCGTCGAGCAGCTCGAGGGCGACCCGGATGCCGTGCAGGCCGAGCAGCTCGAGGAGGCGCTCGCGGTCGTCGCCGGGGATCGGGGCCTCCTCCCAGGCCCGGAACCGCTGGACCGTGCGCAGCTTGCGGACCACGCCGCCGCGGTCGGCCTCGGCGAGGGCGCGCAGGGCGCGGGCGTCGGTCTCGGAGAAGTCGGGGCCGCGCGCGGTCTCGGCCAGCAGCCCGGCGACCGGGACGACGTCGGAGAGCACGGCGCGCAGCTCGCGGGCGTACCGGTCGGCGACGCGCCGCGCCGTCGGCCAGGGGTCGTCGTCGTCGGCGAGCGTGTCGATGCGCGACAGGACGCCGATCATGTTCGCCGCCCCCAGCCGGAGGCCCCCGGACCAGCCGCGGACGGCCTCGATGGCCTCGGCGTCGCGCTCGCCGGGGTGGGGCATGAGGTAGACGACGGCGTCGGCGTCGGCCAGCGCCGCGAGCGAGTCGGGGTCCAGCTTCGACAGCGAGTCCATGCCCGGGGTGTCGATCAGCGTGTGCCGGGTGAGCGCGTCGTTGGGGGTCTCGACGGTGAGGTGCCCGATCTCCGCATCGCCCCCGCCGACGGTCGCGCCGACCCCGCCGGTCGCGGCGAGCGGCAGGACCCGCTCGGTGCCGTCGCGGTGGTGCACGCGGACCCGGGCCTGGTGGCCGTGGCGGAACCAGGTGACCAGGCGCGTCGTCTCCGTCGCCCCGGTCGCCGCGAGCCGCTCCTGGAGCAGGGCGTTGGCCAGCGTCGACTTGCCGGCGTTCATCCGCCCGCCGACCGCGACGCGGATGCGCGGTTCGGACAGGCGCGTCACCAGCCCGTCGAGGCGCTCGCGCAGCTCGGGGGTGCGCAGCCGGTCCCGGGTGCCGGCGCAGAGCGCGATGAGCCGCGAGGTGACGGGACCGACCGGGCCTGTCATGCCGAGCGGACCGCCGGACGGTCGGTGAGCAGCTCGACGAGGGCCTGGCGCCCCCGGGAGAGCTGGGACTTGACGGTCTGGACGGGGATGTCGCGCAGCTCGGCGATCTCGGTGTACGACAGGTCGCAGATCTCGCGCAGCACCACCACCGCGCGGTACTGCGGGGGCAGCTGGGCGAGCGCGCGGTCGACGTCCATGCGCGCGATGACCCCGCCGTCGGCGGCCCGGACCGGGGTGGGCTCTGGGACCTCCTCCGCGGGCTCCGGGGCGCGCTTGCGGCGGCGGACCTCGTCGATCGCGGCGTTGGTGGCGACGCGGTAGAGCCAGGTGCCGACCGCGGAGCGGCCGTCGAACTCCCCGAGCCGCTTCCAGGCCAGGATCATCGTCTCCTGGAGCGCCTCCTGGGCGTCCTGGTCGTGGCAGGTCACCCGGCGGCACACGGCGTAGAGGCGGGGGCGGTGGCGGGTCATCAGCTCCGCGAAGGCGGCCTGGTCGCCGCCGGCGGCGAGCACCGCGAGCTCGGTGTCCGGCCGTTCGCCGGTCACGCCTGCTGCGCCCACGACCCCTCCTCGGTGTTCCTGGACCACGTCGTCACTCGTCGCTACCGACCGTGACGACGACCCCGAGCCGCCGGGCCAGAGGTTACGTTCCGTCGACCCCCCGGCCAAGCGACTCACTCGTACAGCTTAGTGGCAGCTTCGGTGAGTGACCACGCCGGTCGGGAACACCGCGGGCCGCCCGTACGCTGACAATGGTGGGTCGAGCCGTCCGCCGGCCCCCAGTGACCGGTGTCCCGTCGACGGCCGCCGTCGTCACGACAGCGCCGGGACACGCGTCCCGAGCGATCACCCGCCCCGCGTCAGGAGGAGTCCGCACGGTGTCAGCCGCGACCGGCGTCGGCAGCGACGTCGGGACCGACCTCGCGACCCGCGTCGCCGCGCTCGGACCCGCCGACGAGCACCGCCTGCGGCGGCGGATCGCGGGCGCGCAGCGCATCGGCGACGACGGCCGGCGGGCGGGCACGCTCGAGAAGATCGCCGGCGACGTCACCGCGGCCGAGCAGCGGCTGGCGCGTCGGCGGGCGTCGGTCCCCGCGATCACCTACCCGGAGGCGCTGCCGATCACCGAGCGCGTCGGGGAGATCCGCGCCGCGCTGGAGTCGCACCAGGTGGTCGTCGTCGCGGGCGAGACCGGCTCGGGCAAGACGACGCAGCTGCCGAAGATCGCGCTCGAGCTCGGGCGCGGGGTCCTCGGCACCATCGGCCACACCCAGCCGCGCCGCATCGCCGCGCGCACCGTCGCCGAGCGCGTGGCCGAGGAGCTGGGCACGACGGGCACCGACACCGTCGGCTACCAGGTGCGGTTCACCAGCCGCGCGAGCGAGGACACGCTGGTCAAGCTCATGACCGACGGCATCCTGCTCGCCGAGATCCAGCAGGACCGGCTGCTGCGCCGCTACGACACGCTGATCATCGACGAGGCCCACGAGCGCAGCCTCAACATCGACTTCCTCCTCGGCTACCTCGCCCAGCTCCTGCCGCGCCGCCCCGACCTCAAGGTCGTCATCACCTCGGCGACGATCGACCCCGAGCGCTTCAGCCGGCACTTCGGCGACGCCCCGATCGTCGAGGTGTCCGGCCGGACCTACCCGGTCGAGATCCGCTACCGGTCGCTGGTGGACGAGGAAGGCGAGCAGCGCGACCAGGTCGAGGGCATCGTCGACGCGGTCGACGAGCTGCGCCGCGAGGGTCCGGAGGGGGACGTGCTCGTCTTCCTCTCCGGCGAGCGGGAGATCCGCGACGCCGCCGACGCCCTGCGCGAGCACGCGGAGCAGGCGCACGTCGAGGACCTCGACGTCCTCCCCCTCTACGCGCGGCTGTCGTCCGCCGAGCAGCACCGGGTCTTCGAGCCGGCCCCGGGCGGGCGGCGGCGGGTCGTCCTGGCCACGAACGTCGCCGAGACCTCGCTGACCGTGCCCGGCATCCGCTACGTCGTCGACCCCGGCCTCGCGCGCATCTCCCGCTACTCGCGGCGCACGAAGGTGCAGCGCCTGCCGATCGAGCCGATCTCGCAGGCGTCGGCCACCCAGCGCGCGGGGCGGTGCGGGCGCGTCGCGGACGGCATCTGCATCCGGCTCTACGCGGAGGAGGACTTCGACGCGCGCCCGGAGTTCACCGACCCCGAGATCCAGCGGACGAACCTCGCCTCGGTGATCCTGCAGATGGCGGGCGCGAAGCTCGGGCCGGTCGAGGAGTTCCCGTTCGTCGACCCGCCGGAGCGGCTCGCGGTCCGCGACGGCGTGCGGCTGCTGACCGAGCTGGGCGCCCTGGTCGACGGTGACGCGACACGCCTGTCCGACACCGGCCGCCGGCTCGCCCGCCTGCCCGTCGACCCCCGGATCGCGCGGATGGTGCTCGCGGCCGACGAGCTGGGCTGCCTGCACGAGGTCACGGTCATCGCCGCGGGCCTGTCCGCGCAGGACCCGCGCGAGCGGCCGGCGGACAAGGCCGACCAGGCGGACGCCGCGCACGCCCGCTTCACCGACCCGCGCTCGGACTTCCTGTCGTGGGTGCACCTGTGGGACCACGTGCGCGCGGGCCGTCGCGAACTGTCGTCCAACCAGTTCCGCAAGCGCTGCCAGGCGGAGTTCCTCAACCACCTGCGCATCCGCGAGTGGCAGGACCTGGCCGCGCAGCTGCGCCAGCTGGGCGACGAGCTCGGACTCACCCGCAACGAGCCGTCGGCCGAGATGACGAAGGACCTGGGCAACCGGATCCACCAGGCCCTGCTCACCGGACTGCTCTCGCAGATCGGGCTGGCGCAGGAGCCGCCGACGGACCCGAAGACCGGCAAGCCCCGGCGGCGGGCGCTCATCGAGTACGAGGGCTCGCGCGGTGCCCGGTTCGCGATCTGGCCCGGGTCGACGCTGGCGAAGCGGCCGCCGACGATGGTCATGGCCGCCGAGCTGGTCGAGACCTCGCGGCTCTGGGCGCGCACGGTCGCGGCCGTCGAGCCGGCGTGGGTCGAGGAGGCGGCGGGCGACCTCGTCACCCGCACCCACTCCGAGCCCCGCTGGTCGAAGCGTCGCGGCACGGCCGTCGCCACCGAGCGGGTGTCGCTGTTCGGCGTCCCGCTGACCCTCGACCGCACCGTCGACTACCACCGCATCGACGGCGAGGTGGCCCGCGAGCTCTTCGTGCGCCACGCGCTCGTCCAGGGCGAGTGGAACACCCGCCACGCCTTCGTCACCCGCAACCGCGAGCGGCTCGAGCAGGTCGAGGAGATGGAGCGCCGCGCCCGCCGCGAGCTCGCCGTCGACGAGGAGACGATCTACGCGTTCTACGACGCGCGGGTCCCCGCCGACGTCGTCTCGGTGCGCCACTTCGACCGATGGTGGCAGAAGGCGTCGCGCCGCGACCCGCACCTGCTCGACCTCGACCCGCAGGCCCTGCTCGCCGGGGAGGCGCCGACCGCCGAGCAGTACCCCGACACCTGGACCTCGGGCGGGCTGACGCTCCCGCTGTCCTACGCCTACCAGCCGGGCGCCGAGACCGACGGCGTCACGGTCAGCGTGCCGCTGGCGGTGCTCGGGCAGGTGCGCGCCGAGGACCTCGCGTGGCAGGTCCCAGGGCTGCGCGAGGAGATGCTCACCGCGCTGGTGCGTTCGCTGCCCAAGAACCTGCGGCGCTCGCTGGTGCCCGCGCCGGACTCCGCGCGCGCCCTGCTGGCCCGGTTGGCACACGACGGCGAGCCCGCGCCGGACCAGCCGCTGCTGCCCGCCCTGTCCGCGGCGGTCCGCCGGCTCTCGGGGCTCGACGTGCCCGTCGACGCCTGGAACGTGGCGGGCCTCCCGTCGCACCTGCGGCTGACCTTCCGTGTCACCGACGACGAGGGCGGCACGGTCGCCGAGGGCCCCGACCTCGGCGCGCTGCGCCGCCGGCACGCCGCGGCGACGCGGGCGGCGGTGGCGGCCGTCGCCGACGGGGCCGAGCGGCGCGGGCTGACGTCGTTCGGCGGCCCGGACGGCGTGGGTGAGCTCCCGAGGACCCGGGAGCAGCGGCGCGCCGGCGGCACGGTGACCGCGCACCTGGCGCTGGTCGACACCGGCCGAGCCGTGGACGTGCGCGTCTTCGACTCGGCCGTCGAGGCGCGTGACGCCATGCGCGGCGGCACCCGGCGCCTGCTGCGGCTCGCGGTCGCCTCGCCGGCGCGCTCGCTCGTGCGCTCGCTGGACAACCGCGCGGTGCTGCGCCTGCGCGGGGCGATGACCGCCGGCGGCTACCGCGACGTCGACGCGCTGGCCGAGGACTGCGTGGACGCCGCGATCGACGCGCTCGTGGCCACGGGCGGCGGCCCGGCGTGGGACCCGGCGGCGTTCGAGACGCTGCGCGCCCACGTCGCGGCGCGCCTGCCGGCCGCGGCCGCCGAGGTCCTCTCCCGCGCCGAGACGGCGCTGGGCGAGGCCGGGCAGGTGGCGCTGGCGCTCGACGAGCTCGCCGCCCGCCCCGGCAGCCTGCTCACCGACGCGCTCGACGACGTCCGGGAGCAGAGCCGCGTGCTCGTCGGCGACCGGTTCGTCGCGCGGACGCCGGTGGCGCGCCTGCTCGACGTGGCGCGCTACCTCCGTGCGGCACGCTGGCGCCTCGACAAGCTCCCGACCGCGCCGGGCCGCGACGCCGAGGCGATGGCCACCGCGCACCGGGTCGAGGGCGAGTACCGCGCCCGGCGCACGCGGGCCGCGGCCGAGCCGCGCAGCTTCGACCGCGACGCCTACGACGCCGTGGGCTGGATGCTGCAGGAGCTGCGCGTGAGCCTGTTCGCCCAGGAGGTCGGCACCCCGGGCCCGGTCTCGGAGCAGCGGATCACGAAGGCGCTCGCCAAGCTCTCGTGAGTTCCGCGGCTGTGGCCGTGGGGAGTACTCACATGCGGGGCGGCGGGTCCCCCTGCTTGAGCGCCCAGGCGATGAGGGCCACGGGGACGACGACGATGATCGCCGTCGCGACGCCGGCGAGCACCCACACCCCGGGCACGACGAGCAGCGCGACCCCGACCACGGCGAGGACGCCGACCACGAGCCACGGCACGCTGCCGGCGCGCCGGGCCGGGCGGCCGCCCAGCCGCCGCGCGAAGCGGGGATCGGCCGCCGCCTCGCACTCCGCGAGACGGGCGAGCGCCGCCCGCTCGCGCTCGGTCAGCGGTCCGTGCGGGGGCTCGGGCAGGCGTTCCACGGCGACCTCGTGTGACTCGGACGACGGCGGTGTCGACCTGGGGAAGCATGCCCGGGATCCCCCTCGGGCGCACCCACCGCGGAGTCGATGGTCCGGCTCCGCTCCGCTCCGCCTCGGTGAGGGAGGATGCGCCCCGTGGTGAGCGACGCCGAGGAGGCACTGGTCCAGGAGCAGCTCGAGGCGCTGCACGACCACCACGCGGACGAGCACGAGGACGACATCGTCTCCATCGCGCTGCCGGCCGCCGAGGGCGAGGAGGACGTCTTCGGGCTGGCCGGGACCGCCGTCGACGGCACCCAGTGGACCGTCGGCGACTGCGAGTTCCGCTTCCCGCTGCAGTCGATCTCGAAGGTCGTCACGTACGCCCTCGCGCTCGAGGACAACGGCCGCGAGACGACCCTGCGCCACGTCGGCGTCGAGCCGTCGGGCGACCCGTTCCACTCGATCACCTTCGACGACGAGCACCATCGCCCCCACAACCCGATGGTCAACGCCGGCGCGCTCGTCGCCGCCTACCTCGTCCACGGGGACACGGCCGACGAGAAGATCGAGCGGATCCTCGACCGGATGCGGGCCTTCGCGGGCGCGCCCGACATCGAGGTCGACCAGGAGCTGCTCGCCGACCAGCTCGCCGCCGCCGACCGCAACCTCGCGATCAGCTACCTCATGCGCTCGCTGGGCATGCTCACCGGCGACATCGAGGAGAACCTGCGGGTCTACCTGTCGATGTGCTCGGTGCGCCTGACCACCTGCGAGCTCTCGACCGTCGGCGCGACGCTCGCCAACGGCGGCCTCAACCCGCTGACCGGCCGGCGAGCCCTCGACGCGAGCCACGTCCGCGACGTCGTCAGCGTGATGATGACCTGCGGCATGTACGACGCCGTCGGCGAGTGGGCCACCGACGTCGGCATCCCCGCCAAGAGCGGCGTCTCGGGCGGCATCGTCGCCGTCATGCCCGGACGGCTCGGGCTCGCGACGTTCTCGCCCGGCCTGGACGCCCACGGCAACTCGGTGCGGGGCCAGGCGGTGTTCCGCGAGCTGTCGCTGCGCTACGGGCTGCACATGTTCGCCACCCCGGACCAGACCCGCTTCGGGCGCCTGCGCCGCACGGGAGGGCCTCGCCTGACCCGGGCATGACACGGCAGGATGCTGATCGTGGTCGCGGTGGGAGAACAAGAGCTCGTCCGCAAGCAGCTCGACGAACTGCACGCCGAGTACCGGGACTTCGGCGAGGACCAGGTCGTCAGCTACTACCCCGAGGACGCCCCGGAGGACCAGCGTCACTTCTTCGGGCTGGCGGGGACGAACGTCGACGGGACGCAGTGGCGCGCCGGCGACTGCACGGTGCCGTTCCCGCTGCACTCGGTGTCGAAGGTCTTCACCTACGGGCTCGCGCTCGAGGACAACGGGATGGAGGCGACGCTCGCCCGTGTCGGCCTCGAGCCGTCGGGCGACCCGTTCAACTCGATCAGCTTCGACGAGGTCCACCACCGGCCCTACAACCCCATGATCAACGCCGGTGCGCTCGTCGCGGCGA
The DNA here is from genome assembly GCF_028737255.1 of Actinomycetospora straminea. Taxonomy (GTDB): domain Bacteria; phylum Actinomycetota; class Actinomycetes; order Mycobacteriales; family Pseudonocardiaceae; genus Actinomycetospora; species Actinomycetospora straminea. The sequence goes on along the minus strand of NZ_JAQZAN010000017.1, from coordinate 70,690 downwards.
ACCTCGTCGCCGGCAAGGACGTCGACGAGAAGGTCGACCGCATCCTCGAGCGCTACCGGGCCTACGCCGGCAACCCCGGGCTCGCGGTCGACCAGCGGATCCTGCGGGCCCAGCTGCGCAGCAACGACCGCAACCTCGGGCTCTGCTACATCATGCGGTCGCTCGGCATGGTCACGGGCGACATCGACGAGGTCGTCGAGACCTACCTGTCGGCGTGCTCGATCACGGTGACCGCCGCCGACCTGAGCGTCATGGGCGCCACCCTCGCCAACGGCGGGATCAATCCGCTGACCGGCGAGCGGGCCGTCGCCCGTGAGTACGTCCGCGACATCGTCAGCGTGATGATGACGTGCGGCATGTACGACGCCGCCGGCCAGTGGGCCAACGAGGTCGGCATCCCGGCCAAGAGCGGGGTGTCCGGCGACATCGTCTGCGTCCTGCCGCGCTACTTCGGTTTCGGGGTGTTCTCCCCGGGCCTCGACGCGCACGGCAACTCCGTGCGCGGGGTCGCGCTCTGCCGCGAGCTGTCCGAGACCTTCGGCCTCCACGTGTTCGCCGACCCGGCGGACTCGCGGTTCGGTCGGGTCGCCCAGCCGGAGCCCGCCTGACGAGGCGGGGATGATGGGGGCGTGCGGGACGTACGGGCATCGGACGCCGAGCGCGAGCTCGTCGTCGAGCGGCTGCAGCGCGCGGTCGGCAACGGGCGCCTGACCGTCGAGGAGTTCGAGGAACGGGCCGCCGCGGCCTACGCCGCGACGACCCGTGGCGAGCTCGCCGACCTCACCCGCGATCTGCCCGGTCACCTCTGGTGACCGGCTCGGCCGCCGCGCCGTCGGTGCCGTTCTCGGTGACCGGCTCGGCGGTGACCGGCTCGGCGGTGCCCGGCTCGGCGGTGCCCGAATCGGCGGTGCCCGAATCGGCGGTGACCGGCTCGGCGGCCTCCCGGGCCGCCGGCTCGGCCGCGGCCTCGATCGCCCGTCGGACCGCCTCGCCGGTGTCCCCGCTCGCCTGACCCGCGGCGCCGGCGGCCCCGGCCGTCGTGTTCTCGAAGAACCGCAGCAGCTCCACCGGCAGCGGCATGACCAGCGTCGAGTTCTTGTCCGACGCCACGTCGGTGACGGTCTGCAGCAGGCGCAGCTGCAGCGCGCCCGGGGCGGCGCTCATGCGCTCCGAGGCCTGGGTGAGCTTCTCCGAGGCCTCGAGCTCGGCCTCGGCGGAGATCACGCGGGCGCGGCGGTCACGCTCGGCCTCGGCCTGGCGCGACATCGAGCGCCGCATGCCCTCGGGCAGCGCGATGTCCTTGATCTCGACGCGGTCGATGCTCACGCCCCAGTCCTCGGTGGGCGCGTCGATCACGGCCTTGAGCTCGGAGTTGATCGCCTCGCGGTCGGAGAGCAGCGTGTCCAGGTCGGCGCGGCCGATGACCGACCGCATCGAGGTCTGCGCGACCTGCGACGTCGCCCGCAGGTAGTCGTCGACGTTGATCACCGCGCGGACCGGGTCGCTCACACGGAAGTAGACGACGGCGTCGACGCCGATCGTCACGTTGTCCCGGGTGATCGCGTTCTGCGACGGCACGTCGAGCACCGTGGTCTGGATCGGCACCTTCCGCATGCGGTCGACGAACGGGACGATCACCCGCAGGCCCGGCTCGCGGACCTGCGGCAGGAGGCGCCCGAAGCGCAGCACGATCCCGCGTTGGTACTGCTGGACCGCCTGGAGCGCGGCGCCCCCCGTGATCAGGGCCAGGAGCCCGACGACGATGAGGACGATCAGCAGGCCTTCCATGCCCGCCCCCTTCCGGTGCGTCAGCCCCCAGGGTCCTCGCCACCGCCGGCCCGCGCCCGGTGGCGACCGGAACGCCGCCGGGACGTCACCGCTTCGGCATGATCACCCACAGCGCGATGTAGATGATGAATTGCGGCCCGGGCAGCAGGCACGAGAGCACGAACAGCAGCCGCACCACCCCGGCCGACATCCCGAAGCGCTCCGCGAGCCCGGCACACACCCCGGCGATCACCTTGTTGTTCTGCGGCCTGGTCAGCGTGGCCATGACGCCTCCGTTCCCTCGTCGCGGCTGGACACCACCGACGTTGCCGCAACGAACGGTGGGGGTCGCGAGTGCCCGACCCCGGACTTTGCCGGGGTCGCCGTGACGCCGCTCACCGAGGCTTCCCGACCACTCGTCGCTCGTCCTCGGTTTCGGCTCCGAGCGGTGTTGGTACGTCGGCCGGGGTCCACACCGGGCCGAATGACAGGTCGAGGAGGACCACGTGGCGGACAACGGGCGCACGGGAGTGGCGATCGTCGGGCTCGGTGGCGCGGTCGCCACCACCGCGGTCGGCGGCGTCGAGATGATGAAGCTGGGCACGGTCGGCACGGGCGGGCTCCCCTTCGCCGACGAGCCGGGCCTGGTGCCGTACACCTCGCTGGTGTTCGCCGGCTGGGACGTCCAGGGCGACGACCTCGCGAAGGCCGCGCACGTGCACCGCGTCCTCGACGACCGCCAGATCGAGGCCGTCGGGTCGGCTCTCTCGGGCATCGAGCCGTGGCCGGCCGTCGCCGACCCCGAGTACTGCCGCAACGCCCGCGGCACCAACCTCGTCGCCGTGGCCGCCCTGCGCGATCGCGTCGCGCACATCGCCGAGGACCTCCGTCGCTTCAAGGCCGAGCAGGACCTCGACTCGGTCGTCGTGGTGAACCTGGCCTCCACCGAGCGCTGGCCCGACCTCACCCTGCCCGCCCTGGCCACCGCCGAGGGCTTCGAGAAGGCGCTCGACGTCGACGACAGCGCGATCACCCCGGGCATGCTCTACGCGTACGCGGCGATCACCGAGCTCTGCCCGTACGTCAACTTCACCCCGAGCGCCGCGGCCGACGTCCCCGCGCTGCTGGAGCTCGCCGAGCAGCGGGGCGTTCCGGTCGCCGGCAAGGACGGCAAGACCGGGCAGACGATGATGAAGACGGTGCTGGCGCCGGCCTTCCGCTCGCGCGCGCTCACCGTCGACGGCTGGTACTCGACGAACATCCTCGGCAACCGCGACGGCGAGATCCTCGACGACCCGGACTCGCTGTCGTCGAAGGTGCAGACCAAGGGCTCCGTGCTCGACGACATCCTCGGCTACGAGGTCGGCGACCACGTCGTGCGCATCGACTACTACCGCCCGCGCGGCGACGAGAAGGAGGCCTGGGACAACATCGACCTCACCGGCTTCCTCGGCCAGCGGATGCAGATCAAGGTCGACTTCATGGCCCGCGACTCCGTCCTCGCGGCGCCGCTCGTGCTCGAGCTCGTGCGGCTGGTCGTCGAGGCGCAGCGCCGCGGCGAGGGCGGGGCGCAGGAGCAGCTCGGCTACTTCTTCAAGGCGCCGACCACCCGCGACGGCCGCCGCCCGGAGCACGCCCTGCACGTCCAGGAGCGCGTGCTGCGCGACTGGATCAGCGCGGGCGCCGCGTGACGACCGGTCTGGTCGCGCCGATCGCCCGGTACGCGGCGGTCGGCGGACTGTTCCGGGAGGTCGGCGACCTCAAGCGCGTCCGCACCGCCGACGCCGACGGGTCGATGGCGGCGCGGGCGTTCGTCCGGGCCTGGTCGGCACTCGTCTCGGGTGCCGACCCCACGGCGGTCGCCGACGCCGAGACCGCGGCCGCGGTGGCGGGGGCGCGCCTGGCCGGGATCGACGCGACGGTGCTCGACGAGGCGGGCCTGTCCGCCGACGAGGCCCGCGACGTCCTGCGCCGGGCGATCGACGAGGTCGCCGCGGATGTGGTGCACCCGGCGACGCTCGACCGGCTGCACGCGGCGCCGCTCCCGGAGGCCGGGCACGTGGCGCCGCCGGCGTTCGTCGGGGCGCTCTGCCGCCAGCCCCGCGCGGGGGCGACGGCGCCGGGGCAGGCACGGCTGATCGTCGAACCGCCCGAGGACCACGGCGAGCACTGCTGGGCGGTGGCCGTGTACGGCGCGCTGCTGGCCGAGGACCACGGCGCCGACCGGGGCGAGGCGTTCCTCCTCGGGCTCGCCCACCACCTGCACAACGCCGTGCTGCCCGACGCCGGGTTCGCCGGCGAGACCCTGCTCGGCGAGCACCTCGACGGCGTCGTCGACCGGCTGACCGAGCGCGTGCTCGCGACGCTGCCCGACGGCCTCGCCGGGCGGGTGCGCGGGCTGCTCGGCGCCCGGGCGGACGCCGACACCCCGCTCGGCGCGACCTTCCACGCCGCCGACGTCCTCGACCGCGTCCTGCAGACCCACCACCACGCCCGCGCGGCGGCGTTCACCGCCCGCGCCGCGCTCGTCGACCTCGAGCTGGTGCACGCCTCGCCGGTCCAGGAGCACCAGAACGCCGTCCTCGACGCGGCGGGGCTGCTGCCGTGAGCGCGGCGGCCGTGCCGAGCGAAGGGCACCTTCGCTCGGACCTGCGCAGCCCCGGCAACGGGGAGGCACTGCGCGCCGACACCCCGCACAGCCTCGACGACGGCACGGCGCGCTGGCCGGTGCTCGAGGGCATCCCGTACCTGCGCGCGGGCCGCGAGGAGGTCCGGGACTCGGCACTCGCCGCGCTCGACGACGGGCGTCCCGACGACGCCGCCGCGGTGCTGCTCGCCGACAACGACGACTGGTGGGACCAGCCCCCGCCGCCCGCCGACCAGCTGCGCGCGACGCTCGGGGCCACGACGCTGCGCGAGGCCGTCGCCGGGCTGGGGCTCGGGCGGGTCGGCGACTACTTCCTGCACCGCGACCACGACCCGTCCGGCCTCGCGGTCCTCGCGCTCACGGCGGCCCACCCGCCGGCCGGGCGCCCGGTGCTCGACCTCGCGTGCGGCGCCGGGCACCTCCTGCGCCGCCTCGCCGACCACGGCGAGCGCGACCTCACCGGCGTCGACGTCGTGTTCGCCAAGCTCTGGCTGGCGCGCCGCTTCCTCGTCCCGGAGCACGTGGCGCTCGTGTGCGCGGATCTCGCCCACCCCTGGCCGGTGCCGCCACGGACGGACACCTGGGTCGCCGTCCACGACGTCCTCTACTTCCTCGAGGACCCGGCCGCGGTGCTGGCGACGGCCACCCGGCACGCCGGCGACCGCGGCGCCGTCGTCGCCGCCCACTGCCACAACCTCGGCCAGCCGGGGCACCCGCGCCCGCCGGAGGCGTGGGCGGCGCTGCTGCCCGGCGCCACGACGTACGCCGAGGAGGAGCTGACCTCGGCGACGCTCGAGCGCCGCCTCCCGCGGGCCGCCGACGCCCAGGACCTCGGCGACACCGAGGCCGTGGCGCTGGCCCGCGACGGCGGGGACGTCCCGGCCGCCCCCGCGCTCCTCGACCCTCCGGAGGGCGCGGACCTGCGCCCCAACCCGCTCTACGCCGACGGCGAGCGGCGCTGGCCCGACGAGGTCTGGGGCGACGAGTACGGGCCGCGCGCGGCGACCTACCTCCCCGAGCGCTGGCCCGACCCCCTGCCCGCCGACGCCACCGCGCGCCGGCTCGTCGTCGACCTCCCGGAGCGCTGGTGAGCACCGGCTGGGGCGTCGTCGGCCTGGGGTGGGTGGCGCGCGACCACGTCCTGCCCGCCATCACCGCCGACCCCGCAGCGCACCTGGTCGGCGTGCACGACCGCGACCCGGCCGCCCTCGAGGGGCTCGCGCCGGCGTTCGAGGACCTCGCGGACCTCCTCGCCGCGCCGGGCCTCGACGCGGTCTACGTGGCGACCCCGAACCACGCGCACGCCCCGGTGGTCACCGCCGTCGCGGCCGCCGGGTTCCCGGTGCTCAGCGAGAAGCCGCTGGCGCACGACGTGCCGGCGGCCGAGGAGATCGTCGCGGCCACCGGAGGCCTCCTCGCCGGCACCGCGTTCGACCAGCGCTTCCACCCGGCGCACGAGGTGATGGCCGGCATGATCGCGGCGGGCGACCTCGGCGTCGTCACCACCGTGCGCATCGTCTACGGCTGCTGGCTGCCGCCGGACTGGGCGACCCCCGTCGGCGGCCGGGACAACTGGCGCGTGGACCCGGCCCGGGCCGGCGGCGGCGCGATGATCGACCTGGCCCCGCACGGCATCGACCTCACCGGGCGCCTGCTCGGCGAGGACGTCGTCGACCTCGTCGCCCTCACCGCGACCCGCGTCCACGACTACGTCGACCGCACCGCGGACGACACCGCCGTCCTCGCCGGCCGCACCCCGAGCGGCACGTTGCTGTCACACCACGTCAGCTTCTCGACGGCCGACCCGCTGCCCCGGCGGCGGCTCGAGGTCGTCGGCACCCGCGCGCAGCTCGTCGCCGAGAACACCCTCGGGCAGGACGCCGGGGGCACGCTGACCCGCATCGACGCGACCACGGGCGAGGCCGCCCCGGTGCCCTTCGACGCCGACGCCGGCCCGTTCGACCGCCAGCTCGCCGCGTTCGGCGCCGCCGTCCGCGGGGAGGCCGCCTGGCCGTTCCCGCTCGAGCGCGACCTCGCCCTGCACACCCTGCTGATGGAGGCGGCATGCCCCTGAGCCCCTGGACCTGCACCAACTGCGGGCACTGGCAGCGCTGGTTCGACGTCCCGCCGCAGTGCCCGGTGTGCGTCGACGTCCGCAACGCCCTGCCCGAGGACGGCTGGGAGTTCCGGTCGTTCGCCGACCTCGCCGAGGGCCGCGAGGCCCGCTGGGAGGAGGTGACGCCCGGCGTCACCGGCTTCTGGTGCGAGCCGCAGGTCGGGCTGGGCACGTGCGGCTGGGTCATCGAGACCGACCGGGGGCTCGTCGGCTGGGAGGCCGCCGGCTTCTACCCCGACGCCGCGATCGCCGAGATCCGCCGCCGCGGCGGGCTGGCGGCGCTCGGTGCGAGCCACGTGCACGGCTACGGCGCGCTGTTCCAGCTCCAGGACGAGCTCGCCCCGCCGGTGCTCGGGATCGGGGTCCGCGACCTGGAGTGGACCAAGGCCTTCCGCGTCACCTGGCCCCTCGACGACCGCCACGAGTTCGCCCCGGGGCTCGTCGCCCACCGCACCGGTGGGCACTTCGACGGCCACAACGTCCTGCACGACGAGCGCCGCGGGATCCTGTTCTGCGGCGACATGCTCAAGGCGAGCTTCGACGCCGACGGCGCCCCGGTCGGGCTGAGCGCGCACAAGGCGTACCACGCGCAGATCCCGCTGTCCCACCAGGAGATCCGCGACGCCTACGCCGTCATCGAGCGGCTCGACTTCGACGCCGTCGCGACGCCGTTCGAGTACGCCTCGGGCATCTCGACCAAGACCGTCCTCGCGCTCTACGACCGGCTGCTCTCGGCCCAGCCGGTGGCCGGGCCGATCCCGCTCGAGGAGCTCCGGTGACCACGTCGTTCGACGACGTCACCGCCGCCCTCGACGCGGCGCTGCCCCCGGGCGAGGTGGGCGACGTCGAGCTGTCGGCCGCCGACCGGACCGGCGTCGCCGTGGTGGCCGCCGACCACGCCGACCCGGCGGGCGAGTGGCCCCGCAGCGGGGCGTTCGGGTACGGGCTGACGGTCGAGCGGGCCCGCGTCGCGGCCCACGCCGAGCTCGCCGAGGAGATGCTGCTGGCCCGGCGCCTGCGCGAGCTCGAGCCGGTCCGCGGGTCCTACACCGAGCTCCGCGCCGCCCGCGGCGACGACGGGGTGGTCGACCCCGTCGCCCTCGTCCTGCCCGCCGGCACCGGGTACGACCCCGACGCGGCACGCTGGTGGTTGCCGACGACGCGGTGGCGCACCGGCGAGGAGGTGCTCGTCCCCGCCGAGTTCGCCGCGGCCTATCCCGTCGACCTCGACTGGCAGCCCGCCGAGGAGCGGCTGATCACGGTCATCACCAACGGCTGCGGCGCCGGGGACACCGCCGAGCGCGCGGTCGGCCACGCCCTGGGCGAGGTGCTCCAGCGCGACGGCAACGCCACCGCCTTCCGCGCCCTGGACCGCGGGATCGTCATCGACACCGACGGCGTTACCGACCCGGACACCCGCCGGCTGCTCGACCACCTCGCCGACGCCGGCATCACCGTGGTGCCGAAGCTCGCGTCGACCGCGTTCGGCGTCACCGACCTGCACGTCGTCGGCTACGACACCGACCCCGCCGACGCCCCGCACCCGATCTCGGTCACCGCGTGCGGCGAGGCCGCCCACCCGGACCGCGAGGAGGCGCTGCAGAAGGCGCTGCTGGAGTTCTGCTCCGCACGGGTGCGGAAGCTCGTCGCCCACGCCGACCTCGACACCGTCGGCCCGCTCTTCGACGACCGCTACTGGGAGCGCGAGCGCGCCCACCCGGTGCCGTCGCAGGAGCGCCGGGCGTTCGAGGCGATGGCGGACTGGATCGCCCGCGGACCCGCCGAGCTGCGCGAGCTGCTCGAGCCCACGGTGCTCGCGCGCCGGGGCCGCGTGGCGTTCACCGACCTCCCGCACACCCCGGGCCTCGACGAGCCCGGCGCGCTGCTCGACGACCTGCTGGCGCGCCTCGACGGGTTCGACGTGCTCACGGTGGTCGCCGACGCCGGGTCGGCGGTGACCGCGAAGGTGATCGTCCCGGGGCTCGAGGTGGAGACGATGTCGTACGGGCGGATCGGGGCCCGGGGCGTCGAGCGCCTGCTCGCGCGCGGCAGCGACCTCGTCGGGCTCGGCGACCCACCGCGACCCGGCGCGCAGCCCGTCGCGCTGACCGCTGAGGGCCGCGAGCGCCTCGGCGGGCCGGCGTGGCTCGACCGCGCCGCGGTGGACCGCACGGTCGGCGAGCTCTACCCCCTCTACCGCGAGCCCTCCCGCCACGCCCGCGCCCGCGCCGCCGCCGGAGAGCCCGTCGACCTGCGCTGACGGCCTCGTGAGCGATCTCCTGAGTCATGACTCAGAAGATCACTCACCTGGGGAGAGCTCGCCGGGCGTCCCACATTGAGACAGGCGTCACGTCCCGCGAGCCCTACCGTCTCGTGGTGTGGACGACGACGTGGTGCCCGGGGGCGGTGGGTCGCGGTCGCTGAAGACCGCGGCGACGGTCCTGCGCGCGCTGCGCCTGCTCGGGGACCACCCGGAGGGCCTGTGCGCCGCGGACCTCGCCAAGGAGCTCGGCAAGAGCGCCGCGACCGCCCGATACATGATCAACACGTTGTGCGAGGCCGGCTACGCCGAGCGCGCGGCGTCGGGCCGCTGCCGGCTCTCCGACGCGCCGCCGTGGGGGCACTGGGGCGCGAGCACCGCGTCCGTCGAGGCCGCCGGGTCCCCGAGCCCCGTCCCCGGTGACCCGGACCCCGGCGCCGTGCTCGCCGAGGCCGCCACCGAGCTCTACCGGCGCACCCGCCAGCGCTCCTACCTCGTGCGGCGCACGGGCACCGTGGTCGCGTCGGTCACCGACTCGCGGGGGCACCAGGGCCTCGCCAAGCACCCCGGCCTCGGCGACCACGTGCCGCCGGCCCACGCCCACGCGCTCGCCATGACCAAGGTGCTGCTCGCGACGTCGGCGGCGTACCGCGAGGTCGTCGAGGAGGAGGGGCAACCGCTCGCGCTCACCCCGGCGACCGTCACCGACCTCGCCGCGCTGCGCGCCGAGCTCGACGCCGTGCGCCGCGACCAGGTCGCGCTCGACCGCGAGGAGTTCGCCGAGGGCTTCGCCACCATCGCCGCCCCGGTCGTCTCGCCGTCCGGCGCCGTCACCGTGGCGCTCGGGCTGTCGTGCTCGGCGCGGCGGCTGGCGCTCGACGAGGACGAGCTCGTCGACGCGGTGCGGGCGGTGGCCCGGCGCGCGAGCGCGCAGTGGGCGGGCGAGATCGGCGCGCGCCCGGTGCCCGCCCTGCCGGTGGAGGCCCCGTCCCCGGTGCACCCGCACGGCGAGCCGCTGGTCAGCGGCCCACGTCGCTGATCCCGAACGCCCGCAGGCGCCGGTAGAGCGTCGCCCGCCCGATGCCGAGCGCCTCGGCGGCCTGCTTGCGGTTGCCGTTCGCCTCGAGCAGCGCGGACACGATGAGGTCGCGCTCGGCGGTCTCCAGCGGGGTGAGGCGCCGACGGGTGCCGCTCGCGAACTCGGCGGGCAGGTCGCCGGGCTCGATGTCGCCGGCCGGGCGCGCGGCGAGCGCCCGGCGCAGCACCCCGGTGAGCTGGGTGACGTTGCCGGGCCAGCGGGCGCCGATCAACAGGGCCGCGGTCTCGGGCGTGCAGCGGGCGCGGCGCGACGGCGCGAGGCGGGCGAGCACGGCAGCGGCGATCACCGGGACGTCGTCGGGGCGGCGGCGCAGCGGCTCGACCAGCACCGAGGTCGCGAACCCGCCGAGCACCCCGCTGACCGGGCCCTCCTCCGGCGCGCGCTCCGCGGTGATCAGCCCGACCACCCACCACGTCGACGGGACCTCGCCGAGCAGCGCGGTGAGCGCGCCCGGGCCGGCCTCGTCGAGCGCCTCGGTGTGCCGCACGACCACGGTGGCCGGCCCCGGCTCGTCCGTCGACGCCTCGGCCGCGTAGCCCGCGAGCGTCACCGCAGCCTCCGGGTCGGTGCCGTCGATCGCGATCCAGCGCGCGCCGGGGCGGGTCTCGCCGTGCACGGCGCGCACCGCGGCGGTCTTGCCCGTGCCCGGCTCGCCGACCACGACGGTGCTGCGCGCCGCGGCCGCCGCCGTGCGCAGCGCGGCGGCGACCGAGCGCCACGGCCGCGAGTCGCCCGGCAGGCCGGGCAGCGGGCGGTCCGCGGCGGGCGCGGGCGGCGCCCACGTCGACACCGACGACGGGCCCGGCAGCTCGGGGCCGGGCGGGGCCGGCAGGTCCCGCGGCAGGTCCTCGCGCCCGGCGAGGCGCAGGCTGCTGCGGCTGGGCACCACCTCGACGACGACGCCGACCGGCCGCTCCGCGGGCACCGGGGTGATCATCAGGCGCGCCGGCCCGTCGGCGAGCAGCACCCGGTCCTGGTGGGGCCGCGCGGTCTCGCCCAGCTCGAGCGCGCGCATCGTCACCCGGTCCTGGTCGAGCGGGGAGAGCGCGCGGGCGGCGCGGTTGGCCATGACGAGGTCGTCGGTGAGCGCGAGCACCGGCCCGCGGGTGCGCGCGCAGGTCGCCCGGAAGGCCGCCATGACCCGCCGGATGCCGACCCCACCGCGCTCGCGCAGCACGTCCTCGATGTCGGTGGCCGCCTGCTGGGCGAGGAAGCGCATGAGGTCGTTGGCCTCGGAGCGCAGGCAGGTGACGTCGAGGATGCCGGCGAGCGCGCCGTCCGGGCCGCGCACCGGCGCCCCGGCGCACGCGAAGGCCTGCAGGCGCTCGCTGAAGTGCTCGGCGCCGACGACGAGCGCCGGGATCGCGCCCTCGAGCGAGGTGCCGACGCCGTTGGTGCCGGCGAACTCCTCGGCGTAGCTGAACCCGGGCGCGAGGGAGATCGCGTCGAGGCGGCGCTGGAGCTCGCCCTCGCCGACCCGCCGCTCGAGCACCCGGCCGTCGGCGTCGGTGAGCACCACGGCCACGGACATGCCCGAGAGCCGCTCGGCGAGGTCGTCGAGCACCGGGCGCGCGCAGTTGGCCAGGCTGCCGTCGAAGTCCAGGTCGGGCTCGTAGGGGAGGTCGAGGTGGGTCGCGTCGACCCCGGCGCGCCGCGAGCGCTCCCAGGAGTCGACGATCTCGGGCCGGACGATGCCGGAGGCGCTCACGGAGCCCCGGTCGACGAAGTACTCCCGCGCACGACCGAGAGCGCTCTGGGCGCGTCCGTCCATGGGCCACCTCGCCGTCGACCACCACGGGGAGAAGTGATGGATAACACGGCATCGTACGGCCCGAGCGGCTCCCGCAGTGGCCTTCCCGTGTCTCGGATCGAGACGAGTGCGCAGGTCAGGACCGGTCCGCCGAGCGGCCGGCACGTGCCCGGGGGTGTGCGCTCAGCGACCCTCCCCGCCGTCGGGCGGACGCCCGAAGTCCTGCGCGGTGGCCTGGTCGAGGAACGCCCGCAGCTCGGCCACCTGCTCGGCGGCCTCGCGCGCGGGCTCCGGCCTGTCGCCCCCGAGCTCGCTGAACGACTGGCCGACCGCGTCGAGCACCGCGTCGGCCACCTCGATCGGCAGCGCCTCGCGCACCGCGACCGCGAGCACGTCGCTGGGGCGGGCCGGGAGCCGCGACCCGTCCTCGAGCACGAGCTCGGCCCGGAAGCGGTCGTCGACGAGGTCGGTGATCGCGCCGTGGTCCAGGCGGTGGCCGACGAGGACGGCCAGCTCGCCGAGGAGGTCCTGGGTGAGCCGGTCGTCGTCGGACGGCTCGGCCGGCCGCGGCCCGCGGTCGATGATCTCGGCCTGGGGTCCGCGCACCGACACGACCAGGCACCGGTCGGCACCCTCCTCGACGAGCAGCGCGAGCGGCTCGCGGGTCATCCTGTGCACGACGAGGCGCGCGACGCGCATCGCGACCACGGTCAGCCCCGCGCGTCGTCGGGCGCGTCCGTGTCGAACGCCGCCCGGATGCGGGCGAGGTCGTCGCGCACGCGCTCGGCGTCCTGGCCCTCGCCCCACGAGGGGTCCCCGGGCGTGATCCCCAGCGCCTCCAGCAGCTGCGACGCCGCCGCCGACGGGTCGCCGGACTCCCCCAGCACCGGGTGCAGTCCCTGCTCGGCGAGGTGGTTGAAGACGACGTTGACGACGGTCCAGGGGTTGTACTTCTCGATCACTCGTCACCCCCCGGGGTGTCGGTGAGCTCGACCTCGTCCAGCGTCTCGAGCTCCGAGGGGCTCAGGCTGCGGGCCCCCTCGAGGACCGTGCCCTGGTGCTCGGCGATGCGCTGGTCGACGAGCTGGCTGAGCTGGTAGGCGATCGCGCCGGTCTGGTGCACCGAGATCGTGTCGGGCAGCGACTGGCGCGTGGAGGTGATCGCGACGCCCTGGGGCACGCCGTCGCCGACGGCCACGCCGACCTCGAACGTCTCGCGCGGGTTGGTGGCGGGGTCGGCGTAGTGCTTCCTGAGCCGGCGCAGCATCTGGTGCCAGCCGAGCACCTCGCCCTCGAGCTGCAGCCCGGTCACGTCGGCCTCCGTGAGGCCCATGCCGCGCCCGCCGGGGGCGAAGCAGCGGCTGTAGGACAGCAGGGCCGTCGTCCACAGCGACTCGACGACGACCGGGTCCGGCTCCGGGACGCTCAGCTGCGTCACCAGGCGCTCGCAGCACAGGAGCACGGTCTGCAGGTCGTCGAAGATCGCGGCGAGGTCGGCCAGCGCCGCGGCCGCGGGCGACCCGATCCGACGGACGGTGCGGGGGGTCTCGCTGGGCGCACTCATGCGTACTGCTCCTCTCGGACGGGGGTCCGCGGTACGGGGAGGGCGGGGGTGGGCACGTCATCGGGAACGGGACCGGCGACGGGGTCGAGCAGGTCGTCGAGCACGTCGTCGAGCATGTCGTCGAGCACCGTGTCGAGCAGGGCGACCAGGACGATGTCGCGCTCCGGCGAGCCGGGCGGTCCGGCCACGGCGAGCAGCGCGTGCACGGCCGCGACGAGCTCGTCGAGCGCGGCGAGCCCGCAGCCGACGACGGCCCACCGCGGCAGCCGCCGGGCGAGCCGGCGCGGTACGGCGGTGCTCCACGCCCGCCGGGCACGCCGGGCCCGGGCCAGACGCCGCCGCGCCGCCGGGTCACCGGGACGCAGGGCGAGCGCGGCCTCGGCGGTGTGCCCGACCAGGCGCCAGGTCAGCGCCGGGTCGTCGCTGTCGGCCCGGGTCAGGGCCTCGGCCCGCCGGACCAGCGCCGCCCGGCCCGCCGGCGAGCACCGGTCGTTGACCTGGGCCGCGAGCGCGGCCACGGCCGGGTGGGTGCACCGCGGCCACGCGCGGAACGGCTCCCCCGCCAGCACCGACACGTGCTCCATGAGGCAGCGGCCGGTCCCGGGGTCGACGTGGTTGCCGGGCTCGAGCCGCACCGGATCAGCCGGCATGGCGAGGGCTCTCCTCTCGATGCGAGCCCGCTCTACAGCCCGTAACGGGCCGCGAGCTGACCGCGGCAGATGCTGGTGTTGGCGTCGACACCGACCTGGTAGGACCGCGCCTTGCGCAGGTGCAGCGGCAGGGCGTCGACGCCGACGGTGCGGCCCACGGGGTCGACGACCAGCGGCGCGTCGTCGCCGTCGGGGATCCCGAGCTCGCGACGCCGGGCGCGCAGGCGGCGCAGGTCGGGGCTGTCCGGGGCGTCGCCCAGGGTCATCGCCGCGATCTGCTCGGGCGTCGTGCCCGCGCGGACCAGGGGGCGGACGACGAGGTCGGTGCCGGCCATCATCGCCCGCTCGGTGAACGTGCGCCGCAGGTCGTGCAGCTCGTCGACGGCCTCGCCGACCTCGCTGCCCGCCATCGAGTGCACGAAGCCCGCCCGCGCCGCGACGCCGGCGTTGATGGCGTCGGACGCGAAGTGGTCGATGAGCTCGACGTCGACGTCGGCGAGCCCCGGCACCTGCGACACGGCGTCCCACGCGTCGGCGACCATGAGGAACGCGAAGTTCGGGGCGCAGAAGTAGGTGGGCAGGCGCAGGCGCACGTGCGCGATCCCGTCCTCGTCGACCGAGCAGTCGGCCACGAAGTCGAGGCTCACCACGTCGGTGTCGAGCTCGGGGTCGCGCACCGTGCGCAGCGCCTCCCACACCCCGGCCACCACGGTGGCCGGGGTGTCGGAGACGGCGGTCATGCCTGGGCCACCGACCGGTCCTCGACGAGCTGGGCGTCGTCCTGCGCGGCCGGCTGCCCCTCGCTGATCTGGCACTCGGCCGGCACCTCGATGCCGTAGAGCTTCGCCGCGTTCAGACCGAGGATCTTCTTCTTGCCGTTGGTGTCCAGGCGCGGGTAGTCCGCGAACTGGTCGTCGTCGGGCATCGTCCAGTCGACGAAGCCCTCGACCTGCCACTTCGGTTCCCAGATGTTGTAGTCCGAGCCGAAGGTCATCTTGTCCTCGCCGACCCAGAACAGCAGCTCGCCCATGACCTTGGCGAAGAACTTGGGACGGGCGTGCATGAGGCCGCCGATGACCACCGAGAGGCCGGCGTACACGTTGGGCTCCTGCGTCGCCATGAAGCAGAAGTCCTCGATGCGCGGCAGGCCCACGTGCTCGACGATGAAGTTCAGGCCCTGGAAGTCCGTGGCGGCGTGGTCGACGTCCGAGACGTCGAACGCGTCCTTGTCCAGCGGCCAGATCGTCGGGCCCTTGTGCACGTGGATGTTCTTGACGCCGATCTCCTCGGCGCGCTGCAGGAAGCGGTAGGCCTCCGGGTCGGTGAGCTTGAAGCCCCGCGAGTCGCCGTTCCACTCCGCGGTGTAGATCTTCGCCCCGGTGCAGCCGTACTTGTTGACGTTCTCCTCGAACTCGCGCATGCCCGCGTCGCCGTCGCGCGGGTCGAAACGCGTGTTGAGGATGAACTTGCCCGGGTACTTCTCGGCGAGGTAGCCGTTGCGCTCGGTGGTGTTGAAGCCCTCCTTGTACCACTCGCGCAGGTACGTCGACTGGAAGATCGCGACGTCGACGTGGCCCTCCTCGAACTCCTCGCGCATCAGCTGCTGCTCGGAGACCTTCTGGAACTCCTCGAGCGGCTGGTGCGTGTCGGCGGGGCCGAGTCCCTGGTAGGCGTGGAAGCACTCGATCCAGCCCTTGGCGTACTGCTCCGCGCCCTGCACCCAGTTCTCGGGCGACGCGTCCCAGTAGTGCATGTGGGAATCGACGATGAAGTACTTCTCGCCGTCCTTCTCGTACATGTGGTGGTGTCCTTCCTACGGGACGAGGATCGCCCGGCCGCGCACCTTCACGGCGTCCAGGTCGTGCAGGGCGTCGAGGGCGTTGTCGAGCGAGTACTGCTGGGTGTGGAGCGTGACCTTGCCGGCCTGGGCCAGGACCATGAGCTCGGCGAGGTCGTTGTACGTCCCGACGATGTTGCCGATGACGTTCTTCTCCCCGGCGACGAAATCGAGCGTCGGGGCCTGGAACTGTCCGCCGTACCCCAGGACGAACTGGTAACCGGCGGGACCGGTCATCTGCCAGGCCTCGAGCTCGACGCCCTGCTCGGCGACGAAGTCGAAGACGACGGTGGCGCCGCCACCGGTCAGCTCCTGGACCGTGCCGACCTGGTCGCCGTCGGCGAGGACCGTCTCGTCGGCGCCGATCTGCTTGGCCAGCTCGAGGGCGTCCTTGTTCTTGTCGACCACGATGATCTTCGTCGCGGTCAGCGCGGCCAGGGCCTGGATGCCGATGTGGCCGAGGCCGCCGGCGCCGATGACGACCGCCGAGGTGCCCGGGTACAGGTACGGCACCGCCTTGCGCACGGCGTGGTAGGCCGTGATGCCCGCGTCGGCGAGCGCCGCGACGTCGGCGGGGTTGGTGTCCGGGTTGAGCTTGACGCACGCCCGGGCGGTGGTCCGCAGGTACTCGGCCATCCCGCCGTCGTTGTTGGACAGGCCGGGGAAGAACGCGTCCCCCGTGCACTGCATGTCCCGCCCCGCGCGGCAGGCGAGGCAGAGCCCGCAGGAGGGCTGCGGGTGCAGGATGACGGTGTCGCCGACGCTGACGTTGGTGACGGCGTCGCCGACCTCGTGCACCCAGCCGGCGTTCTCGTGGCCGATGACGTAGGGCAGGTCCGGGTTCTGGATGTCCTTCCAGTCGCCGTTGACGATGTGCAGATCCGTCCGGCACACCCCCGCGCCACCGATCTTCACGATGACGTCGAGCGGGCCCTGCAGCTTCGGCTCCGGGATGTCGTCGAGGCTGGGGTCCTGCTGGTAACCGTGGACGCGAACGGCCTTCACGACGAGCTCCTCTCGGTGGTCACAGCGCGGTCACCCCATCGACGGGCCGAGGCCCAGTGACTGGGGCGTGCTCGCGTCGGGCGCCGGCTGCGGCAGTCCCTCGTCGAGCTGGCCGAACTCTGTCATGAGGGACTTGTTCCAGGGGGTCTGTTCCTCGGCCACCAGCGAGTTCGTCGTGAGGATCAGGCCGGCCACCGAGGCGCCGTTCTGCAGCGCGGATCGCACCACGCGCAGCGGGTCGATGATGCCGAGCTCGAGCATGTTGCCGAAGCGGCCCTCGAGGGCGTCGAAGCCCTCGTCGACGCCGAGGTCGCGGGTCTGCTTGACGACGTCGGGCCCCTCGAAGCCCGCGTTCGTGGCGATGAGGTTCGCCGGCTCCGACAGCGCCGCACGCACGATCTCCGCGCCGATCCGCCCGTCACCGGTCAGGGCGTCCAGGTTGCCCAGCGCGGCCTCGGCGTGCAGGAGCGCCGCGCCGCCGCCGGCGACGATGCCCTCGGCCATCGCCGCCCGGGTCGCCTGCAGGGAGTCGTCGACGCGGTGGCGGACCTCCTTGAGCTCCGCGTTCGTCGGCGCGCCCACCTCGAGGATCGCCGCCTTGCCCGACAGCCGCGCGATGCGCTCGGAGAACCAGTCCTCGTCGGTCCCGATCGTCGCCCGCTCCATCTCGGTGCGCAGCTGCTGCACGCGCGTCTCGCGGGCGGTCGGGTCGCCGTGGCCCCCGATGATCGCGGTCTGTTCGCTGGTGGCGCGGACCTGCGTGGCGCGTCCGAGGTGCTCGATCCCCATCTGCTCCAGCGCGAACGAGGACGCCTTCGACAGGACCTTGCCGCCGCAGAGCGCCGCCATGTCCTCGAGCATGTGCACGCGCTTCTCGCCGAAGCCCGGGGCCTGGATCGCGGTGACCTTGAGGTGCCCGTTGACGTGGTTGTGCACGAGCATCTGCAGCGCGGTGCCCTCGACCTTCTCGGCGATGATCACCAGCGGCCGCGGGTCGCGCATGAGCTTCTCGAGCACCGGCATGAGCAGCCGGACGTCGCTGATCTTCTCCGCGCTGAACAGCAGGTACGGGTCGTCGAGCACCGCGAGCATCGAGCCCGGGTCGGTGACGAGGTAGGGCGAGACGTAGCCGTTGTCGAACTCGAAGTCCTCGACGAAGTTGACGTGCAGGCCGAGGCGCGGGCCGTCGTCGACGGTGATGACGCCGTCGTCGCCGACCGTGTGCAGCGTCTCCGCGACGACGCGACCGATGGCGTCGTCGTCGTTGGCCGAGATGGCCGCGACGCGGGCGAGCGACTCGACGTCGTCGACCGGGTGCACGACCGTCGAGAGGTGGTCGACGACGCGGGCCACGGCCGCGTCGATGCCCCGCTTGACCAGCACCGGGTTGCCGCCCTGACCGATGGCCTTGAGCCCCTCGCGGACGATCGCCTGCGCCAGTACGGTCGCGGTCGTCGTGCCGTCGCCGACGACGTCGTTGGTCTTGACCGCGGCCTCCTTGAGGACCTGCGCGCCCATGTTCTCGAACTGGTCGCGCAGGAAGATCTCCCGCGCGATCGTCACGCCGTCGTTCGTGACCTCCGGCGTCCCGGTGATCTTCTCGAGGATGACGTTGCGCCCCTTGGGACCGAGCGTCGACTTGACCGCCTCGGCGAGCTGGTCCACACCGGCCTGCAGGGCCCGGCGCGCGTCGGCACCGAATCGCAGTTCCTTGGCCATTTCCTCACTTCTCCGTGGAGTGTCGAGAACTTGTGTCGGGCGCCGCACGCGAGGTCAGCCGGGCCGCCGTGGGGACGAGCTCCCGCGGCGGCCCGGCTGACGCGGTCAGGTGACGGGCTTGAGGTCGAAGTCGATGTACTCGGCCGCGTCCTCGGGGTTGGCGAACATGATCGTGCGGTCGTCGAGGTGGACCATGCGCCCGTAGTGGGTCGACATGTTCTCCTCGAACTCGGCCGCGTCGAACCAGTTCTCGTCCTCGCCGGCCTCCTCGTCGATGTCGGCGTAGACGGTCTCGAACTTGCCCTCCCCGTCGACGCGGATCATCGAGGGCAGGTGCTCGACCTTCACGTTGGGCAGCCGCGACAGGACGTTCGCGATGAGCACGCCCACCTGGTTGTTCATCAGCGTGAAGCCGCACATGTTCGACGCGGTCGCGTTCTCGGCGCCGAACTTCATCTCCTGCGTGGTCACTGGCTGAGCTCCTTCGGGGTCTCGAGCCCGAGATCGGCGAGGATCCCGGCGAAGCGGTTCTTGGCCTTGTCGAGCGAGTCCTCGAAGCGCGGCGGCTTGGCGTCGGCCTGCGACCAGAGCGGCTGCATCGTGCGGGCCGCCTCGAGACACTGCGGCACCCAGTGCTGCAGCCAGCCGTTCATCAGTTCCTTGTTGTGGTCGGCGAACTCGCGGTCCTGGGTCAGCGGAGCGAAGCAGGCGACCGTCCAGCGCAGGTCCCGCTGGTCGAAGTCGTACTCGCCCGCGCCCACGACGGTCGGGGTGACGTAGTCGCCGTTGCGAGCCGCGACCTGCATGACGAGGTTCGAGCGGAAGAGCTCGCCGATCAGCGGCTCGAACACGACGTTCGTCGCGAAGATGGACTCGCCCCAGTCGTCGCGGATCGCCGGCAGTGCCTCGCACACCTTCCGCGCGCCCTGCCACGCCGGGTCGTTGTTCCAGGCGTCGAGGTGAGCGGCGCCGTCGAAGCCCTCGATCTCCTCGGTGAGCGTGAGGTTGTAGAGCGCCAGGTCCTGCGCGAAGCGGATCTTGTGCTCGCTGTTCACGGCCATCGCCGTGTTGTGCATGTTCGTCGGACCGGAGCGGTTGTTCGCGGCGAACACGTACAGGCCGAGGATGTGCTCGATGTGCATCCAGGCGCCGACGTTGCGCTCGACGAAGCGCACCCAGTTCTGGCTCCACTGGTCGAACGCCTTCGCGTTGCGCGCGTTCTCGACGTTCTGGTTGATCTGCCGGACAACGTTCGCGTTGTACCGGTACATCGTGAGTTCCCACTCCTCGTTGGGATCGCGGAACTCGTGCCACCCGTGGGCCGGCCAGTTCTCCACCGGCTTGCCGCCGGACCCGGGGCCCCGCTCGGGCTCGGGCTCGTCGACACCCCAGGCCTTGAGCTTGGTCCAGGTCAGCGGGTAGCCGCGGGAGCCGTCGGCGAAGCCGTAGATCCAGCCCTGGGTCAGGTAGTGCCGGGGGTCCGGCTGGACCTCGACCGTCACGTCCTCGTAGTGCGTCTGCTTGCGCTTCGCCGGCTTGAAGTAGTTGTAGTGCCGCGCGGAGGGCCCCGAGTCGGGGAACTCCTTGGCGCCGGCCTCGGCGTCGGTGAAGGCGGGCTTCGGGACGCTGCGTTCCGGTCGCTCTTCGGTGGTGGTCATGGGCCCTCGTCCTCCGGCTCTCCGGTGGTGGTGAACTTGTCGTAGAAGATGTTGTGCGTGTTCATCCCGCGCTGGCTCAGGAGGGCGATCGCCGCGTCGACCATCGGCGGCGGACCGCACACATAGGCATCCATCCCTTCGAGTTCCGGCTCGTGCTCCCGCACCACCTCGGTGATCAGCCCGGTCGCGCCGTCCCAGTCATCGCCGTCGTACTCCGAGAGCGCGGGGACGTAGCGGAAGCCGGGAATCTTCCCCTCGAACGCGCGCAGCTCCTCCTCGAAGCACAGGTCGGCTTTCGTGCGGGCGCCGTAGTAGAGCCGCGCCTTGCGCTCCGTGCCCTTCTCGGCGAGAGCGCGCAGGAGGCCGAGCAGGGGCGCCATCCCGGCACCGCCGCCGATGAAGACGATGTCGGACGTGCGGTTCTCGCGCAGGGTGCAGGTGCCGAACGGGGCCTCGACCTCGATGCGGTCGCCGACCTCCACCTCCTTCGCGAGGTACTGCGAGAACGCGCCGTCCGGATAAATCTTGATGACGAACTCGAACACGCCCTCGCGGTTGGGGGTGTTCGCCATGGAGAACGACCTGACCGCACCGGTGTGCGGAACGGTGAAGTCCATGTACTGGCCGGGGAAGAACTTGATGTCCTCGCCGGCGACCTGCTTGACCACGAGGTGCCGCATGTCGTGGGTGACCTCGTCGTTCGCGAGCACCTCGACGGTGCCCTTCCGGACCGGGAGACCGCTGCGCAGGATCTCCTCGTCGTAGTTGAGGAGCTCGATCGTCAGGTCGTCGTAGGCGTGGGCGCGGCAGAGGAGCGTCTGACCCTCCTCCCGTTCCATGTCCGGGAGCGCGAAGGTCGAGTACCGGTCCAGCTCGATCTCGTCCAGATCGCCCTCGAGGACGAAGGACTTGCAGGCGGCGCACTGCCCCTCCTTGCAGCCGTGCATCAGCTGCACGCCCTGCTCGAAGGCGGCACGCAGGATCGTCTGGTCCTCGTCGACCTCGATCTCGATTCCGACGGGCTCGAAACGGACCCGGTGCTTGTCACCCATGTGCGGGCGCTCCTTCGGGAGGTGGTGTCGGAAGACGACGTCGGACCGCGGATCCGGTCCGGGAGGGAGGACGGGGGAGGGCCGGGCGGACCCGGCCCTCCCCCTGCTCACCGACTACGAGGAATCGGGGTGCTCAGGACTTCAGCGCCTCACCACCGATCCCGGCAGGACGACCGGCGGGCCCCTGCTTGTTGTAGTCCTCGACGAACGCCTCGCGCTCGGAGTCGCTCATCTCGTTGAGGATCACGTTGGGGCTGGCCACGTGCGGCATCCGCCGCATGTGGTCGAGCGTCCACATCTTCTTCGGGTCGAGGTCGAGGTGCGGCTGCGCCGTCATGGTCTTGCCGTCGTCGCGGACGAAGCCCATGTCGGCGACCACGTCGGCCCAGTTCCAGCCGTGGTAGAGCGTCTCCCACTCGCGGTGACCCACGAGCTTGCCCATGTTCGGGGTCTCGCGACCCTGGTACGTGGGCCGGAAGGCCTCGGCGTCCGTCCAGCGGCAGGCCTCGTGGCAGTACGTCCGCCACTGGCCGTCCACCTGGTCGACGACCATGTCCTCACGCACGAGGCACGGGACCATGCAGGTCCAGCACCGGTGCGGGTACACGTAGTCGACGTCCTCGGCGACGATCGGGTGGTGGCCGTTCGGCTTCGCGAGGCGGTTGTAGTTCTCCCACCACTTGCCGTACTTGTCGTACCAGCCCGGGTACTTGTACTCGAACCACTCGAAGTCCTCGTCGGTCATGCCGTCGATGCGCCAGTAGTTCGCGAGCCACCCGGTGGCGAAGAACTGCGCGACCTCGTGGACGTAGCCCTTGTTCCAGATCTGGTTCCACGACTCCTCGATGAGGTCGTGGGGGATCACCAGGCCGTACTTCTCGAGCGGCAGCAGGTAGGACCGGTAGTAGTCGTCGTAGATCCAGCGGCGCCACATCTCCGCGTAGGACTCGCGGTCCTTGCGGCGGTCCTTGGTGCCGTACTCGATGAACGTGCCGATGGCGGCGTCCACCACGCGGTGGTTGTTCCACCACGCGTAGCGCAGGTCGCGCTCGAGCAGCTGGCGGTTGTCCTCGTCCGACAGCGCCATCAGCAGCGTGGCGTAGCCGTTCGAGATGTGCCGCGACTCGTCCGACTGGACCGAGTGGAACACCGTGGGCAGCAGGTAGTCACCGTTCGCCGCCGCCTCGGCCGGCATGGCCACGAACAGGGTGTTCGTGAACGCCGTCTCGGCGACGATCGTCAGGTAGATGCTGGCCGCGGTGATCGCGTCACCGGTGATGAACCCCTCGGCGAACTGACGGCCGATGGTGCCGCAGTAGTCCGAGTGGAAGTTCCGGAGGGTGTTGTTGAAGCCCGCCGGGTCGATGTAGTTGTTCATGTACAGCCGCTTGAGGTTCTGCTGGATCGTGCTGTGCCGGACCTCGTCGATCATCTGGATCGCCTGGCCGTTGTGCAGCTCCGGGTTCGGAACCGCCTGGAACAGCATCGGCATCGACCGGGCGGCCGAGATCTCCGGCAGCGGGATGATCGACAGGAACAACTTCTGCCACTCCAGCCACCGCTCCTGGACCTGGCGGAACATGTTCCCGCGGATCGCACCGTCGGATGCTCCGTAGACGCGGTTGTCCTTCTCCTCCTGCATGGGGAAGTAGGACCGGAGGACCTGCTTGAGCGGGTCCTTCTTGGCCGCCTTGCGGAAGGTGTAGTCCGTCCCGTACTTCATGTACGGCTCGTGGTACACCGGCTCCCAGGACAGTTCCTGGATCTTCTGGTGAGCCTTCGCCAAACTCTGACGGCTCATCTCTTCTCCTTGTGGAGTTCGTGCTCGGCCTACGGGGTTCCGCAGCCGTGGTCCGTGGTGGTGGCCGCGCCGGTGGGGATCCGGTGCGGCACGGCCGGTTCTCGGCCCGCGTCAGTGCCCGGGGGGCACGGGGTCGGCCGGTCGCGGCGGGGGCAGGTCGCCCGCGACGACCTCCGCCTCGCGCCAGCTGCGCGTGGCCGTGCTGGCGACGTCGCGGACGGCGCCGGTGAGCTCCTCGGCCTCGACCTCGAAGCGCTTCGCCGGCGTCGAGATGGCGATGCTCGCGGCGACCCGTCCGTCCGGGGCGAAGATCGGCGCGCCGACGCAGCAGAAGCCCTCGGCGTACTCCTCGCGGTCCACCGCGTAGCCGCGCCGGCGGACCCGCTCGAGCTCCAGCTCGATGGCGGGCGTGCTCGTGATCGTGGTGCCGGTGAAGGCGGTGAGGTCGGAGCGCTCGCGCAGCGCCGCGGCGTGCGGGCCGGACGACGCGATCAGCGCCTTGGTGACGGCCAGCGCGTGCGCCGACGCGAGCGGGATGCGCTCGGCGAGGTCGGGGATGCGGGCGAGGCCCTGGTGGCCGCGGGCGTCGACGATCACCGTCGCGTCCTCGTCCTCCCAGCGCGCGAGGTAGGTGCGCTGCCGGGTGCGCCAGTACAGCTCGGTGACCGCGTCGGAGAGCCGCTCGGGCAGCTCGTGGCGCGTCAGGTCCTGCGGGGCCTCCGCGCCGTCCCACATCGCACCCCACGCCCCGCCCCACGGCGGGGACTCCTGGAGGCGGACCCGGCCGGTCTGGCGGTCGCGGACGGCGAAGCCCTCCTGGCAGAGGGTGTTGAGCAGGTACCGGGCGGTCGCGGTGCTCTTGCCGAGCTCCTCGCCGAGGGCCTCGGCCGTCACACCGTCCGGGGACGCACCGAGGAGGCGCAGGGCGGCCAGCGCCTCCGCGGCGGTCTTGAGGGAGCGACCCCCGCCCCCGCCGCGACCGGAGGACCCGGGACGACGCGCGTCCGTCATGCGGTGCCCTCCTCCCGACAGGTGGCTCTCGCGGATCCGTGCTGGTCCGACCGGCTGCTCGCTCGCCGTCGTGTGGAGGTCACTGAACGCGGCCTGGACCTCTGTGGTCAACATCACTGTTTGCACGTGCAGATGCTGCACCAACCGCAGGCCGCACCCCGTGGACCGCCCGGCTCGGTGGATCACCGGCGCCGCCGTCGACGAGCGGCGGACGAGCGGTGGTTCTGCTCGGCGTCTCCGGTGGTACCTCGGCCGGGATGTCCGGTCCGGAGCAGTCCTCCCCGCACGCGGCCCCCCGAGCGCTGCGCTACGCCTACAACACCAACGGGCTCACCTCGCACCGTCTCGACGACGCGCTCACGCTGCTCGCCGACTGCGGCTACGACGGCGTGGCCCTGACCCTCGACGTCGCCCACCACGACCCGTTCGCCCCGGAGCTGGGGCGCCGGACCGCCGCGCTGGCCGACCGCCTGCGCGGGCTCGGTCTGGACAGCGTCGTCGAGACCGGCGCGCGCTTCCTGCTCGACCCGCGCCGCAAGCACCAGCCGACGCTCGTCACCGACGACCCGGAGGGCCGCGCGCGCCGCGTCGCCTTCCTGCGCACCTGCGTCGACGTCGCGGCCGACCTGGGCAGCGAGGCGGTCTCGTTCTGGGCCGGGGTGCCGGCGACGGGGCTGGACCGTGACGAGGCCTGGTCCTGGCTGGTCGACGGGGTGCGCGAGGTGGTGGTCCACGCCCGCGGGAAGGGCGTCGTCTGCGCCGTGGAGCCCGAGCCCGGGATGCTCGTCGAGGACTGCGACGACTGGATGCGCCTGGCGGTCGACGTCCCCGAGGTCACCCTCGCGCTCGACACCGGGCACTGCATCGTCTCCGGGCGCTGGACCCCCGAGGGCGCGGTGCGCGAGTTCGCGCCCCTGCTCGGCGCGGTCGCGGTCGAGGACATGCCGCGCGGGGTGCACGAGCACCGCGCGCCCGGCGAGGGCGACATGGACCTGCCGGTGGTGCTCGGCGCGCTGCGCGCCGTCGGGCACCCGGGACTCGTCTCCTTCGAACTGTCCCGGGACTCGCACCGCGCGGACACGCTCGTCCCCGGCGCGCTGGAGACGATGCGGAAGCTCGAGGTGGCCGCGTGAGGATCTGCTTCGTCTCCCGCCGCTACTGGCCCGCGGTGTCGGGCATGAGCGCCTACGCCGAGAACCTGCTGCGCCACCTGGTCCGCGAGGGCCACGACGTCGTGCTCATCTCGCAGTACCGCGGCGACGAGGCCGGCCGCGCGGTGTACGGCGGCGGGCCGCCGCCGCCCGAGCGGGTCCCCGACGGCGTGCACGTCGTCGCGCTCGAGGCGCACGGCGAGCAGGAGGTCGTCGAGGGCCGCCCGGCCGACTTCGAGGCCGACGTCGAGACGATGCGCCGGGCGATCGCCACCGAGCACGCCCGCGCGCCGTTCGACATGCTCCACGCGCAGTACGCCTACCCCAACGGGCTCGCGGTCATGCGCGCCGCGCACGACCTCGGGCTGCCCGCCGTGGTCAGCGTCCAGGGCGGCGACGGGCACTGGGTGGGCACGTGCTGCGCCACCCACGAGACCCTGGTGCGCGCGGTGTTCGCGCACGCCCCCGCGCTGGTCATCGGCTCGTCGTCGTTCGCCGCGGAGGTCTCGCAGCGCCACGGCGTCGACCCCGGCCGCTGGACGATCGTCTCCGGCGCCACCGACACCGAGCGGTTCACCCCGGCCCGCGAGCCCGGGGCCCTGTCGGACCCACCCGTGCTGCTCTACCACGGCCGCGTCGACGCCCGGAAAGGCGTGCTCGACCTGCTCGACGCCGTCGTCGACCTGCTCGACCGGGGGCGGCGCCCGCACCTCGTGGTGTCGGGCATCGGCCCGGACACGGGCACCGTCGCCGACCGGGTCACCGAGCTCGGGCTGGACGAGCACGTCACGCAGCTCGGCTACACCGCCTACGAGAACGCCCACGAGGTCTACCGGCGCGGCGACGTCTTCGTCAGCCCGACCTACGCCGAGGGGTTCTCGAACACGGTGCTCGAGGCCATGGCGACCGGGCTGCCCGTGGTGTCCACCGACGTCGTCGGCGTGCGCGACTGCGTCCGCGACGGCGAGAACGGCCTGCTCGTGCCGCCCAAGGACCCGGCGGCGCTCGCCGACGGGATCGCGCGTGTCCTCGACGACACCGACCTGCGCGCCGGGATCGCCCGCCGGGCCCTCGACGAGGTCCGCGAGCGCTGGTCCTGGCCGGTGATCGCCCACCGCCTCACCGACGTCTACGACCAGGTCCGCGACGTGCCCGTGCCCGCGATCGACGACGTCCCCGTCGACCCCGACTGCCGCTTCCGCGCGGCGCCGCACCTGCTGTGAGTGTCAGCGACGTGCCCCCATCGGCGTGCTCAACAGGATGCTGACGTGGAGTGTCCGTATCGGTACTTCGATCACGGGGGCCTCGTGAGCCGGATCGTCGCGATCAGCCCCCACCTCGACGATGCGGTGTTCTCCGCCGGCGGGACGCTCACGCGGCTGGCCCAGGCAGGGCACGACGTCCTCGTGCTCACCGTCTTCACCGGCTCGGTCGCCGCGCCGAGCGGATTCGCGCTCGCGTGCCAGACCGACAAGGGCCTCGCGCCGGACGTCGACTACATGGCCCTGCGCCGCGACGAAGACGACGCCGCGCTCGGCCGCCTCGGCGTGCGGGGCGCGCACCTCGGGCTGCTCGAGGCCCCGCACCGGGGCTACGACTCGCCCGCGGCCCTGTTCGCCGGGCGCCACGACGGCGACGACGTGGCCGGGGCGGTGGGCGACGCGATCCGCGATCACGTCGGCGGCGCCGACCTCGTCCTCGCGCCCCAGGCCGTCGGCGACCACGTCGACCACCAGATCGTGACGGCCGTCGTCGCCGACCTGACCGACGCCGACCGGACCGCGTGGTGGCGGGACACCCCCTACGCGGTGCGCCACCCCGAGGCACGCGGGGCGCCCGAGGTCGGCGGCACCGACGTCGCCGTCGACGTCGCCTCCGTGCTCGAGGCGAAGACCGAGGCGGCCGGCGCGTACGCCACCCAGGTCGGGTTCCAGTTCGGCGGGCCCGAGCACGTCGCGCCCGTGCTCGCCGACCTCGCCCGCCGCGAGGGGGACGGCCGGCCGGTCGAGGTGTTCCGGGCCGGCGGGCGGGCGCGGGCGCTGATCGGCACCCTGGGGTCGTGACCACAGCCCGGCCGCTGCTCGAGGTCGCGACGATCCACGCCGAGCCGGCGTCGCTCGCGTCCCTGCGCGGCCAGGAGGTGCTCGCGCGGTTCCCCGACGCCGAGGTCGTCGAGATCGACTCGCACTGGGCGATCCCCGACCTGCACGGCGCCGAGGAGAAGGTCGCGCGCTGGGTGCGGGTCAAGGCCGAGCACCTGGTGCTCGGGGAGAAGAAGTCGCTGACGGTCCGGCCGAACGGGCGCTCCGCGGACTTCATCGCGCCGTCGACCGCGAACGGCTGCGCCATGGCCTGCGCCTACTGCTACGTGCCGCGTCGCAAGGGCTACGCCAACCCGATCACCGTCTTCACGAACATCGACGCGATCCAGCGCGCGATCGCCCGGCACGTCGCCCGGCAGGGCCCGAAGCCGGGACCGAACCAGTGCGACCCCGCCGACTGGGTCTACGACCTCGGCGAGAACTCCGACTGCTCGGTCGACGCCCGGGTCAGCGACAACGTCGCCGACCTCGTCGCCCAGTTCGCGCGCCTCGACGGCGCCAAGGCCTCGTTCGCGACCAAGCACGTCAACCGCGACCTGCTCGCCCTCGACCCGCGCGGCGGCACCCGCGTGCGCTTCTCGTTGATGCCGCGGCGCGACGCGAAGCTCCTCGACATCCGGACGAGCTCGATCGACGAGCGCATCGCCGCGGTCGACGACTTCGTCGACGCCGGCTACGAGGTGCACCTCAACTTCTCCCCCGTCGTGCTGCGCGAGCGCTGGCAGTCGGAGTGGGCGCTGCTGCTCGACGAGCTCACCGAGCGCCTGCCCGAGCGGGCACGGGCCCAGGCCGCGTGCGAGGTCATCCTCCTGACCCACCACGCCGGGCTGCACGAGGTGAACCTCGGCTGGCACCCGCAGGCCGAGGACGTGCTGTGGCGCCCCGAGGCCCAGGAGCCCAAACGCACCCAGCACGGCGGCGACGTCGTGCGCTACCGCGTCGACGTCAAGTGCCGCGCCGTCGCCCGGTTCCGGGAGCTCGTCGCCCGCCACGCGCCGTGGCTGACGATCCGCTACGCGTTCTGAGGGAACTCCGGACCGCGATTACCCTCGCCCCACGTGAGCACCCGGCTGGCGTTGAGCCGCGCCTACCCCTACGGCGTCCCCGTCTTCGCCGCCGCGCTCGCCGACCCCGAGTTCCACCGCGTCAAGCTCGACGTCGACGGGTCCGGGCGCATCGACGTCGTCGCGTTCGACCGGGCCTCGCCCGCCGACGGTGCGCAGCGGGTGCGGGTGGTGCTGCGCCAGCCGGTGCCGCCCGGGCAGGTGCCGGCCGTCGTCGAGCGCCTGCTGTCCGGGGTGCTCGTCATCGAGCGCACCGAGGAGTGGAGGCTCACGCCGGAGCGGTGCCAGGGTCGGGCGTACGTCGCGGTGCCGGGCACACCGATCAGCGCGGAGGGGACGATGTCCGTGGTGGGGGAAGGGACCGGGGACGGCGCCGGGGAGGGCAGCCGACTCTCGGTCGACCTGGACGTGACCGCGGCGATCCCGCTGCTCGGCGGGGGCATCGAGCGCGCCGTCGTCACGGGCATCCGCGGCCTCACCGGCACCGAGCACGAGCGCATCTCGGACTGGCTCGACCGCGCCGGGCGGGCCGGCTGATGCCCGCCCGCCGCAAGCGCCGTCCCGGGTCGGACCGGCTCTACGTCACGTCGTCCGACGGCCTGCCCCTCGGCCACCTCGACCTCGTCTCGCGGATCGCGCACGACGTCCCCGCCGGCTACCGCGAGCGGTTCGCGCAGGAGGCGAACGCCTGGCTGTGGCAGAACGGCCTGCCGCCGATGGGACCCGCCGAGGCGGAGCCGGCCGCGCTGCACGCGGGCGTCGAGCCCCCGGAGGGCGGCTGGGACCCGGGCTTCGACGACCTCGCCCTGCACCGGCCCGGGCACGGGGTGCTCGAGGAGGCCGCGTCGGCGCGTGCGACCCGGGGTCGTGACGCCGACCGGCCGCACCGGCTGCACGCCGACGGTCAGCACGCCGTCGCCGAGGCGGTCGCGAAGCTCACCCGCCCCCCGACGTTGCGCCGCGGGCGGGGCGCACGCTGGCGCATCCTGCACAGCATCCCGATGGCGTTCGCCGAGGGCGACGTGGTGCTCGACCACGTGCTCATCGGGCCGCCGGGCGTGTTCGTCATCGAGGTCCTGAACAAGCCGGGCGGCCGGATCACCATCGAGGACGAGGCGCTCGACCTGGGCGGCGGCGAGAAGCACGACCTCCTGCGCCCGCGCCGGATCGGCCTCGAGGTCGGCGAGCGCGTGTCGATCGCCCTCGCCCGCGCCGCGGGCGCGACGGAGACGCTGGATCCGCCGGCCGTGCACCCCGTCGTCGCCGTCGTCGGGGCGATCCTGTCCGGGCACGGGCGTCCGCGCGGCGTCACGGTCACCCGCGTCGGGCAGCTGCCGCGCCTGCTGTCGGCGTTCGGCGACCCGCTGTCGGACCTCGCCGTCGCCCAGATCCACGAGGTGGCCCGCCGGTCGGTGACGTGGAGCCCCTGACCCGCCCGGACGCCGGCCTGCGCCGGGCGCGCGTCGCGGTCGTCGGGATGTTCGTCGTCAACGGGTCGACGTACAACAGCATCGTCCCGCGGTTCCCGACCCTGCGCGACGAGCTCGGCCTGTCCAACGCCGCGCTGGGCACCGCGATCGCGGCGTTCCCGGCGGCCGCGCTGGTCTTCGGGGTGCTCGCCGGCCCGCTCATCGCCCGCGTCGGCAGCGGCCGGGCGGGCGCGGGCGTCGGGCTCGCCGGCGCGGTCCTGCTGCCCGCGGTGGCGCTCGCCCCGTCGTGGATCGCGCTCGCCGCCGCCCTGTTCGTCCTCGGCCTGACCGACGCCTGGGCCGACGCCGCGATGAACGCCCACGGGCTGCGGGTGCAGACCGGGTACGGGCGCTCGATCGTCAACGGGCTGCACGCGGTGTGGAGCATGGCGGCGGTCGGGGCGGGCCTGCTCGGCGCGGCCGCGGCGGGCCTCGGGGTGCCGCTGCCCGTGCACCTCGGGATCGTGGCGGCGGTCCTCGTCGTCGTGTCGGTGCTGGCGTGGCGCTGGTCCCTGCCGGGGCCGGAGCCCGAGGCGGAGCCGGTCGGGGCCGCCGCCGACGGCGGTGCGCGGCAGGGGCCGTGGCGCGCGGTGGTCATCGCCGCCGGCCCGCTGCTCGCGCTGTCGGCGCTGCTCGTGGCCTCGGGCGGGATCGAGGACTCCGCGGCGTCGTGGGGCGCGCTCTACGTCCGCGACGACCTGGGCGGCGGTGCGTTCGTGGCCGGCCTGCCGTTCGTCGCGTTCCAGGCCGCGATGACGCTCGGGCGGCTGGCCGGCGACCGGGTCGTCGACCGCGTCGGGCCCGTCGCCGTCGCGCGCGCGGGCGCGGCGCTGGCGGCGGTGGCGATGACCGGGACGCTGCTGGTGGCGCACCCGGTGGCGGCGGTCGCGGGGTTCGCCCTCACCGGCCTCGGGGTGGCGACGATCTTCCCGCTCGGCTTCGCGGCGGCCGGCACGGTGCCGGGCGTGCGGCCCGGCGACGGGATCGCCGTGGTCGGGTGGCTCGCGCGGCTCGGGTTCCTGGCGTTCCCGCCGATCATCGGCGCGGTCGCGGACAGCGCGTCGGTGGGCGCGGGCCTCGTCCTGGTGCCGGTGGCGGCGGTGGCCGCGTTCGTGCTGGCCGGGTCGCTGCGGCCGGCGGGGGCGAGGCGGTCGTGACCGTCGACGAGATCGTGGCCGCCCTGTCGGTGCCGCTGCTGCCGCTCGACGAGGCGGTCGCGGGGCTGGGCCGGGACGCGGGGCTCGTGGCGTGGTGGGGCACCGACGTGCCGGTCGACGGGCCGGCGCACCCCACCGACACCGGGCACGTGCTGCTCGACGTCGGCGACGCCACGATGCTGCGCAACCGCGTGACGCGCCAGGACCTCTACCGCACCGGGGTCTCGCCGCTGCGCCGCGCGCTGGCCGGGCTGCTGCTCGACGAGCTCGCGCTCGCGCCGACCTGGGCCGCCGAGGTGGTGCTCACGAAGGCCGACGAGGAGCGGCTGAGCGCCTGGATGCGCGCGCGCCTGCGGCTCGCGTCGGTCGTGGACCCCGACCGCAAGCTGCTCCTCACACCGGTGCGCGACGCCATGGCCCCGGGGCTGCGCGAGGACGGCGAGACCGCCCGCGCGGCGCGCGACCGCTTCACCGCCGCCGGCGGCGAGCGCCCCGTCCGCGACCCGTCGGTCCCGTTCCGCCGCCCCTAGGACGTGCGTGATCTTCTGAGCTATGACTGAGAAGATCACTCACGTACGACGGTCGGCGCACGGCACGCAGGTGCGGGCGGCCGGGCGGGCCTCGAGGCGCTCGGGGGCGATGGGGCGCCCGCAGCGCTCGCACACGCCGTACGTGCCGGCCTCGACGCGGGCCCGCGCGGCGTCGACCTCCTCGAGGTCCCGCCGGGCGGCCGCGAGCAGCGCGGCGACCTGGGCGCGGTCGTAGGCGATCGTCTGGCCCTCGGGGTCGTGCTCGTCGTCGCCGGAGCTCGCCGACGCCGTCTCGACGATCCCCGCGAGCTGCGCGGTGAGCGCCGCGACCCGCGCCGCCGCCTCCGCGCGGGCCTCCTCGAGCGTCACACCACCGTCGCCAGCGCGTGCTGGGCGATCTCGACGGTGACCCCGCGGTCGCCCTCGAGCTCCAGCACCTCGCCGTCGAGCTGCACCGGGATCGGGGAGGTCGTGGTGAACGCGAAGCGGTCGGTGCGCGGCTGCGGGCCCAGGCCCGACACCGCGGCGCGCACGGCGTAGGCGAGCAGCCGCAGCTTCGAGCGGTGCGGCAGCGTGATGACCTCGAAGAGCCCGTCGGCGGGGTCGCCGTCCGACAGCGTCACGTACTTGGCCATCTCGGTGGTGTTCGCGCAGATCAGGCTGTCGAACCGCCGCCGGCCCTCGCCCTCCACGTCGACGGCGAACGGGTGGAACCGCGAGAACGCGCGCACGGTCGTGAGGATCTCGCGCAGCGAGCCCTTGCCGCGGCGCTCCAGCTCGAGCGCCACCGTCGGCGTGATGCCCAGCCCCAGGTAGGAGTGGGCCCACCGGGGGGTGTCCTCGCCGACCACCTGCACGCGCAGCAGGTCGATGCGGCTGATCTGCGCGGCGGCGATCGCGTCGACCAGCGGGCGCTGGGCCGTGGCGCGCCGGTGGTCGTTGGCGTTGCCCGCGGGCATGACGGCGGCCGCGGCCCCGGACCTCGTCCCGTCGCCGGCGGCCATGACGCCCTGCACGACCTCGTGGTAGCCGCCGTCGCCCGACACCGAGACCACGAGCGTCCGCCCCGCGCGCGCCTCCTCCTCGGCGATCACCTGCGCGTGACCCGGGTACTCCGTCGGCACCGCCGTCACCGCGAGGTGCGGCGCCTGCTCGCCCAGCGTCGCCCGCGCCTTCTCGGCGCGCTGCTCGCCGTCCCCGCTGCTCTGCGGGTTGTAGACGAGGACGACGCGGTCGTACGCGGGCTCCGGGGACGGTTCGGACGGCAGGGCCACGGGGGCGAACTACGACGAGGAGGACGCGGATCGGCGCAACGCGAGCACGTGCTCGACCGCCTCGGGCAACGTGTCGACGGCCGGGGCGACCGCGCGCAGGTCCGCCGCGTGGTGGGTGGAGTGCTCCGCCACGAGCACGCAGGCGCTGCCGACCGCCGCGGTCGCGGCCGCGTCGTCGAGCGTGTCGCCGACGAGCACCACGCGCGCCGGGTCGAGCCCGAGCACGTCGAGGTGCTCCGCGAGCGCGGCCGCCTTGCTCCGCCCGTCGTGGTGGTGGTCGCCGTCGACGCGGACGAACCAGTCGTGCAGCCCGCGCCGCCCGAGCGTTGCGTGCAGCGCGTCGTGACCGAGCATGCTGAGCACCGACTGGCCGAACCCGGCGCCGGCGAACCGCTCGAGCGCGTCGAGCGCACCGTCCGCCAGCGGCAGCGCGGGCTCGCGGCCCAGGTAGTGCTCGCCGAACGCGGCGTTCACCCGCGCCCACTCCGCGTCGTCCACGCGGCGCCCCACGATCTCCTCGTAGAACGTCCGCAGCGGGCGCCGGAACGTCGAGCGGTACCGCTGGAGGTCCAGTTCCGCGTCGACGCCGACCGCGGCGAGGCTCGCCGCCGTGGCGTCGACGACGACGTGCACGTCGGCGAGCAACGTGCCGTTCCAGTCCCAGACGACGTGGTCCACCACACCACCATGATCCGCTACTTCTCCAGGTGGTCCAGCAGTGCCTGCAGGGAGCGCTCGCGGGTGAACCGCAGGACGTCCTGCGGGTCGTCGGAGTCGGTCTGCTCGAGCCAGGCCTCGGTCTCGCCCTTGTCGGTGACGGCGAACCACACGGTGCCCGGCGGCTGGTCGTCCTGCGGCTCGGGGCCGCCGGCGCCGCTGACCGCGAGGGTCAGGTCCGCGCCCAGCAGGTCCGCGGCCTTCTCCGCCATCGTGCGCACCGCCGGCTCCGAGACCACCGGGCCGTCGGGGACGCCCAGCGCGCCGTGCTTGGTCGTGCGGTCGTAGGCGACGACGCCACCGCGGAACCACTCGCTCGACCCCGGCGACGCGGCGAGGTCACTGCACACCAGCCCGCCGGTCAGCGATTCGACGATCGCGAGCCGGCGCCCGTCCCGCGACGCCGCCTCGGACACCGACTTCGCGAGCTCCTGCGGATCCTGCGACACCTGCGCACCCCTTCCGAACGAGCAACAGTGCGGCGTTGCCGATCCGGGGCGCGCGGAAACGCTCAGGTACGGAAGCGGCGCAGGCGCAGGCTGTTGCCGACGACGAAGACGCTGGACAGCGCCATCGTCACGCCGGCGATCATCGGGTTGAGCAGCCCGCCGACCGCGAGCGGCAGCGCGGCGACGTTGTAGGCGAACGCCCAGAACAGGTTGCCGCGGATCGTGCCCAGCGTGCGGCGCGCGAGACGCAGGGCGACGGGCACGGCACGCAGGTCGTCGCGCACGAGCGTGACGTCGCCGGCCTCGATGGCCATCGCGGTACCGGTGCCCATCGCCACGCCGAGGTCGGCCTGGGCGAGCGCCGCGGCGTCGTTGACGCCGTCGCCGACCATGGCGACGGTCGCCCCCTGCTCCTGGAGCCGGCGGACCTCGTCGGCCTTCTCGGTCGGCAGCACCTCGGCGACCACGTCGTCGGCGGCGATGCCCACCTCGGCGGCGACGGCGGCGGCCGCGGCGGGGTTGTCGCCGGTGAGCAGCACCGGGCGCAGGCCGCGGGCCTTCATCTCCGCGACGGCCTCGGCGGAACCCTCGCGGACGCCGTCGGCCACCTCGAGCACCGCGCGCGCGACCATCGCGCCCGACCCGTCGTCCCAGGCCGCGAGCACGGTGGTCGCGCCGTGGGAGGCGGCGGCGTCGAGGGCGCGCGCGAGCTCGGCGGGCACGGCCACGTCCTGCTCGTCGATCAGCCGCCGGCGGCCGGCGAGCACGCGGACGCCGTCGACCGTGCCCGCCACGCCCAGCCCGTCGAGGGCCGTGACGTCGCGGACCTCGGCCGTGCGCGGCGGGAGCTCGTCGCGCGCCGCGGCCGCGATCGCCCGCGCCACGGGGTGCTCGAGCTCCGCCTCCAGCGCGCCGACGCGGGCGAGCACCTCCTCGCGGCCGACCTCGCGCGTCGTGTGGACCGCGCGCAGGGTCATGCGGCCGGTGGTCACGGTGCCGGTCTTGTCGAGCACGATCGTGTCGACCCGCCGGCTCGACTCGAGCACCTCGGGACCGCGCAGCAGGATGCCGAGCTGGGCGCCACGGCCCGTCGCCACGGCGAGCGCGGTGGGCGTGGCGAGGCCCAGCGCGCACGGGCAGGCGACGACGAGCACCGCCATCCCGGCGGCGATCGCGA
Source organism: Actinomycetospora straminea (assembly GCF_028737255.1). Lineage (GTDB taxonomy): Bacteria > Actinomycetota > Actinomycetes > Mycobacteriales > Pseudonocardiaceae > Actinomycetospora > Actinomycetospora straminea. Next base: position 35,664 of record NZ_JAQZAN010000017.1, on the reverse strand, counting down.
AGCCCCACCCGGCGCCGGCGACGCCCCAGAACAGCAGGGTGTTGACGGCCACGAGGATCACGACCGGCACGAACCACGCCGAGATGCGGTCGGCGAGGCGCTGGATCGCGGTCTTGCCGGCCTGCGCCTCCTCCACGCGGCGGGCCATGCGGGCCCACTGCGTGTCCGCGGCCGCCCGCGTGGTCTCGACGACGACGCGCGCGGTCTCGTTGCGGGTGCCCGCGAGCACCTCGTCGCCCGGCTCGACGTCGACCGGCGTCGACTCGCCCGTCATCGCGCCCGCGTCGATGCTCGAACGGCCCTCGACGACCCGCCCGTCCAGCGGGAACGGCTCGCCGGCCGCGACGGCGATGCGGTCGCCGGGCTGCACGCCCTCCACGGGCACCGGCAGCTCGCGGTCACCGACCACCACGCGCGCCTCCGCCGCCGGCGGGGCCATGAGGGCCGCCGACACCCCGAGGGCGCGGCGTCGCCCGCGGCGCTCGATCCACCGTCCGAGCAGGGCCGCGGTGGTGATCGCCGCGGCGGTCTCCAGGTAGATGGTGCGCGCGCCGTCGAACTGGTCGGGCTGCGGGAGGAGGTAGAGCCCGTGGCGCATGCCGCCGAGTCCCGCGCCGCCGAAGAACAGCGTCCACAACGACCAGCCGAAGGCCGCGAGCGTCCCGACCGACACCAGCGTGTCCATCGTCGCGGCCAGGTGGCGCAGGTTCTTCGCCGCCGCCAGGTGGAACCGCCAGCCACCCCAGACGACGACCGGCGCGGTCAGCACGAGCGAGAACCACTGCCAGTACCGGAACTGCCAGTCGGGGTTCATCGCGACCGCGACGACGGGGATCGTCAGCGCGAGGCAGACCAGCGCGCGGTGGCGCAGCTCGGCGAGCTCCGGATCGGGGGCGTCCGCGTCGGGCGTCGCCCGGGGGGTCGCGGCGCGCTCCGACGAGGGTCGCGGCGACGGCACGGACGCCGGGACGAGCGGCGCGACCGGCGAGGCACCGAAGCCGATCGCGGTGACCGCGGCGACGAGCTCGTCGGGGTCCTGCTCGGGCGGGTGCGTGACGCGGGCGCGGCCGCTCGCGTAGTTCACGCTCGCCTCGACCCCGGGCAGGCGCCCGAGCCGTCGCTGGATGCGCGCCGCGCACGTCCCGCACGTCATCCCGGTGACGGCGAGCTCGGTGGTGACGCGCGGGGCGTCCGCCGTCCCCGCCGTCGCCTCAGCCGGTCCCGCACTCTCCGCGACGTCGGTCGCCACGGGCGACACCTCCCTGGTCGTCGATCGACGCCGCGACGCTAGGGGCCGCCCGCGGGCGCACCCCCGGAGCTGAGAGACCCCGGCCGCCCGTCCGCCCAAGGTCCGGGTCCGGCACGACGAGCGGTCGTGACACCACCCCGGACGGGTGGCTCCCGTGCCCCGAACGGCGTAAGGACTGTCTCAGCCGAGAGCGTGTGAGACGGGTTGACGATCGGGTAGGTCGGCCTCGACCACGACTCGCTCGACGAAGGAGGCAGCCGTGCCGGAGGACACCTCCGCCGAGGACCTGAAGGGCCGCGCCAAGGAGGCCGTCGGCGCCATCACGGGCCAGGACGACTGGGCCCGCGAGGGCCAGGAGCAGCAGAAGAAGGCCGACGCCGAGGACACCGCCCGCCAGAAGGAGGCGGAGGCCCAGAAGGCCCGCGCCGAGGCGGACGAGAAGGAAGCCGACCAGCGCAAGCAGCAGTAGTCGGCCACCCGCACACGGCCCCGGACCGCGCCTCGGTCCGGGGCCGTCGTGCGTCCGGGGACCACGGGCCGACGAACGTTAGGTCGGCGCATCCACCGGGGACCATCGCGCCAGGTCGACAGGGCGCCCGCGGGCCGATCGTCGACCCAGGTCTCGCCGGTTCAACGTCATGAGCCGGCGAGACCGCCTCTCTCCGGGTCGATCAGCGTCTCCCGGCGGTCGGTCCCGCCGCCGTCGGCGTCGGCTCGTCCTCGGTCTCCGGCGGGCGCCGGGCGTCGACCGGGGGCAACGCGGGCTCCGGGGGCTCGACCGTCTCGTCCTCGGGGACGTCCGGCAGCTCGTCCTCGGGGAACTCCGGGACCTCCCGCTGGGCCAGGCGTGGCACCTGCGGCGGCGGCGTGGGCGGCACCTCGTCGTCGGGCTGGGTGCGGACGTGTCCCCGGGCGCTCGTCATCGTCGGCTCCCTCCTGCCGTGTGATCCAGGTTACGCGCGGCGGCGGACGGCCACGGCGTCGTCGGCTCGTCGGGTCGGAGGCTTCCTGTGCCGGGGATCCGCTGTCAGGATCACCGCGATGCCAGCGACACCTGATCCCGAGCGACTCCGCCAGCTCCTCCACGCGCTGTCCTCGGACGACCGCGACGACCGCCGCCCCTGGGCCGGCACGCTCGGCGAGTGGTGGCGCGAGGGCGCCCTCGACCCGGGGACCGCGAGCACCGTCGGCACGGTCGTGACCTGGTGCGTGATGGTCGACGACGACGCCGCCGGCGGCAGCCGCGCCAAGGTCCTCGCGTCCCTCGCGGCGCTCGCCGAGGACGGGCGCCTGGCCGAGTCCGACCTCGACCGGCTCCTGCGCGGCGTCGACGCGCAGTTCCTCCCCGACGCCGAGAAGCCCTCCGTCAAGACGCTACGCGCGGCGCTGGGCCGGAAGCCCGGTGGCCGGCGCGACCCCAAGGGCTACCTCTGGACCCTGGTCGACCACGTCCACGCGCTGACGTCCCCCGACCCGGAGGAGCGCCGCGCCGCGGTGGATAAGGCCGCCGCCGAGCCCGGCATCGGCCCGGCCGACAAGCAGGCCCTCACCGCCGTGTCCGGGTGGGCGACGGCCTGAGGGCCCGGACCCACCACCCCGCGACCCGGCTCCACGTCCGGCACGCATCGCTGCGGTCCCGCCGGCGGTTCACCCGCATCGGGGACAGCGGGAGCTCGTACCCCGCGCGAAACATCGCACGGCGTCAGGGTGCACCTTCCGAGGAGCGCCCTCATCGAGTGATCACGCGGCGCAGCTCGTCGGGGCGACGCGAACGCTGAGTCAGTCCGGGAGCCGATGACCGAGTCCCTCCGTGATCTGTTCGTGACCGAGCAACGGAGGGCTTCGTTGGGCCCGCTGCGTCACCCCGCGAAGCGATCACGTCAGTGATCACCTCGACGGTGGTGGCGGGCGGGGGGTTCACGTTCCTGCGCTCGCACCTGGCGAGCGGGCTCTTCGTCTCGACCTCATGTCCGTCACGGTGAACGAGGAGAGACATGCTCAAGAAGTTCGGTGCAGTGACCATCGGGGTGGCCGCGAGCCTGGCCGCGGCGGCGCCGCTGGCCTCCGCCCACGAGTCGGCCCACGAGGACCAGCACCACGGCGACGCCGGGTCGTCGTGCAACGTCACCGGCGGCAGCGCCGAGGCCAACGGCGGGATCGGCGGCGACGCGCTGGCCGGGAACCTGCTGGGCCAGGCCCCGATCGGCGGCGCGAACGTCGGCAACATCGTCTGCAACGACATCCTCAACGGGAACCTCAGCGGCAACACCGCCGACGTCAGCATCGGTGGCTCCGAGGCCCCCGGGGTGACGCCCACCGCGGATGCCGAGGCCGCGGACGACGAGGCCGCGGACGACGAGGCCGCGGACGACGAGGCCGGCGGCGACGAGGAGACCGGCGGCGGCGAGGAGACCGGCGGCGGCGAGGCCGGCGGCGATGAGCAGACCGGCGACGGCGAGACCGGCGGCGGCGAGGCCGAGGGCAGCATCCCGATCACCCAGGCCGCTGCCAGCAGCTAGACCGGCGGACCGGGGCACGATCGCCTCGGGTCCGTGTGATCTCGCGGCGCTCACCGGAGGGCACCCCGCCCGCCGGTGGGCGCCGCGACTCGTCTCCCGCGACCCGCCGGGAGCGCCCGGCCGCGGACCGTCGACGAGGCGGAGGACCTCGGCGGTGTCGAGATCGGTCCCGGTGTCCGCGGCTCCGTGTCCCGGCGCCGCCGCCACGCGTGCCGCCCGCCCGACACCACCTCGCTGCGCGGACCGTCCCGACGCGGCACCGTCACCCGCGCGACGTTGACGCCGGCCCGGGCCCGGCGGACAGTCCACCCCCAGCGCCTACCTCCCGAGAGCCCGCTGGAGCACCGATGCTCACCACCGACCTCTGTCGCACCCTGGGAGTCGATCTCCCGATCTGGAACGCGGGGATGGGTGGTGGTCTCGCGGGTCCCGCGCTGGCCGCCGCGGTCTCGAACGCCGGCGGCCTCGGTGTCCTCGGCATGGGCGGGCTCCCCGAGCCGGTGCTGCGCGAGCAGGTGCGCGAGACGCGCGCGCTCACCGACCGCCCCTTCGGCGCCAACCTCATCCTCCCGCTGCTCGAGGACGACGCGCCCGTCGCGTGCTGCCTCGAGGAGCGGGTCCCGGTCCTCGTCCTGTTCTGGGGCGACCCGGGCCCCTACGTCGAGCGGGCGCACGCGGTCGGGACGCGGGTCGTGGCGCAGGTCGGGTCCGCCGAGGAGGCAACGGCCGCCGCAGAGGCCGGGGTCGACGCGGTCATGATCCAGGGCGTCGAGGCGGGCGGGCACGTCCGCGGCGTCGAGTCGCTGTCGGTCGTCCTGCCCGCGACCGTCGACGCCGTCGCGCCCCTCCCGGTGGTGGCCGCGGGCGGCGTCGCGGACGGTCGCGGGCTCGCCGCCGCCCTGGCGCTCGGCGCCCAGGCGGTCTCACTCGGGACGCGGTTCCTGTGCAGCGACGAGTCACGCGCGGCGTACAAGGAGAGGGTCGTCGCGGCCACGGCCGCCGACACCGTCCACACCAAGCTCTTCGACGTCGGCTGGCCCGACGCGGCACACCGGGTGCTGCGCAACCGCATCGTCGCCGAGTGGGAGGCGGCCGGTTCACCCGCCAGCGGTCAGCGGGCCGGCGAAGGTGAGGTCACGGGCAAGATGCCGGTCGGCGGGCAGACCGTCGAGCTCCCGCGCTACGGCATCTTCATGCCGATGGACGGCTTCGAGGGCGATCTGGACTCGTCGGTGCTCTACGCCGGGGAGTCCTGCTCGCTGATCACCGACATCCGTCCGGCCGCCGACATCGTCGCGGCCCTCGCCGCCGACGCCGAGGCGGTCCGAGGCGCCGCCGGCTGACCGCCCGGCCACCTCGTGGCGAGCAACCGACCCGTCCGACCAGCGGACTGACAGATCGCTCGCCGTCGGAGAGGGTGGGCGCGATGGTCCGCCCTGCCCCGGCCGAGACGCGACTCCCCTGGGACTGCGTCCTCGAACGCTCCGACCTCCCGCCCGAGGTCCTCGCCCTGCGCGACGCCCTCACCGACGCCGTCGAGGAGGGCCACTGGGCGCACGTCGCCACGCTGCTCGACCGGACCGACGACGACCTGCCCGCCGCGCTGAGCGCCAACGCCTTCCGCGCCGGGGACGACAGGGGCCTGGCCCCGCTGCACCACGCGGCGCTGCAGGGCGCCCACCCCGACGTCGTCGACGACCTCGTCGCGCGTGGGGCGTGGCGCACGCTGCGCACCGCGGACGGGGAGACCGCCGAGGCGCTGGCGCGCCGGCTCGGGCGCACGGAGCTCGCCGAGCGTCTCCGCCCCGAGCCCGCCGCGGTGGACGACGAGACGATCACCGATCTCGAGATCTTCTTGTGGGCGCTCGTCGAGGTGCGGACGCGGCGGCTGGGCCGCCGCCTGCGGCCGCCGCAGCTCGGGCCGCTGCTGGAGCACCCGGAGGCGACCATGTGGGTCGGGGTGCCCGGCATGTACGGCGGCTTCGCCTGCCGGTGGGCCGAGGACACGACCGAGCCGACCGTGGAGGTCCGCAGCGGGAGCCGGGTGACCGGGGGTTCGGGGCGGGCGCACCACATCACGGTCGAGGGCGTCGAGCTCGTCACGCGCGGCCTGCTCCGATGACCCGGCCCCGGGCGTGAGCGGGCGCGACCCCGACGACCGCGTGCCGCCCCCGGCGACCGGGCCGGTGGCACCGACGTCGTCGGTCTCCCTCTGGCGGGCCACGATCCGGCGCGGGCAGTGGGCGCCGGGCCCGGAGCACTCGGTGCTCGCGTTCATGGGCGGCGCGGAGCTGGACCTGCGCCACGCCCGCCTCGACCCGCAGGGCACCACCCTGCGGGTCGTCGCGGTCATGGGCGGCGTCGTGATCATCGTCGGGCCCGACGTCGAGGTGCGCTGCGACGGGCGGGGCGTGATGGGCGGCTTCGGGGACCTGTCGGGTCCGCCGACGACCCCGCCGCCGGTGGGGGCGCCGGCGCTGCACGTCACCGGCCTCGCCCTCTGGGGTGGTGTCGAGATCCGTCGACAGGACCGGGAGGCGATCCCGCCGGCCTGAGGCCCCACCGTCAACGTCGCCCGCGGGAACTACTTCCGCGACGAGCTCGGTCGGACCCTGGTCAGGGCCCCTACCGTTTCCCGTGGTTGCCCACCGACCTCTGGCTCTCGGGCCGGGCGGGCAGCCACCACCTCCTCGGGTGCGGCAGCCAGGCCACCGCAGAGCACGGCGAGACGCGGCGGGGTCGGGACCGGACCCGGCGAGGCAGGACGAGGAGTCGGCGAGGGGTGGCCCACCGCGGTGGGCCACCCCTCGTCGCGTCTGCAGACCGAGCGACCGGTCAGTTCGGTGCGACCTCGTCGGCGCAGCTCGACCAGGCCTCCCAGCCCTGCTCGGCACGGACCCGCTCACCGACGACGATCTGCTGCTCCCGGCTGGCCTCGTCGGCCTGGGGCGCGAACGCGCCGCCCCCGTGCGCGGCCCACGTCCGCGGGCTGAGCTGCAGGCCGCCGTGGTAGCCGTTGCCGGTGTCGGCGTGCCAGTCACCGCCGGTCTCGCACCGGACCAGGCTGTCCCAGGGCCCGGCCGGGACGGCGCGGGGGGCGGGCTGCGCGGCAGGCGTCACGCTCGGCGCGGGCGGGGGCAGCGGAGGAGGCGGTGCGGCGGCACACGCCGTGCCGGACACACCGAGACCCAGGGCGATGGCCACGGCGAGCCGCACGACGGCGCGCCGGGTGCCCCTGCGGGCGGGGAAGGACATGCCTCGTCCCGTCGGCGGGAGTCCGGGCGAGCCGACGCCGTCGTGCTCTGCGCGGCGAGCCCCGCCCGTCCCGGTGTCTCGGCGAGCGCCCTGACGGGGACCGGTGGGCGGTGCGGACGCGATCGGCCCCGGGCGCGGTGCGTCCTCCCGGGTAACCGGCCGTGGCGGCGCCGACACCCGTGCCCTGGGATGTCACGACAGGTCGCCGATCCGGGATCCCGGCGCCGCGGGACGGCTCACCCGGTCCGGCGCAGCCGCACGACCGCGATCTGCCGCCGGACCCCGGCCTGGTAGCCGGTGAACCCGGCGTACGCGGCGACGAACCGATCCCACAGCGCGTCCCGTTCCGCACCGTGCACCTGGGAGGCCACCACCGGGAACCGCTCGCCACGGACCCGCGCCATCGCACGGGGTTCGGCCTGGAGGTTGAGCCACCACGGCGGTTCGCGGTCGACCCCGCCGTGCGACGCCACGACCACCAGGTCGGCGCCGTCGCGGAGGCTCATCAGCGGCACGGTGGACGGACGACCGGAGCGACGCCCGACCACGGTCAGCAGCACGATGTCGGTCCCTCCCAGCCAGGTCCGCCCGACGCGCCCGCCGGTCGCGCTCAGCACGAGCCGGTGGGCGCGGGCCACCCGCCTCATGAGCCCGACCATCCAGCGGTCACGGCGGGAAATCGGCGGGCCGAACAATCGTCTGCGTCTGGACGCGAAGGGGCGCTCGGTCAGCGCGAGCAGCAGGCGCAACGGCAGACCGGCGTCCGCGAGCAGCGCACGCCGCTCGGCGGCGTCGGCGTGCCCGACCATCCACGGCACGACGAACGCCAACAGCCGGGGATCCAGCCCGCGACGGAAGTGGCGCTGGAGCTCCCGGTACTCCGCCCGGCTGAGGTGGTGCTCGATGAGCGGGAAGATCTTCCGCTCCTCGTCGTCGATGTGCCGTTCGAGCAGTGCGGAGAGCTCGCGCATCACCGCGGCGAGCTCCGGGCCGGCGCGGTCGCCGGCTGCCAGGACGCTCGCCCGTCGCAGCAGCGGATCGAGCCGGTCGTGGTCCTCGGTGAGGGGTGTCAGCGACACCGTCGTGCCGGCGACGGCCTCCAGTGCGGGCCACACGTGCTCGTCCTCGACGCGGTGGTGGTTCTCGATCTCGCCCCGCATGCCCTCGAGGTAGCGGCGCAGGGCGCGCAGCCTGGCGGGGTCGGGTCGCTCGACGAGCTCGCCCGCGGCCGTGGCCAGCCGGGCGATGTCCACGGTCATCGCCCGGTGCGCGACCCGGTAGTCGATCAGGTCGGGCGCCGGGCCCGTGGTGGGGCGGGTGGCGACGACGGCTTCGGTGTCCACGAGCGTCTCCTGAGGTGCGGCGCCCCGAGGGCGCGTTCGACGCCGCCGGCGGGTGTCGTCGGCGGGGTGGGAGGGCGTCGCGCTCGGGGACGCGGTGGGGCGATCTCGGGACCGCCGCGGTGTCCTACAGCCAGGTGATGCCGTACTCGTCCGAGGCCGCTCGGCGGGCCTCGTCGTCGAGGGCTCCTCGGGCCTCCGCGTCGGCGAGGCGGCGGAAGAAGCCCTCGAGCCCGGCCGGCGAGACGACGAGGAGGATCCGCCCCTCGCCGGGACGGACGCGGCGTTGCGCGTGCGGGGTCCCGCGCGGGGCGAACACGCCCTCGCCCGGGGCCAGCCGATGCTCCCGGTCCCCGATGCGGATGACGTGCTCGCCCTCGACGGCGTGGAAGTACTCGTCCTCGTGCCGGTGGACGTGCAGCGGGGTGTCCGTCAGCGGCGGCAACTCCTCGATGACGGAGAAGGCCCCGCCGGTCGCGGCGGCGTCGGCGTGGACCACCAGGGTCAGCCCGGAGAAGGTCAGCACCTCGCGAGCGGTGGGTGCGACGCTGGGAGTGGTGGTGAGCGGGTCGACCATGGTGTGCCTGCGCTGATGTGGGAGTTTTTGGGTAGAGGTAAGATAAACCGAAAGCCGGAGGCGCGCAATGGCTCGTCGGCCCTACGACAGTCCCGTGCGGCGCGAACAGGCTCGTCGGACCGAGCGGGCGGTGCTGGCCGCGGCGCACACGCTGCTGCTCGACGAGGGCTGGACCGGCATGACCATGACCGCGGTCGCCGCTCGCGCGGGCGTCTCCTCCCAGCTGCTCTACAAGACCTACGGGACCAAGGCGGCGCTCGCGAAGCGGCTCTACGACGTGACGCTCATGGGCGACGACGAGCCGGAGCCCCTCCGGGACCGCCCGGAGCTCGCCGCGGTCGTCGCCGAGCAGGACCCCGCGCAGAAGCTCGCGCTCTACGCCCGTCTGGCGGTGACGCTCTCCGTGCGGGTCGGCCCGCTCTACGCGCGGTTGCGCGGCGCGGCCACCGCGGGTGACCCCGGCCTGGCCGAGCTGGTCGCGACGACCGAGCGGGAACGCGCCACGGGCAACGCCGGCCTCGCCCGCGACCTCGCCCGGCGTGGCGCACTCCGCCCGGGCCTCACCAGGCAGCGGGCCGTCGACATCGTCTTCACGCTGCTGTCGATCGAGGTCATCGACCGGCTGATCACCGAACGCGGCTGGTCGCCGGCCGAGGTCGAGACCCTGCTCGCCCAGCAGCTGTGCTGCGCCCTCCTCGCGCCGGACGACGACGGGAGGTGACGGTCCGCGACGGGTCGGAGCGCTCGGCGTGGCGGCCCAGCCCACCGGGTCCTCGGCGTTCCACCCCTCCGGATCGCGCGATCCGACACCGCGGCGCCGACTCCACGGCGTGGCGACGTGACCGCGCTGGGGCGTCACACCACGGTGGCGGCCATGGCGCGCGCTCCTGATGAGTTCCCGTCGGTCGATTTCCTGCTCGAGCTCGGCGAGCTCCTCGGGCGTCACGGGTACACGCCCGCCCACGTGCCGATGGCCCACGCCGTCGGGCAGGCCATCCCCGAGCTCGTCGCGTTCCTGTCCGCCTACCGGGCCGCGGCGACACCGAGTCACCCCTCTCACCGGGCGACCCGGTGACGTGACCCCCTCCGAACCCCGCGGGCGGCGCCGCGCGTCACCGGCGCCGCACGCTTCCGAGGGCGATCGCGAGCGCCCGGCGGGTGACACCGTCGTCCCCACCGTGCGCTCGAGGGAGCGCCCGGGGCACCGGCGGACGATCGAGGTCCGACTCGTCCCGCGGGCCACGGCTCCCCCGCCGCGGGACCCGCCGACCGTGCCGCTGTCCCCGGCACCACGACCTGCGGGACCCACGTCCTTTCCGCCGACGGAGCGCACCGCGGCCGGTGCCCCGGTCGCGCATGCCTCGCGGCGTCGGTCGCGGGGACGCCGGGGACGTGCGGCGCTCCTCGCGCTGGTGCTGGGCGTGGTCGTCGTGACGGCCACGAACGACGTCGGTCCGACGCCGGGTGCTGCACCTCCGTCCCGCGCCCCGACCTCCTCGGCCTCTTCGACCGCCCCGGTCGTCGACCCGGCCACCGCCGCACGTGTCGCGACCGCGGCCATCGACCGTCTCGTGACCGGCGCATCGGTCGGCCACGTCTCGGTCGCCGCGCTCGACGTCGCGACGGGACGGTCGTTCGGCTACGCCGCCGACACCTCGATCCAGACCGCCAGCGTGGTGAAGCTCGACATCCTGGAGGCCCTGCTGCTGCAGAGCCAGGACGACGGAATCCCGCCCTCCGCCGAGGAGCGCGAGCTGGCCGCCTTGATGATCCAGCAGAGCGACAACGACGCCGCCTCGCGCCTCTGGGAGGACCTGGGCGGAGTGCCGGTGCTCGACGCGGCCAACCGCCGTCTCGGCGTGCGCGACACCCATCTCCTCGATCACTGGGGCAGCAGCACGACACCGGCGTCCGACCAGCTCGCGCTCCTGGCCGCCCTGCACGCCCCGGGGCCCCTCGACGCGGACTCCCGCCGGTTCGCCCACGACCTGATGACCAGCGTCGTGGAGGAGCAGCGCTGGGGTGTCAGCGCGGCCGCGGACCCGGGGACGACGACCGCCCTGAAGAACGGGTGGACGCCGGCCGACGCCGACGGCGGACGCTGGGTCGTCGGCTCCGTCGGCATCGTCACCGCGGGAGGTGGTCCCGTCCTCCTCGCCGTCCTCACCGAGCACCAACCCAGCAAGGACGCCGGCATCGACCTCGTCGAGGGCCTGTCCCGCATCGCCGCCGAGGCGGTCAGGACGCCTCGCTGACGGGGTGGAGCGCTCGAGCACACTCCCGCCGGCCCGGAGCGCGCCTCCTTCCGGATTCTTCGGTCGGGGGTGCCACCCGCTCGCACCGATGTCGTGGGAACCTCCCGTCATGCGTGTGGGCATCCTCACCGGCGGGGGCGACTGCCCCGGTCTCAACGCCGTCATCCGGGCGATCGTGCGGCGCGGCGTCCCCGAGTACGGCTACGAGTTCCTCGGGTTCCGCGACGGCTGGCGGGGGCCCCTGGAGGCGATCACCCGGCCGCTGGACATCCCGGCCGTGCGCGGCCTGCTCCCGCGCGGCGGCACGATCCTCGGGTCGTCGCGGACCAACCCCTTCGCGATCGAGAACGGGGTCGGGCGCATCAAGAAGAACCTCCAGGACCTCGGGGTCAACGCCCTGGTCGCCATCGGCGGGGAGGACACCCTCGGCGTCGCGAGCGAGCTCCACGACGCCGGCGTGCGCGTCGTCGGGGTGCCGAAGACGATCGACAACGATCTCTCCGGGACCGACTACACCTTCGGCTTCGACACCGCGGTCAACATCGCGGTCGAGGCGATCGACCGCCTGCACACCACCGCCGAGTCCCACCACCGGACGCTGATCGTCGAGGTCATGGGCCGCCACGCCGGCTGGATCGCGCTGCACGCCGGGATGGCGGGCGGCGCCAACGCCATCCTGATCCCCGAGGTCCGCTTCGACATCGACCAGGTCTGCGAGTGGGTGCAGAGCCGCTTCCGGCTCGAGTACGCGCCGATCGTCGTCGTCTCCGAGGGCGCGATGCCCAAGGACGGCGAGGAAGTGCTGCTCACCGGGGAGAAGGACGCGTTCGGCCACGTCCGGCTCGGTGGCGTCGGCGAGTGGCTGGGCCGCGAGATCGAGGCCCGGACGGGCAAGGAGGCCCGGACGACGGTGCTCGGGCACGTCCAGCGCGGCGGGACCCCGACCGCCCGCGACCGCTGGCTCGCCACCCGCTTCGGGCTGCACGCGATCGACGCGGTCGCGGCGGGGCAGTGGGGCCAGATGACCGCCCTGCGTGGCGCGGACATCGTCACGGTCCCCCTGCACGAGGCGACGCAGCAGCTCAAGCTCGTCGACCCGGCCCTCTACGCCGAGGCCGCGGTCTTCTTCGGCTGAGGTGTTTCCGCGCCGACCGGGCCTCGCGTGAGCCGCGTCCTGCCGCGCCCGCGCCGACGGAGCAGGATGCGGCGCCATGACGGTGGCACTGGTGCACGGCAATCCGGAGAGCGCGGCGCTGTGGGACCCGCTCGTGGCCGAGCTGGCCCGCGCGGGCGTCGACGACGTCGTCCGGCTCTCCCCGCCCGGCTTCGGCGTGCCGCTGCCCGCCGGCTTCCCCGCGACCGTGACGGCCTACCGCGACTGGCTGATCGGTGAGCTCGAACGCTTCGACCGGCCCGTCGACCTCCTGGGCCACGACTGGGGCGGCGGCCACCTGGTCACCGCGCTCATGGCGCGCCCGGAGCTGGTGCGCAGCTGGGCCACCGACGCGCTGAGCCTGTTCGAGCCGGACTACGTGTGGCACGACCTCGCGCAGACCTGGCAGACGCCCGGCGAGGGCGAGGCCCATCTCGAGCAGATGCTCGGCGACACCCCCGAGCAGCGGGCCGAGCAGATGGAGGGGTTCGGCGTGGGCCGGGCCGAGGCCCTGCAGATGGCGGGTGTCCAGAACGAGGACATGATGCAGGCGATCCTGGCGCTCTACCGGTCCGCCGCCCAACCGGTCATGCGCGAGCTCGGCCAGGGGCTGTCGGCGCTGAGGACTCGCCCGGGCCTCGCGCTCCTCGCCACCGCCGACCCCTTCGGCGGCTCCGAGGAGCTCCGCCGCCGCGCCGCGGAGCGCGCCGGCGCCGAGGTCGCGGTGCTCGACGATCTGGGCCACTGGTGGATGGCCGAGGACCCGGCCCGCGCGGCCCGCGTGCTCACCGCCTTCTGGCGCGCCCGGGCCTGGAGCGCCTGACACGCACCGTCGGTTCAGGCGACGAGCAGACCGGACACGAGGGAGACGGCGGCGAGCGCGAGGAAGGACGCCGGGACCGCGACGGCCGCCGTGTGGTCCCCCGCGCGCAGGTGGGCCGCGACGGCACTGACGAAGAACAGGACGAGGCCCGTCGCTGCCGCGGTCCCCAGGGCGGGTACGCCCAGCAGGCCCACGACCAGCCCCAGCGCGCCCGCCGCCTTGAGCAGTCCCAGCGGGGTCAGCCAGCTCACGGGAACCCCGACCGAAGCCGAGGTCCTCAGGACGAACGGCGCGCGGGCGAAGTCGGCGCCCGCAGCGAAGGCGTTGGCCGCGATCGTCAGGAGCGTCACGGCGAGGTGGGCGATGTCCATCAGGACTCCGAGGCCGGTGGGGACGTGGCGCTGGCGGCCACGGTCGCGAGGGTGTGGTCCTCCCCAGACGTCGGACGCGGCGACGTCGTGACATCCCGGTGTGCGCCCGCGTGTCACGGGCGGGGCTCCGACTCCGTCCCCTCGTCGGAGGACGTCGGGACGGAGGCACTCATGAGGAACGCGCACGACGACACGGCGCCGGGAGCGGACGCGCGCGCTCGCGCCGTCGCCGGACGGTGGCTGCAGGTGCTCGCGGCCGGGCACGGGGTCGTCGGCCTGGTGCTGCACCGCGCCGCGGTCGCGGAGATCCTCCGCCGCGGGGTCGTGGGCGCGGTGCCCGACCACGGATCCCGGGCGACCGCGTTCTGGTTCCTGGCGTTCACGCCGGCGGTGTGGGCCGCCGCGCGGATGCTGCGCGCCGTCGACGACGAGGTCGCCGCCCGCCGCGAGGCCGCCCTCGTCCTCGCCGCGACCGGCGTCGTCGGTGCGGCGGTGATGCCGCGCAGCCCGTTCTGGTTCGTGATCCCGCTCGGGGTGGTGGCCGCACGAGCTCACCCGTCCCGCCACCGGGCCTCACCGTGACGGTCTCGCCGCGCGCCGACCCGGGGAAGCCGTGCTCTTCGGCGCCGTCGAGTGGCCGTCCGCCGTACGTTGGACGCGTGCCCGCCGTGAGCTCGTGCCGACCGTGCTCGGAGGGGTCGCGGCCGTGGCAGGTCGCGCTGTGCGGCACCCGGGCCCGGCTGCACGGCGACGATCCGGCGGCGCAGCTCGTCCGCTTCGTCACGGTCGGCGTCATTAGCTCGCTGGTCTACTTCGGCGTGTTCCTGCTGGTACGGCCCTTGGGCAGCCAGCTGGCCAACCTGTTCGGCGCCGTCGTCTCGTCCGCGCTGGCCAACGAGCTGCACCGGCGGCTCACGTTCCACGCCGGCGGCCGCGTCGGATGGTGGACCGCGCAGTGGGAGGGCGGCGGGCTGGCCGCGGCCGGGTGGGTGGCCACCGCCACCACCCTCGCCGTGCTCGATCCCGTGGTGGGCGAGGCCTGGTGGGCGCAGGTGCTCCTCATCGCCGCGGTGACCGGCGCGGTCGGTCTGGTGCGGTTCGTCTTCCTGCGGCTGTGGGTGTTCTCCAGCCACGCGCGCCGGACCATCCACGCCCGCGCGCGTCGGAGACGGATGCGCGTCGGCGAACGGTGACCCTCGTGCTGGTGGCCGTGCGCTGATCGCGACGTCCGTCGGCGTCGACGGTCATGCGGGCGGCGACGACGGGCGCAGGGCGGGGACCACCGGGATCAGAGCGGCGTGATGTCCGGGTTCGCGTACTCGCGCATGAGGTCGAGCACCATCTCCTGGCGTTCGTCCTGGAGACGGGGAACCGCGTGGGGGACGTCGGGTGCCTCGTCGCCCCGTGCCGCCGGGAGGTCGGCGCCCTCGTCGTCGGACACGTGCGCCATCGACCAGTGCCCGAAGACCCGGCCGTCGACGGTGCCGGCCTCGATCAGGACCACGTCCTCGTGACGCGGGTCGGCGACGATCGTCGCGTACAGGTCCCGCACCGTCGTCTCGTCACCCTCGAGCACCTGGACGAACGTGTCGTCCCAGACCAGCAGAGCACCACTGAGCCCCAGATCGGTGTTCTTTCGGCGCGACAACTCGAAGATCTCTTCGAGCTCCGCGGGCCGGTTCTCGCGCTCCATGGTCGTGCTGCTGCGGTAGGCCAGACGGAAGACGGACGCACCGCTCTGCGCGGTCGTGTCGGTCATGTCGTCGCACTCCTTCGTGGGCGCGCACTGGGTCGGCTCGGCGACCGTCGGGAGACAGCGGCGCGGGACGCGGGCATGCCCCCGCACCACGGCGCCCACACCTGGGCGCGCACGAGACCGAGGCCTCCCGTCCGTGTCGGGGCCGAGGTCTCCGGCCGCGGACCAGCGAACGATCACTCACCGTGAGATCGCTGCGGATCGACCAGGGACAAGAGCTGCTCGAACGTTGTAGCATTGGTCACCCTGAGTCGCGACATCGGTGAGTCGTGCCGGTGTGGCGCCGACGACGTGGGCTCTCGGGGGGTCCAGATGAAGCGCTTTGGCCAGTACGAGCTCCAGTCGTTGATCGGCCGCGGCGGGATGGGCGAGGTCTACCTGGCCCACGACGACCGACGCAATCGCGAGGTCGCGCTCAAGCTGCTGCCCGAAGGGTTCGCGAAGGACCCCGAGTACGAGCGCCGCTTCCGCCGCGAGTCGTACCGGGCGGCGCGGCTGCGCGAGCCGCACGTGATCCCCATCCACGACTACGGCGAGGTCGACGGGCGCCTGTTCATCGACATGCGCCTGGTCGACGGCCAGGACCTCGCGACGCTGCTGGCCACCGAGGGCCCGCTGCCCCCGGAGCGGGCCGTCGGGCTCGTGAGCCAGGTGGCCGACGCGCTGGACGCCGCGCACGAGGCCGACCTGATCCACCGCGACGTCAAGCCGGCCAACATCCTCGTGACGCCGCACGACTTCGTCTACGTCGCCGACTTCGGCATCGCCCACAGCGTGGGTCACACGAAGTCCACCTCGAACGGCGCCGCCGCCGGCACCCTCGACTACATGGCGCCCGAGCGCTTCACCAACGGCACCATCGGGCCCCGCACCGACGTCTACTCGCTGGCCTGCGTGCTGTTCGAGTGCCTGACCGGGACCAAGCCATTCCCCGGCGGCGACTTCCCCACCCAGATGTACGCCCACGTCTACCTCGAGCCGCGCCGTCCGAGCCAGGTCAACCCCGGCGTCTCCGCCGCGCTCGATGCGGTGGTCGCCCATGGCCTGGCCAAGGACCCCGACGAGCGTTACGCGAGCGCGGGCGAGCTCGCCCGCGCGGCGCGGGACGCCCTGCACGGCGGGGTGACCGACGGGTCCGCGGCGGCGGCGCCGATGACCTCGGCCGCCACCACGATCGATCCGCTGGCGCCCCCGGCCGCGGCCACTGCCCTCCTCGCGACCCCGGCGGCCACCGCCGAGACCACCACGACCATCCCGGCCCCCCGCGCGGGCGACGTCGACGCGGCCGGCGGTCCACCGCCCCGGTCACCGTCGGCGCTCGCGACGCCACCGCCCACGCCGCCCCCACTCTCCGCACCGGCCACACCGCCCTCGCCACCCGCCCGCCCTGCGGGCGGGGGCACCGAGGGCGCCGCGCCGCGGCGTCGCCCACGCACCTCGACGACGGTGCTGATCGTGGTCGTCGCGGTGATCGCGCTCCTCGCCACGATCGGGGTGGTGGTCTGGTCCGGCGGCGCGAGCTCCTCCGGCGGCGCCGCTGTGGGGGCGCCGTTCGACCCGGGTGCGGGGCCCCGCGTGGTCGCGAGCAGCGTCGCCCGGCCCACGGTCGGCGCCACCGTCCAGGTCGGGTCGACGCCCGGATACATAGAGATCGCCCCGAGCGGGGACTACGGCTACATCGCCAACCGCGCCGCCGGCGTCCTGACCGTCTTCGACACCACGCGCAACCAGCCCACCGGCGTCATCCCGGTGCCCGACGGCGGCCCCCAATTCGTTGCGTTCTCCCCGGACGGGACCCGCGCCTACGTCAGCATCTTCAACCAGGACTACAGCCTCAACGAGGTCGGCGTGCTGGACACCGAGAGCGGCACCTTCGTCGCCCGCGTGCCCACGGGCGTGCGCCCCTTCGCGCTCGACGTGACCCCCGACGGCCGCAAGGTCTACGTGCCCAACCACGACTCGGGCTCGCTGACCGTGATCGACACCGAGACCGACACCGTCGTCAACACCGTCCCGCTCGCGCCGAACCCGCACTGGGTCGACATCTCCCCCGACGGCACCCGGCTCTACGCCGCCAACCACGAGTCCAACGTCATCACGACCGTCGACACGACCACGGACACCGTGATGGGCACGGTGGCGGTCGGCAAGAGCCCGCACTCGATCATCCGGCACACGACCAAGCCCCTGGTCTTCAACGTCAACTACGACGACAACAGCGTCTCGGTGACCGACGTGAACACCAACCGCGTCGTCGCCACCGTCCCCACGCCGAGCCACCCGCAGGACATCACGCTCAGCGCCGACGGCAAGCACGCCTACCTGGCCACGGTGGACGCGAACGCCATCCAGGTCATGGACACCACGACCTACCGGATCACCGCCGAGGTCCCGACGGGCCGGGGCCCGACGAGCATCGCGGTGTCCCCGGACGGCCGGCAGGGCTACGCCACCAACCTGCTCGACGGCAGCGTCACCGTCATCAACCTCGCCAGCACGGCCTGACCGCACCGCCCCGTCGAGGAGACACCGCCCGCCGGCGGTCGCCCGCCGGCGGGCGGTGTCTCCTCGACGACCGAGGCGCGCCGCAGGCCGGAGAGACCACGGTCGTCGACGCCCTGATCGGCGCCGAGGCCGCGACCCCCGGTCGATCCCGTACACCGACCCTCATGTCTTGCTGTGGAACGACCGGCCCGGAAGCCGCATTACCGCCTCGCGCGGCTCGCCGGGTGGGCGACGACCCCGGCCACACCCTCAAGGCGTTCGCCGACATCCCACCAGGGGCTTCTGCGCGACGCCGGGCGCGTTCGATGTGCTCACACTCTGGTGTGCCCCGGACGCGCCGGGGCGGTTCAAGGATCTGCTCGATGAGCCTGACTCTCGGGCATTCGACGTCGGCTGCACCCGTAGTCCGGTCTCTCGAGCCTGCAGCTCCCCGGACGGCCACGACGCTCACCAACGGCGTCGAGCCTGGTGTACGTAGTAGACGAACTTGTCGCCTGGAACGTCGGGCTGCACAGTGCGGCTGTCGCGGGCGTGCAGGCCGGTGAGGAGGAGCACTCACGACGACCCGGATGCCCTGGACGATGAGGCGATCGTCGACGAGGACCGCCAGGCCGCCGACTTCTCGGCACTCAACGCGCCGGGCAGGGCCGCGAGCATCTCGTCCTGCAGCCCTTGCATGGCGCTGACACCGACGACCGGGTGCTCGTTGTCTGGGGAATGCGCGTCTCGCGCGAGGGTGAAAGACGGAGACTGTGATGCTCGTGATGATGAGATACCGATTCAGGGGCGGCGAGGCAGGCCGCCAAGCCTACGAACGCTTCGCCAAGTGGACGCCTCCTGCCGGTCTCGAGATCACGGCCGGCTGGACGGCTGCCAGCAATGACGGCGGCTTCCTGCTGCTGGACGTCGCCGACGTGGCGACTCTCCTCGAATTCTCTGCCCAGTTCAAAGACCTCAACGACGAACTGGAGATCACGCCGGTCGTGGAGCTGAACGAGGGCGTGAACATTGCCATGAAGGCGTACGCGTGGGTCGACTCGATCTCTTGACACCGAGACTGGGGCGCCACTGAGCCCTCGGTGCGATGGTCAACTCAAGCGCTGGAGTCTCTGTGCCCGCTTCTCGATCCCGTCGGCCCTCGATCACCGAGGTGGTCACCGGCGAGGGCTGCCTTCTCTCCTCCGGCTCCGAGATTCACTCACGGGGCTGAGCCGCGACGCGGGAGGGTGGGCTGATGGACACCGCAGTCAGGATGCTTCCCGACCAGGGCCAGGCCCACGGGCTGGGCTACCGCATCGACTTCCGCCCCACGGCCGCCCTCGCCACGCTCACACTGCCGGCCGGACACACCGTGCGGGCCGAGTCCGGGGCCATGGTCTCCATGGGCGGGGACGTCACCCTGGACTCCTCGATGGAGGGCGGACTCTGGGGCGCGGTCAAACGCACCGCAGGCGGGCGGTCCGGGTTCGTCTCGCGCTTCTCCGGTCCCGGCGAGCTCGCCCTCGCCCCACCTGCTCCCGGCGATGTCGTCCCCGTCGAGCTCACCGGGCGGCCCTACGCGATCGCCGCGCACGGCTACCTCGCCTCATCCGACGGCGTCGAGATCGAGACTGGATGGGGTGGCGCGAAGTCGTTCTTCGCCTCCCAGAGTGCCTTCGTCCTCCAGGCCTCCGGTACCGGCCTCGTGCTGCTGTCCGCCTTCGGTGCCCTCGCCCACCGCACCCTCGCCCCCGGCGAGCGCCACCTCGTCGACACCGGGCACCTCATCGCCTGGCCCGCCGACACCGACTACACCATCCGCAAGGCGACACGCAGCCTGTTCCGATCGATGACCTCCGGTGCGGGCCTGGTCGCGGAATTCACCGGCCCCGCCGACCTACTGCTCCAGACTCGAGACCTGCGCGCTCTCGCCACCGCGCTCACGCCCCACCTGCCGAAGACGCAGAGCACGACCGACGACTCGGACCGCTAGACAGCAGAGCACTCGCCAGGCACGCGTCGAAGGTTCGAGTCGGTGGGCCCGTGGGACTCGAACCCACGACCAACGGATTAGAAGATCGCCCGCGCTCCGAGTGCCAAGACCTCTACCAGAAACAACAGTGTCGGAGCCGATCACTCCAAGCGCACCGCAGGCATCCGGTAGCCGTCGTTTCGCACCACGACCCGCACCACGTCGAGTGGTGGTCCAAGCAGCGCGAGCGTCCCATCACGCCGTCGCCGTGCGGCGCAACCAGCGGTGCGACACGACTCTCGACGGTAGCGTCGCGAATGGCCACCAGCTCGCTGCGGTGTCCTCGTCGGGGTTAGGCACGCGGGCCACACGCACGGGACCTCGCACTCGTCCAGCCGGATCGTTCACGTCGGGTGGATGCCGCACTCGTCGCGCTTGTCGTTCGTCACGGGATCCCCTCCTCGGCGTAGGCGGCGACGTGGACGGCGAGCAGGGTCGCGGCCGTCTCCGCGTCCGTCGCACGCGGGAGGGCGGCGAGGGCGGGCAGGTAGCGGGTCGCGAGGTCCCGCATCAGGGCGTCCGGGGCCGCTCCGCAGCCGACGCAGACCCCGGCCTCGACGACCGCAGACTTTCGTCGCGGGCGACGCAGCGGGTCATCCACGTCCGGGCCCGCGGGCAGTCGATGTCGGTCACGGTCGCCTCCGATCAGCTCCCTGCAGGCGATCAAGCGGCGTAGCCGGCGGCACAAGACGTCGACTCAGGCACAGGGCATCGGAAGCGGCTCGATGCCTGCGATGTCAGCCCAGCGATACAGAGTGTCGCACCATCTTGCGCTGACTGTGAGGCTGGAGTAGCCGGTTATCGGCTTGCCGTCGTCGAACAGGATGCCCTCGTTCCGGCTTCCTTCGAGCGGTGCTCGATGACCTGAAAGTTCGGACATCAGTCGTCGGCTGGCAGAGAACGCGCAGCTTTCGGCGTGGACTGGCTTGCCCTGGAACTCGAGGCGCAGGAGCCGGAAGGTGGCGGCGCCGAGCGGTCAGCAATGCGCCACTCGGTACACGCGGTACTCGACGACCGGCCCCGGGAGCAACCGGCCCTCACCAACGAAGATCGTCTGGTTGACCCAGGCGTAGCGCTCGTCGCCGGTCTCGAGTCGAGGGCTGCTGAACAGGTACTGATCACCGTAGTCGGTGGCCGCAGCGCCGCCGCCGACGATCGCGGTGACGGTGGCTGTCATCTCTACCAGGCCGCAGTACTGAAGGTAGATCACAGCACTGTCCACGGTCTTCAACGTCAGCCGGACGTCGGTCCGCCCGTAACCGTCGCGACCGGCGAGGAGCCAGTCTCCGTTTGCGCCCACCACGCTGCCGGTGAGTCGCTCGCCGGTGAACGATCCGCCGCTCAGCGCAGCGATCATGCGCTGGCCGAACGGTCCGTCGCCCACCTGGTCAATGGTGCCGACCTCCTCTCGGAGCTGAAACTCCAGGATGAGCTCGGGCATGCCATCTCCCCCCACGAACCACGACGCGGTCAGATGTTGCGCGCCGTTCGTCTGATAGGTGAAGGGCCGAAGGGCCCAAGGATCTCCTCAGACGGTCCGGTCTCCGGACACGCGGAAGTGCCCGAACACCACCATCGGCGCCTCGCCACGATCGGCTCGAGAAGTGCAGCCAGCCACTGCAGCGTCTGCACCCGTGGGGCGGATATCGCGGGGTCCGCACCGAGGCAGTTGGTCGAATCCAGCACGGAGTTCGCTCCAGTTCCGGCTACTGCGGGCGCGGTCCTGCGACGATGCCGGTCGGGCGGTCCCGGGACGGTGGTCCGCGACGGCGCGGAGGTCTTCTGTGACGATCACTCCTCAAGCCGGAGGGGGCAGCGTGCAGCGCTCCCCGCAGGGTGGGCTGGCCGAGGTCCTCGACCTCATCCTCGACAAGGGTCTGGTCATCGACGTCTTCGCCAAGGTCTCCCTGGTCGGCATCGAGATCGTCACCATCGACGCGCGCATCGTCGTGGCGAGTGTCGACACCTACCTGCGCTTCGCCGAGGCAACCAACCGGCTCGACCTGCACGCCAAGGGCGGCAAGGGCCTCGGCGACCTCCTCGGGGGAGGAGCAGGCAAGGCCGCCGAGACGGCAACGAAGCAGGTAGCCAAGACCAAGACCCGTGGCGCGCTGGAAGCCGGCAAGGAGAAGTGGGAGGAGGTCCGCGGCAAGCGTCGATGACGCGCGGCACTGCCCGAGGGTGGCCAGGAGATCGAGCGCGGCCGTACGAACCAGACTCGTCCAACGTCAGCCTGCGGGTGGGCTGGACGCCGTCATCGCTCCGCGATCCCGCAGGCCGCCGCGCGGTACCCAGCGACCGGCTGACGGCGTCGGCCCGGGATCCGCTGTGGGGTCAGGCGAACCAGAGATCGTGCTCGGCGCCGTGGGGGCGCAGGTCGGCGAACCGGCCGCCGTGGAAGGCCAGGGGCGTGGCGTCACTGCGACACAGAGCGTCGACCCGGCCGAAGACCACGAGGTGGTCGCCGGCGGTGAGGACCTGGTCGACAGTGCAGTCGGCGTGGACGAGGGCGCCGGGGACGACCGGGAGATCGTGGCGGTTGTCCGCCTGGTCGGCGTCGAGGCCGGCGAAGTGCTCCTCGCCGCGGCGCGCGAAGCGCAGCGCGATCTGCCCCTGCCGGGCGGCGAGGACGTTGACCACGAAGCGGCCGGCGCCGACGACCGCCTCGGTGGTGCGCGCGCCGGTGGTCAGGCAGACCAGCAGCAACGGCGGGTCGAGAGACACCGAGGTCATAGAATTGACGGTCATGCCGTGCGGGTGACCGTCGTGACGGGTGGTCACGACGGCCACCCCGGTGGCGAAGCGGCCCATGGCCTGGCGCATGGCCGTGGGATCGACCGTGGACGCCGATGCGCCTTCGGCGGTGGTGGCGTCGGTCATGGTCACGGGCCGTCGGTGCGATACCGCACCTCGAAGGTTGTGCAGCCCTCGTCGCTGCGCCAGGGGCCGTGGCGCATTCCCGGCGGGCGGCACGCGTACATACCGGCGGTGAAGGTCTCGCCGAGCTCGAGGTCGGTCAACGACCCGGAGACGATGTAGACCTCCTCCCAGAAGTCGTGGACCTGCACACCGTTGGGCGTGGTGTCCGTGCCGGGCTCGAAGTGCAGGATGCGAGTGGCGGTGCCGGACGCGTCGTCGGCGGCCAGGATGCGCTCGGTCAGGGTCGGCACGGCGCCCGCGCACGCCGTGTCGGGGACCTTCTCGATGTCGAAGAACTCGTGCTCTGGCTTGGGCATGGCGACTCCTCGAGAGCTCGGATGCTCAGTGCTCGTCGTAGGAGGCCAGGAAGGCCTCGACGGCGCCGACGGCGGGTTCGAAGTCGTAGTTGCGGTAGGCATAGCCCTTCACCACGAACGGGGCTCCTGCGTAGAACATCTCGTACTGGTGGTGGCGGCCACCGAACTCGCTGCCCACGGCGTCCCAGACGAGCTTGAACAGCTGGACACGCTCGCGAGCATCGACGCCGGGAGACTGGACGTAACGGTCGATGTCGGCGCGGGTGGTCGGGTTGCGCAGGTCCTCGACGCTGGCGGGGACCTGGAGCACGCCGCCGCCGGCGAGGTCACGCAGGATCGCCAGGACCCGCGGATAGATCTCGGCCTGCAACCCCATGGCCGCGTAGAGCGGGCGCGCGGCGGGTCGATACATCCCGGCGGAGTCGGGGGCGGCGGTGTACTCGGCGGCGAGGACCCCGGACTCGACGGTGGCGGCGAGGCTGGCCAGCTCCCCCAGCTTCTCGACGACACCGGGGAACTTGTCGACGCCGTTGACGGTCGCCATCTTGAGGCCGAGACCGGCCAGGAACTCCATCTTCACCGCGAGACGGATCTGGGCCTGCCAGTTACCGAGCTGGTGGGCACCGGTGTCGAAGAACTGGCGCCGTAGCCCGGCGACGTCGCGGTCGACGAAGACGCGCTCCCACGGCACGAGCACGTCGTCGAGCACGAGCAGCGCGTCGGTCTCGTCGTAGCGCGTCGACAGCGGGTAGTCGAACCCGCTGGACGCGGCCGTCGCGTACGGGCGGCGGCAGCAGAGCTTGAGACCGGGCGTGGCCAGCGGCAGCACGACACTGATCGCGAAGTCGCGGTCGTCCTCGGTCAGCGGCTTGATGCACGAGATCAGCAGCTCATCGGCCACGGCGGCACCGGTGGCCAGCATCTGCGCGCCCCGCAGCAACAGCCCCTCCGGGCGCTCCTCGACCACGCCGGCCTGGATGTGCTCGCCCTCCCAGGCGTGGGCCGTCATGGCGCGCGAGACCTGGGGCGGGATGATCGCGTAGGAGACGTAGAGCTGCTCGGCGATCAGCCGGCGCTGGTAGGCCCGCACGTTCGCGGCGAAGTCGTGCCCACGGGGGCCCTCGCTCGTGAACGCCTCCGGGTGGGCGCCGAAGCCGGCCAAGAACGCGCCGACGTGATCCGGGGTGCGTCCCATCCATCCGTGGGTGTGACGGGCCCAGGTCTGCACCGCACGCCGGAAGGCGGCGAGGTCCTCGGTGCTGCGGGGGGTGAGGTAGATGCGGTTGGTCTCCGCCCCGGTCTCGGGATCGATCACCCGCATGTCCGAGGCCGGTGCGGCGGCCAGGTCGTAGAGTTCGGCCACGGTGTGGGCGGCAGGCGCGAACGCGGGGTGCATGGTGACGTCGTCGACGCGCAGGCCGTCGACGTAGATCTCGCGATCGTCGCGTAGCGCCGCGAGGAAGGCCTTGCCGTCACGCAGACCGGACGCGGCCCGCGAGTGTCCAGCGCCGGCGCTCGTGTTCGGCTCGGTGGCGGTCATCGCGGGTCCTCCCCCGTAGTGTCGATCTTGGTGTCGTAGGTGTGGGTCAGGTCCGTGCCGTCGGTGAGGCGCAGCGCGAGCTCCCAGCGGGCGCCCGGCACGAAGACCCCACCGAGGAGCGGTGTGGTGCCGCCGAAGAGAGCGAAGTCCTCCCCGGTGTCGAGCGGGTTGTCGGGCAGGGCGACACGCATCCGGGCGAGGACCTCGTCGGGCCGCAACAGCTCGGCCAGGCTCGACGCCTGGTACGTCACGCCGTCGACGGTGCTCTCCGCCGAGACGTGGTCGAGGTCGAACGACCCCGGCTCGTCGGCCAGCCGCGCGACGGTAGCTCCGATCGGTTTGGGGCAGGCGGCCTTCGAGGCGGCGACGTCGTCACGCTCGAGGTCGCGATCGGTGTGGTCAGAGCCGACGGCGAGGAACCAGCGCCCACCGGCGCGGAGCAGCACCGGCTCGACCTCACCGGAGGTGTTGGCCCCGGACACGCGGACGACGTCCTCGGTGGTGAGCAGGGCCGGGTCGAGGTCGAAGAACGCGGGCACGCTGGCCGGCGGCGGGACGCCGATCTCGGCGAGCTCGGCGATGTGAGCAGCCACGGCCCCCTGATCCCGGGCGGTGTAGCCCGCCACGACCAGCCGGGCGGGTGCGAATGACAGGTCCTCGCCGGTGTGGGCGACTCGGAGGCGCAGGGTCATGGGGATCCTTCCTTCCTGGGTCTTCGAGGCTCAGGGCCGTGAGGAGCTATCAGCAGCGCCCGTGATAGCGGCGGGCTCGACCTGCACCAACGGCATCTCCACGGCGCCTCCTCCGGTCGGTGTCCTACCGCCGGTCACCAGCAATCCACCGAAGGTAGAACCTCTGGTATCTCGCATACACCGCCGCGGGCGAGTCGCCACTGGTCCTCCTCGGCGAGCGAGACCGCAGCGTCCTGCTCGCCCGAACCCGCGCGTGCTGCGCCAGCGACAGTGCCGCGACGCGAACGGAGGTGTCGACGAGGGTCAGGGCCACAGTCGGCGGACTCGACGACGCCGACGGCGGCCACGCGTGAGTCGTGGGTCGGCCTGCGGAGGTGTTGATGGGCCGGCTCGACGCGAGCAGGCTCCTCTGATGGCGACGCGCCTTGCCCGGTTCGAGTACCCAGCGTGACCGGTCCGGGATCGGCTGGCGCTTCGAGTGGGAAGGTGCTCTCGCCCCACTCCGACTGTGCCAGCGCCTCATGAGCCCGGAGTTCCACCACCTGACCAAGGGACGCGACAAGGGGAGAGGTGACATGTCGAACAACACATGGACCCTGATATTGGCGGCCGCTGGGCTGGTGGTGAACGGTACGGGCCTAGGTTCGTGGCAGTTCAAGTTGCTCTGGCGCGAGCACAGGCGGCTAGAGCACGGGCGGCCGAAGCAAGCGAGGCCGTTCTCCGGCGTAAGGAATCTCCGCTTCATTCTCGCGCACCGCCACAAGGTCACGCTATCCGGCTGGCTCGAGGCCGGTGGCGGACCGGGTCCGGCCAGCGCCAACGTCGCTGTCGACATAGAAGCCGGTTATCGGGTTGCCTGTAGCACCCAGAGGCGAAACGCCGTTGCACGAGCTCACAGCCGGCACTCAAGTTGCGCCCCGGTGCCGGGCACTAGGAGTTTGCGTGGAAGCCATACGACGTCAGCTTCCCACGCTCTCCTGGTAGCCTAATTTTGTTGGGGTCCAATAGGTTGATGAGATCGACAAGGTCGCTCTGAAGATATACTAGGCGATGAGGGAGCTGAATCTTCTTTCCGGGTTGGCGCGCCTGCCGCAGCTGATCGATCTGGCCTCCTATTCGGTCAAACCACTTCGAGAAGTTAGGTTCACCTTGTCGCTCTACAGACTTGGCGTATCCGATGCACTCGCTGCTCGGTCCAGCGCCGCGAGCAGGTGCGTCAGGGCGCGCAACAATCATCACCTCTCCGATTGCCCGCTGCTGACCCCAGTACAGGTACATGAGGTCCCCGGTAGACTCCGTTCCGGTCCGGGCTAGCCGCCGCTGCAGCTCATGTAGCTGACGCTTCAAGCCTCGTGCCGACGCCTCTCCCTCGAGGTCGAGGAATTGGATTTCTCGGCGGACAATCTCCAGCCAGCCCAGGAACTCGGCGAGTAGGTACAAGGTGTTCATGCGGAAGTACTCCGGGTCCGCTCCTCCGCTGTGACCGTTAGCGATGTTGTATAGTCTGCTTTGTAAGTCGAACGCCGAACGAGCCAAAGGATTTGCATACTTCACCATTAGGTCGTTCGCTTGATCTTTCTTCGTCGCCGCCGCGCTCTCCTGCTCCAGCCGCCTCTTCAGCACCTCCAAATCTGTCTCGCGCCGAGCGTCCAGATCGTTCTTCAGCTGCGTCAGTTGGACGTCAGACCGTCGCTTCTGTCGCTGAACTACTACGGCTAGGTTAGTGAGATCAGTGCGCTCACGATAGCTACTGCTATCGGAGCTACAGTGGTCGTCAACCCAAACTCCTTTCGCGTGCGGCTTTCGTGTTGATAGATCGTAGTGGCGACGACCTGGAGATCACAGGCGATGCAACAGTCCGACGCTTCAACTGCAGCTGAGAACCTTCGTCGGCGCTGCGCTTGAGGTGTCGGTAGCGGAGGTCGGCTCCAGATGCCGTCTCGGACTCGGCAGGCAGGACACCGCCACCTGCTACGGCATCCGCCTCGCCGAACCCTGACGCCTCCATAGCCGCTGCCTGCTTCGTGCGACCGGCGCCCCAGACTGTGGGAGCGCTTGCTGCTCCACCCCGGTGCGCCGCCTCAGCCCGTGGCACCCAGACGGAAGTGCCTCTGGATTGCCGCCATCATCCGGTGCTCTACTTCGACGAGATGGCGACGTGGGATGAGTCCGGACGGAAATTCGGACACTGGGAGGGCGACGTGAGCGGGGACAACGTCAGGACGGTGCGCTCGATCTACGAGGCGTTCGGACGCGGAGACGTCGACGCCGTCTTCGAGGCGATGACCGAGAACATCGAGTGGGACGAGAGCCCCGGCATGCCCTACGGCGGCGTCTATCACGGCCGAGACGAGATCGTCAGCAACGTGTTCGGCCCGATCCTAGCTGACGTAGAGGATTTCACGGCCGAACCGGACGAGATCGTCGCCCTTGACGAGCACCGCGTGTTCGCGCAGGGCCACCACGCCGGCAGAGGCACCCGCGGGCCGGTAGACGCTCGCTTCGTTCACATTTGGACGGTGCAGGACGGGAAGGTGACGCGATACCAGCAACTCGCTGACACCAAACGGTTCTGCGACGCCGTCGGCAAGTAGCGGTCCTAGCGGACCTCACCCTGCGCGCCGTTGACCGGACCGACGCGCGGCTCTTGCGAGGCAGAGCTCCATCGTGCCCGCCGAGCTACACGGGCAACACGCGCCTGCCGCTGCCACGAAGGAAGCGCCGTCGCCGAGGTGACCAGCCATAACTGGGGGTTGTCGGTTCACGCACGCGTGCAGTCGCCGGCCCCGCGCATTCTCGAATAGGGCGGGGTCCAAGGGCTCACAGCATCTTGACGGACCTGGCGCCCCGTGGCCCCGACCTCTGGTGGCGCTCGGCGAGCGCACGACTCCGTGGCCCGGCGGCCAGCAGGTCCTGGACCGGCGCGGCATGGTCCCAGGCGCCCGCCCGCACGCCGAGGCGATGAGGGCGGGCGCCCGGGTGCTCGGGCCGACGGGGTACCAAGCGTGCACCGATCGCGTCGCGGTTTCGTCGAACAGGGGAAGGCAGCTGGAGGCGCCGCCCGGGGCGGGCGACTCGAGCGCCTTCCGCGAGGGTGGTCGCGTCGACCTTGCGGAGCCGCATGATGCCCCACGCTTCGGCGTCGTTGGGCGCCCGACGTGGTCACTGGCGGCGTGGCCGCCTCTGGAAATCCTCCGACGGCGGTTGGGTAGGAGGATACGCAGAGGCTAGGGATAGCTATTTAATGGCAACGACCATGGTGTCGGGGCCGGTGAGGGGTTCGGCGCGGGTGTCGCGGAACCCCGCGCCGCGCATCCAGCCGGCGCAGTCGGTGGGCGTGTAATCGAAGCCGCCGGGCGTCTCGATCAGCATGTTCAGGCTCATGAGCAGCCCGAAGGCGTTGCTCGAGCGGTCGTCGTCAATCATGGCCTCGTAGACGATTAGTGCGCCGCCCTCGGGCAGGGCCGCGTGGGCCTTGGCGAGCAGCATGCGTTTTGTCTCAAGGTCCCAGTCGTGCAGGATGTGGCCCATGACGATTACGTCGGCGCTGGGAAGGTCGTCCACGAAGAAGTCTCCGGGCACGAAGTGGACACAGTTGGCGACGCCGCACCGCGCAGCGTGGTTCTCGACGATCGGGGCGAGCGGGGGCAGATCAAAGGCGTAGCCGGTCAACCCGGGGTTCGCGGCGACGATCTGGACGACGGTGTCGCCCTGAGCGGCGCCGATGTCGGCGACCGTGCTGTAGCCAAGCCACGGGAAGTGCGTAGCCAGGTGCACGTTGACGGCGTGGCTGGCCCCGGTCATGGCTGTCGCGAACTGACCCAGCCACTTCGGGTCGGCGTAGAGTTCGGCGAAGAACGACGTGTCCCCGCCTTTGGCCTCGTTCTGAACCTCGCCGGTCCGCAGCGCCGCGGTGAGGTCCGCCCAGAAACGGAACAACCGGGCGTTGGCCATCTCGAGCAGGCCGCCGACGTAGGACGGCTTTGCCTTGTCGAGGAACAGGTCTGTGGCCGGGGCGTTCGAGTACAGCCCGTCGCGGCGCTCAAGGAAGTCGAGGGCGACGAGCGCGTCGAAGAAGTCCCGCGCCGAACGAGGGTGCACACCGACCCGGTCCCGCAGCTCCTCAAACCCGAGGCGACGCCCGGCAAGGAGCGTGAAGACCTCCATCTCCACAGCACTCAGCAACGTCTTCGAGGCCCAGAATCCCAATCCCACCTCGAGGATGCGCGCGGGCGAGACGCCCTCGGCCTGGACCCGGTCCTGCGTCTCCGAGCTCATGCGGCCCCCTCTGACAGGCGACGTCTCCAACGGTTCGATCGAATCCAGCGGACGACGTGAGGGCGATACGTACTTTCCGCCCCTTTACCTGGCGGGCGACCGGGGGCCCGGGTGCTGAGGCGCCCGATCGACCCGCACGGCCGCAGGACCTCCCCAGGTCGGCGAGCGCGGGCCCGCGCCAGAGCCTGTGAGCCGCAGCTCTCGGCGGACGGCCTCGACGGGCGGCATGGCCGCGACCTCGATGACGCCCTCGTCAACGCCGCAGTCGTCGATGGCGAGGTCGGTCCGTAGCCGCAGGCGGAGAGCGTCGCCGGGGTCCAGATGTCGCAGCTGGGCGCGCGCAGCCGAGCTCCGATGCCGCGAGCACCGCCGGCTCGGGGCCGAGCCGATACTCCAAGCGGCCTAGGTCGCCGCCCACGACCGCAGTGTCGCGCACGCGCAGCTTCCGCCAGCTGCCCGACTCCCCCAACTAGTCACCCCTTCAGCCGCGACCAACCAAACAATGCTGCTCGAATCACCCACCACGGCGCTGGGCTGCAGCTCAAGCCGACCGCCACCGTCGACGTCATCGCGCACTCGGAGCTGCGCCTTCTGCGCGACGGCGACGTCGCCCGCCGAGCCGCGCGCCTCGGCGCCACCGTCCTCGCCGACGCTGAAGACAGCAGCGTCGTCCAACACCTCGAGCGCGTCGTCCAGGACACCAGCGGCGAGGAGAAGCAGTCGACGGCGAACCGTGACCACTCATCCTCTTCGCATGCTGACTAACGCTCGGTTAATCGTTGCAGGCGTCCTGATGGCATAGAACCCGTTTATCGGACGGACGCGCTTTACCGTCGCCCGTGCAGGCGACGAGCTCGCCGCGCTGCCCCCAGAGAGCTGAGGTCGGTCACCAACGGCGGTTGAGCGGGCGGCCGGCTGCGCTCCACGCCCGTGTTCCGCCGGCCACCACGGAGGACTCGATGCCGACCTCGCCCAGGACGGCGACGGCATCGACGCTGTGCTCGGCATCGCCCACGATGCACGGTAGAACACGGGGCGTCGCGCGCCGAACAGGCGCGCCCAGAGCTCGTCGTCGGGGTCTCGGAGGCGACCCGCAGCTCCGGCAGTGAGACGAGCACGGAGCCCGGGATGTGGCCGACCGCGAAGTACTCGGCGTCGCGAACGTCGAGCAGCACGACATCACGGCGCTCGAGCCCCGCGGCGAGCTCGTGGACGGACATCTCCTGGTACATCCAGCACCTCAACAGGTGGGCGAGCGGGCGCGCACCCAACAACCCGATCGGCACCCACTGTCGCTACCGGGGCAAGGGAGCGAAGCGCCTCGAGCGGCGGCAAGGACGGCGTTCCTCAGCGGGCGGGTTCGTCACCACAGCGAGAGCGGGATCGACGCGCGCCAGGGTCCGGGTCCCAGTCTGGTCACACGACCACCGAGACACCGGGATATAGCACCGCGCACCGGATCCGGCGCGGCACCTCCGTGCGGGCCCGCCTTGATGGTCTCCTGCCCCGCGAAACGACACACCATCGGGTGATCGCGACGCCGGTGGCCCTGCACCGCCGTCGACGAAGGGAGCAGGAGTTGACAGCGCCCGAGTCAGATGAGGCCTCGCGCAGGCGCATCGCCGGCATCGTGCTGCTCGCGATCGCCGGTGTCGCCGCCATCATGGGACTGCTCGGGCTGGTCGGCGAGGGGCCGTCGAGCAACAGTGCGGCACCGCCGGCCTTCCCCCCGGAGGCGACGCCGGGCTCGACCTCCTCGACCGGCCCGCCCACCTCGCCGCCAGCGGCCGCCCAACCCGGCGGCAGCCCGATCGGGGGCACCCCGGTCGTGCCCGGCGGCAACGCTCCTGGCGGCAGCGCTCCCGGCGGCGCCGCTCCCGGCGGCGCCGCTCCCGGCGGCCTTCCGCCCGGTCCTGGTGCCGGGCCCGGAGCCGGCAGCGCCGGCGGGTTCAGCGGTGCACCCGGCGGTGCACCCGGCGGCGCTCCCGGTGGCGGCGCTCCCGGTGGCGGCGCTCCCGGTGGCGGCGCTCCCGGTGGCGGCGCTCCCGGCGGCGCCGCTCCGGGCGGCCTTCCGCCCGGTCCTGGCGCCGGGCCCGGAGCCGGCGGCGCCGGCGGGTTGAGCGGGGCACCCGGCGGTGTACCCGGCGCGGTAGTGCCGGGGCCCGGGCTGGTGGTGGGCGCGCCGATCGAACCCGGCGGTGCGCCCGGTCAAAGCAGTCCTGGTGCGGGCGGTGCGGGTGGGCTGTTGCCCGGCCCTGGTCCGGTTCCCCGTGCCGCCCTCAGTGGTCCGCTCGACGTCTCGGCGTTGTCGGTCCGCGTGTACAACAACTCGATGATCATCGGCCTCGCTCAGCGCGCAGCCGAGGAGCTGCGCCTGCGGGGCTGGAACGTGGTCGAGGTCGGCAACTACCCCTTCGGCGTGATTCCCGAGAGCACCGTCTACTTCCGCCCGGGCACCGACGAAGAGGGCGCCGCCCACACACTCGCAGCACAGTTCGGAGTGCGCGCCTTACCGCGCTTCGAGGGCATTCGGAACGCCTCACCGGGCCTGATCGTGATCACCACCAACAACTGGGGGGCGAACGTCAACTAGAGCACTCGGCCCCGCGGATCACCAGACACGACGAACGCTGTGCGCCCCCGACCTTGGTCAAGGTCGCGGTGACCGGGTCTGGCCGCCACCAATGGCGGTTCCACCAGGCCCCACTGCGCGGTCGCACCACGACTGGCCCACGACTCACACGCCGCGGCGCCCTCGCCGTCGCGCCGACCCCAGCATCACCTCCGCCCCGCACCGCGAAAATGCTCGGCGCCCCGGGATGACCGCTGAGCGCCCCGACGTTCTGGTGAGCAGCGCGCTCGGCTGCAAGGCCGAGCCCCCCCGTCAGACCGGAACGACCGGTCAGGAAGAGCACCACGATGATCGATGTCAGCCCCGCGTCCTCAGAGACGCCGGTCCGCAAGGCACGGGTGCCCGAACTGGTCGGGGTTCCGGCCACCGACGCGCATGACCGGGCCCTAGATGCCGGCGTGCTGGCTGTTGCGGAGAACGCGACGCACACTGCCGCCGGCCGCGGTCTCATCTGCCGTCAGCACCCCGATCCAGGCGCCGAGGTCGACCGTGGAGCGATCGTGAGGATCTGGATCGGCTCCTGAGGCCGAGAGATCACCGCCTTACCCCGCTCAGGATGCACGGCCGCCGAGCATCCGACGGGTGATACTCGCTCGCCGACTCCTTCGGTGGTTGGCGGGACCCCTCGAACACGTCGAATGCGCTTCGTGCGGCGCGGGGCTCGGAGGAGTTCGCCTCGATGACATCCCGTGTGTTCCGCAAGACGGCGGCGACCGAGCTGGACGACCAGGGGCTCAGCGCGCGGCTGATCACCGACCAGGTCGGGCCACGCCCAGGTGTCGATGACGCAGAACACCCACCTCGGCCGGCGCGCGGTCTCCTCGGCCGCCGCCGAGGCCTTGGACCGTGCCTACCGCGACGACGAGGGGCGCAGCGGCGGATAAGCGGTGAGCTGATCTTTGACAGTTCCATAGCGGAACGCGTTGACCAGGTGGGCCCCGTGGGACTCGAACCCACAACCAACGGATTAAAAGATTCCCGTGCTCCACCTCACACAGCCTCTACCAGCGACCCTGCTAGCGGCGCGAGCCTCGCTGACCTCCTCCACGCACACCAGTTGACACCGCTGTTCTCCACGACTTGCTCCACGCGAAGATCGACTGCCGCGCCGCAGTCTCGAGGGCCTTGGGCTCGGATGTGGCGCGTCGACGTGGCGAGTCGAAGCCGGGGCGGCGAGCCGGTAAAGCGGAGCCGCGAGAGCGTCCACGTCGTCGACCTCAAGCACATCCGGGAGCGGTTCAACGACCTGCTCGCCCGCACGCAGGGCGGTCGCGGCCGCGCCCCGACAGAGGACGCCGGCTCACGCGGCCTGGCCGTCCGGCCCACGTCGTCATGCTCCAGTCTGGGAAGCGACCGGGATCGCATCAGCCAACGGGACCTGACGGCCCACGGCGTTCTTGGAGCACGTCTGGCAGCAGCGCGACTCTCACGGTTGACTTGATGGCCCAGTCGGCCGTCCCCTCGACGTCCTCGCCGCGTGTAGATGGATCCCGCAGGGCACCGGACGAGATGGGTACGTCGAGCCACCGCAGCTCAAGCCCTCCCTGGTTCTTGCATCCCCGCGAGCTGCACGGCCGGTGTTGTGTATCGTAGAACGTCGAACGAACGGGAGGGTACGGAGATGTGCGGCATCACCTTGACCGTCACCCCAGCCAGCAGCCCCGAGGAGGTGGCCAGCTGGGTGGCGCGCTACGAGCGCGCCTATCGCGAGGAGTCCGCGGCACTGTCGGCCGACCAGGTGCCGAGACCCAACGGGATCGATGCCGGACCCGGCGAGAACGACCCCCAAGTCCAGGCGATGATCAGCCGTTGGGCAGGGTTCACACCGAGCACGGTCGAAGTCGTCAGCGCTGTCGTTCGCAGGTTCCGTGCCCTCGGATACACGTTGGCGCTCCCGGACTCGCGAAGCGACACGGACTCGAACAGCACATACCTGCGCGTGCTGCGGCCCGACGGCGAGAACCTCGGCAACATGAACTCGACGAGCCTGCTGTTCACGAGCTCCAAGACAGTCGCCGAGGGCAAGGCCAACATCACCCACAACAGCCGCGGCTATCCGCTGGTTAGGTGGGCGACCCCGGGAGCGCTCGAGACGGCCGTGGAGGTGGCTAACCAGTTCCTCGCTGCCTGACGACACCTCTGTTCCGTCCGACGCGGGAGAGCAGACCTGGAAGACGAACATGCTCCGGCCGACTCGAGGACGCAGCGGGCCCACGCGAGTCCCAGTAGCGCCGACCCGGTGATGACCCGGTCGGCCGCCCGCTGGCCCACCCAGCCAGACGGCAGGCCGCCCGACAACATCGCCTGACCGAGGCCGCGGCCCGCGCCCACCTACCCGAGCCCGAACTGGTGGCCGCGGGAGCGACCGATGACATGGTCGACGGGCTCGAAAGTGATTTGGCTGCGTAGAGCCTCTCCTCGAGAACCTTTAAAGGAGCTGCCCTGCGACTCAGGCACACTATTCCAGAGTCGGACCACGCGCTGTGACACGGCGGGCTCGGTCTGGCTGGCGGTAACCCATTCGTTCATCCCGCGGTTTCATTGCTCATCGTCAAGATGGTCGAGTACTTCAGAGTAGGGGGCGCCCGCACCGCCCTCCCAGGCCTCCGGAAGACTCCGCTCATCGTTTCGCCAGGTCGATTCAGGTCCGGGCAGTGGCAATTCGCTGAGACGCTCATCACCTTGGCGTTGTTGCTTCATGTTACTGCGCGAAATCTCATCTCGTAGAGTGTTCTCAATTTCAGCATTGGGTTGGGTCGGGGGCATCCCGCTCAAGTCCGGACTGGACGTTCGACCGCTCCTTAGTATCCAGTCGATGGCCCGCTGGTCAAGCGGAACATTGCTCGTGCCAAGTACAACTTGGTCTCCCGCGTCTAACTGGCCTTGCGGAGTGAGAGTGCCCTGCACGTCGCGAACCTGCTCGACTGCCTGGTCTATCAAGCCTTCCTGGGCTGTGTGTCGTGTCCTAGTCCTAGTATCATCGTGTTGATCGGTTACTGAGACATCGAAACCCTGCCCTAGCCGGCTGTGCAACTGTTGCATACGTTGCCTGTCCCAGTCGTCTTCCGAGATGTTGGATTCGGCCACATGTCGGGCCGCGGCACTGTGGCCAGCTTGGATGGTCGGCCCCCCGTCCATGTCGACTTCCCTTCTGTACCTTGCTGCCTGCCTGTTGCCGTAGTCACGGCCCTCGCCCGCGCCCCATGCTGACTCACGGGGAAGTAATGGCGGACGTGTATCGATTAGGTCCCGCGCGAGGGCCTCGTCTTGATTGAGCCTGGCGACGACGTTTGAGAGCGAGCTGAAGTCGGCTTCGTTCCCCGGCTCCTCGAACTGTGTCGCCGCGCCCGCCTGGTAGGGGTTCCCCGCCGTCGGCGAGGTCGGCACCTGCGTGTCGGTCTCCGGCAAGGTGTGGGTCTGGGTGTAGGTCGCCGGCGGGACATAAGCCTGGGTGTAGGTCGCCGGCGGGACA